>CAWAEB010000022.1:0-56669 GCA_963781015.1 uncultured Actinomycetes bacterium | reverse complement strand
GGCGCTTGCAGCCCGGCACCCAAACTGCCGGCGCTCATGCCCCGAGCTGCCCGCGCAGTTCCGCCAGGGCCGCATCGGCGGCCGCCCGCCAGCCCGGATCAGCCCGATCGAGTCCCGCATCGAACACCACAGCCCAACGCACCTGCCCGGATGTCGGGGACCGTCGGGCGTTCAGCATGGCGGACCCGCCCCGGCCGTCCGCATGGGTCAACGCAACCTGCTGGGAGGCCACGACAGTCCACTCGATGCGTTCCCGGACCACGCCGGGCACCTGCCCGGGCTCGTCGAACCGCAGCCGGACCTGCTTGCTGGGCCCTCCCGGCTCGAACTGGATCACCATGTCGAGGAACTCGTCGCTCCATGCGGCGCGGATCACCAGGTCCCAGGGCACCCGCCCGTGCACGGGCATGTGGATCGCCAGGTCGGTGCAGGCCACGACCGCACCGTCGACGAGTTCGCCCCACGCAAGCAGCCGCTCCCCCTCGGCGCTCCCGAGCAGTTCCACGACCCGGGCGTCAAGCTGCCGGCGCCAACGCATCAGCCCTCCTCCTGGCCCACCCGGGCCAGCTCGCGCCGGTAGGACTCCAGGGCCATCAGGTCGGTCAGGATCGCCGAGGCCTGCTCGGACTGGGCGGCCTGGTCGAGCTGGCCGAGAGTGCGCTTGAGGTCCGCGGACCGGCGACCGGCCTCGTCGGAGAGCAACCGTGCCACGATGGAGGTCGCGTACCGCGTGGTGGGCTCGCCCGCGGTGATCAGGGGCTCGACGGCCAGCTCCCGGGTCAGGTCACGCACCCCGTCGTCGGGGCAGGCCGCCAGCACCGCCACGACCCATGCCTGCCCGCGGCCCTCGGCGCCGGAGTGCCCGACGGGTCCGCCTGCGGCCAGGATCGCCTCGGCCACCTGCGCGTACCGGGGGTGCCGGAACGATTCGTCACCGACCGAATCGAACCAGTCACCCACGAGCTCGGGCACCTGCAGGACGCACTTGAGCGACTCCCGCTCCACGAACAGGCCGGGCGCACGGGGGTCGGGACGCGGGAAGGTCGCGGTCGTGCGAGCGGAGTCCGCGGCGCCGTCCGGGCTCGTGCCGGGCGGCGCACTCCCGGGCGCGCCAGTTCCGTGCGGACCGGCACCTGCCGAGCCGGCCCCGCCCGCGCCGCTGTCGTGTCGTGCACCGGCGCCCGTGTTCGGGTCGTGGCCGGGGGGAGGCCCAGACCAGGTCTCAGCCGGACGGTCGCTCTGCGCCTGCCCGCCCGTCCGGGCCGGGCCGCCCGTGCGTCCGTCGCTGCGCGCATCCCCGCGGCCCGAGGAACGGCCACCTGAGCCAGTACGCCCCCCTGTCGGCCTGGCCCGGGCCGCAGCACTCACCGCGGTACGCACCTCTGCCTCGGGCACACCGACCCAGCCCGACAGCAGCCGTGTGTACTCCGGGCGCAGCGCCGCATCCCGGATCCGCGCCACCAGCGGGGCCGCCCGGCGCACCGCCGCCACCCGACCCTCGGCCGTCGCGAGGTCGAATCCGGCCACCGCGGAGCGGATCGCGAATGCGAACAGCGGCGTCCGGGCCGCCACCAGCTCACGCAGGGCGGCATCCCCGCGCGCCAACCGGAGCTCGCAGGGGTCCATGTCCTCGGGCGAGACCGCGATGAAGGTCTGCGCGACGAACCTCTGGTCGCCCTCGAAGGCCCGTAGCGCCGCCTTCTGGCCCGCCGCATCACCGTCGAAGGTGAACACGACTTCCCCGCCGAACGTGTCGTCGTCCATCAGGTAGCGGCGCAGCAGCTGGGCATGGTCGGGGCCGAATGCGGTCCCACACGTGGCCACGGCGGTTGTGACACCGGCCAGGTGCGCAGCCATCACGTCGGTGTAGCCCTCCACGATGACCACCTGCTTGAGCTTGCCGATGTCCCGGCGGGCAAGGTCGATCCCGTAGAGCACATGCGACTTCTTGTACAGGGTGGTCTCGGGGGTGTTGAGGTACTTCGGCCCGTCGTCGTCGTCGAACAGCTTGCGCGCACCGAACCCCAGCACGTCGCCGGACGGGTCGCGGATCGGCCACACCAACCGACCCCGGAACCTGTCGTAGGTACCGCGCTGACCCTGCGAGACGAGCCCGGCGGCCAGGATCTCGGCGTCCGAGTAGCCGCCTGAGCGCAGATGCCCCAGCAAGCCGTCCCACGACCGCGGCGCGAAGCCCACGCCGAAGTGCTCACGGGCGGCCTCGTCGAAGCCGCGCTCGGACAGGAACGCCCGTCCCGCCGAGGCCTCTGGCGAGCCGAGCGCCCGCACGAAGTAGGCCGCAGCTGCCCGATTGGCTCCGACCAGCCGCTGCCGGTTCGGCCCGGTCCGTTGCGGGGCGCCACCGTCCTCGTAGCGCAACGTCACGCCCGCCCGGTCGGCCAGCTTCTCGATGGCCTCGGTGAAGGTCAGGTGGTCGTGCTTCATCAGGAAGTCCACGACGTCGCCGCCCTCGCCGCAGCCGAAGCAGTAGTACAGCCCTCGCCCCGGCGTGACGTGGAAGCTCGGCGAGCGTTCGTCGTGGAACGGGCACAGGCCCTTCAGCGACCCCGCTCCGGCGGAGCGCAGCGTGACCACCTCACCGATCACCGCATCGACCCGGACCCGCTCGCGCACGAGGGCGACATCCTCTGCGCGCACCCGACCGGCCATGGTGCGCATCCTAGGCAGCCGGGCCGTCAACGCAGGCCTCGGCCGTGGCGCCCGGGACGTGCCCCGCGGCACGCGCCGGAGGCATCCGGGCGAACCCGGGCGACGATTCACCCCACCGCGAACATGTCGCATCACCAGCCCGCCCGCTGCACGTGACAGACTCTGTGCATGACAGCGCCGGCCGTACTCCTGCAGTGGAGTCCCAGCCGTCCGCAGCGCTCCCGACGGGTGCGCGCGCGCCGCCGGTTCGTCGCCCTGGTGGCCGCCGTGGCTGTGATCGCCATCGCCATCCCGGCCAGCGCCTTCGCTGATGTGGTCCGCTGGGCCCGGGTCGATGACCGGACCCCGACCGATGCGATCGTCGTACTGGGCGCCGCCCAGTACCAGGGCGCACCCTCCCCAGTGCTGGCCAACCGCCTGGCCCACGCTCACGAGTTGGTCGATGCCGGAGTCAGCGACCAGGTGATCACCGTGGGCGGCTTCCAGCCCGGCGACATCACCTCCGAGGCCCAGACCGGCAAGGAGGAGCTGGTCGCCGACGGGATGCGCCGCCGCCAGGTGATCGCGTTGCCCTACGGCGAGAACACGCGCAGCTCACTCGAGGCGGTGGCCGCCATCGCCAAGGCCGAGGGAATGGAATCGGTGACCCTGGTGACCGATCCGGCCCATTCGGCACGCACACGAGCGCTGGCCGAGGACCTGGGGCTCGAGGCGCACGTGTCAGCCACGCTGGAGGGCCCGGGCAGCACCCTGACCAGCGAGTACCTGATCCGCGAGTCCGCGGGCCTGCTGACCGTCTGGATGGACCGACCGGCCCAGTCGTCCTGAGCGCCGCACGACCCGCTGTGGCAGGCGCTGCCCCGGACTCCTACGGTGTGGTCGTGCCCGTACCCGGATACGCCCGCGACGATGAGGCGCGCTGGGTCGACGAACCCCCGAAGCGCCCGAGCCGCACGGCCTTCGCCCGGGACCGCGCCCGGGTCCTGCACTGCGCTGCGTGGCGGCGGCTGGCGGCCAAGACCCAGGTGATGATCGCCGGCCAGGGCGACTTCCCCCGGACCCGGATGACGCACTCGTTGGAGGTGGCCCAGATCGGCCGCGAACTCGGTGCGGCGCTCGGCTGCGACCCCGACCTCGTGGAAACCGCCTGCCTGGCCCACGATCTGGGCCATCCCCCGTTCGGCCACAACGGTGAGGCCGCGCTCAACGACCTGAGCCGCGATATCGGGGGCTTCGAGGGCAACGCGCAGACCCTGCGGATCCTCACCCGGCTGGAGGCCAAGGGGTTCGGCGACCCGGATGGCTGTGGCCGTGAGCACTCCGTGGGCCTGAACCTCACCCGGGCCACGCTGGACGCCGCCACGAAGTACCCCTGGCCGCGCCCGGCTGGCGGGGGCAAGTTCGGCGTCTACGCCGATGACGAGCCCGTGTTCGATTGGCTGCGCACCGGGGCGCTGCTCGGCCGGCCCTCCTTCGAGGCAATGGTGATGGACTGGGCCGACGACGTCGCGTACAGCGTGCACGACGTGGAGGACGGCGTCCACGCCGGCCTGATCGACCTGCGCGCCCTGGCCGACCCGAGGACCTCCGCGGACATCTGCGACCTGGTGGTCAGCACCTACCTGCCCGGTGGGGGGCCTGCGGACCTCGCTGCGGCGCTGCAACGCCTCATCGACACCCCGGCGTGGCCGGACCCCAGCACCCCGTACACGGGCAGCCAGCGCGACCTCGCGGCGCTCAAGGACCTGACCAGCCAACTGATCGGCCGGTTCAGCTCCGCAGCCGAGGCCGAGACCCGGGCGGCCTTCGGCCAGGCCCAGTTGACCCGCTACGCGGGATCCGTGGTCGTGCCCGAGGAGACCGAACATGAGGTCGCGGTCCTCAAGGGGATCGCCAACCTGTTCGTGATGCAGCGCAGCGGCGCAGAGAGCTCCTACGACCAGCAGCGCTCCCTGATCGCTGAGCTGGTGTCGGCCCTGGCGCTGGGCGCGCCGGAGCGCCTCGAGCCGCACTTCCGGCCGACCTGGGTCGATGCGCCGGACGACACAGGCCGCCTGCGCGTGGTCATCGACCAGGTGGCCAGCCTCACCGACACCTCGGTCGTGAGCTGGCACGAGCGACTCTGCCGTTGACCTCGGGCTTCATCCACCACAGCGTCACGCGAGGCACGATTCCTCCACGCGTGGGCCGGCGGAACGTCGCCGGCGTGGATGGATCGCCCGGCGTGGACAACCGACCATCGGCCGCGCCCGCCCAGTCCGACTGCGGCGTTCCCCACGAGGGTTCCTCGGGTCGCCGGGGAGCATGATGGGGGCATGACTCGAATCATGATCGTGGCGAATCAGACACTCGGCTGCCCGGAACTCGAGGAGGCGCTCGAACCCTACCTGGAAGTCGGTTCGGTCGAGTTCGTCGTCGTCGCCCCCATCGCGGCGCTTGAGGGCGAGCGCCAGTGGGACTACCCGGCCACCGACCGATACATCCCCAGTCCCGAGCAGATTGCGCACGCGATCGCGGGCGGACGACTGGAGCAGGAGCTCGATCGCTTCAGGAGGATGGGAATCCTCGCGCAAGGTGAGATCGTCGACCACGACCCGGTTGCGCGGGTGCGGCAACTCCTCGACGAGTCCACGTTCGAGTCCGTGATCGTCTGCACGCTTCCCACCAAGCTGTCGCACTGGCTCAGGGTCGATCTGCCGGGCCGTCTGACGCGCGCAACGACGATCCCGGTGCTCCACGTCCCAGGATCTGCTGGACCCTCGCTGTAGGCGCGCCGACGTCATCCGCCCGCGTGCGGATCCCACGGTCAGCGAACCGGTCTCATGTGATCGCCTCGATCACCTCGCCCCGTTCCTCTGGTCACCATCCAGCCACAGTGGGGCAGGAGCCGTGAATCACCCTGAGCACCACCGTCACCCTTGGCACTGGGCCTTCGAACCCGCCGAGAACGGCGAAGTGAGATACCGGCCCGGGACCGAGTTGGCGATCGACCCAGTGATCGGCCCGGCGATCGGGGCCGGTGCTCGGGGCAGTGCTCGCGACGGCACCCGGTTCGGTCCGACACGCAGTACCGTGATCGCACCCGTCCTCGACCTCGTGCGACGCCACGCCCCAGGAGATGCAGGCATGTCCGCTCCGGTACCCGCAGCCAGTCCGGTCGAGGTCACCATCGTGTTGTTCACGACCTGGATCGTCGCCGTGCTGACGGTCCTCGGCGGGCTCATGATCCTGTTCTCCAGCGATCACACCCTCTCCGAGGCTGGCGTGTCGGCCAGCACCGCGCAGACGATCGGATGGATCGAGATCGGCCTGGGAGTCGTCATCGGTGGCGTCGCCAGGAGCCTCGGGGACGCCAACAACGCGGCGCGCGTGATGATCACCATCGTGATGGCTGTCCGGATCCTCTGGGCCGTCTGGACCATGGTCACCTTCATCGGCAGCAGCCTCTTCTGGTCCGCAGCCCTCGCCGCAGGGCTGGCCCTGATCGTCATCGTGCTGCTCTGGACCAGCAGCGCCAACGCCTACTTCGCGCCCGAGTAGGCACCTGACGCAGCTCGCCGCCCAGTCACCCAACGTCCCCGGATCGGGGACCAACGCCCATTGCGTGCGCCCGGGCCAGGGTCCCGTAGCGGCCGGTCAGCGAAGCTTCAGCGACGACGCTTCCCTCCGCGGCCACCAGCACGGCTGCCTTGGTCTCGCCCTGGGGCAGCCCGAGCTCGGTGTCCAGCGCCAGCACCCGGAAGACGTATCGATGCTCGCCCCCGGGAGGTGGACAGGGTCCGCGGTAGCCCAGCTCGCCGAAGCCGTTCACGCCCGAGGACCCCGGCTCGGTGTCGGCTGGGATCTCATCGGTCACCCGGGCGTCGTAGCTCACCCAGTGGTCGAAGGTGGCGCCGGGCGCGTCGGGGTCATCCATGACGACGACCAGGGTCGCAGCGCCCTCCGGCACGCCGCTGATCAGCAGGGCCGGGAACGAGTCAGCACCGTCACACGTGTACTCGACCGGGATGGTGTCTGCCTCGCTGAACGCCGGTGAGGTCAGCCTCATGTCGGAGGCCGGAACTGCGGACGTGGCCGGCTCGGGTGGGGTCGCCGGCGCGTTGTAGCCGCCGCACCCGGAGGCTGCCAGCAGCAGCACACCCACCAGAGGGAGGGCCAGCAACCCTGGTCGGTGCCCGCGAGTCCTCGTCATGCCTTCACCTTCCCGTGTCAGGGCCCCGCAGTCCATGGGCTGCTCCCAGGCTGGATGCGGTTTCCCCGGGGCCCGGCCGCGGGACGCGGCGAGGGCGCCGATCCCCAGCGATGGGAACCAGCGCCCTCGGACGCAGCTGGACAGGGCCAGAGCAGGTCAGCGGCTGTCGCTGCCCCCACCGTCGCGCATCAAGGACGCGCGACCGGCCTCGAGCCGGGCAACCGGCACGCGGAACGGCGAGCAGGACACGTAATCCAGGCCGACCTCGTCGAAGAAGTGCACCGACTCCGGGTCGCCGCCGTGCTCGCCGCAGACGCCGAGCTTGATGTTCGGCCGGGTCGCACGCCCCTTCTCCACGGCCACCCGAACCAGCGCACCGACGCCGTCCCGGTCGATCGACTCGAACGGCGAGACGCCGAAGATGCCCTTCTCCAAGTACGTGGTGAAGAACGAGCCCTCGACGTCGTCACGGCTGAAGCCCCAAGTGGTCTGGGTCAGGTCGTTGGTGCCGAACGAGAAGAACTCGGCAGCCTCCGCGATCTGGTCGGCGGTCATCGCCGCACGTGGCAGCTCGATCATGGTGCCGATCTGGAACTCCAGCTCGCTGCCGGTCTGGGCCGCGACCTCGGCGATGACCTGCTCCGACTCGTCCCGGATCAGCTCGAGCTCCTGGACCGCCCCGACCAGCGGGATCATGATCTCCGCGCGCGGGTCGCCACCGGCCTTCTTGCGAGCAGCGGCCGCCTCGGCGATCGCGCGGACCTGCAGCGCGAAGAGACCGGGGATCGCCAGGCCCAGGCGCACGCCGCGCAGCCCCAGCATCGGGTTGGACTCGTGCAGCCGCTCCACCGCGGCCAGCATCTGCAGGTCATCATCGTTGACGTCGCCACGATCCTCTGCCCGGGCGACGGCCACGGCCAGCGTGGTCAGGTCGGGGAGGAACTCGTGCAGCGGCGGGTCGAGCAGGCGAATGGTCACCGGCAGCCCGTCCATCGCCTCGAGGATCTCCTCGAAGTCCGCGCGCTGCAGCGGCAGCAGGGCGGCCAGGGACTCCGCCTTCTCCTCGTCGGACTCGGCCAGGATCAGGCGCTCCACGTACTGCTTGCGGTCACCGAGGAACATGTGCTCGGTCCGGCACAGGCCGATACCCTGCGCACCCATCCGCCGGGCCCGTGCTGAGTCCTCCGGCGTGTCAGCGTTGGTGCGCACGGCGAGGCGTCGGACCTCGTCGGCGTGCGTCACGATGCGGTGCACGGCCTTGACCAGGTCATCGCCGTCCTCTGGGGCGAGCCGGGTCTCGAAGTACTCCACGACCGGCGACGGGATGACCGGCACCTCGCCGAGGAACACCTCCCCGGTAGCGCCATCGATGGACAGCGCATCGCCCTCACGGATCACCACGTCACCGGGGGCCGTGGCCACCTTGCCGTGCGTGTCGACAACGAGCTCCTCAGTGCCGCAGACTGCGGTCTTGCCCATCCCACGGGCGACGACGGCTGCGTGCGAGGTCTTGCCACCACGGCTGGTCAGGATGCCTGCGGCGGCGACCATGCCGGAGAGGTCGTCGGGTGTGGTCTCGCGGCGGATCAGGATCGTCGGGATGCCCTCAGCCGCGCGGGCAACCGCCGTCTCGGAGTCGAACACAGCCCGGCCGACCGCGGCACCGGGTGAGGCCGCCAGGCCCTTGGCAATCAGCTTGCGCTCACCGGAGTGATCGAAGTGCGGGAACATCAGCTGCATGAGCTGAGCGCCCGTGACGCGGCGCACGGCCTCGTCCATGTCGATGACACCCTCGTCGGCCAGCTGGGTGGCGATCCGGAACGCCGCCCCCGCAGTGCGCTTGCCCACGCGGGTCTGGAGCATGTAGAGCTGCCCGCGCTCGACGGTGAACTCGATGTCGCACAGGTCCCGGTAGTGGGCCTCGAGGGCGTCCATGTTGGCCAGCAGCTGGGCGTGCGCCTCCGGGTCCAGGCGGCCCATGTCATCGAGGGTCAGCGTGTTGCGCACGCCGGACACGACGTCCTCACCCTGCGCGTCAGGCAGGTAGTCGCCGTAGTGCCCCAAGGCGCCCGAGGCGGGGTCGCGGGTGAAGGCCACGCCAGTACCCGAGTCGTCACCGACGTTGCCGTAGACCATCGCCTGCACGTTGACGGCCGTGCCCAGGTCAGCGGGGATCCGCTCCTGGCGCCGGTACAGCACCGCACGGTCGGTGTTCCACGAGTTGAACACCGCCTGGATCGAACGGTCGAGCTGATCGCGGGGATCCTGCGGGAAGTCGATTCCGGCCTGCTCCTTCACGATCGCCTTGTACGTCGTGACCAGCTCCTTCATCTGCTCGGCCCCGAGCTCGATGTCGGTGGCCACACCCGCGGCATCCTTGGCGTTGTCGATGGCCTGCTCGAAGAAGTGCCCGTCGATGTGCAGCACGGTCTTGCCGAACATCTGCATCAGGCGCCGGTAGGAGTCCCAGGCGAACCGCTCGTCACCGGAGAAGTCGATCAGCCCAACGACGGACTCATCGTTCAGGCCGATGTTGAGAACGGTCTCCATCATGCCCGGCATGGAGAACTTGGCACCCGAGCGCACCGAGACCAGCAGCGGGTTGGCCACATCGCCCAGGCCGCGCCCGATCTTCCCCTCGAGGATGCCCAGCTGCTCGGTGACCTGCTCCGCCATCTCCGCCGGCACCCCTCCGCCGTGCAGGTAGGCCCGGCAGGCGTCGGTGGTGACCGTGAAGCCGGGGGGCACGTTGAGCCCGATCTTGATCATCTCGGACAGGTTGGCACCCTTGCCACCGAGCAGGTCCTTCTGGTCCCTGTCACCCTCGGCGAAGTCAAATACGTAGCGAACCATGTGCTGAAATCCTCCTGGACATGTCTGTGCCCCCGTGGGCGGGGCTGGGTGAACTCGGTCAGAGTACCCCCGCCCACGTCGGGTTCTCTGGCCCAGCGGCGAACCTCGCTGTCCGGGGACCGGCGATCCCACGTGGCGCTGGCCTAGCCTGCACGCATGTCCCACTGGTGGCGCGACGCCGTGATCTACCAGATCTACCCCCGTTCGTTCGCCGACGGGGACGGGGACGGCATGGGAGATCTGGCCGGGATCACCGCCCGCATGGGATACCTGGCCGACCTGGGCATCGATGCGCTGTGGGTCAGCCCGGTGTTCGCCAGCCCGCAGGTCGACCACGGCTACGACATCAGCGACTACCGTGACATCGACCCGCTGTTCGGTTCGTTGGCCGACATGGACGAACTGATCGCCACCGCCCACGACTACGGCATCCGGGTCACGCTGGACTTCGTGCCCAACCACACGTCCCACGAGCACGCGTGGTTCCGGGCGGCCCTCGCGGCGGGACGCGACTCGCCCGAGCGGGAGCGCTACCTGTTCCGCGACGGCCGCGGGCCGCATGGTGACGAGCCGCCGAACAACTGGAGGTCGGTGTTCGGCGGGCCGTCGTGGACCCGCGTGAGCGAGCCCGATGGCTCACCGGGCCAGTGGTACTACCACCTGTTCGCCGCCGAGCAGCCTGACCTGAACTGGCGCAATCCCGAGGTCATCGCCGAGTTCGTCGACGTCCTGCGGTTCTGGATGGACCGCGGCGCCGACGGGTTCCGCATCGATGTCTCCGACGCGCTGATCAAGGACGAGGCCTTCGCCGACACGGCACACGGCGACCCGAACATCCCCAAGGACGCGAGCAGCCCGGTGCACGACGTGTATCGCGAGTTCCGGCGGACGATGGACGAGTACCCGGGCGACCGGATGGCGGTCATCGAAACCGGCGCCGACGACGACATCGTCGCGCTGTTCCTGCGCCCGGACGAGATGCACCTGGCGTTCAACTTCAAGTTCGTGCACGCCGGCTTCGACGGTCCGGGGCTTCGCGCGGCGATCGATGACTCGCTGGCAGCCAACGCCGGCGTCGGCGCCCCGACCACCTGGGTCACCGACAACCACGACACCCCGCGCTCGGTGTCCCGGCTCGGGCAGAACGCGATGCTGGCCGGGGCCTACGTGCCCGGCACGATGGCCTCGGGGATCTACCAGGCGGTCGACCTCGACCTGGGCACGCGCAAGGCCCGCGCCCTGGCGCTGGTGCTGCTGGCCCTGCCCGGCGCTGCCTACATCTACAACGGCCAGGAGTTGGGCCTGCCCAACGTGGACGACCTGCCCGACGACAGGCTGCAGGACCCCATATGGGAGCGCAGCGGGCACACCGTGCGGGGCCGGGACGGTGCCCGGGTGCCGATGCCGTGGACGACCGGGGCGAACCTCGGGTTCACCAAGGCACGCGCGAAGCCGTGGCTGCCGATCCCGCGGGAGTGGGCCGCCCTGTCGGTGGCCTCCCAGCAGGCCAGCGAGGACTCGATGCTCAGCCTGTACCGGGCGGCGCTGGCCCTGCGCAGGAGCGGTTCGGCACTGGGCCGCGGGACGCTGCGCTGGGTGTCCGGGGCGGAGCAGGCGCAGGACGTGCTCTCCTTCGACATGCTGGGGGTGGACGAGACGGTGCGGGTGGTGCTCAACCTGTCCGGGGCGGCGATCGACCTGCCCGAGGGGCACCTGCTGCTGGCCAGTGAGCCAGTCGTCGCCGGACAGCTCCCGGCGATCGCAGCCGCGTGGGTGCGGCGATCTGCTCCGCAGGGCCTCACCGACCGGATCGAGGCGCTGGCCGCCGGCGTGCGGGGCAGGCTCGGCCCGCGTCGCTGATCCGGTGCGCCTGTGCCTGGCCTCCGGGGCAGCCGGGGCAGCCGGGGCGCCCCGGTCCTCCGGGGGGGGTGCCGTGGTGCCAGCCCTACGGGCCCCCGGGCCACCTGTGAAATTGTCGGATCCGGACAACGTCTGGCCGCCCGCGGACACCTGTGTCCGCATCAGACCGGTGGCTGTCCGGATCAGGCAAATGGGCCGTTCGGCCCTGCCACTCCGGCCGGTGCCGCGCCCTTCAGGCCTCCTCGACCTCCACGTGCCGGAACACGTCGAGCAGCGTGCTGTGCCACAGGGACGCGGCGAACGGCTCGCCGAACTCCAGCACGACCGCCGGGCCGGGCATGGTCAGTGCGCCCCTGCTGATGTTGAGGAACTCGCCGGAGATCAGGTCGCGGTAGCTGCCGTCTGGCAGCTGCACCTGCGCGCTCCCCTCGTGCCCACCGACGTCGAACACCCCATACAGGCCGACGCCCCTGTCGTCCCCCGCAGTCGTGACCGGGGCGAGGCGGTCCCCCACGGGGCTGGCCCAGGCAGCCTGGACGAATGGCTCGTCATCGAGCACCCAGAAACCGCCCCCGCGCAGGGCGGCGTGCTTCTTCAGCACCGCCAGCGCGCGCAGGAGGTCACTGAGGCCGCGGTCGCCCCACGCCACCGGCGCCGGGTCGAACAACGACGGCCACACCTCGGCGGCCGACTCCTGACCGGCGTAGAACATGAGCGGGCCGCGGCTGAAGGCCATCAGCGCCGTCCACGCCAGGGCACGGTCCCGGGTCGGTGCCAAGCTCATGATCCGGAACTGGTCATGGTTCTCCACGAATCGGAGCTTGGCGTAGTTGGCCGGCAGCGAGGCGTCCTGCCAACGCAGCATCTCCAGGTAGCGGCCCACGGGCTCGTCACCCAGGACCACCGACTGCCAGATCGACCACAGGTCATAGGAGTACTCGATGTCGAACGCGGCATACATCTCGGCGTCCGACCAGGCTGACAAGCCCTGGGCCCGGCGCTGTCCGATCCACAACGGGTGCGGGGACTCAGCCAGCCAGATCAGCCCCGGGCGGATCTGCGCGAGTTCGCTGCGAGCCTGCAGCCAGAACTCGACAGGCACCAGGGAGGCCACGTCGCAGCGGAAGCCGTCGACCCCGCGGCGCACCCAGAGGGCCAGGGTGTCGATCAGGTAGCGCGACAGCGCCGGGTTCGGGTGCGCCAGGTCGATGATGTCGGTCCATGCCGGCACCGACGTGACGGGGCGGCCCTGCGCGTCCTGGTGGAAGAACTCCGGGTGCTCGCGCAGCAGGACGCTGTCCGGGGACGTGTGGTTGAACACCACGTCGATCATCACCTGCAGGCCTGCTCCGTGGGCAGCCGCGACGAGGTCGTCGAAGTCGGCGTCGGTGCCCAGCTCAGGATTGACCGAGCGATAGTCGGCGACGGCGTACGGGCTGCCCATGCTGCCCTTGCGGCCGGCCTCCCCAATGGGATGGATCGGCATCAGGTAGAGCACATCAACACCCAGGGCGGCGATCCGCTCCACGTCGGCGGTGACGTCGACCAGCGTCCCGGAGGGTCCGTGGTTGCGTGGGAACACCTGATAGATGACCAGTGAGCGCATCTCCAGCGGGGTGTCGTGTGCCATGCACCGATCCTGCCGGTCAGCCGCCGCTGACGCCCAACTCCGCACTGGACAGATCCGCACCGGCCGCCAGGTCGCACGAGTCCAGCCAGCCCTCGGGAAGCGCCACCCGGCGCTGGCCGGAGGTGCGCCCGCGTGGCCCGGCTGCGATCGCGCTGGGGTAGGGCTGGTCGGGGTCGATACCCGCCAGCAGGGCATCGAGCTCAGCCAGGGTGGCGACCGTCCCGAGTGCCGCCCGGATCGGCTGCTGCACCCGGAACCCCTTGAGGTACCACGCCATGTGCTTGCGGATGTCCCGGCAACCCTTCTGCTCGCTTTCGTGCATAGCCACGAGCAGTTCGGCATGCCGGCGCAGGACGCCAAGTACCTCGCCGCTGCGGGGCTCGGGTGGCGGGGTGGCCCCTGCGAACGCGGCCGCGAGCTGACCGAACAGCCACGGTCGCCCCAGGCAGCCGCGGCCCACGACGACCCCGGCGCAGCCCGTCTGGGCCATCATCACCAGGGCGTCCTGCGCGGTCCAGATGTCCCCGTTGCCGAGCACGGGCACGCCCAGCGGTTCGAGTTCCTCGACAAGCCGGGCGATCGCCGACCAGTCGGCCTGCCCGCCGTACATCTGCGCCGCGGTGCGCCCGTGCAGCGCCACCCACGCCACGCCCTCCCGGGCAGCGGCCCGGCCGGCGTCGAGGTAGGTCAGGTGCTCGTCGTCGATGCCCTTTCGCATCTTGACCGTCACCGGCACGCGGCCGTCCGCGGCGGCCACCGCCCCGGCCACGACCGCGCGGAACAGGTCGCGCTTCCACGGCAGCGCCGAGCCGCCGCCCTTGCGGGTGACCTTGGGGACCGGGCAGCCGAAGTTGAGGTCCACGTGGTCGGCGAGGTCCTCGGCGACCACCATCCGCACGGCTGCGGCGACCACCTCCGGATCGACGCCGTAGAGCTGGAGCGAGCGCGGCGACTCGTCGGCGTCGAACCGGATCAGGTTCATCGTCTCGTCGGTGCGTTCCAGCAGCGCGCGGGAGGTGATCATCTCCGAGACGTAGATGCCCGCCCCGGACTCGCGGCACAGCCGCCGGAACGCCCGGTTGGTGATGCCGGCCATCGGGGCGAGCACGACCGGGGGGTCCACCGGACGCCCACCGATCAGCGGCAGGTCGATAGATGACCTAGCGATCGATGGTGGCGACACGGGCATGGGCCACATTGTCGCCCGAGTCGGCGCCGCGCGAGGAACGCCCGACCGCGCTCCGCCGCCTCACCGACCCCTCGTGCTCCGATTCGCTGCACATGCTCCGGCCCAGAGCGGAGCATCTGCCATGTGACGAAGCATGAGCCGGCGCGCGAGCCGGAGTTCCTGCCGGAACGCGGTCAGTACCCGGGCAGGTACTCGCCCCAGCGCTCGGGTCGGAGCGCACCTCAGTACGCCGGCAGCCGTTCTGCCAGCCAGGCGCGCAGCCCAGCCAGCGGGATCCGCTCCTGTGCCATCGAGTCACGCTCGCGCACGGTCACGGCCTGATCCTCAAGCGTGTCGAAGTCGACGGTGACGCAGAACGGCGTACCGATCTCGTCCTGGCGGCGGTAGCGCCGGCCGATCGCCCCGGCATCGTCGAAGTCCACGTTCCAGGTGCGGCGCAGCTCGGCGGCCAGGTCGCGTGCCACCGGCGAGAGGTCGGCATTGCGCGACAGCGGCAGGACCGCGACCTTCACCGGCGCCAGCCGCGGGTCCAGGCGCAGCACGGTGCGCTTGTCGACCCCGCCCTTGGCGTTGGGGGCCTCGTCCTCGTCGTAGGCGTCGATCAGGAACGCCAGCACGCACCGGGTCAGGCCCGCTGCCGGCTCGATGACGAAAGGCACCCAGCGCTCGCCCGACTCCTGGTCGAAGTAGCTCAGGTCCACCCCCGACTTCTCGGAGTGCGTGCGCAGGTCGAAGTCCGTGCGGTTGGCCACTCCCTCGAGCTCCGCGAACTCCGAGCCGGCGAACGTGAACCGGTACTCGATGTCGACGGTGCGCTTGGAGTAGTGACTCAGCTTCTCGGCTGGGTGCTCGAACAGCCGGAGGTTCTCCGGGTTCATGCCCAGGTCCAGGTACCAGTCCCAGCGCGCCTTGAGCCAGTACTCGTGCCACTCCTCGTCCGTGCCGGGCTTGACGAAGAACTCCATCTCCATCTGCTCGAACTCACGCGTGCGGAAGATGAAGTTGCCCGGGGTGATCTCGTTGCGGAAGCTCTTGCCGGTCTGGCCGATGCCGAACGGCGGCTTCTTGCGCGACGTGTTGGCGACGTTCATGTAGTTGACGAAGATCCCCTGGGCGGTCTCCGGACGCAGGTAGTGCACCGCACCGGCGTCCTCGACCGGGCCCACCATCGTGCGCAGCATCCCGTTGAAGTCCCGTGGCTCGGTGAACTGCCCGCGGGTGCCGCAGTTGGTGCACACGATCTCCTCGAGGCCGGTCGCCGCGCGGCCGTGCTTCTCCTCGTAGGAGTCGAGCAGGTTGTCCGAGCGCCAGCGCTTGTGGCACTGCTTGCACTCGGTCAGCGGGTCGACGAAAGCTTTGACATGCCCGGATGCCTCCCACACCTGCGGGGCCAGGATCACCGATGAGTCCAGGCCGACCACGTCGTCGCGACCACGCACGACCGACTGCCACCACGCCCGGCGGATGTTCTCCTTGAGCTCCACGCCCAGGGGGCCGTAGTCCCAGGCCGAGCGGGTGCCGCCGTAGATGTCCGAACTGGGGTAGACGAACCCCCGACGCTTGCTCAGGTTGACGACAGCCTCGACGCGGGCGTCGGGCTTCGGGGGCTTTGCCATGGAGCTCTCCAGGGGTGTGTTTCGCGGCGGTGATCCGACCGGGCCGGCGTACCGGCACTCTGGCGACCAACCCTACCTGCACCCGCGGGGCTCGATCGGCGACAATCAGCCCATGGCCAAGAAGCGCATCCATCGTGAACCCGGCACGCGACCGATCGACGCGGCCACCGCGCCGGCCCGATCAGCGCAGGGTCCGGCCCAGTCGGCGAAGTCCACGACCCCTGACCAACACGGTGGCCGACGCCGGCGGTTCGAGGCGATCAGCGCGCCCTGGTTGCTGCGCATGCAGCGCCTGCCGGCCTTCGTTGTCCCGGTCCTGCTGGCGCTCCTGCTCTTCCTGGGCCTGACCATTCGTGCCGCGTGGGCCGGATCCCTCCTGATCGTCATCGCGGTGTTCCTGACCTGGCTGACGGCCGTGTCGTGGCCGGCGATCTCCGCGCGCAGCCGGTTGGTGCGCGTGGTCGTCGACGTTGGTGTGCTGGCCCTGGGCGTCCTGAAGCTGCTCGGGCGGCTCTGAGCGGAACCTGGTCATCCGTGTGCACGGAATCGACCATCGCGATGTCGGTTTCGTGCACACGGATGGCGGCTCGGCTACGGCGCCAGGTCCTCTGAGCGTGGATCGTTGGGGACCGCCCCGCCGTAGCGGCGGTCGCGCGCGGCGTAGATCTCGCACGCACGCCACAGGTCGCGACGGTCGAAGTCCGGCCACAGCGTGTCGAGGAAGACCAGTTCGGCGTAGGCCGACTGCCAGAGCAGGAAGTTCGACGTGCGCTGCTCGCCTGACGAGCGCACGAAGAGGTCGACGTCGGGCATGTCCGGCTCATCGAGGTAACTGGCCAGAACGTCCTCGTCGACCTGCTCGGGTCGCAGCACGCCATCGCGTACGTCGGCGGCCAGTGCGGCGGCCGCGTCCGCGATCTCCGCGCGCCCGCCGTAGTTGACACACATCGCCAGGGTCATCCCCGTGTTGGCGGCCGTGAGCTCCTCGGCGCGCTCCAACTCGGAGATGACGCTGCGCCACAGCCGCGGGCGGCGCCCCACCCACCGGATACGCACGTTCATCTCGTGCAGCTGATCGCGCCGACGTGCGATGACGTCGCGGTTGAAGCCCATCAGGAATCGCACTTCGTCGGGCGAGCGCTTCCAGTTCTCGGTGGAGAACGCGTAGGCCGACAGGTAGCTGATGCCCAGCTCAAGGGCGCCGTGCACGCAGTCCAGCAACGCGGACTCGCCGGCCTCGTGCCCGACGGTGCGCGGCAGCCCGCGCTCCTTGGCCCACCGGCCGTTGCCGTCCATGACGACCGCGACGTGCCGCGGGACGAGCTCCACGGGCAGCGCGGGCGGGCGGGCGCCGGACGGGTGCGGGGTCGGTGCGAGGACCTGTCGATCCTCGGAACCGGCCAGGGCAGCAGGGTAGTTCCAGGCATTGGAGTCGGGTCGTCCGCGGCGCCACCAGGTTCCGGAGTTCTCGACCATGGGTTGATCCTCGCGCTCGAGCGCCCTGCATTGCTGGGTGCGACACGGTCGAGCCTGCTTTCGCTGGATCCCGCGAGTTCAGCCGCCGGGTCGAATGAGCCATTCCAGCGCAGGAGGGCGGGGGCAGTCCCGCCCCGGCTGCCCCGCCACAATCGGGCCCAGGGACCTCTGGCGCTCGGTCGATCCGAGGGGGATGCTGGAGGCATGGAAGACTCCGTCGGTATGGACATCGACCCCGGCCCCGCTGCGGGAAGCGAGCACACCAGCCAACCCGGCACCAGGCCTTCGGGCACTCCGATCACTGCTGCCGGCCACCCGGTCTGGGCCAATGCGCACCGGGTCACCGACTTCCTGCTGGTGGGCGGCTCGCTGCGAAGTGGCGATGCAGACCCGGGCACCGTCATCACCGAACTCAAGGCGCACGGCCTGACCCACATCCTCGACTGCCGCACCGAGACCTCCGACGAGCACCTCGTGGCCCAGATCGCCCCCGAGATCACCTACCACCAGGCCGGCACCGAGGACGAAGCTGCCGGCACCGCCGAGGGCTGGTTCGACAGCGGGGTCAGCTTCGCCCGCGAGGCACTCAAGGTCCCCGGCACCGTGGTGCTCGCACACTGCGCCCTTGGCCAGGCACGCGGGCCGTCGATGGCCTACGCCGTGCTGCTCGACCAGGGCTACGACCCCGGCGAGGCCCTGCTCATGATCACCCAGGCTCGCCCGGAGGCGAAGGCCTCCTACGCCGAGCATGCCCTGGACTGGCACCTGACCCGCACGGGTGCCGACGACGCCCAGCGCACAACCGCATTCGAGTCACTGCGCGCGGCCCGCGGTCACCTCGGCGGGTGGCAGCACCGCCGACACTGAACCCGGTGATCCATGCGGGTTGCGGGGCCAAGAAGCCCGGCAACCTCCATGGATCATGGGTCCGGGACTGGCGTGCAGTTCCACTGCGCACTCAGGTGCGCTCGACCAGGGGCAGCGACTTGAGCTGGCGCTCCAGGTGCCACTGCAGGTAGGCGGCCACCAGCCCGGAGGCCTCCCGCCTGGCGCGTGCCTCAGACGCGTCGGCCACCGCCCAGTCCCCGGAGAGCAGCGCCCCGAGCAGGACGAGGGTCTCCGGGCGGGGCGCTGCCGACCCGGGCACCCGGCAGTCCGCGCAGAGCGCCCCACCCCCGGGCAGGCTGAAGGCGCGGTGCGGTCCGGCCTCCCCGCAGCGGGCGCACGCGTCGAACGACGCCGCCCAGCCAGCGATCGCCAGTGAGCGGACCAGGTACGCGTCGAGCACCAGCCCCGGATCGTGCTCTCGCTGGACCAGCGCCCGCAACCCCCCGACGAGCAGCTGGAACTGCGCGGGCGCCGGCTCGCGCTCCTCCGGGGTCAGCCGTTCGGCGGTCTCGCAGATGGCCTGCGCGGCCGTCCAGCGCGGGTAGTCCCCGGCCAGGTCGGCACCGAAGGAGAACAGCGACTCCACCTGGGTGAACGAGTCCAGCGACCTGCCGATGTGCAGCTGGGCGTCCACCAGGCCCATCGGCTCGAGCCGGGCGCCGAACTTGGAGGCCGTGCGGCGCACCCCACGAGCCACCGCCCGGACCCGCCCGTTCGAGCGGGTGAGCACGGTGATGATCCGGTCGGCCTCGCCCAGGGGATGGGTGCGCAGCACCACCCCGGAGTCGCGGTAGGTCGGCACCGACCCATTGTGCGCCCCCGCCGGGGCAACGGTCGGCAGGACGCTGCCGGCGGCTCAGAACCCGAGCCGGCGCAGCTGCTTCGGGTCGCGCTGCCACTCCTTGGCCACCTTGACGTGCAGGTCCAGGTACACCGGGGTGCCCAGCATCGCCTCGATCTGCGCCCGCGAGCGGGTGCCCACCTCACGCAGCCGTGCCCCTTTCGCACCGATCACGATGGCCTTCTGCGAGGGACGCTCGACGAAGACGACCGCGTGGATGTCCAGCAGCGGCCGGTCGGCCGGGCGGTCCGCACGCAGGCCCATCTCCTCGACGACCACCGCGATCGAGTGCGGCAGCTCGTCGCTGACCCCTTCCAACGCGGCTTCTCGAATCAGCTCGGCGACCATGACCGCCTCCGGCTCGTCGGTCAGCTCACCTTCTGGATAGAGCGCCGGACCCTCGGGCAGTGCCGCGACGAACTGGTCGGCCACGTCGTCGAGCTGCTGGCCGCGGGTGGCCGAGACCGGCACGATGGCGGCCCAGTCGACATCGGTGGCCGTCCCCAACTCGGCGACCGACATGAGCTTGGCCGCCAACCTGTCCCGGCTGATCCGGTCGATCTTGGTGACCAGGGCGATCAGCGGCGTACGCCGCCCACCCTTGGTCGCGCCGGCCAACCGGTGCGCGATCCGCCGGTCGCCGGGGCCGATCGCCTCGTCAGCGGGCAGGCACACCGCGATCGCGTCGACCTGTGCCCACTGCTCCTCGACGAGTGCATTGAGCCGGGTCCCGAGAACGTTTCGGGGCCGATGGATGCCGGGCGTGTCGACCAGGATGATCTGGGCGTCCGGGCGGTGGATGATCCCGCGGATCACGTGCCGGGTGGTCTGCGGCTTGCTGGAGGTGATGGCGACCTTCGCCCCGACCAGGGCGTTGGTCAGCGTGGACTTGCCGGCATTGGGCCGCCCGACGATCGCGACGAACCCGCTTCGGTGCCCGCTCACGTGCTGGACCCGGACAGGCGCCCGGCCGCATCCCGGCCGTGGCCGCCCCGTGCATCCCGGCCGTTGCCGTTGCGCGGCTCATGGCCGTTGCGTGGATCGTGGCCGTTGCCGGTGCGGCCCTCGTCCGCCCCAGCGACGTCGGACTCCGGGCCACCGTCGACGGGTTCGGCCAGGACAGTGGTCACCCGGTTGCGTCGCCCAGCGGCCTGGTCAGCGGTCAGCCGCCAGCCGCCGAGGGTCACCGAGGTGCCGGGCAGGGGCACCTTGCCCAGCCGTCTGGCGATCAGGCCGGCCAACGTGTCCACACCCTCATGCTCGGCGTCGATGTCCAGACCGAGCGCCTCGGCCGCGTCCTCGACGTCGATGCGTGCACTGAACCGGATCCCGCCGCCGGGCAGCCGCTCGATCTCGGGCACCTCGTGGTCGTACTCATCGGTGATCTCGCCGACGATCTCCTCCAGCACGTCCTCGATGGTGACCAGCCCGGCGGTGCCGCCGTACTCGTCGACGGCGATCGCGATGTGCACGCGCTGGGCCTGCAGGTCGCGCAGGAGGTCATCGACCAGCTTGGAATCCGGCACGAACGCGGCCGGACGCATCCGGGAGTCGATCCGCTCGGTGGACTCGGCATCCCTGTGCTCGAAGATCCGGGCCACCACGTCGCGCAGGTAGAACATGCCGACCACGTCGTCGGGCCCGTCCCCGATCACCGGGATCCGGGAGAACCCCGAGCGCAGGGCGAGGCTCATCGCCTGGCGCAACGTGCGGTGCCGCTCGATCCACACCATCTCGGTGCGTGGCACCATCACCTGGCGCACGATCGTGTCGCCGAGTTCGAACACCGAGTGCAGCATCGCGGCCTCGTCGTCCTCGATGACCCGGTCGGCCTCGGCCAGGTCGACGAGTTCGCGCAGCTCGGCCTGGGTGGCGAAGGGGCCCTCCCGATAGCCGCGGCCCGGGGTCAGTGCGTTGCCGATCAGGATCAGCAGCGAGACCAGTGGGCCGACGAGTGCGGCCGCCCCGCGGGCGAACTTCGCCGAGCGCAGCGCGATCGTGTCGGCGTGCTGGCGGCCCAGGGTGCGCGGGGCGACGCCGAGGGCCACGAACATCACCACCGTCATGATCAGCAGGGCCAGGAACAGCCCGGTCAGCGGCCCCCAGGTGCCGGCCTCAACGCACAGGTAGGTGACCAGGGCGGTGGCGCCCACAGCGAAGAACGTGTGCAGGAACAGCACGACGTTGACGTAGCGCGCGCGGTCGTCGATGACTGCCCGCAGCCGTCCAGTCGCCTTGCCGGGCTTCTCCCGGGCCATCTCCTCGACCCGGGAGCGCGACACCCGACCGATCGCCGTCTCCGCGGCCACCAACAGGCCCGCGGCCACGACGAAGAGCACCGCAGCGCCGATCATCATCCAGGTTGCGTTCGACATCTCAGCGACGTTCCCGCCACGCCGCGAGCAGGTTGTCCTGCAGGGTGAACATCACCGCGTGCTCCTCGGGCTCCTCGTGGTCGTGACCGAGCAGGTGCAGGATTCCGTGGGTCAGCAGCAGCTCGAGCTCGCCGGTCAACCCGTGGCCAGCGGCCTGCCCCTGCTCGGCGGCGACCTGCGGGCACATCACCACATCGCCGAGAATCCCCGCCTGCGCCACCTGGCCGGGCTGCGACACCCGCAACTCGTCCATCGGGAAGCTCAGCACGTCGGTGGGGCCGGGAAGTTCCATCCAGCGTTCGTGCAGCACGGTGATCTCGGCCGGATCCACCAGCGAGATGGCCAGCTCCACCTCGGCGTGCAGGCCGAGGCGGTCGATCACGAACTCGGCCTGGGCGACCAGGGGCGCGGACTCGACGGGGACACTGCTGCGGTTGTCGACCTCGACGAGGGCCATCAGCGTCGCCGGGCCGGTCTGGGGCTGGGCCGCTCGTCGGTGCGGGCCTGGCCCTGGCGCTCGTCGTAGCGGCCGTAGGCCTGCACGATGTCGGTGACCAGGCTGTGACGCACCACGTCGTGGGCATTCAAGTGGCAGAACGTCACGTCGCGTACGCCGTCGAGGATCCCCTGCACGACCTTGAGCCCGGACTGCGTACCGCCGGGCAGGTCCACCTGGGTGACGTCGCCGGTGACGACCATCGTGGAGCCGAACCCGAGCCGGGTCAGGAACATCTTCATCTGGTCCGGGGACGTGTTCTGCGCCTCGTCGAGGATGACGAAGGCGTCGTTGAGGGTGCGCCCGCGCATGTAGGCCAGCGGCGCGACCTCGATGGTGCCGGAGGTGAGCAGCCGCGGGATGGAGTCCGGGTCGAGCATGTCGCGCAGGGCGTCGTAGAGCGGGCGCAGGTACGGGTCGATCTTCTCGGACAGCGTGCCGGGCAGGTAGCCCAGCCGCTCGCCGGCCTCCACCGCGGGGCGCGTCAGCACGATGCGGTTGACCCGCTTGGCCTGCAGCGCCTGCACCGCCTTGGCCACGGCCAAGTAGGTCTTGCCGGTGCCCGCGGGGCCGATCCCGAACACGATCGTGTGCGCGTCGATGGCGTCGACGTAGCGCTTCTGGTTCAGGGTCTTGGGCCGGATCGTGCGGCCACGGTTGCTCAGGATGTTGGAGGTGAGCACATCGGCAGGCCGGGTCTCGGGCTCGGCGCGCAGCATCGCCAGGGCGCGCCGCGCGACGTCGGGGCGCATGCCCTGCCCGGTGCGCACGATGGTGACCATCTCGTCGAACAGGCGCTCGACCAGGTGCAGGTCCGCGGGGGCGCCGGTGAGGGTGATCTGGTTGCCGCGGACGTGTACCTCGACGTTCGGGAACTCGGCCTCGACTGCGTTGAGGACCTCGTCGCCGACGCCGACGACCGCGACCATGTCCAGGCTTGCGGGGACGATCACGGTGTGCTGGATGCGCTCGACGCGCATGGTGGATTCAGTCATGACCCCTCAAGGGTAGGGCCCGATCAGCCCGGGGGCCACGAGTGCGCACGGCCGCCCAGCACGTGTGCGTGCAGGTGGTGGACCGTCTGCCCGCCCATTGCGCCGGTGTTGATCACCAGGCGGTAGCCGTCGGACAGGCCGGACATCTCGGCGATCCGGGCGCACTGGATGATCAGGTCGGCCGCGATCCGGGGGTCGGTGGCCACTGCTTCGTCAAGGGTGGCCACATGCACGGTTGGGATCACCAGGATGTGCGTCGGCGAGATCGGGTTGACGTCGCGGAAGGCCACGGTGGTCTCGGTACGGTCCACGATCGTCGCGGGGATGTCCCCGGCGACGATCGCGCAGAAGAGGCAGTCGCTCATGGCGTCATCCTGCCACCGCACGGCGCTCGGCGGCGCCCCTCCACCCGCACTCGCGTGCGGTCCCACCCCCGCAGACGCTTCCGTTCTGCTGATCTGCTTCCCGAATTCGGGAAGCAGATCGACGAATGGGAAGCGTTTGCCGGTGGGGTGCGCGAGGTGCGAGGTGCGAGGTGGGGCGGGCGTCAGGACCAGCGCGGGCCGGCAGCGAGGACGACCGCGGCGGCAACCGTTCCGGCGGTGGAGGTGCGCAGCACCGTCGGTCCCAGCACCGCGGTCTGGGCGCCGGCGGCCGTGAACCGGGCAAGCTCGGCCGGGCTGATGCCGCCCTCCGGGCCAACCACCAGGACGATGTCCCCGGAGGTCGGCAGGTCGACCGTCGGCAGCGGCCGGTCGGCGTCCTCGTGCAGCACGATGGCGCAGCCGGCGGCGGCGATCAGGGCTTCGACGTCCCGATCCGAGGCCAGCGGCGCCACCTCCGGGAGCCAGGCTCGACGTGCCTGCTTGCCAGCGGCCCGTGCGGTCGCGACCCATCTCGACTGGCCTCGGGTCACCTTCGGACCGGTCCAGCGGGTGATGGCGCGCTGGGCCTGCCACGGCACGATCACGTCCACGCCGACCTCGGTGAGGGTCTCGACGGCCAACTCGCCCCGATCACCCTTGGGCAGTGCCTGCACGACGACCACCCGGGGTGCCGGGGCAGGCACCTCTTCACGCTGGCCGACGCGCGCCTGCAGGGCATCGCGCCCGCAGAGCGCCTCGACGACGCAGTGCAGCAGCGTGCCCGCACCGTCGCCGAGGACCACCTGCTCCCCCACGGCAATCCGCTTGACGGCCACAGCGTGGCGGCCCTCGGCGCCCTCGAGGGCGACCATCGACCCGGCCTGCGCGTCCGCGACCACGCGCGGATCGGCCAGGAACAGGGCCGCGGTCATTTGGCGGAGAACGCGTCCTTGAGGCGGGTGAACAACCCCTCCTTCTCGGGTCGCTGGAACTTCGACTCGACCTGCTCCTCGCCACGCACAGCGGCCAGTTCGCGCAGCAGTTCCTCCTGACGGGCGTCGAGCTTGGTGGGGGTTGCCACATCGATGTGCACGACCAGGTCCCCGCGGCCGGTCCCGCGCAGGTGCGGGATGCCGCGCGCGCGCAGCGTGACCACGTGTCCCGCCTGGGTGCCACGCCGGATCTCGACGTCCTCGGGGCCGTCGAGGGTCTCCAGCGGCAGCGCCGTGCCCAGGGCGGCAGCGGTCATCGGCAGCGTCACCGAGCAGTGCAGGTCGTCGCCGCGGCGCTGGAAGACCGGATGTGGACGAGTCGTCACCTCGACGTACAGGTCGCCGGCCGGGCCGCCGCCGGGGCCCACCTCTCCCTCGCCGGAGAGCTGGATGCGCGTTCCGTCGTCAATGCCGGCGGGGATCTTCACCTTCAGCGAGCGCCGGGTGCGCACGCGGCCCTCGGTGTTGCACTCCGGGCACGGGTGCGAGATGACGGTCCCGTGCCCCTGGCACTGCGGGCACGCCCGCGAGGTCATCACCTGACCCAGGAACGAGCGCTGCACCGACTGGATCTCGCCCCGGCCCCGGCACATCGAGCACTCCGTGGCCTGGTATCCGGTCGCCGCGCCGGTGCCGGTGCAGGTCGGACAGATCAGGGCGGTGTCGACCTGGATCTCCTTGACCACGCCGAATGCAGCCTCAGGCAGGTCGATGGCCACCTTGATCAGCGCGTCCTGGCCGCGGCGCACGCGCGGCTTGGGGCCCCGGGTCTGCGCCCCGCCGCCGAAGAACGCGTCCATGATGTCGCCGAACCCGAAGCCGGCCTGGCCTGGGCCGAATGGGCTGCCCCCCGGACTGCGCGGATCGGCACCGAGGTCGTACATCTGGCGCTTCTCCGGGTCGGAGAGCACCTCGTAGGCCGCGGTGACCTCCTTGAACTTCTCCTGGGTGACCGGGTCGGGGTTCACGTCCGGGTGCAGCTCGCGTGCGAGCTTGCGGTAGGCACGCCGGATCTCGTCGGCGTTGGCGTCGCGCGCGACGCCGAGGGCGGCGTAGTAGTCGTTGGCCACGTGGGTCCTATTCGTTGCGGAGCAGCTGACCGAGGTACCGGGCGACCGCCCGGACCGAGGCCATCGTGCTGGGGTAGTCCAGATGGGTGGGGCCGACGATCCCGAGCCGGGCCACCGTCCCCCGGTCGGGGCCGTACCCGGCGCTGATCACCGAGGTGCTGCTCATGCCCTCGACCGAGTTCTCGTGACCGATGGTCACCGTCACACTGTCAGCGCCGGTCTCACCGAGCAGGCGCAGCAGCACCATCTGCTCCTCGAGCGCCTCGAGGACGGGCTGCAGGCCGGCGAAGCCGTCGACATAACGGGCGAGGTTGGCGGTACCGCCCATGACGATCCGCTCCTCGTGGCGCTCCACCACGGTCTGCAGCAGTACGGCCAGGACCACCGACACAGTCGGGCGTGCGAGGTCGTCGAACTGGCCCGGCAGGTCCGCGACCTGCTCGGCCACCGTGGTGAAGGAACGCCCCGCGACCGCCTCGTTGAGCAGTTGGCGCAGCCGCCCGAGGTCAGCCTGAGGCAGCGCGGTGGGCACCTCGACCACCCGCTGCTCGATGCGGCCCGTGTTGGCGATCAGCACCAGCAGCAGGCGATGCTCACTGAGGGGCACGAGCTCGACGTGCTGCACCGACGAACTGGTCAGCGACGGGTACTGGACCAGGGCCACCTGGCGGGTGAGCTGGGCCAGCAGGCGGACCGATCGGCCCATCACGTCATCGAGGTCGACCGCGCCGGCCAGGAACCGCTCGATGGCCCGCCGCTCCGCAGGGCTCAGCGGCTTGACCTGGGAGAGCCGGTCGACGAACAGCCGGTACCCCTTGTCGGTGGGGATCCGTCCGGCACTGGTGTGCGGCTGGGCGATGAACCCCTCCTCCTCCAGCACGGCCATGTCGTTTCGGATCGTCGCCGGGGAGACGCCCAACGAGTGTCGCTCGACCAACGTCTTGGAGCCGACCGGCTCGTGGGTGCGCACGTAGTCCTCGACGACGGCGCGCAGCACGGACAGCTTGCGGTCGTCGAGCATGCGCACCTCCTGGCCGGGTCGTGTTCGAGTGCTGGCACTCTACCGAGGGGAGTGCCATTCTACGCTGGACCGCAGGCGGTGCACCCGACCCGCGACCGGCACGCCGGTCCGGTGTCATCGACCGGCACTCTTCCTGCTGGATCGATGACACAGGACGCCCTCCCGAGTGTTGGCGCCTCGAGCAGTGGCCGCCACCGGGCGACAGGGCCCCGCGGCACGCCACAATCTCGGGATGCTGATCGTGCACGTCGACGTCCATGTCGTTGCCGGCGAGTTGGCAGCCTTCCTGGCTGCCACCACCGACAACTCCACCGCATCACTGGCCGAGCCGGGGGTGCTGCGATTCGACGTGGTCTCGGACCTGGGTGATCCGACCCACGTGGTCCTGGTCGAGGTGTACCGGGACGCGGCCGCCGCCGACGCGCACAAGCGGACCGAGCACTACGCGACCTGGCGGGATGCGGTCGCCCCGATGATGGCCGTCCCCCGATCCTCGACGAAGTTCGCCGCGGTGGCGCCGACCGGGGAGCACCGCTGGCACACCGCCGCCCCGTGAGCACAGCCTTTGAGCTGGCCCTGCCGCCGCGGATCTCCTTCGGGGCCGGGGTGGTGGCCGACGTACCCTCGATCGTGGCCGGGTTGGGGTCCCGTGTGCTGGTCGTCACCGGGGCAACACCCGGCCGTTTCGCGCCGCTGATCCATGTGCTGCGCGCCGGGGCGCAGGCGCTGGCGCTCGTGCCGGTCAGTGGTGAGCCCACCATCGCGGACGCCCGCGCTGCGGTGCAGGCAGGTCGGGAGCTGGCCGCGGACGTGGTGGTGGCGGTCGGCGGCGGCAGCCCGATCGACCTGGCCAAGGCCACCGCGATCCTGCTGACCAACGGCGACCCGATGGATCACATCGAGGTGGTGGGGCGTGGGCAGTCGTTCTACGCGCCGCCGGTGCCGATGGTGGCCGTACCCACCACAGCCGGGACCGGGGCGGAGGTGACGGCCAACGCCGTCCTGACCGTCCCCGAGCACGGGGTCAAGGCCAGCCTGCGGCACGCCTCGATGATCCCCCGGCACGCCGTTGTGGACCCCGAGCTCACCCTGGACTGCCCGCCGGCCGTGACCGCGGCCGCGGGCATGGATGCACTGACCCAGTGCCTGGAGCCCTATGTGTCCCGACGCGCCAATGCGATGACCGACGCCTGGGCCCGGATGGGGATGATCGCTGCCGGGCGCAGCCTCGTCGCCGCGCACCGCAATGGTTACGACCTCGACGCGCGCACCGACATGGCCCTGTGCAGTGTGCTCGGCGGGCTTTCGCTGGCCAACGCCAAGCTCGGGGCGGTGCACGGGTTCGCCGGGGTGATCGGCGGCATGACCGCCGCGCCGCACGGCGCCCTCTGCGCCACGCTGCTCGGACCGGTGTGCGCGGCCAATCTCGACCGCGCCGATGCCCGGCTGATCCGGCGCTACGAGCAGGTCGCGGCCTGCCTCACCGGCGTGCCCGGGGCCGGGGCGGACGAAGGCGTGCACTGGATCGAGCACACCTGCGCGGTGCTGGAGGTGCCGACGCTGTCGGCCTATGGCTTGGCCCCCTCGGATGGCCCCGAGGTCGTGGCCAAGGTGGCCCGGGCCAGCAGCATGGCGGGAAACCCCGTCGAGCTCAGCGCTGAGGAGCTCACCGAGGTGTTCCTCGCCGCCCTGTGAGGCGCCGCGCGGCCACCGCCTCGTTCGTGTGTACGGAATCGACCATCTGATTGTCGGCACACACGGAAGCAGTACGGGGGCGCACAGACGCGGGTAGGGTCACGTGCGTGCTTGATCGTTACGGACCCGATGTGCTGGCGGCGGGCCGGCATCCCCGCACGCAATCAGTCGCGGAGGTCACCGGGGACCGCGACATGGTTGTGGAGTGCGCGACCTCTGGGTTCTGCGGGGCGATCCTGGGCTGGGAGAAGACCACAGTCGGCTGGTCGGTGCTCATCGAGGACCGGCATGGCAACCGTCGGCTGTTCCCCGCCGAGCCGGCGGCCTTCCGCGTCGATGGCCGACCGATCACCCTGATGCGCCCCCGCGTCGCCAGTGCCCCGGTCGCGCCGGCCCGGACCGCCTCCGGGTCAGTGGCTGCCCCGCGCACTGCGGCCCGGGTCGCCCGGGCTTCACGGATCTGGGTGGAGGGCACCCACGACGCCGAACTGGTCGAGAAGGTGTGGGGTGCCGAACTGCGCGAGGTGGGCGTCGTGGTGGAGCCGCTGGGCGGGATCGACGACCTCGTCGAGGCCGTGGACCGGTTCGGGCCCGGGCCCCAGCGCCGGCTCGTGGTGATCGTCGACCACCTCGTGCCCAGGTCCAAGGAATCCCGGATCGCGGCGGCGGTGACCGACCGGTGGGCCGAGCACGTGCATGTGCTGGGCCACCCGTACGTCGATGTCTGGCAGGCTGTCCGACCGCGCGCCCTGGGGATCGAGGCGTGGCCGAGCATCCCGCGCGGCCAGCCGTGGAAGGCCGGCATCTGCGCCGCCCTCGGCTGGCCCCCGGACGAAGCCGCCGCCTGGCGGCGGATCCTCGGATCGGTGCGCAGCTACGCCGACCTCGACCCCGCGCTGCTCGCCCGCGTCGAGGAGGCGATCGACCTGGTCACCGAGGTGCCGGACTGATGACCACCCATCACGTTTGCGTCCAGAAGGAGCCATCTGATGACTGAACCCTCCGAGGGCTGGCCGGTGCTCACCGATTACGAATCGCCGACTGACCTGCCGCAGGGGTTGGCTACCGCGTCGATGGTGCTGGGCGTCGTGGGCCTGGTGCTGTTGCTCTGGTTCGGGGTCTGGTCGTTCAGCATCCTGGCCTTCATACTCGGGATGGTCGCGTTCCGGCGCGTCAAGGCAGGTCGGGCAGGTGGGCGACGCCGGGCGATCGCTGGCATCGTGACCGGGGGGCTGGGGTTCACGCACATCCTGTTCACCCTCGTCGTGATCGCCCCGCTGTTCCAGGCCACGACCTAGCTTCGCGTGGGAGTTGGCCCTGGCACGGCCTTCTTGCCCCGCCACCTGTTGACCCACGGCAGGGGCCGATAGCCTTCCCAGCGGTAGCAATCGCCGGAAGGAGTTCCCATGACCCACCCTGTCGATCCCGATGACGAGACGGTGGGCGGCGCCCTGACCCCCACCCCCGACGAGCAGCCCATGCCGCCGGACAGGCTCACAGAGCAGGCGAACCAGCCTCCCGCTCCCCCGGCCTTCCCACCCCCGCCGCCGCCCCCGGCCAGCTATCCCCCGCCCCCGGGAGGCGCCTTCCCCGCTCCCCCACCACAGGGCACCTATCCTCCACCACCGCTGCCTCCCACCGGTGCCTATCCGCAAGCACCGTACGGCGCTGGCAGCTACCCGCCCCCGCCACCGACGATGAACTACAGCGTCCTACCCGCGGCCCAGCAGTCGAACGGGCTTGCCGTCTCGTCCTTCATCACGGGCCTCGTCGGCATTCCGCTGACGCTCTTCTGCATCATCGGACTGCCGCTGAGCATCGCCGCGATCATCCTGGGCATCCTCGCGCTGCGCAGGGACACCCCGGGTCGGGGGTTGGCCATCGCAGGCGTCTGCATGGGCGGCATCACCGCCGCCATCTCCGTCGTCCTCCTGTTCCTCTCCATCGCTTCGTTTGCTGTGCAGTGACCGCCGACCCAGAGCCGCTGCTCCTGACCATCGGCGACATCGGGATCAGCCGAACGTGGATCACGACCCCCAACGGAGCAGCACCCCTCAGGGGATCCACATGGATCGCAACCGACATGTCGGTCACTGCGTCGAGGATTCCGACCTGGGCGATCGTCCTCGCCGTCGTGTTTGCCTTCCTGTGCCTGCTCGGATTGCTGTTCCTCCTTGTGAAGGAGGATGAGACCCGCGGATACGTCCAGGTGAGCATCTACGCGGACGGGCTTCAGCACGCTACCCAGGTCCCCGTCTCGCACCCAGGACAGGTAGCCCAGATCCGCGGAGCCGTTGCCCAGGCCCAAGCGATGTCCAGGGCCTGAGCTGGCACCGGATGGCGGCCTCACGGCGCCAGCGGGCTCCCGGGGATGTTGCGCACGAGTGTGAATCCGGTGAGCACAACGAGCCAGATCATGCTCCACCAACGCCCTGGCGGCCTGATCGCGGCCGCCAGGAGGAACAACATCCCGGGCAGCAGCAGGGCGTTGTGCCCGATCGACTCGATCACCCGACCCGCGACCAGGTCGTGCATGGCCCGAAGGGAGCCGCACCCCGGGCAGGCGATTCCGAAGAGGCCGAATGTGGGGCAGACCGCCCACGATCCCGATGCGTGCGGGTCCCGGATGGTCACCGCCAGCGCGATGCCTGCCACGATGACGACGGGACCCCAGCGATCCAACCCCGAGCGCTGGGTCAGCACTCGATGCTCACCACCGAGGATGAGCTGGTCACTGGGGCCCGCATCGGGGCGGTTCATCGGCACTGGCCTACACGGTGGTCGACGAAAGAACCCCGAGACCCACGACGAGGACCAAGTAGAGGACCAGGACAGCGATCCCGATGCCCAGGCCCCACATGTTCCACTTCTTCGCGTCCGCTGAGGCCTTGTCCGCGGCAGCGTACTGCCCGCCGGAGTACAGCGAATCGACCTTGGTCGACTGGATGATCGCGACGATGCCCAGTGGCAGGCAGCAGAACAAGGTGGTGAGGATGGACCAGACCAGGTAGTTGCTCGGCTTCGGGCCAGCGGGGAAGCCTGGCTGTGGCCCGAAGGAAGGCGGCGGGGGCGGAGGAGTGCCGTAGGACATGTCGATCCTTGGGGTTGAGGGCGCGGGACGTGGATGTGGCGGACGATCAGCGCCACAGAGAATCGCCCCACGCAGCATGCTGCCATGAGCGCCCGCCGCGATCCTTGATTGCAGGCTCGTGGCGACCGCGAGTCTCGCGGCCGGACCGGCACGGTTGGGTCTCAGGGCACGAGCCGGCGGACCACCGCATCGGCCAGCAGCCTGCCTGTTCGGGTCAGCACCAGGCGATCGGCGTCCACGACGGCGAGCCCCTGGGCGACCAGGGCCGGCACCTCGTCGCGCACCTCGACCGACAGGATCGCCAGCGGCAGGCCCTCGGACAGGCGGACCCGGAGCAGCACGTCCTCCACGGCCCGGGTGGCTGAGTCCAGCACCTCGCGCCCCGCGGCCGGGGATTCCCCGGAGCCCACCCGGGCCACGTAGGCCGCCGGGTGCTTGACGTTCCACCAGCGCGTGCCGGCCACGTGGCTGTGCGCCCCGGGGCCGATCCCCCACCAGTCCGCCCCGCGCCAGTAGGCCAGGTTGTGCCGGCACTCCTGGCCGGGCACCGCCCAGTTCGACAGTTCGTACCAGGGCAGCCCCGCGGCGGCGAACGCATCGTCTGCCAACTCATACATGTCGGCCATCAGATCGTCATCCGGTGCGGCGATGTCCCCGCGCCGGATCGCCGCGGCCAGCCGGGTCCCCGGCTCCACGATCAGGGCATAGGCCGAGACGTGACCGACGCCGGCGGCCAGGGCTGCGGTCACCGTCTGCTGCCAGTCGGTCAGGGACTCCCCCGGGGCGCCGTAGATCAGGTCCAGGCTGACCTGCTCGAACCCGGCCGCCCGTGCCGAGTCCACCGCCCGCAGTGCCCCGCCCGGGGTGTGCGTGCGGTCCAGCACGGCCAGGACGTGCGGCACTGCACTCTGCATCCCGAACGAGATCCGGGTGAAGCCCACTGCACGCAGCTGCGCCAACGCAGCGTCGTCGACCGAGTCGGGGTTGGCCTCCAGCGTGATCTCGGCGTCCGCCGCCAGCCCGAACTCCGCGTCGACGCGGGCCAGCAGGCCCCCGAGCGCGTCCGGCGCGAGCAGGGTGGGCGTCCCGCCACCGACGAAGACGGTGCGCACCGGCACATCGCGCTCGCCCAGCACCCTCCGGGCGAATCCGAGCTCGGCGCCCAGGTGGTGTGCGAAGGTGGCCCGGTCCACACCCTGGGCGCCGGCCAACTCCGGGGCGGTGTAGGTGTTGAAGTCGCAGTAACCGCACCTGCTCGAGCAGAACGGGATGTGCAGGTAGATCCCGAAGTCCCGCTCGCCCCACGCGGCAGCGCAGGCGTCCGGCAGCGACCCGTCAGCGGGCGGGGCCTGGCCGGTGGGCTGCGCGGGCATGGCGCCATTGTCCCGCCTCGGTGGCGCTGGCTGCGACCCGCACGCGTTAGCGTTGCCCCATGAGGCGTTCGGGCAGGCGGGGCGCGGCGCTGGGGGCCGCGGGTGCCCTCATCGCGCTGACGGGGTGTGCGGGCACGCCGCAGGCGGTGCCGACGATCGGGTCACCGACCCCGACCCCGACCCCGACCGCCAGTCCTGATGACCGTTCCACCTCCCTGGCCCGGCAGTGGCAGCTCACCGGGTCGCCCCTGCCCGGGGACTGGCCCGATATCCCGCTTCCGGAGGGCACCCGGGTGGTGGCCGCCTACGCGATCGGCGCCGAGCCACGCCGCACCTGGACCGCGACCTTCGCCAGCGACGAGGGCACCGCCCTGGACATCGCCGAGCCCGTGGTGGCTGCCCTGCGGGAACGGGGCTACATGCCGATCGCTGAGTACGTCGGTGCCGCACAGACCAACACCGGCCTGTACAGCTTCGCCGCAGACACGTTCGCCGTGTACGTCGTGCTCGGCGAGGACGACGGGCAGCCCAACGTGGTCGTCACCGTGCGCGGCACCACCGACCCTGACGCAGGACTGCCGGCCCCGGGCGCCACAGGTCCCCTGAGTTCCACAGCTGCTGCCACGCCCGGACCCCTCGGGTCCGCGTCGTCCGAGTCGTCCGCGTCGCCAACAGCCGGCGCGAGCCCGGGCACGGAGTCGCAGTAACGAACAAGGTCCGGACCCCGGATCGCCGTGGACGATCGGGGTCCGGACCTGCCGGCGCGGGCTACGCGTCGTACATCGCCTCGATCTGGCCGGAGAAGTGCTCCTCGACGACCTTGCGCTTGACCTTCAGGCTCGCGGTCAACTCACCGGACTCCTCGGACAGGTCGCGATCCAGGATCGTGAACTTCTTGATCGTCTCCCACCGGTTCAGCTTCGCGTTCAGCTGGTCGATGGACTCCTGGATGTTGGCACGGACCTCCGGGGACTGGGACTGGGTCGCGAAGTCGCCGGTCAGGCCGTTCGCAGCGGCGAACGACTTCAGTGCGTCGGGATCCAGGGACACGAGCGCCGTGGCGTAGTTGCGGTTGTTGGCGTGCACCACGAGGTTGGAGGCCAGCGCGGACAGTGCCTTGAACTGCGAGGCGATCAGCCCGGGTGCGATGTACTTGCCGCCCGAGGTCTTGACCAGGTCCTTCTTCCGGTCGGTGATCTTCAACCGGCCTGCGTCGTCCAGGACTCCGATGTCGCCAGTGGCCAGCCAGCCACCGTCCAGCAGCGTCTCCGCGTTCGCCTCGGGCATGTTGCGGTAGCCGCGCATGACGTGTGGACCGCGCAGCAGCACCTCGCCGTCCTCAGCGATCTTGACCTCGGTGCCCGGGAACGGCTGGCCGACGGTACCGAACTCCAGGTCCTCGGGCCGCGTGATGCAGGCCGCCGCCGTGTTCTCGGTCAGGCCGTAGCCCTCGAGGATCGTCAGGCCAGCGGCGTCGAACCACCGAGCAACGTCACCGTTGAGCGCGGCCGAGCCAGACACGAACATGCGTGCCCTGCCTCCGGTCGCCTCGCGGATCTTGGAGAAGACCAACTTGTCGGCAACGGACATCTTCACACCGGAGAATGCGCCTGGGGACTTGCCGGCTCGCTGAGCTGCCTTGGTCTTGATCCCGGTGTCGAATGCCCAGGTGAAGATCTTGGCCTTCAGCCCGCCTCCGGCCGCAGCCTTGGCGTTGGCACCCTGGTAGATCTTCTCGAAGATGCGCGGCACCCCGGCCATCAGCGTCGGCTGCAGGCTGACGAGGTTCTCGGCGATCTTGGGCACGCGCCCGTCGGTGGCGGTGGTGAAGCCGAGCTGGTACTGCGCGGCGAGCAGCACCTTGCCGAACACATGTGCCAGGGGCAGCCAGAGGAAGTGCAGGTCATCGGGCAGGATGATCCCCAGTGCTTCGATGCTTGCGCCCTCGAACACCCAGCAGCGGTGCGGCAGCTCGACTCCCTTGGGCCGACCCGTCGTACCTGACGTGTAGATCATCGTCGACAGGGATTCACTGGTCAGCTGGTTGACGCGGTCCTTGACGCACTGGGGGTCCTGGCCGAGCCTGGCAGCACCGAGGTCACGCAGGTCCGACCAGCTGATGACGAAGTCCCCGTCACCCGCACCATCGATGAGGATGATCTTCACAAGTTCCGGCAGCCGGTCGCGCTGGTGCAGGGCCTTGTCCGCCTGCTTCTGGTCCTCGGCGATCAGGAACCTCGACCCGGAGTCGGACAGGATGTAGCCGAAGTCATCATCAGCAGTGCTCGGGTAGATCGTGGTGTTCGCCCCACCGGCGAGCATCACGGCGCCGTCGGCGAAGATCCACTCGGTGCGGGTGTTGGACGCGATCGCGACGCGCTCCTCGAGGCCCAGGCCCAGGGCCAGCAGGCCAGCGGCGAGCTTGGTCATCTCGTCGCCGGCTTCACGCCAGGTGTGCTTGACCGACCAGTCGTCCGCTGGCCCCGGCGAGATGAAGGCCAGTCCATCCGGGGTGGCATTGACCCGATCCAGGATGGCTCGGGCGAGCGTGTCCGAGTGCGGGGGTAGGGGGGTGTTCAATGATCCGCTGGTGGTGGGCATTCCAAGCCTCCAAGGGCGTCGGGGATGATGGACGGGTTGTGACGAGAACAACACGAGTGTGATGCAGAACACTACTGATTCGTCGATGGGGTCGACACTTGGGGGGCGTTCCGGCCCTGGGACACCGAGAAACGCCGATCGGGCCACCGCGGTGTGCGATGGCCCGATCGGTGCTGCGTGGCTCAGCTGGCGTACATCTGCTCGATCTCGTCGGCGAAGTGATCCTCGACGACCTTGCGCTTGACCTTCAGGCTCGCGGTCAGTTCCCCCTGCTCCTCGGAGAGGTCGCGGTCCAGGATCGTGAACTTCTTGATCGTCTCCCAGCGGTTGAGCGTTGCGTTGAGCTGGTCGATCGACGCCTGGATGCTCGCACGGACCTCCGGGGACTGCGACAGCGCCGCGAAGTCACCGGACAGGCCGTGCTCGGCGGCGAACGCCTGCAGGGCGTCGGGGTCCAGGGAGACCAGCGCGGAGGCGAAGTTGCGGTTGTTGGCATGCACCACGAGGTTCGAGGCCAACGGGGACAGCGCCTTGAACTGCGCGGCGATCAGCCCGGGGGCGATGTACTTGCCGCCTGAGGTCTTGACCAGGTCCTTCTTCCGGTCGGTGATCTTCAACCGACCGTGGTCGTCGAGGATCCCGATGTCGCCGGTGGCCAGCCAGCCGTCGGCCAGCAGCGTCTCCGCGTTGACCTCGGGGAGGTTGCGGTAGCCGCGCATGACGTGCGGGCCCCGCAGCAGCACCTCACCGTCCTCAGCGATCTTGATCTCGGTGCCCGGGAAGGGCTGGCCGATGGTGCCGAAGGCGATGTCGTCCGGACGGGTGATCGCAGCGGCCGCGGTGTTCTCGGTCAGGCCGTATCCCTCGAGGATGGGCAGGCCGGCAGCGTCGAACCAGCGGGCCACGTCACCGTTGAGGGCCGCCGAGCCGGACACCAGCAGACGGATGTTCCCACCGGTGAGCTCCTTGATCTTGGAGAACACCAGCTTCTCGGCCAGCACCATCTGGAGCCCGGCCAGCGGGCCCGCCGAGCGGCCCTCGCGCCGAGCAGCCTTGATCTTGGCCGACGTGTCGAAGGCCCAGTTGAAGATCTTGGCCTTGGCACCACCACCGGCCTGGGCCTTGGTATTGGCCCCCTGGTAGATCTTCTCGAAGATGCGCGGCACCCCGATCATGACCTCCGGCCTGATGGCGCTCAGGTTCTCCACGATCCGCGGCACGCGACCATCGGTGGCCGTCTTGAATCCGATCTGGTACTGCGCGGCGATCAGAACCTTGCCGAACACGTGCGACAGCGGAAGCCAGAGCAGCTGCGTGTCCTCGGGGGAGATGATCTCCAGCGCCTGGATGCTGGCACCCTCGAAGACCCAGCAGCGGTGCGGAAGCTCGACGCCCTTGGGACGACCCGTTGTCCCGGAGGTGTAGATCACCGTTGCCAGCGACTCCTCGGTCAACTGCGAGATCCGATTCTCGATGGCCTTCGGGTCCTCCTTGAGCTTCGCGACGCCGAGCTCCTTGAGCTGCTCCCAGCTGATGATGAAGTCGCCATCACCATCCCCGTCGATCAGGATGATCTTCTCCAGGTCCGGCAGCTGGTCGCGCTGGTGCAGCGCCTTGTCGGCCTGCTTGCGGTCCTCGGCGATCAGGAACCTCGACCCCGAGTCGGACAGGATGTAGCCGAAGTCATCGTCAGCGGTGGTCGGGTAGACGGTGGTGTTCGCCCCACCGGCGAGCATCACGGCCCCGTCGGCGAAGATCCACTCCGTGCGGGTGCTGGACGCGATCGCCACGCGATCCTCAGGCTCCGCGCCCAGCGCGAGCAGGCCGGCACCCAGCTTCATCATCTCGTCGCCGGCCTCACGCCAGGTGTAGGTCACCCCCCACGCGTCGCCCGGACCCGGGGACATGAAGGCCACCTTGTCCGGGGTCGCAGCGAACCGGTCGAGGATGGAGCGCGACAGCGTGTCGGCATGCGGTGGGATCGGCGTGCTCAGCGAGCCGGCGGTGGTGGGCATTCAGGAGCCTCCATGGTGGCGAAGATGAACGGGATTGCGTGCCTGTGACCTCCGTTACTCTTCCCGAACCCGGTCCCCGGGTCAAGCGGGCAGCGGCGCGAATGCCTACGCCAGCGCCCAATCCGGCGTCGTGGCTGCCGCCGGCTACCCGCGGACCGTCGGGGACGTGTAATTGCGCCCCTTGTAGGTCCCCACGACCCGCCACTGGCCGACCGCGCCCGGGTAGACCGGCAGGCTGTGGAGCGCGGAGGGGCTGTGCCGATCGACAGTGCGCCACGTGCCCGACCCGGACGACCTGCGCTGGATCCGCAGCATCCAGCCCGGCGCCGGCGGTCCGTAGTGCCCGTCGGAGTAGCGCTGGTGGATCACGATGGGGAAGGTCACGTGCTTCCTTCCGGGCGCGCGCCGGATCACTGGTGCGTCGACCCGCGCGGTGCGCGTGGGCTTGGCCGGCGTGAGCTTCCAGGTGCCCAGGGTGCCCGTGCCGGCCCGCAGGCGATAGGTCCCGGCGCGGGTGAGCTGCGCGGTCTCGCGGATCGCCCCCGCCGCCCCGGCGCGCAGGCGTCCGGTGTACACGGTCCTCCAGCGACTGCCGGACTTGCGCTGGACCTTGACCACGGTGCCGTCGACGGCCGGCCGCCAGCTGCCGTCGGCCCATTGCTGGCTCAACGTCCCAGTGAAGTCCATGGCTCCACCCCGGGCGGAGCGCCGAGGCTTGCTGGCCGAGCCCCGGAGGTTCTTCGTGGCGGCCACGACCGTGATCGGGACCTCGTTGGTCAGCGCCATGTAGTTGTCGCGGACCCGCACCGAGCCGGTGCTTGGGATCACCACGTGATCGGCACGGGGTTCCTTCGGGAGCTCCTGCCACCTCGTGGAGCCGACGGGTCGGAACAGCACGGCATCGATCGAGTCCAGGTCCAACGGTGTGGTGCGCGTCTGCCCATCGACGTAGCGCTGGGTCAGCGTCACGCCACCCTTCAGCGTGCGGTAGCCGTCCGGTTTCCCGGGCACCCGGGGTGAGGCCTTCGGCATTCGCAGCGTCCGCCCGGTGGTCGTCCAGTTGGTGGTGTCACCGGTGCAGGTGATCCGGACCGGGTCGGAGAAGAGGGGCTCGCCCTCGAACTCGGAGACCAGGCGGATCCACCAGGTGCCGTCGGGGATGAACCCCTTCGCGGTGCCTGCGGCCTGCGCGCCGAACAGCTGCGTCCAGTGCTCCCGATCGGCCGAGTACTCCAGGGTCTGGTCAAGGGGCCGCGCGCCGTTCCCGGAGATCCAGTACGAGCGGGTCCAGCTCACCGTGCTCAGCGCCTGGCCATCGGCAGTGGGGCGGCTGCCCTGGGCCGAGGTGATGGTCACCGCATCGGGCAGGAACTCCCAGTGCAGCCGGTAGGTGCCGAAGGTGTCCGGGCGGGCGGAGGTCACTGCGATCCGCTCGCCGGCGGCCAGCGGGAACTCCAGGCCGTTGTCCGCCAGGGCGGCCGCGTCCACGAGCATGCCCGCGGAGTCCAGCACGATCAGCACCGGATCGGGCAGCGTCGACGCCGGGTCGAGGGTGACCCGCACGAACTGGTCGGGCTGGGCCAGCGTGGCGGGCAGGAGGATCCGGTCGACGTGACTGCCCTGGAACGGGATGTGCGGATCACGCGGGTCCAGCTCACCGGTCTCCCAGGGCGCACTGAGCGTCGACTGCGGGGCGCGCACCTGCTCGCCGCCGGTGTAGCGGGTCAGGGTCAGGGTCGCCGATGGCGCAGCCGGGGGTGCCGCGTCGCTGATCGCGACGAGCTGATCCCCGACCGCGTACTCCCATTCGAGGTCGGGTACGGCCACCGCGGCGTCCGGGTGCTCGGCGTAGGCGAGGAGTTCGCCCTCGGAGTCGAGCAGGGCCAGGTCGATCGGCCCGGACCCCGCCAGGGCAGCGCGATAGTCCTGGCCGGCGATCGCGCCCCTGATGTCGACATCGAACACGTGCGCGTCCAGCTCGGGGTCGACCTCGGCGTCGGCCCAGCGCAGCGTGAGCGACCCGCCGACCGACACGTTCGCGCGCGTCCTGACCTCAGCGTCGAGTGCCGCAGCGTCCGGGGGGACAAGCTCAAGGGCGCTCAGCCTGGACCCGCTGCCCGGATCCGAGACATCCTGCGCGGTGGCCGGCGGGACCACCACCGCCCCGGACAGCAGAGCGATGACCAGTGCAGTCGACCACCCGCGACGAGTGCGCATTCCCAGTCCCCGATCTCGGTAGAAACCGGGCACACATTACACCCGCGTCGGGGGCTCCCCGGACGGGGTTCCGCCCTCGCTCCGCGAGCCGGGTAGCCCGGCGCACGTGGGTGGAATCAGGGTGTTCACAGGGGACGGATCAGCCCGAGGAGCGCGGCTTCGCGCCCTGCTCTCCCTCGGTGTTCAGTGCGGCGATGAAGGCCTCCTGCGGGATCTCGACCCGACCGACCATCTTCATCCGCTTCTTGCCCTCCTTCTGCTTCTCGAGCAGCTTGCGCTTGCGGCTGATGTCCCCGCCGTAGCACTTGGCGAGCACGTCCTTGCGCATCGCGCGCACGCTCTCGCGGGCGATCACCCGGGAGCCGATCGCGGCCTGGATCGGCACCTCGAACTGCTGGCGTGGGATCAGCTCCTTGAGCTTGCCTGCCATCGCCACCCCGTAGGCGTAGGCCTTGTCCCGGTGCACGATCGCCGAGAACGCGTCGACCGGTTCGCCGTGCAGCAGGATGTCGACCTTGACCAGGTCGGCGGCCTGCTCGCCGGTGGTCTCGTAGTCCAGGGAGGCGTATCCGCGGGTCCGGGACTTCAGGGCGTCGAAGAAGTCGAACACGATCTCGGCCAGGGGCAGCGTGTAGCGCAGCTCGACCCGGCTCTCGGACAGGTAGTCCATGCCCAGCAGGCTGCCGCGTCGGGACTGGCAGAGCTCCATGATCGCGCCGACGTAGTCCGTGGGGCTCAGGATGGTGGCACGCACGATCGGCTCGCGGACCTCGGCGATCTTGCCGACCGGGTACTCCGAGGGATTGGTGACCACGATCTCGCGACCGTCGTCGAGCGTCACGTCGTAGACCACGTTGGGCGCGGTGGAGATCAGGTCGAGGTTGAACTCGCGCTCCAGGCGTTCCCGGACGATCTCCAGGTGCAGCAGGCCCAGGAACCCGCACCGGAAGCCGAAGCCCAGGGCCGCGGAGGTCTCCGGCTCGTAGACCAGGGCCGCGTCGTTGAGCTTGAGCTTGTCCAGGGCGTCACGCAGCAGCGGGTAGTCCGAGCCGTCGATCGGGTACAGCCCGGAGAAGACCATGGGCTTGGGGTCCCGGTAGCCGCCCAACGCCTGGGTGGCGCCGATGCGCGTGTTGGCCGCGGTGACCGTGTCGCCCACCCTGCTCTGGCGCACGTCCTTCACACCGGTGATCAGGTAGCCGACCTCGCCGGCACCGATCCCCGCGGACGGTGTGGGCTCCGGGGAGATCACGCCGACCTCCAGCATCTCGTGGTGGGCGCCGGTGCTCATCATGACGATGCGCTCCCGGGCGGACAGGTGGCCGTCGACGACCCGGACGTAGGTGACCACGCCGCGGTAGGTGTCGTACACGGAGTCGAAGATCAGGGCCCGGGCAGGCGCGCTGGCATCCCCGGACGGGGCCGGCACCTGACGGACCACCTCATCGAGCAGCTCGGGGACCCCCGCGCCGGTCTTGGCGCTGACCGCCAGCACGTCAGCCGGGTCGCAGCCGATGATGTGCGCCAGCTCGGCGGCGTAGCGCTCCGGCTGGGCTGCGGGCAGGTCGATCTTGTTCAGGACCGGGATGATCGCCAAGTCGTTGTCCAGGGCCAGGTACAGGTTGGCCAACGTCTGGGCCTCGATGCCCTGCGCCGCATCCACCAGCAGGATCGCTCCCTCGCAGGCAGCCAGGCTGCGCGAGACCTCGTAGGTGAAGTCGACGTGCCCGGGGGTGTCGATCAGGTTCAGGACGTAGTCGACGCCGTCCCCAGCCAGGTAGGGCAGCCGGACCGCCTGACTCTTGATCGTGATGCCGCGCTCGCGCTCGATGTCCATCCGGTCGAGGTACTGCGCGCGCATCGAGCGATCGTCGACCACACCGGTGATCTGCAGCATGCGGTCGGCCAGGGTCGATTTGCCATGGTCGATGTGCGCGATGATGCAGAAGTTGCGGATGATCGACTGATGGGTCGATCCGGGGGCTGGCGACACGGGGTCAATGGTCCCACAGTGCCGCGTGGCCCGGCTCCAATCGTGTGCCGCACACCGGTGCGGCGCGCGCTACTTCTGCGGCTCGTCGATCGAGTCGACGATCTGCTGTGCCAATGCCTCGGCCTGGGCATCGACCTCAGCGGCGAACTGCTCGTCGAGCACACCCTGGCTGTCCACATCGGCCATCCCGGGCTGGGAGTCGGCGGCTGGCGGCGTCGGCGGGGCCCACTTGTGCTCAGCCGGAGGCTGGGACTTCGACCCGGAGCGCTTCCACACGAAGAACCCGGCACCGGCGACCAAGGCAGCCACCAGGGCTCCGAGCAGGGCGCGGATTCCGCGGTTGCTCGACGCAGACGCGGCCAGTTCGACCGGATTCCTGTGACCCATGGTGCACCTCCGTGCGCGGCAGGCGACAACGCCTGATCGTCCCCACCAGCTGGGGACCTCGCCCTTCACGATAGCGGCCCGGACATGACAAAGCGCCATCCGCTGAACGGATGGCGCTGCGCGGGCCGGGGCTGATGCCGGCGGGGGGTCAGAGTGCCGCGGCCTGCTTCTGGATCGCCGACTTGCGGTTGGCGGCCTGGTTCTTGTGGATCACGCCCTTGCTCGCAGCCTTGTCCAGTTGGCGCGACGCGACCCGGGCGTACTCCTTGGCCTTGTCGACGTCGCCGACCTGAGCGGCCTCGCGGAACCTGCGGACCGAGGTCTTCAGGCTGGAGGTCACGGCCGTGTTGCGCTGGCGCGCCTTCTCGTTGGTCTTGATGCGCTTGAGCTGCGACTTGATATTCGCCACGTGGTCAGCCTTCGTCTTCCTGGTCCGGGGTGCGATCGACCCTAGACGGGTGTTCGCGCAGGTCTGTGGCCGCCGTGAGCCGGCGGGCAGGCGATCAGGATACCGGACTACCCCCGGTGCAGGCCAAATCCGCTGTGGGAGGCGGGGCGGCCGGCCGTTCCAGGGGACCGGCTGACGCGTTGAGCAGGATCGTTGGCCAGGGCCGACCGGGGACCCGGTCACGGCCGGGCCGAATGCGGTGAGCGTAGCCAGGCCGCACCCGCCGTGCGAGCCATGGTGCGACTGGCTAGGAGTGCGCTCGGCCCCCCGGATGTGGCGGCCGACGATCACTCCAGCCGACCGTGTCGATCACGAACGCCTCAAGGGCACGCTCCTTCTGCGCCTGTTCGAGGCTCTCCCCGGGCCGCAGGCCGCCCTTGACCTGGGCGTCGACGCCAGCCAGGTGCGTCACAGCGTCGGCGAGTTGGGCAGGTTCCCAGGCTGAAGCGGCCGAGCGGAGCGCCCGGACCTTGAACGGTGGCACCCCGGCCAGTCGAGCGACGTCCGCCTCGGACATGCTGCGGGGAGCACCGCCTGCCTTGACCATGGCCCGCAGCCCGGAGGCCAACGAGCCCACCGCACCGGCCCCGGTCAGGGTCTGGCTGGCCATCCCCCAGCGCAGCCGCGCCACGGCGGGCACAGCACGCCCCTCCCAGACCGCGTCCGCGAGCTGGAAGCCGCTCACCTCGGCGACACCGGCGAACGTGGCAGACACGTCGGCAGCGTCGATCGGGTCGTCCGGATCGTCAGCCATGAGCTGTTCGAGCGCCCCGACCAGCAGCGCAATGTCCGAACCCAGTGCCATCACGAGCGCGTCCACGCCGTCGGCGGTGATCCGGCGCCCGGATCGTCGCGCCTCGGCCTCGAGGAACTCCCGAGTTGGCCGCCCGCGCTTGACCTGCGCGCACGAGACCTCGGCGACCCCACCGGGCACCTCCAGGGCGCGCAGGCCATCAAGGGCCTTGCGGTTGCGCACGCCGGCGTGCATCCCGACCACCCACGTCTCGGCGGGCAGGTCGAGCAGGCCGGCGCGCAGGGCGACCAGCACCGGTTCGGCTGCGTCGCCGAGGTTGGCGATCAGCACGACCGCGGAGCCCCCGAACAGCGAGGGGGACAGCGCGGTGAGCAGGTCGCCCTCGGCCCTGGGGGCCGTGGCGTCGACCTCGCGGCGTTCCACCGCCGGATCGATTGCCCGGGCGGCGCGGACCACCCGGCGCACCGCCCTGCTGATCAGGAACGGTTCGTCGCCGGTCACCAGCGTGAACGGGGCTGGGGGCCCTGCCAGCGCGGGGGCAGGCAGGGGCGCCGGGGTTGGGCGTTGCACGGGGCTGCGCGACGAGGTGGTGTTCATTGCCGCACAGCATGGCACGGCCATCCGACAGTGCGGTGGCGGCGGCCGGCGCAGGGGTCGTCCCGCCAGGTGCGACCTCCGCGCGGTGGGTGCTGGTGTGGGCTGGCCGGCGGGCCCGTGCGGTCACCAGCGCTCGGCTGCGCGCGCTGCACGAGCGCTGCCGGAGAACTGTCTCATCCGGACACGGACCGACCGCCCGTGGACACAGAGGTCCGAATCAGACAACCACGCGTCCGGATCAGACAATCGCCCTCCGAAGGCACCGGCTCGGCTCGCCGCCCGCCCGCCTCAGCGCTGCGGGATGAGGGCGATCCCCCCGGCTCGGGGCACCACTGCCAGAGCGCCCTGCTGGTCGGTGCGTCCGATCGTCGCCCCCACCTGGCGGTACTGGTCCAGGGTGCTCTGGCTCGGATGCCCGTAGTCGTTGTCGCGCCCGACGCTGACCAGGGCGACTCGGGCCCCGGACCACGCAGCGAATCCCGGCGCCTGGTACCGCGAGCCGTGGTGGGGCACCTTGACCACCTCTGCCCCAGGCGGTGCGCCGGCCAGCAGGGCCGCCTGGGCCTCGGGCTCGATGTCGCCGGTCACGAGCACGTCCACCTGCCCGGCACTGGTCGGGATACGGACCACTGCCACGACGCTGCCGTTGTTCGCCGGTGACTCGTCGAGTCGGCGTTCAGGCCAGAGGACCTGCACCGGAACCCCACCCACGCGCAGATGGTCACCGGCACGCACCAGCCGGAACGGCACCCCGGCCGATCGGGTCGCAGCGACCACCTGGCCGGCCCCCTCGGCGGGGATCCCGACCGGGGTGGCCAGCACGCCGGAGACGGGCCACTGCGCCAGCACCTCGGCCAAGCCATCGATGTGGTCGGCGTGGAAGTGCGAGATCAGAACCGTCACCCTCTGCACTCCGGCATCCCTGAGGCACCGGCTCATCCTCGGGCCGTCCGGACCTGCGTCGACCAGCAGCGCCTCGCGAGCACCGGGGCTGCGCACCAGCAGGCCGTCCCCCTGGCCGACATCACACGCCAGCACGATCCAGTCCGGTGGTGGCCAGCGCGCTGCCCGTCCGAGCTGGACCGAAACCAACAACGCGCCCGCGCAGGCAGTGACCAGGAGCACGCGGGGATGCCGCCAGGGTCGCCAGCCCCGGACGGCAGCCCAGCCGAGCAGGGCCAGCACTGCGGTTGCGCCCAACGCGCCAGCAGGACCGGCAGGAACGTCCAGCACCCCGAACGGCAGGTCGCTGCCGACCCGGGCCACCTTCGCGATCGCCGCAGTCGCGGGTGCCGCAACTGTTGCCAACAGCGCGGCAGCGGCGGGCAGCCAGGCAGCGATCATCGCTGCAGCCAGCCCCATCACGGTGGCGAAGGGCACAAGAGGGGTGACCAGCACGTTGGCGGGGAGCGCGACCAGGCTGGCACCGTTGCCCAGCATGATCGCCAGAGGCAGGGTGGCCAGGTGCGCAGCGGTCGCTACCGCCAGCGCAGCCCGGATCGGTTCGGGAACCCATCGTGTGACCGGCCAGCGCCCCAGCCGATCGGCGATCGGCGGGCCGACGACCAGCAGGCCTGCGGTCGCGGCGAACGACAGGCCGAATCCGATCGACAGCGCGAACTGCGGCAGGGCGAGCAGCAGCACCAGCCCGGAGCCCAGCAATGCGGGCGGGCCACGGCGCCGGCCGCCTGTGGACAGCGCGATCAGTGCGACCACGCCCATCGCCGCCGCACGGAGGACGCTGGGCTGCGGGCGGACCAGCAGCACATAGGCCGACAGCACGACGAGGCTGGCCGTCACACGACTGCGCCAGCCCAGGCCGAGCCCCACGGCTGCGGCAAGGGCGATACCTGCCACCAGGGAGGTGTTGGACCCACTGACCGCCGTGAGGTGCGCCAGGCCAGATCGCACCATCGCCTGGTCGAGATCGGCGGGCACCAGAGACTCGTCGCCCACCGCGAGGCCCAACAGCAGCGCGGCCGCATCCGGGGGCAGACCCGCCACGGCCGAGCGCAGCGCTTCGCGCACCGCGGTGCTGCCTGCGGCCAACGGCCCGGGCGGCGATCGGAGGTCCACCGGGCCCAGGACACGCAGGGCCATGGACTGTTCGTGAGCCGCCCACGGCTCCTGCGCGCGTGCGGGGAGTCCGACCAACGCCCCGTAGCGCAGGTCACGCACCGCGTCGCCGCGCAGCACGGCGGGGACCCGCAATTGATAGGTCCGCCCACGCACGGTGAGCTCGGTGACCCGCGCGAGGATCGACCAGCTCGGCGCCTGCACGCGACCTCCGTCGTCAGGCGGGAGGTGCATGACGGGGTCGCCGGTGATCGTGGCCTCGATGTGCATCACTGCGGTCTGGGCTGTCGCCGCCCGTAGGACCGACGGATGCAGCCGCGCCAGGTGCAGCGCCCCCACAGCGACGCCGAGCAGGAGACCGGCGGCCATGAGCGCGCCGATCAGCGCCCACCCGGGTGCGCCGGGCCGTTGATCGACGGGCGAGCGGTGCCCGTCGTCGGGGGCTCGGTCGGCGAGCCGGGCTGACCGGCCCGGTCGCAGGGCCTGCACCAGTCCGGCGACCGCCAAGGATCCGAGCAGCAGCCCGAAGGCTGCGACTGCCAAGGGCATCGGGCGCGACGGCGCCAGCAGCAGGATCGCCGCCTGCGCCAACCACAATCCCCCCACCACTGGTGCCAGCCTGAGGTCAGGCCGTTCACGACGTCGGGATCCATCGGGAGCGGGGTCCGTGGTTCCCCGCACCGGGTCAGACCCGGACAAGGGGCCGCAGCTCTGCCAGCGTCTTCGGCCCGATGCCGGGTACCTCCGCGAGCTCGTCGACGACAGTGAAGCGACCGTGCTCGGTGCGCCAGGCCAGGATCTTGGCCGCCGTCACCGGGCCGATCCCGGGGAGTGCATCGAGCTGGTCGGCGGTGGCGCCGTTCAGGTCCAGCGGCGTCCCAGGGACCGTCGAGGTCCCCGCCCCCGCGCCGGCAGGATCAGACCCACCGACCTCGATGCGTTCGCCATCGGTGACAACGCGCGCGAGGTTGGTGGCCCCGAGGTCGGTGCCGCGGCGCAACCCCCCGGCCGCCTCGACGGCGTCCTGCACACGTGCCCCGGCCGGCAGGCGAACCACGCCCGGCTTGCGCACGTCGCCGGCAACATGCACCAGGAGGGAGGGCGCCGGCGAAGGCTCCGAGGCAAGGGTGACTCCGAACGGGTCCGCCGACTCGGCAGAACCCGCCATGGCGACCACCGGGTCAACGGCCTGCGCACGCGGCCGGCTCGACAGGAACAGCCCAGTCGCCCCGACGGACACGACGAGCACGAGCAGGCCCAGCAACCGCAGCCACATGCCGGCCGGGGGCCACGCGGGCCCGGCGGAAGCCGGGTCCGGGCCATCGGGATCTCCAGCCCTCCGATCCCCGTCGCGACGATCCACTCCAGCAGGATCCACACCCTCACGTTCCACCGCACCACGCTCCACAGCGACGGAGTCATCCACCCCAGAACCGCCCAGCCCGGGGCCAACCAGCCCAGGTCCGTCCACCCCAGCGCCGCCCACGCCATGGCTCTCGAGTCCTGGGCCCGCGGCGCCCCGATCCACGCGCTGAGCCCGCAGCGGGTCCGCCGAGGGATCGACCTGGCGCTGCCAGGTCAGCTGCCCCGGCGGCTGGTCGGCCGACGCGCCCGCCCCGAGCTGCGCCGGCCCGCGCCCCATCGCGCCATCCCACTGGGTGCCGGATCCCGAGTCCGACATGGACGACCCACCGCCGGCCTGCCACCGGCGGGCGACCATGCGCAGCCTGGCGATGACGAGGTCCTGGGTCCGGCTCACGCCCCGACGCTATGACCGCCCTGCGTGGATCGGACCCGGACTCAGCGCGATCTGTGGACAACCGCCGATCAGCGGGGCACTCCGCTGCCCGGGCTCCCGGCAATGCCGGCAGCGGCAGCGGCAGCGGCAGCGGCAGCGGCAGCGGCCACATCCTCCTCAGCGGCAACAGGCTGGTCGATCCACCCCTGGCGCGTGGCGAAGGCGCGGATGTTGCGCCGGTGCCGATGGATCACCAGCGCCGACATCCCCACGGCGAACCCGACCCCGGCCCACCCGTCCCAGACGACCAGCGACGTGGGCACAAGCGTCAACGAACCGACCACGGACCCGATCCCGACCTCACGGGTGAGCGCGACGGTGGTACCGAAGCCGGCCAGCACGGGCACCGCCCAGATCGGCTCGATGGCCAGGATCGCGCCGAGCGAGGTCGCGACACCCTTGCCACCGCGCCCACGAAGGAGCGGCGAGGTGATGTGGCCCAGTACCGCCGCGACGCCGGCCACGTGCCCGGCAGGCGCCCCGTACTGGCTGAAGTACGCCACAGGGGCATAGCCCTTGGCCACGTCGAGCCCGCCGACGACCACGCCAACGGGCACTCCCATCGCCCGCGCGGCGTTGGTGGCCCCCGGGTTGCCCGAGCCGCTGCCCGTCAGGTCGACCCCACGCAGGCGCGCTGCCGCTGCGGCGGGGCTCAGTGAGCCGAGCGCATAACTGACCGCACCGGCCATCACAGTGCGCTGCCACGTCGCGGTCCTCATCGCGGGCACACCGCCACCGAGACCGTGCCGAGTCCGACGTGGGCGCTGATCACCGCACCCACCTCCACGACGTGCACGTCGCTGTTCGGCAGCGCCGTTCGCAGCGCCCCAGCGAGGTCGTTCGCGCGGTCGGCGGCCGCGCAGTGCTGGACCACGACGTCGCACACGGACAGGTCCGCGACCTCGCAGGCGATCTCGGCCATCCGTGCCACGGCCCGGCCCATCGTGCGCTGCTTCTCCAGCGGGGCGATCATCCCGTCGCGCACCTCGAGGATCGGCTTGACCATGAGCGCGTTGCCCAACAGCGCCTGGGCGGATCCGATCCGTCCGCCGCGTCGTAGCTGGTCGAGGTTGTCGACCACCAGCCAGGTGCGCGAGGCCGCTGCTCGCCGGTGCGCGGCCGCCGCGGCCTCGTCGACCGTGCCGCCCGCTGCGGCCACCTCGCAGGCAGATCGGGCGGCGAACCCCATCGCCGTGCCGACCGTGCGCGAGTCCACGACCTGCACGGGCACGCGCGCGTCGCGGGCCGCGATCCGGGCGGCGTCATAGGTCCCGGACATGTCGGCCGACAGGTGCACGCTGACGATCTGGTCGTATCCCCGCTCGGCCAGCTCGGCGTAGGCCTGGGCGAACCGGGCGGGTGCCGGCCGGGAGGTGGTGACCGTGGCCTTGCGGCGGAGTGCGGCGGCAACCTCATCCGGGCTGATCGACACGCCCTCCTCGTAGGTCTCACCCTCGAGGACGACCACCACGGGCACCACTGTCAGCTCCGGCGGCATGAGGCCCTCGGAGAGGTATCCGGTCGAGTCCGAGACGATCGCCACCTTCATGGCGCCTCAGGCTAGTGGTAGTTCAGCCCGGAACGACGTTCACCAGCTTGGGCGCACGCACGATCACCGCGCGCGGCTCCCGATCCCCCACGGCCGCCGCCACCGCTGGGGTGGCCATCGCCAGGGTGCGCAGGTCCGCCTCGCTGATGTCCGGGGCGACCTCCAGCCGCTCACGGACCTTGCCGGAGACCTGCACCACGCAGGTGACCGACTCGGCGACGAGCAGCGCCGGGTCGACGGCCGGCCACCCGGCCAGCGCGACGCACGGCTCATGCCCGAGCCGCTCCCACATCTCCTCGGCGGTGTACGGGGCGACCAGGCTCAGCAGGATCGCCACCGCCTCGGCGGCCTCCCGAACCGCGGGATCAGCGGGGCCGACACCGGAGTCGATCGCCTTGCGCGCGGCGTTGACCAGCTCCATCACGCGGGCCACGGCGACGTTGAACCGGTAGGTCTCCACGGCCAGGGCAGCGTCATGCACCGTGTGATGGGTGATCCGGCGCAGGGCGAGGTCGCCAGTGGTGGGATCGCTTCCCGGCGCGCTGCGGACGTCACCGGCCAACCGCCACGCCCGGGCCAGGAACTTCTTGGCCCCGGCCGGGCTGACGTCAGACCAGTCGATGTCGTCCTCCGGGGGCCCGGCGAACACCATGGCCAGGCGCACCGCATCGACGCCGTGCACGGCCAGCTCGTCGGACAGCCGCACCAGATTGCCGCGCGACTTGCTCATCGCCGAGCCGTCCATCTGGACCATGCCCTGGTTGAGCAGCCGGCTGAACGGCTCGACCGCGTCGAGCATGCCCATGTCGTGGATGACCTTGGTGAAGAACCGCGCATACAGCAGGTGCAGGATCGCGTGCGTCACACCACCCACGTACTGGTCGATCGGCAGCCAGGAGTTGGCAGCCGCCGGGTCGAACGGCCCGTCGGACTTGGCCGGGTCCAGGTAGCGCAGGAAGTACCAGGACGAGTCGACGAACGTGTCCATCGTGTCCGGATCGCGCCGGGCGCTGCCCCCGCACTGCGGGCAGTCCACGATCGACCAGTCGTCCAGCGCCCCGAGCGGTGAGGTGCCCTTGGGCTTGAGGTCCAGGCCGGTGGCGTCCGGCAGCTCGACGGGCAGCTGGTCGGTCGGCACCGGGACCTCGCCGCACGCCGGGCAGTGGATGATCGGGATGGGCGTGCCCCAGAACCGCTGCCGGCTTATCAGCCAGTCACGCAGCCGGTAGTTGACCGCGGCCCGTCCGGTGCCGCGCTCCTCGAGCCACTCGATGATCGCGGCGATCGCCTCGGCCTTGCCCAGGCCGTCCAGCGGCCCGGAGTTCACGTGCGGGCCGTCGTCGGCCGTGGCGACCCAGGTCTGCGTCGGGTCGGTGTCGGCGGCCACCACGACCTGCACCGGCAGGTCGAACGTGCGGGCGAAGTCGAGGTCGCGCTGGTCGTGGGCGGGCACGGCCATGATCGCGCCGGTGCCGTAGTCGCTCAGGACGTAGTCCGCGGCGTAGATGGGCAGGCGTGCCCCGTTCACCGGGTTGATGGCGTGGCGGTGCAGGAAGACCCCGGTCTTGGGTCGGTCGCTGGCCAGCCGATCGATATCGGTCTCCTGCTTGGTCCGGGCCAGGTACTCAGCGAATTCCGCCTCGGCATCGGTGCCGGACGCCAGTTCCGCAGCGAGTTCGGAGTCGGCCGCCACCACGAAGAACGTGGCGCCGAACAGCGTGTCCGGCCGGGTCGTGTAGACGGTGACCGGCCCGTCCAGGCCCTCGATCTCGAAGCGCACGTCGGCGCCGGTCGAGCGGCCGATCCAGTTGCGCTGCATCTGCAGGACCTTGTCGGGCCACTGGCCCTCGAGCAGGCTCATGTCGTCGAGCAGCCGGTCGGCGTAGTCGGTGATCTTCAGGTACCACTGCGTCAGCTTCTTCTTGGTGACGACGGAGTCGCAGCGCTCGCACAGGCCGGCCACGACCTGCTCGTTGGCCAGCACGGTCTGGCAGGACGGGCACCAGTTGACCGCGCTGTCCTTGCGGTAGGCAAGGCCGCGTTCGAACATCTGCAGGAAGAACCACTGGTTCCACCGGTAGAACTCCGGGTCGCAGGTGTTGAGCACGCGATCCCAGTCGAACGAGCACGCGTAGCGGCGCATCGACGCCTTCTGGGTGGCGATGTTCGCGTACGTCCAGGCGCGCGGGTCCTCCCCGCGTTTGATCGCGGCGTTCTCAGCGGGCAGGCCGAAGGCATCCCAGCCGATCGGGTGCAGCACGTTGTAGCCCTGCTGGACCCAGTACCGAGCGAGCACGTCACCCAGGGCGTAGGCCTCCGCGTGGCCCATGTGCAGGTCCCCGGACGGGTAGGGGAACATGTCGAGCACGTACTTGCGCGGCCGGTCGTCGTCAGGCCTGCCCGAGCGGAACGGTGCGAGGCGGTCCCAGACCTCCAGCCACTTCTCCGCGAAGGAATCGGGGTCGTACCCCGCGGGGGTGTCAGGGGTCGGGGACGGGCTCTGGCTCATGGGGCACAAGGGTAGTCGGTGCATGGGCAGGGCCGACCCCAGAAGCCAGCTGGTGGGTGACGCCTCCCGCGGGGACGCCACGCGGACACCAGCCCGCGGCGCGGGCAGACTTGCGCAACGCCCAGCGAGCCCTGGGCCGTGACGAAGGAGGCGCCATGCCTGAGGCCGGCACGAAGGATGACCCCTGGCAGCTCGTGACTGCTCCAGGCAGTTCGGCCTACACGATGTATGCCGATCCCGACGCCGATCCTGCACTGTTGGTGTGCCAGGTGGGGTCCACACGCCTGACTTACCTGCTGCGCGCCGTCGAGGATCTGCGCGTGATGCTCCAGGCGCACGGGGACTGGATGCCGCTGGGTTCTGCGGATGAGAAGAAGCCGGCTGCCCAGGACACCATCGAGGCGTGGGGACGCTCCCCCGGGAACCCGGTCGGCGGCTGGTACGGCCAGCGCAATGGATACCGCGGACGCTTCGGGATGTACCTGCCTCCACTCCTCGAGCACCTCGGATACATCGAGCTCGAGCACAACGCACGCAACAACCGGGCGCGAGCCCTGTGAACCACCACCTGGGGGCGGCTCGCCGATCCACAGTTCGTTCGAGGGGATCAGGATTACCGCCGGGCCGGACGGGTGCGGTAATATCCCTGCTTGTTCGGGGCTGTGGCGCAGCTGGTAGCGCACCTGCATGGCATGCAGGGGGTCAGGGGTTCGAGTCCCCTCAGCTCCACAATGGGAAGGGCCCGGGGATGTTCCCCCGGGCCCTTCACATTGTGCCGGTGACGCAGCGTGGGCTCCTGGCCGCTTTCGGGCGCCAGACGCTTCCCTTTCATCGAGGTGCTTCCCAAACTCGGGAAGCACCTTCGCAAAACGGAAGCGCATGCGTGGGTGGGCGCGCGCTTGGGTGGGTGCGCGGCGACGCAATCCGACGGCCGCCCACGACGGCGCAGCCGCTCAGGCGTCGTCCGCGCCGATCGCCGGGGCCGGCGCGGCAGCGGCGTTGTACTCCTCGAGGCGCCAGCGGGCCATCGGCTCACCGCCCGGCACTCCCGGCAGGTTCAGCTGGCTCAGGACGCTCCATGCACAGTTGCTGATCACGCCCAGCCCGGTCCACTGCTCAGGGGCCAGGCCCAGCAGTCCGCCGATCCCGGCGCGGATCGCCCCGCCGTGGCTGACCACCACCAGCGTGCCGCCGGGCGGCAGGTGGGCGACGTGGCTGGCCACGGCACCGATTACCCGGGTCACGACCTCGCTGCGCGCCTCCCCACCGGGTGGGCGCACGTCGTGGCCGGCAACCCAGGCCAGGAACAGCGCCTCGTCACGGGAGATGATCTCCGCACGGCTGCGCCCCTGCCAGTCCCCGCCATCGGTCTCACGCAACGCGGCATCCTCGTCCACCGCGACGCCGACCAGATCCGCGAGCACCTGTGCAGTGGCGCGGGCCCGGACCAGGTCGCTGGACACGATCACGTCCGGGCTCATCCGGGCGATCGCCGGCGCCGCCGCAGCGGCTTGGGCCAGGCCGACCTCGTCGAGGGCGACGTCGGTGGCTCCCTGGAACCGGTTGGCCACGTTCCATTCCGTGCGACCGTGCCGCCAGAACACCACCCGCCGACGCGGCGCGGGGTTCCAGCCCTGGGTCATGAGCTGGCCGCGCGCGGCGCGTGCACCTCGGCCGGAAGCTCGATCAGGGGGCAGTCCCGCCAGAGCCGCTCCAGCGCGTAGTGGAAGCGCTCCTCAGCCTGCTGCACGTGCACCACGATCTCGTTGTAGTCCAGCAGGACCCAACGACCCTCCGACTCACCTTCCCGGCGCAGCGGCTTGACCCCGCGCTTGAGCAGGGCCTCCTCGATTGCGTCGACCACGGCCCGTACCGCGCGGTCGTTGTTCGCCGAGCAGAGCAGGAACACGTCGGTGAGCACGAGGTGTCCGCTGACATCGATGGCCACGATGTCCTCGGCGAGCTTGTCGGAGGCGGCAAGCGCAGCGGCCACGGCGAGTTCCACGGCATGGGGGTCAGCAGTCACGCGCGTGAGCCTACCTCGCCCCGGGGCCCCGACCGGGCCACCTGTTCAGGGCTCGAAGTCCGCCCCGAGCACGACCACGACATCAGTCACGTTCTGCCCGCTGTCGGCGACCTGCACGACTGCGTCGGGCACCTCCAGTGCCACGATCACCTTCTCGCCCAGGGCCCGTGCGGCGAGGCTGCTGTCGGCAACGATCACCTGGGTGGTCTCCTGGCCGAACTCCTCGGCGTTCCCACCATTGATGTAGACCATTCCCGCCGCGACCAGACGATCGCGGGCCGACGCCCCGAGGCCGGGCGTGCCCACCCCGTTGCGCACCAGCACACGCGGGTTCGAATCGGCACCGGTGAGCACGGACGGCCCGAACAGCGCCGAGGTGACCGCGTCCGCCGCGTCGAGGTCGACGCGCACCACGGACAGCTCCTCACCGGCCTCGATGTCGGTCGTCGGCAGCACCCGGACCTGCTGGCCCCCGGCCAGGATCCCCGTGCGCAGCTCCAGGAGGAACTCGGCCACGGTCGTGGTCGGCACCGTGGTGCGCGCCGACCCGCCCAGGGACGTCAGCATCGACTCGATCCGCCGTGCGTCGTCAGGCAGGCCCGCGATGGTGGCGGTCATGACCTGTGAGTACCGGGCCATCCGGGCTGCCTCCGGCTCATCGGGCAACCAGGCCAGGGCGTAGGCCGCAGCCTGGGTGCCATCGAGGGTCTGCGTGCCGGCCGGGACCACGACCGTCTGCACCCCGGAGTCGGGATCCGTGCTGGTGATCGCCTGGTCGACATCGACGGTGATGCCGCCCACGAAGTCGACCATGCCCGCCAGGGCCAGCCGGCCCAGGCTCAGCGTGCCGTCGATTCGCAGCGCAAGGAGGTCGCTCAGTGCGTCCTGGGAGGCCGACCGGTCCAGCATCCGGGCGCTCTGCCCCAGGGTCTGCTGGCCTGCACCCGGGACATCGACGATGAGCCGGGAGGCGACCAGGAGTTGCGCGGGCGGCAGGTCCCCGCCCACGCCGGTGACCATGTTGTCCGCCCCGAGGTCGTCGTCGTTGCGCACCTGGATCAGCAGGGTCTGCTGCTCGGCGACAGCGGTCGGGGTGGGCGTCGGCTCGGCGGGGTCCACCGGGTCCCCGGACAGGTTGGTCAGCAGGATCCACGCGACCAGGGCCAGTCCCACCGCTGCCAGCAGGCCCCACATCCACCGGGATCGAACGCCCCGACCGCGCGGCGGGGTTGGGGGGGATGGCGGCGATGGCAGTGATGGCGGCGCGAGCCGTCGGGGCGCCGGCGCGGTCGGCTCGGGTTCGGGCTGCACAGGCCGTGGCTGCGCAGGTTCAGTGTGCGCAGGCTCTGTCTGCTCGAGTTCAGGCGGCACAGGGTCGGGCTGCTCGGGTTCGGGCTGCGCGGGTGCTGGCCCCTCGGGAACCACCGAGGCCGCGGGCGCCTTCGGATCGTCGGGAGGGTCCAGAACGTCGGAAGCCTGAGGCTCGTCGGGAGGGTCCAGAACGTCGGAAGCCTGAGGCTTGTCGATGATCTCGGGCTGCTCGGGCTCCTCCGGCCTGGCGTGCTTGGGACTCATCGGCTGCTGCTCGGAGATCTGTCGACCCGGTACAGGCCCATCTTGGCGATGAAGCGCTCCACACCGGCCGGCACCAGGTAGCTGATCGGAGCGCCTCGGGCGACCCGCTGCCGGCAGTCCGTCGAGGAGATCGCCATCGCCGGGACCTCCACGACGCTGGCCGAGCCCTCGGGCAGGTGCGCGGCGCTCAGATCGTGGCCGGGACGGGTGACTCCGACCATGTGAGCCAGGGCCAGGGCCTCCTGCGGGTCACGCCAGGTCAGGATCGCGCCGAGGGCGTCAGCTCCGGTGATGAAGAAGAGTTCCGCGTCAGGGTGCGTGGCACGCAGGTCGCGCAGCGTGTCGACCGTGTAGGTCACGCCAGCGCGCTCGATGTCCACCCTGCTGACCGTGAACCGCGGGTCATCAGCGGTCGCGATCACTGTCATCAGGTAGCGCAGCTCAGGGTCGGTGACGGTGCGCTCGTCCTTCTGCCACGGATGGCCGGTCGGGACGAACACCACCTCGTCGAGGCCGAACCGGTGAGCCACCTCGCTGGCGGCCACGAGATGGCCGTGGTGGATGGGATCGAACGTGCCACCCATCACGCCCAGGCGTGCAGCCATCAGGCGCAGCTCAGCGGTCAGGGTTGAACCGGGTGACCACGAACAGCAGGAGGAGCAGTACGCCGAGGCCGACCACCCCGAACAGCCAGGACGGTGCCCCCGGGTGCGCCTCTACAGCACCCTCGGACACCAGTACCAGTGCGTTCACCATTGCACTACCCCTTCCCAGCGATCCGCTCCGCGAGCCTAGCGGATACTTCGACCACTGCGACGCCGGACGGCCCCGGACGTGTCTGGCGTGCTCAGATCACGGGTCTCAGTCCCGGATGTGTCCGTCGCCGGTCACGATGTACGTGGTGGACGTCAGTTCGGCCACACCCATCGGGCCTCGTGCGTGCAACTTCTGGGTCGAGATGCCGATCTCCGCGCCGAACCCGAACTCCCCGCCGTCGGTGAACCGGGTCGAGGCGTTGACCATGACCGCGGCCGAGTCCACCCCGGAGATGAACCGACGGGCTGCCGAGAGGTCCTCGGTGACGATGGCCTCGGTGTGCCCGCTGGACCAGGTGCGGATGTGCTCACAGGCCTCGTCCACGGAGTTCACGACGGCCGCGGCGAGATCCATGGACAGGTACTCGTCTGCCCAATCCGACTCGCCGGCCGCGGCGAAGTCGGCTCCCGCGGCCCGCGCGAACCCGGCCACAGCCGCATCTCCGTGCACGGTCACGCCCTGCTCGGCCAGTGCGGCGAGCACCGCCGGCAGGAACACATCAGCGATGTCGGCATGGACCAACAGGGTCTCCGCGGTGTTGCAGACACTGCAGCGCTGGGTCTTGGAGTTGACCACGATCGCGACGGCCTTCTCCAGGTCGGCAGCGGCGTCGACGTACA
>CAWAEB010000021.1:0-87742 GCA_963781015.1 uncultured Actinomycetes bacterium | reverse complement strand
CGTATCGGGAGGCCATCCGGGAGGCCATCCGGGCTGCCATGATCGAGGACCCCAGGGTGTTCCTGATGGGGGAGGACGTCGGGCGGTACGGCGGCTGCTTCGGCGTGAGCATGGGCCTGTACGAGCAGTTCGGGCCCGACCGCATCCGCGACACGCCGTTGTCGGAGTCGGCGTTCGTGGGGGCGGGCATCGGGGCTGCCCTGGGTGGCATGCGCCCGATCGTCGAGGTCATGACGGTCAACTTCTCGCTGCTTGCCCTGGACCAGATCATGAACACCGCTGCGGCGATCCAGCACATGTCCGGCGGGCAGTTCCACGTGCCCCTGGTGATCCGGATGACCACCGGTGCGGGCCGCCAGCTCGCCGCACAGCACTCGCACAGCCTCAAGGGTTGGTACGCCCACATCCCGGGCATCCGGATCGTCGCGCCGGCCACCCTCAGCGACGCGCGCTGGATGCTCGCGACCGCGTTGGCGGACCCCGACCCGGTGCTCATCTTCGAGCACGGGACGCTGTACGACGACTCCGGCGAACTGCCGGCCGCTGGTGCCCCGGTCGACCTGGACACGGCGGCGATCCGGCGGCCGGGCACCGACGTCACGCTGATCACCTACGGGGGGACGCTGGCCGCGACGCTGGCGGCGGCCGAGGAACTGGCTGGGGACGGTGTCGAGGCCGAGGTCATCGACCTGCGCACGCTGCGCCCGCTGGACGACGCCACCATCCTCGGCTCGGTGCGACGAACGCATCGCGCGATCATCGTGGACGAGGGCTGGCGCAGTGGGAGCCTCTCGGCGGAGATCTCCGCGCGGATCATGGAGCAGGCGTTCTACGACCTCGACGCCCCGGTCGGGCGTGTGTGCAGCGCCGAGGTGCCGATGCCCTACGCCCGGCACCTGGAGCTGGCGGCGCTGCCCAGCGTGGCCGCCATCGCCGAGGCCGCTCGGCGGGCGATGCGTGGGGAGGCCTGAGCCGTGTCCGAGTTCCGGATGCCGTCACTGGGCGCGGACATGGACGCGGGCACGATCGTCGAGTGGCTGGTCGCGCCCGGTGACCCGGTCCGGCGCGGGCGGGTGGTGGCGGTCGTGGACACGGCGAAGGCTGCGATGGAGATCGAGTCCTTCGAGGACGGGGTCGTCGAGGAGCTACTGGTCGGGATCGGGGTGCGAGTCCCGGTCGGGACCCCGCTGGCGGTCTTCGGCCCGCCGGTCGGGGCGGACCTCGCTGGTGGGTCGGCTCCGCCGGCCGAGGTGCTCCGATCAGAATCCGCACCGGTACCGGCCGCGGCGCCCGATCCTGCACCCGCACCGTCCGCTGCGCTGCCGACGGGACCGCCAGCGCGCCCACGGGCGGCACCGCCGGTGCGCCGCCTGGCCCACCAGCTCGGCGTCGATCTCGACTCGGTCCAGGGCACCGGCCCCGGGGGACGGATCACGCACGACGACCTCCTGCACGCAGCGCCCCGCCCCGGGGGTCCGCCGCGCCCCGTGGGGCACCCGCACGCCGGGGCTGCCCGGCCAACCCCCGATTCGGGCCAGGACCGCGGTACCCCAGCTTCCGCGTACCTGGCGCAGACCGGCCGGGAGCTCCCCGGACCTGCCGCAGATCCCGAGGGAGCCCAGCGGCCCCGGCCCCGGGTGTCGCCCCGGGCACGTCGGCTCGCAGCACTGCGGGGAGTCGACCTCGGGCAGGTGGCGGGATCCGGGGCGTCCGGTGCCGTCCTGGGCGAGGACGTCGAGCGGGCGGCGCAGGCGCCAGCCACCAGTGGCCCTGCTCCGGCTGGCCCCGCCCAGACTGGCCCTGCCCAGACTGGCCCTGCCCAGACTGGCCCTGCCCAGACCCAGGACCGCAAGGCTGCCATGCGGACCGCGATCGCGAACCTGATGTCGCGGTCGAACACCGACATCCCGCACTACTACGTGACCCAGACCGTCGACCTGGCTGCTGCGCTGGCGTGGTTGCGGACGCACAACGCCGACCTGCCGCCGCGCCAGCGCGTCCTGCCCGCAGCCCTGTTCCTGCGGGCGACCGTGCTTGGGGCCCGGGCGGTGCCGGACCTCAACGGGCACTGGATCGAGGGCGAGCTGCGGCCGGCCGACCAGGTCGACCTCGGGGTTGCGATTGCCACGCGGGGCCGCGGCCTGGTCACCCCGGCAATCCCCGACGCCGGCGACCTGCGGATCGACGCGCTCATGGCCCGCCTCGGCGACCTCGTCGGCCGGGTCAGGCGCGGCGCCCTCAAACAGGCGGAGATGTCCGGTCCGAGCATCACGGTCAGCAGCCTCGGCGAGACAGCCGCCGATGCCCTGTTCGGCGTGATTTTCCCGCCGCAGGTCGCCCTCGTCGGGATCGGCGGGATCGTCGAGCGACCGTGGGCGGTCGGTGGGATGCTGACGGTACGGCCTGTGGCGACGGTCGCCCTGGCCGCCGACCACCGGGCCAGCGACGGGCGCACCGCCTCGGCCTTCCTCGCTGCTCTCGACCACGCCCTGCAGAATCCGGAGGAACTGTGAACACGCCAGGAACTGCGAACACGGACCGCGCACACCATGTCCTGATGGGAGCCGTGGGCCTCGTGGCCCCCGACGTCGAGCCGGAGACCCTCGATCCGACCCTGTCGCTGCGTGACCAGGCGGACCTCGACTCGGTCGACTTCCTCGAACTCGTCGCCCTGCTCTCCGACGCGCTGCACGCCAACATCCCGGAGGACGACTACGGGCGCCTGGACACGGTCGAGGGGGCAGTGGCCTACCTGGCTCCCCGGTTGCCGTGATCCCGTTGTTGTGACCGCCCGGGTGCTCGCCACTGGGTAGGCTGCCGGACGTGCCCGACTCGCCGAACCGCACCCCGACCCTGGGCCAGGTCGTCGCCCTGCTGGACCGCCGCTACGACCCACGGACCGCCGACGCCTGGGATCACGTCGGGCTGGTGTGCGGGGACTCGGCTGAGCCGGTGACGGCGGTCATGTTCGCTGTGGACCCGGTCGCAGCCGTCGTGGACGAGGCGATCGCCGAGGGGGTGCAGCTCCTGGTGACCCACCATCCGCTGTTCCTGACCGGGGTGCACGGCGTGGCCGCCGACGACTTCAAGGGCCGGGTCGTGCATCGGCTCATCCGCGCGGGGATCGGCCTGCTGGCCGCGCACACCAACGCCGACAACGCCCGACCCGGGGTGTCGGATGCGATCGCTACCGCACTGGGTTTGCACGACGTGACAGTGCTGGAGCCCCTGGCCAGCGAGCCGGACCTGCACGACAAGTTCGTCGTGTTCGTGCCCGAGCCGGACGCCGCGCGCCTGATCGACGCGATGGCCGCCGCCGGGGCAGGGAGGATCGGCAACTACGAGCGCGCCGCGTTCAGTGCGCCGGGCACCGGCACGTTTCCGCCCCCTGGCCGGTGCCCACCCCGCGATCGGTGCGGTCGGGCGCATCGAGTCGGTCGCGGAGTCGATGGTGCAGATGATCGCCCCGCGCAACCTCCGCACCGGGGTGCTGGCCGCACTGCGGGCCGCCCACCCCTACGAGGAGCCCGCGTTCGACGTGATCGAGCTGGCCGACGCGCCCAGCGGGCGGGGCGGTGGTCGCTTCGGCGAACTGGCCGAACCGATGGCGCTGGCGGCGTTCGCTGACCTCGTCGCCGCAGCCCTGCCGAGCACCGCGCACGGGGTCCGCGTGGCTGGAGACCCACGGCACTCGGTGCGCCGGATCGCGATCTGCGGCGGTTCCGGGGGCTCGATGCTCGGCCTGGCCACGGCTGCCGGAGCCGATGCCTACCTGACCTCCGACCTGGGCCACCACCGCGCCAGCGAGCACCTGGAGGCCGGCGGCTGCGCGCTGGTCGACGTCGCGCACTGGGCGGCCGAGTGGATGTGGCTGCCGCAGGCTGCCCGGCGCCTCGAACAGGACGCCGGCGCGGCAGGTCTGACCCTGAGCACTACCGTGTCCACCACCGTCACCGATCCGTGGACTTTCCACGTGGGGAGGCCCATCGATGCGCGCTGATCCGTTCAGCCAATTGCGGCTGCTCGACCTGCAGGCCCTGGACACCACGCTGGGCCAGCTGGCCCACCGGCGCGGTTCGGTCCCGCAGGTCGCACAGTTGGCCGAGCTCGACTCCCGCGCGGCGCAGCTGCGCGACCGGGACGTGGCCGTGCGCACGGTCGTGTTCGACCTGGACCGCGAGATGCGCCGGGCCGAGGGTGACGTGGCCCAGGTCCGCGAGCGGATCGCTCGCGACCAGAAGCTGCTCGATGCCGGGTCGGTGTCCTCGGCGCGGCAGCTCGGCGACCTGCAGCACGAGATCGCCAACCTCGCCAAACGGGTCAGTGACCTCGAGGATGCCGAGCTCGAGGTCATGGAGAAGCTCGAGGACGCCCAGGCACGGGCCGTCGAGGTCGCCGGCCAACTGGCGGAACTCGACGAGACCCGTTCCGCGGCCGAGCGGGACCGGGATGCGGCGTTCGCCGACATCGACGCCGAGACCGCGCGGGTGACCGGCGAGCGCGAGCGGGTGGTCGCTGAGATCCCGGCCGACCTGCTCGCCCTCTACGACAAGATCCGGGCGGGATCGGGCGGGATGGGCGCTGCAGCGCTGCACCGGGGCCGCTGCCAGGGCTGCCAGCTGACGATGCCGCCGGCCGATCTCGGCCGGATCCGGGCGGCGGCCTCCGACGAGGTGGTGCGCTGCGAGGAGTGCCGGCGCATCCTGGTGCGCACCGACGAGTCCGGCCTGTGAGGCGCCTGATCATCGAGGCCGACGGTGGCTCGCGGGGCAATCCCGGCCCAGCTGCCTACGGTGCTGTCGTGCTCGACGCCGACACCGGCGAGGTACTGGTCGAGCTGGCTGACCACCTGGGCGTGACGACGAACAACGTCGCCGAGTACGAGGGCGCCACAGCAGGCCTCGCGGCGGCGCACGAGATCGACCCCACGGCGCTGGTCGAGGCGCGTCTGGACTCCCGTCTCGTGGTCGAGCAGCTCTCGGGCAGCTGGTCGATCAAGAACGCGCGGCTGCGCGAGCTCGCGCTGCGTGCCAAGAAGCTCGCGCCGCCGGATCGGGTCCGGTTCACGTGGGTGCCGCGGGCGCAGAACAAGCGCGCCGATGCGTTGGCCAACGAGTCGATGGACGCGGTCGCGGCGGGTCGGTCCGGACGGATCGAGCGCTGGCGTCGCGGTACGGGGGACGCCGACATCTACGTCGACGCCGCCGAGCACCTGGCCGCTGATGCCGCCGCCGAGGCGACGCGTGCTGGCGAGCCGGGCCCGGCCGCGGGGTCGTGGGTCGCAGGCGCCCAGGCTGCGGAGACCGGCGCGGCCCGGATCCGGGCGGCATTGCGCACTGAACAGCCCGGGCCCACAGGACCCAGTTCCGCCCAGCTCGTGGCGTCGCCGGCCGAACAGCCCGCCGGATCGAACCGGATCGTGGGCTGGTCGCAGGCGGACCTGGGCACGCCGACGACCCTGACCCTGGTCCGCCACGGCGTGACACAGCAGAGCATCGAGCACCGGTTCTCCGGGATCAACGGGTTCGACCCGTCGCTGGTCGACCTCGGGCGGGCGCAGGCAGCAGCCGCTGCCGAGGAACTGGTCCGCCGTGGTGGCGCCGACGTGATCGTCTGCTCGCCGCTGCAGCGAACCCGCCAGACCGCGGAGATCATCAGCGCACGGCTGGGGCTGGGGGAGCCGCTCGTTGTCGACGGGATTGCGGAGGCGGACTTCGGCCGGTGGGACTCCCTGACGTTCGCCGAGGTCAAGGCCCGCTGGCCCGAGGAGCTGGCTGCGTGGATGGCGTCCACCGATGTCGCGCCCCCCGGCGGCGAGTCGTTCGCCGACGTGCGTACGCGGGTCGATGCGGCCCGCGCGGAACTGGTGGCCCAGTTCCCCACGCAGCGGGTGCTGACCGTCAGCCATGTCACGCCGATCAAGGTGCTGGTCCAGGGCGTCCTGGATGCGCCAGCGTCCAGCGCGTACCGGTTCGAACTGGCGCCCTGCTCGCTGACCACTTTGGCCTGGTGGGCCGATGGACTGAGCACGGTTTTCGGGATGGGGGAGCACGGCCACCTGCACGGGCTGCTGCACGAGACCGGTGCCTGAGGCGGATCGTCGGCGTGTCCTGCCCCGGTGCCCGGTCACGCGTGTGGCACGCTCACAGGTGCTGACAAAGGGTTGGGGCTCCTCGATGGTTGAGATCGAGGAGCCCCATTTGTCCCGTTCAGAGCGTGATGGGTGCCTGTCCGTGATGCTTTCGCATCGTGTGTCGATCCGATCACGACTCTGATCTGCGGTGCCTTTCGGCATCCCGCGAGGTTCTTCGCCTCCTCAGGTGGTCAACCGTGGTGTTGATCCGGTCCTGTGGTTGGCTCGACGTTGACGTCGTGCTTCCTGCGTCTCGCTGATCGTGTCGCTTCTGGACTTTTCACTTGTCGGTCAGACGGTTCTTCAGTTGCCCTGTTCGGAACGATGCTCACGCTAGGGCCTGTCGGGGATCGCGCGCAAGACCTGGCGCCGACGTATTTCGGGGACCCGCGCGGGCGTGACGGCAGGCGCGATTCATCCACGCCAGCGTCGTTGGAACGTCGCCCACGTGGATGTAGCGCGAGGTGGTCGGAGCCCCGGTGGAGGAAGTGCGTGGCCTCCGCGGCGACGATGGCACGTTGATGGTTCGCGGATCGCGACTGCCGCAGGCTACCCTTGCCGCGCGGATGAGTCGGTCGGGCGGCCGCGGCGGCACGGTCCTTCGGGGCTGGCGTCGTCGAGGAAAGTCCGGGCTCCGCAGGGCAGGGTGGTGGGTAACGCCCACCCGGGGTGACCCGCGGGACAGTGCAACAGAGAGCAGACCGCCTCGCGGCCGGCAACGGTCTCGGGGTAAGGGTGAAACGGTGGTGCAAGAGACCACCAGCGCCCCAGGTGACTGGGGCGGCTAGGCAAACCCCACCCGGAGCAAGGTCAGAAGGGACCGGCGTTCGCGTCGGGACTGCGTGAGCGTTCGAGGGTGGCCCGCCCGAGCTCCTGGGTAGACCGCAGGAGGCTGTCGGCAACGGCAGTCGTAGATGGATGGCCGCGCAGGGGAGTCCGGCAACGGACCCCTGGACAGGACCCGGCTTACAGACCGACTCATCCGCAATAATCGAGCCGCGCCGCCTATGAGGGCGACCGCCATCCGGCGCGCGAGTGCCTGCCGCCCTGTGGATTGCAGGTTTCAGATCTGGACGAGCACGCAGAGTGTGGCCATACTTATGGCTATGAGGATGTCGGAGCAGTTGCCTTTGGCGGAGGTCAAGAACCACCTTTCCGAGGTGGTGGAGCAGGTTGAGGTCGAACACGCCAGGGTCACGATCACCAAACACGGGCGACCTGCCGCCGTGCTGGTGAGCGCCGATGACTTGGCGTCGCTGGAGGAGACGCTGGCGCTGCTCAGCGACCCAGAGGTGCTGGCCCGGATCCGAAAGGCACGTGCGGAGGTCGCCGACGGGCAGGCAGCAGTGCTGACCAAGACTGACGCGATGGCCCGGGCTCGGAGGTGAGCCATGAGGTCTGCTGGGCGCCGGCTGCAGCTCGAGCCCTCGAGCGCCTTCCGGAGAAGGTTGCCCTCGCGGCCATTGAGTTCATCTACGGAGCCTTGGCCTCCAACCCGGCCCGGGTCGGCAAAGAGTTGCGCTTCGAGCTCGAGGGACTGTTCAGCGCCCGTCGGGGCGACTATCGGGTCATCTACATGATCGACCAGGCGGCGGAGGCGGTCACCATCGTGGCGATTCAGCACCGTGCGGACGTCTACCGACCCCGCTGAGCGTCAATGGCCCGCTACCGATCCCCCAGTCGTAGCCAGTCGACGTCGCGGTTCCACGCAACCGGGCGTCTCCGTGCTTGCCAGCATCGCCTCCGGCACAGGTATTTGCCCGGAGTGCAAGGTTGCACTTAGTGTAAGCAACCGTGGACAGCGATGGGCGCAGTGCGGTGCGGCTGCGGCATCGCCGGGCGATCCTGGATGCTGCGGTCGAGCTGATCGGCCAGGGTGACGGTGACCGGTTCAGCGCTGACGAGCTGGCTGACCACGCCGGGGTGTCCCGCCGGACGATCTTCAACCACTTCGCGTCGCTCGATGACGTCCTGCTCGATGTGTGCAGCGAGACCCTCGACGTGCTTGCCGCCCAATTGCGCGCCCAGGCCGGTTCGGCCCCCATCTCGACAACTCTGGCGCCGGCCGACGACCGGTCGGCCATGTTCGCCGCGATGTCCCGGGCGCTTCGCGACGCCGACCTCAGCGGACCCATCCTGCAGGTCTGGCGAGCGCTGGGCGGCCCGACCGAGGACGACCACCGGACCCGTGCGTTTGCCCAGCAGGCGCTGGCCCGAGTCGCCGACGAGCTCTCCACTCTGCTGAGAGTCGCGAACCCGCACGCCGATCCGCTGGACATAGAACTGCTCGCCAGTCTGCTCGCGCACGGCCTGGGCGTGATCGCCAGTCACTGGATCGTCACGACCCCGCCCGGGCGAGCACCCAGCCGAGCCGACTGGGACGAGTTGCTCGAGCGCCTGCTCGACACGGTCGGCGCCGGCTTCCTGCCCCGCACCAGAACGCACCAAGACGCACCCAATCGCACCGGACACACCTGACACACCTGACACACCTGACACACCTGACACACCTGACACACCTGACACACCTGACCAGCCCCGCAGGGGCCGACGAGGAAGGCAGAACAGTGGCTGAAGCCCTCTACCGATTGGGCCGGTTCAGCGCCCGGCGTGCGTGGCTGGTCATCATCGCGTGGTTGGTCATCCTGGGCCTGGCGGTCACCGGCTTCCTACTCGGCCGGGGCACCCTGAGCTCGACGGTGTCCATCCCCGGCACCGAGACCGCGCGGGTCACCGATGAGCTGGCCTCCCGACTGCCCGCAGCCAGCGGGGGCACGGGCACCGTGGTGTTCCACACCGAGGACGGTGCGCCCCTCAATGACGACCAGCGTGCGCAGATCAGTGCCCTGCTCGACGACATCGCGCAGGTCGAGGGCGTGACGACGGTCGTGGATCCGTTCCAGACCGAGCAACAGGTCGCTGATGGGGCGACGGCGCTCGAGGACGGGCGCGCCCAGCTCACGTCGGCGCGTGCTGACCTGGAGCAGGGTGCCCAGCAGCTCGAGCAGGCAGCCGGCCAGGTCCACGACTCGCGAGTGCTGGCAGAGGCAGGCAACGTCGGCCCCGAGGTGCTCGCGCAGCTGGATGCCGCCCAGGCCGAGATCGATGCCCAGCGCCAGGCCCTCAACGAGGGCCGTCGGGAACTGGCCGCGCAGGAGGCGAAACTCGAGGCAGGTGCGCAACTGGCCGATCTCGCCGCGCCGATCCGGACCATCTCCGAGGACGGGTCAGCGGCCCTGGGTGTGGTCCAGTTCACCGCTGAGCAGCTCGAGGTCACCCCGCAGACCAAGGAGGAGGTCAACGCACTTCTGGCCGGCGCAGACATCCCCGGGGTGGGTATCGAGGCGTCGGCCGACCTCACCTCCGGAGTGCCCGAAGTCATCGGGGGCGGCGAGATCATCGGCCTGGTCGTGGCCGGACTGGCACTGCAGATCATGCTCGGCACGGCACTGGCAGCGGCCGTGCCCATCGTGGGCGCGCTGGTCGGCGTCGGGGTCAGCGTCATGATCGCGCTGGCGTTCTCCAGCAGCATCGAGATGACCTCGTTCACCCCGGTGCTGGGGCTCATGATCGGCCTCGCCGTCGGCATCGACTATGCGCTGTTCATCGTCAACCGGCATCGCCATCAGCTCCGTGAGGGCGTGGCGATGGACGAGTCGATCGGCCTGGCTGCCGGCACCGCAGGCAACGCGGTGGTCTTCGCCGGGTCCACGGTGCTCGTGGCCCTGCTGGCGCTGAACGTGTCGGGGATCGGGTTCCTCGGACTGATGGGCACCGTGGCCGCGTTGTCGGTGTTCACCGCTGTGCTCGTGGCGATCACGCTGACCCCTGCCCTGTTGAAGCTGCTCGGCGAGCGCGTGCTGCCCAAGCGACTGCGCGGCACACCCGAGCCGATCGACCTGGTCCGCGAGCCGATGAGCAATCGTGGGGCGATCCTTCGGGTGGTGGGTGCGACGCTGGTCCTGCTGGTGATCGCGATCCCGGCGATGTCGATGCGCCTGGGCCTGCCGGACGGCTCGTCGGAGGCGGAGGACTCGCAGGCCTATCGGGCATTCAGCATCACCGAGGAGAAGTTCGGGGGAGGTGTCAACGGCCCGCTGTTGGTGGTCGCTGACCTGCCGGAACCACTCAGCGATGACCAGCTGACCCTCGAACAGGCGCGGATCGCCACGCTGCTTGCCCGGACCCCGGATGTTGTGGCCGTGGCGCCGATCGGCCTCTCCGATGACCGGCAGCTCCTGGCCTTCCAGGTGCTCCCCGCCGAGGGTCCCAACAGCGAATCCACCACCGACGTGGTCAACACCCTGCGCAACCGCTCCCCGCTCTATGACGACGTCAGGCTCGGCGTGGCCGGGGCGGCCAGCGGCAACATCGACATCTCCTCGACGTTGGCCGACGCCCTCCCGCGCTACCTTGCGCTGGTGGTCGGCACCTCGTTGCTGATCATGCTCGCGGTGTTCCGCTCGATCTGGGTGCCGATCATGGCCACCCTGGGATTCGTGATGTCGCTGTTCGCGGCCTTCGGTGCTGTCGTGGCGGTCTTCCAGTGGGGCTGGCTGGGCGGGATCTTCGGGGTCCACGATCCTGGTCCGGTGCTCAGCTTCCTGCCCACGTTCATGGTCGGCGTCCTGTTCGGCCTGGCGATGGACTACCAGCTGTTCCTGGTGACCGGCATGCGCGAGGCCTACATCCACGGTGTGCCGGCCAGGATCGCCGTGCGCCGCGGGTTCAACGCCGCGCGACTGGTGGTGGCAGTCGCCGCGATCATCATGATCTCGGTGTTCGCCGGGTTCATCACCAGTGACGTCAACGTGGTTCGAGTGATGGGCTTCGGCCTGGCGCTGGGGATCGCCCTGGACGCGTTCCTCGTCCGACTCCTGCTGATCCCCGGCCTGATGCACCTGGCCGGCGAACGGGCCTGGTGGCTGCCCGGCTGGTTGGACCGGATCCTGCCCAACGTGGACGTGGAGGGTGCGTCGCTGGAGCGCTCCCACCCGCACCCCACGCACTGGGATCTGGAGTCCGGGGCGCCTGACCCCTCGGAGGGGGATCGCACCCCCGTGTGAGTCCCTGCGGCATGCGTGCGCCGTCGTCCTGGCTGAGCCGGGCGGCGGCGCACCTTCTTCCTCGGGGCTCAAGGCGATGTCGTCGGAGGTCGATAGCCAAATGCGACCGGGTGATCACGTGGGGTGATTGACCGGGGCCGGACGGACGACATCCGCTCGGGGCAATCACCTAGACGAGATCCACCTACTCGAAGGGAACTGCAATGAAGATCTTCTCCTCCAAGAGGCGCGTCGCCGCAATCGGAGCAGTCACCGCTCTGACCCTCGTCGGTGGTGGCGTGGCCTACGGCTACTGGACCAGCACCGGGACGGACACCGGCACGGCAACCGCGGGCACCGCGTCGGGCTTCAATGTCGATGTCAGCCAAATTGCCGGTGGACCCATGTCGCCCGGGGGCCCCACCAGCACCTTCGACGTGACCGTCACCAATCCCGGGTCGGGTGTTCAGTACCTGGACAAGATCACCGTCTCGGTCGTCGGTACGGAGAAGCCGCTGGGTACGGCGAATTCCGGCTGTGGGGCTGCGGACTTCGATGTGGACAGCGCCGGACCTGACACTCCGGCCGTGCTCACCCACGGGGCCAGCCTGGCCGCCCTGACCGGGAGCCACACTTTCACCGGACTCACCCTGCAGATGGTCGACACCGGCTCCCCCCAGGACGCGTGTCAGGGCGCAATTGTGAAGTTGCAGGCGGTCGCGAGCTGACCCGCTGACGGTCGCGGAGTCGGCGGAGGCTGGGTGACGGGACCAGCCCCCGCCGACTCCGTTCGGACGTTGACCACCCGGCGCCGCACGGCAGTGCGCCACCGCAGACCGGCACGGACAGGAGCGTCGATGCGTGCCACGAGGACGACCGGACGGATCAGGGCGCTCGCCCTGGCGCTGTCCGCGCTCGTCCTCGTCGCCGTGCCCGCAGGCCCGCCGGGAGGATTCCCCCGAGCAACAGCTGCCCCGCTGGTCCCCGGCGCGGACTTCACGATCACCAGCACGATCAGCAGCTCGGCCCGCACGGCAACCGCGCCAGCCCTGCTGTACCCCGGGGTCACCCGGTACCTCTGGTACTCGGTGCGCAACCCGAACCCGAACCCGATCACGGTCACCTCGCTGGGGATCAGTCGCGTCCAGGCGCCGGCGGCGTGCACGGCAGCCAACCTGGATCTGCGAAATGCCACGTTCACGGGGTCCTTCGCGATACCCGCGCGCAGCACCCGAACGGTTCCGACCCCTCGGCCCATCTCGCTGATCAACCTGCCCAGCGTGAACCAGGACGCCTGCAAGAGCGTCACATTCACATTCACGTTCAGCGGCACCGCGACCTACTCCGCCGCGCCGGTGAAGCCCGTCCAACCTGCCAAGCCCGCGACCCGGACGCTGCTGGCCGCGGCACCGAGCACCTCGGCGCGCGGCAACCCCGTCACGCTGACCGCCCGGGTCACCCGCGTGACGAGCGCCGCTCCGGCCGGCCCGACCGGATCGGTCCGGTTCTACGTGCGCTCGACCGGCAGCACCCAGGTGCTGTTGGGAACCGGCACCCTGGACCGGACCGGCACCGCGCGGCTGCGCACCAAAGCCCTGCCCGCCGGCACCGTCGGCCTGTACGCCCTCTACAGCGGTTCGGCCACCTACGCCGGTTCGACCTCGCGGGTCGCCAGCCAGCGGGTGATTGCCCCACCCGCCGCATGCACAGCCACCTACACGACCTCGATCATCGGCACGCCGCGCGCCCTGACCATCACCGGGACCACCGGCAACGACTTCATCTACGCGGTCGGCGCCAACTACCGGATCAAGTCCGGCAAGGGCAGCGACTGCGTGGTCGTGGGGGATGGCACGAACGTGATCTACGACGGTTCCGGAGCCGACGTGGTCATCGCCGGCAACGGCCGGAACACGGTCAAGCTCCTGGGTAGCCGCAATGTCCTGGTCCTGGGCAACGGGTCGGGCAACCGCGTCACCGTCAAGGGGACGAAGATCAAGGGCACCAAGAAGCGCCGCAACTCCTCGGCCAACCGGATCACGATCGGTGGCGGCGACGGCAACCGGGTGACCGTGAGCAAGGGTAACCGGAACCAGATCACGATCGGCGGCGGTGACCGCAATCGGGTGACCGTGCGCAAGGGCAACGGGAGCCAGATCACGATCGGGGCCGGCGACCGCAACCGGGTGACCATCAGCAAGGGCCGCAAGAGCCGGATCATCGTTGGCGACGGCTACAAGAACCGGGTCACGGTTCGCCGGGGGAACCGGAGCACCGTGATCGTTGGTGATGGCGCGCGCAACCGGGTCATCCTCCGGAGCTCGAAGAACCGGGTCGCCCTGGGCATGGGCAGGTACAACTCGGTCACGGTCCGCGCGAGCAGCAAGAAGCGCAACAGCTGCTCCGTGCCGATCCCACCGCGCACCTGGCGGGGATCGCCGGCGCGCTTCTACCGCGACCGGATCAGGCACTGCCGGGTGGTGACCCGATGAGGCGCGTCGCCGGGATCCTGACTGGGTTCCTGCTGCTGCTCGGGGTCGTGCTCGGGGTGGGTTCAACGGCCTGGGCGTACTGGTCCAGCACAGGCGCGGCCACCGGTGCCGCAAGCACGGCGACCCTGAACCCACCGGGCGTGCCGGTGGCCTCCGTCGCCCCCGGCGCTGCGTCCGTGGCACTGACCTGGTCCGCGCCCGTCGGCCTTGCGCCGCAGGGGTACTACGTCATGCGGACCCGGACCAGTGACGGTGCGACGGCGCCTGGCTGCGCCAGCTCGCCGGCCCAGCTGGTCTCCGGTCCGTGCACTGACAGTGCGGTGCCCGCGGGCAGCTACCGCTACACGGTGACGGCTGTGCTGCGTAGCTGGACCTCGACCAGCCCCGGGAGCAACATCGTGGTCGTTGTTCCCGACGTGACGGCGCCTGTGGTGAGCGTGACGAGCGTGAACGGCACGACCCGCGCGTTCCCGTACCTGACCGGTGCGAGCATCGCCTCGATCGGTGGTGAGTGCGGCATGGCCCCTGGCGACTCGGCGACGGTCAGCCCCCGGATCGATGGTGATCCGACCACGCCGGCCGCGAGCCCGTGCACCGCGGGATCGTGGAGCCTGACCCTCAGCACACCCCTGTCCACCGTGGGAACCCACACCGTCGGGGTGACCCAGGACGACGCGGCGGGCAACACCGGCGTCGCGCCCACCACGCTGGTCATCATCGACGCCACCGCGCCAACCGTCACGTCCATCACCCGGGCCGGGCCGGTGCAGTCGGTCAACTCCGGCCCCCTGACCTGGACGGTGACGTTCTCCGAGCCGGTGTCCGGAGCCGTCCCGGCCAGCTTCACGCTCACCCGCAGCAGCCTTTCCGGGGCCACGCCGTCGGTCACGGGTGTCATCCCCGGCGGCATTGCGCCGAGCTCGACCTGGACCGTGACCGTGGGGACGGTGGGCGTGTACGGGGCCGACAACGGCTCGATCCGACTCGACCTGACCAGCAACGCCGGGATCCGCGACACCGCAGGGAACTTGCTGGTCGCGGGTTCGTTCACCGGCGAGGCCTATGACTACGACACGACCAGGCCCACAGTGCTGTCACTCGTGCGCGCCGGCAGCAATGCGGTCGTCAACACCGGACCGCTGGTGTGGACCGTCACGTTCTCCGAGAAGGTGCGCTCGGTCGCGGTGGGCAACTTCTCGTTGTCGACCAGTGGGCTGGGTGGTGCGACCATGCCGTCGATCTCCGCAGTGAGCGCCGTCGGTGGGGGAGCGTCGAGTGCCACCTGGACCGTGTCGGTGGCGACCACCGGAACGACGGGAGGCAATGCCGCGTGGATCGGGCTGTCGCTGACCACGGCCGGCATCACCGACGCCGCGAGCAACACGATCAGCGCGTCCTCGGTCGCCGGCCCGACCTACGGCTACGACACCAGCCCCCCGGTAGTGATCGGGGTCACCTCGTCGCTGGCCAACGGCATCTACCGGGCCGGCCAGGTCGTGCCGGTCACGGTCACGTTCAACGAGCTGGTCAGCGTCACGGGTACCCCGCAGCTACGCCTGGCCACCGGGACACCGGCTGCGACCCCGGTGGACTACGTGTCCGGTTCGGGCTCGACCGTGCTGCGATTCGACTACACGGTCGCGGCCGGCAACACCTCATCCGACCTCGACTACGCCGCCACGACACCCCTGATACTCAACGGCGGCACGATCGGGGACGTCGCGACCAACAGCGCAGTGCTCACCCTCGCAGCCCCGGGCGCGACCGGGTCGCTGGGCGCGGCCAAGGCCCTGGTCATCGACACCACGGCGCCAGCCGTCGCAGTGACCCAGGTGGGGGGCAGCCCGGCCACGTTCCCGTACTTCACGAAGAGCACCGTCAACTCGGTCGGGGGCACCTGCGGTACTGCTGCCACCGACGTGGCCACGGTCGGCGTGGTGGTGACCACAGGTGGGAGCACCACGACAACCAACGTCGCCTGCACGATGGCGGGTGGCTGGTCCTTGTCGTCGCTGTCCTGGTCGAGCAGCGCCACCAGGATCGTCTCCGCCGCACAGTCCGATCAGGCCGGCAACACCGGCACCGCCCCAGAGCAGGAGGTGACGGTCGACAAGCTGGCACCGACGGTGCTCGGGGTCTCCTCCCCCCTGGCCGACGGCAGCTACCGGGCCGGTCAGGTCGTCCCGGTGACGGTGGAGTTCAGCGAGCCGGTGACGGTCACCGGTACGCCTCGACTCACCCTGTCGACCGGGTCCCCGACTACGACGATCGCCCCCTACACATCAGGCAGCGCCACGAGCACCTTGACCTTCACCTACACGGTCGGGCCGAACAACACGTCCGCTGACCTCAACTACGCAGCGACCTCGTCCCTGACCCTCAACGGTGGCACGATCGCCGACCTGGCGGGCAACGCGGCCACCCGAACCCTCCCGGGCCTCAACAGTGCGGGCTCGCTGGCCAGCTCGAAGAACCTGGTGATCGACAACACCAGCCCGACCGTGACCAGCATCACTTCGGCGTTGGCCAATGGCAGCTACCGCGCCGGCCAGGTGGTTCCCGTGGAGGTGACCTTCAGCGAGCCAGTCGTGGTGACCGGGACCCCCGCGCTGCAGCTGGCGACTGGAACCCCGGCCACGACGTCCGTGGGCTACTCGTCGGGGTCGGGCTCGACCACGCTGACCTTCGACTACACGGTCGCCGACGGCAACACGTCGGCCGACCTCGACTACGCGAACACAGGCGCGCTGGTCCTCAACGGCGGCACGATCACCGACGCCGCGGGCAACGACGCGGTCCGCACGCTCCCGGCACCGGGGACCGCCGGCTCGCTGGGCGCCAACAAGGCCCTGGTCATCGATACGACACCCCCGGTGGTTACGGTGACTTCGATCCAGCGGGTATTCCCGATCTTCATCTACCCGGTGACTGCCTCGGGAACGGCCGAGTCCGACGACGGTCCCGTGACTGTGTTCCTGTGCTTCAACGGCGGGCCGACGTGCGATGCGAGCACTGCCACCCAGACCTTCACTGTCAGTGGCGCCAGTTGGACCACGGGTTGGAGCTCGCAGCTCGGCCGGGGCACTTGGTACGCCAGCGCCGAGCAGACCGACGCAGCTGGCAACGTGGGCACCAGTCCGGTGTTCGGCCCGTTCAACAGCTAGCGCATGCCTGCCGATTCATCGGCATTGCCCCATCTGTGCGCAGATCGGGACGCAGGCGGCACGCAACAGGTCCATCCCACCCGACGCGTGCGCCCATTCGGTGCCACGCTGGGAGCTCCCTACGATCAGGAGGACTGCATGAGCGTCTACAAGGTCACCGAGATCATCGGCACGAGCGACACGTCGTGGGCCGACGCCGCGACCGGCGCGATCACCACCGCCAAGGAGAGCCTGCGTGACCTGCGTGTGGCTGAGGTGGTCGCCCAGGACATCGACCTCGCCGACGGCGCGATGACGTTCCGCGTGAAGCTGAGCGTGTCTTTCAAGTACGAGAGCGAGTAGCTGCGGCCCGCCGCTGCAGATGGGCGGCGGCCTGGTGCCCGGGGTCGCGGCCTGGTGCCGCTATCCGGCGGCGATCTCGGCGCGCAGGTCGAGGATCTGGTCCCCCTCGGGTCCCGGGTCGGTCCAGCGCCCGAGGTAGGCCTGCCCTGCCCGGTGCCCTGCGACGCGGACCTCGAGCCGATCGAGCATTTCGGTGATCCGGTCCGGGTACTCCAGCGGCACGCAGTGCGAGCCCGGCAGCAGGTGCACCTCCGCGTGCGGGATGTGCCGCGCGTAGGCCAGCACCTCGTCCCACGCGGTCAGCGCATCGACGGCTCCGGCCACGATCGTCACCGGGACCTCGATGAAGGACGGGTCGATCCGGCCGTGGCGTTCGAGTGCGAAGGCGAGGTCGAAGTACCAGGCCCAGTCCTGGGCGAAGAACGTCTCGACCCAGGGCTGCACGTCGCGGATGTCGGCGAACGGTAGGACGACCCCACTGTGCCGGATCACCTCGGCCAGGGCGCGGCCCTTCGGCACGACTCGGCTGAGCAGGTTGAGCTGCGGCGCCAGGGCCCTGCCGGCCCGCACGATCTGCAGCCCGACGGGACGACGCAGCGGCCGCGGCACGAGCTGTGGGGCCAGGATGGTGTCGAACGTCCCGCCAGGCACACCGGCGACCGACAGCAGTCCCGCGACCCGGTCGGGGAACTCGTTGGCCAGCTCGAAGGCCACGTTGACCCCGAGTGACCAGGCGACGACGATCGCGTCCTTCCACCCGAGCGCGTCGAGCAGCACGACCGCATCGCTGACGTGGTCACTGATCTCGATCCGGCTGGGGTCGGCGGGGCGGTCCGAGCCCAGCACCCCGCGCTGGTGCCAACCGGCCACCTGGTAGCGGCAGTCGTCGGCGATCAGCCGCGGCCACGCCTCCGGCGCCACGCCCATCCCGTTGCAGACCAGCACCCGTGGCCCGTCCTGGGTGCCGTTGCGCCACGCGGTCAGGCGGGTGCCGTCGTCTGCGACGAGGTCGAACTGCGTGTACATGGGCACGACTGTCGCACACCTTCCGGGGTCCACGTGACCTGCCCCTCGAGTGGAAACGCCCATGGGGTGGGCGATCCCATCGCTCTCGTGCTCCAACCCCCTGGCATCTGCTCCGTAGTTCTCGGGAGCATCTGCCGCGAATCGGCGCACGAGCAGTGGCCGGGCCGGACTGGCGTGGGCGCTCGGCGAGGAGCAGTCTGGCCCGATGCCTGCCGTGCCGTCCGACTCGCCAACCGGCATCGGCCTCGTCCTCGGTGGCGGCGGCCTGACCGGCACCGCGTTCCATGCTGGACTCATCGCGGCACTCGCCGACGCTGCCGGTTGGGACGCCCGCAGCGCGGACCTCGTGGTCGGCACCTCGGCGGGCTCCACGTCTGCGGCCCTCCTGCGCGCAGGGCTGCCGCCGGCGGACTTCGTTGCCCGGATGCTGGGCGGGCAGCCGTCCGCCGAGGGTGCCCGCGTGCTCAGTGGTCTTGCCCCGCTGGCCCAGCCCCACCGGGCCCAGCGACCTGCCCGTCGGCCAGCCGCCCCGGCGCTGCTGCCCGCGATGGTCGCCCGTCCGTGGCGATACCGGCCGGGTGTCCTGGCAAGCGCCCTGCTGCCCGAGGGAACGCTGCCGATCAACGAGGGTGCGGCCGCGATCGGCCTCCTGTTCGATGGATGGCCCGCAGAGGACACCTGGATCTGCACCGTGCGCCTGGACGACGGTGCCCGGGTGGTGTTCGGCCGCGACGTCAGCGCCCCGATGCGCGAGGCGGTCGCCGCATCCTGCGCGATCCCCGGCTACTACTCCCCGGTCCCCATCGCCGGGCGGCGCTACGTCGACGGGGGCATGTGGTCCACGCACAACCTCGATCTGGTGGCCGGGTTGGGGCTGGACCTGGTGATCGTCTCGGCGCCGATGTCCACCGCGGACCTGCTCGCCCCGGAGCGGGGCAACCTGCCGCGCGTGCCGATCCGCACCGCCCTGGACCGGCAGGTCTCGGCGGTGCGCAAGTCGGGCACGCAGGTTGTGGTCGTGGCGCCGGACCGCGAACTGCGTGCGGTGATGGGCACCCGTTCGATGCGCCTGTCGCAACGCGCCCCTGTGGCGCAGGCAACCTACGACCACGTCCGCGAGTTGGTGGCGGCGCGACGATTCGCCGCGCTCGCCGGGTCGTAGTTGTCGACCGACTCAGAACGCCGGATCAGTACGGCCGGTGCAGCTCAGGTACCACCAAGCCGTCGTCGGGAGCCTCGGGCCGGGCGGCCATCCGTCCGAGGATCGGCATGATCAGCATGGTCAGCAACGCAGCGCCGACCAGTAGCGCCGCGGTCTCGGCGAACATCAGCCCGGAGTCGACCGCGACGCCGGTCGTGGCCACCACCAGGGGCAGCGCCGTGGTGGTCAGCAGCGCGATCGCGAGACGTTCTCGGCGGGTCTCCCGGCCTCGGTACATGACGAGCACCGCAATGGTGTGGACCGTGACCATGACGAGCATGAGGAGCACCGGCATGATCGGGCGATCGATGATCGCCCGTACATCGAGGGCTGCGCCGGAGACGATGAAGTACAGCGGGATCAGCCACCCGTAGCTGATCCCCTCGAGGACCTCCTCGATCTGCTGGTCGCCCTGCGGCAGCAGCATGCGCAGGATCTGGCCGGCGACGAACGCCCCGAGGACCAGCTCAGCGCCGGAGTCCAGGGCCAGGAACGACAGGGCGAGCAGCAGCAGCATCACCGCCCGGATGGCGGTGCGCGCGTTGGTCCGCCGACCCTTGTCGATCAGCGCGGTCGTCCACCTCGGCGCCCGGACGCTCAGGCCCCAGATCACGACTGCGGCCAGCGCGAAGCCCAGGAGCGCGAAGAGCGCGGCGATCGGGTTGCGCCCGCTGAGCAGCAGGGAGAGCAGGATGATGGGGCCGAGCTCACCGAAGGCGCCGATCGCCAGGGTGGTGCGCCCGACCGTGGTTGCCTGCAGGTCGGCATCACGGATGATGGGGATGAGAGCACCCAGCGCGGTCGTGGACAGTGCGATCGCCACCGGCGCGACCGTGGGGATGAGCCCGATTGCTGAGAGGCCCAACGCCAGGGCGAACGACAGTCCGGCGACCAGCAGCCAGGTCAGGCCCGCGCGCCGGCCGTCCGGGCCGCGCAGCGAGCGCGGCTCCACGTGGTAGCCGGCCAGGAAGAACAGGAACGCCGCCCCGAGTGTGGAGAAGACGGCCACCAGGCCGGATGGCTCGACCCAGCCGAGCAGCTGCGGTCCCACGACGATCCCCAACAACAGCTCGACGACCACCAGCGGGAAGATCGGTCGGCGCATGGCGGACACGGCCAGGGCCGCCAGGTATGCCACCAGCGCTGCGGCAACCAGACCGCCGAGGCCGGCGGCGCCGGCGACGGGGATGGCGATCTCGCTGAACGGCACGGCGTCAGGGTAGTTGGGGAGGTGGGCGCTCGCGTGCTGGTTCGCCCGGAGCCCTGCCAGGTGTTGCCGTCACCGCGTGCAGGAGAATCGGGGCATGCCGCTGCACCGGACTCCGATCACGTGGGCCATCTACGGCGTGAACGGCGCGTGGGCCTCCTTCATCTACCTGAGTGGACCGATCGCGCCCATCCTCGCTGAGGACCTCGGCGTGGCCGTGGGGGCCGCTGGTCTGGTCGGCACCGCGATGGCTGCCGGTATCGCGAGTGCCTCGGTGACCGGACCGGCGGCCATCGCCCGGATCGGCCGCGACCGCACCGCGAGGGTGGGGCTCGTCGTCATCGCTGCCACCTTGGCAGCCATCGCCCTGGTCCCCACCGTGCTGGAGGGCGCGGCCGCCTTCGGCGTGATCCTTGCGCTGATCTGGGCGGGTTCCACGGGCGGGGGCACCGTGCTCAACTCCTCCACGGCGCGGCTGTCGGACCGTCATCCTGCGCACAGCGGTCAGGCGATCACCGAGGCCAACGCGGTGGCGGCCTGGGTGGGCCTGTTCTCGCCGCTGCTGCTCGGGGCCGCATTGGGCGTGGGCCTGGGCTGGTGGGTGGGCATCCTGGTCTGTGTTGTTGCGGCGCTTGCGGCCCTGGCCGGCCTCGTGCTCGCCGGTCGCCTTGAGCGGACAGCTGCCCGCGCTGACGCGGTGGGCCAGGCCGGCGAACGGGCCGACGGGCACGCCCTGGTGGCTGCTGACGAGGGCTACGCCGTACCCGCGGGCGCGGTCGAGCCCGCTGGGCTCATCGGCGCTCGGCTGCCCCGGGTCTTCTGGGTGGGCATGGTCGCGTTGTTCGCCGCCGTCGCCACGGAGTTCGCCATCAACTTCTGGGGATCGCCCCTGATCCAGGAGCAGACGGGCGCCGACACGGCCACCGCGACGGCGGCCATGTCCATGATCGTCCTGGGGATCGCCTTGGGGCGCACCGTCGGGTCGTGGCTGACCGCGCGCCTGGGTGCCCACGCAATGCTCATGGGCGGTTTCAGCCTGGCCCTGGTCGGCTTTGCCGTCCTGTGGATCGCGCAGGTACTGGCCCTGTCCATCGTCGGGCTCGTCGTGATCGGCCTGGGGCTTGCCACGCTGTTCCCGCTGCTGCTCGACCGCGGCATCCAACTCTCAGGCGGGCATCCCGACCAGGCCCTGGCACGCTCCTCGCTGATTATGGGGCTGGCCATCGGCGGGGCGCCGTTCATCCTCGGAGCACTGGGATCGGTGGTCTCCGTCGCGACCGCCCTGCTGCTCGTGCCGATCCTGGTCGTCGCCGGCCTGATCGGCACAGCGCTCTCGAAGCCGCGCGCCGTCGCTGACCCGGTGGCTGGCTGACCGCCAGGGGATAGCGGCAACCTGTTGATGCGGTCTGCACCCCGAGTGCACGTGGCCCGACCGGGCCAAGCCCGGTCCCGACCGGATGGCCGATCCGGTGGAAGCGCCGCGCGTCCAGGGCGCAGCAGGGTGGAGTCGCGCACCCGCACCCCGCGGCGCGCCCAGGAAGGAAGTGACATGCCGTTCATCCAGGTCAAGGTCATCGAGAACGTGTTCTCCGACGAGCAGAAGCAGCAGATCGTGCGCGAACTCACCGACGCCATGGTGCACATCGAGGGCGAGAACATGCGTCCATCCAGTGACGTGGTGCGTGGTCGAGGAGGTCAGGAGCGGCAGTTGGGGGATCGCCGGGAACCCGCTGTCCACCGCGGACGTGAGGGCGCTGGCCGCAGGAGCTGGCGTCTGAGATCCAGCGCGAACAGGGTGGGGCCGGCGACCGGGTCGTACGGCCCCGTTCTGCCTGCGCGGGGAGACGCGGAGCGGGGCGGCGCCACATACTGGCTGCGATGACCTCACTGCGTTCGGCCAACGAGGCGCTCCAGTCCGGAGCGTGGGAGCGGGCCAGCGCAGATGGCTGGCGATCCGTGAGTCGGAGGTCGCGCTCGAGGTGGGAAGAACTCCCGCACGGGTGCTGTGACCCACGCGATCAGCACGGGCTTGATCTGATCCAGCGACTTCACCCCTGGCTCACCCCCGGCGCGAGAAGGCCGTGGCGGCCGCGAACTGCTCCCTGTTCGGCCGCACCCCGGTGTACAGCACGAACTGCTCGATCGCCTGGAGGGCCATGACCTCCGTGCCTGTGATCACCGTGGCGGCGTTGGCCCGGGCCCGACGGACCAGCGGGGTGGCTTCGGGCATGGCGACCACCTCGAACACGGTTGTCGCGGCATCGACGACGTCGGCCGGGACCGGAAGGTCCTCAGCCTCGGTCCCGCCGGTCATCCCGACGGGGGTTGCGTTGACCAGCAGGGCCGGCCGATGCTCCCCGACATCCGGTTGCCAGCAGAACCCGTACTCCTGGGCCAGCGCCCGTCCGGCAGCCTCCTTACGAGCGATCACGAGCCCGTCGCGCGAATCCCGCGTCCCGCAGGGCCGCGACCACGGCTCGGGCCATCCCGCCGCTGCCCACGACTGCGAAGGGCGCGTCCGTCGACACCGCCCGCTCGCGCAGCAGCGTCGCCACGGCCAGGTAGTCGGTGTTGTACGCGCGCAGGTGCCCGTCGGTGTTCACGATCGTGTTCACCGACGCGATCGCCAGGGCGGAATCATCCATCGAGTCGACCAGTGCGATGACGTCCTCCTTGAAGGGCATGGACACCCCACAGCCGCGGATCCCGAGCGCCCGGATGCCGCCGATCGCTGCCGGCAGGTCTGTGGTGGTGAACGCCTTGTAGATGAACTCCAGGCCCAGTTGTCCGTAGAGGTGGTTGTGGAAGCGGGTCCCGATGTTGCTCGGCCGGGCGGCCAGCGAGATGCAGAGGGTGGTGTCCTTGGTCAGCTCGGTGGTGTCCATCTCGCCGATTCTTCCTGACGGGTCGAGCGGATGGGCCACTCGGAGGAGCCTCGGATGAGCCTCGGATCAGGACGCGACCAGGGCCTTGGACTGTGGGCTCCGGTCGTGACCGGCCGCGCTTCTCGTGGCCCCCCGGTCGCGCAGCCCCTGTCGTCGGCTGAACCAGATGGCAGCGAGAAGCGTGCCCAGGATCGTGCCGAGGCCGCCGCCGATGAGCGTCCAGCGGGCACCGAAGACCTCGCCGATCCAGCCGATGATCGGTGCACCCAACGGCGTGCCGCCCATGAAGATCATCAGGTAGAGCGCCATCACCCGCCCGCGCATCGACCGCGGTGGTCCCCAGCTGCACGGTGGCGTTGGCGGCGGTGATCATGGTGAGCGCGGAGAAGCCGAGGATCGGCGTCAGGAGCGTGAACGCCCAGTAGGTGGGCGTCAGGCCAGCGAGCACCTCGACCACGCCGAAGGCCAGGGCGGCCCCGACGACCAGCCGGTGCCGGGGCCGGCCGCGGCGGGCCGCCAGCAGCGCGCCGGCCAGCGAGCCGACGGCCATGGTGGTGCCGAGCAGGCCGTACTCCGTGGCGCCCTTGTCGAAGACCTGGGTGGCCATGAGCGCCGAGGTCATCTGGAAGTTCAGCCCGAAGGTGCCGGCGAAGAAGACGACGGCCAGCACCAGCATCAGGTCGGGGCGGCCGCGGACGTAGCGCATGCCCGTCGCGGATCATGTCCCGGGCCGCGAGCCCGCGCGCAGGGGTGTCGAGGTCGCGGGTGCGCATCCGCTGCAGGGCGAGGACGACCGCGCCGTAGCTCAGGGCGTTGACCAGGATCACCCAGCCGGTGGCCTCGACCCCCGAGCCGCCGGCAGCGATCAGGATGCCGGCCAGCGCCGGGCCGACGATGCGCGCCACGTTGAAGGAGGCGGAGTTCAGGCCGACCGCGTTGGTGAGGTCCTCCGGGTCGACCATCTCGCTGACGAACGACTGCCGGGCCGGGGCGTCGAAGGCGGTGCCGACCCCGAACAACGAGCGCCAGGACGTACACGTGCCAGGTCTGGACCGCCCCGGTGACGGCAAGGATGCCCAGCACGCAGCGCGGGCACGGCCATCATCAGTCTGGGTGACCTGCAGCAGCGCGGCGCTTCGGGAAGCGGTCGGCGACCAGTCCGGCGTACGGGGACAGCAGCAGCATCGGCAGGAACTGCAGTCCGGTGGTGATGCCGAGGGCGAGGCCGCTGTTCCCGGTGAGCGCGCAGGACCAGCCAGTCCTGGGCGACGCGCTGCATCCAGGTGCCGGTGTTGGACACCACGCCACCGGCGGCGTAGAGCCGGTAGTTGCGGTTCGACAGGGCGCGGAACGTGGGACTCACGCCTGGGTCAACCTCTCGATCAGGGGAGCGGCCTGGCGCAGGACGTCACGCTCCTGCGGCGTCAGCTCGCGCAGCCGTTGCGCCAGCCAGGCGTCGCGCCGTCGGCGGTCGGCGGCCAGGGTCTGGGTGCCCTTCTCGGAGAGTGTGACGAGCACCTGGCGCCGTCGGTGTCGTGCTCCCGACGGACGACGTAGCCGCCCTCCACCAGGCACCTGACGGTCCGGGTCATGGACGGGGGCTGCACACTCTCGATGGTGGCAAGCTCGCCGACGCTGCACTCGCCGCACCGGCTGAGCACTCCCAGCACCGACAGTTGGCCGACCGGGAGCAGATCGCTGTCCGGATCCCGTTCGGCACGCAAGCGCCGGGTCAACCGGACAACGGACAGTCGGAGCGCCGAGGCCAGAGCGCTGTCCGTGCGGGTGGAACCTTGCGGGGAACTCATGTTGCTTAGGGTAACTCATTACCTTTGCTAAGCATTCCAGAGGCTGGTGCGAGGTCCGACTGGTCCTGCCAGTTGTCCACGGATGTGCGGTTGGTGCTTGACCGGGCGGGCGGATGGGGTATTATTCGAACATCAGTTCGATGATCCCCGGCGACGGGTGGCGAGCTCGGCGTGCGGGCCGGGCGGAGGGTCAATGCATCGCGGGCACTGCAGCCCCGGTGTGGGGTGGCCGTGCGGGGCGCAGGGCTCGTGGAGCGCAGCGCTCGTGAATCGCGGAGGTTCCAGTCATTCGTCGTGGGGTGGGGCGGGGCAGGTGTATGCCCTCGTGCTCACCCGGGGGAGGTAGTCATGCTGGTTGCAACGGGGTTGGCAGGTCTGGAACGGGCGGCCGAGGACCTGACCGCGAACCGGGCCGTTCGTTCTCGGGTGGGTGCGGGTCCACCCTCTGGCGAGGAGGTGCTGCGCCTGAACCGGCTCGTGGAGCGGTTGGTCGTCCTGCGGGCGGCGTGGGCGGATCAGTTCGAGGCGGGCAGTGAGTGGGCCGCGGATGGGGCGCGGTCGGGATCGGCGTGGGTGGCTGCCCGGGGTCACGAGCACCCTGCGTCCGCTCGTACGCGGGTGCACGCCGGGCGCGACCTGCGGGCGGTGCCCCGGATGGCTGCCGCTGCGTTGGCCGGGGAGGTCCGGATCGGCCACGTCCGGCTGCTGATGGGGGCGGCGCGGGCGAAGGACCATCGGATGGCGGCGCTGGCCGACGTCGAGACGTTGGCCACCGAGTCGGCAGCCCGGCTCAGCGAGCCCCGATTCGCCCGGTTCGTCGAGCGATGGGCTGCTCTGGCCGATGCCCACCACGATGACGAGCTGCGTGCCGATGGCGTCGAGGTGCCAGCCGTCGACCACGCGGACGCGGAGCAGGCCCAGCGTCGCGAGCTGTTCCTGTCTCGCTACGGCACCGACGGGATGTGGGCGCTGAACGGGACGCTGGACACCGAGACCGGTCTGGCGCTGTCTGCTGCGCTGGAGTCCTTGTGCGAGGCGATCCGCGGTGACGACCCGCCGCGCGAGTTGGCCCAGCTGCGCCACGATGCCCTCGGGGTCCTGCTCAGCGGCGAGTTGTCCGCCGGGCTGCCTGTGCACAAGGGCGTGCGGCCACACGTCATGGTCGTGGTCAGCCAGGCAGGCACCCGCCACGCGGGTTGCGCAACGGATCGCGACCAGCTCATGGGCGATCGAGGAGGCGATGCCCCGGCCGCTTCGGGCGCCCCTGGTGCCCCGGCCGCTTCGGGCGCCCCTGGTGCCCCGGCCGCTTCGGGCGCCCCGGCTGCCCCCGCTGTCCCGGCCGGCCGGGCCTTCCCGATGAGACTGGCCGCACCAACGCACGCCGAACTCCTGGACCGTTGCGATGGTGAGTCCGGGGTGCTGTGGCTCTCCGGACTCGCTCGGCAGCGCCTCAGTTGCGACGCCGTGGTCCAGAGGCTGACCGTCGACAGTCGTGGTGTCCCCCTGGACCTGGGGCGTTCCGCGCGGGTGGTCCCGCCGGCGCTGCGGAAGGTGATCGACGTCCGCGATCGGCACTGCACGTTCGCCGGGTGCACCGCCGCGGCGATGTGGTGCCAAGCCCATCACCTGGTGCATTGGGAGCACGGGGGCGGCACGGACGAACGGAACCTGGCCCTGACCTGCTCGTTCCACCATCGAAGCATCCATGAACGGGGTTTCGAGTTGCGCTGGTCGCCGGACGGAACCTCGATCCACACGGTCCGGCCCAACGGCAGTGTCATCACCATCCCCGAGAGCCGGTAGCGGGACGTGGCGGCCCGGCCTCGTCGGCACGACCTCACCTGCGTGCGGTCCCGGCCCCGATCCCGGCGCGCAGAGCACCGCACGCCTCGAGGAATGCGTCGCGGCTGCTGTGCCCGACGCCCGTGGAGTTCACGAACGCGTGGATCAGCCGGTCATGGCGGCGCAGGCCCACGCGCACGCCTGACGCCGCCATCGCCCGTGCGTAGGCCTCGCCCTCGTCACGCAGCACGTCGAACCCGGACACGGCGACGTATGCCGGCGGCAGCCCTCGCAGGTCCGCGGCCAGCAGCGGCGATACCCGCGGATCGGTGGCCGGATGGTCGCCCAGGTAGTGGTTGCGGTACCAATCCATCTGCTTCTCGGTCAGGAAGTAGCCGTCGGCGAAGTCCTCGTAGGACCCGTGCTTGGTGGACAGGTCCGTCACGGGGAAGAACAGCAGCTGGAAAGCAGGCCGGACCTCAGCGGCCGTGCGCAGGTCAAGGCACACGACAGCAGCCAGGTTGCCCCCTGCGGAGTCGCCGGCGACCGCGATCTGCTGGGGGTCATGGCCCCAGGCCTCCGCCTGACCCACAGCGAACCGGAAGGCCGACAGGGCATCATCGGGGGCAGCAGGGAAGGGATGCTCAGGGGCGAGCCGGTAGTCGACGCTGAGCACGGTCACGCCTGCGTGCCGGGCCAGGAATCGGCAGGCGCTGTCGGCGCTGGCCAGACTGCCCACCACCCAGCCACCGCCGTGGAAGTACACGACCAACCGGTCGGCATCCCGCGGATCGGCCCGGTAGAGCCGGGCCGGGATCGACCCCGCCCCGCCTGGGATCGCCAACTCGCGCACCTCATGCATCGGCAGCGGCGCACCACCGAAGACGTCGGCCTCGTGGTCGATCTGGGCCCGGGCCTCCGGCAGCGGAAGGTCCTCGAAGCTGGCCCCGGGCAGCATGTTGAGCAGTCGCAGTGCAGCACCCACCTCGGGTTCGATCGCCACGCCGTCGGGCATCGCTCCACGGCCGGCCATGAACCGCTGCAATCCCGTGGGGGCACTGCCCAGGGCGCTGACGGCGATGCGCTCCACGTTCGCCATGCTCAGACGTCCGGCCATGGGCCGAGCCTGTCAGACGGACAACCAGAGACGCTCGTCGTGACCTGCGCACCAGGACCCGGCTGCGACGGGGTTGCGACGCGATGGGGAGCAGAAATCCATAGTCACGGGTAGCGCCTGCTGCCATGGTGAGCACACGACGCACCGATGTCAGGAGGACCCGATGACCGCAGCACTCGAGTTCCACGCACCGACCAGCGCCGCTGATTCGCTCGATCGACTCATCTCCGGCTCGCCCCGGTCGTTGGGCAGCACATCGTGGTGGGGGCAGCTGGCCGCCGCCCTCGACGGCCTGCGCGCCCAACTGGCCAGCGCCGACCTCAATGGTCTGGCCGCGCAGGTGGTGGCTGATGCACCCGAACTGGCAGCCACTGCACGGCGCCTGCCCGAACTCGACGATGCCACCCAGGCAGCGGCAACCCTGCTGAGCCAGGAGATCGGGCAGAAGCGGGGCCGCCGCGCCGAGGTGATGGTCGTGCGGGAGGCCGTGCGCGGGTTGCTGACCCGGGTGCGCCGCCTTGAGCGGGTCTCCGATGACCTGCTGCACGACGCCTACCAGCGGGATTTCGGCGGCGAGTGAGGGTGCGCGGCTGACGTCCCAGCCCACCCGGCAATGTCGGGGGCTGCGGGTACCGTTCACGCATGGTGGCCGTGAGGCGCAACGGGGTGCATCCGTTCTGGTGGGTGCGCTGCTCTGCTCCGCCCTGCTGGTCGCTTGCAGCGGATCGACCGACGGTTCTTCCGACGGCTCGACCGCGCCTCCCACCGCCACAACCGCCATCGACGCTGGCGCTGCATCCTCGGGGGTCGTCACCCACATCGTCGACGGGGACACGATCGATGTTGCGGGGGTCGGCCGGATCCGGGTGATCGGGATCGACACCCCCGAACGTGGGGCCTGCGGCTACGAGTCGGCGACTCTGGCGATGGCCGCGCTGGTCAACGGCCGCACAGTTGCCCTGGCGCCGGGGGCCACCGACGACGCGGACCGGTACGGCCGGCTGCTTCGCTACGTCGACGTCGGGTCCAGCGACGGTGGCACGACCGATGCCGGGCTCGAGTTGATCCGTGACGGCTGGGCGATCGCCCGCTACGACAGCCGGGACGGCTACGGTCGGCACAGCCGCGAGGATTCGTACGTGGCGGCCGATGCTCAAGCGCCGGACCTCGGCTGCTACTCCGACGACTGAGCCGCTACGCAGCCCGCTCGCGGACCACCTGGGCGACATCCATGCTGCGAACCCCACGCAGCCCCGGGACCTGGGACAGTGCCGCAACGGCCATGATCGCCGTCGCCGAGAGCAGCAGGGTCAGCGGCCGCACGTACAGGTCGAGCGTGAACTGGTCGCTGGAGTAGGTGTCGAGCATGTACTTGGCGGCCACCAGCCCGAGGATCAGCCCCGGGACGACTCCCAGTCCTGCGACCAGGAGGTTCTCCCCGCCCACCACCTTCGCGATGGACCGGTAGCGCACCCCGGCCGCCCGCAGCGTGGCGAGTTCACGCCGGCGCTCAACGAGGTTCACGCTCATGGTCGTGAAGATGATCGCGAAGGCCATGGCCGCACCGAGGGCCAGCATGGCGCCGACGAACACGTAGAACAGCCCCGAGTACTGGTCATAGACGTCGGCAAGCGCGGATGTGTCCAGGTACGCCAGCACCCCCGGGAGCTCGGACACCGCACGGCGAACCGAATCTGCGTCAGCACCGTCGGTCGTGGTCAGCATCGCGGTCGTCGCCTCAGCCGCGGGTACCTGCTGCGGCCAGCCACGCCTTGTCGGCGTACATAAACGTGCCCAGCGGCTGGAACGTGAAGTCCGCGGCCACGGGCGATCGACCGTCATGGCGGTGGCCCCGGACCCGAGCGTGAGGGCCACCGTGTCCCCGGGCGCAGGTCGGGCAGCACCGCAGTGATCGCCTGGTCGACCAGAACGCCCTCGGTGGGCAACGCGACCGGATTCCCGGCGCTGTCGATGAAGCCGTGCATCACCGTGCCGGGGTCGTAACCGGTCAGCTGAGTCGAGTAGTCGCTGCCCGCCGAACGTGACCGACACCGGCTCGTGATCACGGTCTCGACCATCCGCGACACCGTCGACTGATTGACCTGATCCACCTGGTCCGGCGTGATCGGTCGGCGTACTCCACCTGTCCGTTGGCGGTGCTCACCTCGTCGAACTGCACCGAGATGAGCTGGTTCATCGTGTCGATCATCGCCCAGGAGACCAGCACCAGGATGAGTGCCAGTGCCACGCCGGTCGCGGAGAACACGGTGCGTCGGGTGTTGCGCCCGATCCCGCGCACGATCATGGTCCACGTCGCAGACGCGCGGCCCATGCCGGGCACGATCCGCTCGGCCCACGTGCGACCGACGTGAGCGCCCGGGACCTCACCGCGCATCGCCTCAGCGGGCAGCGGTCGCGGGCCGCGCGTCGGGCGGGTGCCACCGCAGCCAGCGCTGTGGCGCCGACGGCGAAGGTCAATGCCCACCACGAACGTCTGCGCGCCGAAACCGCCGAACACGGTCAACTGCTCAGGCAGCCCGATGATGCTCGCGTACAGGCCGCGACATCGCCGCCAGCCATCGCTACCCCGACGGCAGTCCCGAGCAGTGCGCCGACGACGCCGGCCAGCAGCCCGTAGGACAGGTAGTGCCAGCCCAGTGTGCGACCGCGCATGCCGTGGGCCCGCATGGTGCCGATGACCTGCCGCTCGGCTCTCGACCCGACGGGTGAGCAGGACGTAGAGCACCAAAGCGGCAGCGGAAAGGAACAGCGCGGGGAACGCCACCGCCATCTGCTCGAACCCGGAGATGTCCTCCTGCAGCAGCGCGTTGGAGGGCTGCTGCGAACGGTCCAGGACCTCGACTGGCGCCTCCGGCGACGGCATCGCCTTCAGGTCGGTGAGTGCATCGCCGATCGGCCCGCGCCGGGTCGGTGAGCAGCACGAGTGCCTGGTTGTCCGGCTGCTCCCGACCACGTTCGGGCATCCGCCTCGGCGACGAACATCACACCGAAGGACCGGGTGGCACCATCAACTGCTGGCGACTCGGGCGCCAGCCACAGGTACTCCGCGCTCGACACCACCCCGCCGACCTCGACCGTCCACGTCGCCGACCGCCGTGGTCAGGGTGACGAGTCGCCCTCGGCCAGTCCGAACGTGCCAGCCATGTGCTCCTCGAGCAGCACGGTGCCCGGTGCGGGGTTCGTCGCCCCCGACAGCGTGGTGAGGCTGGCCACCTGGGGAGCACCAGCCGTCGGGTAGCCCACGATCCGCCCCACGAACCGATCAGTTCCTGCGTCGGTGCTCACCTGCATCGGGAGGTCGGCCTGGACCCGGGTGCGGGTGGCTGCCACGGAGGGCTCCTGCGCCGCGCCCGTCGCGAATCCCGTGACGTCCCCGCCGGTCACGAACAGGTCGGGGAACCCCTGGACTGCGAACGCGTTGTCGTAGGACCCCTGAAGGTTGCGGTAGGAGTTGTCCGCCGCGCCGTACAGCGCGATCCCGAGCGTGACCATCACCACAAGCGCGGTGAACAGCGGCCACGTGCGGCGGATGTCGCGGCGCAGTTTGCGGCGCATGGTGGGATGCCGGCTGCGCGGCAGCCCAGGACGGCCCCTGCTCACCACGTCACATCCGCCGCCGACCCGGCGCCCTGGCGCTGCTCGCTGGCGATCGACCCGTCATGCACGCGCAGCACCCGATCGGCCATCGCCGCGATGCCCTCGTTGTGCGTCACGATCACCACGGCGCGCTGGTCGGTGCGCGCCGCGTTCTGCAGCAGGGCCAGCACCGTGCGGCCGGTGTCCAGGTCCAGGGCTCCGGTCGGCTCGTCGCAGAGCAGCAACCGGGGCCCGGTCACCAGGGCGCGCGCGATCGCCACCCGCTGCTGCTGACCACCGGACATCTGGCCCGGGAAATGATCGGCCCGGTCACCGAGGTCCACGTCGGCCAGGACGCCACGCACGCGCTGGTCGATGTCATCACGGGCCACACGCTCAGTCAGTTCTGCGATGACCGCCACGTTCTCGGCAGCCGTCAGCGACTGGATCAGGTTGAAGAACTGGAAGATGAAGGACACGTTCTCCCGGCGGATCGTGGCCAGCTCCTCAGGATCCCGCCCTGCCAGCGGGGTACCACCGATCGAGACCTCGCCGGAAGTGGCCGACTCGATCCCGCCGAGGATGTTGAGCAGAGTGGTCTTGCCCGACCCGGAGGGGCCGAGCACGACCACGACCTCGCCGGGCTCGAGAGTCAGGTCGACGCCCCGAAGGGCGTGCACAGCGGCCTCGCCCTCCCCGTAGGTCTTGGTCACGCCAGCCAGGCGTGCGATGGGCTGCTGGCGGCCAGCCATGTCCACCTCCGGTCCCTCCGGTCGACGGCTCGCGACGAGCGTACTCACGCCGGGCCGGTCAGGCGACGATCTGGCCGCGCAGGATGACCGCACGAGGGTGGCCCAGGACAGCCACGTCCACCCGCGGATCGTCGGCATGGACCACGAGGTCGGCCTCCGCGCCCTCCTCGAGGCCGGGTCGGCCCAGCCAGGCCCGCGCCCCCCAGCACGCGGCGTCCAGCGCCTGTTCGGTGCTCAGACCGGCGCGCACGAGATGGCCCACCTCTGCGGCGACCAGGCCGTGCGGCAGCGAGCCGCCCGCGTCGGTGCCGGCGTAGATCGGCACGCCTGCCTCCCACGCAGCTCCGATGGTCCGGTAGCGCCGCTCGTGCAGGGAGATCATGTGGCGGTAGTAGCTGGGGAACTTCTCGCGAGCGGGGGCCGCGAGCCGCGGGAACGTGTCTATGTTGACCAGCGTCGGGACGATGGCGATGCCCTGTGCCGCGAACGCGTCGATGGTCGCGTCCTCGAGGCCGCAGGCGTGCTCGATGCAGTCGGTCCCGGCAGCGGCGAAGTCGTACAGGGACTCCTCGCCGAAGCAGTGCGCGGTCACCCGCGCCCCTTCCTCATGTGCTGCGGCGATGGCCCGGGCGAGCACGTCGCGGGGCCAGCACGGGGCGAGGTCGCCAGCCTCGCGGTCGATCCAGTCGCCGACCAGCTTGACCCAGCCGTCGCCCAGACGGGCTTCCAGGCGCACGCGCGCCACCAACTCGTCGGGCTCGACCTCCCAGGCGAAGTTGCGGATGTAGCGCCGGGGGCGGGCGATGTGCCGGCCGGCCCGGATGATGCGCGGCAGGTCCGCGCGGTCGTCGATCCAGCGGGTGTCGGCTGGCGAGCCGGCGTCGCGGATGAGCAGGGCTCCCGCATCCCGGTCCGCGGTCGCCTGGGCCTGCGTGGTCTTGTCGTCCACAGCCCCGTGCTGATCGAGGCCGACGTGGCAGTGCGCATCGACCAGCCCCGGCAGGACCCAACCACGGATCGTCGACACGTCATGGCCGGTGCCGGGTGCGGTGAAGGTGATGCGTCCGTCGAGGACCCAGGCCTCGTGGCGCACCTCCTGCGCGCTGAGGAGGATCGGTCCGCTCAGGTGCATGACCCGCGACATGCTCCTGACCCTAATGGCCACCCGATGCCCGACCGTGGTCGGTTCGACTCGCTGGCCCAGGCCGAACCGACCGCGGAGTCGGCCATGCGGAGTCGGCCGCGCAGGTCGCTTGACGGGTGAGGAACAGTGTCTGCATGGCCAACCGACTTGCCGACGCGCTCTCCCCGTACCTGCGCCAGCACGCCGAAAACCCGGTGGACTGGTGGCCCTGGTGTGACGAGGCATTCGCCCAGGCCCGCGACCGCGACGTCCCGATCCTGCTGTCCGTCGGATACGCGGCCTGCCACTGGTGCCACGTCATGGCCCACGAGTCCTTCGAGCACCCGGTGACCGCCGCGCTGATGAACGAGCGGTTCGTCAACATCAAGGTGGACCGCGAGGAGCGCCCAGACATCGACGCGGTCTACATGGAGGCCACCCAGGCGCTGACCGGCCGCGGAGGCTGGCCGATGACGGTGTTCCTCGACCACGATGGCCGGGCATTCCTGGCCGGCACCTATTTCCCGCCGGTGTCGCACGGGGGGATGCCCGCGTTCTCCGACGTCCTCGAGGGCGTGGACCACGCCTGGCGCACCGACCGGCCCCGGATCGAGGCCGCGGCTGACCAGGTTCATGCGGCCCTGAGCCGCGACCTGCGTGCGGACGCGGAGGACGGTGCCGTTCTGGCCGGCATCCCCGACGTCACCGCCGCGATCGACGCCCTCGCAGCCCAGTTCGATGCACGCCGAGGCGGGTTCGGCTCGGCCCCAAAGTTCCCGCCCTCGATGGTGCTGGAGTTCCTGCTGCGCGCCGACGCGCTGACGGCTGCAGCGGGAGTCCGCGATGCCCGCGCGCTGAACATGGCCGCTGCGACGATGACGGCGATGGCCCGCGGTGGCATGTACGACCAGCTCGCCGGCGGCTTCGCCCGGTACAGCGTCGATGCCGACTGGGTCGTGCCGCACTTCGAGAAGATGCTCTACGACAACGCCCTGCTTCTGCGTGCCTACCTGCACTGGTGGCGGGCGACCGGCGATCCGCTCGCCCGGCGGATCGCGGTCGGGACCGCGAACTTCCTGCTCGGTCACCTGCGGACCGCGCAGGGTGGGTTCGCCTCCTCGCTGGATGCGGACAGCGCGGGACGTGAGGGCGCGGCCTACGTGTGGACCCGGCGCCAACTGGTCGAGGTCCTCGGTGCCGAGGACGGCGAGTGGGTCGCGCAGCTGTGTGAGGTGACCCGGCCCGGCACGTTCGAGCGCGGCGCGTCGGTGCTGCAGCTGCGGGCCGATCCACGCGATCCGCCGCGCTGGGAGCGCTGCCGGGGGCAGCTCCTTGCCGCCCGAGCCACCCGCGAGCAGCCGACCCGCGACGGCAAGGTCGTCGCCGCCTGGAACGGCTTGGCGATCGCCGCCCTGGCCGAGGCAGGTGCCCTGCTCGACGAGCCGGACTGGATCGAGGCGGCCGTGGCCTGCGCGCACCTGATGATCGGCCAGCACTGGGACCCGGACCGCCGCCGGCTGGCGCGGATCTCGCTGGGCGAGGCCGTCAGTGCCGACGCGCCCGGAGTGCTCGAGGACTACGGCGACCTGGCCGAAGGGCTGCTTGCTCTCTACCAGGTGACTGGCGATGAGCAGTGGTTCCACCATGCCTCAGCACTGCTCGACGTCGCCCTGGGGCAGTTCGCCGACGGCGGGGGTGGCTTCTTCGACACCGCAGTCGACGCTCCCGCGTTGGTCCGTCGTCCGCGCGACACCAGCGACGGTGTCACCCCCTCGGGGGCCTCAGCCGCCGCCCACGCCCTGCTGACCCGCGCCGCGCTCACCGGGGACATCGAGCACCAGCTCGCCGCCGACTCGGCGCTTGCCCGGCTGATGCCACTGGCCCGGTCGGCGCCCCGGTTCGCCGGCTGGACGTGGGTGGCCATGACTGCCCGGATCGCGGGGCCGGTCCAGGTCGCCATCGTGCTGTCCGAATCCGATGGAGCGGCCGATCGGGACCACACGCTCTCGGCGGTGCATCAGGTCGCGCTGACGGCCACTTCCCCGGGGCTGGTCGTGGCCGTCGGGAACCCCGGCCAGTCGAAGGTCGCGCTGCTGGCTGACCGTTCCGCGATCAACGGCCGAACCACCGCCTACCCCTGCCGTGGGTTCGTCTGCGCCCTGCCGGTCACCGATCCCGACGCGCTGCGTGCAGCCCTCGAACGTTGACCAGCCATGCGCTGCTCGGGTGCATCCTGACCGACTTCGAACATTGCCCAGCGGCCCGCGGAGCCCGCGGGCGGTCCCTCGGACCTACAGTCACCGCATACCTGGGGCTTGGAGGCAGTCATGGCCGGACCACGGATCACTCGTCGCTGGGTCATCCCCGCGCTCGCCCTGTCGTTGGCGCTCGTCCTGATCGGCGCCGGCGCGGCGGCGGCTGTCGAGACCGACACAGTGGCCACGTTCGCGCGCGGGCTGTGGTGGTCGCTGGCGCTGATGACCACAGTGGGCTTCATCGGCGGACCGCCGGTCACCGGCGCGGGGGCCGCGCTGTCGGTGATCCTCATGGTGGCGGGCTTCCTGCTGCTGGCATTGGTGAGCGCGGCGCTGGCCTCACTGTTCGTCCGTGATGACGAGCAGGGTTTCGAGGACCTGGAGCGTGCTGATCTCGCGGTCCTCCTTGCTGAGGTGCGTGCGTTGCGCGAACAGGTCAGTGCTCTGGCAGGCGGCCGCGCCGTCGAGTCCGCGTCCGAGTCCCCGAGCGCGCGCTCCTTGCAGAGCATGCATCCATGAGTCCTTGGCCGGCCCGATGGCAGCGGAGTTGGGTCGGGCGCGCAATCGCTGCAGGCATCGCCGGGCGTGGCCCTTCCGCGCGACCAAATGCTGTTCATCAGGCAGGCTGTGCCCATGGGCGAGGACGTGGCAGGTCGGTCGTTCACGCGGGAGGACCGCCAGCGCTACCGGGACAAGGTGCACCGATGCTTGGACGTGCTGGCCCGGATGCTGGCAGAGGAGCGCTTCGAGTTCGACCGGCCGATGACCGGCATGGAGGTCGAGCTCAACCTGATCAACCCGGACGGCAGCCCGGCCCTGCGCAACACCGAGGTGCTGGCCCGCATCGACAACCCGGCGTTCGTCCAGGAGCTCGGCCGGTTCAACCTGGAGATCAACGTCCACCCGCAGAGCCTGAGCGGTGACGGTGCGCGCCGTTACGAGGACCAGGTCCGCGAGCAGCTGAACATCGCCGATGCGCGGGCCCATGTGGAGGGCGCCGGGATGGTGATGATCGGAATCCTGCCCACCCTGCGCCCCGAGCACATGACCTCGCAGGCCATCAGCACCAACTCCCGCTACGCCCTGCTCGACGAGCAGCTGCTCCTGGCCCGCGGCGAGGACCTGCACATCGACATCCGTGGCCCGTATGAGGCCCTTGAGGTCTGGGCCGACTCGATCGCACCTGAGGCCGCCTGCACCAGCGTGCAGTTCCACCTGCAGGTCAGCCCCGAGGAGTTCGCCGCCTCCTGGAACGCCGCGCAGTGCCTGGCTGCCGCCCAGGTCGGCCTCGGGGCGAACTCGCCGTACTTCCTGGGCAAGGAGCTGTGGCAGGAGTCCCGGATCGCGCTGTTCACGCAGGCCACGGACACCCGCCCCGCGGAGATGAAGGCACAGGGCGTGCGGCCCCGTGTCTGGTTCGGCGAGCGCTGGATCACCAGCGTGTTCGACCTGTTCGAGGAGAACCTCACGTATTTCCCGGCCCTGCTGCCGGTGCTCGACGAGCAGGACCCCGTGGCGGAGCTCGACGCCGGTCGGACCCCTGGGCTCAACGAGTTACGTCTGCACAACGGCACCGTGTGGCGCTGGAACCGCCCCGTCTACGACGTGGTCGACGGCGTGCCGCACCTGCGTGTGGAGAACCGGGTGCTGCCGGCCGGGCCCACCGTTGTGGACACCCTGGCCAACGGTGCGCTGTACTTCGGGGCCCTGCACGACATGGCCAACCAGGACCGGACGGTCTGGTCACGGATGTCCTTCGGGGCAGCCGAGGACAACTTCACCCGGGCGTCGATCCATGGCCTGGACACGACGGTCTACTGGCCCGGAATGGGCGAGGTGCCCCTGGCCGAACTGGTGCTGCGTCGGCTCCTGCCGCACGCACACGAGGGCCTGAAGGCCTGGGGTGTCGACGACGCCATCCGCGAACGCCTGCTCGGGGTGATCGAGGGCCGCTGCAAGTCCGGGCGCAACGGTGCCAGCTGGCAGATGGCGTCGGTGGCCACACTCGAGGCCAGCGGAATGGATCGTTGGGAAGCCCTGCACCGGATGACCCAGGAGTACGTGGCCCGGATGCACACCAACGCTCCGGTGCACACCTGGGAGCCGGTCTAGCGCGATGGACAGCGAGACACACCGCCTCGGGGGCAGTGACTGTGAGCGGCTTCGCCCCGGGCCCATCGCCCAGCCGGTCAACACGCTGACGAGCTTCGGATACGTCCTGGCCGGCGGGGTCGTGCTGTCCGGGGAGCGATCACGTGGCCTGGCCGCGCGCCCTGAGGTGGTGGCGTTCGCGTCCCTGCTCGGCCTGGTCGGGGTGGGCAGCGTGGCGTTCCATGGCCCCCAGCCGTGGGGGGCCAAGCTGATGCACGACGTCCCGATCCCGTTGCTTCTGGGGATTGCGGTGGCCACACCGATCGTGCGACGTCGGCGCGGACGGGCGCCGCTGCCCGGCTGGTCCCGGCGCCGTGGGCAGCTGGTGGCGGGCACGACCGTGGCAGCCCTGGCGGCCTATCTGGGCGGCCGGACGGGGGCGCCCAGCTGCCACCCGGACAGTGTCGTGCAGCTTCACGGTGACTGGCACCTGCTGTCGGCCGCGGCCTTCGTGGGTGTTGCCCAGATGCTCTACGACGACGGGGATCGCCATGACTGAAGACCGCGCTGGACGCCAGCGGGGTGGGGTGTTGCGCCGGTTGGCGCGGATCGCGGCCAATCTGGTCTACCGCGACATCGACGTACGCCTGCCGCCCGGCCTGGACACCGCGGGCCCGGTCCTGGCCGTGTCCAACCACTTCGGCGGGCTTGCCGATGGTGTGCTCCTTGTGGACAGCGCCCCCAGGCGGCCGCGGATCGTGGCGCGCGACGTCATCTGGAAGGTGTCGCTGGTCGGGCGCCTGGCGACCGCCGCCGGGATGATCCCGGTGCATCGTGCCGCCGACGGTGCCCGGAGGGCCTCCAACGACGAGATGTTCGGCTCGGCCTACCGCAGCCTGGCCGATGGAGACCTGGTCCTTATCTTCCCGGAGGGAGTCACCCAGGACGTGCCGCACATGGCCGAGGTCCGTACGGGTGCGGCACGCATCGCGCTGGGTGCCCGTGCAGCCGGGGTCTCGGGCATGCGGATCGTCCCGGTCGGGGTGCACTACGAGGACAAGGCTGCGTTCCGGTCGCGCGCACTGGTCAACCTCGGGGAGGCGATCGACCTCGACGCCTGGGTCGACTCCCGCGGGCCCGTGGTCGGTGGGGCCGACGATCGGGACGCCGTGCGGGAACTGACCGCGCTGGTCGACAACCGCCTGCGGCATGTCGCCCCCAACTACCCGGACTGGGAGCAGGCCCACGCCCTGGAGTCGGTCGCCGAGGTGCTGCTCACCGACGTCGACCCGACCGTCGCGCCACCGGTGCAGTATGGCGACCTGGCCCTGCTGGCTTCCCGCCTGAACCGGCTTGCCGATCCCGAGCGGGCCGAGTTGGTCAGCGCCGGTTCGCAGTACCGTGAGGCGCTGCGATCAGCACGTACCACCGACTACGCGGTGGCCACGGCAGATGCACCGGTCCGCTCCTGGGGATGGGCGCTGGACGTTGCGTTGGTGGTCATCCTCCTGCCCTTCGCACTCGTGGGACTCGTGATCTCGGTGATCCCGCTGGCGCTGGTCTCGATTGCCAGCCGACTGCGCATCGCCCCGGCCGTACGGGCGACAGTGGTCCCGGGACTGGCGACGCTGCTGTTCCTCATCGAGTGGGGGCTCATGGCGTTCACCCGGGGTGACGACGGCAGCGTGGAGTTCGGCCTGGCCGCAGCCGTGCTGTTCCCGTTCCTGATCGCCGCGATGCTCTTCGTGGCCGAGCGGCTGTCGATCCTGAGGATGCGCTGGCTCGGCCGCAGACGTCCGCGAGGTGGCGAGCTGCCGGAGCTGGTGGCGCTGCGTGACCGGGTTGCCGAGAAGGCGTGGGCCGCGCTGTGACTCCCTGGCCGCAGGTCAACGCCTTCGTGGTCCTGGCCCTGGTCGTGGTCTGGGTGATCATCCTGGTCGACATCATCGGGCAGCCGAGGATGTCGACCAGGGCCAAGTGGATGTGGGCGTTGCTGTGCGCGGTCATCTGGCCCCTGATGCTCGTCTACTGGATCACCCGGCCGGTCCAGGGCCGCTTCGAGCGCGGCTCGAACCGTGGGTCGCCCCGAGATCGCCTCGTGGACGTCGTCCTGGACCATGAGGACGGACATGTCGACGATGCGCAGATGGTCGAGATCCTCGCCCAGCTCCACCCACGGTAGGGCAGGGCTCAGCGAGGCTCAGCGAGGGCTCAGATGGAGAAGTCCTCGAACTCGGCCCAGTGGCCCGGCGAGGTCGCATGCAGGTGGAACTCGTTGACGTGACCGGTCACCGAGTACTCCAAGGAGTCCACCCGCTCGAGCAGGTTGGCCACCGCGGCGCCGATCAGGTCCGGCTGGTTGGTGTGCTCGAGGTCGGGCTTGTCACTGGCGGTGTGCGGCTTGGTGCGGGCGATGACCTGGCCGGGAACGCCGACGACCACCGAGTTGTCGGCGACGGGGCGCACCAGCACCGCGTTGCCGCCGATCCGCGAGTCGTGACCCACCTCGATGGGCCCGAGGACCTTCGCGCCCGCGCCGATCGTGACCCGGTCGCCGACCGTGGGGTGTCGCTTGCCCGGCTCGGTGCTCGTGCCACCCAGGGTGACGCCGTGGTAGATGGTGCAGTCCCGGCCCACCTCGGCGGTCTCGCCGATGACCACGCCCATCCCATGGTCGATGAACAGCCCGGATCCGAGCGTGGCGCCCGGATGGATCTCGATCCCGGTCAGCGCCCGGGCAGCCTGGGAGATCGCGCGGGCGGAGAGCAGGTGGTTGCGCCGCCACAGGGCGTGGCTGACCCGGTGGGCCCAGACCGCGTGCAGGCCGGAGTAGAGCAGGGCCACCTCGGTCTTGGACCGGGCAGCCGGGTCGCGCTCGAACACGCATTCGACATCGCGGCGCATGTCGGCCAGCAGGGTCAGGGCGGGACTGAGGTCCGGGCTCGACGTCGAACGCGCCGGAGCCCGGCGTCGGCCGGCCATGGTTATTCGGCCAGGTCGGCGAACAGCGCCGTGCGACAGGTAGCGCTCGCCGTAGGAGGGAATGATCACGACGATCGTCTTGCCTGCGTTCTCCGGGCGTGCCGCCACCTGGCTGGCCGCCCAGATCGCAGCGCCTGAGGAGATCCCGACCAGCAGTCCCTCCTCGGAGGCTGCTCGGCGGGCAGTGGCCATGGCCTCGGCCCCGTCGACGGTGATCACCTCGTCGTAGATGCCGGTGTCCAGCACCTTGGGCACGAAGCCGGCGCCCAGACCCTGGATCGGGTGCGGGCCCTTGGCGCCGCCGGACAGCACCGGCGAGGCTGCCGGCTCCACGGCGATCACCTGCACGTCGGGCTTGCGCTCCTTGAGCACCTGACCCACCCCGGTGATGGTGCCGCCGGTGCCCACGCCGCTGACCAGGATGTCGACGCCGCCATCGGTGTCGGCCCAGATCTCCTCGGCGGTGGTGGCGCGGTGGATCGCTGGGTTGGCGGGGTTGTTGAACTGCTGGGGCAGCACGTAGTTGTCGTGCTCGTCGGTCAGCGCCTGCGCCCGCGCGATCGCGCCGTTCATGCCCTCCGGCCCGGGCGTGAGGATGAGTTCGGCGCCGTAGGCGCGCAGCAGCATCCGGCGCTCCTTGCTCATGGTCTCGGGCATCGTGAGCACGCACTTGATGCCCCGCGCGGCGCACACCATCGCCAGGGCGATCCCGGTGTTGCCGCTGGTCGGCTCGACGATCACGGTGTCGGGGCCGATCTGGCCGGCCTCGGCGGCGGCGTCGAGCATGGCCAGTCCGATGCGATCCTTCACGGAATTGGCCGGGTTGAAGAACTCCAGCTTGGCCAGGACCGTGGCCTGGGCCCCGTCAGTGACCCGGTTGAGCCGGACCAGGGGGGTGTTGCCGATGAGCTCGGTGACATCATGTGCAATCCGCATGGCAGAGATCGTAGTCCGATGCCCTATTTTGGCAACCTCCGGGTTGGAGAAATCGCCGTCGGCGCAACGTCCTCGGCGCGTGCGAGGACCCCGCGAGCGACGCAGGGCAGGGCTGTGGGTCAGGATGGGCACATGGATCACGACCTGCGAGGCGGGCCCGGAGCAGGCGCGCGCCCGGAGTCGTCGAGTGGGGGAGTTGGGGGGGTGGGGGTGCGATGACTGCCGACCGCTTCGGAGCCGTTCACTCGGGGGAGTTCACGGCCCTGTCCGCCGCGCGTGACCACGTCGAGCCCTCAGCCGGCCCGCCGGCGCCCGGTCCGGCGCAGGTTGAGCCCACGCGGCCGAAGGAGCGGCCCAGTCTGTCGCGGTGGCGCCCAGCGATCCCGCCCCAGCATGGGGCGTGGGCGTTCCTGATCGTTCCGGTGCTCTGCAGCTTCGCCATCAGTGGTGCGAGTGCGGCCGGGTGGCTGTTCCTGGCTGCTTGGGTGGCCGCCTACCCGGTCGGCTACTACCTGGGTCGGGCGCTGACTGCTCGGGCCCGTCGGGGGTCGTGGACGCGATTGGCCCGCAGGGAGCGCGATAGGGCGATCCCGTGGGCGGTCCTGACTGGCCTGCTGGGCCTGCCCCTGGCGATCACGCGGCCGTGGCTGCTCGGTGCGGCTGCGCTTCTGGCGGTGCTCTGGATCGCCGGGCTGTTCGTGGCTGCCCGGCGTGGTGAGCGGAGCCTGGCAAATGACCTGATGCTGGTCGCCCAGGCCGGGGTCGCACTGCCGCTTGCCGTAGGAGTCGTCGCCGGCCCCGCCCAGTTGTTCGGTGGACTGGGCGGGCCAACCCTGGAGGCGACCCTGATCGTCACCGCCTACCTGGCCGGATCCGTGCTGCATGTGAAGTCGATACTGCGTGAGGCCGGCAAGGCAACCTTCCGGCGGGCCAATGTCGGCTGGCACAGCGCACTCGTGGTCGTGGGGGGCCTGGCCAACCCCTGGTGGCTCGTCGGGCTGGTCCCTGCACTTGTCCGATCCCTGCTGCTGCGGCCGGGTATGCGGCCCGGTGCGATCGGCGGGGTCGAGGCGGTGGTGGCGGTGCTCGTGGTGGTCGCGGCCTTCCTGGCGCTCTGATTCTCGGCACTGGTTCTTCCCACCCCGGCAGGCCCCCCCCTCGTCGACGTGCCGGGCGACAGGGGTGCCCGTGGACCGTCACCCGGACCCCGCGTGCCCGCTGCGATTGTGATGACCGCCGTGGCCCGCGGATGCGGGCGTGGGAGTGCAGGTGATCGCCCCGGAGGTGTTGTGCGTTGCTAGGCTGCCGCTGTCGCACCTGAGGAGGCAGAGATGGGTTCGCAGGCGCACGAACCTGGTGCTGATGCGCCCGCTGCGATCAGTCGTCGGGAACTGGTGGCCATCGGGGTGCGGGTGCTGGGCATCCTCACCGCGGCCATCGTGATCTACGCGCTGATCCCGGTTGAGGGGACCGGGGGCGTCGGGATCGGGATCGCCGCGGGGGTGGCGCTTGTACTCATCCTGCTGGTCTTCGTGCGGCAGTACTCCCGGATCTCCCGCGCTGCGCACCCCTTCGTAGCAGCCATCGAGGCGTTGGCCATCGTGTTCGGGCTCTTCCTGTGCCTGTTCGCGTTGATGTACGTCGCGATCTCCGACGGTGACCCCGCCGCATTCACCCAGCCGGTCGGCAAGGTGGCCGGCTTCTATTTCACAACCACGGTGCTGGCGACTGTCGGCTTCGGGGACATCGCGGCGGCCAGCGATTCCGCCCGTGTGCTCGTGACGATCCAGATGGTCGTGGGCGCGGTCCTGATCGGGGCGGCGGTCAAGGGGCTGGCGTTCTCGGCCAAGCAGGCCCTCGAGTCCCGGGGCGGGAACTCGGTCGCCGCTCGCATCGCGGACGAGCTACCCCTTGAGGGCGACGAATCCACGTCCCCAGACCAGAGTGCCTGAGGTGGAACTCTCGGACGAGACGGAGCTGGGGCTCCTGCTCGTGATGATGGTGCTGGCCAGCATCACGACCTTCCGTGCCTCTCGTCGCTGGTACGTGCCCGTGGCGTTGGCCTGGACGGTGGCCTTCGTGTTGTTCGGCTCGATGTCCGGGTTGACCCGGGTGGAGATGGGCTGGACCAACTGGCTGCACGGCGTTGTCTGGGGCGCGGCGGCAATCGGCATCGTCAGCGTGGGGATGGGCCTCGGCGTGGCGATTCCACGACTGCACCCACTTTTCGCCGACGAGCGGATCGTGGGCAGCAGCGGCGCCCAGGTGGCCCAGAAGTCGCTCATCGAGATCCCGCTGGGCACCGTCCTGCTCGAGGAGATCGTGTTCCGCAGCGTGCTGCTGGGCATGCTCACCCACCTCTACGGGACCGTTGTCGGCGTTCTGGGCTCGGCGTTCGTCTTCGGGCTGTGGCACATCCTGCCCGCCCTCGAGATGCACGGTTCGCACTCGCTGACCGACCGGTTGGGCAACGGATGGCGGGCCAAGCTGGGCACCGTGGTGGTGACGATCCTGGCCACCGGCGGCGCCGGGGTGATGTTCGCGATGCTGGTGGTCTGGAGCGGCAGCATCCTCGCTCCGATGGGCCTGCACTGGGCCACGAACGGTCCCGGGTCGATTGCGGCGTGGTTGGTGGGCCGCCGTCGGGCGCGGGCCGAGCAGAGAGGCCAGAGGGCCGACAAGGGATCCCAGAGCGACCAGCGATCCCAGAGCGACCAGGGATCCCAGCGCGACCAGGGATCCCAGCGCGAGAGCTAGCCCTCGGCCCGCAGGGCCTCAGTCCGTACGCCCTCAGTCCGCAGCCCCTCGGTCCGCAGCCCCTCGGCCACCTTGACGCAGGCCTGACCGAACGCCTCGAACTCCTGCGTGGTGAGCTGGTCGAGCAGGTGCCTACGAACGCTGGCGACATGGTCCGGCGCAGCCGCGACGATCGTGTCCCAGCCATGGTCGGTGAGGACGGCGAACATGCCGCGACCGTCGTCGTCGCAGACCTCGCGGACCACCAGTGCGATCTTGGTCATCCGGTCGATCTGGTGCGACAGCCTGCTGCGCGAGAGCTGGGTGTGGTCGGCCAACGTGCTCATCCGCATGCGCCGCTCGGGTGCCTCGGAGAGCTCGACGAGGATCTGGTAGTCGGTCCCGGTCAGGCCATGCTGCTCGTACAGGTCGCGGTTGAGTCGCTCGGGCAGCAGCATGCTGGCCGCGATCCAGCCGCGCCAGAGCTCCTGTTCGTGCTCACTGAGCCAATGGGTCATGCCCCCGATGGTACCCGGTGGTTGAACGCTTAACTGGGTCGAAGGTCCCGGTCCAGCCTGTCTCAGGCCCTGTCCGGTTCACGCCAGCGTCAGGATCTCGGCGCCGTCCTCGGTGACCAGCAACGTGTGCTCGAACTGTGCCGTCCAGCTGCCGTCGGCGGTCACGGCGGTCCAGCCGTCGTCCCACATCCGGTAGTCGTGGGTGCCCAGCGTCAGCATCGGCTCGATGGTGAAGGTCATCCCGGGGAGCATGACCAGGTCGGCCTTTGGGTCGTCGTAGTGCGGAATGATCAGCCCGGTGTGGAAGGCGCTGCCGATCCCGTGGCCGGTGAAGTCGCGCACCACTCCGTAGCCGAAGCGCCGGGCATAGGACTCGATGACACGGCCGATCACGTTGATCGGGCGGCCAGGGCGGACCGCGCGGATCGCGCGCATCGTGGCCTCGAGTGTCCGCTCCACGAGCAGGCGTGGCTCCTCGGCGACCTCGCCGACCAGGAACGTGGCGTTCGTGTCGCCATGCACGCCATTGAGATAGCCGGTGATGTCGATGTTGCAGATGTCACCGTCCTGGAGCACGGTGCTGTCCGGGATCCCGTGGCAGATGACCTCGTTGAGGCTCGAGCACAGCGACTTGGGGTACCCCCGGTAGCTCAGGGTCGAGGGGTAGGCGCCGTGGTCGCAGAGGAACTCGTGGCCGATCCGGTCGAGCTCGTCGGTGGTCACGCCCGGTTCGATCGCTCGGCCCACCTGCGCCAGGGCGTTGGCGGCCAGCCGCCCGGCCACCCGCATCGCCGCGATCGTGGCCGCGTCCTTGACCTCGCCGCCGGTGTAGGGCTCCGGCCGAGGCTGGTCGACGTACTCAGGTCGCGGGATCGATGCCGGCACGGGCCGCCGCGGCGAGAGGCGCCCGGGGGCCAGCGGCGCACGCGTGGCAGTGGACATGGGTGTGGCGGTGGACATGGGTCAAGAGTACGCAGGACAGTGCTGGTACGCGGCCGGTAACGTCGCAGGCAGACATGATCGGCTGGTCCACGACAGGAGCACGCATGGCGTTCTGGTTCTGCCTGACCCACATGGCCGTGGAACCCGACGACGGGTGCGCGCACGCCGAGCGGTTGGGCCCCTACCCGGACCGGCGGTCCGCGCAGGCTGCCCTGGATCGGGCGCACCGGCGCTCGGAGGCCTGGGATCACGACCCCCGCTGGAACGACGCCGACCTCGAGGACTGAGCGCACGGGACCCGCCTGGCGGCAGTCCCTGAACGCAGTCCCTCCACGCCAGCGGCGCGCAAACGTCGACGGGGTGGATGAAGCCCGCGCAGCGCTACGCCCACGTGGAGCAACCAGCCAGCACCCGGGCGCGAGCCTGATCCGCGCTCCTCGTGCGCCGCTCAGCTGTACTCGTGCTCCGGTCCCGGGTAGGTGCCGGCGACGACCTCATCGGCCCACTGCGACACCGCTCCGGAGAGCACCGCACCGATGTCGGCGTATCGCTTGACGAACTTCGGCGTCCGCCCCGGTGTCAGCCCGGCCATGTCCTGCCAGACCAGCACCTGGGCGTCTGTGTCCGCCCCGGCCCCGATCCCGATCGTCGGGATCGACAGGCTCCGGGTGACTCGATCAGCAAGGTCGCTGGGCACCACCTCGAGCACCACGGCGAACGCGCCGGCGGCCTCCATCGCCTTGGCATCGCGCATCAGGATCTCGCCGTCCTCGCCTCGGCCCTGCACGCGGTAGCCGCCGAACTGGTTGACCGACTGCGGGGTCAGGCCCAGGTGCGCCATCACGGGGATGCCAGCGCTGACCAGTGCCTCGACCTGGGGCAGGACGCGGGCGCCGCCCTCAAGCTTCACTGCGCCGACCCCGGCCTGCTTCATGAAGCGGGCTGCGGTCTCCAGCGCCTGGGCGGGCGACGACTGGTAGGAGCCGAACGGCAGGTCGCCGACCACCAGCGCGCGCGTGGAGCCACGCACGACGGCGGCGGCCAGCGGCAGCAGCTCGTCGACGGTGACCGGCACGGTCGAGTCGTATCCGTACACGACCATCGCCGCGGAGTCGCCGACCAGCATCACCGGGATTCCGGCCGCATCGAAGATCCGCGCGGTCAGTGCGTCGTAGGCGGTGATCATCGGCCACTTCTCGCCGCGGGCCTTCGCCGCGATGAGGTCGCGGGTGCTGACCCGGCGGCCGGTCGGCGTCGCCCCGTACAGGGTGGGCGCGTCGGTGGCTGGTTGCTGGCTCATGTGGATCTCTCCCATCTCGAGGCTCACGATCGGAGTCCCCGGACGATATGTATGGTGGCACGTTGAAGGGGACAGCGCCAGATCGGGGATGCCCGCAATCCCCGCTGGGCAAACTGAGGGCCCCAAGCGAGGGCGCCGCAATCTGCGGAGGTCCGGTCGCGGGAATGCGTGGACGGCGTGCTGTGTTGTGCGCCCGTGTCCACCTCCAGCGCTGACGGCGCAGCCAGGCCCGTTGCAACCGCCACACCCGTGACCGGGTCCACGCACCGCTGGCGCGCCCTGGGCGCCCTGGTGGTCAGCCTGCTCGTCGTGGTCCTGGACAACACCGTGCTCAACGTGGCACTCAAGACGATCCAGGAGGACCTCGGGGCCACCCAGAGCCAGCTGATCTGGGCGATCAACGCCTACTCGTTGGTCTTCGCCGCGTTGCTCTTCACCTGGGGCGTCCTTGGCGACCGGTACGGGCGGCGGCGCATCCTGATCCTGGGCCTGGTGCTCTTCGCGGCCGCGTCGCTGCTCAGCGCGTTCGCGCAGTCCCCGGAGCAGCTGATCATTGCGCGCGCCCTGATGGGCGTCGGTGGAGCCTCGGTGCTGCCGGTGACGCTGTCGATCATCACTGTGATCTTCCCGCCCGAGGAGCGGGGTCGCGCGATCGGGATCTGGGCCGCAGCGGTCGGCGGTGCCGTGGCCCTGGGGCCGCTGCTCGGCGGCTTCCTGCTCGAGCACTTCTGGTGGGGCTCGGTGTTCCTGATCAACGTGCCGATCATCGCGATCGGGATCGCCGGGATCGTGCTCAACGTCCCGGAGTCACGCAATCCACACCCCGGGCGCCTGGATCCCATCGGCCTCGTGCTGTCCGTCGTGGGCCTGCTCGCGCTCGTGTACGGCATCCAGGAAGCTGGCTGGGGTCAGTTGAGCACCTACCTGTGGATCGGGTTGGGGGTGCTCGCGATCGTGGCCTTCCTGGTGTTCGAGTCGCGCACCGATCATCCGTCGATGGACCTGAGCCTGTTCCGGATCCGCTCGTTCTCGGTACCGCTGGCAGGCACCTCACTGACCTTCGCGGCCCTGACCGGGTCGCTGATCTTCCTGGCGTTCTACTACCAGGTCGTTCGGGGTTGGTCCCCGCTGCAGTCCGGCGCACTCACCCTTCCATTCGCGGTGGGCCAGCTGTTGTCGGCCCCGCGCAGCGGGAAGCTGGTGGGGCGGTTCGGTGCGCGCCGGGTGATCCCTGCTGGTCTGGTGCTCGCCAGTCTGGGCATGTTCGGCTTCAGCCAGCTGACCCTGGACTCACCCGTCTGGCTGCTGGTGCTGATCCCCTTCGTGTTCGGCCTCGGGATGGGCAACGTCATAGCCCCCTCGACCACCCGGATGACCCTGGCCACCCCGCCACAGCGGTCCGGTGCTGGATCGGCGGTGCAGAACACGGTGCGCCAGGTCGGGGCGACCCTGGGTGTGGCCGTCATCTCGTCGGTGGTGGCGGCGCGCTACTCCAGCGGGATGGACGGGGCCCTGGCGCAGACGAAGTTGCCCGCCGACGTGGCGGCCGTGGCCGCCGACAGCGTCGGGGCCAGCTACGAGGTCGCCGACCAGCTGGCCGGCGCGGGAATGCTCAACGCAGCCCAGGCCGATGCACTGCGGGCAGCGGCTGATGCTGCCTACATGCCGGCCTTCCACACAGCGGCCTACATGGGGCTCGGACTGCTGCTGACCGCATTGGTGATCTTCCTGCTCTGGCTGCCGGAGCAGGCCGAGGCAGTCGCCTGGCAGGCGGGCGGGACCTCGGCGCCGCTGCCGGGCATCGACGCCGATGAGGCGGTCCTGGTCGCCGACGGCCTGGATGCAGCCCACCAGGTGCACGTGGTCGTCGAGGACGCGGCGCACCTGAGCCACGTGGAGACCGCCCCGTTGGAGCACCCGCTCGCCCCCGATGACAAGTAGCGTTCTCGCTCAGTCCGCAGACTCGGCCAGTCGGCAGACTCGCTCAGTCGGCAGACTCGCGGTACCTGTTGGTGATCGGCTGGCGGCGGTCCCGGCCGAACGAACGTGGTGTGATCTTCGTGCCGATCGGGTACTGGCGGCGCTTGTACTCGGCGAGGTCGGTCATCCGCATGATCCGCTCGACCAGAGCCTTGTCGAAGCCGTCGGCCACGAGCTCGGCCGCGCCCCGGTCATGCTCGACGTAGTCATCGAGGATGTCATCGAGCAGGTCGTAGGGCGGCAATGAGTCGGTGTCCACCTGGTCCGGGCGGAGTTCGGCCGAGGGGGGCTTGTCGATGGAGTTCGGCGGGATGGGCGGCTCCTGCCCGAGCCGTGCGGCCTCGGCGTTGCGCCAACGGGCCAGGCGGAACACCGTCGACTTCGGCACGTCCTTGATCGGGCCGAACCCGCCGACAGCGTCTCCGTAGATCGTGGAGTAGCCCACCGAGAGCTCGCTCTTGTTGCCCGGGGCCAGCACGAGGTGGCCCTCCTGATTGCTCACGGCCATCACCGCGGTGCCCCGGATCCGGGCCTGCAGGTTCTCCTCGGCCAGCCCCGTGAGCTGCATCGAGGCCATGTAGGCGTCGAACATCGGCGCGATCGCCAGCAATCGGCAGTGCGCCCCGAGCCGGCGGGCGAGGTCGAACGCGTCGTCCTGGGAGTGCTGCGAGGAGTACCGGCTCGGCATCGAGATGCCGTGGACGTTCGCAGCACCGAGCGCATCGGCGGCGATGCAGGCGACCAGCGCCGAGTCGATGCCCCCGGAGAACCCGAACGTCACCGACCGGAAGCCGTTCTTGGCCACGTAGTCGCGCACCCCCACGACGAGTGCGGCGTACATCTCGGCCTCGTCGGTGAGCCGCTCCTCGACGGCCGGTGCGGGCAGCGGCGGGTAGGTCGGCAACGGCTCAGCGCTGATCTCGGCGGTGCAGAACCCGCCGGCTGCCGGGAGGTCCAGGTCGACCACCAGCAGGTGCTCTGTGAACTGCGGTGCCCGGGTGAGCAGTTCGCCGGCGGCATCGACGACCAGTGAGTCGCCGTCGAAGACCAGTTCGTCCTGCCCGCCGACCAGGTTCACGTAGGCCAGCGCAGCGCCTGCCTCCACGGCCCGACGCGATGCCAGGGCCAGCCGGGCATCGTCCTTGTGCGCCTCGTAGGGCGAGCCGTTGATCACCACGAGCAGTCCCGCGCCGCTGGTGTGCACCTGCGCCACCGGACCGCCGTCCTGCCAGAGGTCCTCGCAGATCGCCAGCGCGACGTCGATGCCGTGCAGCCGGACCACGCAGGGCTCGGTGCCCGACACGAAGTAGCGGAACTCGTCGAACACGCCGTAGTTGGGCAGGTGATGCTTGGCGTAACGGGCCACGACCTGCCCACCGTGCAGCACCGCGGCGGCGTTGATCGGGGCGCCCCGGGGGGTGCCCAGCGGATGGTTGCCGCCGGCGTCGCGCAGGTCGAGGTAGCCCACGATCACCGCGCAGTCGACCAGGCCCTCGTCGGCCAGCCGGACCGCGAGCGCGTCCAGAGCAGCGATCGACGCCTGCTGGAACGACCAGCGCAGGGCGAGGTCCTCGATCGGGTAGCCGGTCAGGACCATCTCCGGGAAGGTAACCAGGTGCGCCCCGGCGTCGTGGGCCTCGCGGACCCGGTCGAGCACGAGCTGGGCGTTGCCGGCGAGGTCGCCGACGACGGGGTTGACCTGGGCCAGGGCGATCCGCAGTTGGGGCACGCCCGCAGGGTACCCATGCCGCCGAGGGGCCCTGCGTCGGTGTGCATGGGATCGACGAACAGATGGCCGTTTCCGTGCACACGAATGCGGGCGACCAGCACCAGCGCCGGGATGCGGCAGTATGGCCCCATGGACAAGCAGACCGAGTTCGTGCTGCGCACCGTCGAGGAGCGGGACATCCGATTCGTGCGCCTGTGGTTCACCGACGTGCTCGGGTTCCTCAAGAGTGTGGCGATCGCCCCGGCCGAGCTGGAGAGCGCATTCAGTGAGGGGATCGGGTTCGACGGGTCCGCGATCGAGGGGTTCACCCGGATCCAGGAGGCCGACATGCTGGCCATGCCTGACCCGGGGACCTTCCAGGTGCTGCCCTGGCGCGGGGAGTCCCAGGGCGTGGCGCGGATGTTCTGCGACATCAGGATGCCCGACGGCAGCCCGTCTTTCGCCGACCCGCGCTACGTGCTCAAGCGCACCCTGTCGCGCGCGGCCGACCAGGGCTTCACGTTCTACACCCACCCGGAGATCGAGTTCTTCCTGTTCAAGGAGCCGCACCGGCCCGGCGAGGTACCGGTGCCCGTCGACGAGGGCGGCTACTTCGACCACACCCCGCAGGGGGTGGACTACGACTTCCGCCGACAGGCCATCCAGATGCTCGAGTCGATGGGCATCTCAGTCGAGTACAGCCACCACGAGGGCGGACCCGGGCAGCAGGAGATCGACCTGCGCTACGCCGACGCGCTGACCACCGCCGACAACATCATGACCTTCCGGCTCGTGGTCAAGGAGGTGGCCCTCGAGCAGGGCGTGACCGCCAGCTTCATGCCCAAGCCGTTCCGCGACCACCCCGGTTCGGGCATGCACACCCACCTGTCGCTCTTCGAGGGCGACCGCAACGCGTTCTTCGAGGCCGGTGCCGAACTGCAGCTCAGCAGCTCGGCACGCTCGTTCATCGCAGGAATCCTCACGCACGCACCCGAGATCACCGCGGTCACCAACCAGTGGGTCAACTCCTACAAGCGGCTGGCCGGCGGCGGCGAGGCGCCGGCCTGGGTGTGCTGGGGGCACAACAACCGCAGCGCCCTGCTGCGCGTGCCGATGTACAAGCCGGACAAGGGCAACTCGACGCGCATCGAGTTCCGCGCGATGGACTCCGCGGCCAACCCGTACCTCGCCTACGCGCTGCTGCTCTCGGCCGGCATGAAGGGCATCGAGGAGGGCTACGAGTTGCCGCCCGGGGCTGATGACGACGTGTGGGCGCTGAGCAACAGCGAGCGCCGGGCACTTGGGCTGACCCGGCTGCCCACGAGCCTGAACCAGGCGATCCAGGCGATGGAACGCAGCGAGCTGGTGGCGGAGACCCTCGGCGAGCACGTGTTCGAGTTCTTCCTGCGCAACAAGCGCGTCGAGTGGGACGAGTACCGCCGCCAGGTGACCCAGTACGAGCTGGACCGCTACCTGCCGGTGCTCTAGCCCAGCCATGAGGGATCCCCGAGCAGGTCGCACCGAGTCGGCTGCCGGTCGACTGGCCCGGCTCGGCGTGCCGGACGCGGCTCGAGTTGGTGCCGGTCTTGCCGAGATCCCCTGGTGGACCCGGGACCTGCTCGACGAGGTCGGCGATGCAGCAGATCCGGGCCTGGTGCTGCGCACCACCATTGACCTCCACATCGCCGCGCCGGCCCGGATCGCCATGGTCGCGGCCGATCCGAGCGCCTGGCGGCGGTTCGCCCGGACGACTGGGGTGTCCATGGCGCTGGCCGAGCACCTCGTCCGGCATCCCGAGCACCTCGAGATCCTCTTCGAGGGTGCCGAGCCACCGGCCGCTGGGCAGGTGTGCGCGCAGCTGGAGGCTGCGGGCAGGACCGGCAGCCCGGTGGCGGCGGGTCCAGGTGCCGCCGAGGCGCTGCGGGTGGCCTACCGGGCAGCCCTGCTGCGGATCGCGATCGCCGATGTGGCCCACGGTGCCCCGTTCGAGCTGACCGCCCTGCGCCTGTCCGAGCTGGCCGACGCCGTTCTGGCCGGCGCGCTCGTGGCCGCCCGCGCGCAGCTGCCCCCCGACGCTCCGCAGGTCGCGCTGGCGATCATCGCGATGGGCAAGTGCGGTGGCCGGGAGTTGAACTACATCAGCGACGTGGACGTGGTCTTCGTCGCCGAACCCGGGCCTGGCGTGGACGAGTCGGCCGCACTTCGTACTGCGACCGCGCTGGCCTCGAGCGTCATGCGCCTGTGCAACCAGCCGACGGCCGAGGGCACCATCTGGGAGGTCGACGCCAACCTGCGGCCCGAGGGCCGGGCCGGGGCGTTGGTGCGCACCCTGCGCAGCCACATCGGGTACTACGAGCGCTGGGCAAAGACCTGGGAGTTCCAGGCCCTGCTCAAGGCGCGCGCTGTGGCTGGGGACGCCGAGCTCGGTGCGGCCTACGTGGACGCCGTGCTGCCGTTCGTGTGGGCCGCGGCAGACCGGGACGGCTTCGTCGCCGACGTCCAGCGCATGCGCCAGCGGGTCGAGCGCAACGTGCCGGCCAAGGACGCCGACCGCCAGCTCAAACTCGGCCGCGGCGGACTGCGCGACGTGGAGTTCAGCGTCCAGCTGCTCCAGCTCGTGCACGGCCGGAGCGACGTGATGCTGCGCAGCCCGACCACGCTCACCGCGCTGGAGTCGCTGGCCACCTGGGGCTACGTGGGCCGTGAGGACGCCGCCGCACTTGCCCGTTCCTACCGCTTCCTGCGCACCCTGGAGCACCGCATCCAGCTGCACCGGATGGTGCGCTCGCACGTGGTGCCCAGCGACGACGAGGACCTGCGCCGGCTCGGCCGGGCGATGGGATTCACCTCCGCACCGGTGCGCGAACTGACCGAGGCGTGGCAGCGGCGCGCCCACGAGGTCCGCCGCATCCACGAGAAGCTGTTCTACCGGCCGCTGCTCGACGCCGTGGCCCGGCTGGACAGCGGCCAGGCGCGGCTCACCCCACAGGCCGCCCGGGATCGCCTGGACGCGCTGGGCTTCCGCGACCCCGCCGGTGCGCTGACCCACATCGAGGCGCTGACCTCCGGGGTCAGCCGGCGTGCGGCCATCCAGCGGACGTTGCTGCCTGTGCTGCTGGGCTGGTTCGCCGACGCGCCCGACCCCGACGCCGGGCTGCTGGCCTTCCGCCGGGTCAGTGACGACCTCGGCGGCACGCCCTGGTACCTGCGGCTGCTGCGCGACGAGTCGGCGTGCGCCGAGCGGATGGCCAAGGTGCTGGCCAGCAGCAGGTACGCCACAGAGCTGCTGCTGCGCGCCCCCGAGGGGGTGTCGCTGCTGGCCGATTCCGAGGAGCTTCGCCCCCGGCAGGGCGGGCCGTTGACGACGGAGTTCCTGGCCACGGCGGCCCGCTACGACGACGCGGCGGAGGCGGTGACCGCGCTGCGCGGACTGCGCCGGCGTGAGCTGTTCCGGATCTCCGCCACCGACATCCTTGAGCCGTTCACCGTCGAGGACGTCGGCAATGCGCTGACCGACGTGGCCGATGCGACCATCGCGGGTGCGCTGCAGGCGGCGATCGACGAGGTCAGCAGTGCGCGTGGGTCCGCACTGCCGACCCGGATGCTGGTCATCGGGATGGGCCGGTTCGGCGGCGGTGAGATCGGTTACGGCAGTGATGCGGACGTGGTCATCGTCCATGACCCGTTGCCCGGCGTCGATGAGCGGGAGGCCACTGCGGCGGCGAAGTTGGTGGCCAGTGAGGTGCGTTCGCTGCTCAACGCGCCCTCTCCGGACCCGCCCCTGGCGCTGGACACCGACCTGCGCCCCGAGGGCAAGCAGGGCCCCGTCGTGCGTACCGTCGACTCCTACCTGGCCTACTACGAGCGCTGGTGTTCCTTCTGGGAGGCCCAGGCGCTGCTGCGCGCCGACCGGGTGGCCGGGGACACCGAGGCGTGGACTCGGGTGCGGGCCGGGATCGACCCGATCCGCTGGCCGGCCGATGGCGTCGGCGAGGTGCAGCTGCGCGAGATCCGCCGGCTCAAGGCGCGGATGGAGAGCGAGCGGCTGCCCCGGGGCGCGGATCCGACGCTGCACACCAAGCTCGGCCGCGGTGGGCTCTCGGACGTCGAGTGGGTCATCCAGCTGGTTCAGCTCCAGCACGCCCACCGGATCCCCGAACTGCGCACCACCCGGTCGATGGCCGCCCTCGAGGCCGCTCGACGCGTTGGCCTGATCGACCCGGCCGACGCCGACGTGCTCTCCGACGCGTGGCGGATGGCGACCCGGATACGCAACGTGGTCATGTTGGTGCGCGGACGTGCCACCGACATGGTCCCCACCGAGATCCGAGAACTGGGCGCGGTCAGTCGGATCCTGGGCTACGCCCCGGGGGAGTCCGGCGCCCTGCTCGAGGACTACCGACGCACCACGCGACGCGCCCGCGCGGTGGCCGAACGCCTCTTCTACGGCCAGTAGCCCACAGCGCCCATCGCATGGGTGATTCCGGCCCGGTGCCCTGCGCCCGTGCGGCAATTCGCGTGTGTTCGATTTCACCCATGCCCGCAACGGCCCGTATCATTGCGCCAAACATGAGGGAATGCTCATAAAAGATGGGATCGCGTGCGGCGCGATCCCACGCGGTCGAGAGGGATACAGATGCGCACGACTTCCGAGCAGCAACACCGGACCCCCGCAGTACCCGGCAGCCTGGCGCACGCGTTGGCCGGCAACGGCCATCCGTTGAGCCTGCTGTACCCCGGGATCGACCCGCGGTGGCCCGAGGCCATGGCTGCTGCGCTGGTCGGGCGGCCCGACCTGGCCGCGTGGGTCGACACCGTCAGCACCGAGCTCGACGACTGGGCCGCGAGCCCGCGGGTGCGTGCCCTGGGCCTGTTCCCGGACGGCTTCTCGCACCTGCTTCCCGACGGTGCCGACGCGCAGGGCCGCCCGCTGGCGGCGACGGGGCCCTACGCGCTGGTCGGCAACCTGTTGGTGAACCTGATCGGCCTTGCCACCCTCGACGCCGACGGCCTTGCGCCTGCCCTGGTCTCGGGGAGCACCCGTGCCGCTGGGCACAGCGCCGGGCTGCTTGCTGCTGTCGTGGCGACCGCCCGCGGCCGCGACGGCCTCGTGGATGTCGAGGTCGCTGCGGATGCAGCGCGGATCGCTGCCCTCATGGGGGCGCACGCCGCCCGGCATCCGTGGTCGGTGTCGGACTCGGCGGTTGCCGCCGCGCTCGCCGGCGATGAGGGCTCCGGTACCCCGATGGTGGCCGTGTCGGGTCCGCGCACCGCGCGGCTGGCCGAGATCCTGGCGGGGTCGGCCTCCGACGGCTCGGTGCAGATCGGGGTCGCCAACGGGCCCACCCGGCACGTCCTGGTCGGGGACCCGGTCGGGCTTGCCGAGGTGCGCCGGGCCATGGACGGCCTTGCCGGGACAGAGGCCGCCCCGGCGAGCCGCAGGCAGGTTCGGGGGAGCGCCCCTGCGGTTCACCTGGGAGCCGATCGCCAGCTCGTCCGCGTTCCATCACCCGGGCCTGACCCAGGCCGCCGACGCGGCACTGGCCCAGATCGAGGCCCTCGGCCTCACCCTGCCCGACCACGGTGCCGCCCGGATCCACGACCCGGCCACCGGGGCGGACCTGCCTCGCGAGGGCATGATGCGTGCGGTCGTGCACTCAGTGCTCGCCCAGCCGCACGACTGGGCCGGTGCGCTGGTCGCTGCCGTTCCGGCCGGGTCGGTGGCCGTGCTCACCAGCCCGCTCGGGTCACTGCTCGGCGAGTCCACGGCAGTCCTCCGCGGCCGCGGCGCGCTGGTGCTCGACCCTGCCAGCGCCGAGGGCCGCACCGCGCTGTTCAGCCCCGGGCGGGCTCCGGCCATCCCCGAGCCCTACGCCCGCTTCGCCCCGCGGGTTGTGCGGGCAGTCGACGGCACCCTGCGTCTGGACACCCGGCACACCCGGCGCTCGGGCAGATCGCCGATGATCCTGCCCGGGATGACGCCCTCGACCGCCGAGGCTCCGATCGTGGTCGCCGCCGCGAACGGCGGGCACGTCGCCGAGCTCGCCGGCGGTGGCCAGGTCAACGAGCGCATCCTCACCGAGCGGATCGCCGAGCTGGTCGAGGGTTTGGCTCCGGGGCAGGAGGTCGTGTTCAACGCCCTGCACCTGGACCCCTACCTGTGGAACCTGCACCTGGGCCGCGACCGGCTGGTCCAGCGAGCGCGCGCCGCCGGGGCGCCGATCAACGGCGTCACCATCTCGGCCGGAATCCCGGAACGTGCAGACGCGCTGGCCCTGCTCGATGAGCTCAACGAGGCGGGTATCTGGCTCAACGCGTTCAAGCCGGGCACGGTGGCCGGTGTGCACGAGGTGCTGGCCATCGCGGCGGCCACCGAGCACCCGGTATGGATCCACCTGGAGGGTGGTGCAGCCGGTGGGCACCACTCGTGGGAGGACCTCGACGAGTTGCTGCTGGCGACCTACCACCTCATCCGCGAGCACGACAACGTGGTTCTTGCTGTCGGTGGCGGGATCGCCGATCCGCAGCGGGCCAGCGCCCTGCTGACCGGCACCTGGTCGCTGACCCACGGCGCACCGGTGATGCCCGTGGACGCCCTCCTGCTGGGCACCGTCACGATGGCCACCCGGGAGTCGGCCGCCTCCGACTCGGTGAAGGCTGCCCTGGCCGCTGCCCCTGGCCACGACGGCTGGGTCACGCGCGGCACGATCAGCGGCGGGACGACCTCCGGGCGCTCCGGCCTGGATGCCGACATCCACTTCCTGGCCAACAGCGCTGCCCGGGCGGCTGCGCTGCTCGATGAGGTGGCTGGTGACGCCGCGAAGGTGGCTGCCCGCCGCGCGGAGATCATCGAGGCGCTGGGTGCCACCGCCAAGCCCTATTTCGGCGACGTCGCGGACATGACCTATGCCGAGGTGCTCGAGCGGTTCGTGGACCTGACCGCCCTGGGCCGGCACGGCCGCTACGAGGACGGTGCCTGGCTGGACCCGACCCACCGCGCCCGGTTCATCGCCCTGCTCCAGCGGGCCGAGGCGCGCCTGGACCCGGTCGACGCCGGGCCGGTCGCGACGCGGTTCGCTGCGCCTGAGTCGGTCGACGATCCGGCTGCGGCCCTGGACGTCCTGCTCGACGCGCACCCGTGCGCGCGCACCGCGCTGCTGCACCCTGCCGACGCCGCCCATTTCCTGACCGTGGCCAGGCTGCCCGGCAAGCCGGTGCCGTTCGTCCCGGTGCTCGACGCGGACGTGCGCCGCTGGTACCAGTCGGATTCGCTGTGGCAGTCGCACAGCGACCGGTACGACGCCGACCAGGTCCTGATCATCCCGGGCCCGATCGCCGTGGCCGGGATCAACTGCGTCGACGAGCCCGTCGCGGACCTGCTCGACCGGTTCGAGGCCACCGTTGCCGAGCAGCTGGCGGCCGAGATCGTGGATGTGCGGGACGCCGAGACCGACGCCCGCAACGCGCAGGCGTTCCGGTTGGGCCAGAGCCCCGCTGTACCGGCGGCCGGCCCGGAAGCCCTGTTGGCTGCAGCGCTGGCTGCTCCCACCTGGAGCTGGCTGGGGGCAGGTCGGTCCAACCCGCTGCACCGGATCGGCCCGGTGCAGCAGTGGTCGCTGATCGGCGGCTGCGCCACATGGTCCACCGGCCAGGGCGAAACTGCCGCGCTCTGCGCAGTCGGCGACCCCGCGTCGGGCGACGACGAGGGCCGTGCGCTCAGCCTCACGATCCATTGGCCGGACCTCGGCCTGCCCGGGGACGGGGAGCTGCTGATCCCCGTCGATGTCGGCATCCACTCCGGGGTGATCTCCTTCTCGATCACCGAGGCTGGTCTGGCCAGCGCCGGCAGTGGGTTGCTGGCGATGTTCGCCGGGGGCACCGACAGCCCCACCGATCCGCAGGAACTGGCCGCTGCGCACTCCGCCGCTGTCGGTGCGAGCGGCCCCCTGCCTGATCGCGTGATGGCCCGCATCTGGCCGCACGTCTTCGGCGTACTTGACGAGGCCGGCCTGGCGTCGAGCATCTTCGACCTGGTGCACCTTCACCACGAGGTCACACTCCCCGCAGCAGGCGCGACCCAGCGCGCCGGCGCTGATGCCCGGGTGCAGGTCAGTGCCCCGCAGGTGCAACGCACGGAGGGCGGGCTGGTCATCGGCGTTGAGTCCAGCACTGCGGAGGGCGCCGTCCGCGACCGGTTCTTCGTCCGGCGCACCGCGGTGGACCCGACCCTCCCGGTGGTGCCCGCCGCCGATCCCGCGGACCTGCCCGCCACGACCAGCACTCCGACCCGGACCCTGGGTACGCGCATCATCACCGCCCCGGGCCGGCTGGAGTCGTTCGCCACGGTCAGCGGTGACGCCAACCCGATCCACCGCAGCGACCTGCTCGCGCGCCTCGTCGGCCTGCCCGGACGGATCGTGCACGGGATGTGGACCTCGGCGGCAGCCACCCGGGCCGTGCTGGAACTGGCAGCCGAAGGTGACCCGGGCCGGCTGCGCGACTGGTCGATCGACTTCGTGGCCCCCGTGCTGCCCGGCCAACCCGTGACCTTCACCGCGACCCGGGTCGGCATGCGCGACGGCGCCCGGATCGTCGAGGTGCAGGCCAGCACCGACGACGGGATCGTCGCTGTCGGCAAGGCCGTCGTGGCTGCGCCGCGCACCATGTACGTGTTCCCCGGCCAGGGCATCCAGTCCCCGGGGATGGGGATGGACGGCTACGCCGCCTCGGCGGCCGCCCGCGCCACGTGGGACCGGGCCGACGCGCACACCCGTGCCCAGCTCGGCTTCTCAATCCTGACGGTCGTGCGCGACAACCCGACGACGATCCACGCGGGGGGGATCAACTTCCGGCATCCGGCCGGCGTGCTGCACCTGACCCAGTTCACCCAGGTCGCGATGGCCACGTTGGCCGCCGCGCAGGTCGCGCAGTTGCGCGAGGCCGGCGTGTTCGACCCGGATGCGGTCGTCGCAGGCCACTCGGTCGGCGAGTACAACGCGCTGGCGGCCTGTTCCTCGGCGTTGCCCCTCGAGGCGGTGCTCGAGTTGGTGTTCGCCCGCGGTCTGGGCATGCACGGGCTGGTCCCGCGCGACGAGCACGGGGCCTCGGACTTCGGGCTGGCAGTGATCCGCCCGCACCTGGTCGGGCTGACCCACGCCCAGGCCCAGGCGCAGGTCGACGCAGTCGCCCACGAGACGGGCCAGCTCTGCGAGATCGTCAACCACAACCTGCGTGGCAAGCAGTACGCGGTGGCTGGGACCACGAGGGCGCTGGCCGAGCTGGCCACCCGGCTCGGCCCGGGCCAACCGGGACGCGCACCGCTGATCCCGGTCCCGGGCATCGACGTGCCGTTCCACTCCTCGGCGCTGCGCGGGGGAGTGGACCACTTCCGGGGGCACCTGTGCGAGAAGCTGCCCGGCCGGATCGATGCCGGCGCGCTGGTGGGTCGCTACGTGCCCAACCTGTACCCGGTGACCTTCCGGCTCGACCGCGAGTACGTCGAGGGTGTCCTGGGCACCTGCGGCTCCCCGGTCCTGGTCGACCTGCTCGCGGACTGGGAGAAGGCCAGCGCTGATCCTGACGCGCTGGCACGCACGCTGCTGGTGGAACTGCTCGCCTGGCAGTTCGCCTCACCGGTGCGCTGGATCGAGACGTTCGAGCTGATGTGCACCCCGATCGCCGAGGGCGGCCTGGGAATCCAGCGGATCGTCGAGGTCGGCGTGGGACATGCCCCGACGCTGGCCAACCTCGCCAAGGGCTCGCTGGCCCTGCCGACCCACCGTGGGACCAGGCCGCAGGCGCGCAATGTGGAGGTGGACCACGAGGTCGTGTTCGAGGCGGATATGGATCCCGCACCGGTCGCGGTGGTGCAGGACGCGGATGAGGGGGAGGCGCCCGGGCCAGTTCCCTCGGAGCCCGCTTCCGCCGGCCCCGCTAGCGCCCCGGCGCCAGGAAACGTTGCGGCCGCCGCTGACCTCCCGGTGGATCACGCGACCGCCCTGGCGGCACTGCTGGCGCTGCGCGTGGGGGTGCGGGTCGAGCAGCTCGATCAGGACTCGATCGACTCGCTGGTCGATGGTGCGTCCAGTCGGCGCAACCAGGTGCTGATGGACCTGGGCAAGGAGTTCGGGGTACCGGCCATCGACGGTGCCCACGAGGCACCGCTGGCCGAACTGACCGCAGCCCTCATCGAGCGATCAGCGGGCTACCGCTACCCCGGTCCGGTACTCGGGGCCGCGGTTTCGGGAGCGCTCACGGCGGCCCTCGGGCCGTTGGGCGCGACCGCCTCGACGCTCGCGCGCCGGGTCTCCGGGCACTGGGCCCTGGGAGAGGGCTGGGCGGCCCGGTCCGCACTGGCCCTGGCCCTGGGCACCCGGGAGGGCACCAGTCGACGCGGCGGTGACCTCGCCACGCTGGCCGGAGCCTCGGCCGACGACCTCATCGACGCCGCCGTGCAGGCCGCGGCCGCCCAGGCCGGGATCGCGGTGGCCCCCGCCACTGCCTCGGGACCGGTCGGGGGTCCGGTGGATGCGCGTGCGGTGATTGAGCTGCGCGAGCACGTCGAGGGGATCCTGGCGACCAGGCCGCCGACGTGCTGGCCCGGCTCGGGCGGATCCCCGACCATGCGGACAGCGATGCCACGGACCCCGAGCACGCCCAGGCCCTGGCCCGGCTGGCACTGTTGGAGTCCGAGCACGGCGTGGCCGAGCTGGTTGCGCCCGCCTTCGACGCCCGCAGGCATGTGCTGCTCGGCTCATCCACGCAGTGGGCCCGGGCGGACATCGACCACCTCATCCAGGCGTCGTTGCGCGCCGAGGCGGCCGGAATGCCACTCGACGCCCAGCTCGCCGACCCGGTGGTGGACAAACTCGCCGTGCATCGGGACAGCGACCCGCGGATCGTCGCGACGCTGGTCCATCACCGCGAACGGGCCGTGGCAGCCGACCACGTGCTGACGGTGGCCCTGATCGATCGGGTGCTCAGTGCGCAGCCGACCGGGGTGCAGGTCCCAGACCTGACCCGGCTGGAGGCAGCCCTGCTCGACAGCCCCGCCGCGGAGGTGGTGCGGGCCGCTGCGGCGCTGGCTGGCGCCCCCGGGCAGTTCGCCGGGCAGGTGGCCCTGGTCACCGGCGCCTCGCCGAACTCCATCGCGTGGGTCAGCGTCGCACACCTGCTGCGAGGCGGGGCGACCGTGATCGTCGCCACCACCACTGATAGCCGTGAGCGGATCGCGGCCTACCGCGATCTCGAGCGCCGGTACGCGGGACCGGGTGCGAAGCTGCACGTCGTCCGGGCCAACCTGGCCTCGTTCGCCGACATCGACGCCCTGCTCGAGTGGGTGACGACGCCGACCCTGGAGGAGGTCGGCCCGACCACCCGCGAGGTCAAGCCCGCGCTGTGGCCCACGATCGTGCTGCCCTTCGCCGCGGCTCCCGCCAGTGGCGAGCTGCCCGACACCGGCGCGGACGCGGCGCGCACGCTGCGCCTGCTCCTGCTCGGCGTGCAGCGGTTGGTCGGTGGCCTGGCCGAGCGGGTGGTCAGCGCCGACCGCGCACCCTTCACCGTGGTCCTGCCGATGTCGCCCAACCACGGAACCTTCGGTGGCGACGGCGCCTATGGCGAGGCCAAGGCGGCCCTGACCACCATGGTCAACCGCTGGCACTCGGAGGCTGCGCGCTGGGGCCGGGCCACGCGCCTGGTGGCGGCCGAGATCGGCTGGGTTCGCGGCACCGGCCTGATGGCCGGCAATGACCAGATCGCCGAGACCATCGAGCGTGAGCTTGGCGTGCTGACCTACTCGGCGGCCCAGATGGGTGCCCTGATCGCGGGCTTGGCCACGCCGACCTTCGCCCTTCGGGCCGGGGCCGCCCCGGTCGTGATGGACCTGTCCGGAGGGCTGACCGGTCGCACTGACCTCGGTGCCGCCCTGGCGCGGGCAGTGGCCGCCGTCGGTGTGCACGGAATCGGCCATCAGAAGGGCGGTTCCGTGCACACGGATGACACGATCCCCGCCCTGCCGAACCTGCCCGAGGTGCTGCGCGCGGCACGGGCCACGCCCACCGCGCCCGAGCCGGGCTCCGCGGCCCGAGTCGCGGCGCAGGACATGATCGTGATCGCCGGCATCGCCGAGTACGGACCCTGGGGTGCGTCGGCGACCCGGTGGCAGGCGGAGGTCGGCGCCCTGGCCGCCGACGGTGTGCATGAACTGGCGTGGCGCCGCGGCCTGATCCGGTGGGACGCCGCCGCAGGTGGCTGGACCGACGCCGAGAGCGGCGAGTCCGTGGCCGAGGCCGACCTGGATGAGCGCTACCGCGAGCGCGTGCTCACCGGGGCTGGTGTGCGATCGCTGGAACGCACCGGTCCTGTGGCCGCCGACGGGTACACGGAGTTCAGCGAGGTCTTCCTCGAGCGCGCGCTGCGGACCCCGGTGGCCACCGAGGCCCACGCCCGGGCGCTGGCTGCCGGCACCACCGGCGCGCTGGTGACGCGCGCGGACGAGGGCTGGATCGTCACGCTGCCCGCCGGTGCAGCGATCCGGGTGCCCCGCACCCACCCGCTGGCCCGCAGCGTCGGCGGTCAGTTCCCGGCCGGTAGCGATCCGACCCGGCACGGTCTTGAGCCCGGCGTGGCCGGCGCGATGGACCCGCTGGCCGCCTGGAACCTGGTCGTCACCGCCGACGCGCTGGCCGATGCCGGCGTGAGCGCCGAAGAGCTGGTCAGCGCTGTCCACCCCAGCCTCGTGGGCAACACCCAGGGCACCGGGATGGGCGGGATGAGCAGCATCCAGACCCTCTACATGGACCCGGCCACCGGCAAGGCACATGCCAACGACGTGCTCCAGGAGGCGTTGGGCAATGTCGTGTCCGCGCACGTCAACCAGGGCCTCGTCGGCGGATACGGGCCGATGGTGCACCCGGTCGCAGCCTGCGCCACTGCCGCGGTCTCCCTGGAGGAGGCCATCGACAAGATCACGCTGGGCAAGGCCGAGATCATCATCGGCGGTGGCTGGGACGACCTGAGCACCGAGGGGATCCTCGGCTTCGCCGACATGGCCGCCACGGCCGACAACGCGTCGATGCGTTCCGCCGGGTTGGACCCGGCTGAGCACAGCCGACCGGGCGACCGGCGTCGGCGCGGTTTCGTGGAGTCCCAGGGTGGCGGCAGCTTCGTGGTCTGCCGCGGTTCCGTGGCGCTTGCGCTGGGGCTGCCGGTCCGCGCGGTGGTGGGCGTACGCGGCCTCGTTCGGCGATGGCATCCACACCTCCATCCCGGCGCCCGGCCTGGGCGCACTCGGGGCTGTGCGTGGCGGACCCGACTCGCCCTTGGGCCGGGCCCTGGCCGGTCTCGGCCTGACCCCGGACGACATCGGGGTGGTCTCCAAGCACGACACCTCCACCGAGGCCAACGATCCCAACGAGGCCTTCGTGCACGCCACGATCGCCGAGGCCCTGGGCCGCAGCGAGGGTGCGCCGCTGCGGGTCATCTCCCAGAAGTCCCTGACCGGGCACAGCAAGGGCGGGGCGGCAGCGTGGCAGATCGCGGGGCTGTGTGACGTGTTCGCAACCGGGATCATCCCCGGCAACCGCAACCTGGTCAGCGTCGACCCACGGGTCGCGCCCGCGCCGCTGGTCGTCGACCACCGGCCCCCTGGTGCGCCACGAACCGGTGCGCGCGGGCCTGGTGACCAGCCTGGGCTTCGGGCACGTGTCGGCGGTGGTCGCCCTCGCGCACCCCGACGTGTTCGTGGCGGCCGTCCCGGCCGACCAGCGCATGGACTACCTGGCCCGCGCGCACTCCCGCCGGGTCAGGGGTGCCCAGTTGCGCCTGGCCGCCCAGTATGGCGGAGCGCCAGTGCTCGCCCGGCGTACCGATCGCCGGCTCGGCGACGGGGCGCCCGACGTCCAGCGGGCCCGCGAGGTCGGTCTGCTCGTCGGCGCCCTACCGGTCCGGGGCCGGGACGGGAGCCAGTGATGGGCGTCCTGGGGGTGGGCATCGACCTGGTCGGGGTCGAGTCGTTCGCCGAGCAGCTCGCAGCAGGCGGCTCGGCGTTCGCCGACCAGACGTTCACGGCAGCGGAGCTGCGGGCCGGCAGCGGACCGGCCGGGGCCGCACAGCACCTGGCCGGCCGCTACGCGGCCAAGGAAGCGTTCGTGAAGGCGTTCTCCGGCGCGCGGCCGGGTCGGGCCCCGGTCGCCCCTGCACCTGGACTGGCGGCACATCGAGGTGGTTTCCGATGGCTGGGCCGCCCCGGCCTGCGGCTGCATGAGTCCGTGGCCGCAGCGGTCCGGGCAAGCCTCGGGGAGGTCGTGATCCAGGTGTCGATCACCCACGAGCCGTCGATGGCCGCTGCGGTGGTCGTCCTTGAGTCCGCTCAGGCGCTCAACGAGATCGCGCGCAGGTAGGCCCGCAGCATCCGCTTGAGTTCACGCACGGTGGCCGGGTTCGGCCGCCCGTCGGAGACCGAGAAGTGCAGCAGCGACTGGCACATCTCCACGACGACCTCGCTGATCGTCACCTGCTCGTCGAACGTGTGATCTCGGGCCAGGCGCGCGATCATCGGCAGCAGCACGCTCACCAGCGCCCGCGAGTGTTCCGCGGCCAGGGTGCGGGTCGCGGCCGTCGAGCGCATCGCCAGCCAGACCGCTCGGCGGGTCGGATCGTCGACCCAGTGCGCGGCGACCAGGTCGATCAGCTCATCGGTCTGGTTCTGCCAGTCGTCGTTGGGGAACCGGTCGGCGTTGTCGATCAGGTCATCGACCAGGGCTGCGGTGTCACGCGCGTCCAGCTCGGCGATGATCGCGTACTTGTTCGGGAAGAACTGGTAGATCGAGCCCACCGGGATGTTCGCGCGGGTCGCCACGTCCTCGACCGTGAACCCGGCCATGCCACCCACGGCGAGCAGGTCGCGGGCAGCGTGCAGGATGGCGTCGAAGCGGACCCGGCCACGCGCCTGCACCGGTCGATGACGCACGCCGAGGTCGGTGGTACTCGTCTCGGCGGTCGTCATGGTGACCCCTGGATGGCCGGTCCGCTGATCATCGGACCATCGACGCAGTGGAAGCTCGAACAACCGGGCGCAACAGCAGCCGCTCGCCCGTGGACTCCAGCGGATCGCCCGACCCAGCGACCAGAACACGCCGACCAGTACGAGCGCAGCCATCAGTGCGATCGTGGCCAGCAGCAGGGCGGTCATGCCGCGATCCTAGGACGCCGAGGTGAAGTGCGGGTCCTTCCTCGGCGCTACCAGCCGAGCCAGGTCTGGGGGTCGACGAACTTCTCGTTCTTGGTCACCTCGAAGTGCAGGTGGCTGCCCGTCGAGTTGCCCGTCGAGCCCACGTCGCCGATGTGGTCACCGGTGCTGACCTTCTGGCCCGTGGACGTCTTGATGCTCGACAGGTGGTTGTAGGTGGTCTGCCAGCCGCCGCCGTGGTCGATGATGATCTGGTTGCCGTAGGCGCCGGCATAGCCGGTGGACACCACCGTGCCCGAGGCTGCGGCCATGACGTCCGTGCCCGACGGGGCGGCGAAGTCCAGGCCTGTGTGCACGCCCGAGGACCAGCGGCCGCTGGTGTCTCCGAAGCGCGCGGTCAGGTTGTACTGGCCCTTCGTCACCGGTGCCTGGCGGGTCTTGGCCAGGCTCGCCCGGTAGACCTCCGCCTTCTCCTTGGACTGCTCGTACTGCGCCTTGGTCTGAGTCACCTCGGACTTGCGCTTGGCCAGCACGTCCTCCTTGTCCGTGACGGCCTGCTCGGCCGCGGTCAGGTCATCGAGCACGGTGGCCGCGTGATCGACCGCGTCATCCAGGCGCGCCTGGGCCGACACAGCGACAATTGCTGCGAATTGCGCCTCCTCGGCGGTGGCCCCACCCGGCAGGACCGACTGGATTCCGGTGCTCTCGGACTGTGTTCGCTGTGCATCGGCGAGCGACTCGTCGAGGGAGGCGGTCGCGGCCTGGAGCTCGGCCAGTGCGATCTCGGCCGTTTCCTGGGTGGTCCCAAGGGCCTCCTCGGCCGTGGCCGCGGCCTTCTTCGCCTTCGCCACACGCAGCTTCTCCTTGGCAAGGGCTGCCTTCTCGGCAGCCGCGGCCTTGGCCGCCTTGGCCACGTCCTGGGGTGTTGCCCCGCCCTTGGGCGCAGTGGGCGACGTGGGCTCGGTGGGTTCCTTGGGCTCCTGGGACTTGCTGGCTTGCTTGTCGGTCTGTTTCGGCTCAGGCGGGTTGGACGTGCTTGTGCTCTCGGGCACCACAGCCGTGGGCGAGACCCCCACCGGGGTAGAGGCGAGCGCCTCTGCGGCGCCGCGGGCGCCGCTGTCGATCCCGCCTCGGCTGGCGGTGGCAGCAGATTCCTGCCGCGCCTGGACCGAGGGGTCGACGATGCCCAGGGCATCCTCCAACTCCTTGGTCAACTCCTTGACCGGGTTGGCTGCCGCGGAGTGTGAAGTTGCGGCCGCGCGGGGGGGCACGACAGAGGCGGAGACCACGCCAAGGGTGATGGCCGCGGCAGCGCCTGCCTTCAGGAGGGTCCCGGACTTCATCCCAAGCCGGATCTGATCGAGGACCAGCAGGACCGGAATGGGTACCTCCGTGAGCAGCCGCAAGGGGATCTCGCCCACCTCCCCGCGGGCGAGAGTGCCGGCCAGAGCCCTGTCCCTGCCGATCCGCCCGTCCAGGGACACATCGCCGAGGTCGTCGATCACGAGGTCGTAGTCGTGCTGGGAGAGCTGATCGGTGATCACCGACCACGCATCGTCCACGCCGACCGCGGGGATCCAGTTGGTGGTGAAGTCCGCGGCCCGGGCCCGGGCGATCGCCCGCTGCCAGAGCTCCTTCTCGCGGCTGATGGCCAGCAGCTCGTCCTGGTCGTCGGAGGTCAACTGCTCACCCTCAGCCCCGAGGACCAGGACATCGAGCACGGCTCCGGCCGTATCGGCCACGGCTACCGCGGCGTGCACTGCCAGGCCGGAGATCGGTCCTTGTCTGCGGTCCACGATGGCCAGGATCCGGCGGAACGGGGCGGGCTCGCCGTCGGCGAGGAACACCGCGAAGCCGGGCAGGTCGCCGGTGATGCTCCGGGCAGTGCCCTTGAGCAGTTCACCGAGCAGCTGCTGGGGCTCGGCGAAGTCACGGCGGATCCCGACCCACGAGATCCGGCGCTGGGCGGCCACGCGCAGTGCCTCGGCGATCGTCGGCGAGGAGGTGGCAGAGGCCTGGGCGAGGATGTCCGCGCCGGGCTCGGGGGCGTCCCATGAGGTCAGCGCAACGGCGCCACGGGAATAGCGACGGGCGATCTCCAGCGCAGCGTTGCTGGCGGGATCGGAATCGACGACGACGAGCATGTCTGGGGTGCTACCCATGGGCATGACCTACCTCCTCCTGCTCTGGGCTGTGCGGCCAAGGTGCCGCAGCGAGGATCGCATCGCCCGGTCATAGTGCCCCCAAGGTCACTATTTCAACCGTTCGGCCCTCAGGCCAGTCGGTCAGCGCAATCCGGCCACCCAGCTGCGCATCCGGCGACCCTCGCGTCGCAGCCACTCGATCCGCGCACCGGCCACGACCAGGAGGGTCCCTGCCAGTGCGAGCCCGAGGAAGCGTGGCAGGGTGGCCAGCCCGCCCCAGACCTGGGCCCCTGCGGTGATGATCAGGGCGAGGGCGGCCGGGAGCAGCAGGCCGCCGAGCCGGGTCCGCGCACCCACCACGACGGCGAGCACCCCCGCGAACAGCAACCCGCCGAGGCGCATCAGGTGTCCGCTGGTGCCCAGACCGCCGATGTCGACCGCCCAGGGCGCACCCCAGGCGGCCACCGCGGAGGGAAGCAGGGCCATCGCCACAGCCGGGCCCAGCCACACCAGCGAGGGGGTCGGCCCGCGCCGGCGCCACAGCAGTCCGGCGACCAGCAGCAGCACGGCCCACGGCAGGCTGTACCACTCGACGGCGTCAAAGCTGAGCCCGGGCGCGATCGACAGCGCCCCTGCGGCGAGCAGCGCCCCGACCCAGCCGGCCGCCGGCAGCCACCACGCGACAGCGAAGGCGACGGCAGCAACCAGGACTCCCAGCAGGGCCAGCTGGCTCTCGACCAGGTCGGACTCCCAGCGCACCTCGTACGGGGCAACGACACGCAGCAGCGCCCATCCGCTCCACACCGCTGCGGCACCGACCACCGGGATCGACCAGCGTGGTTCGTCGCCCTGCACGACCCACAGCACCATGCCGACGGTCAGTCCGGCCAGCGCGACTGCTGCGGCCAACCAGACCGGTTGCGGATCCGCAGGCAGTCCCAGCATCAGGGCGACGGTCACGCCTGCCAGCGCTGCGGCGCCGTGTGGCAGCAGCCAGCCGCCTGTGCGGTCCAGGGCAGCCCAGATGCCCACGGCCAGAGCGGTCGCGGCTGCGGTCACCAGAGCTCCTGGTCGCGTGTCGGGGCTCATGGCCGCAGCCGCGGTGGCCATGGCACTGATGATCAGGCCGAGGCCACCGTTGGCGCGCAATGCGTTGACCTGGGATTCCCATCGACGTGGGTGCTGGGCGGCAGCGAGCATCGCCACGCTGGTCAGGGCGGGCACCGTGATCGAGGCAGCGGTCCAGGCCCCGGAGTCGAACGCCGCCGCCGTGGCGGGGATCACCAGCAGGGCGGCGGACAGCACCGACAGCCAGCCCAGCCAGAGCCACGCGCGCAACTCGGTGCGCTGGTGGCACAGCAGCAGCGCGATACCCAGCCCACCGAAGGCCAGCGCGGGGTACAGCGTCGGATCCTCTATCCAGTCGGGCGGCAACAGGCCCAGGGCAGGCGCAGCGACCAGATCCACCGCAGCCAGCCCGGCAGCCACGACCGCGAGTGCCTCGGCGGTGCCGGGCAGGCGCCGACGCAGCCGAATGGCCAGGGCCGCCACCCCGGCGGTGGCCAGCACCATGAACGCGACTTGGCCCCAGGTGCCCAGACGGTCCCAGGTGACGGCCGCGAACACGGCGCCGGCCACGACCAGCAGCAGGGCGCCCAGGCCGAGCAGGACCGTCTGGGCGCTGGGTGGGCCGCCGCTCGCTGGTGCCCTCGCCGGCTGACCAGGTGCGTACCCGGACGTTGGCTGGGTCGGGTCAGGCGCTGCCCAGATGCCGTAGGCGCGAGCGATCCCAGGCGCCGGGGCGGGATCCCCGGCTGCGATGCGATCGGTCAACCAGCCCACGCGAGCCGTCAGCGCGTCGGCCTCTGCGAGGTATCCGGCGTACACCCGGTGCCCGCACGAGCACGTCACCATCCCGGATTCGTCATGGTGGGACGGGTCGAGATCGGGTGCAGAGCACCTCGGGCACCTCATCAGTACGCCTCCTGTCTCGGGACGGACCTCCGACACTGTTCACGCTACTGCGGCACATGCCCGATGCCCTTGCGGGAACGCCGGTCGGGGCCCTACTGTCCGCCCACGGGAGCAGAGCGTGAGGATGAGCGTGAGAAGGGGAGCACTCATGGGGCTGTGGCGCAGGGGCGACGGCGAGCAGGTCAGCGATGCGGTCGCTACGACGCGCTGGGTGGAGGCTGCCGAGGGGGTGACGGATCGTTTCGCCCGCTTCGACGGCCTGCCCCTGGCGGAGGCCGTCGAGGTCGCGATGGTCACGGCTCCGGCGAACTTCACCCGCGAGGAGCTGACCTTTCGGTTGGCGGCTCGGCGGGGAGTCCAACCGCCTGAGTCGAACTGAGCCACCTCTGCCCCGCTTCCTACCCAGCGGCGGCGGGGCCCATGTCGCCCCGGCGCCTGATGGTCCCCGGCGACCGGAATCTCTGGCACGATCGGTCCGTGGACGACCAGCACCGAGCCGGCTCCGCGCGTGAGGGGGCTCCGCACTCGCGCGCGGTCGGCTGATGTCTGAGCTGTCCGGCGCCCAGCCTCCTCGGGCGGTGTCCCTGACCCTCGACGGGCTGGTCGCCGCCGATGCGGCACGGCTGTGTGCCGGCGACGAGCGGGAGGCCGAGCTGCTCACCGTCCGCACCGCGCCCGAACTGGAGTGGACGCGTGTGACCCTGCGCGAGTGCCAGGTCCAGGTCGTCGGTGTCGCGCGATGGGTTCTGGACCGCAGCCGACTGCTCGAGTGCCGACTGGCCGACCTCGACGTGACGGCCGTGAGGGCCCGCGACAGCCTGTGGCGCACGGTCGAGATCGTCGGTGGGCGGCTGCCGGCGCTGGACCTGGCCGGCGCGACCTGGGACGGGGTGGCCGTCTCCGGGGCGCGCCTGGGCTACGTGAACCTCCGCGATGCCGCGCTCACCGACGTTGTGTTCGCCGACTGCCGGATCGAGACACTGGACCTGGGTGCGGCGACCGCGGCGCGCGTCAGCCTCCGCGACTGCGTGGTGGACGAACTGGTCGTGACCCGCGCCACCCTGCGTGACGTGGACCTGCGCGGCGCCCGCGTCGAGCTGGTCGAAGGGGCTGAGCACCTCGCGGGCGCGACCATCTCGGTGGATCAGCTGCTCGACCTCGCCCCCGCCCTGGCCGCTGCCCTGGGGATCGCAGTCGACCCGGACCAGTCTGGGAGATGACGCTCAGCGCGAGTCGGTCGTGCGCCGGACCTCACCCGGACCTGAGGCTGCCCACCGGGAAGGTCCGTGTCAGGTCGACATCAAGGTAGCGCTGGCCGCCAGGACCGTAGGACTTGATGGCGACGTGACGGGAGCTCGTTCCGATCTCCTGCGGTACCAGTGCGGAATCGGGCCGATCGCAGACCATTGGAAGGGCCCCCGACAGTCGCCAACGAACCTGCTGCGGACTGCGCGCGGACTACGAACAGGGTTGTGTGTGGGGTGACCTGGTCGCCCACATGGGAAGCCCCAGGGTGATCGCGGTCACTCCGCGCGTGGCGGCGAGCCGGTGTCGAGTGCGGCGAGGGTCGCGGTGTCGAGGACGATCTCGCCCACGGCGATGTTCTACTCGAGGTGCGTGGGGGAGTCGCGGTGCAGCAGCCATGCCCGATCGACCCGGATTCAGGTGCACCCCGCACCCTTCACCCCAGGAACCAGATTCAGGCGCAGGCGCAGGCAGCGACTCAGCTCAGGCAGCGGCCGGGCAGGACCCCGCACCGTATCGCCCAGTCGGGGTTTGCCGACGTCAACCAAACTCGGGAATCGCGGCACTCACATCCGCAAGCGGTCGCCCCGTCCACCCGACGTGCGATATTGGCTCCCGTGACGCAGGATTCGGGCTCGGCAGTGCAGCCGGCGGCCGAACTGTTCACGGCGCCTCCCGCGCCGTTCGACGCGCGGAAGCGGCGGGCGACCATCATCCAGTCGCTCATCTCGCTGGCCCTGATCCTCATCATCTTCGGCTGGCTGCTGCCCAAGGTGATCGACTACCAGGAGGTGGCGGCGGCGCTCGGCACCCTGGCTGCCTGGCAGTTCGGCGTCCTCCTGCTCGCCGGCATCATCGAGTTCATCCCGTCGGGTTGGCTCTATGCGCTGGTGACCCCCGGGCTGAGCCTGCGGCAAGGGGTGACGGCGTGGGTCGCCAGCACCGGCGTCGGCAGCACCGTCCCCGCAATGAACCTTGTCGTCCGGTTCGGCATGTATCGCTCGTGGGGGGCCTCGGTCGAACGTTCGATGCTGGGCATCTTCCTGTCGGGGGTCTTCGACAACATCGTGAAGTTCTCCTTGCCCGTGATCTCAGTGCTGCTCACGGTCCTCGTCGGGGTCGCAGTCCCGTCGCTGGTGTTCTGGGTGGCCGTTGTCGCGGCCCTCATCGTGACGGCGACCCTGATCGTGGCAGTCGGCGTGGCCCGCAGCGAACGGTTCGCCCAGTGGTTGGGCAGCGCCCTGGAACGCATCGCGAACTGGGGTCTGGCGAAGCTGAAGCGAGATCCGATCGCGGGGATCGCCGCCCAGATTGTCGGGATCCGGGAGTTCGCGCTGGACACGGTCACGGCTGTGTGGTGGCGGGCGTTCACCGCCGCGGGCATGGCAACCCTCTGGACCTACGTCATCCTTCTCGTGTCGGTGCGGTTCGCCGGCATCCCGGCTGATGTGATCTCCGCCGGGCAGGCGTTCGTGATCTGGACCCTGGTGTTGCTCGTGCAGGCGGTCCCCCTCACACCCGGCGGCGTCGGATTCGTCGAGGCTGCCTACATCGCGTTGTTCGGAGCCATCGCCGGAGAGGCGTACAGCACACAGATCGCCGTCGCGGTCGTGCTCTACCGTGCCGCGCAATGGGCGCTGCCGATCGTGGTCGGCTGGCCGCTGGTCTGGTGGTGGCGCCGCCAGGTCCGGGTGGGCAAATTGCCCGACCCGTTTGCCTTCTGACCCGCCCGCCACACTCGGAAGCGGACGTAGACTGCCCGCATGGCGGACGCCATCGGCGGGAGCGACTGCGAGACGATCCGCGACGGCTTGCTTTCACAACCCACCAACGCGCTGACCAGTGCCTGTTACATCGCAGCAGGCCTTGTTGTGTGGATGCGCATCCCGGCGGATCAGCGTAAGGGGCCGGGTGGCGCGTACGCCGTGCTCCTGGCCCTGGTCGGTGTGGGGAGCGTGCTCTACCACGGGCCACAGCCGGTCGGTTCGAAATTCCTGCACGACGCGCCAATCCCTGCTCTCCTTGTTCTGATCGGGGGCCTGGTCCTCATCCGGGTGCGACGCGGCCAGGCTCCCTTCCCCGGCATGACACGGGCTCGGCTCGCCTATGTCCTGGCTCTGGGTGCCGCCGGCGGCGCGGCCTACGTCCTAGGCCGGACGGATTCCCCGGTCTGCGATCCGGGCAGCCCGTTCCAGTTCCACGGGGTCTGGCACATAGCCACAGCTGTGGCCTTCGTGGTCGTCGCCGACATGCTGTTCCGACCTGGGACCGAGCACCAGCCCTGGGACTAGCCTCCACACGAGGATCCCTACCGGAAGCACCGGGTGGCCCAAGGAGGCGCCCGTAGCGGCCCACTGTGACGCACCCCGCAATGGAGCGTCCTGAGAGACGTCACTGCGCAGGGTCTATCGGAATCCGCCGTGTCCAGCATGCCCCCTGGCGATCACCGACTTTCGCTGAGGGCTGCTCAATCGGGACGACCGACCTGTGGACTGAGGCCTTGCCGAAGCGACGCACCCATTGCGAATGCAGCCGCGAACTTGTTCCTGGCTGTCTGGAATGGCAGCCCCTTCATGGTTCGCGGTCACCTCGCAGGGCACTGGTCAGCGAGCCAGCAGGAGTCCGATGGGGATGCTGACCAGCAGCACCAGCACCAGCACCCGGTAGAGCCACAGGAGCCCCACCCGCCGCGCCGACCGAGGGTTCGGTTGCTCGTCAGGGCCTGCTCGCACTCCCCAGATCATCAGGCCCAGGGCCCCGACGAGCAGGGCGCCGCCGACGTCCACAAGCCAGAGTGCGTCGGTCAGGGTGCCGATCAGGACTGCGGCATTGCCCACGGTGAACAAGGCGAAGTCGCGAGTGATGACAGCTGAATGTGGTGGGCGAGGTGCCAGCAGGGCTCTTCCCAGGGCGAGGGCGATCTGGCTGAGGCCGGCCACGAGCACGAGGTAGGCGCTGGCCCAGACCGGTTTCTGGGTCGGGTCGTGGGCCACGGCTGCAGCCACCAGCCCGCCGGTGACTGTCGCGGCCACTCCCAGGACCAGCCAGGGTGCAACCGGGCGCAGCCGGCGACCTACGAGTTCGCTGGGGCTGGGGGTCATGGGCTCGGCCCCGGTGATGGGCAGGTGATCGGCCATTCATCCACCGTAGCCGCCCGCTCCCGGCGGCCGGGCTCGGCATCTCCCGTGACCTTGTTCGTGGTCCCCGGGTGGGGCTCCTGGCTGCTGGACCTGGATCATGGCGATGGGTGCGCCGATGCCGGCGGGTCGCGCAAGCATTCCGCGACGAACAGGCCGGAGTGCCAATGTGGAGCCGCAGCGGGCGAAGAATCCCCGGGGGCCCGGCCGAAGGTGTTGGCAGGGCCGGTGCTCCCCGAGCAGTTCCCCCTCGGCTTCGCCCCGGTCGAAGGTCAGTGGGAGGCAGCGCCCACCGCGGGCATGGACTGCCCGAAGAGGTTCTCCCGGGGCACGGGCAGGTTGGCCATCGCCACGTGCGCCACAACCACGGCAACGATGACCAGAGGCATCGCTGCGATGCCCGAAGAGGACATCAGCAGCGTCGCGAGCATCACCGAGGTGAACGGCAGTCTCAGCATCGACACGCACATCGCACCGATGCCCATCGCGACTGCTGGCACGAGTTGCATGCCGGGCAGGTTCATGGCCAGCAGGCCCAGCGCCCCCCCGATGAACATGCTGGGGAACACCGGGCCTCCCCGGAACGCGCTCAACGAGAGGGCGTAGGCCAGAGCCTTGAAGGTGACCACCAGCAGCAGGGCGCCGACGGTCCACGAGCCCGAGTTCATGACGAGTTGTGGCAAGGCGCTCTGCCCGGAGAACAGCACCGCGTCGGCCTCCTCGCCGGTCAGGGCGGCGAACGCGATCGCGCACAGCGCGACGAGCAGGCCCAACCCGACGGTGACGGGCACACGCCGGGCGTGCACGAGCGGGCGCAGGGACCGGGCGATCGAGTAGATCGCCCACGCCAGCAGCGGGCAGACGAGTCCAAAGACGATGGCCCATGCGAAGAGCCCCACGGTGGGGGTGGTGAAGGCCGGGAGGTCCGGGATGGCCAGGGAGAACGTGCCCAGACCGGTCAGAGCGTTGAGCCCGGTGAAGATCAATGCACCCACACCGGCCGCGAGCAGGCCCGGAATCAGAGCCACCCCGAGCATCGCCCCGGCGATCCCGGCGGCCTCGAGCAGCAGGAAGGCACCGAGCAACGGGTTGCCGAGCAGGGTGCTGATCGCCGCGAAGCTACCGGCGCTGGCGATCAGCGCGACCGCCGGCGGCGGGGCACCCTTCTGAATCCGCAGGATCGCGAACGAGCCCAGCCCGCTGCCGATCGCGATCAGCGGCGCCTCCGGCCCGAGGACAGGCCCCAACGCCAGCGTCGCCAGCGACGCGAGCACGATGCCCCGCAGCTCCGCGGGCATCACCGGGGCACCGGTGGTGAACCCGAGTGCCGGGGAGTGGCCGCTGTTGCCGGGCAGCCGGCTGATGCTCAGCGCGACCACCAGACCCGCGATGGCCAGCAACGGCAGCGGCCACCACCACGGGACCGCGGAGAAGCCCAGAGCGATGGGGAGGTCGGTGAACAGGTACTCCTGCGACCAGTCAACAAGGGCCAGGAAGCCGTAGGCGATCGCCGCGACGGGCGCGCCGATGAGGGCGGCGAGGATCAGGGCCTTGAAGTAGGCCCGCGAGCGCATCAGAGCGATCGGATCCTGCGGTCCGGCACCCGGGCTCGGCTGGAGCGACTCCTTGCTCATCCGTCGTGGCCCTTCCAGTGCTGTGCCTCGTGAGAATGCCGACCTGGTCGGGCCGGATCCCGTTCATCCAGACGGACAGATTGGAGGTGAGTTTGTCCTATCGGGGGGGCGGAAGGCCATCCCGGGGATTCTGGACGGCGGTGAGCCGAGGTTGAGCAACACCCCATCTGGGCCGAGGTTGACACATCGGGCGGGCCGCACCAGCGCTGCGAACGCCCTGTTCCTCGGGATCGCCCTGAGAGTCGCCGCCGCCTACCTGGGGTCCGGGCGGACGTTCACCAGGGCGATGCAGGACTTCGCCGATCCCTGTGCCGACCAGAACCAGCACGACTACGACACGTTCCTTCGTGCCATCGCCGAAGGCCGAATCCTGCAATCGCACGTGGCGCAGACCACGACCTGATCCGAACCCAGTCGCGGGCAGGGGCGTCAGATGGGGTGGGCAGCCAGGGCCGGGTTGATCCGGGCAGTCCGCTCGGCCAGGTCGTCGTTGGCCTGCTGGCCGGTCGCGGTCGTGGGATCGATGTCGGGCGTGTGGCCGGTGTATGCGGTGTGCGCCACGATCGCGATGACCAGGATGGACATCCCCAACGGTGGCAGGGCTGGTCCAGCGGGACGAGCGGGCCGCTCAGCTGCGGGAACGGGCCGCGGCGTGCGCCCACAGGCGGCGCAGTGATGCGATTCGGCCGCCAACAGTCGGGGTCGACGCGGGGCGCGTCACGTGTAGAGCCCGCCCTGCCGTGACCGCTGGGACCTCGGGCCCCTGTACCGTGCGCGACGCAGCGAACCCTGCGCTCACCCGGGCCACGCCGCGGGCACAGGAGGACTGGGAAGGGTGCCACCCCGCAGTAGTTCGATGGCGAGGTCCGGCGATGGGCCGCTCACCAGCACCGCCCGTGGTTCGACCGTCCGGCCGGCGATTTCGCCGGCGGAGGATTCGCCTGCGTCATGTGACATGGCCAACAGGTGGGTGCGGCCGACTGCGCAGAGGTCGGTCAGGGCGGTGGGTCACGACCAGTGCCCTGTCGATCGCAGTCCGTCCCGAGAACCGATCGATCACCGCAGGTGAACCGGGTACTCGCCTCTCCAGTCGTGCTGCGGCTAGCATCCGGTGGTGCACTTGGCACGACTCCCCTCAACATGAAGGAAACGCGCATGGCTGACAAGAATCTGATCCTCTTCGCCGCTGGCTACTCGCAGTCCGGTGTTGCCGAGCAGGACTACGAAGCACTCAAGGAACTCAAGGACGTCGGGGCCTACGTCACGTCCGCGGTGATCATGGACCGTGATGCCGAGGGCAAGGTCTCCGTCCGCGACAAGGAGCACCTGGCCAGTGGAGGTGCTTGGCTCGGTGGCGGTGTCGGGGTTGTCGTGGGCCTCTTCGCCCCGCCGCTGCTGGCCGCCACCGCGATCGGCGCCGGGATCGGCGCCGCGATCGGTGGCCTGACCAAGCACCACCGCGAGCACGACCTGGAGGCTGAGCTCGACGAGGTGCTGCCGAACAACTCCTCGGCCATCGTCGCCGTACTGGACGACGTCTACCAGGACAAGGTTGAAGCCGCCCTGGCCAAAGCGGACAAGAAGGTCGTGCGCCCGGTGGACGCTGCCGATGCCAAGAACCTGGAGGCGGCCCTGAGCTCCACCTCCGACTCGGACATCGTGGCTCAGCTCAACTCCTGACCGATCTGCTCCCACTGATGGGTGCGTCCCGACTCGCACGGGTCAGGACGCACCCATCAGCGCAGTCCAGGCAATCCCCAGCTGGGGAACGCTGCCCGACGGGGCCCGGGGAAACGACCCAGGGGGAAGGTGGCTTTTCGCCGTCCATTGGGCTCCATCCCCCGCCTCAGCCCGGCCTCTGCACGCTTGGATTCGGTAGCCACCCTGCTTCGGGGCGTGCCGCTGACTGCGCGGCATCGTGACGCAGGTCCCCGGGGACCGACCGGGCGCGGCCGCGTTGATGCGCTGCCCGAGTCCCCGGTTGAAATATCCGGCTCCGACAGGGGTGTGCCACACTCCTGCCCACGAGCGAGGAGGGTGACGTGCTGGACCGGATCGACGGCTCGACGAAGGTCACGGACGAGGGCCGCTACGGCCTGGTGATTGCGCTGGTGATGGTGTCCTACGTGATCGCGGCCATGGCGGACAGCCCAGTCGGTTGGGTGGCCAACGTCCTGGTCCAGCTGTTTACGATCGGGCTGGTGTTCACCGTCAGCGGGGCCAGCCGGGCACGCCGGGTCGTGGCTGGGGCTGCTGTCGCCGTGGTGGTGGGAGCACTCCTGATCGCCGTCGGCGTGCTCTCGAGCGGCGATCCGACCGACTACGGCGCCAGTGTGGCGATCTTGGTTCTCCTTGTCGTGCTCTACGCGCTGACGCCGCTGGTCATCATCGTGCATGTGATGCGCCGCCCGGCCGTCGATGGCAAGACCCTGCTCGGGGGCATCGCCGCCTACCTGCTCATCGGGATGACCTACGCGTTCGGCTACGTGACTCTAGGAGTTGTCGGGGGCGGCCCGTTCTTCGGTGCCGATGGCGATGGAACCACCGCCCAGTCCCTGTTCTTCTCGTTCACGACACTGACGACCACTGGCTACGGCAATTTGGTCCCGGCTGGAAACCCGGGACAGACGATGGCCATCTCGGAGGCGGTCTTGGGCCAGCTGTTCCTCGTCGCGGCGCTAGGCAAGATCGTGTCGAACACCGGCCGAACGCGGTTGCCCGGGCCGGAGCCCGACCGCCGGACGTGGATCACGGTGCCTGATATCAACGCTGCGGTGCGACCGTCACTGACTGTGTCGTCAATCGGGGCGCTCGCATGGCTGGCTGGCGAGCTGTGGCGCCCCGGCGGCGGCAGTCTGCACGTGCGTTTCTCGGAGTCGGGGGACCTGAGTTCGTCCTAGTGGTCCGTCTGCGCCGACCTCTGGGCGTACCGGCGCTTCCTCGTTGTGGCTACCACGCACCGTCGCCAGAGCCGTACACAGGGGCCTATGCCAGCCCCGCGATCAACGCCAACGTCAGCCTTGATCCGGCGGCTGCCGGACGCGTCCTTTCGCCCCTTTGCCGGAGCCAGTGCGGCTCCATCCCGCCTGACCGTGGACGCGCACCCCTTGGCTGCGGCTCTGGCGTTGCGGATCTCGACGGCTGCTGACCGGAGACCAGGTCTACAGGTCGGGAGTGCCCCGACGGGATCGTATTGTCGAACTCGGGGGCCGCTCGTTTCGGTGGTACCGCTCGCGTTCCTTCCCGGTGGCGGCCTCGGCGGCAGTGCCCGGCAGGGATGGTGGCGAAGTTCACGCCGAGCACAACGCGACGCCCCACCCGTGCGCCCCGCGTGGGAGGTCAGTGGTCGCTGACCAGCTCGGGGTCGGCGGTGACGGGGACCCCGCGGCCCTTGTCCATGCGCCAGCCGAGGTAGCAGAACGCTCCGACGATGATCGGCAGCAGGTAGGTGAAGCCCCGGAAGATCAGGACGCCGGCGGTGATGGTCGGTTGCAGGCCCTTCGATGAAGCTAGCGCGCCAGCTCTGCTGTCGACGGGTGAGCTTCCCGGTCGGGAGCAGGTCGCGGCCGCCACGACCGAGGCGTACAGCGCTATCGCGTCAACACCTCCGGTCGGGTGGCCGACTACATCCCGGCACTGTCGCGTGCCTCACCGGACCTGTTCGGGATCAGCGTCGTCGGCGTTCGTGGCCTGAGCTTCGACGTCGGCGCACGCGGGTCCGCCGATCAGTGTGGCCGAGCCGACCGACCATCACGTCAGTCGAGGAGTCCAGGCCTGCAGAGCTTCCCGAGTAGCGCGGCTGCGTCAGTGAACTGCGTCCATGCAGCGTCGCGCGCCGCAGCGACATTGCGGACAGAGCCGTCGACGTAGAAGGCGCCTTCGATCGGACGGCCCTGCCGACGGCTGACGACCTCGAAGATCTCCCGGTCGGGCTTGGCGACGCCTACCACGCCGGAGACCACGCACGTGCACTGCCCGCGCAGAGAAGGCCGACACCGTGGAACCCGGGCACCCGAACGCCCATGCCCGAGTGCTTCGTCGCGACTGGCCCCGGACGCTCGCCACGGCGCGAACATTGGTCGTCTCACCGGAGGGTGACGACGACGCTGCCCACCTGCTGCTTGGACTCGAAGGCCTCCTGCGCCTCGTCGATTCGCTCCAGGGTAGGTCGCCGCGACGAGGGGTCGCAGACGATCCCGCTCGATGAGCTCCACGAGCTTCGGGAACACCTCCGGCGGGCACACGGTTGCTCCGATGAACTCAAGATCGTTGAGGTACAGGACCCGCAGATCGAGGTCCACGACCGGTCCTGCAATGGCGCCAGCGCAGACGTAGCGCCCGCCTCGGCGCAGCGCGCCCAACCACCCGGGAGTACCCGCGCCTCCCACGACATCAGCAACCACGTCGAAGGGCCCAGATCGCCGGGCGGCAATCGCCGGCACGTCTCCGTTCTCGCGGATGATCACCTCGTCGGCACCCATGGCTCGGACCACCGGCCCCTTCGCCCCAGAGGTGATGGCGGTCACCACGGCGCCTCGCAGCTTGGCGAGTTGGACCAATGCGCTGCCCACCCCACCCGAAGCTCCTGGTACCGCGATGCGCTCGCCAGCGGTGAGACCCGCCCGTGCCAGCATGTTCTCGGCCGCGGACCACGAACAGGCGAACGTCGCCAGTTCCACGTCGGACAACTCCGATCGCACGGTGAAGACGTTGACCGACGGGACCACGCAGAACTCAGCGAAGCCCCCATCGATGTCGCTGCCCAGGTAGGCCGTGTGGTCGCGCCACCTCGGGCCGTTGTCGTGCCGGATCCACGGGTCGACCAGGACGCGGTGACCAACCAGGCCCGGATCCACAGCTGACCCAACTGAGGCGACATGGCCACAGACATCAGCGCCCTGGATCCGGGGAGGGCCAGCCCGCCGTCCCAGCCCGACGGGCCGTACCAACCTCGTCGGGTGTTCAGGTCGGTGTTGTTCACGCCGCAGGCGCTGACCCTGATGAGGACCTCGCCGGCGCCGGGGGACGGCTCGGGTACGTCGGTTCGCACTTCCAGGACGTCCGCGCCACCGGTCCCCATGAGCAGTGCGGCGCGCATGGGCCCACCGTAGCTGGCGGCCTCTCGGCCATGACCGACTCCACGGGCGCCCAAGAAGGTCACGATTGTGTGTCAAACCTGGGTGCACGCGCTCTCAGCGTGGCGGTTCGACGCTTCCGGGCTAGGTTGGAAGCGTTGTGTGATCCTGCTCCAGTTCGGACTGGGACCGCTCGTGCAGCTTACTGATGGAGCGTCTATGAGGTACCCCAACGTCCACCTGCTTCGCTCAGCCGCCGTGCTGGCCTCCGTCGGCCTGATCGCCACCGGCTGCAGCAGCGGGAGTGACCAGGCCACCAGCAGCGCCGGGAGCGCACTGGATGGCGTGAGCGTCGCAGTCGGGTCCAAGGACTACACCGAGAACATCCTTCTGGGCGAGATGCTGATCCAGGCCCTGCAGCACGAGGGCGCCGAGGTCAAGAACCAGACGAATCTCGGCGGTACCTCGGTGAACCGAACAGCCCTGCTGAATGGTGACATCGATGTGTACCCCGACTACAACGGGACAGGTTGGACCGTCCACCTGGGTCAGCAGGACCCCAGCTTCGACCCCCAGGAACTGTATGACAAGACAGCGGAGATGGACCTCGCGGAGAACAACATCAAGTGGGTCGGGCTGTCACCGTTCAACGACACCTTCGGGTTCGCCGCCAATGGCGACCTTGCCGAGGCCCAGGGCGGGTTCGACCTGCAGGGCATGGCCGACTACATGGCCGCGAACCCCGACACCACGCTGTGCTTGGAGACGGAGTTCCCCGACCGCCCGGATGGCCTGATCCTGTTCGAGGAGGCCACGGGCTACACGGTCCCGGACAGCCAGGTCCAGATCCTGGAGGCTGGTTTGATCTACACCGAGACGGCCAACGGTGCCTGCGACTTCGGCGAGGTCTACACCACGGACGGTCGAATCCAGGCGCTCAACCTGAGCCTCGTGGAGGACCCGGGAGTGTTCATCCTGTACAACCTGTCCTACACGTGGAACGCGGACCATTTCGGTGAGCATGCCGACACCTACCAGGCGCTCGTCGACGCGATCCTGGCCACCCTCGACAACGCGAAGATGGCCACGCTGAACGCCCAGGTCGACGTCGACGATGAATCGCCGGAGGACGTCGCCGCCGCCTATCTTCAGGAGATCGGTCTCACGTAGTACCTGGCGCGATTCGACCAGCGGAACCGGAGTCAGAGCCCGCGAGGCTTGAGGAACCGCTCCATCATCGCCCCGATCCAGTCGAAGGTCAGGGCGATGATGGCGACCATGCCTGCGCCGACGATCAGCACCGGGTTCTGTTGAAGCTTGAGACCGGAGGCGATGGTGATCCCGAGGCCGCCGCCTCCGATGAGGAAGGCGAGGGTCGCCATGCCGATGTTGATCGTCATCGCGGTGCGGATGCCCGCGATGATCACGGGAACGGCCAGGGGGAGCTCGATGTTCAGCAGTACTCTGCGCTTGGACATGCCCATCCCGCGGCCGGCCTCGATGATCGCCCGGTCGACGTTGTCCAGTCCCACCATCGTGTTGCGCAGCACAGGCAGCAGGGCGTACAGCACGAGGGCCCAGATCACCGTGCTGAGGCCCTGTCCGAGCAGGATCAGGAAGATGACGAGCAGCCCGTAGGCGGGCAGTGCCTGCCCGGCATTGGCCACAGCCAGCACGCCGGGGCTGTAGCGGCGCATGGACGGTCGGGTCAGCGCGATCCCCAGGGGGACGGCGATGGCCACCACGAGGACCGTGGACCAGAAGGCGATCGTGAACATGTCCACCGTCTGCGGCCAGAGCTTGCTGCTCCAGTCGAGCGCACTTGCCTGCTGGAAGTTGACCTCGGTGTCCAGCCCCAGACTGCGGTAGTAGAAGTAGAGCAGCAGCGCCAGGACGCCGATGCCCACTGGCGCCACCGCCAGGCCGAGCCACGAGTTGCGGGCCCGGTCAGCCCCAACGGCGGAAACGGCAACGTCGGTCGCGTCGTCGTCGGACGACATCGGGTGATCCAGCGTGATGCCACGACTGGGCTCACTCATTGTCGGCCCCCTCAAGCGCGACATAGTGTGCCTGTGCCTCGGCGCGAAGCCTGCGGATGACCGCCGTGAGGTGGCCGATCTCCACGATTCCCACGTACCGCCCGCGCGGACCCACGACGCAGGCCATCCCCGTGGAGGACTTGAGCATCTCCTCGAGCGTGTCGTGGAGTGTCGCGTTCTGCTCGACTTCGCTGCGGACCTGCTGTCCGCGGAACTTCAGCTCGCTGGCCTCGTCGACCTTGTCCAGATCGGAGTCCCGAAGCCAGCGGGCCGGACAACCCTTCTCATCCAGGAGCAGGATCCACTCCCGCCCGGATTCGGCCAGAGCCACACGGCCGAGGTCGAGCGGATCATGGACGGTCATCGTCGGGTACGGCTGGAGGTCGAGGTCCTGAACCCGCTCGAAGTGCAGGCCCTTGAGCGTCGACCCGGATCCGATGAAGTCATCGACGAAATCATCGGCCGGCAGGGCGAGGATCCGTTCGGGTGTGTCGATCTGCCGAATCGTGCTGCGCTCTCCCAGGATCGCGATCCGATCACCCATCTTGATGGCCTCGTCGATGTCGTGAGTGACGAACACGATGGTCTTGCGCAACTCGCCCTGCAAGCGCAGGAACTCGTTCTGCAGGCGATCCCGGGTGATCGGATCGATGGCACCGAACGGTTCGTCCATCAGCATGACGTCGGGATCTGCGCCCAGCGCACGGGCGACGCCCACCCGCTGTGCCTGCCCACCCGAGAGTTCCTTGGGGTACCTGTCCCGATACTCGCTCGGGTCCAGCCCGACCAGGTCGAGGAGTTCGTCGACACGCGCACGGATCTTGGCCTTGTCCCAGCCCTCCATCTTGGGAACCGTCGCGATGTTCTGTGCGATCGTCTGGTGCGGGAACAACCCGATCTGCTGGATGACGTAGCCGATCCGGCGGCGCAGCTTGTCTGGGTCGACATCGGTGACGTCCTCGCCGCCGAAGATGATGCTCCCGCCGGTCGGCTCGATCATGCGGTTGATCAGCCGGAGGGTCGTGCTCTTGCCACATCCGGACGGTCCCACAAGGACGAGGATCTCGCCCTCGTTGATGTCCATCGTCAACTCCTCGACGGCGGGCGTCTGGGAACCGGGGTAGACCTTCGTTACTCGCTCGAGGTGGATCATGGGTTGGGCAGTCATGCGAGCTCCTTCAGTTCCTGAGGCCAGGGGACGTGGTCAGTCGTTGAATGACCGCGAACATGAGATCGAGCATCAGGCCGAGGATGACCATGAATATGGTGCCGACCCAGACGGACTCGGCAGCGCCCGGTAGCCCGAGCCGGGTGAGCCCGCCCTGGATGAACGATCCGAGCCCATCACCGCCCACGAGCACGGCGATCGCACCGATGCCGACGACCATGAGGCTCGACACCCGGACCCCGGCCATGATGACCGGCCAGGCCAGGGGCAGTTTGATGCGCAGCAGCTGCTGGGTCGTGCCCATGCCCATTCCGCGCGCTGACTCGACGACGGCGGGGCTGACCTCGTCGAGTCCGGTGACCGTGTTGCGCAGGATCGGAAGGATCGCGTAGAGGAACAGTGCCGCTATTGCGGGTGCGTTGCCGATCCCCACCAGGGGGATGAAGATCGCGAACATCGCCAGGGACGGAATCGTGAGAAAGATCCCGGCAATGCTCAGCGTGATGGTGCGAGCCGTTCGATTGGGCTGGACGACTATCCCGAGGGCGACAGAGAACACGGTCGCGACTGCGATGACGACCAGCACGATCTGCATGTGCTGCCAGAAGGCCTCAAGGATGTCGTCATAGTGTTTGACGACGTAGTTGAACCAGTTCGTGAGACCATCCATGCACTGTCCTCCAGGCGCCCACAGGGTGAGCATGGCAATGATGTCGTCCGGAGCGGTTCGACGACTTCCATCGACCCTAGGCGAGGATCAGGCTCCTGTCAGGAGAACCACGGACCGCGACGTAGAACGGACACGGCGCCCAGATCGTCGAACCGGCCCTCGGCAGACTCACAGGGTGGTGCGGCATCGCCATCCGGTACGCCAGACACGCCCAAGAGGAGAACCGTTGGCCCGGACCGGGCCCGGTCAGTCCGCTGTCGGGGGCCGGTTGAGGTCCCGCCGACCCACGAGGCGTTCACAAGCACTGTGCCGGGGACTCGAACCAGTGACCGCGGCGGCAGGTCCGGTTCACTCTGGAAACTCGAACACCTCCGCAGCCAGGTGGTCGGCGCCGGACGAGGTCCAGTCCACCACGTCTTGGCCCCTGCGGTGATTGGCGGAGCAACAGGCTATGGCCGCGGCATGGCCTCTTCGCCGCCTTCCCACGAGATGGCGCCGCCGCGGCCGAAGGGTTCCTGGTCGCATGATTCGAGTTCGAGTTGCAGGAGGCCTGTGACGTAGTCGGGATCGGACTTGGCCTCGTTTGATGTGAGGAGGTCGTCGGCGATCCGCGTCCTGTTCCGCCTTGCCCCCGGCGAGTCCGGGAATCAGACGATCACCCCGACGCTGCTGGCCGAACCGCGCCGCAGCCGCCGTTCGCGATCGTGGTGGTGCTGGCCGGCGTGGCCGGCCGCGTCCTGGGTGGGGCCAGCACGTTCTGGCCGGATCGCTGCGCTCTGGAGCTGGGTTGGCCGGCCACGATTCCTACCCGTCCCGGAGTGACTTCACCACCACGGTCCGAGCGGGACTTGGTCATCTCACTGCGTGTCGGCGACCTGCTCCTGGCCCCTGAATCGGCGGATCCGACCGGGATCCTCCTCGGCGATGCCCGGGTCTCGACCGGACACCCTCGTCCGCACGTTGGACCGGCTCTCACGGTCCTTGGAGGACCTCATCAACTTGGCCGCTGCCACAAGGCGATGGGAACCCGACCCTGCCAAGACCACCCAACAAGTCCTGAAAAATGGAGATCACACCCCAACTCGAGGTGAACGCTGCGACACGTCACTGGGCTCGGACCTCATGGCCGCGCGGTCCGTTGCTACGTTGACCGGGTGGCGGCCACGCGGGAACGGCCCACGCGACACCACCGCAGCAGCTCGAGGAGACCAACTCATGAGCGATACGAACGTCCTCTCCCAGACGTTGGAGTTCCACGGGCACAAGTGCTGGGCCAGCACTGCCGGGGTCCGGTTGGGGCTCGCGGCGATGGAGACCCTGGGTGTGCCCAGGGCGGGGGCCAAGCAGCTGCACGCCATCATCGAGATCGGTGACCACCACGGGGCCATGTGCTTCGGTGACGGGATCCAGGTCACGACCGGGTGCACGTTCGGCAAGGGCAACATCGAGAAGTCCGGCGCGGGCAAGTTCGCCGTCACCCTGATCGACAAGGCAACCCTGCGTGCGGTGCGGGTGGCGTACCGCCCGACCCTGCAGCCGCAGATCAAGGCCTCGGCGTTCATGACCAAGCGGGCCGCAGGTGTGCCGCCCACCCAGATCCCAGAGGAAGAGCAGATGGAGGTCGTACGCCTGGTATGGGACGCCCCAGCCGACGAGATCATGGCCGTCAGCGAGGTACAGGAGACGTCGTGGAGCGAACCCGAGGAGATCGTGCGCTTCTTCACCTGCCCGAAGTGCGCGGAACTGGTCGCCGAACCGTATGCCCGGGTCGCCAACGGCGAGATCGTCTGCATGGCCTGCTCGGGCTACCCCCGCTGACCTGCGGTGACCCTCTACCTCCTCGGCGGCTTGGCCGTCCTGATCGGGTCCGGTGTCATGGCAATGGCCGGGCTGGGGGCGGCGTTCCTGTTCGTTCCGATGTTCTTCTACCTGGGCGTCCCGCTGGGGGACGCCATCTCGACCGGCCTGCTGCTCAACGCAGTCAGCCTGACAGCGGCCACGGTCACCTACGCCCGGGCACGTCTGATCGACTGGCGCGTGGGCATCCCGATTCTGATCGCTGCCGTCCTGCTGGCCCCGCTGGGCGCCCGGCTGACCGTCCACGTCGACCGTGCCGTGCTGCTGTGGCTGCTCGCAGCATTCCTGGTGTTCGCGGGGGCGATGATGCTGTTCTACCACCCGCCCGCTGAGGGCCGTGAACTGACGGCGCGAACCGAAGCGGCCGTCGGCGTTGGTCTGGGCAGCAGCGCTGGGTTCCTCGGCGGCCTGCTCGGGGTCGGCGGCGGGAACATCATCCTTCCCGGCCTGAACTGGATGGGCTTGGACGCCAAGCGCGCAGCGGCCA
>CAWAEB010000020.1:0-119406 GCA_963781015.1 uncultured Actinomycetes bacterium | reverse complement strand
TGTGAGCAGGGCTGCGGCGCCGGTGATGAGCAACCGACTGGTGAAGATGGACATGGTGGACTCCTGGGTCGTGGGTGTGCCCAGCGTAGGCGTCACCTGACTCAAACGCGTCATGCAGATGGGCGCGAGCGCCCGAGCCCGGAGGGCTCAGACGTTGAAACCGAGCGCGCGGAGCATCTCCCGGCCCTCATCGGTGATCTTGTCCGGGCCCCAGGGCGGCATCCACACCCAGTTCAGCCGGTAGTCGTCGACGATCCCGTCCAGCGCCGCACGGGTCTGGTCCTCGATCACGTCGGTCAGCGGGCAGGCCGCCGACGTCAGCGTCATGTCCAGGGTGGCGATGTTGCCCTCGTCGACGTGGACCCCGTACACCAGCCCGAGGTCGACGACGTTGATCCCCAACTCGGGGTCCACGACGTCGTGCAGGGCCTCCATCACGTCGTCGTCGGTTGCGATGCTCATCGGGAACTCCCTTGGGCCAGGGCCTGGCTGACAGCGTCCTTCCAGGCCATCCAGGACAACAGTGCGCACTTGATCCGTGCCGGGTACTTCGCGACTCCCTCGAACGCCATGGCGTCCTCGAGGAGTTCCTCGTCGGGCTCGGCCTGGGACCCGTCAGCTGTGGCCGACTGCATCAACGCCAGGAACGCCGCCTCGACCTCAAGGCCGTGGGCCACCGAGTGCCCGACCAGCAGATCGTGCATCACGCTCGCGCTGGCCTGGGAGATCGAGCAGCCCTGGTTGTCGTAGGACACGTCGGCGACTGTGGCGGCCTCCCCGGTGCCGTCCAGGTGCACGCGCAGGGTGATCTCATCGCCGCAGGTCGTGTTCACATGATTGACCTCGGCCTCGAACGGCTCGCGCAGGCCGCGGCCGACCGGGTGGCGGTAGTGGTCGAGGAGGATCTCCTGGTACAGGTCCATCACGCCACCCCGAAGAACTCTTGTGCGCGCCGGATCCCCACGGCCAGCATGTCGATCTCGAACGGCTGGTTGTAGACCCCGAAGCTGGCCCGGGTGGTTGATGGCACGCCGAACCGCCGACAGGTGGGCCATGCGCAGTGGTGTCCGACGCGCACCGCGATCCCCTCGTCGTCGAGCACCTGGCCGACATCGTGGGGGTGCAGGTCATCGACGGTGAACGAGACCGCTCCCCCGCGATCGAGGCCATCGGTGGGGCCGATGATGCGCACGCCCGGCAACTGTGCGAGCGCAGCGAGGGCATGCACGGTCAGTTCGTGCTCGTGCGCGGCGACGGCGGGCATGCCGATCCGGTCCAGGTACTGCACCGCGGCGGCCAGGCCGACCGCCTGCGCCACGTTCGGCGTACCCGCCTCGAAGCGTTGCGGCGGGTCGGCGAACGTCGAGCGCTCCATGGTGACCACCGAGATCATCGACCCACCGGTGATGAACGGCGGCATCGCGGCCAGCACATCCGCGCGCCCCCACAGGCAGCCGATGCCGGTGGGCCCGAGCATCTTGTGCCCGGAGAACGCCATGAGGTCCACGTCCAGCGATCGGACGTCGACGGGCATGTGTGGCACCGACTGGCAGGCGTCCAGCACCACCAGGGCGCCCACCTCGCGGGCTCGGGCCACCAGGGGAGCAACCGGGTTGATGGTGCCCAGGAGGTTGGACTGGTGCACGAAGGAGACCACCCGGGTCCGCTCGGTGACCAGCGTGTCGAGGTCGGCCAGGTCGAGGCGCCCGTCGTCGGTCACGCCGAGCCAGCGCAGGACTGCCCCGGTCTTGTCGCACAGCTCCTGCCAGGGCACCAGGTTGGCGTGGTGCTCCATCTCCGTGACCAGGATCTCGTCGCCGGGCGCGAGCACGAACCGCTGCGCACCGTCGGGCAGCGGGGCCTCGTGCGCCTTCTTCGCCGTCGCCGCGCTGAACGCGTGCGCGACGATGTTCAACGACTCGGTGGCGTTCCGGGTGAAGATCAACTCGCTGGCCGGGGCGCCCACGAACTGCGCGATCACGGCCCGCGCGGACTCGAAGGCATCCGTGGCCTGTTCGGCCAGGAAGTGCGCCCCACGGTGCACGGCGGCGTTGCGGGTCTCGTAGAACTCCCGCTCGGCATCCAGCACCGCGACCGGCTTCTGCGAGGTCGCCGCGGTGTCCAGGTACACCAGGGACCGCCCGCCGCGCACGGGGCGCGCCAGGATCGGGAAGTCCGCCCGCAGGGCCGGGTCGAGCAGTGGGCTCACGCCGAGGCCGCCGCCGCTGCGTAGCGCGCGTAGCCGTCGGCCTCGATCGCGTCGGCGAGCTCGGGGCCGCCCTCGTCAACGATCCGGCCGTCGACGAACACGTGCACGAAGTCCGGGCGCACGTAGCGCAGGATCCGGCTGAAGTGGGTGATCAGCAGCACACCGGCATCGCCGCTCTCGCGCACCCGGTTGATCCCCTCGGAGACCACCCGCAGCGCGTCGACGTCCAGGCCCGAGTCGGTCTCGTCGAGGATCGCCATCTTCGGGTTGAGCAGCCCGAGCTGCAGGATCTCGGCGCGCTTGCGCTCACCTCCGGAGAACCCCTCGTTGACGTTGCGCGCGGCGAACGTCGGGTCCATCTGCAGGTCGGCCATCGCGGCCTTCATCTCCTTGAGCCACAGGCGGAGCTTCGGCGCCTCGCCGCGCACTGCGGTGACCGAGGTCCGCAGGAAGTTCGACACAGACACACCCGGCACCTCGACGGGGTGCTGCATGGCCAGGAACAGCCCGGCCCGCGCGCGCTCGTCGACACTCATCGCCAGCACGTCGGCTCCGTCCAGCGTGACCGTGCCTGAGGAGATCGTGTACTTGGGATGCCCGGCCACGGCGTAGGCCAGGGTGGACTTGCCCGAGCCGTTCGGGCCCATCAGGGCGTGGGTCTCGCCGGAGTTCACCGTCAGGGTGACGCCGGTGAGGATCTCCTTGGTGCCGCCGTCGGCCTGCACCGTGACGTGCAGGTCGCGGATCTCCAGGGTGGACATGGTGTTCTCCAGTTCTCGCCGGTCAGGCGACTGTCACGAAGACGGAGTCGCCTTCAACGGATACGGGATAGACGGGGATGGGCGTCACGGCGGGCGGGCCGCTGGGGTGGCCGGTGCGCAGGTCGAAGCGGGAGCCGTGCAACCAGCACTCGAGCGTGCAGCCATCGACCTCCCCCTCGGACAGGGACACGTCAGCATGCGAGCAGATGTCGGACACGGCGAACCACTGGCCCTCGGTGTGCACGACCGCGATCGGCACGCCGTCGATGACGACCCGATGGGCGCTGCCCTCGGGGACGTCCGCGACCGCACACGCGGGCTGGGCGCTCACACGTCCTCCCGGTCGGCCGCCTCGAAGTCGTACAGCGGGTCCAATGCCCCGAGCTCGGCATCGACTGCGGCCAGCAGTCGCGCCGACACCTCGGGTACGCCGATCCGGTTGATCGCCTCGGCGAAGAAGCCGCGCACCACCAGCCGGCGGGCCACGATCTCGGGCACGCCGCGACTCATCAGGTAGAACAGCTGCTCGTCGTCGAACCGGCCGGTGGCGCTCGCGTGGCCGGCGCCCTCGATCTCGCCGGTCTCGATCTCCAGGTTGGGCACCGAGTCGGCGCGGGCGCCCTCTGTGAGGACCAGGTTGCGGTTGAGCTCGTAGGTGCGGGTGCCGGTGGCTGCGGCGCGGATCAGCACGTCACCGATCCAGACGGTGTGCGCGGACTGGCCCTGCAGGGCCCCCTTGTAGATCACGTCGCTGCGGCAGTCCGGCACGCTGTGGTCCACGAACAACCGGTGCTCGAGGTGCTGGCCCTCGTCGGCGAAGTACACGCCGATCAGCTCGGCGTCACCCCCACGACCGCGGTACTCCACCGAGGCGTTGTGCCGGACCAGGTCCCCACCGAGCGTCACCACGATGGAGCGCAGGGTGGCGTCGGCCTCGAGCACGGCGTGCTGGTGGCCCACGTGGGCGGTGCCGTCGGCCCATTCGTGGCTGCTGACCAGGGTCAGGTTCCCGGCGCGCCCGACGTGCGTCTCCACGATGGTGCCGACCGGGCCGGTGCCGCCGGTGTGGGTCAGCACGACCGTGGCGTGCGCCGCCTCGCCGACCTCGATGACCACATGGCCGAACTGGGCGGTCGCGCCCGAAGCGCTGAGGTCCAGGTGCACCGAGCCCGCCTGCGTGTGCGCCGGGACGCTCACGATCGCCGCACGGGTGGACGAGGCGTAGGTCTGCGCGGCGACCCGGTCGGTGGGCGTGTACCAGGCACCGACCCGGGGGTCGTCGTGATCCACGACCTCCACGGTGGCGCCCGTGGCCGACCAGTCGGAGGCCAGGTCTGCGGTGCCGGCGCCGGTCGCGGTGCCGTCGTGCAGGCCGCGCAGCCGAGCCAGTGGCGTGAAGCGCCACTCCTCCTCGCGTCCATGCGGCACAGGGAAGGCTCCCGGGTCCCGCGACACGATCCGCGGGGCAAGGTCATGTGCGGGAGCGTCGAGGCTGACCTCGCGCTCGGTGATCGTGGTCGTCATCAGCCGACGGCCCCTTCCATCTGCAGCTCGATCAGGCGGTTGAGCTCAAGGGCGTACTCCATGGGCAGCTCACGCGCGATGGGCTCGACGAACCCGCGCACGATCATGGCCATGGCCTCCTCCTCGGTCATCCCGCGACTCATCAGGTAGAACAACTGGTCCTCGGAGACCTTGCTGACGGTCGCCTCGTGGCCCATCGAGACGTCGTCGGTGCGCACGTCCACGTAGGGGTAGGTGTCCGAGCGGGAGATGTCATCGACCAGCAGCGCGTCACAGCGCACCGTCGACTTCGAGTGGTGTGCCTGCTCCTGGACCTGGACCAGGCCCCGGTAGGAGGTGCGCCCGCCGCCACGGGCGACCGACTTGCTCACGATCGCCGAGGACGTGTACGGCGCGGCGTGCACCATCTTCGAGCCGGCGTCCTGGTGCTGGCCCTCGCCGGCGAACGCGATCGACAGCGTCTCGCCCTTGGCGTGTGGGCCCATCAGCCAGACGGCCGGGTACTTCATGGTGACCTTCGAGCCGATGTTGCCGTCGATCCACTCCATGGTGGCGCCCTCGTGGGCGACGGCCCGCTTGGTGACCAGGTTGTAGACGTTGTTCGACCAGTTCTGGATGGTCGTGTACCGGCAGCGGGCGTCCTTCTTCACGATGATCTCGACCACGGCCGAGTGCAGCGAGTCCGAGGAGTAGATCGGGGCGGTGCAGCCCTCGACGTAGTGCACGTACGCACCCTCGTCGACGATGATCAGCGTCCGCTCGAACTGGCCCATGTTCTCGGTGTTGATCCGGAAGTAGGCCTGCAGCGGGATCTCGACCCGGACGCCCTTGGGCACGTAGATGAACGAGCCACCGGACCAGACCGAGGTGTTGAGGGCGGCGAACTTGTTGTCCCCGACCGGGATGACGGTCCCGAAGTACTCCTTGAACAACTCCTCGTGCTCCTTGAGCGCGGTGTCGGTGTCCAGGAACAGGACGCCCTGCTCCTCGAGGTCCTCGCGGATCTTGTGGTAGACCACTTCCGACTCGTACTGCGCGGCCACGCCTGCGACGAGGCGCTGCTTCTCGGCCTCGGGGATGCCGAGGCGGTCGTAGGTGTTCTTGATGTCCTCGGGCAGCTCCTCCCAACTGGTGGCCTGCTTCTCGGTGGAGCGCACGAAGTACTTGATGTTGTCGAAGTCGATCCCGGACAGGTCGGCACCCCACGGCGGCATCGGCTTGCGCCCGAACAGGCGCAGGCCCTTCAGGCGCATGTCCAGCATCCACTGCGGCTCGGACTTCAGGGCGGAGATGTTGCGCACAACCTCCTCGGACAGCCCCCGCCGGGCAGACTCCCCGGCGGTGTCCTTGTCGGCCCAGCCGTATTCATAGGTACCTAGGCCTTCGAGTTGCTCGGTGTTGACGCTCACGCGGAGGTCCTTCCCTCGGGGGTGGTCACGTCGAGGGCGCCCTCGCGCCCGCCGATCGCGGTCGGGATGTGCGTCGTGCAGACGCCGTCGCCGTGGGCGATCGTCGCCAGGCGCATGACGTGGGTGCCCAGCAGGCGACCGAAGGCCTCGGTCTCGGCCTCGCAGAACTGCGGGAACTCCGCAGCCACGTGCGCGACGGGGCAGTTGTGCTGGCAGAGCTGGACTCCGTTGCTGGTGGGCGTGACCACCGCCGCATACCCCGCGGCGGTGAGGCTGTCGGCGAGCAGATCGACCCGCTCGCCGGGATCGGCACTGGCTTCGAGCACGTCGGCGTACTGCGCCTCCATCTCGGCCACCCGGCGTCGGGCGAAGTCCATCACCAGGTTCGGGCCGCCGGTCTCGGCCAGGAACCGCAGGGCACCGACCGCGACATCGTCGTAGGAGTTGCCGAAGTGGTCGCGACCTGCCTGGGTCAGGTGGTAGTAGCGAGCGGGTCGCCCGCGCCCGCGCCGACGCTTGTCAGGGCCGTACTGAGGTCGGTCGGACGCCTCCACCAGACCAGCCTCGACGAGGTCATCCATGTGCTTGCGCACGGCCGCACCGCTGAGGTCGAGCCGCTCGGCCAGCTCGGCAACGGTCGCCGGACCACCGTCCATGATGGCTCGGGCGACCCGCGCTGGTGCTCCGGTCAGGATTTCCACAACTCCATTGTTGCGTATTTCAGCCGAAGTGCAAGAACCGGGCCCGGCGGCTCCCTCCGCCTGCCCGGATCCGCTTCCCTCTTGTGAATCCGCTTCCCGAACTTGGGAAGCACCTGAGCACACGGGAAGCACCTGCGGGGGCGACGTGCGTGCCCGGGCCTGCGTGAGGCGCGGCGGGACTCGATCCCGGATCTAGACTGCTGCACCGTGCCCACTGCTGCCCTCGACATCCGCGGACTCACGATGCGCTACGCGGGGCGCGCCGTGGTCGATGACCTGTCGCTGAGCGCGCAGCTCGGTCAGATCACCGTCGTGCTCGGGCCCAACGGGGCCGGCAAGACCACCACGATCGAGACCGCGGAGGGATTCCGCGCACCGCATGGGGGGTCGGTGCGGGTGCTGGGTCGCGACCCACGGGTCGACCGGGCTGAGGTCGCCCCGCGGGTCGGCGTGATGCTGCAGGCCGGCGGCGTCTGGCCCGCCCTGCGCGCCGCCGACATGCTGGCGCACGTGGCCCGGCTCTACGCGAACCCGCTCGCCACGCCGGCCCTGCTCGAACGGCTGGGGCTCACGCACGTCGCGCGCACCCCGTACCGGCGGCTGTCCGGTGGCGAACAGCAGAAGCTGGCCCTCGCCTGCGCGGTGGTCGGCCGCCCCGAGTTGGTCTTCCTCGACGAACCCACCACGGGCCTGGACCCGGAGTCGCGGATGTCGGTGTGGGCGTTCCTGTCCGACCTGCGCGCAGCGGGGGTGGGCATCGTCATGAGCACCCACCTCCTCGACGAGGCCCAGGCCCTGGCCGATCACGTCGTGGTCATCGACCACGGACGGGTGGCAGCCAGCGGGTCGGTCGCCAGCCTCACGACCGACACCCCTGCGCTGACGTTCCGCACGCGCCCGGGGCTGCCCGTGGCCGACCTCGCGCCCCGGCTGCCCGCCGGATCGGCCGCCACCGAGAGCGCACCCGGGCACTACCGGGTGCAGGGCGAGATCACCGCCGACGTGGTGGCGACGGTCACGGCGTGGTGCGCCGAGCAGGGCGCGCTCCCCCAGGAGTTGAGCACCACGGGGGGGACCCTGTCGGACGCCTACTTCGAGATCACTGCGCGCAGCCGACCGGCCGAGGGTGTCGTCGCTGACCGACCCGCGGCACGTCCGCGGGGGAGACGAGGCAGCAGATGAGCAGTTCCAGCATTCCCGGCGGCCCTGCCGGTCCGAGCAGCATCCCCAGCCCGGGACTCGACCTGACGCCGGCTCCGGGCGCAGCCCCCACGAGGACACGCTGGTGGGCGCAGGCCCGCCTCGAGTGGCGCCAGCTCATGACCAATGGTGAGCAACTGCTGCTCACGCTGGTGATCCCGGTTGCCGTGCTGGTGGGGCTGACCTGGGCGGGGCTGGCCACCATCGACGAGGCGACCCCGGGCGTGATGGCGCTGGCGATCCTGTCCACGGCGTTCACCGCGACGGCGATCGCGACGGGTTTCGAGCGTCGCTCCGGGGTGCTGAAGTTCCTCGGGTCGACACCTCTGGGGCGCACTGGCCTGCTCGTCGGCAAGACCACCGCGACCCTGGCTGTGATCCTGCTCCAGCTCGTACTGCTTGCGGCGGTCGCGCTGCTGATGGGCTGGTCGCCGGCGGGCGGAGCGATCCCGGCCGTCGTGGTGGTGGTCCTGCTCGGCACTGTCGCACTCGGCACCTGGGGGGTCGCCCTGGCCGGGCTGCTCCGCGCAGAGGCCACCCTGGCGGTGGCCAACGGAATCTTCCTGCTCCTGCTGTTCGCCGGCGGCACGGTACTGCCCGCCGACCGGCTGCCGGGTCCGTTGGCCTCGGTCGTCGGACTCCTGCCCAGCGCTGCCCTTGGGGATGCACTGCGCGCGTTGCTCGACCCGTCGAGCGCCGGCGCGGGACTACCAATCGCCTCGATGCTGATCCTGCTCGCCTGGGCGGTCGCCGGGACGGCACTTGCGGTGCGAACCTTCCGCTGGGAGTAGCGGCTCACCCGGCCCCGGAACCCGGCCCCGGCGGGACCCGCAGACGCTTCCCTTTGACGATCCGCTTCCCGAACTTGGGAAGCAGCTTCGCGAATGGGAAGCGTCTGCGTGGGTGGGGCGGGGGCGGGGCGGGGGCGGGGCGGAACCCGGCCGCGAACTACGCTTGCCCCGTGCTCGCCTCCGACAGCCCGACCCGAACAGCTGCCCCCGTCGCCCCGTCCCCGGTCAGCTCCGGGATCCGCGGCATCTTCATGGCCAACCTGGTCGCCCAGATCGGCATCGTGGTCACCGGCGGCCTGGTCCGGGTGACCGCCTCCGGCCTGGGTTGCCCGACCTGGCCGGAGTGCGTGGACGGGTCGCTGGTCCCGACCGAGGGCCAGGCCGAGGCGTTCCACAAGTACATCGAGTTCGGCAACCGACTGCTCACGTTCGTCCTGGGCATCCTGGCGATCGCCGCCGTCATCGGGGCACTGCGACTGCGCGCGCGGTGGCAGCGGGAGGGTGCCCCGGTGCGGCGTCCGCTGATGTGGCTGGCAGCCGTCCCGCTGCTGGGCACCCTCGCCCAGGCCGTTCTCGGTGGCGTCACCGTCCTGACCGGCCTGCACCCGCTGATCGTGGGCGCCCACCTGCTGCTGTCGATGGTCATCATCGCCGGCTGTGTGGTCCTGGTCCATCGAGCCGCTGAGCCCGGCGACCACCCGATCGTTCGCCTGGTCCGGGGGGAGATCCGGGTGCTGTCCCTGGTCCTCGTTGCCACCGCGGCCGCCGTGGTGGTGCTGGGCACCGTCGTGACAGGCGCCGGACCGCACTCCGGCGACACCGACGTCGAGCACCGACTGGACATCGACGTGCGGACCGCGGCGTGGCTGCACGCCGATCTGGTCCTGCTGTTCGTGGGCCTGCTCGTGGGGATGTGGCTGGCCCTGCGGCTCACAGACGGCCCCGCACCTGCGCGCTGGTGGTCGCACGCCCTGCTGGCCCTGGCCGTGGTGCAGGGCGTCGTGGGCTACACGCAGTGGTTCACCGGGGTGCCGTGGGCGTTGGTCACGGTGCACATGCTGTTGGCCTGCCTGGTCTGGGTGGCCACGCTCAAGACGCACCTGAGTCTGCGCGCCCGGGGCTGAGTGCCCGCCGCGCACTGGGAACATCCGACACTGACCGACTGTCCAGCGCCAGCAGCAGGCCACCGAGCCGGTACCGCTGCCTGAGCCAGCCGGCCCTGCGGGGGCGGGGACTCGCACCGAGCGCGGTGAAGGTGCTGTCGCTCAGCGCCAGCGTGCCCAGGGAGATACCCGGCGACCCGGGGTCCGGGACGCTTCCGGCTCGCCGATCGGGTCGGGCGATACCGAGGCCGACGGTGCAGCAGCGTCGCCGGGTCCCGGACTGGGCGCCGTGCTGGTGGGTGTGGGGACCGGCGCCGGCGTGGGCTCCGGGAACGCGGTCGGGTCGCCGGGCTGCCCCGATGCTCCTGGTGCGCTCGGGGTGGGAGCGGCCGGTGTGGTTGGCTGCTGGCCGGGCGCAGAAGGGCTCGGTGCCACCGGAGCGAACGTCGGGGATGGCGTTGTGCTCGCGAACCCCGTGGAAGTCGCCGTGGGTCCGGCCGTGGCCACGTCCGACCCGCTGAGTGCGACGGTCTCAGATTCCTGCGGCGCCAGCTCGGTCGCTCCGATTGCCGAGCCGGCCGAGCCGGCGATCCCGGCGCCGCTCACCGCGCCGGCAATGGTCGCTTCCTCGTTCTCGGTTCGGCTGGGAGTCCGCTGGGAGTCCGTCCTGCCGCCCACCTGCGATTGCTCGCGCGGGCCGACCGGGCGCCCGGAGACGGCGCGCCTCCCAGTGGCCAGTGCATCTGTCGGGATCGGGATGGTCGAGTTCGCCCGGGGCGGCGGGGAGTCCGACGCCGAGGGCGCGGAGGGTGCCGGGGCCAACGTGGCCAAGGGGACCACCTGCGCGTCGGGCTGGTCGAGCAGACGATCCACATCCGCCGCCGTGAGGACCTGGACCGGCGCGTCGGTGACCACGCTGCGCACCGCGGAGACCGCGGTCAGGCACACAGCCGCGGTTCCTGCGGCCACCGCTGCCCATGCTGCAACGGACAGCCAGCGGAACCTCATGGGACCAGTGTGCCTCCAAATGTCACCAAAGCCTCACCAAGGGGGGACCAATCGGCATGGTGTTGGTCGCAGTTCGAGGCGAACCGCCGCCCGGCGGTTACAGGGCTTCGGGGCTTCGAGCGTCTACGGTGGAGGCATGTCACGAGTGCTGGTGGTGGAGGACGACCCGGGTATCCGCTCGGCACTGATCCACGCACTGTCCGATCGAGGGCACGCCGTCGACTCCGCGCCGAACGCCATGACCGGCCTGCAGCAGGCCATCAACGGGGATCCCGACCTGGTGATCCTCGACCTCGGACTGCCCGATCTGGACGGCGTCGAACTGCTGCGCATGCTGCGGGCCGTGAGCACGACCCCGGTGATCGTGGCGACTGCCCGCGACGGCGAGGAGCAGGTGGTGCGGGCCCTGGACTCCGGGGCCGACGACTACGTCATCAAGCCCTTCTCGGCGGCTGCCCTCGACGCGCGGATCCGAGCCGTCCTGCGGCGCGCTGCCAGCAGCGCCCCGAGCAGCCACCTCGAGGTGGGGGGCCTGCACCTGGACACCCGCGGCCGGACCGCCACTCTCGATGACCGGGTCCTGGAGCTCAGCCCACGGGAGTTCGACCTGCTGGGGTACCTGATGGCCCGCCCGGGTGAGGTCGTGACCAAGCGCGAGTTGCTGGCCGAGGTGTGGCGCGTCTCCTATGGCGGTGGCGAGAAGACCGTCGACGTCCACCTCTCGTGGTTGCGCCGCAAGCTCGGCGAGACGGCCCAGGAACCCCGCTACCTGCACACCGTGCGCGGCGTGGGTGTGAAGCTGGTGGAGCCGGTGGAGCCGTGACCCGGTGCGTCGTCGCATCCTGCTGACCCTGCTGGCCTCGACCTCGGTCGTGCTCGTGGCCTTCCTGGTGCCCCTCATGGTCAATGTGGGCAACTTCGCGGTCGATCGCGCCCAGCGTCAGCTGGTCCTGGAGATCCAGCCGGTGGTGGCTCGCATCCCTGTGGCCGAGCCGGCCGAGCTCGACGCGCTGCTCCTGGGCTACAGCTCCCGCACCGGGCGCCCGGCAACGGTCTACCTCGCCGACGACACCATCCTGGGTTCGCCGCGGCCGGTGGACCCGTCGGTGTCCCTGGCACGGGAGAAGGGTGCGTTCTTCACCGAGGCGGGTGGCGGGCGCGACCTCCTCGTGCCCGTCTACACCGAGGACGGCGAGGTCGTGCTGCGCGTGTTCGTCGCCGAGGAAGGGCTCACCAGCGAGGTCCGCCGCTCGCAGGCGATCCTGCTGGTGGTCGGCCTGATCCTGCTTGCCCTCTCCGTGGGCCTGGGCCTGTTGCTGGCCCGTGCCTTCCTGCGCCCGATCAGCCGACTGGGTGCCACCGCTGAGCGGCTGGCAGCCGGGGACCTGGACGCACGGGTACCGCCCACCGACATCGCCGACATCGACCAGGCCGGCACCGCGCTGAACCGACTGGCCAGTCGGGTCGTCGAGCTGCTCGGCCTTGAGCGCGAGGAGGTGGCGGACCTCGCCCACCGGCTGCGCACCCCGGTGGCCGCGCTGCGCCTCGATGCCGAGTCCCTGCCCGCGGATGCGACATCCGACCGGTTGCGTGACGACGTGGATCGGCTCGAGCGTATGGTCGACGAGGTGATCCGGGAGGCCCGCCGGCCCGTCCGCACTGCCCTGCCTGCCAGCGCGGACCTCGGTGTCGTGGCCCGGGAGCGGGCTGCGTTCTGGGCAGTGCTGGCCGAGGACCAGGACCGGGACCTGGTCGTGGACATCCCCCCGCGGCCGCTGCATGTGGCAGTGCCGGCCCGAGACCTGGGCGACGCGCTCGACGCCCTGATCGGCAACGTCTTCTCGCACACCGACGAGCGAGTCGGATTCAGGGTCGCTGTCGGAGTCAGTCCCGGGCCGATGGCGTGGTTGGAGGTGTCCGACCAGGGCCCGGGCATGCCCCCTGATGACGTGCTGGCCCGGGGGCTGTCGGCGGCTGGTTCCACAGGCCTGGGGCTGGACATCGCCCGTCGGTTGGCCGAGCGGGCGGGCGGAACCATCGTGATCGGGTCCTCCCCCAGCGGGGGCGCTCGGGTCCGGTTGACGCTGGCGACCGCCACGGCCTGACGGGACGGCAGGACCCGCAGTGCGGTCAGCCCACGAACGGGTCGATCGCCACCGCGAGGAACAACAGGGACAGGTACGAGATCGAGCCGTGGAACAGCCGCATCGCACCGGTCTGCGCGGCACCGACGCGCACCTGCCTACGCAGCGCGTAGGCCTCGCGCATCCAGACCACGCCCAGCACGATGGCGGTTCCGGTGTAGAGCCAGTTCATCCCCGCGACCGGGATCAGCAGCAGCGAGGCCGCCACCATCGCCCACGAGTACCGGACGATCTGGGTGGCAACCGCGCCCGCATCGGCCACGGCGGGCAGCATCGGCACCCGGGCCGCCTGGTAGTCGGACTTGAACCGCAGGGCAAGGGGCCAGTAGTGCGGTGGCGTCCACAGGAACACGATGCTGAAGAGCACGAATGGCGTCCAGGACAGCGAGTCGGTCACCGCGGCCCAACCGATCAGCACCGGGAAGCAGCCCGCTGCCCCGCCCCAGACGATGTTCTGCGCGGTCCGGCGCTTGAGCAGCATGGTGTAGATGAACACGTAGAAGCCGATCGCCGCCGCGGCGAGCACCGCCGACAGGACGTTCACGGTCAGGGCCAGCAGGACCACCGACGCGACGCTCAGCCCGATCCCGAAGATCAGCGCGCTTCGTACCCCGATGTGCCCGGCGACCAGCGGCCGCGCCTTCGTGCGCACCATCACAGCATCGATGTCGCGGTCGTAGACCATGTTGATCACGTTCGCACCGGCAGCGGCCAACGTGCCGCCGAGCAGGGTCAGCAGCACGGTGCCCAGCGGCGGGAATCCATCGGCGGCAAGGAACATGACCGGGATCGTGGTGACCAGCAGCAACTCGATGACCCGCGGCTTGGTCAGGGCCAGGTAGCTGCGCCAACGCGGCGGCGGATCGGCCTGCGGCTGACCCGGGGCGTGCACTCGGCCAGGCTCCACTGCAGTCACGCCCTACATGTTACCCGCGGCGCTGCACTGGCTCCGCCCCGTGGGCCGATACCCTGTGCCAGCACCCGAGTCGAGGAGAACGAATGGGAATCGCCGGCTGGAACGAGCTGGACGATCGCGCCGTGGCCACCGCACGAGCACTGGCTGCCGACGCGGTCCAGAAGGTCGGGAACGGGCATCCGGGCACCGCGATGGCCCTCGCGCCGGCGGCATACCTGCTCTTCCAACGCTTCCTGCGTCACGACCCCAGCGATCCCACCTGGCTGGGCCGCGACCGATTCATCCTCTCCTGCGGGCACAGCAGCCTCACGCTCTACATCCAGCTCTACCTCTCGGGCTACAACACGACGCTGGAGGACCTCGAGCAGTTCCGCACGCTCGGCTCGCAGACGCCCGGGCACCCCGAGCTGCACGTGGCCCGCGGCATCGAGATGACGACCGGCCCACTGGGCCAGGGCGTGTCCTCGGCGGTGGGCGTGGCGATGGCCAACCGGTACACGCGTGGCCTGCTCGACCCCGATGCCCCGGCCACGATGAGCCCGTTCGACTCCACGACCTGGGTGATCGCCTCCGACGGGGACCTCCAGGAGGGCATCTCCGGGGAGGCCGCGAGCCTTGCTGGGACCCAGCGCCTGGGCGACCTGGTCGTGATCTGGGACGACAACCAGATCTCGATCGAGGGTGACACCGCGGTGTCGTTCACCGAGGACGTGCCCGGCCGGTACCGCGCGTACGGCTGGCATGTGCAGGAGGTGGAACTGAGCCCTGACGGTTCGGTGGACGTCGCGGCCCTGGCCGAGGCGTTGACCGCGGCGCGCGATCAACGGGATGCCCCGGCGCTGATCCGCCTGCACACGGTGATCGCCTGGCCCGCGCCCACCGCGCAGAACACCGGCGCCTCCCACGGCGCTGCGCTCGGTGCCGACGAGGTCGCTGCGACCAAGGTCGCACTGGGGATGGACCCGAACGCGACGTTCGTCGTCGATGACGAGGTGCTGGCTCACGCACGGCAGGCGGTCGCGCGCGGTTCCGACCTGCGCCGTGAATGGGCGGTCGGCTTCCAGGCATGGCGTATCGGGAACCCGGAGGGGGCCCAGTTGCTGGATCGGCTGGCCACGCGCACGCTTCCCGAGGGCTGGCGCGATGTGCTTCCCAGCTGGGAGCCCGGCACCTCCGTGGCCACCCGCAAGGCATCCCACACGGTCATCAACGCCCTGGCCGGGGTGCTGCCGGAACTCTGGGGTGGCTCAGCCGACCTCGGCGAGTCCAACGGGACGACCATCGACGGGGGCGGGGACTTCCTGCCGGTCGGGTCCTCGGTCCCTGGTGCGGACCCCTACGGACGCGTGATCCACTTCGGCATCCGCGAGCATGCCATGGGCGCGATCCTCAACGGGATCGCGATGCAGGGGCTCACTCGGGCGTTCGGCGCCACGTTCCTGGTGTTCAGCGACTACATGCGCGCCCCGGTCCGGCTGGCCGGACTGATGAGCCTCAACTCGTTGTTCGTCTGGACGCACGACTCCATCGGCGTCGGGGAGGACGGACCCACGCACCAGCCGATCGAGCACCTCTGGGCGCTGCGGGCGATCCCTGAGCTGTCTGTGGTCCGACCCGCCGATGCCAACGAGACTGCCGTCGTGTGGGCAGCCGCCCTGGAGAACTCCGGTCCGGTGGGGCTGATCCTGACCCGCCAGAACGTGCCCACCCTGGACCGCAGCGCCGGTGAGCCCGCCCAGGAGGCTGTGCGTGGTGCCTACGTGATCGCCGAGGCCGCCGGCGGCGAGCCGGGAGCTGATCCTGCTGGCGACCGGCTCCGAGGTGTCGGTGGCGATGGGCGCCCGCGACCTGCTGCAGTCCGACGGCGTGCCCACCCGGGTGGTGTCGATGCCGTGCCTGGAGTGGTTCGAGGCCCAGCCCGCCGAGTACCGCGAGTCAGTGCTCCCTGCCAAGGTGCGCGCCCGGGTCTCGGTGGAGGCGGGCTCGGACCAGGGCTGGTGGAAGTACGTCGGCAGTGCGGGGGACTGCGTGTCGATCAGCCACTTCGGCTCCTCTGCGGCCGCCAGCGAACTGTTCGAGCAGTTGGGGCTCACCGCGCAGAACGTCGCCGCTACCGGGCGGGCAGTCCTCGACCGGTTGCGCTGAACCGGCTGGAGTCACGCCCGGGCGGCACCCGCGCACCCAGACGCTTCCGAACTTGCCAGATGCTTCCCGAATTCGGGAAGCATCGTCGCAGAAGGGAAGCGTCTGCGAGGGGAGGGGGCGGGTCCGGTCAGGCGTTGCCGTGCATCCGGTCCAGCGCCTCGTTGAGGATGGCGTCCCCGTCCACGTCGGAGCGGCGCTCCTTCACGTAGGCCAGGTGGGTCTTGTAGGGCTCGACCTTGGCCGGGGTGGGCGGGTTCTCCGGGTCCAGGCCTGCGGGGTACCCGCAGGTGGGGCAGTCCCACACCTCCGGGATCGCTGCCTCGTCGGAGAAGCTCGGGGTGGTCTCATGCCCGCGGGCGCAGTAGAACGTCACGCGCCGGCGGGGGGCCGCGTCGCCGCGCTCCGCCTCGCCCATCGGTCCAGAGCCGACCCGACTCCCGCGGATCGCGTTGCCACCAGCCACCAGTGCCTCCGAAGACGTTGATCGTGCAGGGTCGGGCCCGTGTCCAGGCCCGGATGTGGAATCAGGTCGGGTCGATCAGGACGCCAGGCCCAACGCGACGATGGCCGCCGACCAGACAAGCAGCAGCGCGATGGTGATCCGGTCCAGGTTGCGCTCAGCGACCGAGCTGCCGCCCAGCGACGAACTCACACCGCCGCCGAACAGGTCGGACAGGCCGCCGCCCTTGCCCTTGTGCAACAGCACCAGCAGGATGACGAGCCCGTTGAGGATCAGCAGCAGGATCTGCAGCGCGGTGGTCACTGGGTGGGTCCCTTCACGTCGATGGCGCAAGGATACGCGGTCGGCGGGCCGGTGCTGGCCAGCGCCGCACCGGTCCGCCGACCCACGTTCAACGTTGGCGCGTACCAACGAGATGATCACCGGACCTGTGGGGGCGCCCTCCACCGGGCACCCCCATCAGGATCACGCCAGCCGGTACCTGCAGACAGCGACGAACTCGTCGGCATCCAGCGAGGCGCCACCGATCAGCGCGCCGTCCACGTCGGCACCGGACATGATCTCAGCAGCGTTGGCTGCCTTCACCGAGCCGCCGTACTGGATCCTGATCGCGTCGGCGACCTCCGGGCTGTACAGCTCAACGAGGCGGCCGCGGATCGCAGCGCACATGTCCTGGGCGTCCTGCGGGGTCGCGGTCAGGCCGGTGCCGATCGCCCAGACCGGCTCGTAGGCGATCACGATCTGCGCGGCCTGATCGGCCGGGATGTCAGCCAGGCCACCGTCGAGCTGGCCGAGGGTCACCTGCTCCTGGATGCCGGCCTCGCGCTCCTCCTTGACCTCGCCGATGCACATGATCGGCAGCAGCCCGTGGGAGTAGGCGGCCTTCACCTTGGCGTTGACCAGGGCGTCATCCTCACCGTGGTACTGCCGGCGCTCGCTGTGCCCGATGGTCGCGTAGGTGCACCCCAGCTTGGCCAGCATCGGCCCGGATATCTCACCGGTGTAGGCGCCCTTGTCGTGGGCAGAGATGTCCTGGCTGCCGTAGACGATCTTCAGGTTGTCCGCGTCGACCAGGGTCTGCACGGACCGGATGTCGGTGAACGGCACCATCACTCCGACCTCGACCGCCTCGAAGTCCTCGTCGGTCAGGCCGAACGCGATCTTCTGCACGTGCGCGATCGCCTCGAGGTGATCCAGGTTCATCTTCCAGTTGCCTGCCATGAACGGCTTGCGTGCCATGTATCAGCCCTCCAGAACTGCGAGACCGGGCAGTGTCTTGCCCTCGAGGAGCTCGAGGGAGGCACCACCGCCGGTGGAGATGTGGGAGAAGCCGTCCTCCAGGCCGAGCTGGCGGACAGCAGCGGCGGAGTCGCCGCCCCCGATGACCGAGAACGCTCCGGAGGCCGCGATGGCCTGGGCGACCTCGAGGGTTCCTGCGGCGAAATCGTCGAACTCGAACACACCCATGGGGCCGTTCCACACGACCGTGTTGGCGTCGGCGACCTTGCTCGCGAACAGCGCGATCGTCTTCGGGCCGATGTCCAGGCCCATCCAGCCGTCCGGGATGTCGGTGCTGGCCACGGTCCGGCTCTCTGGGTGCGGCTCGTCCTTGCTCGGGAAGGCCGCCGCCACCTTGGTGTCCAGCGGGACGAGCAGCTCGATGCCCTTCTCAGCGGCCTTGGCGATGTAGCCCTGCACGGCCTCGATCTGGTCGGCCTCGAGCAGCGAGTCACCCACGGTGCTGCCCTGTGCTGCCAGGAACGTGTAGGCCATGCCGCCGCCGATCAGCAGCCGGTCGACGCTGTCGATCAGGTTGTCGATCACGCCGAGCTTGTCCGAGACCTTGGACCCGCCGAGGATCACCACGTAGGGCCGACCCGGATCGGCCAGCACCTTGGAGAAGGATTCGACCTCCTTCTCGACCAGCAGCCCGCCGGCGTTGGGCAGCAGTTCAGCCACATCGGTGACCGACGCCTGCTTGCGGTGGACCACGCCGAACCCGTCGGAGACGTACACGTCCGCCAGGCTCGCGAGCTCGGCGGCGAGCTCCTTGCGCTGCGACTCGTCCTTGCTGGTCTCGCGCGCGTCGAAGCGCACGTTCTCCAGCAGCACGACCTGGCCGGGCGCAAGGGCGGCCACGGTGGCCTTCGCGGACTCGCCGGTCACATCCGAGGCGAGCACCACGTCCTGGCCGAGCAGCTCACCCAGGCGTGCGGAGACGGGGGCCAGCGAGCCGGAGGCCTCGAAGCCGACACCCTTGGGCCGGCCGAGGTGGGCAATGATGACGACCTTCGCGCCCCCGTCGATCAGGGCCTTGATCGTGGGCAGGCTGGCCACGATCCGCCCGTCGTCGGTGATGACGCCCGAGCCGTCCTTGGCCAGAGGGACGTTGAAATCGGACCTGAGCAGGACCGTCTTGCCGGCGATGTCGAGATCGCTGATCTTCTTCACGGGTGGACTCCCTTGGCGGTGTGAGGCGGCATTCCATACAAGGCACGAGCCTATTGACCCCAGCGTGCTGTCGCCCGTTGGCAGCCGCCGACCCGGGCCCGGCAGCGCGCTGAACCCAGGGGCGCCGGATCAGTCCGACAGGGCGATGTCCTCGGTGCTGGGGATCCCCAACTCGGCAGCACGCTTGTCCGCCAGGGCCAGGAGCCGGCGGATCCGCCCGGCAATAGCGTCCTTGGTCATCGGCGGGTCGGACAGCCCGCCGAGCTCCTCGAGGCTGGCCTGCTTGTGCTGCAGGCGCAGCTGACCAGCCACGGCCAGGTGGTCAGGCACGGTGTCGCCCAGGATCTCCAGGGCGCGCTCCACCCGCGCCCCGGCAGCCACCGCGGCCCGGGCCGAGCGGCGCAGGTTGGCGTCGTCGAAGTTGGCCAACCTGTTGGCAGTGGCCCGCACCTCGCGGCGCATCCGCCGCTCCTCCCAGGCCATGACCGCCTCATGGGCCCCCATCCGCGTGAGCATCGCGCCGATCGCGTCACCGTCGCGGATCACCACCCGATCGATCCCCCGCACCTCTCGGGCCTTGGCCGGGATGCCCAGCCGCCGTGCCGCCCCGACCAGGGCCAGCGCGGCCTCGGGGCCCGGGCAGGACACCTCAAGGGCCGCCGAGCGCCCGGGCTCGGTCAACGAGCCGTGGGCCAGGAACGCCCCACGCCAGGCGGCCTCGGAATCGCACACTGCGCCGTTGACCACCACAGCGGGCAGCCCGCGGACCGGACGACCGGAGTTGTCCAGCAGGCCGGCCTGCTTGGCCAACTGCTTGCCGTCGGCTGCGACGGTGAGGACGTACCGGTTGCCCCGGCGGATCCCCGACGGAGCCACGACGGTGATCGTGGCCGCGTGGCCGAACAGCTCCGTGATGGCAGCCCGGGTCCGGCGCGCGGCAGAGCCGGTGTCCAGCTCCGCCTCGACGACCACCCGCCCAGCCACCAGGTGCAGGCCCCCGGCGAACCGCAGCAGTGCCGAGACCTCTGCCTTGCGGCAGCACGTCCTGGTGATCGGCACCCGGCTGAGCTCGTCCTTGACCCCTGCCGTCATCGCCATGCCGGAATACTCCCATGCCCGATCAACTCCGCGAACGCCCTGCCCAACAGCACCGGATCATGGTGGCCCGGCTCGGCTCGGGCGTCCTGGATGGGGCGCAGGACCAACTCACCACCGAGCGTGGCGCTCGCAGCGGCCAGGTCGGTCGCGTCCTGGACGCGGGCTGGGTCGGCCAGCACGACATCGAAGCGCAGGTCCGGAAACGCATGCGCCAGGATCTCGACGTGTGCGGTCGGGCGCAGGCCGGAGGTCTCGCCCGGCTGGGCCACCAGGTTGAGCACCAGGATCCGGGTCGCCGCTGTCGTCACGACCGCCTCGTGGATCCCGGGCACCAATAACCCTGCGAGCACCGACGTGTACCAGGACCCCGGACCCATGACCAGCGCCTCGGCTGCCTCGATGGCCTGCACCGCCTCCGGTCGGGCCGGCGGGTCAGCCGGCTCGAGCGCGATCGAGGCAACGGTCCCCTCGGTGATCGCCACCTGGGCCTGACCGCAGACCCGGCTGATCCCCGGGCGTCCGGGCAGGTCCCGGACCTCGGCCACGATCTGGACCCCCTCGCTGGTGGCCGGCAGCACCCGCCCTCGGGCGCCCAGCAGGGCGCCCACCCAGTCCAGACCGGCCACGATGTCGCCGGTCTGCTCCCACAGGGCAGTGATCAGCAGATTGCCCAGGGCGTGCCCGGCGAGGTCACCGCGCGTGAACCGGTGCTGCACCACCGAGCTCCACGTCCGGCCCCAGACGTCGTCGCCGCACAGTGCGGCCAGCGCCATCCGCAGGTCACCGGGCGGCGGGGCGCCCAGGTCGCGACGCAGCCGACCGCTGGAGCCGCCGTCATCCCCCATCCCCACGATTGCGGTGAGCTGATCGGTCACGCCGCCCAGCGCGCGCAGGGTGACCGCCAGGCCGTGCCCACCGCCGAGGGCGACCACCCGTGGACCCGAGCCTGTGGGCAGCCGCTGCCCGCGACCTGCTGCGCTCGATCCCGGGCGCCCCGTCGGGTTCATGACTCACTCCCGACCGAGGTCCCGATGCAGCACGGAGACCTCCAGGCCGACATGGACCAACCGCGCGCTGAGGTTCTCGGCCATGGCCACCGAACGATGCTTGCCGCCGGTGCAGCCGATGGCGATCGTGGCGAAGCGCTTGCCCTCGCGCAGGTAGCCCTCGGTGGCCAGGTCGATCAGGCGTGCGTAGGTGTCGAGGAACTCGACAGCGCCCTCCTGGCGCACGACGTAGTCGTTGACCGGTGCGTCGAGGCCGCGCAGCTCACGCAGTTCGGGGATCCAGTGCGGGTTGGGGATGAATCGCACGTCGGCGACGTAATCAGCGTCCATCGGCAGGCCGTACTTGAAGCCGAACGACATCACCGTCGCCCGCAGGCGAACCGGCTCATCGGACTCGAACGCTGCATCGATGGCTCGGCGCAGTTCATGGATGCTGCGGTGCGAGGTGTCGATGAGCAGGTCCGCGTTGGCGCGCAGGTTGCCCAGCAGGGTGCGTTCGCGGTGAATGCCGTCCAGGACCCGGCCACCGTCCTGCAGGGGGTGCGGGCGTCGGTTGGACTCGAACCGGCGGACCAGGGCCTCGTCGTTGGACTCCAGGAAAAGGATCTTGAGATCCACGCCGCGGGCGATCACCGCGGCCATCGCAGCCTCGAGCTGATCGAACAGTCGGCCGCCGCGAACGTCGGCCACCACCGCGACGCGGTCGACATCCGAGCGCGCAGCGAGCAGGTCGAGGGTGGGCGCCAGCATCATCGGAGGAAGGTTGTCGATCACGAACCAGCCGAGGTCCTCCAGGGCCCGCGCTGCACTGGATCGCCCGGCCCCGGACATGCCCGACACCAGAAGCAGCTCGAATCCGGCAATCCCGTCCGCACGGGTCGGCGCGCTGGTCATCGCCCCGCCTCGCGGGTCGGCACGCTGGTCATCGCCGCTTCGGCGGTGGCCGTGCTGGTCATCGCACCTCCTGGGTCGTGGGCCCATCCTCGCCCACGATCTCCCCGGTCGTCAGGTTGACGGCCGGTGCGGCGCTCTGCCCGGCCAGGGCGGCCACGACGCGTTGCGCAAGGCCGGGACCGATTCCGGGGACCTCGGCGACCTGCTCGACGGTGGCCGCCCGCAGCGCACGCACCGAGCCGAACCGGGTCAACAGGGCCTTGCGCCGGGCCGGGCCGAGGCCTGCGATGGAGTCCAGCGCGCTGGTGGTCATCCGGGCCGAGCGCTTCTGGCGCTGGTAGCGGATCGCAGTCCGGTGGGCTTCGTCACGGATCCGTTGGAGCAGGTAGAGCCCCTGGCTGGTCCGCGGCAGGATCACCGGGTACTCCTCGTCAGGCAGCCACACCTCCTCCAGGCGCTTGGCCAGGCCGACCACGGCGATGTCGGTGATGCCGAGGTCGGCCAGCGCACCGTAGGCCGCACTGACCTGCGGCGGTCCCCCGTCGATGACCACCAGCGACGGGGGGTAGGCGAACCGGGTTGATCGCTCCTCGCCGGGACCTGGGCCGGGGCCGGTGGCGCCGTTCGCCGCGGCGGGCGGACCGGCGTCGGGCGGACCGGCGTCGGGCGGACCTGCATCGGGCGGACCAGCGCCGGCCGGAACGGCGTGGAGTGGACCAGCGTCCAGCGGACCAGCGGGCTGAGGGGTGGTCGGGCCCTGCTCCCGGGCCATCCGGTGGAACCGCCGACTGATCACCTCCGCGATCGCAGCCACGTCGTTCTGCCCGGTGAAGCTCTTGATCGCGAACTTGCGGTACTCCGAGGGCCGGGGAAGGCCGTCCTCGAAGACCACCATCGAGGCCACCACATCGTCGGCGCCCAGGTTGGAGACGTCGAAGCACTCGATCCGCAGCGGCGCGCTGGGCAGGTCCAGTGCGTCGGTGAGCTCGGTCAGCGCCTGGCTGCGAGTGGTCAGGTCCCCAGAGCGGCGCAGCTTGTGCGAGGCCAGGGATTGCGCGGCGTTGCGGCTGACCGTCTCCAGAAGGGCACGCTTGTCGCCACGCCTCGGCACGGCCAGTCCCACCGGACCGCCCCGCTGCTGGCCGAGCCAGTCGGTGAGGACCGTGACCTCGTCGACGCCCGGCAGGGCCGGCACCAGGACCCGACGGGGGACGTCAGCATCAGGCTCGGCGTACATCTGGGCCAGCAGGGTGCCCACGAGCCGACCCTCGTCGGCGTCGTCGACGCGCTCCACGACGAACCCCCGCTCGCCGCGGATCCGGCCATCGCGGACGTGGAACACGCGCACGGAGGCCTCGAGCTCGTCGCTGGCCAGGCCGACCACGTCGGCGTCAGTCCCGTCTGGCAGAACCACGGCGTTGCGCTCGAGGACCCGCTTCAGGGCGAACAGGTCGTCGCGCAGCCGGGCTGCCTGCTCGTAGTCCTGCTCGGCGGCGGCCAGGTTCATCTGCTCCGTTCGCGCCCGCACGAAGCTTGCGGAGTCCCCGGCCATGAACGCGCAGAAGTCATTGACGATCGCTCGGTGCTCCTCGGCGGTCACCTCGCCCGTGCATGGGGCGGCGCACTTGTCGATGTAGCCGAGCAGGCAGGGCCGACCGGATGCGTGTGCCCGCGTGAACACGCCGCGGGTGCAGGTCCGCATCGGGAACACCCGCAACAACTGGTCAACGGTCTCCCGGATGGCCCAGGCGTGCGCGTACGGGCCGAAGTAGCGCACCCCTGGTCGCTTCTCGCCGCGCATGACCATCACCCGGGGGAACTCCTCGCCGACCGTGACAGCCAGGAACGGGTAGGACTTGTCGTCGCGGTAGCGCACGTTGAAGCGCGGGTCGTACTCCTTGATCCACGCGTACTCGAGGGTGAGGGCCTCCACCTCGGTGCCGACCACGACCCAGTCGACCGATCGGGCGGTGCTGACCATCGTCCGGGTGCGCTGGTGCAGCGACGCCGGGTCCTGGAAGTACGACGTCAGCCGTGACCGCAGGTTCTTGGCCTTGCCCACGTAGATGACCCGGCCGTGCGGGTCCCGGAAGCGGTACACCCCGGGGTCGGTCGGGATCGTCCCGGGCGCGGGTCGGAAGTCGTTGGTCACCTCAAACCAGGTAGATCTCCCCACCCTCGACCACGACCGGCACAGGTTCCAGCCCGGTGGGGGCGGGACCCTCCAGGCGCTGGCCGGTGCTGCCGTCGAAGGTGCTGCCATGGCAGTTGCACATGATGGTGTTCTCCAGGACCTCGGTGACCGGGCACCCGGCGTGCGGGCATCGGCCGTCGAAGGCGAGGAACTCGGAGTCGGTGGGATGGGTCACCACGACCACTCCGGGCCCGGCCTTGACGACCACTCCCCCGCCCACCGGGAAGTCGCTGGTCCCGGCGATCGGATCACCGGAGGGGGCGGCACCGGTCGGGTTCCCAGACACCGAGTCAGCCGCCCCGGCCGGCGTCGTGCCGCCGGTGGTGGGGGTGCCCCCGGCCTCCTCGCTGCCGGCACACGCCCCGAGCGCCAGCACGGCGACAGCCGCAGCCGAGCCGGTCAGGACGCCCCGGCGGCTGACCGACCCACGATCGGAGTGCACCGCTGCCCGCAACCCGCGGCTTTCCTCGCCGGCTGACGTCGTGGTCGGCGCCGCCTCCCCTGCGCCTTCGTCGGTTGCTCGCGCAGACCCACAGTTGCAGTCGCACCCGCTCATGTCCCACCCCTTGTCGTGGCTCTCGCCCTTGCTGAACTCGTTGTCGTGGTCACTGCCAATCGTGTCGACCAGCCTAGGCGCTGGCACGGTCCCGGCCGAGCAGGCCTGCCAGGAAGCGTCCCGTGTGGCTGGAGCTGTCGGCCGCGACATGCTCCGGGGTGCCGGCCACCACGACGGTGCCACCCCCGGAGCCACCCTCCGGGCCCAGGTCGACGACCCAGTCGGCGGTCTTGATCACGTCGAGGTTGTGCTCGATGACGATCACCGAGTTGCCCTTCTCGACCAGGGAGTGCAGCACCCCGAGCAGCTTGCGCACGTCCTCGAAGTGCAGCCCGGTGGTTGGCTCGTCGAGCACGTAGATCGTGCGCCCGGTCGATCGGCGCTGCAACTCGCTGGCGAGCTTGACCCGCTGGGCCTCTCCACCGGACAGGGTCGGGGCCGGCTGCCCGAGGCGCACGTAACCCAGGCCGACATCGACCAGGGTGCGCATGTGGCGGGCGATCGGCGGGACGGCGGCGAAGAAGTCCAGCGCCTCCTCGATCGGCATGTCGAGCACCTGGGCGATGGTCCGGTTCTTGTAGTGCACCTCGAGGGTCTCGCGGTTGTACCGGGCGCCGTGGCACACCTCGCACGGTACGTACACGTCGGGCAGGAAGTTCATCTCGATCTTGATGGTCCCGTCGCCGGTGCACGCCTCGCAGCGCCCGCCCTTGACGTTGAACGAGAACCGACCGGGCAGGTAGCCGCGGACCTTGGCCTCCTGGGTGGAGGCGAACAGCTTGCGGACGTGGTCGAACACACCGGTGTAGGTGGCCGGGTTGGACCGCGGAGTGCGCCCGATCGGGCTCTGGTCGACGTGCACGACCTTGTCCAGGTGTTCCAGGCCGGTGACGCGACGGTGCCGACCCGGGACGCTGCGCGCCCCGTTGAGGTCGCGTGCCAGCACTGTGTAGAGCACGTCGTTGACCAGCGTGGACTTGCCCGAGCCGCTGACTCCGGTGACTGCGACGAAGCAGCCCAGTGGGAACGAGGCCGTGACGTTGTGCAGGTTGTGCTCCCGGGCGCCCTCGACCACGAGCATCCGGTCCCGGTCAACGGTGCGGCGCTGGGCCGGGATGTCGATCTGACGGGCGCCGGACAGGTATTGGCCGGTGATCGACTCGGGGCTGGCGAGCAGCTGCTTCGACGGTGCCGGAGACCACGATCTCGCCGCCGTGCTCGCCGGCGCCGGGGCCGATGTCGACAACCCAGTCCGCGGCGCGGATGGTGTCCTCGTCGTGCTCGACGACGATCAGCGTGTTGCCGAGGTCGCGCAGGCGCACGAGGGTGTCGATGAGCCGGTGGTTGTCGCGTTGGTGCAGCCCGATGCTGGGCTCGTCGAGGACGTAGAGGACGCCGACCAGGCCCGATCCGATCTGGGTGGCCAGCCGGATCCGCTGTGCCTCGCCCCCCGCGAGGGTGCCGGCGGGCCGGGACAGCGAGAGGTAGTGCAGCCCGACGTCCATCAGGAAGGCCAGGCGCTCGTTGACCTCCTTGAGCACGCGGGTGGCGATCTGCGCGTCCCGTGCGGAGACGTCGAGGTTGGCCAGGAACTCGGCGGCGGCACCGATCGGCATGTCGGCGATCGCGGAGATGCTGGCGCCCCCAACGGTGACCGCCAGCGAGACCGGCTTGAGCCGGGCGCCGTTGCAGGTCGGGCAGGGCACTTCGCGCATGTAGCCCTCGTAGCGCTCCCGAGCGGTGTCGCTCTCGGCCTCGGTGTGCCGGCGCTGAACGAACGGGATGGCACCCTCGAAGCCGGTCGAGTACGACCGATCCCGGCCGTACCGATTGCGGTAGCGGACGTGGACCTTGTGGTTGTAGCCGTGCAGGATGGCCTCGCGCAGCGGCTCGGGCAGCTCGCGGAACGGGGTGTGCACGTCGGCGCCGAACTCCTCGGCCAGCGCGCCGACCAGCCGCGCGTAGTACTCCGAGATGTGGCCGCTGCCCCAGGGGCCGACTGCCCCCTCCTCGAGGGTCAGGTCCGGGTCGGGGATGACCAGGTCGGGGTCGACCTCCATACGAGTGCCCAGGCCGGTGCACGCCGGGCACGCGCCGAACGGGGAGTTGAATGAGAACGATCGCGGCTCGAGCTCCTCGAAGGACTGTCCGTCGTGAAGGCACACGAGGTGCTCGCTGAACAGCCGCTCACGGTCCGGGTCATCGGCGGGGGCGTCGACGAACTCCAGGGTGACGATCCCGCCGGCCAGGCCAAGGGCGGTCTCGACCGAGTCGGTCAGTCGGCGCCGGGCCGAGGGCTTGACCGCCAGGCGGTCGACCACCACGTCGATGGTGTGCTTGATCTGCTTCTTCAGGGTGGGCGGCTCGGTGAGCGGGTGCACCGCCCCGTCCACTCGCACGCGGCTGAAGCCCTGCGCCTGCAACTGGCCGAACAGGTCGGCGAACTCCCCCTTGCGCTGGCGGACCACCGGGGCCAGCACCTGGAATCGGGTCCCCTCCTCGAGCTCGAGGACTCGGTCCACGATCTGCTGCGGGGTCTGGCGACCGACCGGGTTGCCGCAGGAGGGGCAGTGCGGCTTGCCGATCCGGGCGAACAGCAGGCGCAGGTAGTCATAGACCTCGGTGATGGTCCCGACCGTGGAGCGGGGGTTGCGCGAGGTCGACTTCTGGTCGATGGACACCGCGGGGCTCAGTCCGTCGATGAAGTCGACGTCGGGCTTGTCCATCTGGCCGAGGAACTGCCGGGCGTAGGCGCTCAGGGACTCGACGTAGCGGCGCTGGCCCTCGGCGAAGATCGTGTCGAAGGCGAGGCTGGACTTGCCGGAGCCGGACAGACCGGTGAACACCACCAGCGCATCGCGCGGGATGGCCAGTGAGACGTCCTTGAGGTTGTGCTCCCGCGCGCCCCGGACGGTGAGGCGATCACGGTGGTGCTCGGCCAGATCCACGCGCTGAATCCTAGGCCAGCCCCCTGACACCGGCTCCCGCTGTTCGCTACCAGCGCGTCAGCGATGGGCTCAGCTCGTCCGGCCCCCGTCGGCCGGACGCTGCGAGCTCGGGGTCCGAGGCACGCGGGTGCGGCGCCTCGTCAGGCTGGTCGAGGTCGTCGGCCTGGTCGAGACCGTCCAGCGCGGTTGCCGGGTCCGGCACAGGGGCCGCGACCGGGGCAGGGGCGCCGGTGTCCGCCAGGCTCGGGTTGCGGCGCACCGCGATGATGCTCACGATCGCCGTGCCGGTCAGCACTCCCACGATGACCATCAGCGAGAACGCCGTGGAGATCTCGGGAACGTCCAGATCGGTGGTCTCGTGCAACGCGTGCAGGACGAGCTTGATCGCGATGAACCCCAGGATCAGGGCCAGGCCCTTGGACAGGTAGATCATCCGGTCGAGCAGACCGTTGAGCATGAAGTACAACTGGCGCAGGCCCATGAGGGCGAACGCGTTGGCGGTGAAGACGAGGTAGGGCTCCTGGGTCAGCCCGAACACCGCAGGGATCGAGTCCAGGGCGAACAGCAGGTCGGTGGTGCCGATCGCGAGCATCACCAGCAGCATCGGGGTCACGAACCGTCGGCCGTCGATGTGCACCCACAGCCGAGTGCCGTGGTACTCCCGCGTCGTGGGCACGCGGCGCTCGACGAACCGGATGAGGGCGTTGCCCTCGGGATCAGACTCCTCGGCGCCGCTGCGCCAGACCGAGATCGCCGTCCAGAGCAGGAAGGCACCGAACACGTAGAACGTGGCCGCGAACCGGTCGATGGCCGCGGCGCCGACGACGATCAGGATCCCGCGCAGTACCAGGGCGATCATGATGCCGATGGTCAGCACGCGGTGCCGGTGCTCCTCCGGCACGGCGAACGAGGTCATGATGATGAGGAACACGAACAGGTTGTCGACGCTCAGGGAGTACTCGGTGATGTATCCGGCGATGAACTCCCCGCCGTACCGGGACCCGAAGGTGAACGTCACGAACGCGGCGAACACCAGCGCGAGCGCGACGTAGAAGACCACCCAGCGGGAGGCTTCCTTGGCCGTGAACGGGTGCGGGCGCCGGTCGACGATGATCAGGTCGATGACGATGACACCGAGCAGTCCGAGGATGGTCGCTGCCCAGAGGGCGGCCGATACATCCACGCGCAAGCCCCTCCCGGACGGTTCACCCCATCAGGTATCCGGCCTGCGGGGAACGCTCCATCCTCTCACGCACTCCGCAAAGTCGAGGCCGTCCGTCCACCACGATCCACATCCGGTGGTGACACCGATCAGTTGGCGGCGACCATCTGGCGCAACTCGCGCTTGAGCTCGGACACCTCGTCGCGGTAGCGCGCGGCCACCTCGAACTGCAGGTTCGCGGCCGCCGCGTGCATCTGCTCGGTGAGCTCCTGGATCAGGTTGGCCAGCTCGGTCGCGGGCAGGTCAGCGCGTGGCGAGCCGCCCGCGGCCACGGACGCGTCGGCAACGGCCGCGCCCGAGGCAGCCCGACGCGCCCCACCACGGCCGCGGGACTGCGCGCGCCCCGAGCCCATGGTCGTCGCACTGGCGAGCACCTCCGCGGTGTCGGCGTCCTCGGCGGCGAGCAGGTCAGTGATGTCCGCGATGCGCCTGCGCAGCGGCTGTGGGTCCACCCCGCGCTCGAGGTTGTAGGCGATCTGCTTGGCACGCCGCCGGTTGGTCTCGTCGATGGCGACCTGCATCTGGGCCGTGATCGTGTCGCCGTACATGTGCACCTGCCCGGAGACGTTGCGGGCCGCGCGGCCGATCGTCTGGATGAGGCTGCGCTCGGAGCGCAGGAACCCGGCCTTGTCGGCATCCAGGATGCTGACCAACGAGACCTCGGGCAGGTCCAGGCCCTCGCGCAGCAGGTTGATCCCGACCAGCACGTCGAACACCCCGATGCGCAGTTCGCGCAGGAGTTCGACCCGCCGCAGCGTGTCGACCTCGGAGTGCAGGTAGCGCACCCGGATGCCGCGCTCCAGCAGGTAGTCGGTGAGATCCTCGGACATCCGCTTGGTCAGCGTGGTGACCAGGACCCGCTCCCCCTTGTCGGTGCGCAGCCGGATCTCGGCCATGAGGTCGTCTATCTGGCCCTTGGTCGGCTTGAGGATGATCTCGGGGTCGATCAGTCCGGTGGGACGGATCACCTGCTCGACCACGTCGCCCTCGACCTTGGCCAGCTCGTAGGGGCCGGGGGTTGCCGACAGGTAGACCGTCTGGCCGATCCGCTCCAGGAACTCCTCCCACCGCAATGGCCGGTTGTCCGCGGCGCTGGGAAGCCGGAAGCCGTGGTCGACAAGGGTTCGCTTGCGTGACATGTCGCCCTCGTACATGCCGCCGATCTGGGGCACGGTCACATGTGACTCGTCGATCACCATCAGGAAGTCGTCCGGGAAGTAGTCGATCAGGCAGTTCGGGGACGATCCGGGGTCACGGCCGTCGATGTGGCGCGAGTAGTTCTCGATACCCGAACAGAACCCGACCTGGCGCATCATCTCGATGTCGTAGGCCGTGCGCATCTGCAGACGCTGGGCCTCGAGCAGCTTGCCCTGCGCGTTCAGCTCGGTCAGCCGCTCGGCCAGCTCGGACTCGATGCCGCCGAGTGCCCGCTCCATCCGCTCCGGGCCGGCGACGTAGTGGGTGGCCGGGAAGACATAGGTCTCCTGGTCGTCGGTCAGCACCTCGCCGGTGACCGGGTGCAGGGTCATCAACCGCTCGATCTCGTCACCGAACATGTCGATGCGCACCGGGTGCTGTTCGTAGACGGGGAACACCTCGATGGTGTCGCCACGGACCCGGAACGTGCCCCGCTCGAACGCGAGGTCGTTGCGCGCGTACTGGTTGCCCACGAACTGGCGCAGCAGGTCGTCACGGTCGATCTCCTCGCCGACGCGCAGCCGAACCATCCGGTCGACGTACTCCTGCGGGGTGCCCAGGCCGTAGATCGCCGACACCGTGGCCACGACGATCACGTCGCGACGGGTCAGCAGCGAGTTGGTGGCCGAGTGCCGCAGCCGCTCGACCTCCTCGTTGATCGAGGAGTCCTTCTCGATGTAGGTGTCGGTCTGCGGGATGTACGCCTCCGGTTGGTAGTAGTCGTAGTAGGAGACGAAGTACTCCACGGCGTTGTCGGGCAGCAGCTCGCGGAACTCATTGGCCAGCTGCGCGGCCAGGGTCTTGTTCGGGGCCATCACCAGGGTGGGCCGCTGCAGCTTCTCGACCAGCCAGGCCGTGGTCGCGGACTTACCGGTGCCGGTCGCACCCATCAGCACCACGTCCTGCGTTCCGGATTCGAGGCGACGGGCGATCTCGGCGATGGCGGCCGGCTGGTCGCCCGCAGGCTGGTACTCGCTGATGACCCGGAACGGCGCGACGCGCCGCTGCAGGTCGGTGACAGGTCTGGTCATGGGGCAACGGTAGGCGAGCCCTGTGACATCGGCTCCAGTGCTGCCCACTGGCCGTGCTCAGCGCTACTCCCCGACTGCCACCTCCAGGAGGTACCAGGCGCGTTCCACCTGCGCGAGCAGCTGCTGCTCGTCGCCGCCGTTGTCGACCAGGATGGAGGCCACCGCGGCGCGCTGCTCATCGGTGGCCTGCCGGGCCATGCGCTCCCGTGCGTCGGCCACGGGGATGCCACGGACGGCCAACCGCGCCAGCCGAACCTCGACCGGCGCGTGCACGACCAGCACCAGGTCGAAGTCGTCAGCCATCCCGTTCTCGACCAGCAGGGGCATGTCGTAGACGACCACGGGGGTGCCGCCGCGCGCGGCCTCCGCGAGCAGGGCTTCAGCGCGCTCGGCGATCCGCGGATGCATGATCGCGTCGAGATCCGCCAGCGCGGCCGGGTCCGGGAAGACGATCTCGGCCAGTCCAGCCCGATCCAACTGGCCGTCAGCCAGCAGGACCCCGGTCCCGAACCGTTCGACTATCGCCGCCAGGGCGGGTTCGTCCGGGCGGACCAGCTCACGGGCGATCTGGTCGCCGTCGACGACCACCGCTCCCCGTTCAGCCAGCAGGTCGGCCACCGTCGACTTGCCCGACCCGATCCCACCGGTGAGTCCCACTCTGATCATCGGCCCAGCATGCCAGCAATCACTGGGTTCCCACCCACCTGCGCAGGTGGCTCCGACATCCGCGCCGCCCGAGCCCGGACTGTCCGAGAACCACGGCGACGCCATCCCCCGGATTCGTGGCAGGCGCCACCCGTGGGCGAGGATGTGCCGGTGGATCCCGAGCAGCCGACAGGTGTGGACGACCTGAATCCGTCCTCACCACCGCCGCCCCAGGGCCTGTCGGTCCAGGGCACGGCCATTGTCGGCGCGGGCCTGCTCGTGTCCCAGGTGATCGCCATGCTGCAGATGCTGGTGGTCTCGCGGCTGCTGGGGCCCGTGGAGTTCGGCGTCTTCGGCGCGCTGGCGGTCATCCTGCTGCTGGGCAGCACCGCCATGGCCGCCACCCAGGTCGTGATCGCGCGGCATGTCGCCTCCGGCAGCTCGGAGCGCCACGTCGGCGCGCTCTCAGTGCTTGTCGTCGGCGTGGTCACGTTCGGCCTGACCGCCCTCGTGGCACCCCTGTTGAGCACCTTGCTGGACCTCGGTGCTGTCGCGGGGCTGATCCTCGTTGCAGCCACCTTCGTGCCCTTCGCCATCACCGGCGCCCAGCTGGGCCTGCTCCAGGGCGCTGAGCGACACCGGCGCCTCGCGGCGCTCTACGTCGTGGCGACTGGAGCCAGGGTTCTCGGTGCGATCGTGGGGGCGGCCGTGGGCGCCTCCGCGGACTCCACGGTGCTCGGCCTGGCGGTCGGTGCCAGCCTCGGGGCGCTGGCCGGCCAGTTCCTCCTGGTCGGGCAGCCCGCGTGGGGTGTTCGCGAGGAGGGTGCTCGGGAGTTCCTCGTCGAGGTCTTCCACGCTGCGCATGCGCTCATCGCGCTGTACGCGCTGACCAACCTCGACGTACTGCTCGCTCGGGCCGTGCTCCCGGCATACGACGCCGGGTTGTATGCCGCCGGCGCGCTGGTGGCGCGTGCGGTGTTCTTCCTGCCTCAGGCTGTGCTCGTGGCGGCCTTCCCGCGGATGGTGGCCGGCGCGCGCGGCGCCCAACGGCAGGCGGTGATCGCAGTGGCAGTCCTCGGGTTGCTGGCCACGGCCGTGGTCGCGCTGATGCCGACGCTGGTCATCACCATCATGGCGGGCTCCCAGTACCTCGCGGTCGGCCCGGAGCTGTGGGTCTTCGCCCTCGCCGGCGCGGGCTTCGGGGTGGTGCAGGTCCTGCTCTACGCGCGGATGGCCCACCATGACCGCCGGGCCGCCTTGCTGCTCTGGGCAGGTGTGGCCGGACTGGTGGGGCTGGCTCTCGCCTTCGGGACGTCCATCCACGCCCTGGCCCTCTGCGCGGCGGGGGTGGCGTGGACCGTCGCTCTGGCCGGCATGCTCTGGGCACGCAGCAGCGGGTCGGCGCAGCCCGCGACGTAGCGGGTGGATCCAGGTCCGGGGGTGTCAGGACCGGAAACCCGGATCCGCGTGCTGATAGGCGCACAACCTCGAACGGATCGTGACCGCGACGCAGGGCGCAGATCCGAACGCGCGCGGGCAAGCAACGGCCCCGGGACCCAACAGTCGGGACCCGGGGCCGTTGCACTGTCATGCAGCGCTGCGCAACCGCGTGGGCGTCAGTTGCCGCCGGTCAGCTTCTCGCGCAGGGCCTGCAGCGCCTCGTCGGTGGCCAGCGTGCCGCCACCGGTCTCCGGGGCCGCGGGGGCGTTCGAGCTGTAGGAGCCGACACCCTCGCCGGTCTCGAGAGCCGCAGCCTGATCGGCGTTCTTGGCCTCCTCGACCTGCTTCATGTGCTGCTCCCAGCGGGCGTGCGCCTCGGCGTACTGCGCCTCCCACTCGGCGCGCTGGTCCTCGAAGCCGACCTTCCACTCGCCGGTCTCGGGGTCGAAGCCCTCGGGGCCGATGTACGCGCCAGCCTCGTCGTAGGACGGGGCCATGCCGTACAGGTAGGGGTCGAACTCCTCGGAGCCCGCGCCGGTCGTGTTCTCGTTGGCCTGCTTGAGGCTCAGCGAGATCCGACGACGCTCGAGGTCGATGTCGATGACCTTGACGAAGATGTCGTCCTCGACGGTCACGACCTGCTCGGGGATCTCCACGTGGCGCTCAGCCAGCTCGGAGATGTGCACCAGGCCCTCGATGCCCTCCTCGACACGCACGAACGCGCCGAACGGGACGAGCTTGGTGACCTTGCCCGGCACGACCTGGCCCATCTGGTGGGTCCGGGCGAAGTGCTGCCACGGATCCTCCTGGGTCGCCTTGAGCGACAGCGACACGCGCTCGCGGTCCATGTCGACATCGAGCACCTCGACGGTGACCTCGTCGCCGACGGCCACGACCTCGCTCGGATGGTCGATGTGCTTCCAGGACAGCTCGGAGACGTGCACCAGGCCGTCCACCCCACCGAGGTCGACGAACGCCCCGAAGTTGACGATGGAGGACACCACACCGTTGCGGATCTGGCCGCGCTGGAGCTGGTTGAGGAACGAGGTGCGCACCTCGGACTGGGTCTGCTCGAGCCACGCGCGGCGGGACAGGACCACGTTGTTGCGGTTCTTGTCCAGCTCGATGATCTTGGCCTCGATCTCCTTGCCGACATACGGCTGCAGGTCGCGCACGCGGCGCATCTCGACCAGGGACGCCGGCAGGAAGCCGCGCAGCCCGATGTCGAGGATCAGGCCGCCCTTGACGACCTCGATCACCTTGCCGGTGACGACGCCGTCCTCCTCCTTGATCTTCTCGATCGTGCCCCAGGCGCGCTCGTACTGGGCGCGCTTCTTGGACAGGATGAGCCGGCCCTCCTTGTCCTCCTTCTGCAGGACCAGGGCCTCGATGAGCTCGCCGACGGTGACGACCTCAGAGGGGTCGACGTCGTGCTTGATGGACAGTTCGCGGGAGGGGATGACGCCCTCGGTCTTGTAGCCGATATCGAGAAGGACCTCGTCGCGGTCGACCTTGACGATGGTGCCCTCGACGATGTCGCCGTCATCGAAGTTCTTGATGGTCGCGTCGATCGCGGCCAGGAAATCCTCGATGCTGCCGATGTCGTTGATCGCGACCTGCGGGGCTGAGGAGGTGGGGGTGATGGTCATGGAGTGGTTTCTGCTCCGGTGGATAGATGTCGTGGACACGCCTCGAGCCACTGTTCACCTGCCGTGGATCCGTGGCCGGTGGAAGGGTGTGATGACCGGATGGGGACGACGTGAACTGCACACGCCTGCTCGGTCTGAGACGCGGCAGGCCCGGAACGCCCTGACAGGATACCGTACGTGATCTCCAGCACGCCACGATCCGACAACGCCGACGAACCGGACGCTCCCATGGGTACGGGCCCCGACGAACCGGACGCTCCCATGGGTACGGGCCCCGACGACCGGCCCCATGTCATGGATCCGACGCATTCAGTGCTGGATCGATGACACAGGCGACCGCGGACGCCGCAGCGCGCACCTATTGGGAGGCCGAGGCCGACGCCTACCAGGCCCAGCATGGGGCGTTCCTCGCCGGCGCTGGCGTGGGCATGGTCGATTCGGCCGGTGAAGACGGGCAGATCGACTCCGCAGGCGCGGCGTTGAGTGGCGCGGGGTTCGTGTGGGGACCGGAGGGGCTCACCGAGGATGAAGCTGGGCTGTTGGGACCGGTCGAGGCCCTGGCCGGCCAGCGGGTGCTCGAGGTCGGCGCGGGGGCGGCGCAGTGCTCGCGCTGGCTGCGCGCGCGAGGTTCGCAGGTGGTCGGGCTGGACATCTCGGTGGCGCAGCTGCGGCATGCCCGCGGCGCGGTGCCGGTCGTTGCCGGCTCAGGCCCCGCGCTGCCCTTCGCCGATGGCACCTTCGGCTGCGCCTTCTCCGCCTATGGAGCTGTGCAGTTCGTCGCGGACCTCGACGCGCTGCTGGCCGAGGTGTCCCGGGTGCTTCGCTCGGGTGGGCGCTGGGTGTTCTCGGTGACCCATCCGATCCGGTGGGCGTTCCCCGACGATCCGGGTCCCGAGGGCCTGGCGGCGTCCGGCTCCTACTTCGACCGGACGCCGTACCTGGAGTACGCACCCGGCGGCGAGCAGGTGGTCTACGCCGAGTTCCACCGGACGATCGGGGACTACGTCGCGGCGTTGCAGCGGGCCGGGCTCTCGATCGAGACGATGGTCGAGCCGGAGTGGCCCGAGTGGAACGACTCCACCTGGGGTGGCTGGAGCCCGCTGCGTGGCATGCATCTGCCCGGCACCCTGATCTTCGGGTGCCGGGCAGGTGGTTGAACTGAACTCGGGCGGTCGAACTACGCGATGACCTTCCTGCGCGCTGCGTACGCGACGCCACCGGCGCCGGCGATCAGCAGGGCACCGAGGCCGAACTTCAGCGCGTTGTTCTCGGTGTCGGGAGCGATCCCGGCCAGTTGCATCTGCACGGCTGCGGTGGTGACCACGTCAGTGCCGGTCGCCGCACCGAAGGGAAGGTTCGTCCCCTCCAGGCCGGCCTGCTGGGATGCCTGGAGCAACGCGACATCTCGGGCGTAGCCCACCTGTGCCTCCTGGCCGGTGGTGGCCAGTGCATCGGCACCTTCCAATTTGAGTTGACCGGCGCCCTCCTCGATCTGGACGCCTCCCGGCTCGGCCTGGGTGAGGCCGTCCGCCAACTGCTCAGATCCATCAGCAGCCGTCGTCAGACCCTCGGCGAGCGTCTGGTTGCCGTCGGCCACCTGCACAGCGCCGTCATCGAGCTGCTGCACTCCGCTGGCGAGGGCGGGCAGCTTGGAATCGAGCTCACCTGTTCCGTCGGCCAGGGCGTCACCGCCCTCCGCCAGCTGGTTGACACCATCGGCGAGGGTCGGAACCTGCGAGCTCAACGCGCTCGTCCCGTCTGCCAACTGCTCCCCACCGGCCGCCAACTGCGAAACCCCTTCGGCCAGCAGCGGCACCTGCCCGTTGAGTTCAGCAGTACCAGCCGCAAGCTGCTCAGTCCCGTCTAGAAGCTGCGTCGAGCCACACCTCAAGGTAGGGGCATTCGGGTCACAGTCGTCGGGGTCACCAAGCGGCGCCAGCAAGGTCGCCTGGATCTGCGCGAGGAGTTTGTCGATGAGCACGGGAATTCCGTCTCTCACAAGCTCGGTCACCTGTTGGATGCCACCCGGATCATTTGGGCCGGTGAGGCCCGCTTGGTGGCTCAGGCCCAGTTCGATCTGCTTCATCCCATTGAGCAGAGTGTCGGCCGTTGCAGCGTCTCCGATTCCCTTAACCACCTCGGTGAGCCCATAGAGAGCTGTCTGACCGGGAACATCACGAGATCCGAGCCCTTCAATCAACTCCTGCAGAGTGACCTTGGTCGTGATGGATTTCGTGGGGTCTGCGCCGACCGGCGGGACGTATGTACAAATCGGGGCCCCCTCGACAGTGTCTTCCGGACACCCCAAGACCGTTTGGAGGTTAAGGAGGGCTTGCTTGGCTCCCGGATCGGCTGGGTCCGCCTTGTCCAACTCGTCGAGGACTGAGTCGACTACTTCCTTCACACCACCCGGATCGGTGGCACCGGCAGCTCCAGCAGGATGGCTCAGCCCGAGCGAGACTCGGCGCACGCCGTAAAGCAGCGTACCGGGGGCATCCGGCGCCCCGATTCCGGCAATGATGCCGTCCAGAGCGAGGAACAGCTTCTGATAGTCCTCGTTCTTGGCTAGCTGTTCCTTGACACTCGCCGGAAGAGCCTCGACCCCTGCGTAGTACAGAGCCAATCCATCGTTGAGGGCTTTGGCCCCCTTGGCCAGTTGCTGGGCACCGTCGTCGAGCTGCTGGGTACCGGCGGCGAGCGCGGGCACCTGGCCGTTCAACTGACCAAGACCACCCGAGAGCTGCTGGGCACCGTCATCGAGCTGGTCGGCTCCGTCCTCCAACGCGGGGACCTTCGAGTCGAGCTCGTTCAGGCCGTCGGAGAGCTGGTTGGCACCTGCGTCCAGCTGGTTCACACCGTCCTCCAACGCCGGAACCTGGCCGTTGAGCTCGTTGAGGCCATCAGCGACCTGAGCCGAGCCTGAAGCCAGGGCATCGGCTCCGGGGACCGCGGTGTTGACCAGACCGTCGGAGAGCTGCGTGGCACCGGCCGACAGCTGGCCCAGGCCGGCAACGAGCTGGCTCGCGCCCGCCTGCAGCTTGAGCAGGTTGTCACCGATCTGGGTGCCGGCATCGAAGATCGCCGCGCCAGTGGCGGCGCCACCCTTGTACGCCTCGGTCGTGCCCGCGATCGTGCTGTTGTCGAACGGCACGATCGGCAGGAACGCGAAATCAGCAGGCGGCATCACGCCGCCGTCGATCCGCGCCTGGTACCCGATGGTGACCTCCGGCGCGCCCAGCGGCGGGAACAGGACCACCGTGTAACCCAGTTGCGTCCCGTTCTGGCCGTTGCCTGCGATGGTGGCTCCCGGGGCGCTGACCTCGTTGAAGCCCTTGGGCAGCGTCACATCCAGCGAACCGGCGAACGGCTCGGCCGTCTCGACGTCCTCGGTGATCTCGTTGCCCTCGACATCGTTGAACGTGAGGGGCACGGTCTTTGCGGTGGTGTTGCGCACCGTGTACTGGACGTCCAGGACGCCACTGGCTCCGACAACGTCCTCGGGCTGGATCTGCACCCCGTCGAGGGTGACCGTGACCGAGACCTCCATCGGGTTGATGTCGGCGTCGGTGAGCGTGCGCTGCTCCTCGCCACCGTCGACGGTGAGGTCGAACTGGATGGACTCACCATCCATGGGGAAGGCACCGAACTCGTTGAGGTTGCGGTTGCTGGTGGTGCCCACGGGCACCAGGACCGTCTTGGTGCCCTGACCCACAGCGGTGACCTGCGTGTACATCCGGCTCGTGATGATCTCGCCGGTGGGCGACGCGGTCTGCAGGACGGTCTTGCGCACCGTCGCCTGCACATCGCCGGAGTCCGCTGCGCTGACTGCGGCGGCACCTGGACCGGTGGCTCCGGCCAGGAGCAGCACCCCTCCCGTGCCGGCCAGCATTCGAACGACGTTCTTCCTCGACATCAGATCTCACTCCCCACGGATTCACGCGCCGGCGGCGCAACGGGCTCGTCCTCGGCAGCCGCCTCGGGCAACAACAGGTCCACCAGCGCGGCTGCGAGGTACCCCAGGCCGAAGACCACGAGGAACGTGCCGAGCGTCTGCACCGACGAGTTCAGGAAGTCGTACGGCTTGTCGTTGTAGATGTAGTCGTATGCGCCCGCGAAGCCCGCCACGCCCAGCAGCACCGACCACAACGGCATCCGGCCCATGGACAGGGCCGCGGCCCCCGTGGCCAGCAGGAGGGTCAGCGCAGCGGTCACAGCCACTCCGCCACTGCTCGCCGGCATGAACTGCGCATTCACGCCGTAGCCGGCCAGTGCCAACACGACGCCGACCAGGAATCCGCCCAGCCGGCCGAGCTTGTGACCGCCGGGCGCCAGCGCCAGCACACCTCCAGCCGCAACACCCAACAGCGGGTTCGGCAGTCCGAGATTGAGGGCATCCCCCAGGTAGACCGCCACGTACGCCACCACCGCAAGAGCGAGGCCACCGAACAACGAGCGCTTCATCCATCCTCCTAGTCGCGCGCAAAATACCGGTAGGTCACCCGTTCGGGGGATCTACCGCTACTGCCAGTCATTCAAGCAGGTCACGATGCCCGAAGGGGTATCGGGTAGCAGGCTTCACCCGATCTCGCGACAAGGCCTTCGGCGCCCGCGGAGTGGGCCGAGCCCGCCTGCTGACCGGTGGCGCACCAAAACCACCCAAAGCTCCGATGCATCGGCCCTTCCGGTCACACCCCGCCTGCCTGGATGGACGTCACGGCGCGGGACTCGAGTCGGGCTCGGGCGAGCCCGCCGGGCTCGGGCTGGCGTCAGGTACCGGCGACTGGGCGACCATGGCCAGCGTCGTCGGACTCTGCGGCCAGACCGGCAGCGCGACGGGGCCGGCGAACCCGCTGTCCGGCCCGAACGCCACGGTGTTGCCCGCCCAGGTCGGGAACCGACCGCGCCTGGCCCAGTCGTCGAGAATCTCGATGCCGCCCACGATGGACGCCCCGGTGAACGAGCAGTGCCCCACGCCGTACGGGGCCCCACCCTCCTGCGGGTACTGCACGGGCGGTTCGGCCACATTGATGTTCAGCCATCGGATGTCCTGGCCGCTGGCCTGCGCTGCCCAGATGCCGTAGAGCGTCTCGTTGGCCAGAATCGCCGCCGGGTCCTGCGCCGTGTGCATCGTGAGCGTCGGCTTGGTCAGGATCCCGGGGCGCGGGAAGGCTGTATCCGCGGCAGCGCGTGCTTGCGCGTCGGCCTGGACCACGGGAAGCCCTGCGATCGCACGCACCCGGGCCAGGGTGGCTCCCAGGCCACCTGTGGCGTCGATGTCGGCCGCCGCGTCAGCGGTCACGCGGGCGCCGTAGTTGACTCCGGCATTCGTGCTGGGGTTTCCGTCGAGCTGCTGCTCCACGCCGTAGCGCTCGACGGTCGCGCGCGCCAGGACCCGGCTGAGGTTCTCCACGATTGCGGCCCGTTGCTCGTCGGGTGTGCGACCGGGCGACATCCGGGTCTGGGTCGGGATCTGGGCCACCTCGGCAATCACGCGCAGCGAGACCAGACCATCGCCGGTGGGGTCATCGGCAGCTTCCTGGACCGCTGCGACGGCCCTGGCGTACTCCCGCTGGGCCTGCTTCACCGACGTGAATCCGGTCAGGATGAGATCAGGGTCGAGCAGGGCCTTGACCCCGACGGCGGCGTCCAGTGCGAGATCGAAGTTCGGGTTCAACCCCCCGAGCACGCCGCACAGGGAGGCCGAGGCGGTGACCCACTCCTGCGCCTGGGCGAGTTGGAGTGCCGCCGATCCACCCACCGACTGGCCCCACGTGTAGATGCGGTTCGGCACGCCCACGTTCGTGACGAAGGCCTCGTGCACCGCGGCCATGGCCTCGATCGCGTCATCGACCTGCCAGCCACCGGTTGGGGAGCCGGCCCCGGCCAGCGCGTAGCCCTGCTCCAGCAGCGCGTCAGCCACCGCATCGACTCCGGATGCGACTCCAGGCGCCGGTTCCGCGATCGGCTGGAACTCCGGGGCATCGACGGTCAGTGGATCCGCTGGGCGGAAACCGTGACTGTAGATCAGCAGCGTGCCGTTCCACGTCTCCGGCAGCCGGATGTCGTACGGGGTCCCGTCCAGATCGCCGCTGCAGGCGAAGGTGTCGTCACTGCACGCGGTGAAGGCCACGTCGACGGACTGGTCGCCCGGATCCCCCGTCGGCAGCACCGACGCAGACCCCGATGGGTCGACATCCGTGGCACCGGAGCCGGTGCACCCGGTCAGGGCCAGGCCAGCGACGAGCAGGCAGGCTGCGGTTCGAGGTGCGCGCACGGGCGGCATCCTCGCACAGCGGGCCCGAGCTGTGGCCAGTCGCCTCGCTGGCCCGACTCGACGGCGGGCTAGTTCGGCCAGGGGCCCGGCTCGAACGTGGGGTCGAACCCGGACTGCGGACCGAACGCGGCCTGCACCGACTCAGGCGTGGCCTGCTGGCCGCCGCGGACCCATTCGTCGAGCAGGTCGATCATGCCCACACGTGAGTCGGGGGTGAAGTTGCAGTGACCCGCCCCGTAGGGCGCTCCGGGCTTGGCGGGGAAGGAATCAGGTGCCACGGTGAACAGTTGGACGAGCTCGTCGGTCGAGCCCGATGCTTCCTTCAGCAGGGTCTGGTTCTGGACCGCCACCAACGGGTCGGCAGCCGTGTGCAGCGTGATGGTCGGGACCTCGATCGTCCCCGATGGCTCGCCGCCCTTCTTCCGCGCGGCCTTCACCGCGGCGGGATCGGCTGACACGCGCGTGCCTGCATCCAGGGCTGCGATGATCCGCTCGGCTGTCCCGGCCCCCCCGACCTCGTCGAGCAACGCACGGTCGGCCTCGGAGAACCGCGCCGCGTAGTCGGTGTCCGTGTTGTCCGAGACGTTGCCACCGAAGCGCTGCTCGATGTCCCAGCGGCCCGCGGTGCCGAACCGCAGGGCGATCAGGGCCGCCTCCGCGGCGGCCTGCACCTGGCTGTCCACGGTGCTGCCGTCCTGCGACTGGGTCTGCAGTGCCGCGTCGGCCAACAGCGCCAACGCCAGGACATCGGCCTGCTGCGTGGGCGCTGCGGCAGCGTCGATGACGGTGCGTGCGGTGCCGACGAACTGTGCGGCGGCCTCGTCGGAGGATGCGTAGTCGGTCAGCTGGAACTCGGGGTCGATCAACTCGCGGATCCCGTACTGGACATCCAGCGCGAGATCCATGTTCGGCACGACTCCGCCGACCACCCCGCACAGGGGTGCCGCCCCACTGACCCACTGCGGATTGGCCTCCGCGGTCTCCATGGTGACCAGTCCTCCGAGGCTGTCGCCCCAGGCGTACACACGCTGCGGGGTACCCACCCGGTCTGCGAAGAACTCGTAGAGGTCCTCGTTGGCCCGGACACCGTCGGCGACGGCCCAGCCGTTGCTGGCCCACCCGGAACCCGCCAGCGCGTACCCCTTGTTCAGCAGGTTGCGGGCCAATGGGACCCCGCCGTCGTTGTAGCCCGGGGAGGGTTCTGCGGCCGACGAGCCGGTCGTGTAGTCCGGCGCGACGGGGACCGGGTTGCGGTATCCGTGGGAGTACAGCAGCAGGGTGCCGTTCCACTCGTCGGGCAGCAGGATGCGGTACTTGGCCCCGTCGATCTCGCCCTCGCACGCGTCCAGGCAATCGGTGAACGGAACCGCTGACTGCTCAGCGCTCGGCGATGCAGCCACGCTGCCCTGCGGCGCCGGGTCGTCCGGGCTGTCCGGGTCTGCTGAGCAGGCCGAGAGCACAAGGCCGGCCGCCACGGTCACGCACAGGACCTTCCAGTACCGAGTCACGCATGCGATTGTCCCAGCCGGACGGGCGCCGCGCATCGCCGACTCGGCGACCGGTGCGGCCGGCTCAGCCCCGCCGCTGCACCTCCACCGCGCTGAGCACGGCCTCGTTCCACAGGTCCAGGCTGGTGTCGGGCAGGAACACGTCGATCGCGCGCTGCCGGGCCGCCGCCCCCAACCGCGCGGCGAACTCCGGATCGCCGAGCACGCGCAACACGGCCCGGCCGAAGGCCTCGAGGTCGCGCGGGTCCGAGATCAGCACCCCGCTGATCTGGTCGTCGATCTGGTCGGCGATCCCGCCCACGGCAGAGGCCACCACAGGTCGGCCCTTGAACATGGCCTCGGTCACCGTCAGCCCGAAGCCCTCGGCCAGGCTCTTCTGCACCACGACCGCCGCATGGCGCTGGATCGCGTTGACCAGCGCGCCGTTCTGCTCCGGGTCGTCCATGGGCAGGCTGACCAGGTGCACGCGGGCCCGCACCTCGTGCGGGAGCCCGCGCCACTCCTCGGTGATCGCATCGAGGACGAGTTGCCCCTCGGGGTCATCCTTGACCGAGGCCGTGCTCGGACCGACCAGCGCCAGGTGGGCGTTGCTCTCCGGTGCGATGTGCCTGACGAAGCCGTGCATCACACCGGCCATGTCCTTGAGCGGATCCCAGCGAGAGACCTGCACGATCAGCGGCACGTCGGCCGGTGCCGGCCCATCGGATCGGGTGATCTCGGCCTGCATGGTGAACGGGGCGGTCGAACCGTCGGTTCGGGTGAACGAGGCCGACCCGAACCCGGGCCCCTCGATGATCCCCGCACCCGACAGTGCCCCGAGCACGACGTCGTGGGACAGGTCCTGGTTCTTGGGCGCCAGCGGGTCGATGCTGGGCTTGATCACCCGCAGCTGTTCCGGCGGGATCCAGTCGGGCGCGTACGCCGCCCGGGTGAAGACGTAGGTGTGCACATTGCCCTCGAGGAAGCCGCGCAGGAACGACCACGCCTCCTCGGTGTGCTCGTTGTCGTGGTCGATGCCCACGTGGCAGCGCCACACCACAGGAACCCCCCGGTCGGCGAGCATCTTCGCCAACGGGGCCGGTTGCGGATCATGGAGGATGACGACGTCGTCGGCAGTCACCTGGTTCAGCAGCGCCGGGGCGTTGCGCGCCACCACCCCGGCCATCAGCGCCTGCTCGGCCACCGACAACCGGCCATCGTCGCCCTTGCTCCCGTGCAGCCGGTGATGCAACCGCTTGGTCAGGGCGAAGAACACCTCGTCGCCCTCGATCACGAACCACCTGCTCGGCACGCCCACGCTCAGCGTCAGCGGCAGCAGCACGTGCAGCATCTCGGCCACTCCACCCCCGGTGGCCGTGGAGTTCACATTGATGATGCCGTGGCCGGCGAACTGGGCGGCCATCTGGGGCGCCACGTGCTCGACCAATCGGTCTATGCGTTCCTGGGGCACCACCTGCGCCAGCGCCTGAATGTCGCGCGGCTCAAGGTTGACTTCCTCCACGAGACTGGCCTCCCGGTCCGGACGGGTCCACGCATCCCGCGCCACCTCATGCGACGCCCGTGGGTGATCCGCGCCACAGTGTGCCAGCACCCGCCGGACTCTGCCCGCTCAGTCGAAAGCTTCCTTGAGATCCTCGAATGTGGCCGGCGCGTCCGGGAAGTCCGCGTCGATCCGCTGGGCGCGGGTGCGCAGCGCCACACCGAGCAGGCCCAGCCCGAGCAGCAGCGCCCCCACCGCGATGCACAGCGCCGGTCCGTAGGAGTGCGCCCACAGCACCGGTCGCGCCTCCTCGCGCGCCTGCGCCGCGAGCGCGTCCACCTGTTGCGGGGTGCTCGCCGTGTTCATCGCCAGCAGAGTCAGGACGTCGTCCCCGTTGGCGTCGCGCAGGGCCTCGCGGACCCGCTCGACCTTGCGCAGGATGATCCCCGTGGTCGGGTCCACCCACAGCGTCCGGTTCACCGAATGGGTGCGCATCAGCGTCACGGTGGGCGCATCCGACCCGACCAGCTCACCCGGGGCAGGGACCGGACCGATCGGCGTCGGCGCCAGAACCTGCTGGAACTTCGCCGCCTGGATCCCGGACACCTCCTCGGTCCCGATCGGGTCCAGCTGGGTCGGGGCCAACCGGGTCAGGTCGAAATAGGGGTAGACCGCGTCCGGTACGAACCAGGGCAGCCGCAGTGGGCTGCCGGCACCAGCGGCGGTCACCGGGATCTCACCGACCCGGGTGTCGCAGCAGGCGACCAGGGCCTGGGTGCGCCGGTCGGCGGCCAGTCGGTAGCTCAGATCGGAGATCAGCCGGCCGTCGTCGGTGACGGTCCGATCCTGCGAGTCGGTGACTGCCGCGTTCGCCCCCTCCTGCGCCGCCTGCTCGGCACCGGCGGCATCACCGACAGTGGTCTCCGTGCGGGTCACCGGGATCGGCTCGGTCCCGGCCTGTTCCGCGCCGCCCTCCTCGAGGTCGAACAACGTGCTGATCGTGCCGCTGCTCACATGCGTCAGCGGACTGACCACCCCGGGACCAGCGCGGACTGGGCGAGCACCGGCGTGACCCAGAACCGGAGCACCGGGAGCCGCGACGAGCAGGAGCAGACCGAGGCAAATCGCGAGCCGGCTCAGCCACCGAAGCGAGCGCCCGGTCATCGACAGTCCCATCCGCTCGTCCACCTCCTCCCGCGCCCCTGGGGCGTGCCGGTCCTGCCGTCCGTGTCGACCCAGCGCCCCGACAGGATCGCACCCCACGATCCCGCCGATGGTCCAGGCCCGGCCAGGATCAGCGGTTCAGTGCGCCGCCGCCTGCCACGATGACCCGATCCCGATGCTCACGTCCAGTCCGACCGAGAGCTCCACGGCGCCGGACATCGCGGTGCGCACGAGCGCACTGACTTCATCGGCCTCCCCGGCGGCGATCTCGAGGACCAGCTCGTCGTGGACCTGGAGCAGCAGTCGTGAGCGCAGCCCGGCTGCGGTCAGGGCATCGCGGGTGCGCAGCATCGCCACCTTGATGATGTCGGCGGCCGAGCCCTGGATGGGCGCGTTGAGTGCCATCCGCTCGGCCATCTCCCGGCGCTGCCGGTTGTCGCTGGTGAGGTCCGGCAGGTAGCGCCGACGCCCCAGCAGGGTCTCGGTGTAGCCGGTCAGCCTCGCCTGCTCGACCACGCTGGCCAGGTAGTCGCGCACCCCACCGAACCGCTGGAAGTACTCGTCCATCAGTCGGCGCGCCTCGCCGGGGTCGATGCCCAACTGCTGGCCGAGTCCGAATGCGCTCAGCCCGTAGGCCAGCCCATAGGACATCGCCTTGATCTTGCGTCGCATGTCAGCGTCCACCGCCGCGGGTGGCACCCCGAACACCCGGGCGGCCACCGTGGTGTGCAGGTCCTCCCCGGCCGCGAACGCGTCGAGCAGGCCCTCGTCGGCGCACAGGTGCGCCATGATCCGCATCTCGATCTGCGCGTAGTCCGCGGTCATCAGCGACTCGAAGCCCTCGCCCACCACGAATGCCTCGCGGATCCGCCGGCCCGCGGCCGTGCGCACCGGGATGTTCTGCAGGTTCGGCTCGGTGCTGGACAGGCGCCCGGTCGCGGCGACGATCTGGTTGAAGGTCGTGTGCACCCGGCTCTGCGCGTCAGCCAGCGGGATCAGGCCGGCGACGGTCTGGCGCAGCCGGGAGGAGTCCCGGAAGCGCAGCAGCGCCTCCAGCACCGGGTGCGCGGTGGTGGCGAACAGGTTGGTCAGCGCGTCGGCGTCGGTGGTGTAGCCGGTCTTGATCCGCTTGGTCTTCGGCAGGCCCAGTTCGTCGAACAGGACCTCCTGGAGCTGCTTGGGCGATCCCAGGTTGAACTCCCGGCCGACGATGTCGTGGGCGTCGGCCTGCGCGGCGGCAACCTCACGGGCGAACTCCGCCTCCAGGACGTTCAGCATCCCGAGGTCGACGGCGATGCCGGTGGCCTGCATCTCGACCAGCAACGGCACCAGGGGCAGCTCGACCTCGGCCAGCAGGGCTGCTCCCCCACGTCGGGTCACCTCAGTGACCAGCACCTCGTGCAGGTCGAGGGTGGCCCGGGCGGCGATCCCCAGCTCCTCGAGGGCCTCAGCCTCGACCAGCCCGTCCAGGCTGAGCTGATCGTCCGGTGCGGTGGCGGTCGGCAGGTCGCGGTGCAGGAACCGCGGCACCAGGTCCGTCAGGTCGAAGCTGCGCTGGCCGGGCAGCACCACGTAGGCGGCCAGGGCCGTGTCGCCGACCAGGGCGGTCAGCGGCCAGCCGCGGGCGCGCAGCGCGAGCATCGGCCCGTTGGCGTCGTGCAGGACCTTGCCGATCGTCTCGTCGGCGAACCAGCGGGCCAGCGCTGCGTCGTCGTCCGGGGCCAGGCCGTCGAGTTCCACCACGAGCGTGTCGACGTCCTCGGCGGCCAGCCCGAGGGCGCTGACCTCGCCGGTGCCGCGGCCCCACGAGCCGCGCACCGCCACTGCCACCGGCGACCCGGCCGCCGACAGCCACGTCGGCCACCTCACCGGGATCGGCCACCCGCACCGGCGGCTGTTCCACTGCTGGTCCGCTCGGCTCGGCGTGCGCCGCGTCGTCGGGGAACGTCTCGAACAGCCGCTCGCGCAGCACCCGGAACTGCAGGGCGTCGAACACCTCATGCACCGCGGTGCGGTCGAACGGCCGGCGCTCGGTGTCGGGCAACGCCAGCGGCAGCGGGCACGTCACGCACCAGCTCGGTCAGCGCACGGTTGGTCTCGATCTGGCCGATATGGGCACGCAGCGCCTCGCCGACCTTGCCCTTGACCTCGTCGGCGTGCTGGATCAGCGCACTGAGGCTGCCGTACTGGCTGATCCACTTTGTCGCGGTCTTCTCCCCCACACTCGGCACTGAGGGCAGGTTGTCGCTGGGATCCCCGCGCAGCGCCGCGAAGTCCGGGTACTGGGTCGGGGTCAGCCCGTACTTCTCCATCACGGCGGCCGGGGTCATCCGGGACAGGTCCGAGACGCCCGCGGCGCGGGTAGAGCACCGTGGTGGTGTCGTCGACGAGCTGGAAGGTGTCGCGGTCCCCGGTGACGATCAGTGTCTCGAACCCGGCGTCGCGCGCCTGGCCGGCGAGGGTGGCGATGACGTCGTCGGCCTCATAGCCGTCGACGAGTAGCGCGGGGATGCCCAGTGCCCCCAGCACATCCTGGATCAGCTCGACCTGCCCGCGGAACGGTTCCGGCGAACTGGCCCGGTTGGCCTTGTACTCGGGGAACGCCTCGGTGCGGAACGTGTGCCGGGACACGTCGAACGCGACCGCCACATGCGTCGGTGCCTCGTCGCGCAGCGAGTTGATCAGCATCGAGGTGAAGCCGTACACGGCGTTCGTGGGCTGGCCCGTGGTGGTGGAGAAGTTCTCGACGGGCAGGGCGTAGAACGCCCGGTAGGCCAGCGAGTGGCCGTCGAGCAGGAGCAGGCGCGGCCGGGTTGTCGTCACCCGGGAGATCCTACGGGGGCGCGGCCGCTCCGTGGCTCGAGCGCCCATCGACCACCGACGCCGCCACCCGCCCGCCCCCACCGCAGACGCTTCCGTTCTGTCGATCTGCTTCCCGAATTCGGGAAGCACCTCAGCGAATGGGAAGCGTCTGCGGTGGGGTGCGACCGGGGCGGTGGGGGGGGTGCGCGACCGGGGCGCTGGGGTGGCGAGCTGGGCCTGGATATCCTGTGCCACCATGGCCGCCGACGAGACCGACGCCCCTGAACTCCGCCTGCCCGAGGACGCCGACCAGCGGGCCGTCATCGAGACCCTCGAGACCGTCGGGATGGGCGCGCTGGCCGACAAGATGGGCATCGAGCTTGCTGGAGATCGGCGCCGAACGCACCGTCGCCCGGATGCCGGTTGCGGGCAACACCCAGCCCTACGGCCTTCTGCACGGAGGCGCGTCGGCGGTCCTGGCCGAGTCGATCGGGTCGATCGCCTCCGCGCTGCACGCCGGACCGAACCGGATCGCCCTGGGCCTGGAGCTCAACTGCACGCACCACAGGGCGATGCGCGAGGGGTTCGTGACCGGAACTGCCACTGCCCTGGTTCGGGGCCGGTCCGTCGCGTCCTACGCGATCACCGTCACCGACGACGCCGGGGCGCTGGTGTGCACAGCCCGGCTGACGTGCCTGCTTCGCGACGCGTGAGCATGTCCCCGCAGCCCGCCCCGCGCCTGCCCGGGAGCCCACGGTGATCGGGCTGGGCACGCTGATCAACATCGTGGCCATCCTGATCGGATCCACGATCGGGGTGGCCCTGGGGCACCGGTTGCCGCAGCGCACCCGCGACGTGGTCACCGATGGGCTGGGCCTGGTCACGCTCCTGGTTGCCGCGCTGTCGGCAGCGGCGATCCTCGATGCCGCGGTGGAACCGGCGGTGGGCGCCGCCGGCGTGCTCATCGTGCTTGGCTCGGTGCTGATCGGCGGTATCGTCGGCTCCCTGCTGCAGATCGAGGCCCGGCTCGAAGGCGTCGGTGAGCGGATCCGGCGTCGGCTCGGCGACGGGGACACCGACGTGGAGATCGACGGGTCGCTGACCGATCCCGACCCGCAGGCAGTCCCACCCAGCACCTTCGTCGAGGGATTCGTCACTGCCTCGCTGGTGTTCTGCGTGGGCCCCCTGGCCATCCTCGGCTCGCTGTCCGACGGACTTGGCCTGGGCATCGACCAGCTGACCCTGAAGTCAGTCCTCGACGGGTTCGCATCCATCGCCTTCGCCGCGACGCTCGGCTGGGGGGTCGCGGCCAGCGCGCTCGTCGTGGGCGCCTACCAGGGGTCGCTGACCCTGCTGGGCTGGGCGCTGGGCTCGGTGCTCAGCGACGCCCAGGTCTCGCTGATCACGGCCACCGGCGGACTGCTGCTCGTGGGCATCTCGCTGCGCCTGCTGCGGATCCGCCCGGTGCCCGTTGGCGACCTGCTCCCTGCGCTGATCGTGGCGCCGATCCTCACTGCGATCGTGGCTGCGCTGCGCTGATCGAGGCCCGGCGCATCGGTGTGTACGGAATCGACATGCTGATGGCCGCCGATTTCGTACACACCAACGAGGTCCGGCGAGGCGCACGCCGCGCCTCGGCTGCCAAGGACGAGGTGCAGCAGCCCGCTACCCGCCGAGGTAGGCGCGGATGACCTCGTCGTCCTCGGCCAGATCCCGCGCCGGCCCCTGCAGCTTCAACGCGCCGGACTCCATCACGTAGGCATAGTCGGCGACGCGCAACGCAGCCAGCGCGTTCTGCTCGACCAGCAGGATCGTCACGCCCTGCTCGCGGATCTTCTCGATCGTGTCGAAGATCAGGTCGACCAGCACCGGGGCCAAACCCATCGACGGCTCGTCGAGCAGCAACAACGTCGGGCTGGCCATCATCGCCCGGGCCACCGCCAGCATCTGCTGCTCGCCCCCGGACATCGTCCCGGCCTTCTGGTTGATCCGCTCCGCCAGGCGCGGGAACAGCTCCAGCACCCGCTCGCGATCCGCGGCGATCGCCGGCTTGTCGTCGCGGGTGAACGCGCCGAGGTCCAGGTTCTCGTCGACGGTCATCCGGGGGAAGATCCGCCGCCCCTCCGGGCTGTGCGCGATACCCATCCCCGCGGTCTCGTGACCCTGGACCTTGGTGATGTCCCTGCCATCGAAGGTGATGTACCCCGACTTGGCGTGGATCAGGCCGGAGATCGTGCGCAGCGTCGTGGACTTGCCCGCCCCGTTCGAGCCGATGAGCGTGACGATCGCGCCCTTGGGCACGGACATGGTCAGGCCCTTCACCGCCGCGATGTTGCCGTAGTGGACGCTCACGTCCTCGAGGTGCAGCAGTGGCTGTCCCACCGGGCCCTGGCTCATCGTGCGCTGCCCTCCGTGCCGGTCTTGCCGAGGTAGGCCTCGATGACGCGCGGGTTGGCCTTGATCTCGGCCGGGGTACCCTCGGCGATCTTCTCGCCGCGGTCGAGCACCGTGACTCGTTCGCTGACCTTCATCACCACGCTCATGTCGTGCTCGATGAGCAGGATCGACACTCCGCGCTCGTCACGGACCCGGTGCACGAAGTCGACGAAGACCGCCGACTCCTGCGGGTTCATCCCGGCGGTCGGCTCGTCGAGGAGCAGGACCTTGGGCCGCAGGGCCAGGGCCCGGGCCACCTCCAGGCGGCGCTGGTCGCCGTAGGACAGGTTTCGGGCGTACTCGTCCTCGGCACCCTTGATCCCGACGAACTCGATCAGCTCATGTGCGGTCTCCCGCGCCTGCTTCTCCTCCCGGCGTTGCCTGGGCGTCTTGAGAACGGTGCCGAACAGGCCGGAGTCCAGGTGCGAGTGCATGGCGACCATCACGTTCTCGGCCGCGGTCATCAGGCTGAACAGCCGGATGTTCTGGAAGGTGCGACCCAGGCCCTTCGATGCGATCACGTGCGGAGGCAGCGCGGTGATCTCCTGCCCGCCCAGGTGGACCCGGCCGGTGGTCGGCTTGTACAGGCCGGTGAGCACGTTGAACAGGGTGGTCTTGCCGGCACCGTTCGGGCCGATCAGGGACACGATCCCCTGGTCGGGGACGTCGAAGTCCACCTGGCTGACCGCGATCAGGCCACCGAAGCGCACCGAGATCGCATCGGCGGTCAGTGCGGCCGCCGCCTGGTCCGCGGCCGCACCGGCGGCGCCCATCTGCGCGGTACTCACTTGTCCGTCCCTTCGAGGTCGGCGTGCAGGTCCTCGACCTCGGTGCGCTCCGGCTCCTGGATCAGCGCCTTGGTTCTGATCTCGGGGAACAGGCCTTCACGGCGGAACAGCATCATCAGCACCAGGATCCCGCCGAAGAGGAGGAAGTTGTAGCTCGGGAAGTTGATCGACGTGCCGAGTGCGGAGTTGATCGACTGGCCGGCCTGCGGCAGCCCGGTGGAGTTGATCCAGGCAAGCACCAGCGCACCGATCATCACGCCCCAGACGTTGCCCATGCCACCCAGGACGACCATCGCCAACAGGATGATCGAGATGGAGAAGTTGAACCGGTCGGCGAACACGCCGTTGACGTGAATGGCGAACACCACCCCGCCCAGGCCCCCCATGAAGGCGCCGATGGCGTACGCGTACAGCTTCGAGCGCATCAGCGGCACACCCATCATCGACGCCGCCAACTCGTCCTCCCGGATCGCAAGCCAGGCCCGGCCGAGCCGTCCCTGCCGGATCCGCAGGGACACGAACACCGCGAACGCGACCACCAGCGAGAACAGCAGGAACTTGGTGTCCAGGTCGAAGGGCCCCAGGGTGGCGGTGCCGGGCAGCACCGAGATCGGGTCCAGCGGGGTGATGCCCTTGGTCCCGTTGGACACGTTGAAGCCGGCGATGTCCTCACCGTTGAGGAACACCTGCGGGATGATCTCGCCGAACCCGAGGGTGACGATGGCCAGGTAGTCGCTCTTGAGGCGCAGGGTCGGTGCGCCGATCAGGATGCCGAAGAATGCGGTCACGCACCCAGCGATGATCAGCACCAACCACCAGTTGATGTGCACACCGATGCTCTCCGGCGGCGCGGCGCTCAGGAAGTGGAAGGTCAGGCCATGCTCGGCGCCGAGGAAGAAGCTCATGAACCAGCCGGCGCAGTAGCCGCCGATCGCCCAGAACGCGACGAAGCCGAGGTCCAGCAGACCTGCGTAACCGACCACGATGTTCAGGCCGATCGCACAGATGACCCACACGATGGCCTCGTTGACCGAGGTCAGCGGCAGCCACTTCTGGAAGAACTCCTGCACGGAGGTCGGCATGCTGCTCAGGCCGAACTTGTAGAACGCCCAGAGCCCGAGGGCCGCGATGATGAAGCCGATGGCCCACCGTCGGTTGGTGGCCCTGATCAGTGCCTCCCCGGGAGGGGCCAATGGGGTTTTCGCGTCGATCGTCGGGGTCGCCATGGCGCTACACCTTCTCCACCGTCGGTTGGCCGAGTATCCCGGTGGGTTTGAAGACCAGCACCAGGATGAGGATCGAGAACACCACCGTCTGGGACCACTTCTGGCCGAACCCGTATGGCAGCCCGTCATTGAGGCCCTGGATGATGCCGATCAGGTAGCCGCCCAGCACCGCACCGGTGAGATTGCCAATACCCCCGAGCACCGCGGCGGTGAATGCGATCAGGCCGAGCTGGAAGCCGATGTCATACCTCGTGGTGCCCACCGACTCGAGGAACAGCAGGCCGGCCGCACCGGCCATCGCACCACCGATAGCGAACGTGAAAGCGATCGTCCGGTCGACATTGATGCCCATCAGGCGAGCGGCGTCCTGGTCCTGGGCAGTGGCCCGCATGGCCCGGCCCTGCCTGGTGCGCTGCACCACGTAGGTCAGCAGCGCCAGAACAGGAATCGTGAACGACACGACGATGATCGTCGAGTACCGGATCGTCACATCGCCGATCTCGATCCCACCTGGCGGGATCACGGTCGGCCACTGCTTGGGCGTGGTCCCGTTCCACTTCAGTCCGATGAACTGCAGGATGAAGCTCATCCCGACTGCGGTGATCAGGGAGGCCAACTTCGGTGCCCGGCGCAACCGTCGGTACGCGACCCGTTCGATGACCACGTTCACGATGGCCCCGAACGCCATCGCGCCCACCAGCGCGAGCAGCATCAACGCCCAGTTCCGGGGGTTGGAGATGTCGGCACCGAACACATCGACCATGACCACGGCCGAGAAGATCGTGGAGAGCATGAACAGGTCACCATGGGCGAAGTTGATCAGCTCGATGATGCCGTAGACCAGCGTGTAGCCCAGGGCGATCAGGCCGTACAGGGCACCGTTGCCGATGCCGAAGAGCAGGCTGTTGAAGAACTGCGTCGGGCTCGCGAGCAGGTTCCAGACCAGCCAGGCGAACACGGCTGCGAGGATGAGCACGCCGAGGATGCGTCCGACGGCCGCCTTGCGCGTCATCGCGACGCGCATCTCCGCCGATTCGACTGCCGTGGCTGTGGTCATGAACGTGCTCCTGTCCCGCTGGTGCGGTGCTGTGCTCGACGATCGGTCAGATCCGGCCCGCTCAGCAAGGAGGGGTGGCCACTGTGGACCACCCCTCCTTGCTGTGCCGCTAGCTCACCGGCCAGGGCATCTCCAGTGCTTCCTGGCCGTCAGTCATGCGCAGGACGGAGATGTCCTTGTTGTTGCTGTCACCGGTAGCGGGGTCGATGATGATCTCCTTGCCGATCACGGACTCCTCGGCCGGGATGGTCACCCCGGACCCGCCGAAGATCGCGTCGGTCACGCCCTTGCGGGTTCCGTCGGAGCGCGAGATCGCGTCGAGGATCACCTGGGTGGCGGCCGCGCCGTACAGCGCGTAGGAGGAGGCCGGCGGCTCGCCGTACTTCTCCTGGTAGGCCGCGGTCAGGTCAGCACCGACACCGCCCTGCGCGATCAGCGACGACTGGTCCAGGCCGGCGAAGGTCAGGTACATGCCCTGAGCCTCGGGCTGGGCCTGCAGGTCCGGATAGCCGGTGAACCCGTCGGGGCCCATCATCTTGACGGCGTCGTTGTCACCGAGGACCTTGAACTTGTCCTTGACCAGCTGGCCGCCGTTGTTGTCGTAGATGCCACCGATGTAGAGGCAGTCGGGGTTCGTGGCCTTGATCTGCTCGAAGAATGCCGAGTAGTCGGGCTGCTTGACGTCCCACGGCTCGTTGCCGAGGATCTCGATGCCCTGATTGGCCGCTTCCTCGGCGAACGACCTCGCCACACCCTGGCCGTAGGTCTGGTTGTCGTTGATCACGAAGCACTTCTTGACCCCGAGCTCCTTGGCCATGAACTGCGCGGCCGCCGAACCCTGGTAGTCGTCAGTTGTGATCACGCGGGCGTAGTTGCGAGTGCCCGTCGGGTAGAAGATCTCGGGCTCGCCCGGATCCCAGGTCTTGGTCAGTCCGGGGTTGGTGTTGGCATGCGACACCATCAGCATCGGGCCGTTCGGGTCCTGGTTGAGGACGGGCACGATGATCTTTGCGCAGCCGGAGTTGTAGGTGCCCATGACGGCAACCTCGTTGGTGTTGGCCACATGGTCCTGGGCGTTCTTCGCGCAGGTCGCGTCATCCCAGGCGCCCTTGGCAGCAGTGGAGTCGTCGTACTCCTTGAACTCGATGTTGTAGTCGCCGGCCTTGTTGCCGACCTGCTCGAGGTAGAGCTTGATCATGTTGTTCGTGGACTCCGAGGCGGCCCCGGCCGACCCCTGCAGCGGCAGGTCGCTGGAGATCACCAGGGTCTTGCCACCCCCGGCGGCCCCGCTGGCACCATCCGAAGCCGTATCCGAGGAGCTGCATGCGGCCAGCGCGAGCGCGGAAACCGCGGCCACTGCCCCAAACTTCATCGTCTTGCCCATAGTCGTCCTTCACTGGAGGCGGTCGTGCCCGCGGGAGCGAACACCGTGGGGCGGAAACTACCGCATCGAGTGTGATCGGAGTAACAACTCGCGCGGGCCTCTGGTAACGGATTTGTTACGCCTTGACCGCACGCGGCCTGATGCGGCAGGTCCGCCGCACGAACGCGGTGAAGGGGACGGGGCGATGGCGCCGAGCCGTCGGGCTAGGCCGAGCCGTCGGGCTGATCCAGCACCCGGCGCGCCACGTCGACCATCGGGACACGGGCGTCCATGGCCGCCCGCTGCAGCCAGCCGAAGGCGGTGGGCTCGTCCCAGTCGAACTGCGCCTGCAGGTGAGCGCGGGCGCGCTCGACGAGCTTGCGCGCCTCCAGCCGCTCGGTCAGCTCGGTCACCCCGGCGCGCAGCTGGCGCAGCTCCGCGAACCGGGCGCGTGCGATCTCGATGGCAGGGCGCAGGTCGGCCATCGTGAAGGGCTTGACGACGTAGCCCTGGACGCCGGCGGCCAGCGCCCGCTCCACCAGGTCGGCCTGGCTGAATGCGGTGAGCAGCACGATCGGGGCGATCGCGTCCGCACCGAGGACCTCGGAGGCCGACACCCCGTCCAGGATTGGCATCTTGACGTCCATCAGCACGACGTCCGGGCGCAACTCGCGCACGAGACGGATCCCGGACTCGCCGTCACCGGCCTCACCCACGACTTCGTAGCCTGCTTCGGCGAGCATCTCGACCAGGTCCAGGCGGATCAGTGCCTCGTCCTCGACGACCACCACACGCACCGGCACGGCGTCCACCCTAGTCGGGGGCCCGGCGTGCCCCGGCGGGCTCACGTACCGGGACACGGGTGGGACGCGGGTGTCACGGCAGCCGGCGGTCACCGGTGAACTACGATTGCCCGTGTCGCCCCGGTATCCCAACCGGCAGAGGAAGCGGTCTCAAAAACCGTCCAGTGTGGGTTCGAATCCCACCCGGGGCACCAGCGCGGAGTTGATCCCGTCGGCCGTCGGCCCGAGGTGGGCCGGTGAGGTGCACCCCACCACCCTGGGTCGCAGTTCAGACGTCGAGACGTCAGCTCAGGGTCCGAGCAGGGGCGCCGTTCAGACGGCCAGGCGGGGACGCAGTTCGAGGATGCGAGCCAGGACCCCGTTGACGAACGCGGGTGACTCATCGGTGGACAGCCCGCGGACCAGGTTCACGGCCTCGTCGATGACGACGGCATCCGGCACATCCGGGCACCACAGCAGCTCGTAGACCCCGATCCGCAGGACGTTGCGGTCCACGGCGGGCATCCGATCCAGCGCCCAGCCCGCGGAGTACGTGCTCAGCAGCTCATCGATGCGCGCCCGGTGGGCGCTGACCCCCTCCACGAGGGTCGCCACGTACGGATTCGGGTTGGGCGAGATCCTGGCGCTGCCCTCGGCCAGCGGCCGTTCCGTGAGGATGTCGAGCGGGGATACCCCGCGCACCTCCGCGGCGTACAGGATGTCCAGGGCGCGCTTGCGCGCCTTGCTGCGTGCGCTCACCGGTCAGTTCACGCGGCCGAGGTAGGACCCGTCGCGGGTGTCGACCTTGACCCGGGTGCCCGGCTCGACGAACAGCGGGACCGCGATCTCGGCGCCGGTCTCCAGGGTCGCAGGCTTGGTGCCCCCGGTGGAGCGGTCGCCCTGCAGGCCGGGCTCGGTGTAGGTGATGACCAGCTCGACCGAGGCGGGCAGCTCCACGTAGAGCGGCAGGCCGTCGTGGGTGGCCACGGTGGCGTTCTGGTTCTCCAGCAGGTACTTCGACACGTCCCCCACGGTCTCGCTACCGATGTGCAGCTGGTCGTAGGACTGCTGGTCCATGAAGACGTAGTCCTCGCCGTCCTTGTACAGGTAGGTCATGTCGCGCTTGTCGACGTTCGCGGTCTCGACCTTCACCCCGGCGTTGAAGGTCCTGTCCAGGACCTTCCCCGACAGCACGTTCTTGAGCTTGGTGCGCACGAAGGCCGGCCCCTTGCCGGGCTTGACGTGCTGGAACTCGACCACGGTCCACAGCTGACCGTCGATGTTGAGCACGAGGCCGTTCTTGAGGTCATTGGTGGTGGCCATGGGTTCTCCCAGGTGGGTGCGGATAGGCGTTCAGGTCAGGGTGTGCGGCACCGCATTGGGTGCGGGGGCAGGGCCCAAGGGTACCGGTTCGCTCGGGTGCGCTGTGATCGCTGCGTGGCTACGCGGCGGCACCCGACGCGATCACGTCCAGGGCCAGGAGGTAGGAGTCGATCCCGAACCCGGCGATGACCCCACTGGCGACGGCCGAGATCACCGAGACGTGCCGGAACTCCTCGCGGGCATGCGGGTTGCTGATGTGCACCTCGACCAGCGCCGCGGTGCGCATCGCAGCCGCATCGCGCAGGGCGTACGAGTAGTGCGTGAACGCGGCCGGGTTGAGCACCACAGGGATCCGTTCGTCGGCCGCCTCGTGCAGCCAGCCGATGAGTTCGGACTCCGAGTCGGTCTGGCGCACGTCGACGTCCAGGCCGAGCTGCGCCCCGTGCGCAACCACACGCTGGGCGAGGTCGGCGAAAGTGGTCGCCCCGTAGATGTCGGGTTCCCGGGTGCCCAGCCGTCCGAGGTTGGGTCCGTTCAGGACGAGCACTGCGCGCATGGGCGGACCCTACCCCAGCCCGCGTGCTCCGATTTCGGGTGAATGCTCCGCGGATCCGCGGAGCATTCACCACGAATCGGAGCACGGATCCAGAACGCCCGAGTGCTACTCGCTGATCGAGCCGAACGCGCCCAGCAGCAGCGAGGGATCGGGGCCGTCGATGAAGAGGGGCGAGCCGATCCCGTCGAGGATGACGAACCGCAACCGGCTGCCGCGGGCCTTCTTGTCCACCAGCATCGCCTCCTGCAGCTGTGGCCAGCCGGCCCCGGAGTAGCTCACCGGCAGGCCCATGGAGGTCAGGACCTCCCGGTGCAGGTCGACGTCCTCCTCGCTCAGGCGCCCTGCGAGGAACGCCAGCTCGGCGGCGAACACCATGCCCACGCTGACCGCGGCCCCGTGCCGCCAGCGATAGCGTTCCGCACGCTCAATCGCGTGGCCGAGCGTGTGGCCGTAGTTCAGGATCTCACGACCGCCGAGCGCCCGGGACGTCTCGTGCAGGTCGCCGGCCACTACCTCGGCCTTGACCCGGATCGCACGCTCGACCAGCTCGCGCAGCACAGGCGAGGTCGGGTCGATCGCCGCCGCCGGGTCGGCCCGGACCAGGTCGAGGATCGCGGTGTCGCGGATGAAGCCGGCCTTGACCACCTCGGCCATCCCAGCGACCAGGTCGTTGGGCGCCAGGGTGGCCAGCGCGTTCAGGTCGCACAGGACCCCGGCCGGCTCGTGGATGGCGCCCACGAGGTTCTTGCCCTCGGCCGTGTTGATCCCGGTCTTGCCCCCGACTGCGGCGTCGACCATCGCCAGGAGTGTCGTGGGGATGTGTACGACCCGCACCCCGCGCAACCAGGTGGCCGCGACGAAGCCGGCGAGGTCGGTGGTCGCCCCGCCGCCGACGGCCACGATCGCATCCGAGCGGGTGAAGCCGGCCTGGCCAAGCACGCCCCAGCAGAACGCGGCGACCTGGGCCGTCTTGGCCTCCTCGGCATCCGGGGTCTCGAGCAGGATCGCTGTCAGGCCGCCGTCGGTGAGGTCGGACTGGACCGCCTCGGCGGAGGTCCGCAGCGCGGCGGGATGGATGATCGCCACACGCGCGACCTCGGGTCCGAGCATCGCGGGCAGGGCGCCGAGCAGGCTGTGCCCGACGCGCACGTCATAGGGCGCAGCGGTGCCGACAGTGATCCGGGTGGTCTCAGTCATTGCGGTTCTCCGAGGGGAGGGTTTCGGCGGCGCCCACTCCTGGGGCGGCGGGATCCTGCGACCCGGTCGGCTGCGCCGGGGCTCGTGGCGGCGCCTCCGTGAGATGGTCGTCGGGCACCAGCCCCAGGCCCGCGCGGATCGCCTCGACGGACTCGTCGATGGTCAGGTGGTCGGTGTCGATGATCAGGGTGGCGACCTCGTCGTAGAACCCGGCGCGGGCGTCCATGAGGCCCTTGAGCTGGGAGCGGATGTTGCCCATCAGCACCGGGCGCGCGCCGCTCAGGCCGGCCCGTTGCGCAGCCGCGGCCAGGCCTACGCGCAGCCAGGCCACCGGCGCCTGCGCCAGGAGCGCGCGCGTACCGACGTCGGTCACCGCTCCCCCGCCGAGGGCCAGGACCCCGGGGTGCTCGTGCAACGCCGTTGCCACGGCGGCGGCCTCGAGGCGGCGGAACTCCGGCTCGCCGGACTCCACGAAGATGTCGGCGATCCGCCGCCCGGTTCTCGACTCGATGTCGGCGTCCGTGTCCCGGAACGCAACGCCCAAGCGCTCTGCGAGGGCCCGCCCCACGGTCGACTTGCCCGCGCCGGGCACCCCGACCAGGACGACCACGGGGACGTCGGCATCGGTCTGTACGGAATCGACCATCGGATCGCTACTTCCGTGCACACCGACGACCGGGCGCGGGTCCGTCACCGGACAGCCAGCCCGGCGAGGTAGCCCTCGACGTTGCGCCGGGTCTCGCCCACGCTGTCGCCGCCGAACTTCTCGAGCACGGCGTCGGCGACCACGAGGGCCACCATCGCCTCGGCGACCACACCGGCGGCCGGGACCGCGCAGACATCGGAGCGCTGGTTGTTCGCTCGGGCCTCGTCACCGGTTGCCACGTCCACAGTGCGCAGCGCCCGCGGAACGGTCGCGATCGGCTTCATGGCCGCGCGCACGCGCAGCAACTCACCGGTGCTCATGCCCCCCTCGGTGCCGCCGGACCGCCCGGTCTCCCGGCGGACCCGACCCGCGCCATCGGGAAGGATCTCGTCGTGGGCCAGGGACCCGCGGGTGCGGGCCAGCGCGAAGCCGTCGCCGACCTCGACCCCCTTGATGGCCTGGATGCCCATCAGCGCGCCGGCGAGCCTGGCGTCCAGGCGCCGGTCCCAGTGCACATGCGAGCCCAGCCCGGGCGGCAGGTGGTCGACAAGCACCTCGACGACCCCACCGAGGGTGTCCCCCTCGCGCCGGGCGGCCTCGACCTCCTCGGCCATCCGCGCGGTCGTCGCGGGATCTGCGCAGCGGGCCGGGTCGGCGTCGATCGCGTCGAGGTCGGCACGGGTCGGCAGCGAGGTGCCGGCCGGCACGGCCACGGAGCCGATCTCCACGACATGGCTGATCACGCTGGCCCCCAGCACATCGGCCAGGAACGCACGGGCCACCGCGCCGAGGGCCACCCGGGCGGCGGTCTCACGGGCCGAGGCCCGTTCGAGGATGGGCCGGGAATCATCGAAGCCGTACTTCTGCATACCCGCGAGGTCGGCGTGCCCGGGCCGCGGCCGGGTCAGGGGGGCGTTGCGTGCCTGGGCGGCCAGCACGTCGGCGTCCACCGGGTCCGCGGCCATCACCTCGGTCCACTTGGGCCACTCCGAGTTGCCGACCTCGATCGCGACCGGGCCGCCCATCGTGCGGCCGTGCCGGACCCCGCCGATGATGCGCACCTCGTCGGCCTCGAACTTCATCCGGGCGCCACGCCCGATCCCCAGGCGCCGCCGCTGCAGCTGGCGCGCGATGTCGGGGGTCGTCACCGACACATCGGCGGGCAGTCCCTCGAGGATCCCGACCAGGGCAGGGCCGTGCGACTCACCGGCAGTCAACCATCGAAGCATTGGGCGATTCTGTCATGGCTGAGCGGCTGCGACCCTGACCTCGATGCCCAGCCAGGAGGGTTCGAGAAGGGCCGCCCTGGCCAACCGGACCCGATCGTGACACTCCACGAGCGGGGCACCGCTGCTACCTTGCTGGTGAGGTACGTCACATTCGACTGCCCCGAAAGCTGGACACCTTCCTTGAAGGAGGAATTCGTGGGAACCATCTACGCACCGCCCGGGGATCCCGGGAGCATCGTCACGCTTCAGGCCCGCTACGACAACTTCATCGGTGGCACGTTCGTCGCGCCGGTCAAGGGCAGGTACATGGCCAACGTCAGCCCGGTCACCGGTCAGCCGTTCTGCGAGGTGGCCAGGTCCACGGCGGAGGACGTGGAGCTCGCCCTCGACGCCGCCCACGCGGCCAAGGACGCCTGGGGCGCGACGTCGCTGGCCGAACGCGCCGCGGTGCTCAACAGGATCGCCGACGTCATCGAGGCCAACCTGGAGATGCTGGCCGTCGCGGAGTCCTGGGAGAACGGCAAGCCGGTCCGCGAGACGCTGAACGCCGACCTCCCCCTGGCCATCGATCACTTCCGCTACTTCGCAGGCGCGACCCGCTCGCTGCAGGGCTCGTCAACGGAGATCGACAAGGACACCGTCGCCTATCACTTCCACGAGCCCTTGGGCGTGGTCGGCCAGATCATCCCGTTCAACTTCCCGATCCTGATGGCCGCCTGGAAGCTCGCCCCTGCGCTGGCGGCGGGCAACTGCACGGTGCTCAAGCCCGCATCGCCGACCCCATGGTCGATCCTCAAGTTCGCCGAGCTCATCGCCGACGTCGTGCCCCCGGGGGTCCTGAACATCATCACCGGCCCGGGCGGCGAGATCGGCAAGGCGCTCGCATCGAGCCCACGCATCGCCAAGATCGCGTTCACCGGCGAGACCACGACCGGCCGACTCATCATGCAGTACGCGGCCCAGAACATCATCCCGTCCACAACGGAGCTGGGCGGGAAGTCGCCGAACATCTTCTTCGCCGACGTGATGGACGCCGACGACGCCTTCCTCGACAAGGCGATCGAGGGACTGGTGCTCTACGCGTTCAACAAGGGCGAGGTGTGCACCTGCCCGTCGCGGGCCCTGGTGCAGGAGTCGATCTACGACGCCTTCATGGAACGTTGCCTGGACCGCATCGGCAAGATCATCCAGGGCAACCCGCTGGACACCGACACGATGCTCGGAGCCCAGGTGTCCACCCAGCAACTCGAGAAGATCACCGGCTACGTCGATGTCGGGGCGCAGGAGGGCGCCGAGTGCCTCATCGGAGGTCATCGCACGGTGCTGGATGGCGACCTGGCCGAGGGCTACTACTTCGAGCCCACGGTGCTCAAGGGTGACAACGGGATGCGGGTGTTCCAGGAGGAGATCTTCGGCCCGGTGCTGGCCGTGACCACCTTCACAGACGAGGCCGACGCACTGCGCATCGCCAACGACACCCTCTACGGGTTGGGTGCCGGGGTGTGGACCCGTGACGGCAACCGCGCCTACCGGATGGGCCGGGCCATCAAGGCCGGTCGCGTGTGGACCAACTGCTACCACCTGTATCCCGCGGGCGCAGCCTTCGGCGGCTACAAGATCTCCGGCGTCGGCCGCGAGAACCACGAGATGATGCTTGAGCACTACACGCAGACGAAGAACCTGCTCGTCAGCTACAGCCCGGACGCGCTGGGCTTCTTCTGATCGGAGTTGCAGATGGAAACCGACACCGTGCCGCCGGTCGTCGCTCAGCCGGCCGCACTCGACGCGATCGCCACCCTGATGGCTGAACGTGGTCCGGTGATGTTCTTCCAGTCGGGGGGCTGCTGCGACGGCAGCCTCCCGATGTGCTTCGCCGACGGCGAGTTCATCATCGGAGACCACGACGTGCTGCTCGGGACGGTCGGGGGTGCACCCTTCTACATCGACGCTCGGCAGTACGAGGTCTGGAAGCACACCCAGCTGATCCTCGACGTCGCCAGTGGGGAGCCGGAGGGCTTCTCGCTGGCCGCCGGCGATGATCAGCACTTCATCACCAGGTCCCAGGTGTGCTCGCCGGGGACCATCGCCGACCCGCGCAGGTCAGCGACCTGAGCAGCCGGGTCAGCCGGGTCAGCCGATCTTCACCGAGTCGCCCTCGCAGAGGATCGCGTTCTGGTCGCCGTACAGGAACCCGGCGCAGTCGGCGTTGAATATGTCGTAGAGCCGGTAGGACTTGGCGAACGTCTCGCCCTCGTCGACGGCGTACTTCTTGCCGTCGAGCTTGAGCGTGACGGAATCCGCGAGGGGCGAGACCCGAAGTGCTGAGATCGTGGCGCCGGATGCGGCCTTGGGTGCCGCGGGGGTGGGCTCGGCTGCCTTCTTGTCCGCCGTGGTTCCCTTGGCCGCCGTAGTTTCCTTGGCTGCGCCGGACTTGGCGGAGGCGGCCGGGGCCTTGGCCACGATCGGGGTGAACGGATCGCGACTGGTGATCCTCGCGAGCTTCGGGGGCTCGGCGACCGGGTCACCGGCCTGGCCTCCCTCTTCATCCGCAGCGCTCGCCGAGCCTTCGGCGGCGCCAGCCCCTTCGGCGGCACCAGCCCCTTCGGTCGTTGTCGGCTCCTCCCCCGCTGCGTCCTCCCCCGCTGCCTGGACCCCTGCCCCGTCGGCCACCGCCCCATCCGTGGTTTCCGACCCACCGTTCGTGTCCTCCCCCGACGCCGCACCACCTTCCTGTCCGGAGGCGGCCGCCCCGCCGGCCGAGACCGCGGTCGCGTCGTCAGGAGGATCGGCTGCAGGGCGCAGCATCAACCAGGCGCCGCCGACGATGAGCCCGGCGATCACAGAACCACCTACCAGCACGAACCGACGCGACGAGTTCGTGCGTCCGGGGATCCGGTCGCCGCCCGGGGCCCCGGGGGCGGTGGGAGCGCCCGCGGCCTGGTAGTCCGAACCGGTGGATTGACTGTCCAGGATCTGCTCACTCATCAGGTTGCTCCCGTCGTGGCCGCATCGGCTGCCGTCGCCGACGTCGCACCAGTTGCCTGCGTGGTGTCGACTGCCGGCATGGTGAACGCGTTGGCCGAGATCCGGGCGGTCAGCCCTTCCGCCTCGGATTCCCCGCAGGTACCTCGCGCGATGGACAGGCCCGACACCGAAACCACCCGGCGCATCGACTCGAGCTCACCGAGGTAGGTGCGGATCTGTGCGAAGTCGCCACAGACCTCGATGGTCAGCGGAACCATCTGGACCGACGGCTCGGCCGGGGCAGGCGGCGGGGCGACGGCCTCAGAGTCCTGATCGCCCTCGGCCGCGCCGTCCTCGGGTGCCGGGGCGGTGGCCACCGGGGGTTCCGGCAGCTCGACCGTGATCGGCGCCGGACGCGCGGGGTCCAACGACGCGACCCGGACGCTGGCACCCGAGGCCAGGCCACTCAAGGTGCGGATCAGGGTCGGGATCGCGGTGGTGGCGGGGATCTGCTGGCCGATCGCGGCCAGCGCCGCCTCCTGGGCGGGCAGCTCCTCGCTCTGCTTCTTCAACAGCGACGCGCGCGAGCGCAACGCCTCGGTCGCGGACTGCTGGCTGGCCGTCTCGAGGTCGAGGGCGGCAGCCTCCTCCCGTTGCGGACTGATCAGCAGCAGCCAGCTGAGCAGCAGGATCAGGACCGACCCGACGACAGCGATGATCTGCCACATGCGCACACTCATGGCTGGGACTCCTCGGTGTACCGACCCGAGAGCGTGTCGGTGGTGATGTCCCCCGTGGACGAGAAGGTGACGACCTTGGTGTCCTCCTCCTTCACCGACGCCAGACCGGCTGCGTAGGGATCGGCGACGGTGTCCATCTTGGCCAGGGAGTCCAGCCAGTTGGAGACGTTGTTGTAGGCCAGCGCCTTGCCGGTCACGCTCAAGGTGCCGAGCTTGGCGCCCGGCTGGCCGTCGCCGGTGTCGGTGGGCACCTGGCCCGGGCCGATGGCTGTGAGGTCCAAGGTGTCCAGGCCGACGCCGGCCGGCATGGTCAGCGCCAGGTCGTTGAGGAAGAACGACCAGCGCACCTCGTTGCCCATCGCGAGGGCAAGTTGGGCCTCGGCGGAGTTGACCGCGTCGAAGACCCGCGGGACGTCGGCATAGCGTGCGACCTCCTTCTGGGCCATGGCCCGCTCGAAGGTGGCCTGGTCCAGGCGCTCCTGGGCAGACGTGGCCCCCTGCCAGCTGACCAGGAACAGCAGGCCCGAGACCAGCGCCGCCCCCGAGAGGGCCATGATGGCGCCGACCCGGGCCCGGCGCACGGCCGCCTTCCGTGCGTAGGCGGCCGGCATCAGGTTGACACGGGCGAGCACCACCAGTGTGCTCGGCGAGGGCAGCTCGGCGTCGGGCACCGGATCGTCGGGATTCGGCTGCTCGTCGGTGGCTGCGGAGCGGCGCGAGAGGATGCTCATGCCGCACCGCCCAGCGCCAGGCCGATCGGGACCACGGCGATCGGGTCGACGAAACCGATCTGGGCCGGGCTCAGGCCCGATCGGGTGACGTCCAACCCCTCGAATGCGGAGGCACGCTCGACCGGCAGGTGCAGCCGGTCGGAGATCAGGTCGGCCAATCCGGCCAGGCGAGCGGTACCCCCGCTGAGGACGACCCGGGTGACGCCACCGTGCGTCGAGGAGGCCACGAAGTAGTCCAGGGATCCACGGATCTCGTCGACCAGCTCGCTGGCCACCCGGGTGATGATCCGGCGGGCCGCGGCGTCCAACGGAGCGTCGCTGACCAGCCCGACCTCGCGCTTGATCTGCTCGGCCTCCGCCAGGCTGATGCCCAGGTCGTTCATCAGGGCCGTGCTGATCACACGGCCCCCGTGCAGCAGGATTCGCACGAACCGGGGCGTGCCGTCCTCGTGGACGACGATGCTGGTCAGGTCCGAGCCGATGTCGACCACCGCCTCCGGGTGCGACGCCAGGCCCAGGCCCGGTCCCCACACTGCGGAGCGCAGGACCGCGAACGAGCTGAGGTCCACCACGGTCGGGGTAAGGCCCGCGGCGAGGACCGCCTCCATGGTGGTGGCGACCATCTCCTCGACCGCGGCCACGAGCAGTCCCGCGAGTGACCGGGTGCCGTCGCTGGCCCGGATCTCCTCGAGGGGGGCGAAGTCCATGACCGCCGTGGCTGCGTCGATCGGCACCTGATCGCCGACGACCAGGGGCAGCGCCCGGCGCAGCTCCTCGTGCGATCCGTAGTAGGGCACCTCGGCCTGACGGATGACCACCTTGGGGTTGGCCACGCCGAGGATGACCCGCCGGTGCGAGAAGCGCGCGCTGGTCCAGAGCTCCTGCAGGGCTGCGGTCACGGCGCCGGCCTGGGCGACCTCGCCGTCAATGACCGCGCCGTCGGGCAGCGCGAGCTGGCCGAAGCGCAGCAGCTGCGGCGTCGCACCACGGAACGACACCTCCGCAGCACGGACGCTGGACGTACCGATGTCCAGTCCGATGGTGGTGCGACGTCTCACGGCGATCTCCTTCACCAGTGCCTGCCCGGAGAATCGGCCACCCGGGCTGCGCACTTGAAGGTCGCGCGGACCCTATCCGCAGTCTGCGTGGTCGATTCGGCGTGAGAAGCAGGCCTGATCGACTACGCAGCCCCAGAGACGGCCCCGGCGGGCATTCTCAGCCGGTCAGCAGGCCGCCGTACCAGTCCACGATCGGCTGCCCCACGAGGATCGCCGTGAATGCGCCGGCCACCATGTAAGGGCCGAATGGGATCGCGCTGCCCCGGCCCGCGCGCTTGGACAGGATGAGGGCGATGCCCACGACAGCGCCGTAGATGAACCCGAGGAAGCCGCCGAGGACCAGCACGCCCCACCCCAGCCAGCCCAACGCTATGCCCAGCACACCGGCCAGCTTGACGTCACCCATCCCCATCCCGGCGGGGTAGATCAGCGCGGTCAGCAGGTAGAACGCGAACAGCGCCAGGCCGCCGAGCAGCGCGCGCACGTAGTCCGACCAGGCCGGATCCAGCGCCGCGGGCAGCAGGAGCAACCCGGCGAGGACCGGGTAGGAGGGCAGCGTGAGCGCGTTGGGCAGGCGCTTGGTGTCCAGGTCGATGGCCGCCAGCGCGACGCCGACCGCGGTCAGGTACAGGTAGGCCGGCAGCTCCCAGCTCAGGCCGAACCGGGCCGCCATCGCCCCGAAGAGCACTGCGGTGAGAAGCTCGACCGCCGGGTAGCGGATGCTGATCGGCGCGCCGCAGTGCCGGCAGCGACCGCGCAGCAGCAACCAGGACAGCACCGGGATGTTGTCCCGAGGGCTGATCTCGGCGGCGCAGCCCGGGCAGTGCGACGGCGGCGAGGCCACCGACTCCCCCCTCGGCACCCGCCAGATGACGACATTGAGGAACGAGCCGATCAGCAGGCCCAGCAGGGCGACGAACGCGACGAGCAGCACCGGGTCACCCTAGGCGATGCATCAGCTGATCCCATCCGGGGACTGCAACTCCCCGGTGGTCTCGGCCGCCCAGTCGCCGTTGGCCCAGGGCGGGAAGTACGGCGGGGAATTGGTCTGCAGCCGCTTGTCGTAGGAGTAGTCCTTGATGTAGCCGGTCGAGATGCTGCCCGTGCCCACGATGCCGCGCCAGCGCTGGGCGATGGAGCCGCGCACGGACAGGATGCCCGGCGGAGCCCCTGCGCTGTAGCTCTCCACCCAGAAGGAGTGGGCCAGCGTCTGGATCGAGGCGTAGATCCACCGGTGCTTCTTGCTGTCCGAGCCTGTCGTGGGTGGCGAGAGGTAGTCCAGGTTCGTGTAGTTGCTCGGAGTGTAGGTGCACGTGGCCCCAGTCGAGCCACCCGAGGGAGTACTGGCCGGCGTCGAGCCACAGCTCTGGCTGGTGCCACCCCCCTCGGTGATGCTCCACGACGTCACCTCGACCGGGTGATAGACGACAACCGCGTTCTGTGCGACGAGGCCGGCGATGTCGGAAGGGTCGTTGCCCGGGGCCGAGCCCAGAGCCGTGTTCGCGATGGCGAGGTCACCGGTGACCACGACGTTGTTCTCCGCGGCGATCGTGACCCGACCCTTGACGGTTCCCTCGACGTACACGTTGCCCAACCCGCAGTCCCACTTCCTGGAGTGCGCGTCGGAGAGCACTGAGGGCGCGGACCAGCCCGAGCTGGAGCGGGTCCGGCGGTACGTGGGAAAGACGAATCCGATGTCGGAGACCGTGCCCGACAGGCTTGTCGAGGCCGTGGGAATCACGTCCTTGGTCGCGCTGCCCGAGGTTGTGCCGTTCACGATCTGGCCCGGCGTGCAGGTCGCGCTGGTCGACGAGTTGCGCACGTAGATCACCAGTCCGTCGGGCACGGGGACCGTCTGCTTGGCCGCTGGGTACTTCTGCCCACTTGCCGGCTTGAAGTTGGTCGCGTTGCCGCAGTTCGGCGCGCTGGCCAGCACAGCCGGGCTGCCCACGAAGCCGATCGCCGTCCCAGCCGACATCGTGTTCCAGACGTCCATCGTGCCGTTGGAGTTGAACCGGATCCGGGTGTCACCCGTGTACTGGCAGCCCGGCTTGTTGACCAGGTCCCCGGTGGTGTCCGGAAGGAGGTTGACGTTGGCCCAGCGGGCGCCCTTGGTGCTCAGCGAGGGGCTCCCACTGCCCACGTAGCACCCCGCAGCCTTGGCAGCACTTGCGCTGGTGGTGGCCGTCTTCGGGCAGCCCGAGGCGTAGGTGGTGAATCCCTGCTTGAAGGTGGCGTTTCCGTTGATGTACGGGGTGTCGTTGAAGTGGACCGGCCCGTCGAGGGTGTCGGCAGCGATGAACTGGATCTCCACGCACGGGCTGCTGCTCCGGTTTCCCGACTTCGCGCGGTCATTGGGGCTGGGTTGCCACCAGTACTTGGCTTTGGTCGTCCCACTCTTGCCGCAGGCATCGTACGAGGTCCCGGTCGGGTAGACGACCGGGTTCTCCGGGTCGGCATCCTCGAAGTCGGTCACGTACAGGTAGCGCTGCGAGCCGGCGATCGAGACCTTCGCCTGCAGGGTGCGGGTGGTGGCCCCGGAGCGGCCCGTCGAGGACACCCAGATCGTGAACTGGTCCATCTGGGCGGAATTGATGTCGTAGTGGAACTCGGCGGACTTGGGGTCGTCGGGCTGCACCTTGACCCACCCGTACGGGGTGCTTGCCGTCCATCCGCACGGGGCACCGAGCAGGGCGGGATCCTTGGTGGGGCCCTTCATCGCAGGGTTCGCGCAGTCCGCGGTCGCGAAGTAGTTGCGGTCCTTGTTCAGGTGCCCCAAGTAGTGGTCGATCCCGGCCTGCGCCGCGGACAGGGCCTCGACCCGGTCCTGTCCGTGGCGCGCCTGGGGCTGCAGGGACGTGGCATAGGCCAGGGCGACCGCCACAACGACGCCGGCTGTGAGCATGAAGCCCAAGGCCATCATCATGGCCACACCGCGCTCGTCGGCGAGCCGGTTGCGCATGGAATCGTTCATCGTGATCACGGCCTCACGGGTCGGGCTGCGCGGTCGGGTTGGTGCCGGAGTTGACCAGGCTGACCCGGGAGACCACCGTCGAGCTCTCGACGCGATCGGAGGTCCGCGAGGTCACCACGATGTCGATGCTGTCCACGGCCTCGAGGTTGGCCGTGGCCAGCGGGACGGCCAGCGTGTTCTGACTCTCGCCGTAGTAGGTGAACATCACCGTGTTTGCCAGGTTGCGGGCCAGCACACGCGTGCGGACGCTGCAACCGGTGCTGCCAGCGGCGCAGTAGGTGTAGTTGCGGTTGCTGGCCAGGTGCGGGTCAGGCAGCTGGTAGGTCTCGGTCAGGGCCCCGCCGGCCAGGGTGTAGCTGACCCGGACCGGGCCGTACTGGGTCGTCCCAGCGCCCGCCGGCTCGACCAGCGAGCTCAGCGCCGCGTAGAACGAGACCCGCTTGGCATCGCCCTGGATGAAGGCAGCCTCATCAGAGGCCGATCCGAGCAGCCGGGGCTCCACGGCTGTGCGCAAGGTCTTGGTCATGGCCTCGATGGCCACCTTGTTCTCCGAGACCTCCTGCAGCCGCAGGGCGTTGGAGCCCATCATCTTGGTGGCGGTCACCAGGCCGCCCGCGACGACGGCGACGACCGTGCTGGTGATGGTGAGGGTGACCATGAGCTCGACCAGCGTCGTGCCGCGATCCCGACGCCGCTGGCCGCCACGGCGGCGCTGGCCTCGCAGTCGGGCCTGGAGACGGCTCATGGGACGATCACCGCCATGTCCGGCAGGGTGACGACGCTCAGCGGACTCGGCGTCGAGCCGGTGGCGTCGACCACCACGAGTGTCCCCGTCTGCTGCGGACAGGCGCTGGTCGGGTCGATCTCCATGCACAGGACCCCCGGGTTGCTGGGTTCCACCAGCCACTCCCCCGCGGGCAGGGACGAGCGCAGCCAGCCGTCCGCACCGGTCGTGCCGAGGGTGAGTGTGACGCCGGCGGCGTCGCAACCGTTCGGGCTGACGGGCGTCGCGGCGAGGGTCACCCCGGTGACCGGGATGGCGCTGGGCAGGGACGCGTGGGCGATGGTCCGCACGGCGACCGGGGCGAGCACGACAGTTGCTGTGGTCGTGCTCGCGGGCGTCACCGTGCGCGACACCGGGCGTGGGTATCCCAGGCCATTGAGGGCGGGGTCACTCTGGTCGCAGGTGCCCGCCCAGAGCGAGTACCCGTCGGGGAACGGCCACAGGTCCGAGATCGTGGCTGGGCTGGCGCCTCCGGGCGAGGTGTGCAGCTCGCCGGGGGCGGGCAGGCCGGAGTTGAACAGCGTCAGGCCGGGTAGCGGGGACGGTAGCTGGTGACCCGGTGCGGTGGCGTAGGAGATTCCCAGGGTTGCAGCTGGTCCGTAGGCGAACGGGATTACCTTGAGTTTGCCCAGTTCCAGAGCGGCGGACTTGGCCACGGTACGGAAGCCCTCGGAGTTGACGTAGCCGGCGGAGTCCAGGGTGAGCGTGTACGTCCCGACCTTGTCAAGCATGAACACCGCGCACCCGTCGCCCGCCGTGACCTGGGAGTCCGAGAAGCCCGGCGCAGTGGCCACGACCTCGACCTTGTCGGTGCCGTTGCCCTGGGCATCTGTCAGTTTCGCCGCGAGGTAGCCCACGTCGCCCTCGACACCCTTGACCGGGGTCAGCAGGGTGTGGCTCTGCACGGTGTGCTCCTTGCCGGTGTCGCTCCAGGTGACCCGCACCTTCACCGCGATGGTCAGGTAGTCCACGGATCCCCCGCCGTCGCAGGCGCTCTGACCCTCACCGTTGAGCAGGATGCTGTTGGTCCGGGTGACCGTGAACTTCCGGCCGTCGATCTCGAGGTCATCTTCCTTCGCGCCTCCGGGCAACGGCGCATCGTTGACCACGGTGCCGGCCTTCAACGCACCGAGCTGACCGGTCTGGTCGGAGTGCTGGAACGTGTTTCGCACGATCTCCAACTCTCGCTCGGCCAGGTGGGTCGCCTGCTCGCGCAGCCGGTCGTCGCGGGTGACCCGCAGGGCCAGGTTCATGCCGTAGCTGAAGGATGTGGAGACCAGCGCCAGGATAGACAGGGCGACGACCGCCTCGATCAGGGAGAAGCCCCTGTCGCCGGCGAGCCGGCGGCGCAGGCGTGCGATCAGCGGGCGTCCCATGCGTGGGTTATCGGTTTCCTGGGGGCCATGGTGTAGGGCGATCGTGCGGCAAACGGGTGGCCCATGCCGCAGGGCACCACGGCCCGCACCGGAACGCCTGAAGGCCCCGGACCTCACGGTCCGGGGCCTTCAGCTGGTGCGAGGACGGATCAGGTGCAATCGCCCTCGAGGAGCCCGTCCGGGCTCGAGTACATCCAGCTCTTTCCGGAGGCTGACAGGGCAGTCAGGCAGTACGACTGATTCGTTACAGCCTCGACCGCGATCTCTGCCGCGTTCGAGTCGTAATTGGTGTTGGTGGAGTACTTGAAGCCTGCGGCTCCGAGCTCCCCTGCGTCGCCGGCAATAGCGGGAGTCTCCACGGAGTAGAGGCCCACATCGGTCAGGTACGTCTCCTGGGCGGTCGCCGCATTGCGAAGGTCGGCCTTGACCGCGGCGTCCCAGCCCTTGGCGCGCTGATTGAGGAAGACGGGGATGGCGATGGCAGCGAGGATGCCGATGATGATGATGACGACGAGGAGCTCGATGAGGGTGAAGCCCTCTTCGCCCCGCTCCTTGCGCAGCTTCTCCAACATGTGATGCTCCTTGTGTGTGACGTGAGGCCCGGCTTGGGCCGGACAGTGAAGGGATCGGAGGGACCCCCAGGGGTCTTGAGCGCGATCCTGACTGTCACCTGATCGGTTGTACGCACTGGTGCTGCCGCCATTCATCAGCCCGTACCCTCGACCGCGGCGACCACTGATCGTTCAGAAGCGGCCGTGTGGTCGGCGCCAAGTCTTGGAGCCTCCCTCCTGCGGGTTCCGTGCGGCCCGACGCTTGCAACTTCCACGATCTGACCCCAACCCGCGCCTGCTGTCCCACAACGGACGACGGCATGCCTGAGCTTCGCGCAGTGCTTCTTCGTCTTGCTCCAATTCCCCGCCCAGTCCTGGACTTCACCCACGCGCAGAAGGTTCCCTTCTTGGCAGACGAAGCCTTCCAACTCGCCGGTGAAGCGGGCAGGCGCACTGTGCGGGTCTTGCCACCCTTGTACTTCGTCTTGACCTGGGCGTAGCGCAGGCCGCCGGTATCCTTCCCCGTCCACGTCACAGTAGGTGTGGCAGCACGACCGCTGACCTTCACCTTGGAGAGTTTCGGCTTGGTCCTGTCGGTCGACGACACCTTGAGGGGCGCCGACTGACTGGGCACCACAAATGCACTTCCCCCGTACCTGGCCACCAGCGACTGGCTGCCACCGTAGATCCCTTTCGTGACCAGCACAGCCCGCCCTCCCGAGATCGTCGCGGAGCCAAGGATGTGGCCAGAATCGGCGAATCGGACGGACCCCTTTGCCGTAGATGGGGTCACTTTCGCTGTCAGGGTGACGGACCGACCTACCGCCCCACTCCGCGACGACGCGACCAAGGTCACCGAGGACGCAGCTTTGGGCGCTGGCGTCGGGGCGGGGGGCGAGGTGGGCTTGACTGGACGAGGTGTGGGCGTGACAGGGGCCCGCGGGGCCACCGCCGTCAAGTACTGCGACCAAGGTCCGAGCCCGACTCCATTCCTGGCCGCGGCCCGCACCTCGTACCTCGAGGAGGGACTCAACTGGTTCAGGGTCGTGTTCGTCGTCACCGCCAGGTCCGTCCCGACCCACGGGGCGTCACCCGTGCCCGCGGGTCTCACCTCAACCCGGTAGCCGGTGAGCGGAACGCCGCCGTTGCTCGACGGAGTGCGCCACGGGACCTTGAGACCTGACGTGACCGACGAGACCCCGATTGACGACACCGCCCCAGGCACTGTGGCGGTCTTCGCCGTCATCACAGCTGACCAGGGGCCAAGCCCATTGCCGTTGGCTGCTGCAACCTGCAGCGTGTACGACGTTCCCACCTGCTGTCGCCCACGACGGTCGCCACGGTTGTCTGAGGAGAGCATTTGCTCGGCCCAGGAATCCTCGCCCGCCCGGTACCGGAGGACGTACCTGGTCACGGGCAGACCGCCCCCCGCATCCTGGGACCATGACACCGACAAGGTTCCTGCCGCAGGCTGGGCCGTCGTCTTGGCGCTGCCCGCCACGCCAGGCAATGTCGTCACTGTCAGGGCACGACGCTCAGACCGGGCAAGCTCAATGGTCGCCGAGTCTCCCACCAATGCAGTGACCTGCCACAGGTACTGGCCAGCCGTCAGGCCAACTGGGGGTGCGTATTGGGTGCCGACGAGGTCAGCCTTGTGCACCGTGGTGAGGCCGTCGTCCGAGAGCAGTTCCAACCGGTACTTGACTGCTTGGGCGACAGGACTCCACTCGAGGACGAGATCATCCAGCGCCGTCGTGCTGGATGCGGTAGGTGAGAGTAGGGCCGGGGCCGTCATCGCGGACCTGAAGGTGTGTTCAGGCCGCCGTCTTCGCGACTACTTGTCCACGCGGATCGAACGCCATTGGCGTCCTTGGATCGGACCCGCCAGGAGTATGTGCCTCCCGCCAGCCACGGCGGCACCGCGTATGCCGAGTACGGAGTCATCGTCCCGTTTGCTCCGCCCAGACCTGGGCTGAATCAGGGAAGTCGGGATTGTCGCCACTGAACACCTGTACCTCGTAGGTCTGCGGACCCGCCTGTGGGTCCCACTGCAGCATCGGCGTGGGCCCCTCCATGGATGCCTGAGGAGTTGCCGGGCCGGATGGCTTTGGCGCCGTGAACACCCCGGTGCCCGTGCTGGCGTTCACCCCCGACCACGGTCCGGCCACCCATCCGCCGTCAACGGCGCGCACACGCCACTTGTACTGTGTGCCCGGGACGAAAGGCCTGCTCGCTGAGCACGATGCCCGGCGCATCGGTCGTATAGTCCACGCTGCCGTCCAGAGCCCCGCTGGTCACCTCGACGTCGTAGTACCTTGCAGCCGCAGCGCTCGGATCAGACTGACCGAGTTCGGCCCACGACAGGTTCACCCAGCGCCCGGCCACCTCCGACTGCGCCAGTCCTGATACCTCCGGGGCTCGCTTGGCGAAGGAGCTCCAGTACCCGTCCCTGTTGATCGCTGCGGCACTGCCGACGGGGCAGTCCTGACCTTCCAATCCTGGTAGTGACGGCATGGCAGGACCAGCCAGCAGTACGCCGGTCCGCGCCAGCGCCAGCTGTGTTGTCCTTCATCGATTCGGGCGGGACGAAGGACGTCCCCGCCGTCACGTAGTACTGCGCGTCGCTGTCGGACGAGGAAAGCGACTTGAGCACTGGGGTGGTGAAGTTGATGTCCTTCGAGATGCGGACCAGGTAGCCGGTCGCCCCCGGAACCGGGTTCCACCGCAGCACGGGCACGTCCCGGCTCACGGTCCCGGCCGCGGGTGCCAAGGGCGTCGCCGGGGTGTCCATGCTCCCCAGTGCTCCGGACTCGTATGCTGCAACGAAGTGCAGATGCAGCGTAGGCGGTGAATCCCCGGCTACCTGTTTGGAGAACGCCGACACCACCTCCGGGCTCTTGTCATGGGATGCCGCGACCGCGCGAACGCGCACGTACACGTCCGCATAGGGGGGCAGATTCGGGCTCAGGTACATCCCGGCGAGCTTGCTCGTCCGTGCGGGCCACATCAAGTCACAGCCGCCGTTCAGGGACGTGGTACTCGCGGACTCCCCATCGAAGGTCGAGGCCAGCGAGTTGCGGATCACCTTGCAGGTGCGCTTCAGCGCGCTGTTGAACGACGTGTCATTGCTGATGTCGACCTCGTAGTGCGACGCTCCCACCACTGGGTCCCAGGTGAGCAGAAACTTGTTCAAGGGCGTGGACACCGTTGTGCATGCGAGAGCCCCGCAGGGCTCCGGTGCCCCATCCAGCCCGTCCACCCGCACGTTCTCGGGTCGGGCAAGGACAACCGGAAGGCGCGAGCCAAGTGCGAGTGAACTGCTGCACCGGGGAGAACGGACCAACCGAGAAGTCGCCCTTGCCAGAGGGATCGATCGCGCGGACCCGCCAGTAGTGCCCCTTGGCGGGGTAGGTGAACCGGGTAGGTAACTGGTCCCCGTCACCGTCTGACGGTCCACGATGTTGGTGAACTGGTCGTCGGCGGCGACTACCAGCTCATATCCAGCCGCACCGTCCTGTGCCTGCCATGAGAACTTGGGGCTGTCGACAATCGCCCCTGCCGCAGGGGTCAGAAGCTGCGGCGCTTGGGACTCGTGCCACCCGATGCTGAATCGGCCCGCAGCAGACCATTTGGTGTAGGAAGTCGGAGCGGTGGTGGTCACACCCCGCACTCGCCAGTGGTAGGTCCCCCCCGGGTTGTTCGTCAGCAGAGTGGTCGGCACGTGCGCCAGGTTGCTGGTCGTGACTCGGACCGACGAAGTGAACGCGGGGTTGTTCGCATACTCGACCTCGTAGTTGCGCACCCCGGGCACCGCAGCCCAGCGCAACGTCGGCACGTCGTTGGGGTAGGTCAGCCCACTGTCATCTGCCGGACCGACCAGGACCGGTCCCTCATCGTCGACGACCGTGAGCTTGAGCGCATCGGACCACGGCCCCAGGACACCGTCCAGGCCCTTCGGCTGGTAGCGCCACCAGTAGTCCCCCGGCACCAGGTCGGCGTCGAGGGTGGCCGCATTGCCGTACACGGTCCTCTTGTATATCGGGGCGGAGAAGGTGTCGGTCTTGGCGATCTGCACTGAGTAGCTAAGCGTGCGATCCACCGCCGGCCATTGCAGGACGGGCAGGTCGACCAGAGCAGCCCCGGAAGGGGGAGTCACCCCGTCTATGTCAAGGGCACTCACCATGGGACTTACCCCCACCGACAGGATAAGAGCCAGAATCGCGGACAGCAGAGGCCTTGTGGACGCAGTTTTCCCTGTTCGACGACATGTCAATGGATCAAATGCACGACAGGATTCGACGCCTCGAACGCCCGGCTTGAGGCACCACCCTCGATTTCAGCAGCAGCAGCAGTGCTAACAATCCCCGCCGCGAAGGCGAATGCCGGTTCGGCCGCCCTCTTGCCGCTTCGGGCCGTCCGCTGGCGACGAGCTCGGACCCGATGAACAGGATCGCGATGCCGCCGGAGTCCCGTAGCGGGCTGCCCCGGGGGCCCCGTCAACCACCGATCACCACCCTCTCGGGCTCAGACGAGGCCGTCATCGCTGCGCGCCACAACGGCGAAGTCCCCGATCCGACCTCCCCTTCAGCCGTCGCAGGGTGGCGTCGATGCCGAGGTGAGTCGGGCGATCGAAGGCGGAGCATGGCGAGGCATCAGACCCCGAACGCAGTCCCCCACCGCACAACCCGGGGTGACCGGCTATCAAGCCGGCGACCTCGCCGCGCTCGTGATCCTCGGCCAGGGCTCCCTACGAGGCGTCGGTCCGCCAATGCATTTCCGACCTCCACGCAGGCCGGCCCAGGCCGACTCCGACATCAGCATTCACTCGATCAGGTCGAACACCTTGAAGATGGGCATGTACAGGGCGATGATCATCGACCCGATCACCACGCCCATGACCGCGATCATCAGCGGCTCGATCAGGGAGGTCAGCGCCTCAGTGGTCGCCTCGACCTCCTGGTCGTAGAACTCGCTGATCTTGCTCAGCATCTCGTCGAGTGCCCCGGTGTCCTCCCCCACGCTCATCATCTGCACCACCATCGGCGGGAAGACCGGGTGATCGAGCAGCGGCCGGGCCAGAGACTCGCCCTGGCGCACGCTCTCCTGCACGTCGCGCACAGCACGGCCCACCACCACGTTCCCGGTGGTGTCGGCCACGATGTCCAGGGCTTGGAGGATCGGCACGCCCGAACTGATCATCGTGCCCAGGTTGCGGGTGAAGCGTGCCACCGCGATCTTCTGGAACAGCGGCCCGAACACCGGTGCCCGCAGCTTCATCGGGTCCACCACGTTGCGCACCCTGTCGTCCCGCTTGAAGCGCTTCCAGAGCACGCCCAGGACGATCAGGAACACCACGATGTAGAGGATCGAGCCCTTCAGCAGCTCGGAGAGGAACACCAGGAACCGGGTCGGTGCGGGAAGCGTGCCACCGAGGTCGGCGAACATGGTCTTGAAGGTCGGCACGATGAACAGCAGCATTCCTGCGACGCCTAGGACAGCCATGACCGCGACCACGACCGGGTAGGTCATCGCCGACTTCACCTTGCCGCGCAGCTTGACCTCAGACTCGTAGTTGGTCGCGACCTGCAGAAGCGACTTGTCCAGGAAACCGCCGACCTCGCCGGCGCGGCACATGTTGACCATCAGCGGCGGGAACACCGCGGGATGCACGGCCATCGCCGCGCTGAGCGCCTTGCCGCCCTCCACCTCGGTGCGCACCTGGGTCAGCACGACGGCCAGCGGCTTGCACTCGGTCTGCTCCTCGAGGATGGACAGCGCGCGCAGCAGGGACAGGCCCGAGTTGACCATCGTGGCGAACTGCCGCGACATGATCGCGAGGTCCTTGAGGCCGACCTTCTTGCCGAACCCCGGGATGCTCAGCTCACGCTTGAACCCGGCGTTGGCCTGGGTGATCGACACCGGGGCGTACCCCATGGTCTTCAGACGATTGGCCACGATCGCCGGCGACTCGGCCTTGAGCCGTCCGCGCACCAACTTGCCGCCCCGGTCACGAACCGCGTACTCGTAGTCCAGCACCTTGGTCATCGCACACCCCTCAACGTCGCCCGACCATGCGGGTGAAGTCCTCCACATGGTGCGCCTTCTCGAAGGCCACGTCGTAGCTGATCCGCCCGGCCTTCACCAGCTCGGCGAGGTTCTGGTCCAGCGTGTGCATCCCGTGCGTCGCGCCCGCCTGCAGCGCGGAGTAGATCTGGTGGGTCTTGCCCTCCCGGATCAGGTTGCGGATCGCCGGGGTCGCGACCAGCACCTCGGTGGCCGCAACGCGGCCGCGCCCGTCGACCGTGCGGCACAGGGTCTGGCAAACGATCGCCTGCAGCGTGCCGGCCAACTGCTGGCGGATCTGCTGCTGCTGGGTGGGCGGGAACACGTCGATGACCCGGTCGATGGTCTGGGCAGCGTCCTGGGTGTGCAGCGTGGCGAACACCAGGTGGCCGGTCTCGGCGGCCGTGAGCGCCACCTGGATGGTCTCCAGGTCGCGCATCTCGCCGACCAGGATGATGTCCGGGTCCTGGCGCAGGACGTGCTTGAGCGCGTTGGCGAACGAGTAGGTGTCCTGGCCCACCTCGCGCTGGTTGACCAGGCAGCTCTTGTGCTGGTGCAGGAACTCGATCGGGTCCTCGACGGTCATGATGTGTTCGGCGCGGGTCCGGTTGGCCTGGTCCACGAGCGCGGCCAGCGTGGTGGACTTGCCCGACCCGGTCGGGCCGGTCACGAGGACGAAGCCACGCGGCAGGGCTGCGAAGTTGGCCATCGCGGGGGGCATCCCGAGCGCCTCGATGGTCTTGATCTCGAACGGGATCACCCGGAAGGCACCCCCGAGGGCGTCACGCTGCTTGTACATGTTGACCCGGAACCGGGCCACATCCTTCAGTGCGTACGAGAAGTCCAGCTCGAGGACCTCCTCGAAGCGTTCGCGCTGCTGCTGTGTGCAGATGGCGTACATGACCCGCTGGATCACCTCGGCCGTCAGCGGCGTCGCCTCCGGGATCGGGCGCAGGTGGCCGTCGACCCGGACGGTGGGAGGTGCGCCGGCGCTCAGGTGCAGGTCCGAGCCGCGCATCTCGATCATCGCGATCAGCGCCTCGGCCAGCGAGAAGTCGTCGTCACGGACGTCGTCCTCGGTCGAGCGGCGCGAGTAGGCCGCCGATTCGGACTCGGCGATCCGCACCTCGGGGGCCGGGCCCAGGCCGGGGGCATCCGGGACGAGTCCGACGTCGGCGCCGTGCACATCGGGCGCAAGGCCGGGAACGGGCTGGTGGGTGGGCGCCGGCGGCGCGGCAGGGCCGCGATACCCCGCGGGTACGGGAGGAGCCACGGGCATCGGGGGGGCCACGTGGGTCGGAGGTGCCACGGGTGTGCTGGTGTACCCGGCGGGCGGGGCAGGTGGCCGGGAAGTCGGCATCTGCGCACCCGGTGGGAGCGTAACGCCCGTCGGGGCATAACCCGTGGGCGGGGCTGAGGCATACGTCTGAGGCCCCGGCGGGCGGGCCGGGACGCTGCCTGGCTGAACGGGAGCCTGCATCTGCGGCCCCGGCGGCCGGACCGGAACACCGCCAGACGGAACCGGAGCCTGCATCTGCGGCCCCGGCGGCCGGACCGGAACACCGCCAGACGGAACCGGAGCCTGCATCTGCGGCCCCGGCGGGCGGGCCGGAACACCGCCAGACGGAACCGGAGCCTGCATCTGCGGCCCCGCCGGGCGGGCCGGAACGGCACCTCCCGGGGCTGGCGCCATGCCGGGCGCCATGCCGGGGTGCCCGCCGTGGGCGGTGATCGGAACGCCCGATGCAGCCGGGCTGGGCCTGCGGTCCACCTGTGGCAGGCCGGGTGATTGGCCCCCGGAGGGCGGCCCGAGTCGTCCGTCCGCCACGCGCGGTACGGGCTGGGCGACAGCGGGACCGTGGCCGGGCTGGGCAGCAGTCCCCGCGATGAACTCGTCCATGGTCCCTCCACACGTCGGTCGGGGTACGAACCCCACTGGGACCTGCATCGGTGCTGGGCAGCCGCCGACTTGAGCCGCTCCCGACCGCGCACCGACGGGCCACCCGCGGCGGGGCACCCGCCGCTACACGACCACGCGCATGATCTCGTCGAGGGACGTGATCCCCTCGCGCACCTTGTGCATGCCGTCCAGGCGCAGCGACACCATGCCCTCGGCGTGGGCCACCGCCTCGATGGCGGCCGCCGACGCACGCTCGACCGTCAGCCGCTCGACGGATTCGCTCACACTCATCACCTCGTGCAGGGCCAGGCGGCCCTTGTAGCCCGTCTTGGCGCACTGGGCACAACCGACGGCGCGGTGCAGCTTGGGCGGCGGCTCCTCGGGTGTCCATGGGAAGCGCGCGGCCACCAACGTCTCCGCCGTGGGTGTGTAGGGCTCCTTGCACTTGCTGCACAGGCGGCGGGCCAGCCGCTGGGCCAGCACGCAATCCAGCGCGGAACCGACCAGGAACGGCTCGATGCCCATCTCGATCAGCCGGGTCACCGCCGAGGGCGCGTCGTTGGTGTGCAGGGTCGCCAGCACCAGGTGACCGGTCAGCGACGCCTCGATGGCGATCTGGGCGGTCTCGTGGTCGCGGATCTCGCCGATCAGCACCACATCCGGGTCGGCGCGCAGGATCGAGCGCAGCGCGGCGGCGAACGTGAGGCCGGCCTTGGCGTGGGTCTGCACCTGGTTGATCCCGGCCAGCCGGTACTCGACCGGGTCCTCGACGGTGATGATGTTCACCTCAGGCCGGTTGATCTGGTGCAGCGTCGAGTACAGCGTCGTGGACTTGCCCGACCCGGTGGGCCCGGTAACCAGGATCATCCCGTAGGGCTTGGAGTAGCTGACCTGGTAGCGGTCGAAGTTCCCGCCGGTGAACCCGAGGTCCTTGAGGTCGAGCATGGCGGTGGAGTTGTCCAGGATGCGCATGACGACCTTCTCGCCCCACACGGTCGGCAGCGTGGCCACCCGAAGGTCGACCTTGCGGCCGTAGGCGTTGACCGACAGCCGGCCGTCCTGTGGGATGCGCCGCTCGGCGATGTTGATGTCGGCCATGATCTTCAACCGGCTGATGACCCCGGACTGGATCGACTTGGGCGAGCGCATCACCTCGTGCAGGACCCCGTCGATCCGGAACCGTACCCGCAGGTCCTCCTCCGCGGGCTCGATGTGGATGTCCGAGGCGCCGTCCTGGATTCCCTGGGTGATCAGCAGGTTCACGAACTTCACGATCGGGGCGTCCTCGACGACCTCCCTGATCCGGGAGAGGTCCTCCTCCTCGGAGGTCCGCACCTCGATCGCCGTGGAGAGGCTGTCGAGCTCGTCGCCGGCACGGTAGGCGCGTGCGATCGCAGCGAGCACGTCCCCGCGGGTCGAGACGACCGGGCGCAGCTCGACCTTGGCGATGGTGCGCACGTCGTCCAGGGCGATCACGTTGGCCGGGTCGGCCATGGCGATCACCAGCCGGCCCTCGACGAAGCGGACCGGCACCAGTGTGTGTCGCCGGCACAGCGCGCCGGGCACCAGCGCGGTGGCGGCCGGGTCGATCAGGGCATCCCCGAGGTCGATGTAGTCCAGCCCCACCTGAGCGGCCAGGGCCGCGACCAGGTCGGACTCACTGAGCACGCCCTGGTCGACCAGGATCCGGCCCATGCTGCGCCCGAGCCGGCGCTGCTCGGCACTGGCCCCGGCCACCTGATCAGCCGTGGCCAGGCCACGCTCGACGAGCACATCGGCGAGTTGCTTCATGGCCCACGCTCACCGATGGGGTCCCGCATCGCCGCGGACGGGCCCTGGGCCGCCGCGATGGTTGGCTCACCCATCACTGCCCCGGACGCTGGACATCAGGTGCGCCAGCAGGCCGGCGGCCAGCGGGTCGACTGCCTGCGGATCGGCGGCCAGCGGATCGGTCGGCGCCTGCTCGGGTCCAGCCGGCTGCAGGTCGTGCGCCGCTGGGTCCGGCTGTGCCACGTGCGCGAACTCGGCACCGACGGACTCGACCCCACGGGCCGGGCCACGCTGTTCGGGGATTCCCAGGCCCAATGCTTCGGCCCACGGCGACCACGTGGGCGCCTCCACCTGGGCATTCCCGTGCATGTCGGCACTGATCTCGGTCGCCTGAGTCGCGTGGGCACCGGGCTGCCACGCGCAGTCCTGCCCGTTGGTGAGCCCGGAGTCAGCCCCTTCGTGGACATCGGGCTGCCCAGGGCTGGGCTCGTAGGCACCCGGCTGCACAGCGCTCACCTCGTAGGCACCCGGCTGCACAGCGCTCACCTCGAACGCACCGGGCTGCGCAGCGCTCACCTCGTAAGCACCGGGCTGCCCATCGCTGGGCTCGTATGCACCCGGCTCATAGACCGCAGCCTGCTGGCACGCGGCGACGAGGATCTCGACGCCGGTCCACGGGGTACCCACGTCCGGGACCACCGGCGTCGGCTCGGCCAGTCGTGATCCCGCCGGATCCACACCCGGATCCACGCCACCCGGAACCACGACACCCGAATCCACGCCACCCGGTTCCGCCTGCACCAGCTCCGCATCCCAGGTCTCGCCCTGCCACGCGACGGGGGGTTCGCCCTCCCACGCCTCCGGGTCCCAGGCGACGACACCGAGGCTGGCGCTGGACACGGCGAAGTCATCGACAGAGCCGTCACCATCGGCGGCCACCTGGTCCACCAACGCAGATGGCGGCCCGTCCCAGGCGGACATCGCAACCGGTGCAACCGCACTCCACTCGTCGGCCCAGTCCGCCGTCTGCGCCCCCGTGGATTGCGGATCGTACCCAGCCTGCGCAGGGGCCATGCTCCCCGACTCCGCCGGAGGCGCCTGCCACTGATCGAACGTCAGGGATGCGTCTGCCACAGCGACAGCTGGCGGCACCTGAAGCGCTTCCGGGGAGTTGACTGCACCCGGCGCCCCTGGTGAGCTCTCGGCCTGAGCCGTGCTGACACCCTGGACCTCGCCGGCCCACTGCGCGGCATCCCACCGGTCCACCTCCACCTGCACCGGCGCCTCACTCAGGGGCTCGTCAGACCACTGTGCGTCAGGCTGCTGCTCGCTGGCCTGCTGCTCGCCAGCCCACTCACCTGGTCCGACCGGGGACACCGCCACCCCCTGCAACTCGCCCGCGGGGCCTGGAAGCATCTCATCGGCAGCCCACCCAGCCGGCTCGGCTGGCGCCGACCCGGCACCCAGAACCTCACCCGAATGCTGGAACGCCGCACCCTCGGCCACCTCGGCCACCTCGGCCACCTCGATCATCGCGCCATCCACCGGCGCCCCAGCCTCGGACCAGCCAACGTCGACGCTCACGCCTGCACCGAAGCCGCCGGTCCCCTCGCCCAGCTCTGCGGACGCATCGCCCGCACCGGGCTCCCAGACCAGATCGGCCTCCGCCAACCCGGGTTCGTCCCCGACCAGGAGAGGCACTTCCTCCGGCACGAGCAACTCCGCGGGGCGCCCGCCCGACCCCGCCCAGGATGCCGCTGCCTCGAACTGTGTCAGCAACCGGTCAGCCACGGCCCGTTGCTCCTCGCCATCGGTGCTGCGCTGCGCCACCAACCCACGCCGGATCAACTCCACCAGCCGATCACCTGCAGCCAGTGGGGCTGTCCCGAGCGCGGCGAGCACCGCGCTCACCGGGCGACGCCCGTCGATCCGGGCCAGCACGGCCCAGTCCTCGAGGTCCAGTACGGGCGGGCTGGACAGCGCCGGGGCCAGGCCAAGGACGCACTGCGCATCCGGCAGGCTGGCGCGCAGTTCACTCCACCGCGCCGAGCGGTCCCGAGCATCTGCGAGACACGTGTCGACCGCAATACGAACTCCGAGGTCCTCGGGGCCATCGTCCCCGGCGTGGACCTCGAACTGCCCGCTGCCCCACCCGAGCAACTGGCCGATGGCGTCGATGCAGTGCTCACTGGCCACCGACTGTGCGGACTCCGCGTCAACTGCCCCCGAGTCCACGAGGGCCTGCACCGGCCGTGACTGGGCAAGGGCACACTCGAGATCGACCACTGGGACGTCCGACGAGGAGACAAGCGCGCGCAGCAGGCTGGCCCGGCTGTCGTCGGCACTGGCTGCACCCACCATCCCCTCAATCAGACAGACCGAACCTGTCACATCAGGGCCACTGAGACGCACCGCAGCGGTGCGCCCGCCCATCGCGAGCAGGTGCAGCACGTCGCTGAGGGAGAAGTCGGACAGGCTGCCGGTGAGGGTGACGGTCATCTCAGGCCTCCAGGACAGCCCCGGACCAGTAGCCCGGAAGGCGGGCACGCGGTCAACCCACGCGCCGCCCTGCCTGGGCACCCGGGCCGGGGACACGGGCGTGGGCCAGCCCCACACCGTGTGTCAGCCATCGTCACCCCTCGGCGCCGGCTTGAGCCGTGCCCAGCGCGGGGCTGATCCCTCGCGGCAGGCCTCCCGGCCGCACAACCCCCTGCTGGCGCACCACCGTGCTACTACCGTGCGCGTGCCGGGCCCGAGACGGGCCGCAACCCACGCGTGGCCCGGCCCGTGCCACCGCTGCATGCCAACCGTGCGCACCGTGGTTGATAGGAGGTCGCTCGCCGGGATTCCTTCAACCACTCGAGGTGCAAGGTTGACCCTCGAGGGCTGGAGCGGAGGGCCCTTCAACCACCCGGGCGCGAGGTGTGCTCCGCTCGCGCCCGCCGGAACCCGGCCGCCCTACTACCGTCCGCTATCGCGGGACACCGGCGGGGTGGTGGTTGGATCTCTGGGCCGTTCGGTCACATGCGCCGGGAGAGCTCAGCGCGCAGGGCGCCGCGCATCACCTCGACCTCGGGACTGCGCCCCGTCATCAACCGGACCTGGCCCACGGCCTGGTGCAGCAACATCTCATCGCCGCCGACGGCGGCTCCCCCGGCGGCCAGCCATGCGGCAAGCAGCGGCGGCGGCCACGGCGCGTACGAGACGTCGAGCAGTGCACCGGGGTCGGCGGGAACTCCACCCACCAGGCTCGCGCCCGCACCCGCGGGCACCGTGCAGACCACGATCGAGGCCACGTCCCGCCCGGGCAGCTCCTGCACCCAGCCCGCCACCTCCAACGTCACACCCACTCGCTCGGCCACCTGCGCCAGGTCGGCCGCGGCGTCGGGACGGCGCGCATGCACAACCACCTCGCGGCAGCCCAGTTCAGCCAACCCCGCGATCGCCGAGGCCGCGGTCGCGCCAGCGCCGAGCACCACCGCGGGCCCGGGTCGGGCGCCGATCCCGCGAAGCGCCTCGACGATCCCGCGAACGTCCGTGTTGTGCCCGACCGGTCCGTCCGCGCCGAACACCACGGTGTTGGCTGCGCCAACCAGTTCGGCCACCGGGCTGACCTCGACCAGCAGCGGCAGCACCGCCCGCTTGAGCGGCATGGTCAGTGACAACCCTGCCCATTCGGCTCCGCAGCCCGCCATGAAGTCGGCCAGGCCGGCCGCATCGCACTCGATCGCCTCGTAGCGCCAGTCCAGGTCCAACTGGGCGTACGCGGCGCGGTGCAGCACCGGCGACAGGCTGTGCCCGATGGGACTGCCGAGCACGGCGGCCCGACGGATCGCCGTGCGGGTCACTGAGGGTTCTCGTCCAGCCACTTCGAGAATTCGGCCTTGAACCCGAGGAACTCGTCGTAGTCGTTCGTGAACTTCGTCTCCCCCGTATCGGGATTGACGGTCACGTACCAGAGCCAGTCACCGTCGGCGGGGTTCAGCGCGGCCCGGATGGCCTCCTCGCCCGGCGAGTTGATCGGTGTGGGGGGAAGTCCCTGGTACTTGTAGGTGTTGTACGGCGATTCGGTGTTCTGCACCTGGTCGTTCGTGAGCACCAGGTCGGAGTTGTCCAGCGCGTAGTTGATGGTCGTGTCCATCTGGAGGTATCCGTAGGTACCCCCCCAGGTCTGGGGATCGAGGCGGTTGTAGATGACCCGGGCGATCTTGTCGTAGTCCTGCGGGGTCCCCTCGATCTGGACGAGGCTGGCGATGATCATCACGTCGTAGGAGGAGACCCCCAGCTGCTTGGCGCCCGCGTCCAGGTCGACGTCTGCGGCAGCCTGGTCCCAACGGTCCACCAAGCGGGACAGGACGCCGGTGGCACTCTCGTCCTTCTTCAGCTCGTAGGTGGCGGGGAACAGGAAGCCCTCGGCGTTGTCCTTGGCGTAGTCAGGCAGGCCGATCTCACCGCCGGCAGCCGCCTTGTTCAACATCTTCGTCGAGATCCCGGTGGCCTCGGAGGTTGCCGCGATGCTCTCGTTGATGCGCAACCCCTCGCGCAGGAGCAGCTTGTCGACGATCCGGGAATCGGGGTCGATCATGCGCGCCACAGCCGCTTCGGCACTCATCTGCTCGGCCATCTCATACGCGCCCGGGCCGATCTTCTGCGCGGCGGGCTCAGCCTCGGCAGCCGCCAGCCACGCGTCCACCGACGCGACCACGTCCTGGGCCTTCAGCGTCCGCCCGATCTCGGTCAGCGTCTGGCCAGGCTCCACGACGACCTCCACCGATCCAGTCCCCTCACCGGAGTAGTCGGCCGGCCCAGGGCCGAACGCCGGGATCTGGTTGATCGCGAACTTGACACCGAACCCGATTGCGAGCAGCACGCCGAGGCTCAGCAGGACCGCCACCCAGGATCGACCCCGGTGCCGGATGCCCTCAGGCGGGCGGCTCTCCGGGGGGGTCTGCAGGCCAAGGTTGCTCATTTCACTCCTGAACCGGGATCCCTGGCACACGTCCGGTCGCGCGCTCGGAGTCAACAGCGTATTGGACGATGATCACCGCAGCCGCCTGATCCACCACTGCGCGAGCGTTGCGGGCGTTGCGCCCCGACTCGCGCATCCCGCGGGTGGCCGCCACTGTGGACAGTCGCTCGTCGACCAGGCGCACCGGTAGCGAGCCCAGGGCGACCGCCAACTGTGTGGCGAACGCGCGCGCACCGGCCGCCGCCGGCCCGGGCCGACCGGACATCGCCAAGGGCAGTCCGACGACCACCTCGATGGCCTCGTACTGCGCCACCAGCGCGACGATCCGGGCCACGTCACCCTCGCCACGGGGCACGGTCTCCACGGGGACGCCGAGCACGCCCTCCGGGTCGGTGCGCGCGACCCCGATCCGCACACTCCCGACGTCGACACCGATCCGGACGCCGCGGCGCACTAGGGCCGCACTGATGGATCCGCTGGCAGCGAGCGATCCGGATGCGAGGTGCTGGCAAGGAGGAGGAGCGAGGCGCACCTGGATGGTGCGTCGAGCGACGAGGACGCCGCGAGCGCCCGCAGACGGGTCGCGCAGCCCAGCAGTTGATCCATCAGAGCGGCCCTGCGGGGCGCTCTGCCAGGCATTCACGGGCGGCACGCAGAGCGGCTTCGACGCCCTCGGGCTTGGACCCCCCGCCCTGGGCTGTGTCGGCCTTGCCCCCACCGCGGCCGTCGACCGCGGGCAGTGCGGCGGCCAGTACCTCCCGCGCGTTCAGGCCCGCGTCCTGGCCACGCTGGTTCACGCTGACGAGCAACGACACCTTGCTGCCGGCGGTGGCGGCTCCCACGAGAACCACCGGGAAGTCCTTGGAGACCATCCGCAGGGCCGCGTTCGTGGACTCCCGCAGGTCAGCGGCGCTCGACCCCTCGGGCAGCGTGTAGGTCCACGCCCGCACCTCGCCGATGTCGTACCGGGTGCCGATCGTGCCCTCGATGTTGGCCATGACCGCGGCCTTGCGCAACTGGCTGAGCTGGTTCTCGGCGTCCTTGAGGCGCTCCAGCAACCCACCGATCCGGTCGGTGAGCTCGTCGGGTCGGGCCTTGACCAGGTGCGCCAGGTTGTTGAGCAGCAGGTGCTCGCGTGCCAGGAACCGGTAGGCGTCCGCGCCGACCAGGGCCTCGACGCGGCGGACCCCGGAACCGATCGACGCCTCGGACAGGAACTTCACCACGCCCAGCTGGCCGGAGCGGTCCGTGTGCGTGCCACCGCACAACTCCCGCGCCCAGTCCCCCACCGAGACCACCCGCACTGAGTCGCCGTACTTCTCACCGAACAGGGCCATCGCCCCGATCGCGCGCGCCTGCTCCTGACTCATGTACTGCGCGGTGACCTCGAGGTCGTCGAGGAGCAGCGTGTTGACCCGGTCCTCGACGTCGGTCATCACCGAGGCGGGCACCGGTCCGGCGCTCGGGAAGTCGAAGCGAAGCCTGCCCGGAGCGTTCTCCGAACCCATCTGGGTCGCCGTCTCGCCGAGGATCTCGCGGAACGCCTTGTGGATCATGTGCGTGGCCGTGTGCGCGCGGGAGATTGCCAGCCGGCGCGGGACGTCGACCTCCGCGAGCGCGGTCGCGCCCACCGAGGCCTCGCCATCGGCGACGGTCGCCCGGTGCACGAACAGGCCCGGTACCGGCTGCTGGACGTCGTACACGTCGAGCAGGGCGCCGTCAGCCAGGCGGATCCGCCCCTGGTCTCCGATCTGGCCGCCGCCCTCCGCGTAGAACGGGGTACGGTCCAGCACGACCTCCACGTGCGTCCCCGGCCCGGCCACGGGCACCGACTGGCCCTCGATGAGCAGGCCGCGCAGGGTCCCCTCGGAGGTCACCTCGGTGTAGCCGACGAAGTCGGTGGTGCCCGAGGAGTCCATGACCTCCCGATAAACGGTGGCCGGGGTGAGGCCTGCCTTGCGCACCCGGGCGTCGGCCCTGGCCCGCTCGCGCTGCTCGCTCATCAACGACCGGAAGCCCGCCTCGTCGACCTCGACACCGGCGTCGGCGGCCATCTCGAGGGTGATCTCGATCGGGAAGCCGTAGGTGTCGTGCAGGGTGAACGCCTCAGCGCCGGACAGCAGCACCGGCGGCAGCGCGCCGCCCTGCTCGGAGGCCGACGCGGCGGCCGACCCGGCGGCCAGCGCCTTCGCGCGCTGCACCGAGGCCAGTGCCTTCGCGCGCGCCACCGAGGCGGCGAGGATCGTGGTGCCGCGGCCCAGGGTCTCCAGGAAGGAGGCCTCCTCAGCCGCGGCGATCGACGTGATCCGCCCGGCGTCGCCGACCAGTTCGGGGTACTGCGGCCCCATCGCCTCGATGGCCGCGCTGACCAACTCCCCGATCGAGGGATCCCCGGCCCCGAGCAGCCGCATCTTCTGCACGACCCGGCGCAGGATCCGCCGCAGCACGTATCCGCGGCCCTCGTTGCCGGGCAGCACGCCGTCACCGATCAGGAATGCGCACGTGCGCGCGTGGTCGGCCACGACCCGCAGGTCGACATCGCTCTTGGTGTGCCCGCCGTAGCGTGCGCCGGACAGACCCATCGCACGATCGAGGATGTGCTTGGTGGTGTCGATCTCGTAGATGTTGTCCACGCCCTGCAGCAGGGCGGCCATCCGCTCCAGGCCCATCCCGGTGTCGATGTTCCTGGCAGGCAGGTCACCTCGGATGTCGAAGTCGATCTTGGTGCGGACCTCGGCCAGCTCGGACTGCATGAACACGAGGTTCCACACCTCGAGGTAGCGGTCCTCGTCGGCGACCGGTCCGCCCTCGCGGCCATGCTCCGGGCCACGGTCGAAGTAGATCTCCGAGCAGGGCCCGCCCGGGCCCGGGACGCCCATGTGCCAGTAGTTGTCGGCCAGCCCGCGGCGCTGGATGCGCTCCAGGGGCAGCCCGGCCTCGCGGTGCCAGATGTCGATCGCCTCGTCGTCGTCCTGGTAGACCGTCACCCACAGCTTGTCCTCGGGGAAGCCGTAGCCCCCGTCGCCGACCGATCCGGTCAGCAGCTCCCAGGCGAACGGGATCGCCCCGGACTTGAAGTAGTCGCCGAACGAGAAGTTGCCGGCCATCTGGAAGAACGAGGCGTGCCGCGTGGTCCGCCCGACCTCCTCGATGTCCAGGGTCCGCACGCACTTCTGCACACTGGTGGCCCGGTCGTACGGCGGTGTCGCCTGGCCCAGGAAGTACGGCTTGAAGGGGACCATCCCGGCGTTGACGAACAGCAGGGTCGGATCGTCGAGCAACAGGCTCGCGCTGGGCACCGGCGTGTGGCCGCGGTCAGCGAAGAACGCCAGGAACCGACGGCGGATCTCCGCGGAGTCCATGTACTGCATGCTCATCGGCTGCCACTCGTCGGAGCGGTCATGCGGATCCTCGAGGTGGCGTCCTTCTGGGCACTGGAGCCCGGAGCGGGCACCCAGTCCGCTGGGATGGCAGGGACCGACCCGGATTCGATCTCCTCGGCGGCGCCGGTGAGCAGCGTGCCGTCGCGGCGTGCCTTGACGTCCTGCAGGCGCCCCAGGCCATTCGCGGTGCGCCCGGCCAGGCGGCTGGTGGCCTGGGCTGCGACTTGGGCAGACCCCAGCGGGCCGAGCTCCTTGGCGCGGTGGACCGCACTCGTTCCCCTGCGGTAGGCGAACACGCCGCCCACGGCTCCGACGACCACCCAGAACGTGCGACTCATGGGCGAACCCTAGCCGGGGCCCCCGGACCGACCGAATCGACATCCGGGCGGCGGGGCGGCCGAACGCTGCGTGCCGTGGCAGGTTCGCACCCCGGATCGCCAGGTTGCACCGTCGGCCCGGATCGACATCACCGGACGACGGGCCATCGTCCGAACGGGGTCATCGCAGAGCCATGGCCTGGCCGGACCCGGGGCTGCCGGTGTGGCCCCGGCCCGGGGCTGTTGGCTGGGTCAGGGCACGTCGGTCCGGCTCGGCTGCCCTGGATCGCCCTGCGCCGACCCGAGTGCAGCCCGCGAGCGCGCCAGCACGTCCGCGGCCCGGGCCTCCGCGCCGTGCCCGCCCGGCTGGTAGTAGTGCCGACCCTGCACCTGGTCGGGGGCGTACTGCTGGGCGAGCACACCGGCGGGATCGTCGTGCGGATACCGGTAGCCGACCACCCCGAGCGCGGCGGCATTCGGGTAGTGCCCGTCGCGCAGGTGCGCCGGTACCGGTCCGACCAGCCCGGCGCGAACGTCGGCCTGGGCCGCGTCGATCGCCCGGATGACGGCGTTGGACTTCGGCGCCAGGCACAGGTGGATCGTGGCCTGGGCCAGCGGGAGGCGCGCCTCCGGGAGCCCGATCTGGGCGGCGGCTGTCATCGCTGCTGCGGCCACCGCAAGGGCGCCGGGGTCGGCCAGGCCGATGTCCTCGCTGGCGAGGATCACCAGGCGACGGGCGATGAAGCGGGGGTCCTCGCCGGCCTCGATCATCCGGGCGAGGTAGTGCAGGGCTGCGTCGACATCGCTGCCGCGGATGCTCTTGATGAACGCCGAGATCACGTCGTAGTGCTGGTCGCCGGTGCGGTCGTAGCGCACCAGGGCCCGCTGCACGGCAGCGGCAACGTGCTCGGCGGTGACCTCGGGCACCTGGCTCGCAGGCTCCTCTACGCCTGGGTCTGCGGGTTGGGCGGAGGAACTCGGTGGCCTGGCCACGCCGTGGGCGGCCGCGTCCAGGTAGGTCAGGGCCCGGCGCGCATCCCCACCCGAGTAGCGCACGAGGTCAGCGCGGGCATCGTCGGCCAACGTGACCCGCCCCGCCAGGCCTCGTTCGTCGACCACGGCACGGTCCAGGAGTTCGCCCACCTGCTCCTCGGTCAGCGAGCTCAGCGTCAGCAGCAACGAGCGCGACAGCAGCGGAGCGACCACGGAGAAGCTCGGATTCTCGGTGGTCGCCGCCACCAGGGTCACCCAGCCGTTCTCGACGCCGGGCAGCAGCGCGTCCTGCTGCGTGCGGGTGAACCGGTGCACCTCGTCGATGAACAGCACCGTGGGCACGCCGGACATCCGCGCGGTGTCGATCGCAGCCCGGACATCCTTGACGCCCGCGGTGACAGCGCTGAGTTCCACGAACCGGCGGCCCGCAGCCCGGCTCACCAGCGAGGCGATGGTCGTCTTCCCGGTGCCCGGCGGTCCCCACAGGATCACCGAGCTGGCCCCAGATCCGTCGATCAACCGCCGCAGGGGCGATCCCGGCGAGACCAGCTCGGCCTGGCCGAGCAGCTCGCCGAGTTCGCGGGGCCGCATCCGGACGGCCAACGGGGCGTCCTTCTCAGCGGAGCGTTCTGCCAGGCCGGGCGCGTCGAACAGCGACGGGCCGGCCGGCGTCGAGCGGGAGGGTCCGGCCATCCGGCCATGATAGGCACCAGCGCCAGCACTCCCCCGAGTCTCTCCACCGGGGCTCCACACCAGGTCCGGTCCCTCCCCCACAGCGACGCCCCGACGCCGCCAGTGCGGAGGAACCGTCGGACCTGGAGCCGACGACGCGCGGGTGCCACACCATCAGCACCACGCGGTCAGAAATGGAGTTCCGACAGGGGGCGCACACGAACGGCGCAGGGTGTTCGTGGGCATACGCTTCGCGCATGGCCCGCCGAATCATCGCTGCCCTGCTCATTGTCGTCTCGTGCCTGCTGGCACCCCTGGCCCTGGGTGGGTACTGGGCGCAGCACACGCTCACCGACACCGCGACCTTCAACGAGACCCTCGCCCCGTTGGCCGACGATCCCCTGGTGCGCCAGACCGTCGCCACCGAGGCGACGTCGGCCATCATCGACGCGGTCGACGCGCAGGCCCGCGCGGAGAAGGCGCTCGGAAGCCTGTCCGGACCCCTGGCGGACATCCGCCCCAATGACTCGGTGATCGCCGCCGCGATCGCCAGCGGGGTGAACAACGCGATCACCTCCGGCGTCGACTCCTACGTCAACGGCGATCGGTTCGGCGATGCGTGGCTGACCATCTCCACGGGGTTGCAGAAGCGGTTCGTCGCGCTGATCGAGCGGGATACCACGGACGCGGCGGTCACGCTCGTCGATGGCCAGATCGTGCTCAACACGAAACTGGCCCTCGACAAGGTGCAGGCAGAGCTGGTCGAACGGCAGATCCCGTTCGCCGGCACCTTGGACATCCCCGGTCGCGACGTGGTGCTCGCCGACACCCCGAACCTGCAACTGGCCGCCGACGCATTGGCGATCTTCCTCCCGGTGGCCTCCTGGCTCTGGGTCGTGGTGCTGGTCATGCTCATCGTCGGGGTGCTGCTCTGGCGTCCGCGTGCCCGGGGCCTGCTCTGGGCCGGACTCGGCATCGCACTGGGCGCGGCAGTGACCTACTTCGTCCTGGACCTGGGCAGCGCCCAGCTTGCCTCCAACGCCCCACAGGGCTTCGCCTCGTTGGTCAGCGTCCTGATCACGACCCTGCTGCGCTTCCTTGTCAACGCGCTGCTGGTCATGCTGGCCCTCGGGATTGCGATCGCACTGGCCGGCCTGGCTGGCCGGGGCCACCGAGTCCGGTCGCTCGGCGCGAATGGCGATCGCTGGGGTCGCCCACCGCTGGGGTCGACCGATGGGTGCCAGCGGACTGGGTCGGTTCACCTCGGAGCACCCGATGTTCATCCCGACCCTGCGGGCACTGGTGATCGCAGCCGTTGTGGTCTACCTGATCGCCCAAGCGCGCCTGAGTCCTTCGACTGTGGCCTGGAGCGCGGTCATCGCGGCGGCCGCCCTGCTGGCGATCGAGGTGGTCGAGGGGGCTGGACTGGCATGGGAGTCAGACCGTGCCGGGGCGCTGACAGCCTCCACCCAGGACGCGGCCTCCACCCAGGACGCCCCTGCGTGAGGCACTTCGAGTCGGGCGCGCCCGCGACTGCGCCGCTCGACTCCCCTGCGGACCCTGCGAACCCTTGGCTTTCCGGCCCTCATCCTCGGCATTGATCCGCGCCAGCTTCTCGTTGTAGGCCCGAAGCTCGGCGTCGCCGTCGAGGTCGGCGCGTCGATCCGTCCGGCGGGCCTCCCGCTCGTCGGAGCGTGACCACTGCACACCGAGGGCCATCGCCACGATCAGCGTCGGGATCTCACCGAACCCCCAGGCGATCCCCCCGGCCAACCGGCTGTCGGCGGCGGGGTCGGTGAGCCACGGCGTCGACACGATCGCGTACCAGTCGGCGACCATCGGGCTGTCGGCCATCATCATCGGTATCGCGAAGAACGAGTGGATCACCAGGGATGCCATCAGCAGGATCAGCCGTGCCGGGTAGCCCAGCCGCCGAGGTGCGGCGTCCACGCCGATGACCACCCAGTAGAACAGGTAGCCGGCGGACAGGAAATGCACCTGCATCGCGAAGTGACCCAGGTGCGAGGCCATCAGCGTGGCGTACAGGCTCGTGTAGTAGAGCCCGTACAGGCCGATGGTGTAGACGAACAGCACGTACCCGGGCGAGGTCAGGAACCTCGTGACCGGCGAGTGCAGGCCCCAGATGATCCACTCGCGTGGGCCGCGCGCCCCGCCGCCGGCTGCGGGGATGACCCGTAGCGCCAACGTGATCGGCCCGCCGAGCACCAGCAGCACCGGGGCCATCATGGCCAGCGCCATGTGCGAGATCATGTGCAGGCTGAACGCGACAGGGGCGTACCAGGCAACGCCGGCGGTGGTGGCCCACACGACAACGCCCCAGCCCAGCAGCCAGGCGACCAGCCGGCCGACCGGCCAGGCATCGCCGCGCCGCCGCAGCGCCACGTAGCCGACGACGTAGAGCCCCACCGCGAGGGCGGTGATCGCCAGCCAGACCCAGTCCGGGTGCCAACCGAAGGCGACCCGGGCGAATGTGGGGGGCAGCGGGTAGGCGTAGCCGATCAGTTCCTCACCCAGGCTCGGCAGCTCTTCCGGTTCCAGGGAAGTCCGATCGGGCCAGCACCACGGCGACCCCCAGCGCGCTCCCGAGGACGGCCGCCTCCGCCAGGAGCCGGCCCCGCAGTGGCGCCCGACCGGACTGATTGGCCCGCCGGGACAGCAGACCCAGGCCGCCCGCCACGAGCAGGGCGATGATCTTGGCCAGCACGGTGCGGCCATAGGCGGTCGTGACCAGTTGGGCGAACGAGTCCATCCGGGTGGCGGCCGAGGCGAACCCGGTCACTGCGAGCACGCCGACCGCCCCGATGGACACGACCCCGAATCGGCGCACCCGCTCGCCGATGCTGGGGCTCCGACGCAGTGCGTGGGTGGCCAGGGCAACCAACCCGCCGCCCCAGACCGCCGCGGCGATAGCGTGCACGAAGCCGCTGACGAGCGCCAACGAGTGCGTGCCGAGCCCGGAGGCGTGACCGGTCAGCGACGGGATGCCGACGGCGAGCAGGCCCATGAGGTACCAGGCGGCGGCAGCACCCAGCGAGCGCGCCCGCAGCAGCCCGATGCCCACGCCGACCGCGAGCACCGCACTGATCATGTGCGCCCGGCTGACCTCGACGTCCCAGAGGTAGGTCCGCAGCACCGGCCTGGTCAGGTCGCCCAGGCCCACGCCCAGCACGTCAGCCAGCGTGAAGACGGCGAACAGCATGCTCGCCCCGGCGAGTACGAATGCCCCCGTCGCAGCCACGCCCAGGTCGATGCGCCCGGAGCGGGTGACCGACGTCTTCGCCGCCGGGTCCAACGCGATCGCCGAGAGCCCGAACCCGGCCAGCAGACCGCCGGTCAGCAGGGTCACGAGACGCAGCAGTGGAATCCCGTCCACCACAAGGCGCCCGGCGTCGGGCAACCCATCCTCGATCGGCGCCCACCACAGGCCAGCGGCCGCCGCGGCCAGGGCGAGGGCGAGCAGGGCTGCACCGGCCCACACGATCCGGGGCACGGGGCTGCGTCGTCGGGTGGCTGGGGGCTTCGACTCCTGGGCCGGTGGATCGGACGCGCGCGACGCGGTGGTCGTCATCGCGTGCGACGCATGAACCACGTACCAGCGCCCGCGCCGAGCGCTATCGCCAGGCCCAGGGCGACCAGCAGCGCCAGCAGGCTGCTGCCCCCATCGTCATCGGGCTCATCAGCGGGGACCGGGGACGCCGTGTCGGTCGCGTCGGTCGAGCCGCTCGGCCCGGGCGACCCGTCTGCACCTCGAGAGCGGGCTCGGTGGCGGGGCTGGCTGCGGCCGGCAGCCGCGCCCGACCCGGCCGCCTGCGCCACGGTGAACGTGATCGTGCCGTCGATCGGGTGCCCGTCTGCCGAGACCACCCGGTACGCGGCCCGGAACTCCCCCGCGGGGCTGGACTCCGGCCAGGACGCGGTCGCGGTCTGGACGTCCACCTCAGTGGCCCCCACGGCCAACCGCTGGCCGGTGGCCACCTCGGTGACCGTGATCGCGTTGCCCTCGGCGAGGAGCGGCTCGTTGAACGTGAACGAGACCGCAGCCGGAGCGGTGGTCAGGGTGGCCCCATCGTCCGGGTCCGAGGACCGCAGGTCCGAGTGCGCCTGCGCCGGACCTGCGAGCAGGACGCCGGCCAGCGCGGCCATCAGGGCGACCATGCGACGGACCGCGTGTGCAGACATCGTGCTCCTCGTCCCTGAATCGCCGGCCGGCTGCCGCCCGTGACGGGAACAGACTACGAAGCGCTCACGCCTGAGGCGAGGGCTGGAGTGCGGCTGCCGCGCTCGACCCAGCCTCCGGGGTGGCATCGATCCCCGCCTCACGGCGCTGCGCGGGCGTGATCGGCGTGGGCGCCCCGGTGAGCGGGTCCTGCCCGGCCCCGGTCTTCGGGAACGCGATCACCTCACGCAGCGACGATGCGCCGGTGAGCAGCATGACGATCCGGTCCCAGCCGAACGCGACCCCACCGTGCGGCGGTGGACCGTAACGCGAACGCGTCGAGCAGGAACCCGAACTTGTCGCGCGCCTCCTGCTCGTCGATCCCGAGCACCGAGAACACCCGCTGCTGGACATCGGCGCGGTGGATACGGATCGACCCACCGCCGATCTCGTTGCCGTTGCAGACCAGGTCGTAGGCATAGGCCAGCGCGTCGCCCGGCGCCTGGTCGAAGCGGTCGATCCACTCCTGGTTCGGGGAGGTGAACGGGTGGTGAACGGCCGTCCAGCCGGGGTTTCCGTCGTCGTCGACGATCGCCTCGAACACCGGGGCGTCGACGACCCACAGGAACGACCACGCGTCCGGGTCGATCAGGCCGACCCGCTCGGCGATCTCCAGACGCGCGGCACCAAGCAGTGCCCGGGACTCGGGGGCCCTACCAGCGGCGAAGAAGATGCAGTCCCCGGGCTGCGCGCCGGTGGCGCCAGCCAGGCCCGTCTCGTTCGGCGTCGGTGAGGTTCTTGGCCACTGGTCCGCCGAGCGTGCCGTCCTCGGCGACGGTCACGTAGGCCAGGCCACGGGCGCCGCGCTGCTTGGCCCATTCCTGCCAGGCGTCGAAGGTGCGTCGGGGCTGCGAACCGCCACCGGGCATCACGACCGCACCGACGTACGGGGCCTGGAACACCCGGAATCCCGTGTCGGCGAAGTAGTCGGTCAGCTCAACGAGCTCCAGGTCGAAGCGCAGGTCGGGCTTGTCGGTTCCGAACCGGCGCATCGCCTCGGCGAAGGTCATGTGCGGGATGTCACCGATCTGGTGCCCGATCGTGCCGGCCCACAGCGCCCGGACCACGGCCTCGCCGACCTCCAGGACATCAGCCTGCTCGACGAAGCTCATCTCGATGTCGAGCTGGGTGAACTCCGGCTGGCGGTCCTTGCGGAAGTCCTCGTCGCGGTAGCAGCGCGCGATCTGGAAGTAGCGCTCCATCCCGGCGACCATGAGCAGCTGCTTGAACAGCTGCGGGGACTGGGGCAGCGCGTACCAGTTGCCCGGCTGAAGGCGCACAGGCACCAGGAAGTCCCGCGCGCCCTCGGGGGTGGAGCGGGTCAGGGTGGGGGTCTCGATCTCGAGGAAGTCGCGGTCGAAGAGCACCTCACGGGCGATCTGGTTGACCTTGGAGCGCAGCCGCATGATCCGGGCCGGCTCCGGTCGGCGCAGGTCGAGGTACCGGTAGCGCAGCCGCGCCTCCTCGCCGACCTCGACGTGCTCGTCGATCGGGAACGGCAGCGGGGCCGCCTCGGAGAGCACCTCCAGCTCGCGGACCATCACCTCGACCGCACCGGTGGCCAGGTCCGGGTTCTCGTTGCCCTCGGGCCGGGCGCTGACCTCGCCGACGACCCGCACGCAGAACTCGTTGCGCAGGGGGTGGGCCACGGCCGGGTCGTGGACGACCACCTGGACGATGCCTGAGGCGTCGCGCAGGTCCAGGAAGGCCACGCCTCCGTGGTCACGGCGCCGACCGATCCAGCCGGCCAGGGTCACGAGTTGGCCGATCTGCTCGGGACGCAGGCTGCCGGCCTCGTGGGTGCGGATCATTTCGGGGTCTCCTCGGAGTCTTCGGCGATGCGCTCGACGCGCGGGTGCAGGTCAGCTGCGGGCGGGTTCCAGTGGGCCGGGTCGGCGGGCACCTGCGCACCGGAGCGGATGTCCTTGACCGAGCCGGTGCCACGTTGCTCGGCGTCCGTACCAGTGTCGGGGAACCAGACGAACGGGATGCCACGCCGGTCGGCGTGCTTGATCTGGCGACCGAACTTCGCCGCGCTGGGTGCCACCTCGCTGGGGATGCCACGCGCCCGCAGTTGGTCGGCGATCGCCGCGGACTCGGTGCGGGCGGCCTCGTCGGTCACCGCGACCAGCACGCAGGTGGGCACCGAGCGGGTGGCGCGGACCAGGCCGCGGCCCAGCAGGACGGCCATCAGCCGGGAGACACCCAGTGAGATGCCCACGCCGGGGTAGGTCGTGCGCCCGTCGCTGGCCAGCGCGTCGTAGCGCCCGCCGGAGCAGATCGATCCGAAGTCCTCGTAGCCGACGAGCTGGGTCTCGTAGACCGTGGCGGTGTAGTAGTCCAGGCCGCGGGCGATCCTCAGGTCGGCCACGACCGCACCGGGCATCCGGTCGGCTGCGGCTGCGACGACGGCCTCGAGCTCAGCCAGGCCCTCGTCGAGCATCGGGTGCTCAACCCCCAGGGCGCGCACCTCGCCCACGAACGAGGTGTCAGCACTGCGGATCGCGGCCAGCGCGAGGCAGGTCCGCGCGGCGTCCGCGCTCAGCCCGGCCTCAGCGCGCAGCAGGTCGGCCACCCTGGCGGCGCCGATCTTGTCCAACTTGTCCAGGGCGCGCAGCCCGGCGGCCGTGTCGGTGGCGGCCAGACCCAGCAGGAAGCCCTCGACGAGCTTGCGGTTGTTGACCAGGATCACCGCCGGGGGCATCGGCAGGGCGCGGAACACCTGCGCCATCACGAGTGCCACCTCGACCTCGTGGTGGGCGGCCAGCGTGTCCCGACCGACCACGTCGATGTCGGCCTGGCTGAACTCCCGGTAGCGGCCCTCCTGCGGACGCTCGCCGCGCCACACCTTCTGGACCTGGTAGCGCCGGAACGGGAACTCCAGGTGCCCGGCGTTCTGCACCACGTAGCGCGCGAACGGCACGGTGAGGTCGAAGTGCAGGCCGAGTCCGGCGTCCGGTTCGTCCGCGGGTGCGTGCAGCCGACGCAGGACGTAGACCTCCTTGTCGATCTCGCCCTTGCGCAGCATCTGCTCCAGCGGCTCGACGGCCCGGGTCTCCACCGAGGCGAAGCCGTTCAGCTCGAAGACCCGGCGCACGGTGTCGAGCACGTGCTGCTCGACGATCCGGTCCGCGGGCAGGTACTCGGGGAATCCCGACAGGGGGGCGGGCCGGCTCATGCGCTGGAGCCGGGCGGCACGAGTCCCTGCAGGAACGGATTGACCCGCCGCTCGGTGCCGATCGTGGTGGTCTCCCCGTGGCCGGGCAGCACCAGCATGTCGTCGGGTTGGGTGAGGACCACCCGGGTCAACGACTGCTGCATCGCGGCCGGGTCCCCGCCGGGCAGGTCGGTGCGCCCGATCGCCCCGGCGAACAGCAGGTCCCCCGACAGCATCAACGGCTCGGCGCCGGTGTCCAGCATCCGGAACGCGGTCGACCCCTGGGTGTGCCCTGGTGCGTGGTCCGCGGTGAAGGTCATCCCGGCGATCTCGAACTGGGCGCCGTCGGTCAGCTCGCGCACGTCCGAGGGCTCAGCGAAGTCCGTTGCCCCCACCACGGACGCGAACATCATCCGGGTCTCCCCGGAGACGCCCGCCCACGGATCCGCGAGCAGGTGCCGGTCCTGCGGGTGGATCCATGCCGGGATCTCGTAGCCGTCGCACACCGGCAGCACGGACCACATGTGGTCCAGGTGCCCATGGGAGAGCACGACCGCGACAGGGCGCAGGTGGTGCTCGGCCACGATCGACTCGATCCCGGCGCGGCAGTCCATGCCCGGGTCGATGATGACGGCCTCGCTGTGCGGCCCGGGCGCCAGGATCCAGCAGTTCGTGGCGAACGGCCCGGCCGGGAACCCTGCGATGAGCATGCGTGCTCCTGCGTGACGGTGGACGAGGGGGACGGTGGACTGACGGGGGACGGTGGACTGACGGGGGACGGTGGACGGATGGGCTGGCGGCATGGGCACGCCCGCGGCCAAGGGTATCGGTGGGCGTGCCGGTCGGCCGAATCCCGTGCGCATCGGAATCGCACGCTGGCCACGGGCCGGATCGGGTTCCTCCACCGCAGCGTCGACCATCGAGCGGTCCCTCCACGTGGGCGACGTCGAGACGACGCTGCTGAGGAGGGATACACGTTCGACACTGCCGGGGCCCACGCCCTGCGCAGCCCCGTCGGACCTAGACTCGCCGCGTCGCCCGTCACCACCAGACCTCGGAGCACACATGTCCAACCCCAAGAAGCCCGGGACCGGAGCCACCAACAAGCGCCGCCGCGAGCTCGCCGCTGCCAAGAAGGACCGTCAGGAGGCCCGCCGCGCCGCACGCCAGGCGCAGCACCATCGTCGCCAACTGATCGGCTACAGCATTGCAGCACTGGTCGGGGTGCTCGCCGTCGCCGCGCTGGTGTTCTGGCCCAACACCTCCGGCGACGACGTCGCCGCGCCGTCAGCATCGGCATCGGCGAACCCGGACGCCAGCGCCTCGCCAGAGGCCAGTGCGAGCCCCAGCGCCGCCCCGAGCCCCGTTGCGGTCGAGGGCTGCGGCCCCGCGCCCACGCCGCCCAGTGACCCGCAGTCGTGGGACACCGCGCCGGCGATGGCCCTGGAGGCCGGCACCAACTACCAGCTCACGCTGGCGACCAACTGCGGGGATATCGTGATCGACACCGCTGCCGCCGAGGCGCCGGAGACCGTGAACGGGATGCTGTGGCTGGCCGGGCAGGGCTACTTCGACTCCACGCTGTGCCATCGCGTGACCACCGATGGGATCTACGTCCTGCAGTGCGGTGACCCGACGGCCACCGGCGCCGGCGACCCCGGCTTCACGGTGCCCGACGAGAACCTGCCCGAGGACGCGCAGGCCAACTACCCGGCCGGCACCGTGGCGATGGCCAACGCCGGGCCCGGCACCGCCGGCAGCCAGTTCTTCATCGTCTACCAGGACACGACCCTGCCGGCGGACTACACGATCTGGGGCGAGGTGACCCAGGGCCTGGACATCGTCGAGCAGATCGCAGCGGCCGGCGTGCAGGGCGGCGGCACCGATGGCTCACCTGGTGCGCCGATCGGGATCGAGAAGGCCACGGTCAGCACCTCGGAGGGCTGAGTCCGCGCCCACAGCGTGGGATGATGACCCGGATCGGGACTACGGAGGGTTGCCAGCATGACCGAGCACGACCACGGACGCGTCGCGGACGACGGCACGGTGTATGTCCGGCGCCCGGACGGGCAGGAGGTTGCCGTCGGCCAGTGGGCGGCCGGTGCGCCCGCCGAGGGCCTGGCCTTCTTCGAGCGCAAGTACGACGGGCTCAGGGCTGAGGCGGAGTTGCTCATCGCCCGGCTCAAGGACGGCAAGGGTTCGGCGGAGAACGTCTCGATCGTCGTGTCCAAGCTGACCGACGCTGTGGACAACCCGCACGTCGTGGGCGACCTCGCCGCGCTCACCGCACTCTCCGAGAAGATCACGAGTGCCGGGCAGGCCCAGCAGGAGGCGGCTGCCGCAGCCAAGGCCGCTGTCCGCGCAGCGACGCTGGCTGCCCGCACCACCATCGCCGAGGAGGCCGAGAGCCTGGCCGACGCCACGCAGTGGAAGGCCACCGGCGACAAGTTCAAGGAGCTGCAGGAGCGCTGGACCGCCCTGCCCCGCGGGGATCGGGCCAGCCGGGACAGCGAGCAGGAGTTGTGGAAGCGCTTCAGCGCTGCCCGCTCGGTCTTCGACAAGGCGCGACGGGTGCACTTCGCCAACCTCGACGCCCAGCGCAAGGAGGCCGGCGCTGCCAAGCAGGCGATCATCGAGCGGGCGCAGGCCCTGTCCTCGAGCACGGACTGGGCCGAGACGGCGCGCGCCTACCGGGGCCTGATGGACGAGTGGAAGGCTGCACCTCGCGGCGGGCGGCACGACGAGGACAAGCTCTGGGCGCGGTTCCGAGCCGCGCAGGACGTGTTCTTCGACGCGCGCACCGCATCGCAGAACGAGCGGGACGGCGATCAGGCCGACAACCTCGCGGCCAAGGAGGCCCTGGCCACCGAGGCCGAGGGCCTGCTGCCGGTGACCGATCTGGCGGCGGCGAAGTCCGCACTGCGCGGCATCGCGGAGCGTTGGAACGCCATCGGGCACGTGCCGCGCAACGACCGGGACCGGGTCGAGGGCCGGCTGCGCAAGGTCGAGGACGCGGTGCGCCGCTCCGAGGAGGACCAGTGGCGCCGGACCGACCCGGCCAAGCGGGCGCTGGCCGAGTCCACGGTGGAGACGTTCCGCGCCTCGCTGGTCAAGCTCGAGAAGCAGGCCGAGGCGGCGCACACCGCTGGGGACGTGCGCAAGGCCACCGACCTCGACGGGCGCGTCGAGCAGACCCGGGCGTTGCTCGACGCGGCGGAGAACTCGCTGGCGGAGTACTCCGGCTGATCCAGCCGCGCACGTCCCCTGCCCAGGCGTTGCCCTTCCCCGCAGGCGCTTCCCTTCCCCGCAGGCGCTTCCCTTCTGCGAAGACGCTTCCCGAATTTGGGAAGCCGATCGCAACAAGGGAAGCGGATCGCGGTGGACGGTCAGACGCGGTAGGCGTCGAACACGCCCTCGACTCCACGTACCGCACGCAGCACCGACCCCAGGTGCTTCGGGTCGCCCATCTCGAAGGTGAACCGCGACATAGCGATCCGCTCCTTGGTCGTGGTCACCGAGGCACTGAGGATGTCGACGTGATGGTCGGCCAGCGCGCGAGTGACATCGGCCAGCAGCCGGGAGCGGTCCAGACCCTCGATCTGGATGTTGACCAGGAACACCGACGACGCACCCGGGGACCATGCCACCGGGAGGAACCGTTCGGACTGGCCGGCCATCGCCGCGACGTTCGGGCAGTCCTGCCGGTGCACGGACACGCCGTTTCCGCGGGTCACGAACCCCGTGATCTCGTCACCGGGAACCGGGGTGCAGCAGCGCGCGAGCTTGACCCAGACCTCACCGTGGTTGGCACCGATCACCGTCACGCCAGCATCTGAGTTGGCTCGCTGGCGCATCCTTGGCATGGCCTGCGGGGTGACCGCCTCGGCGGCGTCATCAGCAGCTGCAGCGGGCCCACCGGCGGTGGCCACCAGCCGATGGATCACCGTCTGCGGCCCGATCCGACCCTCACCGATCGCCGCGTACAGGGCGCTCACGTCGGACTGGCGCAGGTCGGCGGCCACCGCGCTCAGCGCTGCGGTGGACAGCAGCCGATGGACCGAGACGCCCTCCTTGCGCATGGCCTTGAGCAGCTGGTCCTTGCCCTTCTCGATGGCCTCCTCGCGACGCTCGCGCGAGAACCACGCCTTGATCTTGCTGCGCGCCCGCGGGCTGCGCACGAAGGTAAGCCAGTCCCGGCTCGGACCGGCCCCCTCCGCCTTGGAGGTGAACACCTCGACGGCATCGCCGTTGGCCAACTGACTGTCCAGGGGCACCAGCCGACCGTTCACACGGGCGCCCACGCATCGGTGCCCCAACTCGGTGTGCACGGCGTAGGCGAAGTCGATCGGGGTCGAGCCGGACGGCAGCGCGATGACATCGCCGCGCGGTGTGAACACGAACACCTCGGTGGAGCCCAGGTCGTAGCGCAGCGACTCGAGGAACTCGCCGGGGTCCTCGGTCTCACGCTGCCACTCGACCAGCTGGCGCAGCCAGCCCAGGTCGTCGGGCCCCAGCTTGCCACCGACCTCGGTCTGCTTGTACCGCCAGTGCGCCGCGATCCCGTACTCGGCCGAGCGGTGCATCTCGTAGGTTCGGATCTGAACCTCGACGGGCTTGCCCTCAGGGCCGATCACGGTGGTGTGCAGCGACTGGTACATGTTGAACTTGGGCATCGCGATGTAGTCCTTGAACCGCCCCGGCAACGGGTTCCAGGCCGCGTGCAGGGTGCCCAGCACCGCGTAGCAGTCACGCACCGAGTCGACGAGGACCCGTACCCCGACCAGGTCGTAGATGTCGCCGAAGTCGTGGCCGCGCACGATCATCTTCTGGTACACGGAGTAGTAGTGCTTCGGCCGCCCGGTCACGGTCGCACGGATGCGTGCCGTGCGCAGCCGATCCTCGATGTCGCTGATGACCTGTTCGAGGAACTGCTCCCGGGCCGGCGCCCGCTGCCCGATCAGGCGCACGATCTCGTCGTACATCTTCGGGTGCAGGGTGGCGAACGAGAGGTCCTCGAGCTCCCACTTCACGGTGTTCATGCCCAGCCGGTGGGCCAGGGGCGCGTAGATGTCCAGCGTCTCGCGGGCCTTGATCGCCTGCTTCTCCGGCGGCAGCCACTGCAGGGTGCGCATGTTGTGCAGCCGGTCGGCGAGCTTGATCACCAGAACGCGGATGTCGCGGGCCATCGCCACGACCATCTTGCGCACGGTCTCGGCAGCGCTGGACTCCCCGTAGGTGACCTTGTCGAGCTTGGTCACACCGTCGACCAGGGAAACGATCTCGTCACCGAAGTCGGCGCGCAACTCCTTGAGTGTGTAGCCGGTGTCCTCCACGGTGTCGTGCAACAGGGCCGCAGCAAGCGTCGGCCCGGTCATCCCCAGGTCCGCCAGGATCTGGGTGACCGCGACCGGATGGGTGATGTAGGGCTCCCCGGATCGCCGCTTCTGCTCCCGGTGCAGGTCCGCGGCGGTGTGGTAGGCCTGCACCACCACCCGGGTGTCGGACCGAGGATGGAACTGGCGCAGCGAGCGCAGCACGGGATCGAGGTCCGCGGGGATCCCGGAGCCGCCCCAGTTGGCCAAGCGGGACAGCCGGGAGCGCAGCCCCGAGGCTGACTCCACCGCCGAGTCGACCGGCAGCGTCTCCGGATCGGCCACGCGCACCTCCCTGTCGCTGAGGTGAGTGTACGGCGCGCGCCGCTCAGGTGCCTGACCGCTCAGGTGCCGGACCGCTCAGGTGCCCGACCGCTCAGGTGCCCGACCGCTCAGTGTCGGTCGGCCCGGCTGCTTCGCTTGGGTTGGTTGCGTGGCCCGCTGGCCGCCCGTCTGGCACGGGCGCGGTCCATCGCCTCGGAGTTGTCCTGTGCAGCTTCCGGCGCCGCATCGGCGCCCTCGGCCAGCGCCACCCCACCGCCGGAGCTCTGCGAGCTGGGCCCACCGGTCGAGGTAGCAGGCGCGGACGCCGACCCCCCACTGCGCGGACCCGACCCACGCGCCTGCACCCGACGGGCCAGGGCCTGCATCTGCGGGTCGCGCTCCATGAGCTGGCACAGGACCGGCGTGGCGATGAAGATCGACGAGTACGTGCCCGCCGCCATCCCGACGAACAGCGCGAGAGCCAGGTCCTTGAGCGTGCCCGCCCCCAGGACGCCCGCGCCGACGAACAGGATCGCCGCCACCGGGAGCAGTGCCACCACGGAGGTGTTGATGCTGCGAACCAGGGTCTGGTTGACTGCCAGGTTGGCCGACTGCGAGTAGGTCCTACGGCTCTGTCCCAGCACGCCGCGGGTGTTCTCCTTCACCTTGTCGAACACAACCACGGTGTCGTAGAGCGAATAGCCCAGGATGGTCAGGACACCGATGACGGTGCTCGGCGTGACCTCGAACTGCAGAAGCGAGTAGACGCCGATCGTGATCACCACGTCATGGACCAGGGCCACCAACGCGGCCACGGCCATCCGCCAGTCGAAGTAGATGGCCAGGAAGATGCTCAGCAGTGCCAGGAAGACGACCAGTGCGGTCAGTGCCTTCTGGGTGATCTCCCCACCCCAGGTCGGGCCCACAATCTGCACCGACACGTCCTCGGCGGTGACGCCACACGCCTCGCCGAGCGCCGTCTGGATCTCCTGGCTCTGGCCGGTCTCGACCGCCTCGGTGGTGATCCGGATCGAGTCCGAGCCCAGCTTCGTGACGGTGCTCGGGGTGACCCCGACCCCTTCCACGGCAGTGCGCGCCTCATCGATGCTGCACGAGGTCGCGGGCACCTGGAACTCCGCGCCGCCGGTGAACTCGATGCCGTAGTTCAACCCGCGCGTGAACAGCGACAGCACTGCGATGAGGATGATGGCGCCGGAGATCGCGTACCAGCGCCGGCGTTGCCCGACGATGTCGTAGGAGATCTCACCGGAGTACAGCTTGTGTCCGAATGATCCGATGCGCGACATGATCAGCGCCTCCCTGCTGTGGTCGAGGGACGTGGCGCCGGTCGGTCGGGGATGCCCAGGCGCTTCGGGTCGACACCCGACAGCGGGTGCCCGGACTGGAAGAACCGGGTGCCGGCGAGCAGCCCGACGACAGGGCGTGTGAACGTGAACGCCACCAGCACATCGACCAGCGTGGTCAGGCCCAGGGCGAAGGCGAACCCGCGCACACTGCCGATGCTGAGCACGTAGAGCACCACAGCACCCAGGAACGACACGAAGTCGGCGGCCAGCAGCGTGCGCCGGGCCCGGATCCATCCGGTGTCGACCGCAACCCGCAGGCTGCGCCCGTCACGGACCTCGTCTCGCAGGCGTTCGAAGTAGACGATGAACGAGTCGGCCGTGATGCCGATTGCGACAATGGCACCCGCGATCCCGGCTAGGGTCAGGGTGAAGCCCACCGTGCGACCGAAGATCACGAACAGCGCGTAGGTGATGATCCCGGCCACGACCAGGCTGGCCGCCGCCACCAGGCCCAGGGCTCGGTAGTAGGCCAGCAGGTAGAGGGCCACCAGGGCCAGCCCGATCGCACCAGCCAGCAGGCCTGCGCGCAGGTAGTCGGCGCCTGCGGTGGGGGTGATCGAGGTGATCTGGCCGACCTCGAGGCTGATCGGCAGCGAACCGAACTTCAGGACGTTGGCCAGGTCGTTGGACTCATCGACGGTGAAGTCGCCGGTGATCTGGGCCTGCCCACCGCTGATCGGCTCGAGGAACTCCGGTGCGCTGTAGACCACGCCGTCGAGCACGATCGCGAATTGGTTCTGCGGGGGGTCGTTGTCGTAGATCTCGGTCGAGATCTCGGCCAGCGCCTTGGCGCCCCTCGGCGTCGAACTCCAGCGAGACCGACCACTTGCTGGTCTGCGGGTCCAGCTCGGCCGACGCACCGGACACCTGAGTGCCCTTGATGAAGGCGGGCTGCAGAAGGTACTTCGCCACGCCGTCGCGATCGCAGGTGGCCAACCACAGCGCCTGGTCGTCCGGGGTGCCCGCGCGGTTCTCCTCCAGCGTGCAGTCCAGCCGCAGCGCCCGGTCCTGGAACTCGGCATCGTTGGCCGCCGCCTGGACTGGGATCTCGGGCTGCTTCACCGAGGGCGTGGGTGTGGGGCTGGCCGACGCGCTGGGCTCTTCGGAGGCCGCCGGCTGCTCCGGGCTCGCGCTCGGATCGGGCTCGGCAGCGTCGGTGGGGCCGGTGGCGGTCGGGCTGGGCTGGGCCTCCGTGGGGGTCGGTTCCGCGCTCGGCTCGTCGACCGGGGCATTCGGATCGACAGCCTCGGGGTTGGTCACGGCCTCGACCGCACGGAAGGCGAGCTGGGCGGTGCGCCCAACGAGCTCGACGAGGCGCTCCTGCGGGACGGATCCAGGTACGGACACGATGATCGCGGCGTTGTCCCCGGACCCCTGGACGGTGACCTCGGACTCGGCCACCCCCAGGCCGTTGACGCGCTGGCGGATGATGCCGACGGCCTGGTTGAGCTGTTCGTCGGTGATCGAGCCGTCGACCCCGGGTGCGGCGGTGGGCAGCAGCGTGACCTGGGTGCCGCCCTGCAGGTCCAGACCAAGCTGCGGGGCGTGGTTCTGCCCCGGCCAGAACGCCCAGGCCACCAGCCCGACCACGAGCAGGATCAGGGGCCCGAGCACGCGCCACGGCCGGTATTTGGAGGTCGTGCTAGCCACGGTCGGCCTCCCCCTGCGGGCTGGCCTGCGATTCGTCGGCTCCGGCCCCCTCGGAGCCCAGCTCGGCCGACGACCCGCCGGTGAGGTCGAACTCCTCGGGATCCTCGACGGGCATGACCCGGGCGATCGCGACAGCCAGCATCTCGAGCTCGACGCCGGGTGCGACCTCGACGATGACCTCCTCGTCACGGATAGCCGTGAGGGTGCCGAACAGTCCGGCAGTGGTCATGATCCGTTGGCCCGGGGCCAGCGAGGCGACAAGTTGCTCCTGCTCACGGCGCCGGCGCTGTGCCGGGCGGATCAGGAGGAGCCAGAAAACCGCCGCGATGGCGACCAGAGGCAGGAGATCAAGGAGGGTCATGAGGGCCTTTCCGCACAATTGCGCCCGATTCTAGACGCCTTCGACGCCCGCTCCCCCATTCCCGTCCGGCGGGTCGTCACCGAAGGGAAGACCAATCTGCCCGGTGCCCGGCGGAGGAGTCATGCCCAGGTGCCGCCAGGCGGCCTCGGTGGCCATCCGCCCGCGTGGCGTCCGATACATCAGGCCGGCCCGGACCAGGAATGGTTCGGCAACGGTCTCGACGGTCTCGGGCTCCTCGGCCACGGCCACCGCCAGGGTCGACAGGCCCACCGGTCCGCCGCGGAAGGTGCGCAACAGGGCCTCGAGCACCGCACGGTCGAGGCGGTCCAGGCCCAGGGCGTCGACCTCGTAGAGGTCGAGGGCGGCGTGCGCCGTGGCCCGGTCCAGGGCGCGGTCGCCGTGGACCAGCGCGTAGTCGCGCACCCGGCGCAGCAGCCGGTTGGCCACCCGGGGCGTGCCCCGCGAACGGCCGGCGATCTCCGCAGCCCCCTCGGCGTCGAGGTCCACCCCGATCAGCCGCGCGGACCTGTTCACGATCGTGACCAGGTCGGCGTCTCGTAGAAGTCCATGTGCGCGGTGAACCCGAACCGGTCGCGCAGTGGCCCCGGCAGCAGCCCTGCCCGGGTCGTTGCGCCGACCATCGTGAACGGGGCCAGTTCCAGCGGGATCGCCGTCGCGCCGGGGCCCTTGCCGACCACGATGTCGACCCGGAAGTCCTCCATCGCCACGTACAGCATCTCCTCAGCCGGGCCGGGCCATGCGGTGGATCTCGTCGAGGAACAGCACCTCGCCGGGGACCAGGCTGCTGCAGCACCGCAGCGAGGTCGCCGGCGTGCTGGATCGCCGGTCCGGAGGTGATCCGCATCGGGGCGGCCATCTCGCCGGCGATGATCATCGCCAGCGTGGTCTTGCCCAGCCCGGGCGGGCCCGAGAGCAGGACATGGTCAGCGGTGGCGTTTCGGTGCCGGGCGGCCTCGAGGACCAGTCCGAGTTGGGAGCGCACCCGGTCCTGGCCGACGAAGTCCGCCAGGCTGCGTGGGCGCAGCGCGCCCTCAGCGGCGATGTCCTCGGCGTCGGCAGAGCCCTCGAGGATGTCCTCCTCACTCATGCGCGGTCCAGGTGCCGCAGGGCGGCGCGCAGCAGGGCCGGGACCGAGGGGTGCCCACCCTGCGCCAGGACCGCTTCGGCATCAGCACGCACGGCCTCCGCCGCGGCGCGCGCGTCCCGCGGTGGCCACCCCAGGGCCATCAGGCCGTCGGTGACTGGTCCGGACCATTCATCCTCACCGGCGACTGCGGCTTCCGGCGAACTGGGTGCCCCGATCCGGTCCTTGAGCTCCAGGGCGATCCGGGCCGCGCCCTTTCGGCCGATCCCGGGGGGTTTGGACAGGGTGGCCAGGTCATCGCTGGCCACCGCAGCGCGCAGCTGCTCCACGGTCAGCACGGCCAGGATCGCCTGGGCGGTGCGTGGCCCGATTCCGGTCACCGACTGGAGCACGTCGAACGTGGCCCGCTCCTGCTCGTCGGTGAACCCGAACAGTGTCAGCGAGTCCTCCCGCACGACCAGGGAAGTGGGCACCCGCGCTGACGTACCCGGCCGCAGCTCGGCGAGGGCGCGGGCATGCAGCAGCACGCTCAGGCCGACTCCACCGACCTCGATGACCGCGTGGTCGGTGGCCACCGACGCCACGGTGCCGTCCACGAAGGCGATCATCGCGGGCCGCCGATGCGGACGCCGACTGAGGGAGCGCGCCCGGCGGCCGGGACCCGCGGTGCGAATGTCGATGTCGATGTCGATGTCGATGATCGCCCGGCTGTTGACCTGCCCCTCGGCAGCGCCGGGATCCGTGCGGGCGCGGCTGCGGCCACCGCTTCGGCGATCCGATCGCTGGCCGCGCCCCGCCAGACGTGACAGATCGCCAGTGCCAGCGCGTCGGTGGCGTCCACCGGCTTGGGCGCGCTGTCCAGGCGAAGGATGCGCACCACCATCCCGGCGACCTGGGCCTTGTCCGCCCGGCCCGTGCCGGTGACCGCGGCCTTGACCTCGGTGGGGGTGTGCCAGGCGACCGGCAGCCCGGCGTGAGCGGCGGCGAGCACGGCGACGGCTGAGGCCTGCGCGGTCCCCATGACCGAGTGCAGGTTGTGCTGACTGAACATCCGCTCGATGACGACGATGTCTGGCGAGGTGGCCGAGATCAGGTCCTCGATCGCCCGGCTGATGACCAGCAGCCGCTCAGGCAGCGGAGCCGACGACGAGGTGGTGAGGACCTCCACGTGGCGCAGCGCGAGCGCGCGACCCGGCGCCCCCTCGATCACGCCCAGGCCACAGCGGGTGAGGCCGGGGTCGACCCCGAGTACGCGCACGGTACCTCCCGATACGAACAGGTGTTCGCACCCTATCGGCCGGGCAACTCGGCTCGGCGCGCGACACGCACCGGCCACCCACCTGTCCGAGCAGCGCCCGGCGACAGCCCGTCCCCGGGCAGCCATCGTCGGATGAGCCGACCCGAGGGCTGGGTCACCGGCCGTTCAGTGACGAGCGCCGCGGGTCTAGGCTCATGGCACACGCCCAAAAATTCAAGGAGCGACCATGGCACGCGTTGTCATCCTCGGGGCCGGCGTCTCCGGCCACACCGCTGCACTGCACCTTCGCCGCAAGCTCGACGACACACACGAGGTCGTGGTCGTCGCGCCGAACGCGAAGTGGAACTGGATCCCGTCGAACATCTGGGTCGGGGTCGGCAAGATGACTCGCGAGCAGGTGACGTTCCCGCTGGCCCCGATCTACGCACGCAAGGGCATCGAGTTCCACCAGGCCCTGGGCGTGGGCCTGCATCCCGAGGGCGACCCGGACTCCCCCCGGGCCTACGTGGACATCACCTACACCGATCCCTCGAAGGCCGGCCAGGAAGGGCGCCTGGAGTACGACTACCTGATCAACGCCACCGGGCCGAAACTCAACTTCGGCGCCACCCCCGGCCTCGGTCCGGAGGGCTACACGGTCTCGGTGTGCACCGACAGCCATGCCATCGAGGCTGCCGAGCACCTCGCTGCGGCCATCGGGAGGATGCGCGCCGGGCAGCGCCAGACCCTGGTCGTCGGCACCGGGCACGGCACCTGCACCTGCGAGGGTGCGGCTTTCGAGTATGCGTTCAACGTGGAGCACGAACTGCGTGCGGCCGGCGTTCGGGACATGGCAGACCTCGTCTACCTGTCCAACGAGTACGAGCTCGGCGACTTCGGGGTCGGGGGCATGGTCTTCACCCAGAAGGGCTTCCAGACGACCAGCAAGACCTGGACCGAGTCGCTGTTCCGCGAGCGCGGCATGAAGGCGATCACCGGGGCACACGTCGAGCGCATCGAGCCGGGCGTCATCCACTACGAACAGCTCGACGGCTCCAAGAACAAGCTGGCCTACGACTTCGCGATGCTGCTCCCCCCATTCCGGGGTGCCGACCTCACGGCCTATGACGCCGCCGGGCAGGACATCACCGAGACGATCTTCGCCCCCAACGGGTTCATGAAGGTCGACGCCGACTACTCGCCCAAGCCCTACGACCAGTGGCGCGCCGAGGACTGGCCCAGCACCTACCAGTGCCCGGAGTACGCCAACGTGTTCGCCGTCGGGATCGCGTTCGCGCCGCCGCACCAGATCTCCGAGCCGCGCAAGAGCGTGAACGGCACCGTCATCACCCCGGCGCCCCCGCGCACGGGGATGCCCTCGGGGGTCATGGGCAAGGTGGCCGCGGACAACATCGCCGCAATGATCGCCACAGGTTCGACCACCCCCGAGCACACCGCCTCGATGGCCCGGATGGGTGCGGCCTGCATCGCCTCGGCGGGTGCGGGCTGGACCAAGGGCACAGCCGCGGCGATGACGATGTACCCGATCGTGCCCGACTACGAGAAGTACCCGGGGATCGGGCGCAGCCCGAAGGACACCTACGGCGAGATCGGCCTGGGTGGGCACTGGGTCAAGAGCATGTTGCACTACCTGTTCATCTACAAGGCCAAGGCCAAGCCGGGCTGGTTCCTCATCCCCGAGTGACGTCGGACCGAGACGGAAAGGAATGCCATGGACAACACACAAGCCAGTATCGCCAAGGCGCCGATGCCCACTGAGAAGACCGTGCGCAGCCGGACCAATCTCGCGGTCCAGACCTGGCGCTTCGCGGCCGTGAACATCCGGATGATCAGGATGATCATGAAGGGTCACGACTGATCTCCTGATCCACCCCCCACCGACCGCGGACCAAGGGCCCTGTCCCCCACCACCCGATCGGCGTAGGCTGTTCTTGGAGGTGGGAATCATGCGCGATAAGACACGTCCGCTGATTGTTGTGGGAGTGGACGGCTCACCGCTGAGCATCGAGGCGATCCGCTGGGCGGCTACGTACGCGGCCACGATCGGAGGGTCCCTGCTGGCCGTCACCGGGTACGAGGTCCCGTGGACGATCTTCTTCGCCCCGACTGCGACTGAGGATGACTACGAACAGGCTGCGCGCGTCGTGCTCGACGAGGCTGTTGCCGAAGCCCTGGGCGATGAGCCCGAGATCCCGGTCGCGACGCGCCTGATGGGCAACCGACCGGCACACGCACTGACCGACTCCGCAGCGGGCGCTGACCTGCTGGTCGTGGGCAGCCATGGCCGCGGTGCCATGCCGGGCATGCACCTCGGGTCCGTGGCCAACTACTGCGTGCACCACGCCCCGTGCCCGGTGCTCGTGTACCGAACGGCACAGAGCGGTCGGTAGCCGTCACGCCGCTCAGCACCCCGACGGTCGACCGCCCGTGGCGACACGGGCCCGGGCGCTGGTCAGTCGGTCGTCGCCGCGGCCGCGGCGAGCACGGCAGCCCGGGCGTCTCCGGTGACGCCCTCGTGCAGGTCGACGCCCATCGTGCCCAGCATCCGGCGCATCCCGTCGCCGACATGATCCACGACGACGGCCTGCACCCTGTGCTCACGCAGGAACGCGACCACTCGCGCATGGTGGCGGCCATGGCCGCCCTCGTCGTGGGAGACGTCCCAGCCCACAGGGAACTCCCGCCAATCGGTGACGGCAGCATCCTCGACCGTGCCGAGGGCCACGGTGCTGGCCTTGCCCCAGGAATGGCCCACCAGGCCGGTGGGCCCCATTGCGACAGCGACGATCATGGTCCTTCTCCTCCGAGCCGACGACCAGGTCCCCACGCTAACCCCCGTCCGCCCCGACTGGAGTCAGCATCGGGGATGGGATTGGTCACAGCCGCACCGACCTCCCCACGGCGCATGCCTGCAGCACGCGGACTACCTTCAGGGGAAGATCCCCAGATGCGGGCGAGGATGGAGTGACCATGAAGTTGATCGTTGTGGGTGGCGTGGCAGGTGGAGCATCGGTGGCAGCCAGGGCACGCCGGCTCGATGAGTTCGCTGAGATAGTCGTGTTCGAGAAGTCGGGCAATGTGTCGTTCGCCAACTGCGGCCTGCCGTACCACATCGGCGAGGTCATCAAGGATCGCGACCGGTTGCTGCTGCAGACCCCGCAGAGCCTTCGCGAGTCGCTGGACATCGACGTGCGGGTCGGTACCGAGGTGATCGCGATCGACCCGGATGCGCACACGGTGACCGCACGCGACCTGTCCGATGGCCACGAGTACACGGAGTCCTGGGACAAGCTCGCGCTGTGCCCGGGCTCATCGCCGTTCCGCCCGAACCTCCCAGGGATGGACCACCCTGATGTGATGGTGCTGCGCAACATCGAGGACATGGACGAGATCAAGGCCAAGGTGGACGCGGTCGTCGCCTCGCCGGACGCCCTCAAGCACGCGGTGGTCATCGGTGCCGGCTACATCGGCCTGGAGATGGCCGAGAACCTGCACGAGCGCGGCCTGGCGGTCGAGATCGTGGAGATGACCGACCAGATCATGCCGCCGCTGGACAAGGAACTGTCCACCCCGATGGAGAACTACCTGCGTGCGCAGGGCATCTCGCTGCACCTGGGGACCGCTGCCGCAGCGTTCACCACCTCGGCCAGCGGCCAGCTCACCGTCGAGCTCGCCAACGGCCGCTTCCTCAAGACCTCCATGGTGATCATGTCCGCGGGGGTACGGCCGAACACCGAGCTGGCAGTCGCCGCCGGCATCGAGCTCGGCCCCGCGGGTGGGATCAAGGTCGACACCCACATGCGCACCTCGCACCCGGATGTCTACGCCGCCGGCGACGTCGTCGAGGTTCCGCACACCGTCCTGGGCGGATCGTGGATCATCCCACTGGCCGGCCCGGCCAACCGACAGGCCCGGGTGGCAGCGGAGAACCTGGTCGGCCGGGACACCGAGTACGAATCAACGCAGGGCACCTCGATCGTCAAGGTGTTCGACATGGTGGCCGGCGGCACCGGGGCCACCGAGAAGCAGCTGAAGGCCGCCGACATCCCCTACCTGCGCGCCCACGTGCATCCCAGCGGGCATGCCGGCTACTACCCCGGTAGCGCGCAGATGGACATCAAGTGCCTCTACTCCCCCTCGGACGGGCGCATCCTGGGCGCCCAGATCGCCGGGTTCGACGGCGTGGACAAGCGACTGGACGTGTTCGCGACCGCGATCCGCCTCGGCGCGACCGTATACGACCTCGAGAAGCTCGAACTCGCCTACGCGCCGCCGTTTGGCTCGGCCAAGGACCCGATCAACATGGTCGGGTTCGTGGGCGCCAACACCCTGCAGGGGGACATGACGGGCTGGTTCTCCACCGACTACCCGGAGAACTGCCGGGGCGCGCGGATCATCGACGTGCGCAGTTCCAGCGAGTACGACGTGTGGCACATCCCCGGAGCGGAGCTGGTCCCGCTGGACACGCTGCGGGTGGCCCAGGCCGACTGGGACCGTGGAACCCCGATCCGGCTGTACTGCGCGACCGGGTTCCGCAGCTACCTGGCCCACCGGATCCTCGTCCAGCGCGGGTTCACCGACGTGGCCACCCTCGTCGGCGGGATCAAGACGTTCCGGGCCTGGCATCACGTCGCCCCGGATGACGTCCCGGACCCGCAGTTCCCGCTGGTGTCCTACGCCGAGGAGGAGTCGCTGCGCAGCCACGGCGCGCTGCCGAGCGCACCGAGCGTCGGGACCGGCGTCGAGGTCGATCTGGACTGCACCGGGCTGGCCTGCCCGGGGCCGATCATGGCCCTGCAGAATCGGATGGGCGACCTGAATCCCGGGGACGAGGTCATCGCGCACGTCTCGGACATCGGCTTCCGGCTCGACGCCCCTGCGTGGGCCGCGAAGAACGGCCACGAGGTGCTGGACATCAAGCCCGAGGGTCCGGGCGTGGTCGCCCGGATCCGCAAGGGTGGCGCCGCCGTGGCAGTTGGCTCGGCCACCCTCAACCCGGTCGCGGCCCGGCTGAAGGAGAAGAAGTCGTTCGTTGTCTTCTCCGGGGACTTCGACAAGGTCCTGGCTGCCTTCATCATCGCCAACGGCGCGGTGGCCATGGGCGACGAGGTCTCCATGTTCTTCACGTTCTGGGGCCTGAACGCGCTGCGCCGCCCGGATGCCCCGGACATCGACAAGCCCCTGATGGACAAGGCGTTCGCCAAGATGATGCCCGCCGGGCCGGACAAGATGAAGTTGTCGCAGATGCACATGCTGGGCGGCGGGACCAAGATGATCAAGAAGATCATGCGCGACAACAAGGTGCCCAGCCTGCCGGAGCTGATCGAATCGGCCGCCCAGGCAGGGGTCCGACTGGTCGCCTGCACGATGACCATGGATCTGCTCGGCCTGCACGAGGACGAGCTGATCGACGGCGTCGAGTTCGGCGGTGTGGCGATGTTCCTTGGCGAGGCCAGCGAGTCGAACTCGACGTTCTTCATCTGATCGCGATACGCCGCCTGTCGGGCGCAACGTCTCGAGGTCCGCCTGCCCCACAGGGCCGCGGACCTCGAGACGTTGCGGTGTCCTTGATCGCTCGCTGGCAGGGGCGCTAGCTGATCGGGTCGCTGGGGTCGACCGGGGTACCGATCACCTCGGCGAACCCGGCGCCGATGCATTCCACGAACATCGCCTGGTCGGTGATGGCCGCGTCGTCCATCGCGATCCCGATGCCTGCGATTCCGTTGTAGGACAACAGGGTGATGTTGGTCGCCGCCCCGACCGTGGCCGTCAGTGGGTACATCGCCAGGACCAGCGCGCCGGCCACCCAGACGGGCCTCGGCACCCCCGGGACGTTACTGGCGGTGAAGTCGCTGGTCCGCGCCGCTGCCGGGAAGACATCCGAGGGCAGCAGCCGGTAGCCGACCTCGGCCAGGGGATCCACCAGGTGCAGTGCCGGCTCCTTGCGCCAGTTGCTGACGATCTCGTGGACCGCAGCCATCCGATCGACCGGATCGACGATGTCGACGGGCACCTCGAAACGTGCGATCGTGACCGCGTTCTGCGCGGGCCGCTGCGGGTCCCGCAGGCTGATCGGCATGTTGCAGCGCAGGACGCGCACCGGATCCTTGCGGCGCTCGTGGTAGATGCGCAAACCGCCGATGACCGAAGCCATGTAGGCGTCGTTGAGGTTGAACCCGTGCGTCTTGGCCGCTCGCTTGAGCTCAGCGAGCGGCACGTCGAAGGTGACGAAGTGATAGTTGATCGATCGGCCGGTCATCACCGGCGACATCGGCGAGGTCGGCAGGGCCATGAACTTCGCCGCAGATCGGAGCACGCCCAACACGTCATCGACGACCCCCAACGGGTCGCGCAGGGCCCGACCCGCGATGGGCAGGGCCGAGTCGGCGACGTCCTTGACCGACTTCATCAGGAACGAGGAGGCATCGACCATCGCGGTGCCCAGGAACCCGGCGGTGTCCAACCCGGCCGCCATCGGAGCCGGGGGCATCGGGCCGAGGTCCACACCGGCCGGGGTCAGGTCGATGACGGTGGCGCCCAGCATCATCGCGCCCTGCCCGTCGGCGATGGCATGGTGCAGCTTGACAAGCAGGGCTGCCCGGCCATCGGCGAGCCCCTCGATCAGGGTGACCTGCCACAAGGGACGTGCGAGGTCGAACTCGGTCATGGACTGCCGACGTGCCTCGTCGAGTACCTGGTCCCAGGTCCCGGGCTCGGAGACCCGGAAGCGGCGCATGTGGAATCCGAGGTCGAAGTCCGCGGCGATCGTCAGCCTGGGGCTGAGGAAGTCGCTGGGGCCCTCGACCACCTTCTGCCGCAGCACCGGCGCGACCCGGCTGGCCCGGTCGAAACGATCGACCAAGGTGGCCCAGTCCGGGCTGGATTCCATGGCGATCAACCCGATGATGGGCGAGCGCATGGTGGGGTCATCAGACGCCGAGCGCCACGTGGCGAAGTCGAATCCGGACAGTCGCCGGGGCGCGAGGGCACTCGGGTCGCCCTCGACGCGTCCGGCTGCCCGCGCGGAGTCCACGGCTGCCCCGGCCCGGCCAGCGGCCGCACGGATTCCTTGGAAGGCGTGCCCCTCGACCCGGACGTTGATGTTCGGGTTCGCCTTCATGATCGACGCCACGTCGTTCAGAACGTCGTAGGAGACCGCCTTGATGGTGTCCTTGTTGGTCTCGAAGAAGATCATGTCGGAGATGACGATCTTCTTGCCCTCGATCTTCGCCTTGGCCGGAGGAGGCGGAGGAGGTGGTACCGGCTTGGGCGTCACCTTCACGTCGAAGGCGACCACGTCGATGACGCGGTAGTCGACCTTCTGGCCGACCGCGATCCCGTCGAGCAGCGCGACGTTGTCGACCCGGACCGGGGTCACGCGCCCGTCGGGGCCCGTGAAGCTGATCGTGCTGGCGGCCTTGTCGATGGCGGTGACCGTCGCGGTGCCCTCGGCGGCCGCTGCCGGCCATGCACCTCGTTCTTCCATGAGCTTGAGCAATCGCCGCATGGTGGTCGCCTGTCGACGGGCCGTTTTCACACCCAGAACCAAAGCACCCTCGGTGATCTTCCAGGGCATTGAAATGGCCATCTTGGACCGAAAACCGAGCAATGTGGCGAGGCGAGTCCTTCTTGACTACCCGGTAGAAGCCGTTCTGGAGACTGGGCTCTTCGGCCTCGGGTGCCTCCGCAGGGGCCTCCTCGTCTTTCATAAGGCCCTCAAACAACTGAATTGACGCCGTCAAGGCCCAGGCCTTCTCCAGGTCGTCAAACAGCTCTTCGGCTTTCTTCACCTGATAATCATCTACCAACCCAGCAAATCTGTCAATAGACCGGTCGCTGGCCTCGGGAAGCTTAAATTTCAAGAACTTACGGATGGGGGTTACGCGGTCCCAATCTCGGAACGCCGCCAAGACTTTGCCGCGATTCTTCTCATATTCGCCAGCCGAGATGTCCTCGCGCTGAAGGGCCGATCCGCCCGTGAGCGACGACGGGGCCGCATTCATTCCACCAGCCGTAATTGCTTTGGCAACCTGCTGGAGGAAACGAACGCCCATCGGCTTCATCGGATGGAACATAGCAACGGCACGGCCCATAGTCTCGCCCAGGCCACTGTGCTTATATCCGTGGTATCCCGCCTCTTTGATCTTGCGCTCCAGGAGAGATCGGTTCACCGTAGGTTCGGCGCCAAACGTCTCGGTTGACTGGGGAATGAGCTTCTCGGGATCTTCGGCCAGGTCGTAGATCTTGGCTTCTTTGGGCAGCTCAACCGTGTACTTGTGGTGGCCCTCAAAGTGCTCTTCGGGTTTGGTACCAGCCTCGTAGAAGTAGGAGCGGTCTACCCAGTTGGAAGGGTCGCTAACTTTTCGGCCGCCTTCGGGATGGGCTCCAAAATGGGGATTGGTCCCGTACATCTTGGGGTCAATGACTTCCAGGTTAGGGTGACGGGAATAGTGCTCCAGGAGACGGGGCGCTGACTCGTCCAAGGCTTTCTGGAGAGCGTTGATTTCTTTCAGGCGCTCCAGAGCCGTGACAAGCTGGGCCGCCGGGTCTTCCACGACCAGCTGGGTCTCATAAAACCCGCCCTTGAACAGCTCTTTCTCAGACTGCTTCAGGCTCGCACCGTCATCGAACACGACGCCAGAGTAGGCGCTGCGGTTGCAGGGCTTGATCGTGCAGGCGATCTTTCGAGCGATGGATCGCTTAAGCTGGTTGCCGTTGCGCTCCAGCGTGGTTCCCTCGATCGAGAACCGGGCCAAGATTGGCTCTTTGCGGTTGAAATAATAGCGGATTACGGCGGCGGCGGCCATGGCGCCAGCGTGGCCTTCACCATCGAACAGCTCAGCCTGGCCATAGATG
>CAWAEB010000019.1:0-25541 GCA_963781015.1 uncultured Actinomycetes bacterium | reverse complement strand
ACAGCAGCATCCAATCGCCGAGGCCCGGGGTGGCTCCAGCAGGCGCCCCAGGGCTGGTGGCCGAGCGCCCCGCCGGCCGCGACGCGTCGGCACCCACGGCGTCGATCACGCCGGCCGGCCCGAAGGTCGTCGTCCCACCCCTGGGGCATAGCCTCCCCGGCTCGGACATGGAAGCCCCAGCCAGCTCTGAGAACCGGATCGCACCCCAGCCGAGCCTGGCCAGCATCCCCACGATCGACCAGGACGGCGAGATCCGCGGGTGCTGCGCGGTCCGGCGGCGCGGGTCGTGACCAACATGGAGGCCAGCCTGGAGGTCCACCGCGACCTCCGTTCGGGCGCTGCCGGCCAAGCTGCTCATCGACAACCGGCTCGTCATCGACGACCAGCCTCTCCCGCGGCCGCGGCGGCAAGGTCTCGTTCACCCACCTGATGGAGCACGCTGATCCGCGCGCTGGCGCAGATGCCCGAGATGAACGTGGGCTTCGTGACCGTCGACGACGGCAAGCCGGCCGTGGCCACGCACCAGGCGATCAACCTGGGCCTGGCCATCGACCTGGCGAAGCCCGACGGCACGCGCCAGCTGCTGGTGCCCTGCATCAAGGGCGCCGAGCAGATGGACTTCGCCACCTTCTGGGCCACCTATGAGGAGTTGGTGCGCAAGGCTCGCAGTGGCGGGCTGACTGCGGACGACTTCGTCGGCACGACCGTGACCTTGACCAACCCGGGCACGATCGGAACCGTGCACAGCGTGCCGCGCCTGATGTCCGGGCAGGGCCTGATCGTGGGGGTCGGCTCGTTGGACTACCCGGCCGAGTGGCAGGGCGCCGCACCCGAGACCCTTGCCCGGCAGGGTGTCAGCAAGATCCTGACCCTGACCTCCACCTACGACCACCGCATCATCCAGGGCGCCCAGTCCGGGGACTTCCTGCGCAGGGTGCACCAACTGCTGCTCGGTGAGCACGAGTTCTACGACGAGATCTTCACCGCGCTGCGGATCCCCTACGAGCCGGTGCGCTGGGCCACCGACATCGCGGTCAGCCACGACGCGGACCTCAACAAGACCGCCCGGGTCCAGGAGCTCATCCACGCCTACCGCGTGCGTGGGCACCTGATGGCTGACATCGACCCACTGGACTACAAGCAGCGCAAGCATCCCGACCTCGACGTCAACCAGCACGGCCTGACCCTCTGGGACCTCGACCGGGAGTTCGCGGTCGCCGGGTTCGCCGGGCGGGACTTCATGACCCTGCGCGAGGTGCTGCGCGTGCTGCGCGATGCGTACTGCCGCACCGTGGGCATCGAGTACATGCACATGCAGGACCCCGAGCAGCGACACTGGATCCAGAAGCGCATCGAGTCCCCGGAGAAGCCCGACCGCGCCGAGCAGCTGCGCATCCTGCGCACCCTCAACGCCGCCGAGGCGTTCGAGACCTTCCTGCAAACCGAGTTCGTGGGCCAGAAGCGGTTCTCCCTCGAGGGTGGTGAGTCAACCATCCCGATGGTGGACGCGGTGCTGTCCGCTGCCGCCGAGGACGGCCTCGAGGAGGTCTGCATCGGGATGCCGCACCGTGGTCGACTGAACATGCTGGCCAACATCGCAGGGAAGTCCTACTCGCGGATCTTCAACGAGTTCGAGGGCAACTACGGCGTCGAGAGCGTGCAGGGTTCCGGCGACGTGAAGTACCACCTCGGCACCGAGGGCACCTTCACCGCCCCGGGCGGCGAGCAGGTGCGGGTGTCGCTGGCGGCCAACCCCAGCCACCTGGAAGCCGTCAACCCCGTCCTCGAGGGCATCGTTCGGGCCAAGCAGGACCAGTTGGCCTACGACGACTTCAGCCGCAAGTTCGCCGTCCTGCCTGTGCTGATGCACGGTGATGCGGCGTTCGCCGGTCAGGGGGTCGTGGCCGAGACGCTGAACCTGAGCCAGTTGCAGGGCTACCGCACCGGCGGCACCGTGCACCTGATCGTCAACAACCAGGTCGGGTTCACGACCTCTCCGAAGTATAGCCGCTCATCGGTCTACTGCACCGACGTCGCGCGGATGATCCAGGCACCGATCTTCCACGTCAACGGCGACGACCCCGAGGCGGTCGTGCGCGTGTCGCGGATGGCCTACGAGTTCCGCAAGGAGTTCGCCAAGGACGTCGTCATCGACATGGTCTGCTATCGACGCCGTGGCCACAACGAGGCAGATGATCCGTCGCTGACCCAGCCGACCATGTACGCGGTCATCGACGCGAAGCGCTCGGTCCGCAAGCTCTACACCGAGGCTCTGATCGGGCGTGGTGACATCAGCGTGGAGGAGGCCGAGGAGGCCCTGCGCGACTTCCAGGGGCGTTTGGAGCGGGTCTTCAGGAGACCCGGGCCGGCAGCGACGAGCAGTTCAACCCGAACTCCGCTGAGGTGATCGAGAAGGGCCAGAAGGAGCTCACCCCGCAGACCCCCGCGTGGGATGTCGACACCTCGATCAGTCGTGAGGTCGTGGACCTGGTGGTCCGCAGCCAGATCGACCTGCCCGAGGGGTTCACCGCCCACTCGCGTCTGGTCCCGCAGCTGCGCAGGCGCGCGGAGATGGTGGCCACCGACGCGATCGACTGGGGGATGGGTGAGGCGCTGGCCATCGGCTCGTTGGTCAACGAGGGCAAGTGGGTGCGCCTGGCCGGCCAGGACTCCCGGCGCGGTACGTTCGGTCACCGGCACGCGGTGATCGTCGATGCGCGCACCGGGTGGCAGTACAAGCCGCTCAAGCAGTGCTACGCCAAGGGTGGCAAGTTGTTCGTCTACGACTCGCTGCTCAGTGAGTTCGCCGCGGTGGGCTTCGGTTCGGGCTACGGCGTGGCGCGTCCCGACGCGCTGGTCATGTGGGAGGCGCAGTTCGGCGACTTCGTCAACGGCGCCCAGACGATCGTGGACGAGTTCATCACCTCCCGCCGAGCAGAAGTGGGCCCAGCGCTCATCGATCGTGCTGCTGCTGCCGCACGGGTATGAGGGCCAGGGGCCGGACCATTCCTCGGCCCGCATCGAGCGCTTCCTGACGCTGTGCGCCCAGGACAACATGACCGTGGCGCAGCCGAGCACGCCTGCCTCGTACTTCCACCTTCTGCGCTGGCAGGTCCACTCACGGCTGACCCGGCCGATGATTGTGTTCACGCCGAAGTCACTGCTGCGGGCCAAGGTTTCCACATCTCTGACCCAGGACTTCACCGAGGGCTACTTCCGCGCGGTCCTCGATGACCGGGGGATCAGCCAGGGCCGGGTCGACCCGGGCGACGTGCGTCGGGTCCTGCTCTGCTCGGGCAAGGTCGGCTACGACCTCATGGCCGAGCGGGACAAGCGCGAGCGCTCCGATGTGGCCGTGCTGCGGATGAAGCAGTTGTACCCCATCCCGCAGCTCACGCTCATCGAGACGCTCAAGCGCTTCGGCGACGCCGAGATCGTGTGGGTGCAGGACGAGCCGGAGAACATCGGTGCCTGGCCGTTCATGAACCAGCACCTGCCGAGGGCCATCTCACGCAGCGTCCGGCATGTGACCCGGTCGCAGAGCGGCTCGCCGTCGGTGGGGTCGCTGCACCGCCACGAGGAGCAGCAGCGCGACCTCATGGACCGGGCGTTCGCGTAGGCGCCGGCGATGTACGACACCGATCGTGGGATCGAGGAGCTCGCCGCGCGGCGCGGGGACGAGCAGGTCAGCCTGGAGTGGCTGGCCGGCCAACTGGTGACGTTCGTCGACCTGCACCCGCAGTTCGAGAACGCCGTGGACCGGTTGGCCAGTTGGTTGGCCCGCGACGACGACGAGTAGCGCTGGCGGCTTCGGACCGCCGTGGGCCGCTGGGGGCTTCCGCGTGGCAGGACTGCCGTGTGTGCTCCGGCCAGTTGGCGCGCGTCAGGAAAAATTGTCTGATCCGGACATGTCCCGGCCCCCCGCGGAACGCAGGTGTCCGATCGACGAACGCTATGTCCGGATCAGCCAACAGGGCGCTCGCGCGATGCAGCGGGTGGCGTCGGTGGGCAATCCCGGATCAGCCGATCGCGCGCGCCGCGCCCTGCGCCAGGCCCGCCAGCGTTCCGGTGACCAGCGTGCCCAGCGACGGCAGGTGGTAGCCGCCCTCCTGGACGGCCACCGTGGGCAGGCCCAGGCCGCCGAGCAGGACTCCGGTGGCCCGCAGCCCGTCACCGGTGACGCGCAGCGGGCTCTCCGGATCGTCGATCGCGCTGTCCACGCCCAGCGACACCACCAGCGCATCGGCGCCGAACGCCGCCGCGTCGTGGGTGAGCTCCTCGACGGCGGTCAGCCACCGGTCGTCACCGGACCTGGCCGGCAGCGGGATGTTGCGGTTGCTGCCCTGCCCGGCGCCCAGTCCGGCCTCATCGGCGAACCCCAGGAAGTGCGGGAACCAGCCGGCGCCGGGATCGATGTGCACCGAGCCGTAGAAGACGTCGCCACGGTGGTAGAAGATCGCCTGGGTACCGTTGCCGTGGTGGGCGTCGATGTCGATGATGCCCACCCGTCGGGCGCCCCGGCTGCGCAGCCGCTCGGCGGCGATCGCCGCGTTGTTCAGGTAGCAGGATCCACCGAAGGCAGCGCGCGCTGCGTGATGTCCCGGCGGACGGCTCAGCGCGTACGCCAGTTGGCTGGGTCGGCTCCCGTCCCTGGCGGACTCCGCACGGTCGTCGACCCACGCAGCATCGGCCACCATGTCTGCGGCGGTGATTGCTGCCCCCGCAGCGGCCTCCACCGCATCCCAGGTACCCGGCCCGATCAGGGTCATGGTGTCGTAGCAGTACTGACCGGCGCGGGCGTGCGTCGAGGTCGGGCGGCGCACCGGGAGCCCGCCGAGCATCCCTTGGGTGGGGAACACGTAGGGGACGACCCGGTCCTGGCCCGGGTCGTCGCCGTAGCCACCGACCACCCAGGCGTCGTGGATGCTGCGCAGGTGCTCGATCAGGCCCTGCTCGTGGACGGCGAGCAGGGCCTCGGGGTCCGGGTCACCGGCAGTGACCTCCGGGTGGCCAGCCCGGATCAGCGCCTCGCGGATGACGTTGACCCGCTCCACGACCTCGGTTCCGGGCGTGCGCACGCCCAGCCAGATCTCCGCCCCCGGCTGGTGCCGGCGGGTCCGGGGGTGCCAGACGAACGGGATGGGCTCAGCGGCTGCGGCGGGCGAGGTCACGCCAGCATCCTGCCATCCGTATCTGCGCACGCGCCCTTGCCGCCGCCGGTGGCGCCCGGCTGGCATGCTGGCGCCATGACGAGCCTGGCCGACTTCGCACGCAGCATCGGGACAATGCCCAGCGGGCCGACGGACTCCGTGTGCGACGTGCCGGGGGTTGGCCTGGGGCACACCACCATCGTGCGCGACGAGCCCTACCCCCCGGCCGGCCGGGGCGTGGCACGCACCGGGGTCACTGTGCTGGACCTCGGAGCAGATCTCTGGGCCCGACCGGTGTCTGCGGGAGCTGCGGTGCTCAACGGGGCGGGTGAGTGCACCGGTTGGCAGTCTGCCCAGGAGTGGGGGCTCATCGAGACCCCGGTCTACCTGACCTCGACCATGGCGCTGGGTCGGGTGTACGACGCGGCCTGCCGACTGGCCCTAGCCGAGACCGCCGAAGTTGCCGACGAGGTCGTGATCCCGGTGGTCGGCGAGTGCGACGACTCGTGGCTGAATTTCGCCGGGGCGATGCAGGTCGAGTTCGCCGACGTCGAGGCCGCCCGGGATGCGGGTCGGGCATCGATCGGGTCCAGGCCGGCGTCCGCAGACCGGCGCAGTCGGGGCCGGGACCGGGATGCTGTGCCTGGGCTGGAAGGGCGGCATCGGCACCTCGTCGCGGGTCACGCCGGACGGGCACACCGTGGGGGTGCTGCTGCTGACCAACTTCGGCCAGGCCGACCGGCTGACGGTCGCCGGCGTGCCGGTCGGTCGGATCCTCGGCCGGGGCGGGGTCACCCCGGACCCGCGAACCCCGGCCGGGTCCTGCCTGGGGATCGTAGTGACCGACGCCCCGCTGGACACGCACGGCTGCCGCCGGTTGGCCACGCGGATCGGTCTGCGCCTGGCCCGGACCGGTTCGGTGGCACACCACGGGTCGGGCGAGATCTTCCTCGGCCTGTCGATGGGGCTGCGTGCGCCGCGCGGCAGCCGACCGGACTCGGCCGGCCTCGGCGGGTCGGATCTCGATCCGCTGTTCGAGGCCTGCGTGGATGCCTGCGAACAAGCGGTGCTCGACTCGATCCTCAACGCCACCGACACGGTCGGCACCCGCGGGCGCCAGGCGCTGGCACTGCCGCATGACGACCTGCGTCGGGCACTGGCCGGCCGCGAGCCGGGGGACCTGCGATGACCCTGCCCTTCGAGGTCCTGCGGCCCGCGGACCTGCGCCAGCACACGGCGCTGAAGTGGCAGCTGCACGGCCCGGACGTGTTCCCGTTGTGGGTCGCCGAGATGGACGTCCTGCCGGCACCCGAGGTGATGGATGCCCTGACCGCCGCGATCCGGACCGGGGACACCGGCTACCCGGCCAGTGGGCAGCCCTACGCGCGGGCATTCGCCGAGTTCGCGGCCAGCCGTTGGGACTGGGCGCCTGATCCGGCGCACAGCGTGCAGTGCGCGGACGTGATGACGGGGATCCGGATACTTCTGGAGCGCCTGACGGATCGGGGCGGCCCGGTGCTGATCCCCTCGCCGGTCTACCCACCGTTCGCCGGGACGGCCCGCGAGCTGGACCGTCAGGTCGTGCCGGTGGCACTGACCGAGCAGGGCCGGTTGGACATCGCAGCGATCGGCGCCGCCCTGACTGCGGCCGCTTCCGCATCGGGCCGGGCCGGCGCGCCGGTGCTCCTGCTGTGCAGCCCGCACAACCCGACGGGCGTTGTGCACACAGCCGAGGAACTCGCCGCTGTCGCCGCGCTGACCGAGGAGTTCGGGGCGCAGGTCGTGGTTGATGAGGTGCACGGGCCGCTGGTACCGGTGCCCGCCACGTTCGTGCCGTGGCTGTCCGTCGCGCAGAGCGGGTTCGTGGTCACCTCGGCCGCCAAGGCGTTCAACCTCGCGGGACTCAAGGCCGCGTTGATCGTCGCCGCGCCCGCGACCGCGCCGGAGCTGACCAGCCTGCCGGCGTCGACCCCCTTCGGGGCCAGCCACCTGGGTGTGATCGGCCATGCCGCTGCCTACCACTGCGATCCGGCCTGGCTGGACGCGGTGAACGACAACATCGCGACCAATGCCGAGCGCCTCGGCTCGCTGCTGACCGAGCGGATCCCGCAGATCGGCTACCAGCGACCGGAGGCGACCTACCTCGCCTGGTTGGACTGCGCTGCCCTCGGCCTGGGGGACGACCCGGCTCAGGCGTTCCTCGACCGGGGCCGGGTGGCGCTCACCTCCGGGGTCGCGTTCGGCCCGGGTGGGCAGGGCTATGCCCGGCTCAACCTGGCGTGCTCCGACGAGGTGCTCACCGAGGCCGTCGACCGGATGGCCGGGGTGCTCTGAGCGGTCCTTCGGGGTTCAGCCGGCCACGTGACAGGCCGCAGCGTGCGCGCCCTGTAGCGCCAGGATCGCTGGCGACTCACCACGGCAGCGCGCTGCGATCTCGTCGGGCAGCCCAGCTTGCAGCACCGGGCAGCGTGGATGGAACCGGCAGCCGACGGGGATCTGCACCGGGTCGGGGGGTTCGCCGACCAGCACGATCGGCTCCAGCCGCTCGATCTCCGGCACCACAGAGAGCAATGCCTGGGTGTAGGGGTGCTGGGGGTTCGCCAGCAGTTCCTCGGTGGTGCCCTCCTCGATGATCCGGCCCAGGTACATCACCGCGATCCGGTCGGCGATGTTCCACGCCAGGCCCAGGTCATGGGTGACCACCAGCAGGGACAGCCCGAGCTCGTCGCGAAGCCGCAGCAGCAGGGCCAGGATCTCGCCGCGGACCGATGCGTCCAGGCTGGAGACCGGTTCATCGGCCACCAGGATCGTCGGTTCGAGCACGAGTGCCCCGGCGATCACCACGCGCTGGCGCTGGCCACCGGACAGCTCGTGCGGGTAGCGGTCCAGGAAGCGTTCGGGTGGGCGCAGGCCAACGCGGGACAGCGCCTCGGTGACCCGCTCCTGCTGGCGGTCAACGCCATGGATCTTCAGGCCCTCAACCACGGACTCGTAGACGGTCATCCGTGGGTTGAGCGACCCCATCGGGTCCTGGAGCACGAGTTGGACCCGCCGCCGGTAGGCCTTGAGCCCCCGACGGCTTCGATCCAGTGGCTCGCCCTGAACCTGCACCGAACCGGCACTGAGCTTCTGCAGCCCCATCAGCGCCCGGGCCAGCGTGGACTTCCCGCAGCCGGACTCGCCGACCAGCGCCACGATCTGGCCGGGCTGCACCGACAGGTTGACGCCATCGACGGCGCGCGCGACCCGGCCCCGACCCGTCGGGAAGGTGACCGCGACATCCCGGGCCTCCAGTGCGGGCTGGGCCGAACCGGGCGTGGTCATACGTTGCCTCCCGTGCGGTCAGCGGGCTGCCCACCGGCCCCGATCAGCGGGTAGCGGCACGACGTGAGTCGGCCGGGCTCGACCCCCGCGAGTTCAACCGTGCCCGAGCTGCAGTCCTCGCGAGCGACCGGGCAGCGCGGGGCGAACGGGCAGCCGTCGTCGATCTCACCGGGGAACGGCGGATCACCGGCCAGGCCCGTGGGGGAGTAACGGAAGCGCTGGTCGCCGATCCTCGGGAACGCCCCGGCCAGTGCCCGCGAGTACGGGTGGGCCGGGTCATCGAACACCTTCTTCGACGGGCCGAGCTCCACCACCTCGCCGGCGTACATGACCGCCACCTGCTGACAGGTGTCGGCCAGGACGGACAGGTCATGGGAGATCAGCACCAGGGTCAGGCCCAGGGTGTCCACGAGATCAGTCAGCACTGTGAGCACCTGGGCCTGCACCATCACGTCCAGGGCCGTCGTCGGCTCGTCGGCGATGATGATGCGCGGACGGCAGGCCAGCGCCATGGCGATCATCACGCGCTGGCGCTGGCCGCCGGACAGCTGATGCGGGTAGGAACGGGCCCGGGACGGCGTCAGCCCGACCTGCTCCAGGAGTTCGCCGACCCGGGTGCGGACCTGCGCCTGGCTCGCCTTCGGCTCGTGCAGCGCGATCGGCTCGGCGATCTGCACCCCGATCCGCTGGATCGGGTTCAGCCCGTGCAGCGCTCCCTGGAAGACGATGCTCGCCTCTGCCCAGCGCAGGGCGCGCAGCCGCTTGAACGACATCGACAGCACGTCAGTGCCCTCGACCAGGACCTGCCCGGTCACGGTGGCCGACTTGGGTTGCAGCCGCAGGACGGTCGAGACCAGGGTCGACTTGCCGCTGCCGCTCTCCCCGGCGATGCCCAGCGACGAACCGGCCGGCAGGCGCAGGTTCACCCCGCGCACGGCCGGCACGTCACCGGATCGGGTCTGATAGGTGATGTGCACGTCGCGGAACTCAAGTGCGGTCGCGTCCGGGTCGGTCGCGACCCCGCCGGTGCCCCGCTGCTCCTCGGTCATCACTGACCCCCGGCTCGCGGGTCGACGATGGACTCCATCGCACGCCCGATCAGGGTGAAGGCCAGCACCACGGCCACCACGCACAGGCCGGGTGGCAGCACGTACCACCAGGCGCCGACGGTCATCGCCCCGTTGGTGAATGCCCCGTCGAGCATCGTCCCCCAGGAGGGTCGGGTGGGGTCACCGAGGCCCAGGAAGCTCAGGGTGGTCTCGGACAGGATCGCCAGGGCGACCATGAGCGTGGTGTTGGCCAGGACCAGCGGCATCACGTTGGGCAGCACGTGCCGGCGCATCTGGTGCAGGTCCCCGCCACCCAGTGCGCGGGCCCGCTCCAGATAGGGCCGCGCGGAGACCGACAACGTCTGGGCGCGGACCAGTCGGGCGGTGCCCGGCCACGAGGTCACGCCGATCACGATGATGATGTTGAGCAGCGAGGCGCCCAGCACGGTGGCCAGCACGATGGCCAGGGGCAGGAACGGGATCACCAGGAACCAGTCGGTGAGGCGGTTCAGTGCCGTCCCGCTCCACCCACTGAAGTGCCCGGAGGACACCCCCATGACCGTCCCGATGAACATCGAGACCACGGTCGCGGCCAGTCCCACGGTCAGGCTGACCCGGCCGCCCCAGGCGAGCAGCGCCAGGATCGAGCGGCCGCTCTCGTCGGTGCCCAGCGGGTACCCGGCCGTCGGCGGGCTCATCGGCTGGCCGGTGGCCCCGACCACGCTGATCGTCTCGGGCGGGAAGAGCACGGGGGCGAGCAGCGACACCACGACGAAGCCCACAAGGACAGCGACACCGGCCATCCCGGTACGGCTGCGCCGGAACTGCGACCACCCCGAGGACGTGGCACGCGCGCGCGATGTGGCGTTGGCGGGCTCGGCCAGGCGGGTCCCGCTGACTGGGGTGGTCATGTGCGCACCCGCGGGTCGAGCACGGCGTAGAGCAGGTCGGCGATGGTGTTGGCCACGATGACCCCGATCGAGAAGAGCAGGAAGATCGCCTGCAGCAGTGCGATGTCCGGACCGCGCAGTGCGTCGTAGGACAGCATGCCCAGTCCGGGCCAGGAGAACACCGTCTCGACCGTGATCGCGCCCGAGACCACGAACCCGAGGTTCATCAGGATCAGGGTCAGCGTGGGCAGGATCGCGTTGGGAACGGCGTGCCGGCGGCGCACGACCTTGTCCATCAGGCCCTTGGCCCGGGCCACGGTCAGGTAGTCCTGCCCCATCTCGTCGATGAGTGAGGCCCGCATGACCAGGGCGTACTCGGCCAGGTACACCGCGACCAGGGTGGTCACGGGCAGCACCATGTGCCACGCCACGTCCAACCAGCCCGCGAGGCTGTTCGGGTCCACGCCGGGGGTGACGATCCCACCGATCGGGAAGATCCCCGGGATGAACCCCGCCCCCACTCCGAACGCGATCAGCAGGATCATCCCCAGCCAGAACTCCGGCATCGAGTACAGCGTGAGGGTGACCCCGGTGGTGACCCGGTCGAAGGTCCGGCCGCGTTTCCACGCCGAGCGGATGCCCAGCCAGGTGCCGATCACGGAGGCCAGCACCATGGCCGTTCCCACGAGCAGCAGCGTCGCCCCGATTCGCTCGCCGATGAGCGTCCAGACCGGTTGATTGAAGCGGGCCGAGTTGATCGTGGCCGAGAACGGGTTGGACAGGTAGGTCACGAACTGCTCCCCGATCGGCTTGTCCAACTCCGCGCGCAGGGCGGCGATCTGCTCCGGGGGGACGTTGCGGCCCCGGGTGTACAGCCCGATCGGGTCCCCGGGCAGCATCCGGAACAGGAAGAAGTTGAACACGAGCACGAACAGCAGCGTCCCCAGCCCGGAGGCGACCGACTTGGCGACGTAGCGGGTGCCCGGGCCCATGGCTACTCGACGTCCTCGTCGCCGGAGCGACGCCGCGTGAAGAGGACCACTGCTCCAGCGCCGAGCACGACGACCGCAGCCAGCCCGGCGATCAGGGCGACATTGGATCCGGAGTCATCCGGGGCTGCGGCCCCGGCGTCGGTCGCGGCCCCGTCCTCCCCGACTGGGGTGACCGACATGTAGGACCACACGCCGTACTGGAACAGCAGCGGGCCAGCGGGCTCGGTCGGCTGTGAGACGAAGTTGGTGAACTTGTCCGAGCGGTAGGCCTGCAGGTTGTCGTAGTAGAACGTGATCGCGTACGGCGCCTCGTCATAGAGGATCTGCTGCATCTGCTTGACGATCGCGGTCCGCGCGGCAATGTCGGTCTCGGTGGCCTGCTGCGCGTAGAGCGCGTCGTACTCCTCGCTGCAGAAGTGCGAGTCGGACAACCCCGCGTAGATGGTGCCGTCCTCCTTCGAGGAGCGCTGGGCGCAGGTGAACGTCGACAGCTTGGTAGTCCGGATCGGGCTCGACCACCCAGCCCCACTCGAAGATGTCGAAGCGGCCCTCGCCGTTGAGCTCGATGAGGGTGTCCTCGGACACGATCTTGGTGTCGATCGTCAGGCCCAGGGCCTCATACCAGCCTTCGACGAACTGCACCGTCTGCTGGGACTGCTGGGACTCCTGGCGGCCGAGCAGGCGGAAGGTCAGCGGCGAGCCGTCCTTGTCCATGCGCTTGCCATCGGCCCCGAGCGGGTAGCCGGCCTCGTCGAGCAACTGGCCGGCCTTGACCGGGTCGTAGCTGTAGGGGTTGGCCGGGTCCAGGTGCAGCGGGTAGATCGGCGGGATGATGGTCGAGCCCGGCGTCCCGTAGTCCGAGAGCACCTTGCTGACCAGCGTCTCGCGGTCGATCGCCCAGTTCAGGGCCTGGCGCACCTTCGTGTCCTCGAGCGCCGGGTTGCCGTCGCCGATCGGGGTGCCATCGGCCAGCGCCGCGCCGGTGTTGAAACCGATCTCGTTGAACCCGTAGTAGGCCGCCGGGAAGGCCGTGACGCCGTTCTCGTCCTTGATGGCGTTGAAGACACTGGACTGCATGTCGTTGGCGAAGTCGATCTCGCCCTTGCGCAGTGCCTGGGCGACGGCGTCGGGGTTCTTGTAGATCCGGAAGACCAACTCGTCGATGTTCGGCTTGCCCCGGAAGTAGTTGGGGTTGGCCTCGAACCGGATGAACTGACCCTTCTTGCGCTCGGTGAGCAGGAACGGGCCTGCGCCGACAATTGGGTTACCCGGGGTCGGCTCGTTGGTGTAGGAGCGCACCGCCTTCTCGTCGATCTCGCTCCAGATGTGCTCGGGCAGGATGTAGAGCGCAAGCCGAAGCATGATCGGCGTGGGCTTGTCGACGGTCAGCACCAGGGTGGTGTCGTCGGGTGCCTCGGCCTTGGTGATGTTGGCGGTGTAGCCGCCGAAGTTGGTCTGCTCGTAGTCCCCGTCCAGCACGCGGTTGAACGTGTACGCGGCGTCGTGGGCGGTCAGCGGCTCGCCGTCGCTCCAGCTCAGGCCCGAGCGGATCTGGTAGGTCCAGGTCTTGCCGTCGGCCGACTCCTCCCAGGACTCGGCCAGGTCGGGCACCGGGGAGAAGTCCTGCTGCGAGCTGGAGGTCAGGCTCGGGTAGATCAGCTGGTACATCTCGTAGGAGTTGGCTGCAACTCCGGTGAAGGGGTTCATCGAGTCCACATCGTCGGTGACCCCGACGGTGAACGTGCCCCCGCTCTCCCCGGCGGCCGGGACCGGCGAGGCGGCAGGGCTCTCCTCGGCCAGAGCCGGGCCGGCCGTGCTGGCCAGCAGCGCCCCCACTGCCAGAAGTCCGCCCGCTCTACGTAGCAGCCGTCGATCCATGGTGCCTCCCAGCTCGTCGGCCTGGTTGGCCGGACTCCTGTGCGATCGAGGGGCTCGGGTACCCCCCGGGGTGCCTGACCAGCGGAGGCTAGCGCACTTTGGTGGGGAGTTCGTTCCAGACAGGCCCGTCGCCGAGGGCCGGGATACGGGACGCTCCGGTGGCCGGTGGGCGCTGCTAGGTTCGCTGCCATGGTCACCCCGCCTGTGGCACCCACGCAGCACCATGTCCGGCACCTGCACGGACGTGACATCCCTGACGAGTTCGCGTGGATGGCTGACGGTGGCCAGCCGCTGATGGACTATCTGCGCGCCGAGCAGGACCACTACGCGCGGGCAACCGCGCAGCTGGAGCCACTGCGCCGACGGCTCTTCACCGAGATGGTCGCGCGCACCCCGCTGTCCGAGGTGGGGCCAGAGCATGCCTGTGGTGCCGCGAGCTTCCGTGACGTGGTCCCCGAAGGGGCCCAGCTCGGGCAGTTCCAGCGCCGGGCATCCAGTGAATCGCAGTGGACCACCGTGGTGGACCTGGACGTGGAGGCCGCGGCAGTGGGCTCCAGCTACGCGGAGTACGGGGTGCGCGAGGTCAGCCCGGACGGCCGGCTGCTGGCCTGGTCGATCGACAGCACGGGCGACGAGCTCTACGAGCTGCGGGTGCGCGACCTCGCCACCGGCGTGGACCGCGCCGAGCGGATCGGGCGGACCTACTACGGTGCGGCCTGGTCCGCGGACAGCCAGCACGTCTTCTACACGGTCCCCGACCACGTGTACCGGCCCCACCAGGTGTGGCGCCACCGGGTCCGTGGCGAACCGGGCGAGGACGTCCTGGTCCTGCAGGAGGACGACCGGCGCTTCGAGCTGTCGGTGCGCAGCACCCGGTGCGGGCGTTGGGTGCTGATCCACGCCGGCAGCCGGGACAGCAGCGAGACCTGGGCTGTCCCCGCAGACGCCCCCTCAGCGACCCCGGTGAGCGTGGGGGGCCGCCGGGAGGGCCACGAGTACTTCGTGGAGTCGGTGCCGGGCGGGCCGGACAGGTTCCTGGTCGTGACCAATCACGGCAGCGCCCGGGAGTTCACGCTCAGCTGGGTGGGCCTCGGCCAGACCGAGCCCGCTGACTGGTTGGGGGCCGTCGATGGGCCGCTGCCCGGCGATCCCGGACACCCCGAGGGCCCGGACTCCCCGGTCGAGGTGACCGGTGGACCGCCCGGCGATCCGGCGGGCCGCCCAGACGTGCTGCGCCGGTTCACCGGCGTCGAAGCCTTCGCCGGGCATGTCGTGGTGACCCTGCGCGAGGCCGGACGACCGGTGCTGTACCTGGTCCCGGTCAGCCCCGCTGGCTTGGACTGGCCCGCGTCGCGAGCAGTCCGGGCACCGAGGGGATCCGCCGTCGAACTTGCCAGCAACGAGGAGTTCTCCGCCGGCTTCGTGACGGTCGTCGAACAGGGCAAGGTCGATCCGCCGGCGTGGTTCGACGTCCCGCTGACCGGGGGCGGGCAGGCCGCGCTGCGGCACCGCGCCGAGGCACCCAACCACGACCCCAGCGCCTATGTGACCTCCCAGCGGTGGGTGACTGCGCGCGACGGCCGGCCGGTCCCGGTCACCCTGGTCGCCCACCGGGTCACGCCCTTGGATGGCACCGCGCCCTGCCTGCTCTTCGGCTACGGGGCCTATGAGTACGTGTACGAGCCGACCTTCAGCCGTTCCCTGACCAGTCTGCTCGACCGCGGGGTCGTGTACGCGCACGCGCATGTGCGCGGTGGCGGTGAGCTGGGCCGGGGCTGGTGGGACGACGGGCACCTGGCGACCAAGGCCAACTCGTTCCGGGACTTCGTCGACGTGGCCCGCGGCCTGGGTACCGGCCCGCAGGCCCAGGTGGATGGCTCTCGGATCGTTGCGCGTGGTGGGTCAGCCGGTGGTCTGCTCGTGGCCGCCAGCATGGACCTGGACCCCGAGGCGTTCGCGGCGGTGATCGCCGAGGTGCCCTTCGTCGACGTGGTGAACTCGATGCTGGATGCCGAGCTGCCGCTGACTGTGGGGGAGTGGGAGGAGTGGGGCAACCCTGCGTTGCCGCACCAGTACGCCTGGATGAGCGCCTACTCGCCGTACGACAACGTGCCCCCGGCCGGCCGACGGCCGTTCGTCCTGGCCACCGGTGCCGTGCACGACCCGAGGGTGCTGGTCCATGAGCCGGCCAAGTGGGTGGCGCGGATGCGGGCGACCGATCCGGCCCATGGAGCAGTCGAGCCGGTGGGCCAGCGTGGTGGGGTCCTGCTGCGGGTGGCCCTCGATGAGGGTTCGCACAGCGGCGCGGCCGGGCGCTATGCGGTGCTCGACGAGCAGGCCCAGACCCAGTCGATCATCCTCGCGGCGATGGGGATCACGGCCTAGCTCGTGGCAGTGCCAGACCGGCCCGGAGACCGGCCGCGACACGTCTAGGATCTGCGCTGATGCGCTCGTCAGCTGGTCAGCGCACAGCGATCGCAGTGGCCCGTCGGGGCGGGGTTGGGATGTGCTGACGGGGGCGGGCGCGCAGGACCACGAGGTCGGCCAGCGCGTTGGTGTCGGCCAGGGCGCCGGGCGTGACCGGGGTGTCGTACCGGTTGGCCGCGGCGATGATTCGGTCGCGCAGGATGCCATCGGCGATGACCATCGGGACGACCACGAAGGAAGTCGCGCCGTCGATGCAGCGCATCAGGGTGCGGATCCGCCCCAACGGCCGACCGCCGTCGAGGTACGCCGAGCGAACCGCACGAGCCCCCAACCGGTCGGCCAGCACCGGTGCGACGGTGCGGAAGAGGGCTTCCATGGCGGCCACTGCGTGCAGGTTCCGTGAGCCCGCTGCGGCCAGGATCACGCCAGTGTCCGCAGTGATCGGCAGGCCGGACGCGTCGAGCAGTTCGGCAGCCGCATCCAGGAGCAGCGGGTGCAGTCCCACAGCATCACCGGCGGTCACCTCGAGCTCGGGAGCGGCCGCCCGCATCGAGCGAATCGCAGCCGGCGCATCCACCCGGACGTGGAAGGCCGGCGCCACCAGCAGGGGTACGACCGTCGTGGTCGGTGCACCTGCAGCCACCCAGGCCTGCGCCGCCTGTGCCGGGCTGGGCGCATGGTGGTCCAGGTAGGCCACTGAGGTCGGCACGCCGGCCAACTTCAGCCGACCGGCCAGGGACCCGACATCGCGGGCGTGCCGCAGATCGGGGGAGCCGTGTGCCAGCAGGGTCAGGGACATCACTCTATGGTCACCTCCGGACACGCATCTGAACCAGCGGCACGCCGGGCGAGGTCCCCGATTTGTGCGCGCAGGGCCACGACCTCGCCCACGACGATGATGACCGGGCCCGGGAGCTGGGCCGCGGCGACGTCGTCGGCGATCGTCGCCAGCGTGCCGGTGACGGTGCGCTGGCGTGGTGTCCAGCCCTCGCTGATGACTGCGACCGGGGTGCGTTCGTCGCGTCCGGCCGCAGTCAGTTGAGCTGCGGTGCCGGCGAGCCCGGACAGACCCATCAGGAGGACGACGGTGGCGTCAGCGGGGGCGTCCCGGGCGGCATCGAGCGCGGGTCCAGCACCTGCGTGCGCGCTGGCGATGACCACGGACGTGGTGATGCCCCGATGGGTGACCGGGATCCCGGCCGCGGCCGGGACGCTGATCGCGGAGGTGACTCCGGGAACCACCTCCACCGCCACACCGTGATCGACGCAGTGCAGCGCCTCCTCGCCGCCCCGGCCCAGGACGAACGGATCGCCGCCCTTGAGGCGCACCACGAGCCGACCGGCCACGGCGTGCTCCACGAGGATCCGGTTGATCTCGTCCTGGGGGATCGGATGGTGCCCGGCGGACTTGCCCACGTCGATGACCTGCACGGACTCATCCAGCTCGGCCAGGACCTCGACCGGGCCCAGCCGGTCGGTCACGACCACATCGGCGCGGGCCAGCCACTGCCGCCCGGAGACCGTGAGCAGGCCTGGGTCTCCCGGGCCGCCCCCGACGAGGACCACCCGGCCCCGACTCCGGATGGGATCGGCGTGACCGGCGTGACCGGCGCGCCGGGTCCGGCGCAGGGGCAGGGCGCCCGCCGCGAGGAGGTCGCTGACGGCGTCGCGGATCGCCCGGGCCCGCCCGGGATCCCCACCACCGGAGACCGCGACCTGCACTCCGTCGGGGCCGTGGGCGACCGCGGGCGTGTGTGCGGCGGAGGCTTCGGCGTCGTCGGCCCGCACGCACCAGATGCCTCGACGCTCAGACTCCCCAGCGATCGCCGAATCCGTCAGGGGATCGCCAGTGGCGGTGTGGACCAGCCACCACTGATCGCCGGAATCGGCCTGGTCCGCGCCGGCCAGTGACCCGGTCGTTCCTGGGGCCCCAGCCGCCCCGGATTCACGGGCTGTCGCAGCTGAACCCGCGGCAGCGGCCAGTGCGCCTGGACCGGCGAGATCGCCGATACCCGCCTCACGCGGCCACCACTTCACCAGGCCAGTGGCGATCAGGTCGGTCAGGTCCTCGCACGCCGCGGGAGCCACCACATGGACCCGTGCCCCTGCGCGCACCAGGCCCTGGGTCCGCCGGGCGGCCACTGGTCCACCGCCGAGTACGAGCACGGCGCGGCCGGCCAGGTCCAGCAGGAGGGGGTAGCGCGTCGGCGGTACGGCGACACCGCCGCCCCCGGCGGGGTTGGCCGCCGACCGGGCGACCCCGAACTCGCTCATCCGAGTGCCCCGCGGACCATCCCGGCAGCCACTGTGGCCCCGGTCTGTGCCTCGATCAGCAGGAACGACCCAGTCGCACGGATGTCGGTGTACGCGTCGAAGGCCATCGGCTGGGCCAGGCGCAGGCGCACCTGGCCGATGTCGTTGAGCGCCAATCGGTCCCGCTCGCCGTGCACGTCCATCGTGTCCACATCGAGTCGGTGGTCGATGCCGGCCACGACCGCGGGCACCGTCCGGGTCCCGGACTTCAGCAGCAGCCGCTGCCCGGGGACCAGCGACTCGTCGGCCAGGATGGTGACGGTCGCCGACACCTCCTTGGTGGCCGCCGGTGCCGAACCCGCCGTCGCGAGCAGGTCACCCCTCGAGATGTCGATGTCGTCGGCCAGCCGGAGGGTGACCGACTGCCCGGCCTGCGCCCAGGCCAGTGGGCCGTCGTAGGTGTCGATCGCCACCACACGGCTGCGCAGCCCACTGGGGCACACCTCGACCTCGTCGCCGACGTTGACCCGACCTGCAGCGACCCGACCGGCGTACCCGCGGTAGTCGCGGTGCTCGGGGTCCTGTGGCCGGATGACCACCTGCACCGGCAACCGAAGGGGCGCCTCGGTCGGGTCAGTCCCGACCGGGACCGTCTCGAGATGCTCCAGCAGCGTCCGGCCCGGGTACCAGGGCGTGCGCTCCGAACGCGTCACGACGTTGTCGCCGTCCAGTGCGCTGATCGGGATGGCCACCACGTCGCTGACCCCGTGGGCGGCGGCGTACGCGTCGAACTCCGCCCGGATCCGGTCGAAGGTGCCCTCGTCGAAGCCGACCAGGTCCATCTTGTTGACCACCAGCGCGATGTGCCGGATCCCCAGCAGCGCACTGATCGCCGCGTGCTGGCGGGTCTGCTCGACCACCCCGGCGCGGGCATCGACCAGGATCAGTGCGAGTTCGGCGGTCGAGGCCCCGGTGACCATGTTGCGCGTGTACTGCACGTGCCCGGGGGTGTCGGCGAGGATGAAGGAGCGTGCTGGCGTGGCGAAGTAGCGGTAGGCCACGTCGATCGTGATGCCCTGCTCCCGCTCGGCACGCAGGCCGTCGGTGAGCAGGGCGAGGTCCGGCGCCGCCGCAGCCCCACCCCGGTCGCGGCTGACGCGTTCGATCGCGTCGAGCGTGTCAGCAAGGATCGACGCGGTGTCGTGCAGCAGGCGGCCCACGAGCGTGGACTTCCCGTCGTCGACGGACCCGGCCGTGGCCAGGCGCAGCAGTTCGTGAGCCATCAGAAGTACCCCTCCTTCTTGCGGTCCTCCATGGCCGCTTCGGACATCCGGTCATCAGCGCGTGTCGCGCCTCGTTCGGTGACGCGGCTCGCGGTCACCTCGGTGATCACCTCGGCCACGGTGGCCGCCGACGAGAGCACCGCACCGGTGCAGGACATGTCGCCGACCGTCCGGTAGCGCACGTGCCGGACCTCGAGGGTCTCGGTGGGGCCGGGCCCGCCCCAGTCGCCGGGGGCGAGCAGCATGCCGTTGCGGGCGAACACCTCCCGCTGGTGCGCGAAGTAGATCCCGGGCAGGGCGATCCCCTCGCGCTCGATGTAGCGCCAGATGTCGGCCTCGGTCCAGTTCGACAGCGGGAACACGCGCACGTGCTCGCCGGGGGAGTGCCGGCCGTTGTACAGGTCCCACAGCTCGGGGCGCTGGCGCCGCGGGTCCCAGGCGCCGAACTCGTCACGCAGGCTGAAGATCCGCTCCTTGGCCCGGGCCTTCTCCTCGTCACGCCGGCCTCCGCCGAACACCGCGTCGAACCGGTGGGTCGCGATCGTCTCGAGCAGCGGGATCGTCTGCAGCGGGTTGCGGGTGCCGTCAGGCCGTTCCCGCAGCGCCCCGCGGTCGATCCAGTCCTGCACGTGGGCCACCACCAGCCGGGCCCCGGTCCGGGCCACGGTCTCGTCGCGGTAGGCCAGCACCTCGTTGAAGTTGTGCCCGGTGTCCACGTGCAGCAGCGGGAACGGCATCCGCGCGGGGTGGAAGGCCTTGATGGCCAGGTGCAACATGACCACGGAGTCCTTTCCGCCGCTGAACAGCAGCACCGGGCGCTCGAACTCGCCGGCGACCTCGCGCATGATGTGGATGGCCTCGCTCTCCAGGGCGGAGAGATGATCCAGGGCCAGCCTCGGCGCAGCGCTGGCTGGGGCGGGGTGCTCGGGGACGCCGGTCCGCGAGGGGGCCTGGGTTGGGCTCAGTGTGCTCATGTGTGCAGTCCGCATTCCGTCTTGGCCCGATCCGACCAGCGGCCGGATCGGGGATCGTCTCCAGGGGCAGGGGGGTGGTGCAGGGTCGGCAGCCGATCGAGGTGTAGCCGGCCTGGCGCAGTGGGTGCAGCGTCACGTCGTTGCCCAGGGCGTAGGTGGCGACGTCCTCGTCGGTCCAACCTGCGAGGGGGTTGAGCTTCACCATCTCCCGACGGGAATCCCAGCCGACCACCTCGATGTCGGTCCGGGTCGGCGCGTCGGTGCGACGCATGCCGGTGATCCAGGCGCGGAAGGGTGCCAGGCCGCGCTCCAGCGGTTCGACCTTGCGCAGCGCGCAGCATCGGTCGGGGTCGCGGGCGAACAGGTTCGGGCCCTCGGCGGCATCCTGCTCCGCGACCGTGCGGGCGGGCAGCACCGTGAGCAGCCGGATGGGTCGGGTCTCGGCGAACGCCTGGGCGGTCCCGATCGTCTCGGCGAAGTGGTAGCCGGTGTCGATGAAGAGCACCGTCACCTCGGGGATCACGTCGCTGGCCAGGTGCACCAGCACCTCGTCGCCCATGCTGGACGCGAGCACCAGCTCGGAGCCGAACGTGTCATGGGCCCAGGCCAGGGCCATCCGGGCCTGGTCGATCGGGTTGACCAGGTGGGCGGCGACCGCCGCGCCGCGAGCCGCGACCTGCGGGCCGGTCGGGCGCCTGGCTGTGCGCGTCATGTCAGTCCTCCACGGGGATCGGGGTACGCGTCGGGCCTGCCAGGCCCAGGAACGACACCGAGAAGATCCGCAGGCACGCGGCGCAGTGCCAGGCGCCGGGTCCCGCATCGGTCGGGCGCAGGTCGTCCCCGGCGCAGAACGGGCAGTGGTAGGGCACCGCACGCCTCGGTGGGGTCCGTGTGTCATCGATCCGGCCATCAAAGTGCTGGATCGATGACGTGACCGGAGCTTGCGCACTCATCGCAGGTCCTCCTCGTCGGCGCGAAGCACCCAGGCGGCGAACTGCTCGCCCTCGGTGCGCTGGGCCAGGTACCGACCGGCGAGCTGGTCGACGAAGTCGGGCAGCCCCGCGGCGGTCACCTTCAAGGCCCGGGGCTTGCGCCCGAACCCCGCCGCATGACCCAGCGACCCGCCCAGATGCACCTGGAACCCCTCAACCGGGGTGCCGGTCCCGTCGGGGACGAGCATCCCCTTGAGCCCGATGTCGGCCACTTGGAACCGGGCGCACGAGTTGGGGCAGCCGTTGACGTGCACGGCCAGTGGGACGTCGAGCTCGGGGCGGCGGACCTCGATCGACTCGATCAGCACCCGCGCGGTGTCCTTGGTGTTGACGATCGCAAGCTTGCAGTACTCGATGCCGGTGCAGGCCATGGTCGCTCGGCGCACCGGGTGCGGGTGCACCTGCAGGCCGGCCTCGGCCAGTTCGTCGGCGAGCGCCTGTGCCCGGTCGGGGTCCACGTCCAGGATCACCAGCTTCTGCTGGGCGGTCAGCCGGATCCGGCCCGTGCCGTACGCCTCGGCAAGGTCGGCCAGACGGCCCAGCGTGGTCCCCTCGATCCGTCCGACTGTGGGTGCGGCCCCCACGTACACCCTGCCGTCGTGCTGCGGGTGGATCCCGATGTGGTCGCGCGCACCGGTGGGCACATCGGTCGGGGCCGGGCCGTCGAGCAGCGGCCGGTGCAGGTACTGGGTCTCCAGAACCTCCCTGAACCGCTCCGCCCCCCAGTCGGCGACCAGGAACTTCAGTCGCGCCCGGTTGCGCAGCCTGCGGTAGCCGTAGTCGCGGAAGATCCCGATGACACCCACCCAGACCTCGGGTACCTCGGCCAGCGGCACCCAGGCACCCAGCCGCTGGGCGAGCATCGGGTTGGTCGACAGGCCCCCGCCGACCCAGACGTCGAAGCCCGGCCCGTGCTCGGGATGGCGCACTCCGACGAAGGACACGTCGTTGATCTCGTGGGCCACGTCCAGGCGTGGGGAGCCCGAGATCGCGGTCTTGAACTTGCGCGGCAGGTTGGCGTACTCGGGGTCACCGATGTACCGCGCGACGATCTCGTCGATCGCCGGGGTCCCGTCGACGATCTCGTCGGCAGCGACCCCGGCGACGGGCGAGCCGAGCACCACGCGGGGCGTGTCGCCGCAGGCCTCGGTCGAGCCGAGGCCGACCGCCTCGAGCCGGCGCCAGATCTCGGGCACGTCCTCGATCGCGATCCAGTGCAGCTGGATGTTCTGCCGGTCGGTGATGTCGGCGGTGCCACGGGCGAGATCGACGGAGATCCCCGCGATCACGCGTGCCTGGGCACTGGTCAACGCACCGCCGTCGGAGCGGATCCGCAGCATGAAGAACTCGTCGTCGAGTTCCTCGTCGGGCAGGCTCCCGGTGCGTCCGCCGTCGATGCCGGGTCGGCGCTGGGTGTAGAGGCCCCACCAGCGCATCCGCCCGCGCAGGTCCTCGGCGGGGATGCTTCCGAAGCCCTGACGGGAGTAGACCGTCTCGATCCGCTCCCGCACGTTCAGGCCGTTGTCGGCGGCCTTGAACACCTCGTTGGCGTTCAGGGGTTCGGTCGAGCCCAGCGCCCACTGGCCCTCGTCGCGGGGGGGCCGGGCTGTGGGGGTGCGCCGCGTGACGGCGGGTGCGTGGGTGTCTGTCATGGCGTTCTCCATGGATAGGAGGACGCGTGCGCTGACTCAGGGCGCGGAGATGCACATTCCGGCGCCTGGTCGACCGCAGCGTCCGGAGGGAAGGTGCGGGATCAGGCGCAACACATGCAGGAGCACATCAGGCACAGGTCCACGTGCCGGCGCACCACGAGGGTGTCCGTCGCGCGCCCGGCCGAAGTCATGCCGCAGAGACTGACCGATCGACGTCGCGTTGTCCATCTTTGTCCGCATCCTGAGACAACCGTGTCGCGCCCGGAGGTCCCGGCGCGCCGGATCGTCGGCACCGGCGTGGGCACTGGCTACCCTGTGGGCCATGCCCCGGCCGATCCACTACGTGCTCGACCGCGCCGGCAGCTACCAGGGCGTGCAGTCCCAGCTGCTGGAGCTGATCGATCCGCACCTGCCCGAGCCGCACCCGACCCGCGAGCCGGAGTACCGCAGGGGAGCGCTGAACTTCTGCCTGTTCATCCGCCCGCGGGCCGACGTGGTCCTGAGCCACGGAGTGGCCGACAAGAACTACTTCTGGTCCTCCGACGGGCAGGGCAAGCGGCTGGCCAACCAGCGCCAGCACCTGTTGGTCCCCGGCGACTGGTTGCGCCGACGGCTGCTGGAGTCCCGGGCGATCAGGCTCGACGCCGACCACATCCACGTGGTCGGGTGGCCGCGGCTGGACCTGCTGATCCCGCAGGTGCCCCAGCAGCGTCCCCGGCTGTTCGGCACCGCCAAGCCCCAGGTGCTGTGGGCACCCACGCACAATCGGCGCAAGCGTGGTGAGGCCGGGAAGTCCACCTCGAGCTTCCCCGAGTTCGGGAACTACGTCCGAGCGTTGTCGCGCTTCGCCCGGGTCGATGTGTCCGTGCACCCGCGCAACCGAATCGACCACACGCCGACCGGCGCCTCGATGCCGCGCTCGGACATCGTCGTGGCCGACTTCGGCACGACCGTCTACGAGGCGTGGGCCCTGGGAAAGCCGGTGATCTTCCCGCGCTGGCTGTTGGCCGACCGGATCGCCGAGCACATGCCGGGCAGCGCGGAATCACTGATCTTCGCCGAACGTATCGGCTACCACCCGGACTCGTTCGACGAACTGGTCGACATCGTGCGTGCAGGTCCCGTGCTGACCCCGGACGTGCGGGCGTTCATGGCCGACTACCTGGCCCCGGAGTACTTCGGGACCTCAGGTGCGCGGGTCGCCCAAGTACTCACCGAGATCGCCGCGCGCGATTCCTAGCCCTGGTCCCGACCTCGTCCGGCCGACGTCATGGGTGTGTACGGAATCGCCGGCGGATGTTCGATTCCGTACCCACCGATGCGCGCAGAGGTCAGGGCAGCCGACGCAGCGCCGTCTTCAACCCCTTGGCCACGTGCTCGAGCACCTCGAGACGTGCGCTGAGCTTGTCGTTGGCCGCGATCACGTGCCAGGGCGCGTCCTGCGAGGAGGTCCGCACGACCAGCTGATCGACTGCCCGCACGTACTCGTCCCACCTGTCGCGGTTGCGGTAGTCCTCCTCGGTGATCTTGTGCGCCTTCTCGGGGGTGTTCTCCCTGGCCTGGAAGCGGGCCAACTGCTCCTCGGGGGAGACATGCAGCCAGAACTTCGCGACGAAGAACCCGTGCTCGACCAGTTGGTCCTCGAAGTCGTTGATCTCGTCATAGGCCCGCTGCCACTGGGCCGAGGTGGCGAACCCCTCGATGCGCTCGACCAGGACCCGGCCGTACCAGGTGCGGTCATAGATGACGAATCGACCAGCCGGGGGCAGGTCCCGCCAGAACCGCCAGAGGTAGTGGTACTTGTTCTCCTCCTCGGTCGGCGCCGCCGTCGAGATGACCCGGTAGTCGCCGGCCTCGAGGCCCTGGGTCACCCGGCGGATCGCCCCGCCCTTGCCGGCGGCGTCCCAGCCCTCGAAGGCCAGCACCGATGACAGGCCGCGGTCACGGGCCTGCTGGGACAGCCCGTGCAGTTCGCGCTGGAGCTTGTTCAACTCCGTCTTGTAGCGCTTCTTCTCGATGCTGCGGCCCAGGTCGACGGTGTCCAGGACGGTGGCCTTACGGGCGCCGGGGGAGAACAGGCCCTCGCTGACGGCCACCCCTGCGGGAGGCTTCTCGGCCAGCCGTGCGGTCAGGGCGTTGAGGATGGTCCGGGCCACCGCGATGTCGCGGTAGCGACGATCGGTCGACTCGATGATCGACCACGGCGCACCGGTCACCGAGGTGCGCCGGAGCAGCTTCTCGACCTTCGGGCCGCTGTCCTCGAGCAGGTCGAGCATCGCCCAGTCGCGCTGGTCGATGCGCCAACCCTCGCCACTGTCGTCCTCAGCCTTCTTCATCCGTTTGCGCTGGATCCGCGCGGGGGTGTGCAAGAAGATCTTGATGATCAGCATGCCGTCGACGACCAGCGCCTCCTGCAGCGTCTCGAGGTGGTCGATGGCCCGCTCGTAGTCGACGTCGGACAGCTCACCGGCCATGTTCTCGTGCAGCAGGCGCATGATCCCGCCGGCCATCAACGAGATGCGGCCCTTGGCCGGCAGGTCGCGCCACAACCGCCAGTAGCGCGGTCGCATGGATTCCTCGGCCGTCAGCGGCCCCATCACGTGGGTCTGGATGAACCGGGCGTCCATCCACTCGTTGATCCGGTTGACGACCTCGTTGCCGGCGATCCGATCATCGC
>CAWAEB010000018.1:0-117894 GCA_963781015.1 uncultured Actinomycetes bacterium | reverse complement strand
CGCGGTCCGCTTGGCCGTCGCGCGCCGGCCCCCGGAGGTGGGCGCTGCCGCCGCACGGTCCGTGGGGGTCTTCTTGGCCGGGGCCTTCTTCGCGGCAGCCTTCTTGGCCGCCTTCTTGGCCGGGGCCTTCTTCGCGGCAGCCCTCTTCGCCGGGGCCTTCTTCGCGGCAGCCCTCTTCGCCGGAGCCGCTTCGGCGGACGCCTGCGTCACAGGTGCTTCCTCGGCCGGCGCCGATCCGGTGGCCCCAACGCCCTCCGCGGACGTCATGTCCCTGTCCATGTTCGCCATGTCTTGCGTGGTCTCCACGTGTCCGCTCCCTGTGCGCCGTTGTACGCGGAACGGTACTAGCGGCTCCGCGCCCATGCCCTGCCGGGACGCTCACTCGAGTTCGGCGAGCACCTCTGCGGGGATGTCTGCGTTGGTGAATACGTTCTGCACATCGTCGCTGTCCTCGAGGGCGTCGACGAGGCGCATGATCTTCGTCGCTCCCGCGGCGTCCAGGGGCACCTCGACCGAGGCCACGAACTCGGTGTCCGCGGACTCGTAGTCCAAGCCCGCCGCCTGCAGGGCCTTGCGGACCTCGACCAGGTCGGTCGCCTCGGTCATCACCTCGAAGGCCTCATCGAGGTCGTTGACCTCCTCGGCACCGGCCTCGAGGACTGCCATCAGGACGTCGTCCTCGGTCAGGTCGTCAGCCTTGGGCACGATGATGATCCCCTTGCGGCTGAAGAGGTACGACACGCTGTTCGGGTCGGCCATGCTGCCGCCGTTGCGGGTCATCGCCACGCGCACCTCGGTGGCCGCGCGGTTCCGGTTGTCGGTCAGGCACTCCACGAGCACGGCCACCCCATTGGGCCCGTACCCCTCATACATGATCGTCTGCCAGTCGGCCCCGTCGGCGTCCGCACCGGAACCACGCTTGAGCGCGCGGTCGATGTTGTCAGCCGGCACCGAGTTCTTGCGCGCCTTCTGGATGGCGTCGTACAGGGTCGGGTTGCCGTCCGGGTCCCCGCCACCTGTGCGCGCCGCCACCTCGATGTTCTTGATCAGCTTCGCGAAGAGCTTGCCGCGCTTGGCGTCGACCACGGCCTTCTTGTGCTTCGTGGTCGCCCACTTGGAATGGCCGGACATGATGCTCCTTCGATTGGATCAGGCGGCGCGGCGCACCATGTCGGCGAACAGCGCATGCACCCGATGGTCTCCGGTGAGTTCAGGGTGGAACGAGGTGGCCAGCAGCGACCCGCTGCGAACGGCGACGATCCTATCCTCCACCGCCCCGGCCACGATCGCCAAGATCTCGACGCCCGTACCCACCGACTCCACCCAGGGCGCGCGGATGAACACGGCGCGGATCGGCGGGAACCCGATCGCCGGGAAGTCGACATCGGCCTCGAACGAGTCCACCTGCCGACCGAACGCGTTGCGCCGCACGACCATGTCGATCCCGCCGATCGGCACCTGGTCGGCCCGTCCGTCGAGGATCGTGTCTGCCAGCAGGATCATCCCCGCGCACGAGCCGTAGACCGGCAGGCCGGCGGCGACGGCAGCGCGCAGCGGCTCCATCAACCCCCAGCGCACGGCCAGCATCGAGATGGTGGTCGACTCACCGCCGGGCAGGACCAGCCCGTCCAGACCAGCGAGTGCGCCCGCCTCTCGGACCAGGACCGGTCGGGCGCCCACAGCCCTCAGGACTGCGCTGTGCTCGCTCACGTCCCCCTGCAGGGCCAGAACGCCGATGGTGGGTCGGGTCACCAGCCGCGCTCGGCCAGGCGGTGACCGGCGGGCAGCTCCTCGACGTTGATGCCGACCATGGCCTCGCCCAGGCCGCGCGACACCTTGGCCACGATGCCCGGGTCGCTGTGGTGCAGCGTCGCCTGGACGATCGCGTTGGCGCGTTGGGCGGGGTTGCCGGACTTGAAGATGCCCGATCCCACGAAGACCCCGTCGGCGCCGAGCTGCATCATCATCGCCGCGTCCGCCGGGGTGGCGATCCCCCCGGCGGTGAACATGACGACCGGCAGGGCACCGCGCTCGGCGACCTCACGGACCAACTCGTAGGGGGCCTGCAGCTCCTTGGCCGCGACGTAGAGCTCGTCAGCGCTCATCGACGACAGGCGCCGGATCGCGCCGAGGATGCTGCGCATGTGGGTGGTGGCGTTGGAGACGTCGCCGGTACCGGCCTCACCCTTGGAGCGGATCATCGCCGCGCCCTCGGTGATCCGGCGCAGGGCCTCGCCCAGGTTCGTCGCCCCGCACACGAACGGCACTGTGAACGCCCACTTGTCGATGTGGTTCGCGTAGTCAGCCGGGGTGAGCACCTCGGACTCGTCGATGTAGTCCACACCGAGCGACTCGAGCACCTGGGCCTCGACGAAGTGCCCGATCCGGGCCTTGGCCATGACCGGGATGGAGACCGCGTCGATGATGCCGTCGATCATGTCCGGGTCGCTCATCCGCGATACGCCGCCCTGTGCACGGATATCGGCGGGCACCCGCTCGAGGGCCATGACGGCCACCGCACCGGCGTCCTCGGCAATGCGCGCCTGCTCGGCGTTGACCACGTCCATGATCACGCCGCCCTTGAGCATCTCGGCCATCCCGCGCTTGATTCGCTGTGTGCCGAGGGCTGTTCCCGTGGTGTCGGGGGTACTGGTCACGATCTCTCCTGCGCCGATGGGACTTGAGGTTGCCGAGTTTACGGCCCCCCGCCACGTTGGCGAAACATGCCGATCGCGGGTCAGTCCAGGCTGACCTCCCGGATGCGGTCCATGAGCAGGATCCAGACCTGGCCACGGTCGAGCACGACCGGCTCACCGGCCGCGTCGAGGTACGTCGTGGGCTCCTGGGCGTCGGCCCGCTCCCAGGTGATCCTGTGCGCCCGGCCGTCGCGGAGCAGCAGGCCCTTGCCCGTGCCAGTCGTGACCGTCAGCGGCGTGCGTCCGCCGAACTTGTCGCCGAATCCGGAGTCCACCTGCTCCACGTACTGCACGATCACCGAGTTGGCGCGCTGCACCTGCGGGGCGTCGGTGTCGCGCGCCTGGCGACCGTTGAGCCACACGTCGTAGCTGCCCCGCGAGGCGCTCCACCTGAACTGCGCGGTCGACGACGGCCAGCGGGCGGTGACGACCTTCGCCCTGCTACCCCCCGGGACCGGATCCGGATCGAAGAGCAGGCCCATGTCCGCCGAGACGGCACTGGCCCCGGAGGTGGCCAGGATCGTCTCGGGCTGGGCCATCAGGTTGTAGGGCGCCACCCGACCCCCGAACTCCCGGACGAATCCGGGGCTGTCGAGGTCCGGGGTCACCTGGGTCCAGTCGGCCCGACCCAGGATCGGACGCAACTTGCTCTGAGCCCCGGAATAGACGAACGCGATGTCGCCGTACGGCGCAAACAGTTCGACGTCGCTGATCCGTGCACTGCGGACCGGCCCGACCGTCTCGGGCATCCGGGCTGAGAACACCGCGGCGATCCTCGTGAGCCCGAACTCGACCGGCTCGACATAGACGATGTCAGCCTTGGTCAGCCCCCGGTGTGGCTGGGCGCTGGGCGTGTTGTCCATCTTGACCACCATCACCGGGGTGCCCAGGCCACCCTTCTTGCCGGTGTACGGCGACCGATCGGGTTGCGCGGGCTGCTCCGGGATCGGGCTGACGCTCGGTTGGCTCGTGACCGGCGCCGCGGTGTTGCTGCGACCCAGGGAACAGGCAGCCAGCAGGCCCACCAGCACGAGGACCGCACCCAGCCGGGCGGCGGTCCACGCCCGGCCGCCACCCAGCCGCGACTCGGGGGCCCGGGTGGGTGGGGTCGTCATGGGTGAACCGTATCCGCGCGAATCGCCACCCCGATGCACGCCCGGCCGGGCCGTGCGCGGTGTCGTATCGCGCGGTGCGCTGGGCGGATGGCACAGGGCAGCTCAGGGCCCTCCGGCCAGGGCTGGTGCGATCTCGTCGTCCATCTCGAAGGTCAGCGGCTGTGGGGCATGCCCGGCCAGCCGGAACCAGCGGACCAACGGGCCAGCACGCAGGAGCCGAGCGGCCTGCACGCCGTCATTGAGGAAGCGGCGCGCCAGGGCCACCTGATGGCATGCCGCCGACAGGTCCTCGACCAGTTCGTGGCCCTCGGGATTCCTGCGCAGTTCCGCGACCTCCTGGGCATCGGCGAACACCTCGCGCAGGTTGCGCGACATCTCCGACTCGATCACCCCACGCTCGACCAGGTCCGTGGGGTCGACGTAGCGGGAGTTGCTGGCCGCCTGAGCCAGCACGATGGCCGAGGACGGATCGATCAGCCCGGAGATCGCGACCGCCTCCGCAGCGGCCGCCCGGCGCAGCAACTGCGCATCCAGGGAACCCCGAGCGATGTCGATCCGGTGGTGCACCCGGTCGATCCGACCGGCCAGCGCGCTCAGGCGCCAGACGATCCATGCGAACATCAGCGTGAGGACGATGATCCAGAAGAGGTCGACCTTCACGCGTCGGCCCGCCGTTCACGTGGCCGGCTGCTGACCCGCCTGATGGGCATGCGACCCCAGAAGTGCCCGGAGAGGTCGGCCTCGACCTTCTCGCCCCCGGGCGTGACGCTGTTGTAGACGGCCACGATCTGCTTGGCGATCGTGGCCCAGTCGAACTCGGCTGCGCGCCGCCGGCCCTGTTCGGTCAGCTCGGCCCGGCGCGCCGGATCGGCCAGCAGGGCGATCAACTCGTCGGCCAGGTCCGCGGAGTCGCCGTTGGTGAACGTGACACCCGCATGCCCCTCGTTCAGGACGCGCTGGAAGGCCTCGATGTCGCTGGCGACGACAGGCGTGCCGGCGGCCATCGCCTCCAACAGGATGATCCCGAAGGACTCCCCACCGGTGTTGGGGGCCACGTAGATGTCGGCCGAACGAAGGGCCCGTGCCTTGTCCGCCTGGCTGACCAGGCCGAGGAACTCGACCCGCTCGGCCAGGTCCGGCGCCAGTCCGGCGCGCACGGATTCGATGTCCCCCGGCCCGGCGATCAGCAGGTTCGCCCCGGGCACTGCGGCCAGCACCCGCGGCAGCGCGCCGAGCAGGATCGGCAGGCCCTTGCGGGGTTCGTCGGTCCTGCCGAGGAACATCAGCGTGTCGTTGCCGCGGGTCCGCCCGGGCAGCGGCTCGTCGCCGGCGTACAGGCTCACATCGACACCATTGGGGATGAGCACCGCGTCCCCGCCGGTGTACTCGACCAGGGAGCGTCGGGCGTACTCGCTGACCGCGATCCGGGCCCGGATCTTCTCGGTGGCACTGCGCACCAGCGCGGCGGTGGCGTTCAGCTCGCGACGGGAGGACCGCAGGCTGGCGTGCCACGTGGCCACGATCGGGCCGTCGGCGACCCAGATGGACAGCAGCGACAGGGTGGGGCCGACCGGCTCGTGCACGTGCAGGATGTCCAGGTCGGACTCCTTGATCCAGGTCCGTGCCCGAGCCGCAGGTCCCGGGCCGAAGTTGATCTTGGCCACCGAACCGTTCGAGCTGATCGACACCGGCTTACCACCGCTGGTGACGTAGTCAGGCAGGGCGTCCTCATCCTCGGCAGGGGCCAGCACGACGGCCTCGTGGCCCAGCCGGATGAGGGCCAGACGCAGGTCGTCGATGTGCGCGGCGACGCCGCCGGGGGTGTCCCAGGCGTAGGGGCAGACCAGGCCGACGCGCATCAGCGGTTCCCGGGCTCAGGGGCGTCCGCGGCTTGGGAGGCCGCATCGCGTGCGGCCAGCCGATCGGGGTCGAGGTCGGCCAGCCACAACCGCTGCAGCATGTGCCAGTCCTGCGGATGCTCGCGGATGGCCTCGCCCAGGGCGTCCGCGACGGCCTGGGTGGTCACGCGGATCCGCTCTGCGCGCTCGCCGCGCGCCGGGGGGACGACTTCGGGCAGGAACTCGGCCACGTTGTGCCCGGCCCAGTGCAGGCCGGCGGGGTGCAGCGCGGCACCGGTGTCCACGGCCAGAGCAGCAGGTCCGGCGGGGAACCGGGTCGCCTCGCCCATGAACATGACCTCGATGCCGGAGGCGGACAGGTCCCGGTCGGCCAGCAGGGGCACGAACCCCCCGGAGTTCAGTGTGTCCACCAGCGCCGGGTAGACCCCGGCGTCGCCGAGGCCGAGGATGCGCATGCCCAGGGCCTCGCGATAGGCCACGAAGGCCTCGAACAGGGCCACCGGCTCCAGATGTTCGGCAACCGTGGTGACCTGCGTGTAGTGCCTGGAGAAGTACGCGCCCGCGTGGTCCCAGTTGCCCATGTGCGGCAGGGCGACCACCACGCCGCGGCCCTGTTCCAGCGGGGTGAGGATGCGCTCGGCGTTGCGCAGCTCGAAGGAGTCGATGCGGGCCGCGTCCCACCCGGGCAGCCGGAACGCATCACACCAGTAGCGCATGTAGGAGCGCATCCCGGCGCGCGAGATCTCGCGCACCTGCTCGGGGTCGACCGGCCCCGGACCCAGCACCCGCGTGAGGTTCGCCTCCAGCCGGCGGACCCCACCGCTGCGGGAGCGCCACTGCTGGTCGGCGAGCTGGTCGAAGAGCCGGTAGGCCACCGCCTCGGGCATCAGCCGGACCGCCCGCCAGCCACCGGTGTACGCCAGGTAGGTCACCCGCTCGATCACCGGAGACTCACAGGTCGGGGTCGGCCGGCGCCGAGACAGGGTCCTGGCCGGCCAGCGGCTTGAGCTGGCTGCGCACGTCCAGCCCGCGCTGGAAGACGGTGATGACCGTCAGAACGGACAGCACGGCCAGTGCCGCGGTCATCCCCCAGTCGACGAACTGCTGGGCGATCGCGCCCACCGCCAACAGGATCATCCGCTCGGCCCGCTCGGCGATGCCGCCGTTGGCCGTGGCGCCCACCGCTTCGGCCCGGGCCTTCGCGTAGCTGATCACCGCACCGCCCACCAGGCAGACCCACGCCAGCATCGTGGTCATCCTGGGCAGCGTGTCGACGTGCAGGGCGGCCCAGATCAGCAGTCCGCCGAAGATCGCGCCGTCAGCGATCCGGTCGAGTGTGGCGTCGAACCATGCGCCCCACGGGCCCTGGGTGCCGGTCAGGCGCGCCATGGTGCCATCGAGCACGTCTGCGGACACGAACAGCGCCAGCAGCAGGAGTGCGGGCACGAACCGGCCCGCCGGGATCAGGATCAGTGCGGTGAGCACCGTCAGGGTGGTACCGGTCAGAGTCACCATGTCCGGGGTGACCCGCATGCGCAGAAGGGCGCGCGCGATCGGTTCCACGACAGGTGCGATCACGCCTCGGACGTCCGTGTTGTTCAGCATCAGGATCGGATCGTAGCGAGAATCAGGCCACCCGGGTGCGCGGACGCGGATCGCAGTTGCAAGGCTTGGGCCCACAGCGGGCTCACATCACGACGAAAGGGCAGCTCCATGGCACAGGCCAACACGCCAGGGGGTGGGTCGGTCTCTGCACCGGCCAACCCCGCCGAAATCCGCAACGTGGTCCTCGTGGGCCCCTCCGGGGCAGGCAAGACCACGCTGCTGGAGGCCATGTTGGCCACCACCGGCACGATCGCGCGGCCCGGTCGGACCACCGAGGGGACCACGGTCTCGGACTTCGACGAGGCGGAGGTCCGCCAGCAGCGCTCGGTCGGCCTGGCCCTGGCGCCGGTGCTCCTCGACGGGGTGAAGATCAACTTCCTCGACACGCCGGGCTACGCGGACTTCGTCGGCGACCTTCGCGCCGGCCTGCGCGCCGCGGATGCCGCCCTGTTCGTGGTCTCGGCCGTGGACGGCATCGACGGCGGCACCCAGATGCTCTGGGAGGAGTGCGCGACCGTCGGGATGCCCCGGGCCGTGGTCGTGACCCGGTTCGACCATCCCCGCGCCGACTTCGACGAGCTGGTGGCGATCAGCCAGCGCGTCTTCGGTGAGGGCGTGATGCCGCTGATGCTGCCGATGCTCTCCGACGAGGGAGCGCCCGCCGGCTTCATCGACCTGATCACCGAGCAGATCCATGACTACTCCTCCGGGGAGCGCGTCGACCGCGATCCCGAGGACCGGCACCGGGAGCTGATCGAGAACACGCGCGCCGCGCTGATCGAGGGGATCATCGCCGAGAGCGAGGACGAGTCCCTGATGGACCGATACCTGGCCGGGGAACACATCGACACCGACACGCTGGTCGTGGACCTCGAGCGCGCTGTGGCGCGTGGATCGTTCTACCCGGTGATCGGCACCGCGGTCGAGCTCGGTGGACTCGGAGCGGCTGAGGTGCTGGACCTCGTGCGCCGGGGCTTCCCGTCCCCGCTCGAGCACCCGCTTCCGCCGGTCACGACACCCGACGGCAGGCCGGCCGAGCCGCTGGCCTGCGACCCAGCGGGTCCCCTGGCCGCCGAGGTGATCAAGACCACGACCGACCCGTACGTGGGCCGGCTGTCGCTGGTCCGGGTGTTCTCGGGCACGCTGGTACCCGACACCCTGCTGCACGTCTCGGGGCACTTCGCCTCGGGTCAGGGCCACCAGGACCACGACGTCGACGAGCGGGTCGGGGCGCTGTCCAGCCCGCTGGGCAAGGTGCAGCGGGGCATCGACAGGGGCGTTTCCGGGGACATCGTCGCGGTGGCCAAGCTCAACCGGGCCGAGACCGGCGACACGCTCTCGGACAAGGACGCCCCGCTGCTGATGGAGCCCTGGATCATGCCCGACGCGCTGCTTCCGGTGGCGATCGTGGCCCAGTCCAAGGCCGACGACGACAAGCTCGGCCAGGCCCTGGGCAGGCTGGTCGCCGAGGACGCGACCATGCGCCTGGAGCGCAACGCAGAGACCGGCCAGCTGGTGCTCTGGTGCATGGGCGAGGCGCACGTGGATGTGCTGCTCGACCGGCTGCGCAACCGCTACGGGGTCGCGGTGGAGTCCGAGGAGCTGCGCGTGTCGCTGCGCGAGACGTTCTCAGCGCCCGTCAAGGCCAAGGGCCGGCACGTCAAGCAGTCCGGCGGGCACGGCCAGTTCGCGGTGTGCGACATCGAGGTCAGCCCCCTGCCGCCCGGATCCGGGTTCGAGTTCGTGGACAAGGTCGTGGGCGGATCCGTCCCGCGCCAGTTCATCCCCTCGGTCGAGAAGGGCGTCCGGGCGCAGATGGAGCGCGGCGTCGCTGCGGGCTACCCGATGGTCGACATCCAGGTGACGCTCTACGACGGCAAGGCGCACTCCGTGGACTCCTCGGACATGGCCTTCCAGATGGCTGGCTCGCTGGCGCTCAAGGAAGCTGCGGCGTCCGGACAGATCGCGATGCTCGAACCTGTGGCCGTGGTCAGCGTGCTGGTCGCCGACGAGTACGTGGGCGCGGTGATGGGCGACCTGTCCGGCCGGCGTGGTCGGGTGTCGGGATCGGAGCCGGCGGGCAGCGGTCGCACGCTGATCCGGGCCGACGTCCCCGAGCTGGAGCTCACCCGGTACGCGATCGAACTGCGCTCGCTGTCGCACGGCACGGGCACGTTCACCCGGGAGTACATCGGTCACGAGCCGATGCCGACCCAGATCGCGCGCAAGGTCATCGAGGCGGCCCCCAAGCACTGAGTGCCGGGCCGCGGCCAGGAGTTCCCCTGGGCCCGGCGGTTCCTCCTCACCAGCGTCGTTGCGACGTCGCCCGGGTGGAGGAACCGCCGGTTCGGCGACGCCCACGGGGAGGGACTCGAGGTGCGGCCGCACGTGCAGCCGGCGGAGCGACTCCGGCGACGGGTCAGCGGCGGACGGGCTTGAGGGTCCAGAGGAACGACGCCTCGCCGGTGACCGTCCAGTCCTCGGTGGACAGCGCGACCTCGATCCGGAACTCCGGGCGCTCACCAGCGGCCAGCGTGGCCATGATCGCCTCGGGGTGGTCGTGCATGATCGCCTCGGCGTACAGCGGACCCATGGCGATCTTCTTGTAGCGGATGCTCGCGTCGACGGCCAGCGGCGTGGCCTGGTCCAGGTGCATCCCGAAGTTGCCCAGGACGATCGCCCCGGTGGCCGTCTCCGCCAGCGTGAACATCGCGCCGGCGTGGATGCCGCCGATGTGGTTGTGGTACGCGGCCTGGTCGGGCATGCGCAGGAGCACCCGCTGCGGGTCGAGTTCGAGGAACTCGATGTTCAGCGTCCCGACCATCGGGACTGCCGTGGGCATCTGCGACACGAGCGTGGTGAAATCCATGGCCGCGACGGTACCGGGGGGCCCTGGCGGGCCTGCACGCAGGTGGAGCGCCCAGGGCGTGTCTGCCGGACCGGCTGCTGGGCTGCGCGACCTGTGTGCGCCCGCCGCGTCCTCGGCGCTCGACGCACCATCCAGGTGCGCCTGCGCTCCTGCCTGCCAGCACCGCACAGCCGAACCGGTGGCTACCACGGGACCCATCAGAGCGGCCCCGGGCGCCTCGGAGGGTAGCGTCGCCCCTCATGACCGATGACGACGCCGAAGCGGCCTCCCCCGGCAACCCCACGGCCGGGGCCGACGCGCCCGCAGCCCCGCACGCGCCTGCCCCCACGGCCGGGTCCGACGCCCCCTCAGCCACCCACAGGGCCGCCCCAACTGCGTCCGGCGGCCGCCCCACCGTCGCCGTCTTCGACATCGACGGGGTCCTGGCCGACGTCCGCCACCGCCTGCATCACGTCACCTCACGTCCCAAGGACTGGGATGCCTTCTTCGGCGCGGCCCCGGCCGACGCGGCCCTCTCCGAGGGCGTGGCTGCGGTGACAGCTGCTGCCGCCGCCGGTCACGTGGTCATGTACCTGACGGGTCGCCCGGAGCGCTGCCGAACGGCCACCGTGGACTGGCTGGCCGACCAGGGCCTGCCCACCGGGGAGTTGTTCATGCGCGAGGACACCGACCGGCGCCCGGCACGCCTGACCAAGGTCGCGGCGCTGCGCAGGCTCACGCACCGCTACCAGGTGGCAGCGTTCGTCGATGACGATGCAGCTGTCGTCGAAGCCGTGCGCAGAGCGGGCTTCCCCGTGCTGCACGCGCAATGGATGGAACCCTCAACCTCAGGTGCAGACTTAGGTCGAGACCTGCCCAGGCCCTCGGCGCAGGATGTGCTGTTCGAGATCCAGGAGACCGAGGGCCGCACCTGAGCGCACGAACAACCGGGGCGGAGCCCGCTGGGGGCCACCAGACGGACGGCGGCCGGTCAGAGGTCTGCGGCCAGGTCCTCGATCGGAGGACAGGAGCAGACCAGGTTCCGGTCCCCGTGGGCCCCGTCGATCCGGCCAACCGGGGGCCAGTACTTGTCCGCGACGAGCCCGGGCACCGGGAACACCGCCTGCGCACGCGAGTACGACCGACCCCACTGCCCGACGAGGCTCGCGGCGGTGTGCGGCGCGCCGCGCAGCACACTGGCCGCCACCTCGACCTCCCCAGCGGCCACCTCGTCGATCTCCGCACGGATCGCGATCATCGCCTCGCAGAAGCGGTCCAGCTCGGCCAGGGGCTCACTCTCGGTCGGCTCCACCATCAGCGTGCCGGCCACCGGGAAGCTCATCGTGGGCGCGTGGAACCCGTAGTCGATGAGGCGCTTGGCGACGTCGTCGACACTCACCCCCGTGGATCGGGTGATCTCGCGCAGGTCCAGGATCAGCTCATGGGCGACCAGGCCGCCCGGGCCGGTATAGAGCACCGGGTAGTGCTCGCCCAGCCGAGCTGCGATGTAGTTGGCCGCGAGGACCGCGACCTGCGTCGCCCTGGTCAGCCCGTCGGCGCCCATCATCGCGATGTATGCCCACGGGATCGGCAGGATGCCGGCGCTGCCCCACGGCGCCCCGCTGACCGGACCTACTCCCCCGTCATCGAAGCCGCGACCCGCCGGCCCGGCATCGGGGTGCAGTGGATGGTTCGGCAGGAACGGGGCCAGATGGGCCCGCACCCCCACCGGTCCCACGCCCGGGCCGCCCCCGCCGTGCGGGATGCAGAACGTCTTGTGCAGGTTGAGGTGCGACACGTCGGCGCCGAACCGGCCGGGCTTTGCCAGGCCGACCAGAGCGTTGAGGTTGGCACCGTCCACGTAGACCTGTCCGCCGGCGTCGTGGACCAGCGCACACAGCGTGGCCACCTCGGCCTCGTACACCCCGTGGGTCGACGGATAGGTGATCATCAGGGCCGCGACCCGCTCGCCGTGCTCAGCCAGCGCCGCACGCAGGGCGTCCACGCTGATGTTGCCGTGCTCGTCACAGGTGACGACGACCACGCGCAGCCCGGCCATCACCGCCGACGCGGCGTTGGTGCCGTGCGCGGACGAGGGGATCAGGCAGATGTCGCGTTGAACATCTGCGCGCGAGGCGTGCCAGGCGCGGATCGCCAGCAGCCCGGCGAACTCCCCCTGCGATCCGGCGTTGGGCTGCACGCTGATCGCGTCGTAGCCGGTCAGCTCGACCAGTAGCGCCTCGAGGTCGCGGATGAGGTCGAGGTAGCCGGCGGTCTGCCCTGCGGGCGCGAACGGGTGGATCCCCGCGAACCCCGGCCAGCTGATCGGCTCCATCTCGGTGGTCGCGTTGAGCTTCATCGTGCACGAGCCCAGCGGGATCATCGAACGGTCCAGGGCCACGTCGTAGCCGGCGAGGCGCCGCAGGTAGCGCAGCATCTGCGTCTCGCTGTGGTGGGCCGAGAAGACCGGATGCGTCAGGTACGGGGAACTGCGCAGCCAGGTCGGCGGGATGCCGAGGTGTGCGTCACCCGGCACTGTCCGGGGCCCGACGACGCCTGCCACGCCAGTGTCCGGCCCAGTGTGCAGCCCTGTGGCCGGGGCGCCAGCTTCCTCCACCCCAGCTTCCGCCCGCGCCGCCGCGAACGCGGCGCGCACGAACTCCAGGTGTTCGGCCACAGTCACCTCGTCGGTGGTGATCCCCACCTGGTCGGCGTCCACCAGCCGCAGGTTCACGCCCCGCTCGCAGGCAGCGGCCACGACTGCGCCGGCCAGGCCCGGGACCACCGCCACCACCGTGTCGAAGAAGCTCGCGTGTCGCAGCGGCACCCCGTCGAGGGCAAGCCCCTCGGCCAGGGCCAGGGCGTGCCCATGGACCCGGTCGGCGATCCCACGGAGCCCGTCGGGGCCGTGGTATGCCCGATACAGTCCAGCGATCACGGCAAGCAGCACCTGCGCCGTGCAGATGTTGCTGGTGGCCCGTTCCCGCCTGATGTGCTGCTCCCTGGTCTGGAGCGCCAACCGGTAGGCGCGCCCGCCGGACGAATCCACCGAGACCCCGACCAGCCTGCCGGGCAGTTGGCGCTCCAGCCCCGCGCGGACCGCCATCACGCCGGCGTGCGGGCCACCGAACCCCATCGGCACCCCGAACCGTTGTGCAGAGCCCACCACGATGTCCGCGCCCAGTTCCCCCGGCGGGGTGAGCAGGCACAGGCTGAGCAGGTCCGCGGCCACGACCACCCCGGCGCCCAGTGCGTGGGCACGCCCGGTGAGGTCGGCCAGCACATCCGGGGCCCGCACCAGGCCCGTGGTGGTCGGCATCGAGACGAGCATGCCGAACCAGCCGCCCTCGGGCAGGCCGGTCACCACGTCGCGGACATCGAGCACGATGCCCAGCGGCTCAGCCCGGGTGGCCAGCACTGCGAGGGTCTGCGGATGCGTGTCGGCGTCCACGACGAAGGTCATCGACCCCGTGCGATCGACCCGGTGCAGCAGGGCCATCGCCTCAGCGGCGGCAGTCGGCTCGTCGAGCATGGACGCGTTGGCCAGCGGCAGCCCAGCGAGGTCAGCGACCATGGTCTGGAAGTTCAGCAGCGCCTCGAGCCGACCCTGGGAGATCTCGGGCTGGTAGGGCGTGTAGGCGGTGTACCAGCCTGGCGCCTCAAGCACATTTCGCCGGATCACGGCGGGCGTGAGGGTGTCGTGGTACCCGAGCCCGATCATCGACACGGCCGAGGTGTTCGCCTCGGCAAGCGCGCGCAGGTGCGCCGTGGCCTGCGCCTCAGTCAGTGCGGGCGGCAGGTCCAGACCGTCGCGCCACGCGATCGTCGCCGGGATGGCCGCGCGGGCCAGCGCGTCGAGGTCGGGATACCCGACGGCTGCGAGCATGAGCCCCACATCGGCCGCATCCGGTCCGATGTGACGGTCGACGAATTGGAGGGCTGGATCAGCGGGTGCCTGCACCCTGCCCAGCGTAGTGGCGCGCACTCGCCGGCGCCGGCATCCGGCTCGACCCGTTCGACCCGCAGGGTCAGCCGGTCTGGCGCTTGCGGCGCCGGGTGGACAACTCGTCGTCGCTGAGGGTGGGCGCACCCGAGGTGCGCTCGGAGGGCAGGCGCGACAGCGTCCCCTCGACCTCGCGCCAGACCTTGCCCACAGCGATGCCGAAGACTCCCTGACCACCACGGACCAGGTCGATGACCTCGTCCTCGCTGGTGCACTCGTACACGCTGGCCCCGTCACTCATGAGCGTGAGCGTTGCCAGGTCCTCGACACCGCGGGCCCGTAGGTGGCTGACCGCGGTCCGGATGTTCTGCAGCGAGACCCCGGTGTCCAGCAGTCGCTTGACCACCTTGAGGACCAGGATGTCGCGGAAGCTGTAGAGACGCTGGGTACCCGAGCCCGTAGCTGGTCGGATCGAGGGCTCGACCAGCCCGGTGCGTGCCCAGTAGTCCAGCTTGCCGGTAGGTGATCTCCGCAGCGGAACAGGCCACCTGTCCGCGGAACCCGACGTCCTCGGGCAGCGACGACCCCGGCATGTCGAACAGTGCACCCTGGACCTCGTAGTGCTCGCCTGTGTCCTCAGCTGACATTCCGGCATCCTCTGCATCGTCCTCGATGTTGCGCCGGCGTAGTTACACCGACGTGGTTCGCTGCTGCCGAAACTAGGCCCCCCGCGTGGTCACGTCAACGCCTGCTCCTGCGACACGCCGAGGGAAACTATCAACCTATAGTTGAGGGTTCGAATCCCGACCGCACAGATCACTCGAAGTCCTCCGGGCTCACGCTGTCGAGGAACTCACGGAACTGCTCGACCTCATCGACCGCCTGGTCACCGTCCGGGGCGACCCCGGCCTCGGCCAGGACCTCGTCGGCGAGCAGGACCGGTACCTGCGCACGCAGCGCCAGGGCCAGCGCATCCGAGGGCCGCGCATCGACTGTCGTGGTGTCGAACACGAGTTCGGCGAAGAACACTCCCCCGTCCAGGCGGCTGATCCGCACCGAGCGCAAGGGCACGCCCAGCCCCTCCAGGGTGGCCACGAACAGGTCGTGAGTCAGCGGGCGGGGCGCGGACACGCCCTGCTGGGCCATCGCGATCGCGGCGGCCTCGTTGGGCCCGATCCAGATCGGCAGCAGCGATCCTCCACCGATGGGTCGGACCAGGACGATCGGCGCGTTCGACGGCATCTCGACGCGTACGCCCACAACCTCGACAGCCTGGTACCCATCCACGCGGCCAGAGTAGCCGTGGTGGCCGGGACCGGCCATCGCTCAGCGGCCGAAAGTCTCGGGCAGTCCAGCCTTGACCAGCACCAGGTGCAGCTGGATCCCCAGTGCGGCGATCGCCCGGGCTGCCTCCTGCGCGCGGGCACCACTGTCCTCGTGGCGACCGCGGGCCATCGGACGCACGACCTGCTCGACCAGCGACAGCTCGCGATCGGCGGCCAGCCGGAACGGGCGCAGGTGCCGGGGGCCGTAGCCGAACTCGGCCAGCTGCGCGGAGATCCGGGTCACCTGCAGGGCGCTGAAGTCGTAGTACGAGGTCCCCTGGACCTGGGCCACCAGCCCGAAGGACTCCAGCTCGCGCAGGACCTCATTGCTGATACCCGACTCGGCCAGCAGTTCCTTGCGCGAGAGCCGCAGCTCCTGGCTCGGGCTCTCCAGGTCCTGCGCCGAGGGGAAGTCCGCGCCCGTGGACACCAGCGCGCGGGGGGCGGCATCGGCGGCGCTGAGCGGCGCGGGGGCCAGTCCCCGGTCGAGCTGGTCGAGGTGCTCGCGGATCACCTTCAGCGGCAGGTAGTTGTCGCGCTGCATGCGCAGCACGTAGCGCAGGCGCTCGGCATCGGCGCGCGTGAACTTGCGGTAGCCCGAGGGCGTCCGGGCCGGCTCGACCAGGCCCTCAGCCTCCAGGTAACGGATCTTGGAGATGCTGACGTCCGGGAAGTCCGAACGCAGGAGGTGCAGGACCTCCCCGATGCTCAGCAGCCCGTCCGAGGCAGCGGCTGCGCTCATTGCTGGCCGCTGCCCACGAGGAAGGCGAACCGGTACTTGCCGATCTGGACCTCCTCACCCCCAGTGAGCTCGACCTCGTCGATGCGGTCGCGGTTGACATAGGTGCCGTTGAGGCTGCCCACGTCGCGTAGCATCCAGCGCTGGCCGTCGCGGTGGAACTCGGCGTGCCGGCGCGAGACGGTCACGTCGTCGAGGACCACGTCGGACTCATCCGAGCGGCCGACGGTCACCAGCTCGGTGAGCAGGGGGAAGGAGGTCCCCTCGCTCGGGCCACGCCGCACGATCAGCATCGCGCTGCCAGTGGCCACCGCGCCGATCGTGCCCGTGGTGACGGCGCCCAGCGGCCCGGTACCGGACACGAGCGCCTCGAGGGTGCCAGTGGCCTCCACCTCGAGTTCCGCGCTCAGGTCGGCCAGTGGTGCCCCACAGTTGCTGCAGAACCGCGCCAGGTCCGACGCCTCCTGTGCACAGTTCTGGCAGATCCTCGCCACGTCTTCTCCCCACTGCCTACCCGTACCTCGACCTGAGGTCTAGGTTCATGTCGGGGGCAAACCTATCCGACCTGCTCGGTCCCGGGTCAACCCCACCGGCCGGTCCGATCCGGGTTCAGGCCTCAACGAGCCCGGCGGCGTACTGTTCCGCGGTCATCAGCGCCGCCCACGCGGCCTGGGCCGCCTCCTGCGAGCTGCACTCGACCTCGACCATCCAGCCCTGGTCGTAGGGCTCGGCATTCACTAGTTCCGGGGCCGTGTCGAGCTCCTCGTTGACGGCCGCCACCTGGCCGTCGACCGGCGCATACAGGTCGCTCACGGACTTGGTCGACTCCACCTCGCCGCAGGGCTGACCCGCCGAGAGCGCCTGCCCGGCGTCCGGCAGGTCCACGAAGACCACGTCGCCGAGCGCCTGCGCTGCGAACGAGGTGATGCCGAATCGGAGCAGGGTCGGGCCGATCATCTGGACCCATTCGTGCTCGGGGGTGTAGCGCAGGTCATCGGGGTACATGGCGCCTCCATCGGTAGGTACAGGTCAGCCCTGGTCGGCCGGTTCAGCGTACTCGGGTTGCACCAGGGGCACGGTGGAGGTGATCTCCAGCTCGTCCCGGCGATCGATCTGGAAGTCCGCCCCCGCGGTTCGGATCGTGTCGGCCACGCCGCCGGGGATCTCCATGGCTGTGGCCAACGTCTCGGGATCGCCAATGGCCAGGATCGTGTACGGCGAGTTGCGCAGGTCTCCGGAGACCAGGATTCCTGGACGTTGCTCCTCGGGAGGGTCGGCGAACCAGGTGCCGACCACGACCCGCCGCTGCGCCACTTCGATGCTCTCGGCGCCTGCGTCGCGCAGTTCCTGCACGGTGTCGAGGATGGCGGGGGCGTCCACTCCCCCGACGCTGTCCCTGATGACGATGCGAACCCCGGGTCCGCGGACCGCCGTCGTGCCCGCCAGGACCTCGAGTGCCTCCCGGCGGGCCCGGGCCTGCTCCAGCGCGGCAGCGTCCCGGCCGGAAGCCAGGGACTCGATCTCAGCGGTGATCTGGCGCTTCTCCGCCTCGAGCCGGTCGTTCTCGGAGTCCAGGCTGTCAAGGATCTGCACCAGTTCGTCGGGCCGGGCGTTGGCCAGGGCGTCGTCGCTGGACTCGGCGATCGCCCCAGCGACGATCATGAGGCCGAGCACCCCGAAGAGCGCCGCGACGACCATGCTCGCGCCTCCGCGCCACCGGAAGATCGAACTGTCGTGGAAGTCGACCTCCGGCTCGGGGAGGTCGGGCTGCGCCCCCCGCACCGGGCCAGCGTTCCGACCCGGTGGGCCGCCGTCGACCGCACCCTGGTGCTCGGATTCCTCGACCGCCATGCTCAGGCCTTCAGCAGGCGTCGGCGGATCGCCGCGGCGTTGGCGAAGATGCGCATGGTCAGGACCACCACGACCCCGGTCGACATCTGGCTGCCGACCCCGAGCAGGTCCCCGATCCACACGATGACCGCAGCGACGAGCACGTTGCTCAGGAACGAGATCACGAAGACCCGGTCGCGGAACACACCCTCGAACAGGGCGCGGGCGGCTCCGACCACGGCGTCGAGCGCAGCGATGACCGCGATGGGCAGATAGGGCTCCATCCACAGTGGGACAGTCGGCTCGAGGATCAGCCCCGCCACGATCCCGATGAACAGTCCGACAAGTGCGATCATGGGCGGCCCCCCTCCGTCTCGCGAACGACCTGCGCCTCGGTGGGCAGCTGCGAGGTCGCCGAGCGCAGCGTGACGGTGTCCACGGATGTTGTGTCGAAGCCTATGCCGAACTGGGCAGACACCTCAGCCAGGGATGCGGCATCGGGCGTGGCCCCGAACCTGTCGACGAGGTCCGGTGCCCCGATCGCCTCGATCTGATAGGGCGGCTTGAGCGGCCGGTAGTTGACCAGGATCGCCCCCGCCGCCGAGCGGATCGCGGACTGGGCGGTCAGCCGCTGACCGTTGACGGCGATCGCCTCGGCGCCCGCCGCCCACAACCCGTTCACCGCCTGCTGGACGTCGGAGTCCAGGACCCGCTCGACATCCTGTGCCTCCTGGCCCTCCTCCATCGCCGCATCGGCCAGCGTCACCTGCGCCCCGGGGCCGGTCACCGCCGTGTAGCCCGTGGCCAGTTCGAGGTTGCTGATCTGGGTCGCCAACAGGGTCCCGGCCTGGGTCAGCTCGAGGTTCTCCTCGCGCGCGGCACTGAGTTCGGCGCGCGAGGTCGCCACCTCCTCGGCCAGGCCGTCGTGGCGGGCCTCGGCAGCCACGATCCGCTCCTGCAGTGCGGAGCGCTGGTCGTTGACGACCGGGTCGTTCAGGACCCGGTCGGACAGTCCCACGGCCAGCACGAAACCCGCCAGGCCCAGTGCGATCGCGGCGACCAGCACGCGCTGACGCCTGGAGGTGGCCTCAGACCCGGGTTCCAGTGGTGCATAGTCGCTGGCCACCGAGGTCCGGGTCAGGTCGTCGAGCAGGGTGGGACGTTCCCGTGCTGCGGGTCCGCGGACCGGGCCGGGGGCGACCTGGACATCAGGGGGCCTCATGCGATCGCCGCCTCGATGACCGCGTACCAGTCGGAGAGCAGCTCGTCAGCCCGCTCGTCACTGTCGGCCTCGACCCACAGCTGGATCACCGCCTCGGACTGATCGGGCACGGCGAGACCCAGGCTCCGTCGGACTCCTCGATGCGCACACCCTCGGCCGTGTCCACGGCGCGGCGGCCCGCGGCCTCGGTCAGGGCACGCATCACCGCACCCCGGCGCGCCCACGGGGTGGGTACTGCGGCGCGGGCCATGTGCGCCTCGGGGATCCGGCGCTCGATGGCCGAGAGCGTCAGCTGGGTACGGGCCACCAGGCCGACCAGTCGGAGGAAGGCTGCGATCCCATCCACGTTCGGGCCCATCTCGGGCACGATGAATCCAGCGCGACCGTCGCCGGCGAAGATCAGCCCGGGGGTGACCGGCGCGACCGCGGACAGCGCGGCCGGCGACGTTCCGGTCCATGTGACTCCCACCGAGTGGTAGTTCGCCACTGCCTGGGCCACCCGCGTGGTGCTTGCAGGCAGGGCGACCGTCCCGCTGCGGCGCTCGGCAGCCACCAGGTCGAGCATGACGAGCAGGGCGCGACCGTTGTCCAGCGCACGGCCGGACTCATCGACCACCGAGAGCCGTTCGCCCGTGGGGTCGAACCGCACCCCCAGGTCGGACTTCGACGAGGCGACCAGTGCGGCCAACCTCGCCATCGCGGCGTGGTAGGAACTCGAGGTGGACGTCGGGTTGACCTCGTCCAGCTGGTTGTTCACGGTCAGGACGCTCACGCCCAGCGCCGCGAGCACCCGGGGCAGCACGAGCGCGGCGGTGCCCGATCCGGTGTCCACGACCACCTTGAGGTTCGCCCCGGCGACCCCGGAGGTGTCGATGGAGGTGCCCAGCTGCACGGAGTACTCATCCACGCTGCGGTGCGGGGTGTGGATGTCGCCGATCTCGCCCGGGAACGCGCGACGGAAGTCCCTTCGGGCCAGGATCCGCTCGAGCTGTTGCTGCTCGCCCACGGTCAGGTCCGAACCGGTGGACCCCAGCAGCAGCAGGTCCAGGCTCTCCGGGACTCCGAGGGTGGTGCGCAGGTACACCCCTCCCTCGGCGGCGCGGCCGACGTCCGAGCGCACGATCGGCAGCGGCATGATCCGCAGGTCGCGGACGTTGAGCCCGGCGGCAGTCAGCGAGCCGGCCAGGGCGCGGTTCATGGCCCGGGCAGCGCGCGAGTGGTCCCGGCCCAGGGTCACCGACGAGCCACTGGGCAGCAGTGCGGCGAACGCCGCAGCCAGCCGGACGACGAACTCCGGGGTGATGTCGAGGTTCATCACCCCGCTGACCCCGCGCGGGCCGAACAGGGTCCGGTGCGCCTGGTTCTCCAGGATCACGTGATCGTTGACCACCGCACCGGGCTCGACCCGCTTGGCCGGGTAGATGTGCACGCCCGAGCGGACATGCACCTCCTCGCCGAGCAGGCACTCGTCGGCGATCACCGCACCGGCATCGACCCGGCTGCGGGCGCGGACCTCGCTGGAACGCCCCACCAGCGCGCCGGTGATGCGCGTGCCGGCATCCACGTACACGCTGGCACCGAGCACCGACCCGACCACCTGCGCCCCACGTCGCAGCACCACGTTGCTGCCCAGCACGGTGCCGGGCCCCACGACGCACTCGGGCTCGACCCGGGCGTTGGCCCCGATGAAGCACGGACCCACGATCGTGGCCTGCGGATCAACCAACGCGCCCTGCCCGAGCCACACCTGCGGGGCCACTTCGAACCCGGCCACCTGGGCCCGGACCCGACCGTTGAGCACGTCGGCCTGGACGGACAGGAAGTTGGGGATACTGCCCACGTCCTCCCAGTAGGCGTCCATGACGCAGCCGAAGATCGGCTCGCCGGCAGCCATGAGCGCCGGGAAGACGTCGGCCGACCAGTCCACCTTCTCGCCCGTGGGGACCAGTTCCAGCACCCGTGGGTCCATCACGTAGATCCCGGTGTTGACCACGTCGGAGACCACCTGGCCCCAGGAGGGCTTCTCGACGAACCGCTCGATCCGCCCGTCGGGGTCCATGATGACGTTGCCGAACTCGATCACGTTGGGCTTGCTGACCAGCGCCACGCTGACCAGTGCCCCGGTGCGCTGATGGAAGGCGATCAGTTCGCTGAGGTCGACGTCGGTCAGGGAGTCCCCGGACACCACCAGGAACGGTTCACCACGCAGGCTGGCCTCGGCGTTCTTGACGCTGCCCGCGGTTCCCAGCGGGGTGCGCTCGGTGGAGTACGACAGGCGCACCCCATAGTCCGAGCCGTCGCCGAAGTAGGAACGGATGGCACTGGCCAGGTACTGGACGGTGACCACCGCCTCATCCACGCCATGTGCGGCCAGCAGCCTGAGCAGGTGGCCCATGATCGGCTCACCGACCACGGGCAGCAAGGGCTTGGGGATGTTGCTGGTCAGCGGGCGCAGCCGGGTGCCCTCACCTCCGGCCATCACGACCGCGCGCACGCCTCAGGCCCCAGCCGGCAGCGCGGTCCCGGCCAGGACCGACCGGGCTTGACGCAGGTAGAGCACGGCTGAGTAGAGGTAGAGCCCAGCGCCCCAGAGCGCCAGCGCCCAGCCGAAGACCCGGGCGAGGTCCTGGATCCACGTCTGGGGCGCTGCACCCCAGAGCAGCAGCGGGAAGCTGAGCATGAGGTTGAAGGTGGCCGCCTTGCCGACGAAGTTCACCGGCAGCCCCGTCACCCCGTGCGTCTTGAGCCGGGCCATCTGGATCGACAGGATCACGTCACGGCCCACCAGCAGCACCACGAACCACCACGGGACTATCCCGCGGACGAGGAAGACGATCAGCACCGCGAGCGTCGACAACCGGTCGGCTATCGGGTCCAGCAGTTGGCCGATGCGAGACACCTGGTCCCAGCGCCGTGCCAGGATCCCATCGAAGAAGTCGGTGGCCGCCCCGAGGACCAGGACCAGCGCCGCGAGGCCGTCCTCCTGTGGCCCGAGGGCGAGCCAGACGAACAGCGGGATGCTCAGCAGGCGCACGACGCTGAGCAGGTTGGGCACGGTCCAGACGAGGTTGCGCACCTGCGCCTGCTCCGCCCGCATGCCTGTCCCCGATCCGACTCGATGCTGCGGAGGAAGCCTACCCCGTCGGCGATCCACCGACATGCGGGCAAGCACTGGGCACACGCGTGGCAGCCCCCGCCGCGAAACGGCGAGGGCTGCCACGTTCGTCCAGGGGCCGGCGGGTCACCAGTTGGACAGGACCCGGCCTTCCTTGTCCTTGAAGGAGCCCATCAGGATGACGATGAAGTCGATGAGGACCCAGACCCCGAGCCCGCCGAGGGTCACGATCATCAGGATCCCCGTGCCAACCTTGCCGACGTAGAACCGGTGCACGCCGATCACGCCCAGGAACCAGGCCAGGATCGCGGCCGCCAGACGACTCTTCGGGCTGGCGGACTGACCCGAGGCATCGAGCATCGGCTTGCCGTTGGGGAACACGGGGACCGTGGTCACGACCGGGTTGGCCGCGACGACGGCCGGGTTGACCGGGTTGGCCGGGGCTGTCCCGGTGACCGGGTTGGTCGGGGGTGCCGGGGCCGCAGGCGGCGGGAGGGTGCCGGCAGGCTCATTCGAGAGCGTCAGGTCGTCGTTGCTGGTCATGATTCGTCCGATCTGTAGGCATGGCGCCGGAGGGCGATGGCTCGAGCATGCCCGCGACCTGACAGGCCCAAACGCCGGCGCGACTCACCAGAGTGTGACGGCCCGCCTGGAGTAGATGGGGTCCGTGAGCCCAGCCACCAGCCACGCGGCAACATCCGCCCGCGGGATACGGGACCCACCGACCCGCCCGGAGGTGGTCATGTGTGCCTCGCCACGGGCAGGATCGTCGGTCAGGCCCACGCACCGGGCGATGGTCCAGTCCAGATCGCTGCCCATGACCGCCAACTCAGCGCCGTCGTGGTCGGTGATCGCGTTGCGGAGCAGCAGCCCGATCGTGGCCCGTATCGCACGCGGCATCTGCGACCCGGAGTCACCGGCACCCACTGTGCTCATGGTCAGCAGCCGGGTTCCGGTCGGCAAGGCCCCGACGATCCTCGTCACGCACTCGGTGACCAACGTCGAGCGGCCCAGACCACGGCCGCCGATGCAGCTGATCACGCCCTGCGCGCCGTCGACAGCCCGTCCGACCGCGTGGGGATCACGTGCGTCGCCCACCTCGACGAGTACCCGCGGGTCCTCCGTCCCGAGCGTGGCTGGATCCCGGACCAGCACGGTCACCTCATGCCCAGCCGCCAGCGCCTGGGCCAGCACCTCTCTCGTCCGGTCCCGCCGGTGGCTCCGAACACCGTCACCCGCATCGGGCCTCCTTCACGTCGGGCGCCATCCCATCACGGAGTGCGCAGGGCCGCATCCGACCAGGCTCACCGTCCGGTGAACACCGCCTTGCCCGGACCCTCGGCCAGGAACGACTCCATCCCGATCCGACGGTCATCGGTGGCGAACAGCCCGGCGAACTCCAGTCGCTCGATCTGGGCTCCGGTGGCCACGTCCACATCCAGTCCACGGTCGATTGCGCGCTTGGCTGCGGCCAGGGCCATCGGTGCCCCGGCCGCGAACGTCCGTGCCAGTTCCAGGGCCGTGTCGTAGACCTCCTCGTCGGGCACCACCCGGTCGGCCAGGCCCAGGGTGGCGTCCTCGTCAGCACCGACATAGCGTCCGGTCAGGATCAGGTCCTTGGCCCGCGACGGGCCGATCAGCCGAGGCAGGCGTTGCGAACCCCGCAGCCCGGGATCACTCCGAGCAGTACCTCCGGTTGGCCGAGCTTGGCCCGCTGTCCGACCACCCGCAGGTCCGCACACAGGGTGAGCTCGCAGCCACCGCCCAATGCATATCCGGTCACCGCTGCCACCACGGGCATGGGCAGGCCGGCCACGGCGTTGAACGACTCCTGGAGCAGGTGTGAGGCGGCGGCCATCTCCTGGTAGTCCATGGCGGCCATCTCCTTGATGTCTGCCCCCGCGGCGAACATCTTGGGCCCGCCGTAGATCGATCACCGCGCGCACCTCGTGGGATGCGACCAGCCAGCGCGCGGCGGCCAGGATCTCGGTCTGCATCGCGAGGTTCAGCGCGTTGACCGGGGGCGGTCCAGGCACAGCGTGGCCACACCCGCCTCGAGTTCGACGCGCGTCAACTCACCCTGGACGACCACTTCACCGAAATCTCCACCGGACATGGGGCACCCCTTCGTTCACTGGCCTCGTTCGGACACCCGCGAGCCTAGCCACGCGCTCCCCGGCACCCCGGCGTCGGCCCACCTGCAGGACCTGCCGTGACGGGTACCCTGTGCACGTGCACGGATCGGTCGAGGGCGTCGAGCGCAGGGTGAGTGACGGCGTGGCCTCGGTGCCACCGCTGGCGCTGGCCGCCGAGCGGCTGCCCGACGCGTGGCCCGGTGACTGGCATCCCCTGGGTGTGACACTGCGCGCGGATGGGGCCAACGTGGCACTGTGGGCTGCGGGTGCGGAGTCAGTGGACCTCTGCCTGTTCGACGAGACCGGCCGTGAGCGCAGGGTCGGGCTGACCGAGACGACCTTCCAGACCTTCCATGGGTTCGTTCCCGGGATGAAGGCCGGTGACCGGTACGGGTTCCGAGTCGATGGGCCATGGGACCCGTGGAGAGGCGACCGCTTCAACAGCGCCAAGTTGCTGATGGACCCATACGCCCGGGCCATCGAGGGCGACTTCACCCCGCACCCGGCGACGCGCGGCCACCTCGGCCACGACGACCTGATCCGCGACGACCGCGACTCCAGCCCTTACGTGCCCCGGTGCGTGGTCGTCGGCGACGACGCCTTCGACTGGCGCGGGGACCGGCACCCGGGCACGCCCTGGACCGAGACGATCATCTATGAGGCTCATCTGAAGGGCCTGACCAAGCTGCACCCGGAGTGCCTGAGCACCTGCGTGGCACCTACGCCGGCCTGGCGCACCCTGCGGCGATCGAGCACCTGACCAAGCTGGGCGTGACCGCAGTCGAGCTCCTGCCCGTGCACCACTTCATCAGCGAGGACCACCTGCTGCACGCTGGGCTCACGGACTACTGGGGGTACAACACGCTGGGGTTCTTCGCCCCGCATGCTGCCTACAGCGCGTCGGGGACGCGGGGCCAGCAGGTCACCGAGTTCAAGGAGATGGTCCGGGCACTGCACGCTGCCGGCCTCGAGGTGATCCTCGACGTGGTCTACAACCACACGGCCGAGGGCAATCGAGCAGGGCCCCACGCTCAGCCTGCGCGGCATCGACAACCAGAGCTACTACCGGCTGAGCAACGGTCGTCACTATGCGGACTACACGGGCTGCGGCAACACACCCAACGCATCGCAGCCGCACACGATCCAGGTCATCATGGACTCGCTGCGCTACTGGGTCACCGAGATGCACGTGGATGGGTTCCGGTTCGACCTGGCCAGTGCCCTGGCCCGATCCTTCCACGACGTCGACATGCTCGGTGCGTTCATGTCCACCCTGCAGCAGGACCCGGTGCTGCGGCCGGTCAAGCTGATCGCCGAGCCCTGGGACGTCGGCGCCGGGGGCTACCAGGTGGGTGAGTTCCCGCCGCTGTGGACCGAGTGGAACGACAAGTTCCGCGACGGCGTCCGCGACTACTGGCGCGGGTACGGGTCGCTGTCCGAGCTGGGCTGGCGCCTGACCGGGTCCGCGGACCTCTACGCCGGGGACGGTCGCCGGCCCTTCGCCTCCATCAACTATGTGACCGCCCACGACGGCTTCACCATGCGCGATCTGGTCAGCTACTCGCACAAGCACAACCTGGCCAACAAGGAGCACAACCGCGACGGCACTGACAACAACAGGTCGTGGAACCACGGGGCCGAGGGCGACACCGACGACCCGGACATCGATGCCCTGCGCCACCGCCAGATCCGCAACCTGCTCACCACCCTGCTGTTGAGCACGGGGGTGCCGATGCTGACCGCGGGGGACGAGTTCGGCCGCACACAGGCGGGCAACAACAACGCCTACTGCCAGGACAACGAGGTCTCGTGGCTGGACTGGGAGCACGAGGCCTGGCAGCGTGACCTGCTCGCCTTCACCGCGGGTGTGATCCACCTGCGTCGTGCGCACCCGGTGTTCGCGCGGCCCTACTACTTCGAGGGCACCGCCCCGGACGCCGGCCAGCCCAAGGACCTGGCCTGGCTGCGCGGGGACGGCCGGGAGTTCACCGAGGTGGACTGGCACTTCAGTGACAACCGGATGATCGGCATGTACCTGTCCGGGGACCTCCAGTCCCGTGGGCCCCGTGGCGAGCGCCTGTCCGATGATCCGTTCCTGCTGGTACTCAATGGCGGTGCGCACGCAGGCACCTTCCTGCTGCCCGGTCAGCCGTTCGGCTCCGAGTACCAGGTGGTCGTGGACACCGTCGGCGGCTTCGCCGGGGAGTTCGGGCACGTCCGGGAGCACGGCACGGCCATGCCGATGCCGCCGTTCAGTGCCAAACTCCTGCGCGTGCTCACCCGTTGACTGCCGATTGTCCACTCTGCGGTGCGCATCCGCACGACACCCGCACTGCGCCGGGGCCCGGAGCTTCGCGGACCCCGGCGCAGTGCGGTGCAGGCTAGCCCTTGACCGAACCGGCAAGCAGCCCGCGGACGAAGAACCTCTGGAAGGCCAGGAAGACCGCCAGCGGCACGACCATGGAGATGAAGGCGCCCGCGGAGAGCAAGTGCCATTGTGATCCCTTGCTGCCGACCAATTCGGCCACCCGCACCGTCAATGGCGCAACTTCAGGACTCGCGCCGAAGGTCAGACCGACCAGCAGGTCGTTCCAGACCCAGAGGAACTGGAAGATCGCGAACGCAGCGATCGCCGGCACCATGAGGGGCAGCATGATCCGGAAGAAGATCGTCATGTGCCCGGCGCCGTCGACCCGTGCCGCCTCGACGAGCTCAGCGGGCAGCTCGCTCATGAAGTTGTGCAGCAAGTAGATGGCCAGGGGAAGCGCGAAGATGCTGTGCGCGATCCAGATCGGCCAGAACGTCCCCGCCAAGCCCGCCTGGACGAACAACGTCTGCAGCGGCACGAGGGTCACCTGGATCGGCACGATCTGCAGCGCGAAGACGGCCACGAAAAGCAGGCCGACCCCCTTGAACTTCATCCACGCGAACCCGTAGGCGGCCATGCAGGCGATGGTGATCGGGATGAGCACCGCAGGGATCGTGATGACCAGCGAGTTGACGAAGTAGCTCGACAGGTTCGTGGTCCCGCTGAACAGCGCCTGGTCATAGTTCTTGAGTGTGAAGACCGGGTCGCGCCAGATGGTCCACCAGCCCGAGCGCCGGATGTCAGCGGCTGGCCGGAAGCTCGTGATGAGCAGCCCAAGGGTGGGGATGGTCCAGAGCAGGGCGATCAGGGCCGCGAAGACCGAGGCCCACACCGACTTCGTACGTAGCGCGATGCCGCCCTCGCTCGACTTGGGGGCCTGCTCCTCCTCAGGGATCAGGTCCTCCTGCTCGGGGATGGAGTGGGCGGCCGGGTTCAGGGCAGACATCAGTGGGCCGCCTTCCGCAATTGCGTGATGTTGTAGACGATGATCGGGATCACCAAGATGAAGAGCAGGACGGCCAGCGCCGAGCCGAGGCCGGCGTTGTCGTACCGGAACGATTGCGTGTAGAACTCGTTGGCCACGACGCTCGTATCGAACCGGCCACCAGTCATGGTCCGCACGATGTCGAAGACCTTCAGCGTGCCGATGGCAATCGTGGTCAGCACGACGATCATGCCCGGGCGGATACTCGGCACCGTGATGAATCGGAACATCTGCAACCCGGAGACCCCGTCGAGTTTGGCTGCCTCGATGATGTCGTCGGGGATGGCCTTGATGGAGGCCGACAGCACCGTCATCGCGAAACCAGCTTGGATCCAGATCATCACGACGATGAGGAAGAACGTGTTCCACGGAGGGTTGAGCAGGAAGTTGTAGGTATCGAGCCCCATCCATTTCAGCACCTGGTTGGCCAGGCCGATCTGGTTGACCTTCGTCGGGCGATAGTCGTAGACGAACTTCCAGATGATCGAGGCGCCGACCATGGAGATGGCCATGGGAATGAACACCAGGGCCTTGGACAGTGACTCCGATCGGGTGCGGTCCACCAGGACGGCGTAGACCAGGCCGACGAGCGTCGCCGCGAGCGGCACCAGCAGCACCCAGATGAAGGTGTTGATCAGCACCCGCTGGTACTCGGGCTCGCGGAACAGGGTCACGTAGTTGTCCAGGCCGACGTAGGCGGTGCTGTCGGCGTTCTGGAACGACTGGATGGTGGTGAGCACACCCGGGTAGAGCAGCCCGAAGGCGATCATGGCCAGTGCTGGGGCGATGAACGCCACGGCCGTGAGTGGGTCGGCCGCACGGCCCCGGACCCTGCTGATGACGAACAGCAGGACTCCGAAGACGAGTACGAAGCCCCCGATGGCGAGGAACATCTGCAGGAACTTCTCAAGTGCCGACACGGCGACGGGCTCCTCCTGCCTGCCTGGGGCAGACGACGATCAACGGGCGGGGTCTGATCGTTGGGGGGCCGCCGATGCTGCGCGGCCCCCCAACGGTGTCACTCCATCAGGAGGTGGGCCAGGACTTCTCGATGAAATCGAGGGTGTCCTGCGTGGACTTGCCCGTGATCCATTCGGTCATGCCCACCCAGAACGAGCCTGCGCCCACCGCGGCAGGCATGGCGTCCGAGCCGTCGAAGCGGAACTGTGCGTCCGGGTCGACCAGAGCCTCGGTGGCAACCTTGGCGATGCCGGTGAACAGCGCCGGGTCGGCGTTGATGTTCGCACTGGCCAGGCCGGTGCTGTTGCGGGCCAGGCTGTTGGCGTAGTCAGCCGTGGCCATCCACTCCTGGGCTGCGACCACCTCGGGGCGATCGGCGTAGGCCGTGATGAACTCGCCGCCGCCGAGGACCGGCGTGGTGGCGGGATCGATCGGCGGCAGGTAGAACGCGAAGACGTCGCCATCCTCGGCGATGTTCGTGCCCTCCGGCCACTGGCCCGCGTAGAACTGCGCCTGACGATGCAGGGCACACGTGCCGTCGAGGATCGTGAGCCCACCGTCTTGGAAGGTCGTGGACGCGATGGACTTCACGTCGCCGTACCCGCCGTTGACGTAGTTCTCGTTCTTGAGGAAGTAGCCGACCTCATCGAGGGCCGCCGCGACCTGGGGGTCGTTGAACGGGATCTCGTGGTTGACCCACTGGTCATAGACCTCCGGGCCGTTCATGCGCAGCATGACGTCCTCGACCCAGTCCGTGCCCGGCCAGCCGGTCGCGTCGCCTGAGCCGAAGCCTGCGCACCATGGCTTGTCGACCACACCGCTGTCGGCGATGGTCTGGGTCAGCGTCTTCAGCTCATCCCAGGTGGTCGGGATGGTCCAGCCGTTGTCGGCGAACATCGTCGGCGAGTACCACACCAACGACTTCAGGTTGGAACTGTTCGGGGAGGCGTAGAACACGCCGTCCACTGACCCGTAGTCCTTCCAGATGGGCTGCCAGTTGGCATCGATGTTGGCCTCCGTGGTCGCCGACGGCGTCTTTACCGAGCCGGTGGCAACCTGGTTGGCCAACAGGCCCGGCTGCGGGATCAGCGCGATGTCCGGCGGGTTGCCGGCCTTCTCACGCACCTTGAGCTGGGCCTCGAACTCACTGGACCCCTCGAACTTGATGTTGGCGCCCGTGCACTCCTCGAAGGGTACGTAGGCGGCCTCGTACATCTCCAACTCCGGGCTGAGGATGGACGCGTAGACGTTGACGGTCTTCCCGGAGAGGTCGCCGTACTGCTCGTAGGCAGCGCAGTCCGCGGCCGGGGCGGAGCCGCTGTCGGCGGCCTGCTCGGAGCTCGAGGAGCAGCCGGACATGACAAGGGCCAGGCCGGAGGCGCCAGCGGCGGCCACCAACCAACGGGAACGGGGAGATCTGGTCATATAGATGTGTCTCCTTGCATGCGGTTTGGGGGCGGGATACCGCCCTGTGACCAGACTGTCGCGCCCCCGCCTGTGGAGCAACGACGACGGGGGTGCAACAACCATGCAACAGATAACGATTCGGTAACACGACTTCCAGCCAGGTGCCCACCACCCGACCCAGGCCCTGCGATGCCCACGAACTCCGAACCGACCGTCCAACGCCCAGTCTCGGTCAGGTGCCTGGCCTGGGCCGGGATCGGGGCCGGCGCCGGGAGCTGCCAGCCGGGGGCGCAGTGGATCCGCGCACCACCAGCATGGTCGGCACGATCACCCGGCCGGTCGGCTGAGGCTGCCCGGGGTCGCCGATCAACCCGGCCAGGTGCAGTGCGGCCAGCTCGCCCAGGGTGCGCACGGGCTGAGCCACCGTGGTCAGCCCGAGCGGCTCGGCCAGGTCGTGATCGTCGATCCCCACGACCGACAGGTCCTCGGGAACGCGCAGTCCGAGCCCGTGTGCCGCAGCAATGACACCGAAGGCCATCTCATCGCACTCCGCGACGATCGCCGTGGGTCGAACGTCGCGGCGCAGCAGGTCCTGTGCTGCGAGCTTGGCCCCGCGGGCGGTGAAGTCAGCACTCGCCTCCAGGTTCGGGTCCCAACCGACGTGCGACTCAGTGAGCGCCTGCAGGAAGCCTCGCTTGCGGTCCGGCGGGGCCGTGAACGGGATCCGTTCAAACGGCCGACCCGACAGCAGGCCGATCCGGTGATGGCCCAACTCGACCAGATGCGCAGTGGCTGCACGGCCGGCAGCCACATCGTCGATCTCCACACTGGGCACGCCGGGTGCGGTTGCGCCGAGCAGGACCAGGGGGATCCTCCGCTCGGCGAGCAGCTCGACCTCGTCCGGGGCGGGGGGGACGTTGACAAGGAGGACCCCGTCAGCCTCCCGACGCGGGATCTCGCCGATCAGGGCTCGGCGTCGATCGTCCAGGTCGATCAGGTGATGGACCAGCACGACTGTGCCCCTGCTGGCGAAGGTGCGCTCGACACCGTCGAGCACCTGGGCGAAGTACCACCGGTCCAGGCAGGGCATCGCCAGGGCGACGCGCGACCGCTTGGCGATCGCCCGGGTCAGCGAGTAGCCCAGGGTTGCAGCAGCCTGCGACACCTTGATCCGGGTCGCCTCGGAGATCGCTGGGTGCCCGTGCAGCGCGCGGGAGACCGTCGCGGTCGACACCCCCGCCAACGCGGCCACGTCGCGCGATGTCGTACCCATCGCCCACCTCCCCCCGCAGGCTATCTGCCTGAGCGGGGCGTGCCGCGTCCCGGCGGTGCAGGGGCCTGGTCGGGGCCGCTCCGAGCCGCACAGCAGGACCCGGTGGGCCGGTCAGTAGTAGCGTCGCGTGGGTGATCGGTCGCTTCCCCATTCTTGACATCAGCCCAGTCGTCGAGGGCGGGCGCTATCCCGTCAAGGCGGTCTCCGGCGAGGCCTTCGACGTGCGCGCAACCGCGTTCCGCGAGGGCCACGACAACATGGGCGTCGAGGTGCAGTTCGTCCCCCCCGGCTTCGGGGCGGCACCGTTCGAGATCGGCGAACCGGACGGTCCCCTGGTGCGCCTGAGCGAGGTCGGCCCGATGGAGCCGGACCGGTGGACGGCCTCGGTCCGCCTGGACGACGAGGGCGATTGGGTCTACTACCTGATCTCCTGGGGCGACCCGTACGGGACCTGGCTGCACAAGGCCGAGATCAAGCTGCCTGCGGGCATCGACGTCGAGCTCGAGCTCGAAGAGGGTGCCAGGGTGCTCGACCGGGCCGTCGACCAGGCCACCGATGAGCACTCCCGCAGGGTGCTGACCGAGGCAGCAGCCGCGATGCGCGAAACCCACGAGACCGCCGAGCAGCGCCTCTATGCGGCACATGCTCCGGCGGTCGTGGCCGCTCTGGACCGTAGCCCGCTGCGCGAGCACCCCACGCGGTCAGGCCCCTGGCCGGTCCGCGTCGAGCGGCGGCGGGCGCTGTACGGGGCGTGGTACGAATTCTTCCCCCGCTCCGAGGGCGCCGCCCTCGACCCGCCGCGCTCAGGCACGCTGCAGACTGCGGCCAAGCGGCTGACTGCGGTCGCAGCCATGGGCTTCGACGTGGTGTACCTGCCCCCCATCCACCCCATCGGGCACACGTTCCGCAAGGGTCCGAACAACACGCTCACACCCGGTCCCGACGACCCCGGCTCCCCTTGGGCCATCGGATCCGAGGCTGGCGGGCACGACGCCATCCATCCGGACCTGGGCACGATGGCCGACTTCGAGGCCTTCATGACCGCGGCCGCCGAGAACGGTCTGGAGGTCGCGCTGGACTTCGCACTGCAGGCCTCCCCGGACCACCCGTGGGTCACCGAGCACCCGAACTGGTTCGTCACCCGCGCCGATGGATCGATCGCCTACGCGGAGAACCCGCCGAAGAAGTACCAGGACATCTACCCGATCTACTTCGACGACGACTTCGAGGGCCTCGTGTCCGAGTGCGAGCGGATCCTGCGGCTGTGGATGGGCAAGGGGGTGCGGATCTTCCGCGTGGACAACCCGCACACCAAGCCGGTCGAGTTCTGGGAGGACCTGTTCGCTCGCATCTACGCCACGGACCCCGATGTGGTCTTCCTCGCCGAGGCGTTCACGCTGCCCGCCATGATGCGCACCCTGGGCACGGTCGGCTTCCAGCAGAGCTACACGTACTTCACCTGGCGCAACACCAAGTTCGAGCTCGAGACGTACTTCACCGAGCTGAGCACCTACGCCGCGGACTACATGCGGCCCAACTGCTTCGTCAACACCCCGGACATCAATCCGCTCTTCCTCCAGTCCGGGAACAAGGCGGCCTTCGCGATCCGGGCCACACTGGCCGCGCTGCTGGCTCCGAGCTACGGCGTCTACGCGGGATTCGAGCTCTACGAGCACGCCGCGCTGGCCCCGGGCAAGGAGGAGTACCTGAACTCGGAGAAGTTCCAGTACCGCCCACGGGACTGGGCCGCCGCGTCGCACACCAGCCTGGTGCCCTACCTGACGATGCTGAACCGGATCCGCGCCGAGCACCCGGCGTTCCACGAGTTGCGAAACCTGCGCTTCGAGACGATCGACAACTCGCAGATGATCGCCTTCTCCAAGCGGCACGAGGACGAGGTCGTGGTCGTCACCTGCGTGCTCGACCCGAACAGCCCACAGGCCGGCACCCTGCGCCTGGACCTTGAGGCTCTGGGCTTCGGTCACGACGAGCAGGTCGTGGCCCGGGACCTCATCACCGGCCAGACGTGGGCGTGGGGATCGCACAACTTCATCCGGCACGACCCGAATTTCACCTGTGCACATGTTGTTGTTCTGGAGAGGATGTCATGACCCCGACCAACCCCCCGAAGGATTCCGGTACAGCAGGCCGGGCCGGACGGCCGGGCAAGGCCAAGAAGGAAGCGGCCGCAAAGTCCGGGGCACCGTCCGCACCGACCCCGTCCGGCCCCGCGCCGCACCCGCTGGACGCGGGCCAGATCGATCGCCTCGTGGACGGTGCGCACCACAGTCCACACGCCGTGCTCGGCGCGCACCCGCACGATGGTGGGGTCACGATCCGCGTCCTGCGACCGATGGCCAGCCAGGTCGTGGTGGTCACCCCGGACGGGCGCTACCCGATGACCCACGAGCACCGCGGCGTGTGGGTGGTCGTCCTCGACGAGTCGGTCACGCCGGCCTACACGATCGACGTGGACTACGGCGCCGGCCTGATCCCCGCCGACGACCCGTACCGGTTCCTGCCCACGCTGGGGGAACTCGACCTGCACCTGATCGGCGAGGGCCGCCACGAGGAGCTGTGGAAGACCCTCGGCGCGCACGAGCGGACCTACGACAGCCCGTTCGGCACGGTCACGGGCACCTCCTTCGCGGTGTGGGCGCCCAGTGCCGAGGGTGTCCGCGTGGTCGGGGACTTCAACGGCTGGGACGGCACAGGGCACCCGATGCGCTCGATGGGCGGCACCGGGGTCTGGGAGTTGTTCATCCCGAACATCGGGGCGGGCACCACCTACAAGTTCTCCATCCTGGGCAAGGACTGGGTGTGGCGCGAGAAGGCCGACCCGATTGCCTTCCACACCGAGGTTCCCCCCGCCACGGGCTCGGTGGTCTACAGCTCGGACTACACCTGGGGTGACGATCAGTGGCTGGCCACCCGGGCGGAGACCGACGTGGTCAACTCCGCGATGAGTGTCTACGAGGTGCACCTCGGTTCCTGGCGCCTGGGCCTGGACTACCGGCAGATGGCCGAGCAGCTGGTCGAGTACGTGCGCGAGATGGGCTTCACGCACATCGAGCTCATGCCGGTGGCTGAGCACCCGTTCGGCCGAGCTGGGGCTACCAGGTCACCGGCTACTTCGCCCCCACGTCCCGGTTCGGCAAGCCCGACGACTTCCGGTACCTGGTCGATGCCGCTGCACCAGGCCGGGATCGGCGTCCTCGCTCGACTGGGTGCCGGCGCACTTCCCCAAGGACGCCTGGGCCCTGGCCCGCTTCGACGGCACCGCCCTCTACGAGCACGCGGATCCGCGCCGGGGCGAGCAGCCCGACTGGGGCACCTACGTCTTCGACTTCGGCCGCACCGAGGTGCGCAACTTCCTGGTCTCCAACGCGATCTTCTGGCTCGAGGAGTTCCACATCGACGGCCTGCGCGTGGACGCGGTGGCCTCGATGCTCTACCTGGACTACTCGCGCGAGGAGGGCGAGTGGCTGCCCAACCAGTACGGCGGCCGGGAGAACCTCGACGCCGTGGCCTTCCTGCAGGAGATGAACGCCACGGTCTACAAGCGGGTGCCCGGCGTGGTGACGATCGCCGAGGAGTCGACCGCCTGGCCCGGCGTCACCCGGCCGACCCACCTCGGCGGCCTCGGCTTCGGCTTGAAGTGGAACATGGGCTGGATGCACGACTCGCTGGGCTACATCTCCCACGAGCCGGTGCACCGGCAGTACCACCACAACGAGATGACCTTCGCGCATGGTCTACGCGTGGAGCGAGAAGCTTCGTCCTGCCCATCTCCCACGACGAGGTCGTGCACGGCAAGGGCTCGCTGCTGCGCAAAGATGCCCGGCGACCGCTGGCAGAAGCTGGCCAACCTGCGGGCCTACCTGGCGCTACATGTGGGCGCATCCGGGCAAGCAGCTGCTGTTCATGGGCTCCGAGTTCGGTCAGACCTCGGAGTGGAGTGAGGAGCGCGGCCTGGACTGGTGGCTGCTGCGAGTACCAGGACCACTACGGCGTCCAGCACTGCGTGCGCGACATGAACACCGCCTACGTGGAGACCCCGGCCCTCTGGGACCAGGACAACTCCTCCGAGGGCTTCGCGTGGATCGACGCCAACGATGCCTCGGGCAACGTGTTCTCGTGGCTGCGGATGGGCTCCGACGGATCGGTACTGGCCTCGATCACGAACTTCTCCCCCGTGGTCCGCGGCGAGTACCGGGTCGGGCTGCCCAACACCGGTCTCTGGCAGGAGGTGCTCAACACCGACGCCGCGGAGTACGGCGGCTCCGGGGTGGGCAACTTCGGCGGCGTGATCGCTGAGCCGCAGGACTGGCACGGCCGGCCAGCCTCCGCGCAGATCACCTTGCCGCCGCTGGCCACGGTGTGGTTGCGCTATGAGCCCGACACCGACGAGGGGCTTGCCGTCGACCAGGGCTGAGCGGGCCTGGTCGCAACGATTGCGGTACCGCGGCAGGATCGCTCGCGCTCGGGCGCCGACGGCCTGCCGCGCTGTGCCGACGGTCAGAACAGGGCGTTGGCGAGGTCGATCCGGGCCCGCGCCACCGACGGATCGTCGATACCGACCACCTCGAAGAGGTCCAGCAGGTGCGCGCGCAGGCGCTCGCGCTCCGGCCCGGTGGTGAACCGGATCGCCCCGACCAGTCGGGCGAACGCCTCGACCGGGCTGCCGTCGAGGACCAGGACATCGGCGGCGCGTTCCTGGGCGGCGAGGTCATCGGGGGCCCTGTCCGCGGCAGCGAGGACTTCGGCGTGCTCGGCGCCGTCCACCCGCTCGAAGACGCCCACCAGGGCAATGCCGGCCCGAGCCACCGGATCGGCCGGGGCAGAATCCAGCATCGACTGATAGGCAGCCCGCGCCGAGGCCCAATCCCCGGCCTCGATGGCGTCGTAGGCCGCTTCCATCCGCGGGTCGGCGGGTGCCTCGACCTCGGCAGCGGGATCGGCCGCGGGATCGGGGGCACCTGCTTCGCCGATCGTGCCGGCGACGCCGTTGGCGGCTGCGACCTTGAGCAGCTCCTCGAGGTAGGCCCGCACCTGCTGCTCGGGCAACGCCCCTTGGAACAGCGGCATCGGACGACCGCCGATCACGGCGAAGACGCTCGGGATCGACTGCACCGCGAACGCCTGCGCGATCCCCGGGTTGGCGTCGACGTCCACCTTCGCCAGCACCCAGCGCCCGGCGTACTCCTGCGCAAGGCGCTCGAGCACCGGCGACAGGGTCTTGCAGGGCCCACACCAGGTGGCCCACAGGTCGATGACCACGGGGACCGCGCTGGACTGCGCGATGACGTCGGCCTCGAAGGTCGCGTCGGTGACGTCGATCACGACCCGTACGGCGCTGGGGTCGGCCGCGCGCTCGGCGGCGCGCTGCTCGGACTGGGCCTGGGCCTCACGGGCTGCGGCGAGGGCACCGAGGTCGACGGCGCCGTGTGCGGGGATGCTCATGGTCGCCATTGTTCCATCCGAGCCCCGCTGGGGCCCAATGCCCGGTGTCCGCGGCCCCCGACCCTGCGCGGGGATCAGACGGGCTCGGTGTAGCTCCCCCACTCCATGCGCAGCACGTCACACATCTCGCCGAGGGTGGCCTCTGCTCGCGCCGCCTCGATGAGCAGCGGGACCAGGTTCGTGTCCGTGGCCGCCGCCTGGGCGAGGACCGCCAGCGCCTTCTCGACCGCAGCCTGGTCGCGGGCCGCCCGCCGGGCCACCAGGGTCTGGACCTGGCGCGTCTCGACCTCGTGGGAGATCCGCAGGGTCTCCAACGGTGACTCGATCGCGTCGGTGTGCACGTTGACCCCGACCACGCGCTTGCGGCCGTCCTCGAGCGCGCGCTGGTGGTCGAATGCAGCGTCGCCGATCAGCCCGGTGAACCAGCCGGACTCAACGCCCGCGAGCAGGCCCGAGGTGATCGGTCCGATCAGGTGCTGGCCGTCGGGATGCCGACGGGCACCGAGTTCGCGGATCTGGGCGAAGATCGCCTCGGCCTGGGCCTCGATCCGGTCCGTGAGCGCCTCGACGTACCACGACCCACCCAGCGGGTCGGCGACATTGGCCACACCCGTCTCCTCGGCCAGCACCTGCTGGGTGCGCAGGGCGATCTGGGCGGCCTTGTCACTGGGAAGGGCCAGCACCTCGTCCAGGGCGTTGGTGTGCAACGAGTTCGTGCCACCGAGCACCGCGGCCAGGGCCTCCACCGCCGTGCGCACGATGTTGTTGTCCGGCTGGGCGGCGGTCAGGCTCACCCCGGCGGTCTGGGTGTGGAAGCGCAGCGACTGGGCACGGTTGCTCGTGGCACCGTACTCGTCACGCAGCCAGCGGGCCCAGATCCGCCGGGCCGCGCGGAACTTCGCGATCTCCTCGAAGAAGTCGATGTGCGCGTCGAAGAAGAAGGACAGGCCGGGGGCGAACGCCTCGACGTCCAGGCCCGCGTGACAGACCCGAGCTCGACGTAGCCGAAACCGTCGGCGAGCGTGAATGCGAGCTCCTGGGCGGCAGTCGAGCCAGCCTCGCGGATGTGGTACCCGGAGACGCTCAGGGGCTTGTACCGGGGCACGTTCGCACCGACCCACTCCATCAGGTCACCGATCAGGCGCAGGTGCGGCTCGGGCGGGAACAGCCACTCCTTCTGGGCGGTGTACTCCTTGTAGATGTCGGTCTGCAGTGTGCCGTCCAGACCGCCGATGTCCGCGCCCTGTCGCTGCGCGGCCACGACGTACATCGCGAAGATCGGCACCGCCGGCCCGGAGATCGTCATGGAGGTGGTGACGTCAGCCAACGGGATGCCGGCGAACAGCACCTCCATGTCCGCGGCCGAGTCGATGGCCACCCCGCAGTGGCCGACCTCGCCGCGGGCCAGCGCGTCGTCGGAGTCGCGACCCATCAGCGTGGGCATGTCGAAGGCCACCGACAGACCACCACCGCCGGCGGCCAGGATGTCGCGGAACCGGCCGTTGGTCTGCTCGGCGTTGCCGAACCCGGCGAACTGCCGGATCGTCCACAGCCGGCCGCGGTACCCGCTGGCATGCAGGCCACGGGTGAACGGGAACTGACCCGGCCAGCCGATGGGCGCCCCCGGCTCGGACCCGTCCTGGGGCCCGTAGACCGGCTCGACCTCCTCCTCGGAGAGCGTGCTGAAATCAGCGTCACGCAACCGCCCGGACTCCAGCGCCGCCGCGTACTGCGCCTCCCAGAGGGACCGACCGTTCTGCTCGTTCGCCATGGGGACACGCTACTCGCGGGACTCGGGCGGTCGTCAGCCGCCGCGGGTCTTCCGGCCGGCGACCAGTGCCGCGAGGACCTCGACCATCTCGCTGGGATGCGCCACCCGGAAGGCGGCCACCGTGTCGCCAGTTCCGACCTTGATCCCCAGGTCGCCTGCGCGCAACGCGGCCAGCGCGGTCTCGTCGGTGACGTCGTCGCCGGCGAACATCACCCTGCGGCCCGGATCAGCGTCGATCAGGGCCTTCACCGCAGACCCCTTGTCCATGGGCCGCACGGACACCTCGACGACCGCCTTGCCAGCGATCGTGTGGACGTCGGGCAGCGCATCGGACACCGCCCGGACAGCGGCCTGAACGGCCTGGGCATCCTCGGCCGGGCACTCGCGGGAATGGACGGCGAACCCGGCGGGCTTTGCCTCCACCCGGGCGCAGGGGGTCCCAGCGACCGCTGCTTCCACCCGTTCACGCAGGTCTGCCAACAGATCGCCCTCGGCCTCATCGAGGGCGATCGCGTCGCCCTGTTCCTGCCCGTGCGAGCCGATCAGCACCGCCACGTCCGCCGCGCCGCTGACCTCGGCCAGGTCGTGGCGCGCCCGACCCGAGATCAGGACCACGTCCGTGTCGGCCGTCTCCCCCAGCCGTCGCAGTTCATCGAGCACGCCTGGCACCGGGCGCGCGTCCGAGGGCACGGGCACGAGTTCGGACAGGGTCCCGTCGAAGTCCAGGGCAACCAGCAACCGCCCAGCAGCGGTGATCGCAGCGATGGCCGCCGCCAGGTCAGGCGTCATCATCGGTGTCCTGCGAGAGGGTGGCCAGGAAATCGTCGGCCCAGGCGATCACGTCGTCGGTGACCACCCCGGTGCGCAGGCTGGCCATCCGTGGGCTGGCGTCGGCGGCCGGCTCACCGAGCGCAGCCATGATGCTGCGCTTCATCCCCGCGATGTCATAGGGATTGACCAGCCAGGCCTGCGTCATCTGCTCGGCTGCGCCCGTGAACTCGCTGAGCACAAGCGATCCGCTGTCATGGATCCGCGACGGCCACGTACTCCTTGGCCACGAGGTTCATTCCGTCGGCCAGCGGGGTCACGAGCATGACGTCCGCCGCCACGTACATCGCGACGACCTCGTCGATCGGCATCGGCTGGTGCATGTAGTGGATCGGGTTGGTGCCGACCTTGCCCAGGTCACCATTGGCCCGGCTGACCAGCAGCTCCACGTCAGCGCGGATCTTCTGGTACTCCTCGACCTTGGCCCGGGTGGGCGGGGCCACCTGGATGAACGCCGTTCGCTCGGGATCGAGGTCCCCGTCGAGCATCAGCTCGGTGACCGCCTGGATGCGCACGTCGATGCCCTTGGTGTAGTCCAGGCGATCCACGCCGAGCAGGAGTACATCGGGATCACCAACATCGGCGCGGATCTGCCGCGCCCGGGCCTGGATCTCGGCCAGGCCGGCGCGTTCGGAGAAGTCCGTTGCCCGGATCCCGATCGGGAACCCGCGCACCGCCACAGCGCGATAGCCCTCCTGCTCGGCCACGAGCACGCCGGTCTCGGTCTGCGCGGCACCGGCGAACCGGTGCGCGACCCGCTGGAAGTTGCCCACCGCCTGATGGCTCTGGAAGCCGATGACATCGGCGCCGAGCAGTCCCTGGACCACCTCCGTGCGCCAGGGCAACTGGCTGAAGATCTCCACGGGTGGGAACGGGATGTGCAGGAAGAAGCCGATGTGCAGGTCCGGACGCAGCACCCGCAGCATCGCTGGGACCAGCTGCAGCTGGTAGTCGTGCACCCAGACCCGGGCCCCTTCATCGGCTGCGTCGGCGACCGCCTGCGCGAAGCGCTCGTTGACCACGCGGTGGACCTCGAACTGGCTGCGGTGGTAGGTCGGGGCGACGATGCCCCCGTGGTAGTTGGGCCACAGGGCTCCATTCGAGAAGCCGTCGTAGTGCGCAGCCACCTCCGCACTGGTCAACTCGACCTGCTGCAGGGTGATCTCACCGAACGTGTCCGGGGGCTGCGGCGGGGACGAGCCGTCCTGCGGGTCACTGAACTGGCCGCTCCAGCCGACCCAGAGTGCCGATCGATCGCGCAGGACCGCCTCCATCGCCGACACGAGCCCACCCGGGGCCCGGCGCCACCCCTCCTGCTCGTCGTGCTCGACCGGCAACCGGTTGGCCACGATCACCAGGTCACCGGACCCCCGGGCCTGCTTGCGCCGCCATCTGGACTCGGTCTTCATCTGACCATCCCCTCATTGCGTTTCCCGGCTTCTGCGTTCGCGGCGTTCACCTGCCACCTACCCGGCGCGCGCGTCCACCAGCCCTCGGCGATCTCGAGGGCGAGGGAGCCGCAGGCCGGATGCCGCGATGGTGGGCCCTGCCGGCCGCGGGGGCGTCGAGGAACCCCGCACGAACGTCTCGGGGACCACGGCTCTTCGGTACCGATGGGGTCCGGATTCACCCACAGGCAGCGGCACGAGACAGGCTGTCACGCTTGCCAGCGTAGGGGATGGCCCCATGGCGGTCGCCGCGGCGCAGCGCCTGAGCGCCGTCGCGGCGCCCAGCCGGTCAGCCGGTCAGCCGGTCCGCCGGTCAGCCGGTCAGCCCAGCCACCATCCGATCCGCTGCGCTGAAGGCGTCCGTGCTGCCGGCAGCGACCTCAGCCGCAAGTTGGTCGATGCCCGAGCCTGACGAGATGTCGCCGAACCGCGACCGGAGGGTGGCCAGGGCAATGCCCTGGATCTCGGCTCGCGCGCGGGCCAGGCGCCGGCGCGGGCCCTCCCCCGATTCGGCCAGCCACACCCGGTGCTCCTCGAGGGCTGCGGCCAGTTCGGTGATGCCCTCGGCCCGAATCGCGACCAGCTTGATGACCGGCGCACGCCACGCCCCAGAGGCTGCCGAGGGCCCGAGCGAGGTCATGTGGCGCAACTCCCGGGCAGTCGTGTTCGCGCCGTCGCGGTCGGCCTTGTTCACGACGAAGACATCGCCCACCTCGAGGATCCCGGCCTTGGCCGCCTGGATCCCGTCGCCCATCCCCGGGGCCAGCAGGACGATGGTCGTGTCCGCCTCACCGGCAACCTCGACCTCGGACTGCCCGACGCCCACGGTCTCGATGAGCACCGGGTCGCAGCCGGCCGCCTCGAGCACGCGGACTGCCTGTGGGGCAGCAGAAGCCAGGCCGCCGAGATGACCGCGAGAGGCCATCGAGCGGATGAACACCCCCGGGTCGGTGGCATGCTGCTGCATCCGGATCCGATCACCGAGCAGCGCCCCGCCGGAGAACGGGGAGGACGGGTCGACGGCGAGCACACCCACCCGACGCCCGGCCGCCCGAAAGCTGCTGACCAGCGCAGAGGTGGTCGTTGACTTCCCCACCCCGGGTGCACCTGTGATCCCGATGACGTGCGCCTGACCCCCGTCCGGGGCCAGACGCACCATCAGCTCGCGCAACTGCGGGGCGCCATCCTCGACGAGCGTGATGAGCCGACCGACCGAACGCGGCTCCCCGGCCCGCGCACGCTCGACCAGGTCATCGAGGTCCAGTGTCCGCGCCACGCCCACTCCTGCCGATGTCGCTGCCGCCCCAGGAGGGACGCACCGCGCGTCCGTTCGCCGTTCAGGCGGTGGGTACGCGCAGGATCAGTGCGCTGCCCTGCCCACCGCCGCCGCACAGGGCCGCCGCACCCACGCCGCCGCCGCGCCGCTTGAGCTCCAGTGCAAGGTGCAGGGAGATCCGCGCCCCGGACATGCCCACCGGGTGGCCCATGGCGATCGCCCCACCGTTCACGTTGACCTTCTCGGGATCGACGCCCAGCTTCTTGGTCGACACCAGCCCGACTGCTGCGAACGCCTCGTTGAGCTCGAGCAGGTCCAGATCAGCCGGCGCCACGCCCTCGCGCGCGCACGCCTTGAGCACGGCGTTGGCCGGCTGCTCCTGCAGCGAGGCGTCCGGGCCGGCGACCGAGCCGTGCGCGCCGATCTCGGCCAGCCACTCCAGGCCCAGCTCCTCGGCCTTGGCCCTGCTCATCACGACCACTGCGGCCGCGCCGTCGGAGATCTGCGACGAGGACCCGGCAGTGATGGTGCCGTCCTTGGTGAACGCGGGACGCAACCGGCCCAGGGACTCGGCAGTGGTATCGGCGCGCACGCCCTCGTCGTGGCTGAACTCGATCGGGTCACCCTTGCGCTGCGGGATCGACACCGAGACGATCTCCTCGTCGAACAGGCCGTCCTTGGCAGCACGCGCGGCCAGTTGGTGCGAACGGGCGGAGAACTCATCCTGCTCCTCGCGGGTCAGGTCGTAGCGAGCGTTGTAGGACTCCGTGGACTGGCCCATGGCCATCTGGTCGATCGCGCAGAACAGGGCGTCGTAGGCCATGGAGTCCAGCATCTTCCAGTCGCCGTACTTGACGCCCTCACGGCTGCCCATCAGCAGGTGTGGGGCATTGGTCATCGACTCCATGCCGCCTGCCACGACGATGTCGTACTCGCCGGCGCGGATCATGTGATCGGCCAGGGCGATCGCATCAATGCCCGACAGGCACACCTTGTTGATGGTCAGCGAGGGCACGTCCAGGGGGATTCCAGCGGCGACTGCGGCCTGTCGGGTGCTCATCTGGCCGGCACCAGCCTGGATCACATGACCCATGATCACGTACTCGACCTGATCGGGGGTCACGCCGGCCTTGTCCAGCGCCCCCTTGATCGCGATGCCGCCCAGCTGCGCGGCGGAGAAGCCCTTCAGTGAGCCCAGCAGCCGACCCATGGGGGTGCGGGCGCCGGCGACGATCACGGATCCGGACATGGTGTGCCTCTTTCGTCTCATGGGTGCGCGGGGATTGCTGACGCCCACGATAGCCACGCGGGGTGACACGCGGAACACCGCCCGCCCAGCCCTGTCCGCCCCAGCCCCGACCCAGTGCCACCGGGCTACCCACGGGCCCGCAGCAGCTGCGGCGTAGGCTGCAACGGCGATGCGACGGCCGTCTCCGGTCCGTTGCCGACCCTGGCTGCCGGGCCCCCCGGCGAGGAAGGCTGCCCCCATGGACGCCCAGACCCCGACCTCCGAGGCACCAGCAGTCGATGCGCTCGGCCCCCTGGTTCAGCGGATCGACCACGTCGGTCTCGCCGTGGCCGACCTCGACGCCTCCCTGGCGTTCTACGCGCGTGCGTTCGGCCTGCATTCGGTGCACGAGGAGGTCAACGAGGAGCAGGGGGTCCGCGAGGCGATGGTGGACATCGCGGGGTCGGGCTCGTTCCTGCAACTGCTCGCGCCGCTGCGCCCGGATTCCCCAATCGGCAAGTTCCTCGCCCGCAGTGGTGAGGGGATGCAGCAGCTGGCGTTCCGGGTGGCCGACATCGATGTGGCCAGTGCCCGGCTGCGCGCGGCCGGGGTCCGCCTGCTCTACGACGTCGCGAAGAACGGGACCGCGGGATCCCGGGTCAACTTCGTGCACCCGAAGGACTGCGGCGGGGTCCTGGTCGAGCTGGTCGAGCCGGCCGACGGGCACTGAGTCGGGCACTGGGCTGGGCACTGAGCGGCCCCACCGAGGCACTGCCCAGGCCTTGGTACGACCACCTGGAATTGCCACGGCACGCGCCATCCGGGCCACCCACCCGACGCGTCACCTGATCGGTCACCCCCGCCGAGCAGGGCCGGTTACTCACGGGTAGCCTGATTGCGGACCGAGCCGTTCATCCATGCCCCAGGAGGCCCCCGTGAAGCAGATCCTCGACGCCATCCTCGCCGACGAGCACCTCGAGGAGGGCTTCGCCGAGATCCCCCTGCCGGAGTCCTACCGCGCTATCACAGTGCACAAGGACGAGGAGCAGATGTTCGCGGGGATGCCCTCCCGTGAGAAGGACCCGCGCAAGTCACTTCACCTGGATGACGTCCCCGTGCCCGAGCTGGGGCCGGGTGAGGCACTGGTCGCCGTGATGGCCTCGGCCGTGAACTACAACACGGTCTGGAGCTCGATCTTCGAGCCGGTCAGCACCTTCGGGTTCCTGTCGCGATACGGACGCACGCACGAACTGGCCAAACGCCACGACCTGCCCTACCACATCGTCGGCTCGGACCTGGCCGGCGTCGTGCTGCGCACCGGTCCGGGAGTCAATGCGTGGAAGCCTGGCGACGAGGTCGTCGCCCACTGCCTGAGCGTGGAGTTGGAGAGCCCGGCCGGCCACAACGACACGATGATGGACCCCGAGCAGCGCATCTGGGGCTTCGAGACCAACTTCGGCGGCCTGGCCGAGATCGCCATGGTGAAGTCGAACCAGCTCATGCCCAAGCCCAAGCACCTGACCTGGGAGGAGGCGGCGGCTCCGGGTCTGGTCAACTCCACCGCGTACCGGCAGCTGGTCTCGCGAAACGGCGCGGGCATGAAGCAGGGCGACATCGTGCTGATCTGGGGCGCGTCCGGTGGCCTGGGATCCTATGCCACCCAGATGGCCCTCAATGGCGGTGCCACCCCGATCTGCGTGGTGTCCAGCGACGACAAGGCCGAGATCTGCCGCGCCATGGGCGCAGAGCTGATCATCGACCGCAAGGCCGAGGGCTACAAGTTCTGGAAGGACCCGACCACCCAGGACCCCAAGGAGTGGCAGCGCTTCGGCAAGCGGATCCGGCAGCTGACCGGCGGCGAGGACGTCGACATCGTCTTCGAGCACCCGGGGCGTGAGACCTTCGGCGCCTCGGTGTACGTGACCCGCAAGGGCGGCACCATCGCGACCTGCGCGTCGACCTCGGGCTACATGCACGAGTACGACAACCGGTACTTCTGGATGAATCTCAAGCGGATCATCGGCTCGCACTTCGCGAACTACCGCGAGGCCTACGAGGCCAACCGCCTCGTGGACCGCGGGCTGATCCACCCCACACTGTCCCAGGTGTTCCCCCTGGAGCAGACCGGTGAGGCCGCCCTCGAGGTTCACCGCAACCTTCACCAGGGCAAGGTCGGCGTGCTGTGCCTGGCTCCCGAGGAGGGCCTGGGCGTGCGCGACGAGGTCAAGCGGGCCAAGCACATCGACGCGATCAACAGGTTCCGCGGGATCTGAGCCGAGGACGCCCAGGCGCTGTTCGGGCGCTTGTGTCATCGATCGGGCATTCACAGTGCCGGATCGATGACACAAGCCCTTATCTCGCGACGGTGGCCAGCCAGCCCAGCAACGCCTCGCTGACTGCCCGCGAGTTCTCCACGGCGCTCAGGTGGCCTGCGTCGGGGATCTCGACCACGGTCGTCGGGTTGCCCGCGGACCGGGAAGCATCAGCGATCACTGCCGCGTCGGGCGCCGGCGAGATCGTGTCCTGATCCCCGTGGAGAACCAGCACCGGACCCCCGAACCCGGCGATGTCCGGTGTCGAGTCGGGACGGCATGCCATCGCCCGTTGGGCCCACGCAACGCCTGCCGGGGGCTGGGCGTTGATCCAGCGGCGGACCATCTCAACCGTGCCCTGCGCGTTGGCCCGCGTCGACTGGCCGAGCAGGTTCGGCAGCATTGCCTGCGCCAGCGCCGAGGTTGAGCCGGCCGCCTCGACGGAGTCCGCCACGGACAGCCGGTTGGCGATCGCGGCCGGCGGATCGGCTGGAGCCTTCGTGTCGGCCAGGATGATCCCGGCCAGGCGTTCGGGGTGCCGCCGGAGCAGAGCCATGGTCACGTAGCCGCCCATGGACAGGCCGCCGACGATCACCCGGTCCAGCCCGAGGTGGTCCAGCAGCCCGGCCACCTCGTCAGCCATGACGTCCAGGGACGGCGACTCGCTACTGGGAGCACTGCCCCCGAACCCGGGCAGGTCCGGGGTGATCACGCGGTATCCCTGCGCTGCCAGGTCCACCCGTTGGGCGGCCCAGAGGGTGCTGTCGACGGGGAAGGCGTGCAGCAGGACGACGGGATCACCGGTGCCGGTCTCGATGAAGTGCAACATGGCCGCCATGCTATCGACGCATCGGCACCGTAGCGGCGTGCGTCCCGCAGCGGATCCCGGGGCCTGGGGCGAACAGCGTCCGGGTCCGGCACACCGCCCACTGCGTCCCGATCCCAGCCGGGGCCAGCGGCCGGTAGCGTGTGACGAATGGGCCGCAAGAACCGCCGGGTGCAGGACGCTGTCGAACTGCGCCGGACCGGATCGCTGCAGGCAGCCCAGTCCCATCCCGACGGCGACTGGCATGTGCGACGGATCACCGGAGCGGCGGCGACCAAGACCTACCGGTGCCCGGGCTGCCAGCAGGAGATCGCCCCCGGGACCCCGCATCTGGTGGCGTGGCGCGCCGACCGCCACGACGGCGACGAGTACCGCCGGCACTGGCACCTCCCCTGCTGGAACGCCCGAGCACGACGTCGGCCGGACTGACCGGGAGATACGTGCCCGCTGCATGCGCGTCCGGGTGGCTTACGTGGGTGTGCACGGAATCGACGGCGGATTGTCGAATCCGTACACACGGACCCGAGGTGGTGGCCTGCACCGGGTGTGCACTTGCCCGCCTAGCCTTGAGCCCGTGACCCACATCTCCGCGAACTCGATCCTGCCGGCCCGTCGGTACCCGGTCTCCCTTCTCACCGAGGACGGGGTGCGCCTGGTCGGGGAGTGGTCGCTGCCGGCCGATGACGATCCGCGGGCGGTCATCGTGTTCTGCCATCCGCTGCCCACCCACGGCGGTTCGATGGACAGCCACGTGATCCGCAAGGCGGCCTGGCGCCTGCCCGCGCTGGTCGGGATCGGTGTCCTGCGCTTCAACACGCGGGGCACGAGCGGTCAGGCGGGCAGGAGTGAGGGGACCTTCGAGGGCAACGTCGGGGAGGGTCAGGACCTGGCCGCGGCGGTGGCCGAAGTAGGGCGGATGGGGTTCGTCGATCCGTGGGCTGTCGGCTGGTCGTTCGGCACCGACGTCATCGTGCGCTGGGGCAACGTGGACCCGGTGGCCGGGGCAGTGCTGCTCGCGCCCCCGGGACGGTGGTCCGACGATGCCGACGTCGCGCGTTGGGCGTCCTCCGCACGGCCGCTGACGGCGCTGGTCCCGGAGCTCGATGAGTTCGCGTCGCCCGAGGACGTCACCCGTCGGTTCGCCGGGGTCCCGCAGGCCAAGGTCATCGACGTGCCCGGGGCCAAGCACCTGTGGGTGGGCGAGAAGTACGCGCAGATCGCCCTGGACGGCATCGTGGCGGCCGTCCTGCCGGGCTCCGGGCCGCTGCCCACGAGGTGGCCGGGCCCAATGGAGCGCTGGGACGACGTGCCGCCGTTCGCGAGGATGGACCGGCAGGCCTGACACGGCCTGTTCTGCCACGACAGGGCTCGGCTGCTGGCCAGCATGGGCCGTTGGGCACTTCACGCGAGAGCACCGGCAGGGGATGCTGGAGTTGCGAGGAGGGAGTGCCTGAGATGACACGCGCATTCCTGGCAACTGTGATTCTGGCCCTGATGGTGGCGGCAGCGGCCATTCTGTTCATCCACCACAGGAATGGCGCAACGATGCGACCGATGTACCTGGTCGGCATGGCGGGGCTGGCCGGCGGTGTCGGCTTCTGGTGGTTCTACCCGGGACAGGCCAATGACGGTGGCGAGGTCGAGCTGACCCTGTCCGTGGTCCTGGCCGTGATCGCGGTGGTGGCCGCGGCCTCGGGCCGTTGGGGCGGGCGACTCCTGCTGGGCAGCGCAGTCCTGGCTCCCCTCGGCTTCGTCGCGTACACGGCGTCGTTGTACGCCTTCGGCGACGGTGTGCCGGACTACCCCGTGAGCACCTCTGCTCTGCTGAGCTTCCTGGTCTCGGCGGTGTACGCCCTCCCGGCACTTGTCCTGAGCATGCTGATCCACGCGGGCAGCCGACCCGAGCTGATGGCCGGCCACGCACCCGCTCCCGCCGGCTGGTACCAGGACGCGGGTGACCTGACGAGTCAGCGGTACTGGGACGGAACGTCGTGGACGGATCGGACGTCACCGGGCGCTGAACATCACGGGGTCGGCACCTGAACCAGCCTGCTGCCTGGTCGCGCACGCGTGCACAAACCTGGTGCGGACCTCTTCATCTCTGGACAGGTCCGCACCAGGTTGTGCGCTCCCGCGGCGCGGGAACTACTTCGCGTAGGAGCGGAACCCTCGCCCGGTCTTGCGTCCGAGGTACCCGGCGGTGACCAGGTGCTCCAGCATCGGTGCCGGGGCGAACCCGGGCTCGCGGAACTCCCGGTAGAGGGTCTGCTGGATGGCCAGGGACACATCGTTGCCGACGACGTCGAGCAGGGCGAACGGACCCATCGGCAGGGCTGCGCCCATCTTCATCGCGAGGTCGATCTCGTCGGCCGTGGCGTAGTGCGCCTCGAGCATCCTGACCGCATCGTTGAGGTAGGGGAACAGCAGCGCATTGACGATGAAGCCGGCCCGGTCGCCGCAATGCACGGCATGCTTGCCGGTCGCCCTGCAGACCTCGGCCGCCGTCGCCAGGACGTCGGGGGCTGTGGAGACGTGAGCCACGATCTCCACCAGTCTCATGATCGCTGCCGGGTTGAAGAAGTGCATGCCGACCACATCGGCCGGGCGGCTCGTCACCGCTGCCAACTCCACCACGGGCAGACTTGAAGTGGTCGTGGCCAGCACGGCGCCGGGCTTGCAGATCTCGTCGAGGTTGGCGAACAGCGTGGTCTTGACGCCGATCTCCTCGACAACAGCCTCCACGACCAGGTCGACATCGGCCAGGTCATCCAGCGACGTCGTGCCGGTGACCCTGGCCAGCGCCTGCGCCTGGGCCTCCTCGGTGAGCTTCCCGCGCTGGACCGCCTTGGCCAGCGAGCGTTCCAGGGCGGCGCGCACCTGTGCGACCCGCTCATCGGTCCGGGCCACGTAGATCGCGTCGTACCCGGACTTGATGAACACCTCGATGATGCCGGTGGCCATCGTCCCCGAGCCGACCACGCCGACCTTCTCGACGGTGCGACCAGCACCGAGCGCGCCGTCCGCGGCCGGGGTGAGGGCGTCGGGGACCACCTTCGAGGATCCCGGCGCCTCGTAGCTGTAGAAGCCGCGGCCGGACTTGCGGCCCTGCAGGCCTGCTGTGACCATCTGCTTGAGGATCGGCGCCGGGGCGTGCAGCCGGTCGCGGCTCTCCTTGTACATCGTGTCCAGGATCCGGTAGGCGTCGTCCAGGCCGATCAGGTCCAGCAGCGCCAGCGGGCCCATCGGGTAGCCGCAGCCCAGCCGCATCGCCGCGTCGATGTCCTCCCGGGAGGCGTAGCGCGCCTCGTACATGGTGGCCGCGTGGTTCAGGTAGCCGAACAGCAGCGCGTTGGCGATGAAGCCCGCCCGGTCACCCACCACGACCGGGGTCCTGCCCAACTGCTCTGCGAGCTCCACGGTCTGGTCGACCACGTCCTGGGCGGTCACGACCGTGCGCACGACCTCCACGAAGGACAGCACCGGCGCCGGATTGAAGAAGTGCATCCCGACGACGCGGTCCGGGCGGCGGGTCGCCACTGACAGCTCGGTCACAGACAGGCTCGAGGTGTTGGTGGCGATGATCGCGTCGGGATCCAGCTGCCGGTCAATCTCGGCCAGCACCGAGCGCTTGATCTCGAGGTCCTCGGTGACGGCCTCGATGACGAACTCCCGATCCGCGAGCTCGGCGAGATCCGTCGTCAGCCGGACCTTGGACAGCAGCTCGGTGCGCGCATCGTCGGTGAGCTTGGCCCGCTCCACGGCTCGCTCAAGTGACTTCTCCAGGCGGCGGCTGCCCTTCGCCAGTGCCTCGTCGGAGACCTCGATCCCGATGACGTCGACACCGGCACGTGCCAGGACCTCCACGATCCCGGCGCCCATGGTGCTCAGTCCGACGACGCCCACCTTGCTGATCTGGCCCATGAGTTCCTCCCGAGAACTTGCCTGCAACGCCCAAGGGGTGGCCGGTTCCGGCACTCCTGCGGCCAGTCTGCCATCCACGCGGCCACCCCCCGGCGCCGACCCCCGAGCCCGTCCCGGCAGGCCCGCCGGTCCATTGCAGCCTGTCCCGCTACCCAGTCCGGCTACCCTGTGGCGATGCGACTGGTGGTGGCCGAGTGCTCGGTGGACTACGTCGGTCGGCTCTCGGCGCACCTGCCGATGGCCACCCGGCTGATCCTGACCAAGGCCGACGGCTCCGTGTCGGTGCACGCCGACGATCGGGCGTACAAGCCGCTGAACTGGATGAGCCCGCCGTGCTCCACCCGTGCGGACGTGGATGCCGAGGGCTCAGGCACCTGGACAGTGGTGAACAGGGCCGGGGAGCAGCTGATCATCACGATCGGCACCGTGCACCATGACTCCAGCCACCAGCTGGGCATCGACCCCGGGCTGGTCAAGGACGGCGTCGAGGCGCACCTGCAGGCCCTGCTGGCCGAACAGCCTGCCGTCTTCGGCCCCGCGTGGGAGCTGGTCCGCCGCGAGTACATGACTGCGATCGGCCCGGTCGACATGCTCTTCCGCGACGAGGCGGGGGCCAGTGTGGCCGTGGAGGTCAAGCGCCGCGGCGACATCGACGGGGTCGAGCAGCTGACCCGCTACCTCGAGCTGCTCAACCGCGATCCGCTGCTGGCACCAGTCAGCGGGGTGTTCGCCGCGCAGGAGATCAAGCCACAGGCGCGGACGCTGGCCCAGGACCGGGGGATCCGCTGTGTCGTGGTCGACTACGACGCCCTGCGCGGGGTCGACGACCCGGAGTCCCGGCTGTTCTGAACCCCCGGCCAACCCCGCGACATCAGCACCCGGCCGACTCGCTGCACCACCGCCCCGGGGCGCGGGAAGGTCTGCTGACCAACCCAGCGCACGACCAGGAGTCCCTCATCGGTCAGGTGCTGCTCGCGGATCTTCTCCTGGACGTAGGCCTTCGGGTCCGCGTACTTGCCCTGCCCATCCGCCTCACCCACCACGCCGTACTCCTCCCAGAGTTCGTCGACGCGCGGCGCGCAGGCGCGCATGGCCGCGGTGCACGGACACGTGTCCGGCCGCCTCGACCAACGGTGCCGTCGCAGCGCAGCGAAGGCGGACGTTGTCGTAGTGCCTCGGGTCGGTGGATCCGGTCAGCTCATGGAACTCCATCCGAGCTGCCCCATCGAGTGCCATCAGCCCCTCCGGGAGCTCAGATCGGCTGGCGAGGTCCACGGCCGTACGAGCCCGGGAGGTCACGACGAGTCCCGAGGGCAGCGTGACCGTGTGATGCGCCGGAAGCGGGCTGAGGTGGATCGATCGTCCTGGCCGACGCTGGCTCCGCGCCCCAGCACGGTCGGCATGGCTGAGCTGGACCTCACCGGCTGCAGCTCGCTGGGTCATGGACAGGGCACTACCGTGGGCCAGCGCCGCTGTCTCGTGGCTGGCAACCCGACCCGGTGCTGCCACCTGCTCGGCCAGCGCGGTGCGCGGCATGCGCTCTGTGATTCCCAGCGGTGCCACCTGCGCCAACATGAACGGGGTATGCGGAACCACCCACGGGGTCGGTGCCTTCACCGACCCACCTTCGCCTGTGAACTGGCTCGCGCCCAGCCCTCACCGACGGATCTGTGGATCACTGGTCCGATCCACCCATGTTTCCGTCGATCTCGTGCCTCGGTTCACTGGGTGCCCTGCAAGTTGCGCCGGAACCCGTCGTTCTGCCCGCCGATCCAGGGGCCTGAACGACGGGAAGATGCGCGTTCCACCAGTGATCAGTACGTGTAGAAGCCCTGGCCGCTCTTGCGGCCCAGGTCGCCGGCGACAGCCATCCGGGTGATCAGCTCGGGCGGGTAGAACGACTGCTCGGCGGTCTCGTTGTAGATCGACATCGAGGCCCGGCGCATCACGTCGATGCCGGTGAGGTCCGCGGTGGCCAGCGGGCCCATCGCGTGGCCGAAGCCGAGCTTGCAGGCGATGTCGACGTCCTCCGGGCTGGCCACGCCAGTCTCGACCAGCCGGATCGCCTCGTTGACCAGCGCGGTGATGATCCGGGTGGTCACGAACCCGGCCACATCGCGGTTGACGACGATGCAGGTCTTGCCGATGCCCTCGGCCCAGGCGCGCGCCGCGGCCAGCGTCTCGTCGGAGGTCTTGAGCCCCCGGACGAGTTCGCAGAGCTTCATCATCGGCACCGGGGAGAAGAAGTGCGTGCCCACGACTGCCTCGGGTCGCTGGGTCGCCGCGGCGATCCGGGTGATCGGGATCGCCGAGGTGTTGGTGGCCAGGATCGCGCCGTCGGGGGCGAGCCGGTCGAGTTCGACGAAGAGGTCGGCCTTGAGGTCGACCTCTTCGATGATCGCCTCGACGACCACCTGCGCCTGGGACGCGCCGTCGAGGTCGGTCGTGCCGGTGATTCGGGCCAGGGCGGCCTGAGCGTCGTCGGCGCTGATCGCCCCCTTCGCAGCGAACTTCGCCAGGGAGGCCTCCACCGCGTTGCGGCCGCGGTCCACGGCGTCGGCACTGATGTCGCGCAGGATGACGTCGTGGCCGGCAAGGGCGCTCACCTGGGCAATGCCCGAGCCCATCAGACCTGCTCCGACTACCATGACAGTGGACATGCGAGCCTCCTCGGCGTTGCGATCGCGCCGATCCTATCGCTGGTGGTTACCAACCAGTAACCTCGGGTCGACCGGCCCCGAGAACGAGGTGGCCGGGTCTCAGTCGTCGAAGGGTGAGGGCATCTCGACTCGCTCGATGTGTGCGCCGACCGAGACCAGGCTCGGCACGAATCCGGCGTAGCCGCGGTCTATGTGATGGATCTCGTACACAGTCGTGTAACCGTGCGCAGCCAGCCCGGCGAGCACCAGCCCGGCGCCGGCGCGGATGTCAGCAGCTTCGACCGGCGCCCCGGAGAGCCCCGTGCACCCGCGGACCAGGGCGTGGTGGCCGTCGGTGCGCACGTCGGCCCCGAGTCGCGCCAGCTCGTTGACGAACCGGAACCGCGCCTCGAACAGGTTCTCTGTGATCATCGCCGTGCCATCGGCAATCGCGTTCAGGGCGATGAACTGGGGTTGGAGGTCTGTCGGGAACCCCGGGTAGGGCAGGGTCACGATGTCGACAGCGCGGGGCCGCTCGTCCATCCGGATGCTGAACCCCTCGTCCTCGATGTGGATCACCGCACCGGCCGAGGCCAACTTGTCCAGCGCCATCTCCAGGTGCCGACCCACCGCCCCACGCACGAACAGCTCACCACCGGTGATCGCGGCCGCAACCGCCCAGGTTCCGGCCACGATCCGGTCGGGCACAGTGCGGTGCTCCACCGGGTTCAGCTCGGCAACCCCGTCCACGGTGATCGTCGAGGTCCCGGCACCGCCGATCTGGGCGCCCATGTCGATGAGCATCTGGCAGATGTCGATGATCTCCGGCTCACGGGCCGCGTTGTCGATGACGGTCGTTCCGTGGGCCAGCACCGCCGCCATCAGGATGTTCTCGGTGGCCCCGACGCTCGGGAAGTCCAACCAGATCTGCCCGCCGTGCAGCCCATGCGCCTTGGCCACGAGGAAGCCGTGCTGGTTGTCGAACGTGGCCCCGAGCTTCTGCAGGCCTGCGATGTGCATGTCCAGCCCGCGGGAGCCGATGGCGTCCCCGCCCGGCAGCGCGACGTCGGCTGCGCCGCAGCGCGCGATCAGCGGGCCCAGCACACAGATCGAGGCCCGCATCCGCCGGACCAGGTCATAGTCGGCCTGGTGGTGGGGTGTGTCGGGCACGTCGATCGTGACCGTCCCACCGTCCAGGGGCGAGCCCGACTCGTGGATCACGTCGCAACCCAGCCGCCGCAGCAGCTCGGCCATGATCGACACGTCCAGGATGTCAGGCACGTTGGTGATGGTGGTCCGCCCACGAGCCAGCAGGGCCGCGGCCATCAACTTGAGCACGCTGTTCTTGGCCCCGACCACCCCGATCTCACCGCTGAGGCGATGACCACCCGTGACTCGGAAGACCTGCTGCATGGGGGCCATCGTAGGGCCGTGGCCCGGGCCGAGGCGCCGCCGCGCGCGCCGGCCGGCAGCAGCCCCGAGGACCGTTCCCGAGTTCTCCCCGATAGCGACATAGGCTGCCTGCATGGTCAACCTCACCAGGATCTACACCCGTACCGGCGATGACGGAACCACCTCCTTGGGCGACATGAGCCGCACCTCGAAGAACGACCTGCGGCTGATCGCCTACGCCGACGTGGACGAGGCGAACTGCGCGGTAGGTGTTGCCTTGGCCTGCTCCGAGTTGGCCGACGATGTCCGAGCGCTGCTGCTGCGCGTGCAGAACGAACTGTTCGACGTGGGTGCGGACCTGTGCTCCCCGGTCGTGGCCGCGCCTGCGTACCCACCGCTGCGGGTCCGGGCCGAGTACGTGACCCGGCTCGAGGACGCAATCGACACCTACAACGCCGACCTGCCCAAGCTGCGCTCCTTCGTCCTGCCCGGGGGGACGCCGGCCTCGGCGCACCTGCACGTGGCGCGCACTGTGGTGCGTCGCGCGGAGCGGGCGACGTGGGCGGCGATGGCTGAGCATGCGGACTCCATGAGCGAACTGCCCGCGACCTACCTCAACCGACTCTCGGACCTGCTGTTCGTGCTCGCCCGGCACGCGAACCTGGCCGACGGAGACGTGCTGTGGGTGCCCGGCGGGCAACGTGAGGGGATATCCGCTCAGTCCGGCAGCGCGGGCACACCCTCAGCCCTGTCCTGAGCCGGGCCCCCCGCCGGTTCGGGTCCCTCGGTGGCACGGGTGATCGCGATCGCGGCGAGCATGGCCACGCCCAGACCGCCGAACGCCACGATCTTGTGCCACACGGGGTCCGCCAGGCGCTCCTGCAGGACCACGATCCCGATGATGACGCTCACGACCGGGTTGAAGACCGAGACTGTGGCGACCGACGAGGCCAGGTGACCCGTGGCCAGGGAGACCTGCTGAACGATGAAGGCAACCACGGCTGCGGCGGCCCATGCGTAGAACTCCCATGACGTGAGCAGGCCGCCAACTCCCCCATCAGAGAGGGCGGTTGCAGTCGGCTTCCACATGGCCGCGGACAGTGCGTACAGCACGCCTGCTGACGTGCCGAGGTACGCCGCACGGCGACCGGGGTCGGCTCTGCGGCCGATCACCACCATCCCCGCGGCCAACAGGCCGAACACGAGGAAGGTCAGTACCCACGCAGAGGTGGGGGCGCTGGATCGCCCGGTGCCCTCGTCACCGAACAAGGTGAAGGCCGCCAACCCCGCCACGACCACGACCGCAGCCACGATCTCGGCCCGGTTGACCACCTGGTCGGTGAACCACCGCCCGAGCGGGAGCGCGAACACGATCGTCGTGACGAGCAACGACTGGACGATCGCCAGCTGTCCGTCGACGAGCGCCCTGGCCTGGAACGCGTAACCGAGCAGCAGGGACAGGGTGCCCAGCAGCCACCAACGCTGGGTGGCCAGAGCGAGGTATCCGCGGACGCCAGCCAATCGATCGCCCAGCCCGAGCGCGCCCTTCTGCTGCAGGGTCGCGGCCAGGGCGAAGCAGAACGCAGCGATCAGGGCGAGTACTTCAGGCATGGCCAGTGACTCTACGCTGCTCAGTGCCACGGCCACAGGAGCCGGGGCCGTTCAGGCAGGATCGGCTGGATTCGCGTCACCAGCATCGCTGGTGCCCCGGGAGTGCCGCGCGCGTACCAGCTGTCGAGCTACGTCCTGTGCACGGACGCGGCCTCCGCACCGATCGCGGCCTTCAAACGGGTCCTGGCGCGCACCTCGGCTTCCTTCTCGCGTCGGTCGACCCTGCCGTCGGCCAGGATCCGCTCAAGTGCGCGCTGGGCGCGCTCGACGTCGATCTCGCTGTCGAGCTCGGCGGTCTCGGCCAGGATCGCGACCTTGTCGTTGGACACGGAGAAGAAGCCGCCGTGCACGACCGCGCTCACCTTCGGGCCCTCGATCGGCTCGATGCGCACCGCTCCGTCGGTGAGCAGGGCCAGCACCGGCTCGTGGCCGGGCAGGATTCCGATCTCACCCTCGGGTGTGGTCGCCACGACCATCCGGGCCTGGCCCTCCCAGATCGGATGGTCCATGGCCACCAGCGACACGCTCAACTCCGCCATTGCGATCAGGCCTTCAGCTTGGCAGCGTTGCGCTCGACGTCCTCGATGCCACCGGCCATGAAGAACGCCTGCTCCGGGATGTGGTCGTAGGCACCCTCAGACAGGGCCTTGAAGGCCGCGATTGTCTCCTCGACGGGCACGAACGAACCCGGCTGACCGGTGAATGCCTCGGCTACGAACATGTTCTGACTCAGGAAGCGCTGGATGCGCCGGGCCCGGTTGACCAGGACCTTGTCCTCCTCGGACAGCTCGTCGATGCCGAGGATGGCGATGATGTCCTGCAGGTCCTTGTAGCGCTGCAGGATCTCCTTGGTCCGGGCAGCCACCGCGTAGTGCTCGTCGCCGACGATCCGCGGGTCGAGGATCCGCGACGTGGAGTCCAGCGGGTCCACTGCCGGGTAGATGCCCAGCTCGGAGATCGGCCGGCTCAAGGTGGTGGTGGCATCCAGGTGCGCGAACGTGGTCGCCGGTGCCGGGTCGGTCAGGTCGTCGGCAGGCACGTAGATCGCCTGCAGCGAGGTGATCGAGTGGCCACGGGTCGAGGTGATCCGCTCCTGCAGCATCCCCATCTCGTCGGCCAGGGTCGGTTGGTAGCCCACGGCCGAGGGCATCCGGCCCAGGAGCGTGGAGACCTCCGAGCCAGCCTGGGTGAACCGGAAGATGTTGTCGATGAACAGCAGCACGTCCTGCTTCTGGACGTCGCGGAAGTACTCGGCCATCGTCAGCGCGGTCAGCGCGACCCGCAGGCGGGTGCCCGGCGGCTCGTCCATCTGGCCGAACACGAGCGCGGTCTTGGCCAGGACGCCGGACTCGGTCATCTCCAGGAAAAGGTCGTTGCCCTCGCGGGTGCGCTCCCCCACCCCGGCGAACACCGACACCCCGCTGAAGTTCTCCGCGACCCGGTAGATCATCTCCTGGATCAGCACGGTCTTGCCCACGCCGGCGCCGCCGAACAGGCCGATCTTGCCGCCCTTGACGTACGGGGTCAGCAGGTCGATGACCTTGATGCCCGTCCAGAACACCTCGGTCCGGCTCTCGAGCTGGTCGAACGGCGGCGGCTGGCGGTGGATCCCCCACCGCTCGGTGATCTCCAGCGAGGACTCCTCGACATCCAGCGGCTGGCCCAGGGTGTTCCATACATGGCCCTTGGTGACATCGCCGACCGGCACCATGATGGCGTCCCCGGTGTCGCGCACCTCGGCGCCACGGACCAATCCGTCCGTGGGCTGCATGGAGATCGCGCGTACCACGTTGTCGCCGAGGTGCTGGGCGACCTCGAGGGTCAGGGTGCGCTCGCCCCCACCCTCCTCGCCGGCGCCGAAGTTGACGTCGACGTGCAGCGCGTTCATGAGCTCGGGCATGGCCTCGACGGGGAACTCCACGTCGACGACAGGGCCGGTCACGCGGGCGACGCGACCCACGCCCTGAGCGGTCTCAACAGAGGCGGTCATGGACGATCCTCAACTTCCTTTACGCGGAGGCCAGAGCGTCGGCGCCGCCGACGATCTCGGAAATCTCCTGGGTGATCTCGGTCTGGCGGGCCTGGTTGGCCTGCTGGCTGAGGCTCTTGATCAGCTCCTCAGCATTGTCGGTCGCCGAACTCATCGCGCGGCGCCGGGCCGCGTGCTCAGAAGCGGCGGCCTCCAGCAGTGCGGTGTAGACGATGTTCTCCACGTACCGCGGGAGCAGCTCGTTGAGCACGGTATCGGGATCGGGCTCGAACTCGTAGAGGGGCATCATGGGAGCCGACTCCGGGCGCTCTGCGGACGCGTCCTTGGTCGCCGGGTGCAGTTCCTGGTCCCAGTCGACGCCCACGACCTGCTCGACGACCTCGATGGGCAGGATACGACGGATCCGGACCTCCTGGCGGCCCATGTTGACGAAGTGCGTGTAGATGATGTGGATCTCGTCGGTGCCCTGCTCGTCCTCGGAGTTCGACAGGAACGATGCCAGCAGGCCGATGGCGATCTCCTTGGCGTTCTCCACAGTCGGCTGGTCTGTGAACCCGACGTACTCGCCCTCGACCCGGCGCTCGCGGAACTTGTAGTAGTTCACGACCTTGCGACCCACGAGGAAGTGCACCGGCTCGATGCCCTGCTCGCGCAGGTAGGCGGACAGGCCCTCCCCCTCGCGGATGATGTTCGACGAGTACGCGCCGGCCAGTCCGCGGTCCGCGGCGACCAGCAGGACGGCCGCGCGCTGGTGCTTGTCGCGCGTGGAGGTCAGCGGATGGTCATCGGAGGCCGACATCGACACCGCCGCCGACAGGGCCGACACCAGCTCCCGGGTGTAGGGCAACGCAGCGTTGAGCCGGTTCTGCGCCTTGACGATGCGCGACGACGCGATGAGCTCCATCGCCTTTGTGATCTTCTTGGTCTGCTGGACGCTGCGGATGCGGCGTCGGAAGACCCTCAGTTGGGCACCCATGGCGCTACTTCCGCACAACCTTGGTGATCTGGGTGACTTGCACGTCCTCCTCGGTGACCGGCTCCACCGGGACGTCGCGGACCAGTACATGGCCCTCGCTGGTGGTGAACTGCCTCTTGAACGCCTCGACCGCGGTCTCCAGCCCGGAGACCGTGTCATCGGAGAGGTCCGAGGTGCCCAGGATCGCGTCCATGATCTGGCCGTGCTCCCGGCGGACGTAGTCGAGGAACTCGGCGTCGAAGCGGCGCACATCCTCGACCGGCACATTGTCCAACCTGCCGGTCGTACCGGCCCACACCGATACCACCTCCTCGGCCAGCGACAGCGGCTGGTACTGCGGCTGCTTGAGGATCTCGACCAGGCGCGTGCCCCGGGCCAGCTGGGCCTTGGACGCGGAGTCCAGGTCCGAGCCGAACGCTGCGAAGGCCTCGAGCTCGCGGAACTGGGCCAGGTCCAGGCGCAGCCGGCCGGCGACCTTCTTCATCGCCTTGGACTGCGCCGAGCCGCCGACCCGCGACACCGAGATGCCGACGTTGATGGCCGGGCGCACACCGGAGTTGAACAGGTCGGACTCCAGGAAGCACTGCCCGTCGGTGATCGAGATGACGTTGGTCGGGATGTAGGCCGACACGTCGTTGGCCTTGGTCTCGATGATCGGCAGGCCGGTCATCGAACCGGCACCGAGCTCGTTGGACAGCTTCGCGCAACGCTCCAGCAGCCGGGAGTGCAGGTAGAACACGTCTCCGGGGTATGCCTCGCGGCCCGGCGGGCGGCGCAGCAAGAGCGAGACGGCACGGTAGGCCTCGGCCTGCTTGCTCAGGTCGTCGAACACGATCAGCACGTGCTTGCCCTCGTACATCCAGTGCTGGCCGATGGCCGAGCCGGTGTAGGGGGCCAGGTACTTGAAACCCGCGGAGTCCGAGGCCGGCGAGGCCACGATGGTCGTGTACTCCATCGCGCCGTACTCCTCGAGGGCCCCGCGCACCCCGGCAATCGTCGAGCCCTTCTGCCCGATGGCCACGTAGATGCAACGGACCTGCTTGTTCGGGTCGCCGGACTCCCAGTTGGCCTTCTGGTTGAGGATCGTGTCCAGGCACAGCGCGGTCTTGCCCGTCTGCCGGTCGCCGATGATCAGCTGGCGCTGCCCGCGACCGATGGCGGTCATCGCATCGACCGCCTTGATCCCGGTGGCCATCGACTCCTTGACCGGCTGGCGCTCCACGACGGTCGGGGCCTGCAGCTCCAGGGCCCGTCGCTGGGTGGTCTCGATCGGGCCCCGGCCGTCGATCGGGCTGCCCAGCGGGTCAACGACCCGGCCCAGGTAGGCGTCGCCCACCGGCACCGAGAGGACCTCGCCGGTGCGCTTGACCGGCTGACCCTCCTCGATGGCCGAGCCGTCTCCGAGCAGCACGACGCCGATCTCGCGCACATCGAGGTTCAGGGCAAGGCCGAGCAGCCCACCCTCGAACTCGAGCAGTTCGTTGGTCATGGCCGAGTGCAGGCCCTCGACGCGCGCGATCCCGTCGCCGGTCTCGACCACGCGGCCGACCTCCTCGCGCGCGGACTCCGGCGCGAACTCGGCAACGCTGCGCTCGATCGCCGCCCGGATCTCCTCGGGGCGGATCGCCAGCTCCGTCATCGTGTCTCCTCGTCGTTCCCGCCGGTGCGGGGCTTGCTGTGTGGAAAGTGTGGGTGTGTCAGCCGACCAGCGCGCGGCGGGCCTGTTCGATCCTGTGAGCCACCGTCGCGTCGGTGACCTCGTCGCCGATCCGCACGCTGATCCCGCCGATCACCTCGGGATCGATTGCGACGTTGAGCCGGATGTCGCGACCGTGCAGCCGGGACAGCGCCGCGCCCAGGCGAGTGGTCTGCTCGTCATCGAGCGGGCGGGCCACTCGCACCTGGGCCACGGAGCGGCCACGCTGCTCGGCCGCGAGCTCGCTGAGGGCCTCCAACACCGAGTCGGCCCGACGTCCGCGCAGGTGTCCCATCGCGTAGGCGAGGACCTCCACGCTCGGGGCCGCGGCACGGCCCTCGAGCAGTTCCCTCACCAGGCTGGCCTTCTGACCAGTGGCCAGGGCGGGGTTGGTCAGGGCCATCTGCAGGTCTGCCGAGCCAGTGACGGCCTGCGCGAACGCGAAGAGGTCGTCCTCGACAGTCTCGAGCGCGCCATCGCGGTCCGCGGCCAGGAATGCGGCCTGCGCAGCGATCCCCTCGAGGGACTCCAGCATCTCGAACGGGGCCGACCAGCGCTGGCCCACGACATCTGCCAGGACCTCCACGCCTGTGGCCGACAGCCGGGAGGTGAACAGGGCAGTCACCATGGCCTTGCGCGCCGCGACAGGCTGCCCTGAGTCCGACAGCGCGGAGCGCAGCGGGGGGTCACCGCCGATCAGGTCACAGGCCGCGAACAACTCACCGGACAGGCCGGCCAGCGCGGGATCGTCGCGGCGCTGGTCCAGGCGCGCACGCAGCCCGGAGTAGTTCGCCCGGCTGGAGCCGATCATGGCGTGTCCGACCCCTGCCCGGCGGCCTGGGCCTCGAGATCACTGATGAACCGGTCGACGGTGGCCCGTGCACGGGCATCGTCGCTCAGGCTCTCGCCGACGATCTTGCTGGCCAGGGCCAGGGCGAGGTCCCCGACGTCCCGCTGCAGGGAACCGAGTGCCGACTCCCGCTCGATCTGCAGCTGGGCGTCGGCCCGCGCGGTGACTGCCGCAGCAGCCGCCACCGCCTCGGCGCGTGCCGCGGAGACGATCTGCTCACCCTCGCCGTGCGCCGAGGTCCGGATCGCCGAGGCTTCCTTGGCCGCGGACTCCAACTGCGTCGAGTAGGCCTCACGGCTCTGCGCGGCCTCGGCCTGCATCACCTTCGCCCTGGCGATGCCGCCCTCGATCTGCTCCGCCCGCTCGGCGACGATCCGGTTGAACGTCGGCAGGACGTACTTCCAGAACAGCAGCAGCAGCACGACGAACGAGATCGTGCCCCAGAGGATGTCGTAGGGCGCCGGGATGAGCGGGTTCGGCTCCTCCGACGCAACGATGAATACGGTGTCCATGGCCCTTCCAGATCAGCTTCGAGGGATCAGCGTCGCGGATGCTGACGAGTCGACGATCAGGTGAAGAGGAATCCGGCGACCAGGCCGATGAGGGCCAGCGCCTCGGTGAACGCGATGCCGAGGAACATGTTGGTGCGCAGCACGCCGGTGGCCTCGGGCTGCCGGGCGATGCCCTCCAGCGCCTTGCCGACCAGGACACCGATGCCGATGCCCGGGCCGATGGCCGCCAGGCCGTACCCGATCGCGTTGAGGTTGCCGTTGACTGCGGCGAGAAGTTCCTGCTCCACTGTTGTGGTTCCTTCCGTGTGGCCCGTGGCGGTCGCCCGGGAGTCTGTGGTGGTGCGGGTCGTGCGGTCTAGTGCTCGTGGCTCGTGGCACCGTCGATGTAGACGGCGGTCAGCAGGGCGAAGATGTAGGCCTGCAGCGGTGCCACGATCAGCTCGAAGCACACGAAGGCGAAGCCCATCAGCAGCGAGGGTGCAGCAGCCAGCTTGAGCAGGCCGTCGGCCTGGAACAGCAGGTAGCTGGTGGCCCCGAAGAACAGCACGAGCAGCAGGTGGCCGGCCATCATGTTGGCCAGCAGACGGATGGTCAGCGTGACCGGGCGCAGGATGAACGTCGAGATGAACTCGATCGGGGTCACGAGGATGTAGATGGGCTTGGGCACGCCCGGGGGGAACAGGTTCATCTTCAGGTAGGTGCCGACCCCGTGCTCCTTGACGCCGGCATAGTTGAACACCACGTAGGAGACGATCGCCAGCACGAGGGGGACCCCGATGACGGCGGTGGCCGCGATGTGCATCATCGGCATGATGCCAGTGATGTTGAATGCGAGGATCATCCAGAACAGGGTCACGATGATCGGCGCGAATCGTCGGCCGCGGGTTCCCATCACCTCGTCGATGACGTTGACGTAGACCAGGTCCAGGGCCATCTCGCCGAGGTTCTGCAACTTGGCCGGCACCAGTTGAGGCTTCTTGAAGGCCATCACGAAGAACAGGGACAGCACGCCTGCCATGAACAGGCCGATCAGGTCGATCCGGGTCGGCGACCACCAGAAGTCCCCGAGCTGCGGCGGGAAGAACTCCATGATCGTGGGAGCGTCGTACCCGCCATCGTCTCCCCCGGCCATCGGGAGGAGCGACCCGAGCGAGGCTGCAGCGTTCAGCACGATCGGCCTTTCCGGATCAGGTTCAGGCGGGTTGCCGGTCCGACGAAGCTCATTGGTCTCGTCCGAAGCGAAGATACACGATCCAGAAACCGAGGACGAAGCCGGCCACGAGCCCCACCGCAGTGAGAATTCGGCCCGTGCCGAGCCAATGGTCAGCCAGCGCCCCGGCCCCTGCCCAGACCACGACGCCGGCGAGGATCGAACCGATCGCCGAGTGCGCTACGTGCTCGCCCGTCGGCACCAGGGACGGGTGCATCGGGGGGACCTGGTCGCTGCTGTCTGCGGCGGGCCGATCGTCGTCCCGGCGCGGCTCGGGCATCAGCTCACTCATCGCGGGCCCGGCTCCACGTAGGGCACCTGGGTGCGGGTGACGACCAGGGCCTCGAGAAGCAGGCTTCCGATCGTGCCGACCAGCAGCGCGATGAACAGCGCGGGCCGGGAGTAGAACTCGGCGCCACGCAGCAGGACCAGCACGATGATCAGCAGGACCATCTTGATCAGCCAGGAGCCCAGGACCGAGATGCCCAGTGTGGTGACGTCCAAGCCTGCGGTCAGCAGCGCCACGGCCACGGTGATCGCGAAGAAGCCCACCGCGATCCCCATCCCGATCAGCGCTCCCCAGACGCCCGGCACGCCGGCGAGCAGGTAGCCCAGGGCGACCGCGAGGGGCAGGGCGATGGCCGAGGCCACAGCGCCGGCGCGCAGCACGCGGCGCATGGGCGCCACCAGGCCGACGGGCCCGGGCCGGCGGCCTGCCCGATCGGGCGTCGCCGGCCCGGAGGCGTCCGAGCTGTCCTGCTCGGGGGCGGTACTCATGTGACTCCTGCCTTGCTGGTCCGGCGGACGCTGGGCCAGGCGACGGCGATCACCAGCAGGCATGCACCGATCAGGCTGGCGATCAGTGCGGTGCCCAGCGGGACGAAGGCCAGCATGACCGCGGAGAATGCGATCAGGGCAGCCCAACCGGTCAGCAGCAGCACTGCGCGCCGCTGGGAATGGCCCATCTCGAGCAACCGGTGGTGCAGGTGCTGCTTGTCCGGGGCGAACGGCGACCGCCCAGCCCGGGTTCGCCGCACAACGGCCAGGAGCAGGTCCAGCAGCGGCACCGCCAGCACCCCCAGTGGGACCAGGATCGGCAGCAGCGCGGGGAACAGGGTCGTGCCGGCCAAGGCGTTCGGGTCGACCTTGCCGGTCAGGGTGATCACGCTGGCGGCCATCAGGTATCCGATGAGCATCGACCCGGTGTCACCCATGAACAACCGTGCCGGGAACGCGTTGTGCGGCAGGAAGCCGAGGCACATTCCCACCAGGAGAGCGGACACCAGCGCCGAGAGCGTGGCCCGCTCGACACCGAACTGGACCGACAGGAGGTAGGCGTAGACGAAGAACGCCGCCGCCGACACAGCGGTGATCCCCGCCGCGAGACCGTCGAGTCCGTCGATGAAGTTGATGGCGTTGACGCTGACCAGCACGATGATGACGGTGAGGAGCACCGAGGTGGTCGGGTCCAGGACGAGCACCCCACCGATCGGCAACCACAGGATGGTGATCCCCTGCAGGGCCATCACGCTGGCAGCCAGGACCTGGCCGGCCATCTTGGTGGGGGCATCGAGCTCCCAGCGGTCATCCACCAGGCCGAGCAGGACGATGATCACGGCCCCCGACAGCAGGGCCTTGGCCTCGGTGGAGGTTCCCTCGAACACCGAGCGCATCATCGGCAGCTTGCTGGCCAGGACCATCGCCCCAGCCATCCCGACGAACATCCCCAGCCCACCCCACCGCGGGATGGCGTGGTCATGGACGTCGCGGTCGCGGACCCCGGCCACCGCCCCGACCTGCAGGGCCATGGATCGCACCACCGGCATGATCAGGTACGTCAGCGCGGCGGCGACCAGCAGGCTGAGCCCGTACTCGCGCACTAGGGCTGCTCTGATGGGTCCGCTGGCAGCGAGCGGTCCGGATGCCAGGTGCTGGCAGGGAGGAGGGGCGAGGTGCCCCTGGATGGTGCGTCGAGTGACGAGGACGCCGCGAGAGCCCGCAGGCGGGTGTCGGCGCCCAGCAGCTGATCCATCAGAGGGGCCCTGATGCGCGCGGGTAGGCCGGGAAGGTGGTGACCAGTTCGCTGACCTCGGCCTGAATGTCGTGCGCAGCCGACCCATCCTCGTCGCGGATCGCCCGACCGATCAGGTCCGCGATCCGGGCCATCTCCGGGCGGCCCATCCCCTGGGTGGTCACCGAGGGAGTGCCGACCCGGATCCCCGAGGCCACGCTGGCCGGGCGCGGGTCGTTCGGGATGGCGTTCTTGTTCAGCACGATCCCCGCGGCGTCTGCCCGGGCCTCGGCCTCGGTACCGGTGACCCCGGTGCCCTGCAGGTCCAGCAGCGCGAGGTGGGTGTCGGTTCCGCCGGTGACTGGGCGCATCCCGTGCTCGGCCAGGCCTGCGGTCAGCGCCTGCGAGTTGGCGATCACCTCACGCGCGTACAGGGCGTACTCGGGAGTTGCAGCCTCCTTGAGGGCGACGGCCTTGGCCGCGACCGCGTGCATCAGCGGGCCACCCTGCATCATGGGGAACACGGCCTTGTCGATGGCCGCGGCGTGGTCGGCGCGGGCCAGGATCATGCCCCCGCGCGGGCCGCGCAGCACCTTGTGCGTGGTGAACGTGACCACGTCCGCGTAGGGCACCGGGCTGGGGATCGCGCCGCCGGCCACCAGGCCGATGAAGTGCGCGGCGTCGACCATCAGGATCGCGCCCACCTCGTCGGCGATCTCACGGAAGGCCTTGAAGTCGATCAGGCGCGGGATCGCCGAGCCACCGCAGATGATCATCTTCGGCGTGTGCTCGCGGGCCAGGTCGCGGACCTGGTCGTAGTCGATGTCCTCGGTGCTCGGGTTCACGCCGTAGTGCACGGCACTGAACCACTTGCCCGAGAAGCTGACCTTGGTGCCGTGGGTCAGGTGCCCGCCGTGCGGCAGGCTCATCGCCAGCACCGTCTCACCGGGCTTCATGAACGCCCCGTAGGCGGCGATGTTCGCGCTGGCCCCAGAATGCGGCTGCAGGTTGGCGTGATCGGCGCCGAACAGGGCCTTGGCCCGCTCGATGCCGATGGTCTCGGCGTCGTCGACGACCGCGCAGCCGCCGTAGTAGCGCCGGCCCGGGTACCCCTCGGCGTACTTGTTGCTCAGCGTGGAGCCGAGTGCAGCCAGCACGGCCGGTGAGGTGAAGTTCTCGCTGGCGATCAGCTGCAGCCCTGCACGCAGGCGATCGAGCTCACCGAGGATCACCCCGGCGATCTCGGGATCCTCCGCGGCGAGCGAGTCGAAATCGGGGCCCCAGAAGGGCGTCTGCGCAGTGCTCATGGGCTGGCTCCAGGGCGCGTCGGGGGTCGCCGGACAGGGCCGAGTCTACGGGCGCCGGCTCGGGGCTCGCGGCGATCGGCACGACGAGTCCGGGGCAGGACTCACGCAGGGCGTCGAGGGCCAGCGGCCCGGGACGGATCAGTACCGGAACCTCGCCCGTGAGGTCCACAACCGTCGATGCGCCACTGACCGGCAGGGGGCCTGCGTCGAGGAGCACCGCGAGATGCTCGGCGAGGTCCGGCGGGAAGGCCACGTCGACGTCGCGCATGGTCAGGCTCGCGATGAGCGCGGCGGGCGGCGCCGGCGTCGACCCGCCGGAGGTGGCGTCGCTGGGCGAGGTCCCGGCTGCGGAACCAGGCGCCGGACCCGCAGGATCGCCCGGCGGTGCCCCGTGCGCCTCCCCGTGCGCCTCCCCGTGCGCGGCGCTGGTGCCCAGGGCGGCCGCAGCTGGGGCGCTCGCCCCGGCGACGACGCCCAGGGGGCCAGTCCGAGCCAGCAGTTCCAGGGCCACCGGGGTGCAGCGGCATCCGGACCGCGACCCGCCCGGCCGCGTCGGTCAGCGACCAGGCCAGCGTCGACTGCGCGCGCAGCACCAGGGTGAGCGGGCCCGGCCAGAAGTCCAGCATGAGCCCCGCGCGCTGTCGCATCCACCTCGGCGAGCCCGGCGACCGTGGCCATCTTGGGCACCATGACCGGGATGCTCAGGTCGGGGCGGCCCTTGGCCGCGCGCAGGGCCGAGGTGCCCCGCTCGCTGAACGCATCCGCAGCGATCCCGTACGAGGTATCCAGGGGAAGACCCACCAACTGGCCCCGCCGCAGGGCTGCGGTGGCCGCCCCGAGGCCGCGTTCCCGATCCTCGGGGTCGTCCGTGCCGATGCGGATCACGGGGCCATCCTGCCCCCGCGGATCGCCGTGGTGTGCCGGGGCCGGCCAGCCAGGTCGCAATGATCGTGACGTCGCGCCCATGTGGGGGCACCTGGGCTGCGTCGGTTCCCGGTGGGCACGCAGCACGCCGGGCATTCCGGCCCGGCCTGCGCCCTCCCCCTGCACGTCAGCGTGCTCGAGGACCAGGAGCCCGCCGGGACGCAGCAGGATCGCTGCCTGCTCGACCAGATGCCGAACCACGTCCAGCCCGTCCACGCCACCGTAGAGGGCCAGGGCCGGGTCGTGCTCCCGCACCTCCGGCTCGCGCGGGATGGCCGCGGCTGGCACGTAGGGCGGGTTGCTGACCACCACGTCGACCAGACCCCCAAGGTCAGCCAGCGGGCCGTCGGGGAGCGCCGCCGTCGTCGCGTCTGCGCCGACCAGGGTCAGAGCACTGCCCGCGGCGGCGACCTGCGCTGCGTGCGCTTCGACGTTGCGCTGCGCCCAGGCCAGCGCCTCGGGTGCGAGCTCGACCGCCGTGACGCTCGATCCGGGCAGTTCGGTGGCCAAGGAGATCGCCAGCGCGCCCGACCCGGTGCAGAGGTCAACCAGGACTCGCGCCGGGGACGTGCGGGCGAACCGCAGGACCTCGTCGACGATCAGCTCGGTCTCCGGTCGCGGTATGAACACCCCCGGGCCGACCTGCAGCTCGAGGTGGCGGAACGGGGCGCTGCCGGTCAGGTGCTGCAGCGGGATCCGGTGGGCACGTTGGGCGATCAGGGCGCGGAACGCCGCGGCGTCGTCAGGATCGACGTCCGAGACGGTCACGCGCAACAGCGCGCGCGGCACTCCGGTCACGTACGACAGGAGCAGCTCAGCATCGACCGCTGGGCTGGGGACCCCCGCGTCGCGCAACTGCCGGGCGGCGTCGACCAGCAGGTCCCGGGTGCGCTCCACCCGGGCACCCTATGTCGGCCCGCGAGGCAGCCGTGCCGATGTCGGGGTGTGCAGGGCTGCGTCGCCAGCGCCCGGCCCCTCCCAGCAGCACCTCGCGGGCCGTACGGGCGGCAATTCGCTGATCCGGACACCCAGCGGCCCCCAGCGGACACAGGGGTCCGTCCTGGGTCGGCCGATGTCCGGATCAGACAATTTCGCTCGGCAGCGCCGGGACGGGGCCGAGCCGATGGACGGGCATCATCACTGGGCAAGATGGGCACCATGACCGATGTGTTCTACGCCCTGCTGACCGAGTCGGAGCGGGGCCGGACGAGATGCGCCCGCGGGGCCGTTCCTCGGCGATCACCTGGGCGTGGTCGCGCACAGCGCGCGGAGCCTGTTCGTCGAACCGCGCGAGGCGCCGCGCTGACGCCCGATGACGCCCTCGCGCGGGCTACCCCCGCGATCGACTGCCCAGCCGTCCGGCGGGTAGCCGGCATCGCCCATCCGGCGACGGGGCGGGTGGCCCGCGATCGATCACCCGGCGACCTGGCGGCTACCCCGCGCTCAGTTCGGCAGCGACCCGGCGGCCGTCGGAGATGCAGTCGGGCAGGCCAACCCCGTTCAGGGCAGAACCGGCGACGCGGACCGGCCCGGCCAGCGCCGCCTCGATCCGGGCCACCCGGTCGCGATGCCCGACGATGTACTTGGGCATGGCACCGGGCCAACGGACGATGTGGCGCATCGTGGGTGCCGCCGTGGCCCCGAGGATCTCGCTGACGTAGCCGGTGACGATGCCCAGGACCTGCTCGTCGGGGGAGCTGGCCAGGGGGCCGACCCGGTCCGGGACGAAGGCCCGCACCAGGACCGAGCCCGCCGGCGCGCGGCCGAGCCACTTGTTCGAGCTGATCGTGATCCCGCTGATCGGCGGCCGGTCGGGCCCGGCCTCCAGGTAACCGTGACCGACCAGGGGCGTCGGGAACGCTGAGTCGTCGAATCCGAGGCTGACCGAGGAGGTGCTGCCCAGCGGGATGGCCCGGAGGTCGGTGGCGGCCTGCGCTGCGAGCGGTGCGACCAGGTCCGCCGTGGCCCGCGCGCCGCAGGCCAGGATCACCGAGCCTGCGGTGATCGTCGACCCGTCGGCCAGCGTCACCTGGACCCGCGACCCGGCGCCGCCCAGCGGCTCGAGCGACGAGACGGCCGACTCGGTGCGGATGGGGACGCCTTGGTCGGTGAGCGCTCCAACGAGCGCATCGACCAGCGACCCCATGCCGGCACGCAGGCTGCGAAACGGCGACCCACTGGTCGAACCGGCCCGGCGCGCGGCCCGGCCCTGGGCGAGGCTCGCGAGCATCAGGCTGCGGTGCTCGGACTCACTGGTGCGCAGTGTCGGGACGACTGCGTCCACACTCAGGTCATCGACGCTGGCCCCGTAGACCCCTCCCAGCAGTGGGTCGACGAACCCGTCCACCACTCCGTCGCCCAGGCGCCGGCGCAGCAGGGCACCGATGGCCATGTCGTGCTCCCCCAGCACGCGCGGGAGCACGAGGTCGGCCGCGGCCCGGAACTTCTGCGGCCAGGTCAGCACCTTCGTGGTGACGAACGGACCGAGCTGGGTCGGCAGCACCAGGCCCATGCCCGCCGGCATCGGCCGCATCCGCCCGGCCACCCGCAGGGAGACCGACCTCGGCTCCGTGACGCTGACGACCTGATCGGCCAGCCCGAGCTCGTGGATCAGGCCCAGCGCGGCCGGTCGGTAGGTGATGACCGAGTCCGGGCCGTGCTCGATCCGGAACCCATCCCGGGACTCGGTGAAGACCTTCCCGCCGGTTCGCGCCGAGGACTCCAGCACGATCACCTCGCGACCGGCCGTACGCGCCTCCCACGCCGCGGCCAGGCCGGTGATGCCCGCCCCGATGATCAGGACGTCGGCGTCCGGGGATGTCACGGGGTCGCGGCGGTGGGCGTCGGCGGGTAGTCCCCCATCGGCGGCTCATAGGGGCACAGCGGATCGGAGGCGAGGAAGTCACCAGTCCAGGCATACGCCCGGGCGCGCGACCCGCCGCACCACTGTGCGAACGAGCATCGCCCGCAGCGTCCCTTGTACTGGTTGACGTCACGGATGGCGCGCATGTCCGGGTGGTTGCGGTAGATCTCGACGAGGCTGGTCTCGCGGACGTTGCCCAGCGGCATGGGCAGGAATCCCGAGGGGCTGATCGTGCCGTCCTGTGCGACGAACACGATGCCGTTCCCGTCGCGGATCCCGAAGGAGTGCGCCAGCGGGCTGTGCAGGATCTGTTCGTCAGTCATCCCCTGATGACGCATCTGCCGCACGGCGACGCGCCGGTAGGCCATTGCCTCGGTGGTCCGGACCTGGAACGGGGCCTGGCCGGAGATCTCGAACAGCCAGCGCATCAACCGCTCAGCGTCCGCCGGTGCCAGTTCGCGCAGGGCGGCGCCGCGGCCCACCGAGATCAGGAAGAACAGGCTCCAGCGCAGCAGGGTCCTGTCCTTGAGGACCTCGTACATGGCGGGGAGGTCCTTGGCGGTCTCGTCGGTGACCAGGGTGTTGAGCTGGACCGGAAGGCCGAGCTCGGCCGCCCATTCCAGGGCCTCCATCGTCAGGTCGAAGGTGCCTGGGACACCGCGCACCCCGTCGTGATGCGCCGGGCTCGACCCGTCCAGGCTCAACGAGATCGCCTGGATGCCGGCCGCCTGGACCTCGGCCAGGCGCTCCTTGGTCAGGTCGGTGGTGACAGCGGGGGCCAGTGAGGAGGCGATCCCGCGCGCGCCGGCCTCCCGGATCAGCAGGTCGAGGTCCCCACGGCGCATCGGGTCGCCACCGGTGAAGACGATGTGCGGCAGCGGGCTGCCGAACGTGGCGATGTCGTCGAGCAGGGCCAGTCCCTCGGCGGTGCTGAGCTGGCCGGGTGCGGCATCGGGCATCGCCGTGGCCCGGCAGTGCCGGCAGGCCAGGCCGCAGGCCGTGGTCACCTCCCAGTACACGATCATCGGCGCCCGGGCATACACCCAGTTCTCCGGTGTGACCGAGCCGATCCCGCCGGGGTGTCCACCGGGGTGCCCGCCTGGACGACCACCGGGATGCCCACCCTGAAGTCCGCCGGAGCGACCTCCCGAGTGACCTCCGGTATGACCGGGTGAATGCGGGTGCTGGCTCATCTTTCCTCCTGGGTGGCTCAGCTCGGTTGCGCCCGGCGAGCCTGCTCTTGCGAGCCTACGTCTCCGACGATGCGGACATACCGGGACCTCGGTCCCATTCGGCGGGCCGGTGGTCGCGAGATGCCGCGCACGGCGTGCCCTCGTGGGGCTCGGGATGATCGTGGGCTCGATCCGGCCAGATCTGGCCGATACGCGCCCCCGACATTGGCCGGATGCGCGCCGATCTGCGCCGATCCGATCCGCGCAGCCTCAGGAGCCGGACAGGCGTTCTGCAAGGTCGGCCTCGGTCAGCGCCTCGATCACGGGGTCGAGATCCCCGTCCAGCACGGCGTCGAGGTTGTACGCCTTGTAGTTGACCCGGTGGTCGGCGATCCGGTTCTCCGGGAAGTTGTAGGTCCGCACCCGCTCGGAGCGGTCCACGGTGCGCACCTGGGACTTGCGCTGATCGGAGGCCTGCGCGTCAGCAGCCTCCTGGGCCGCAGCCAGCAGCCGTGCGCGAAGCACGCGCATCGCCGACTCGCGGTTCTGCAACTGGCTCTTCTCGTTCTGGCAGCTCACCACGATCCCGGTGGGTACGTGCGTGATCCGCACTGCCGAGTCGGTGGTGTTCACGCTCTGGCCGCCGGGTCCGCTGGAGCGGTAGATGTCGATCCGCAGGTCGTTCGGGTCGATCTGCACATCGACCTCCTCGGCCTCGGGCAGCACGAGCACGCCTGCTGCCGAGGTGTGGATCCGGCCCTGGGACTCGGTGACCGGGACTCGCTGGACCCGGTGCACACCGCCCTCGAACCGCAGCCGGGCGTAGGGAGCGTCGCCGGGCTCGACGCTGCCGCGTGCCTTGACCGCGACCTGGACGTCCTTGTAGCCGCCGAGGTCGGACTCCTCGGAGTCCAGGACCTCGGTGCGCCAGCCGCGGCGCTCGGCGTAGCGCAGGTACATGCGCAGCAGGTCCGCAGCGAACAGCGCAGACTCAGCACCGCCCTCGCCGGCCTTGACCTCGAGGATGACGTCCTTGTCGTCCATCGGGTCGCGGGGCACCAGCAGCAGCGTCAACCGCGCCGCGACCTCCGCGCGCAGGGCAGCCGACTCGTCGGCCTCCGCGGCGAACTCCGGGTCCTCTGCAGCCAGTTCGCGGGCCGCAGCCTCGTCGTCGCCGAGCACCAGCCACGCCCGGTAGGCGACCACGACCGGGCGCAGTCGGGCGTGCCTCTTGCCGACCCGGCGGGCGGCTGTGGGATCCGCGTGCAGGGCCGGATCGGCGAGCTGAGCCTCCAAGTCGTCGTACTCCGCCTGGAGCGCGACGCAGGACTCGAACATCGTCATCGGCGAAGTGCCTGACGACTACTTCTTGTCTGCCTTCTTGCCGAAGCGGGCTTCGAACTTGGCCACACGACCGCCGGTGTCCAGGATCTTCTGCTTGCCCGTGTAGAACGGGTGGCAGGCCGAGCAGACGTCGGCGTGGATCACGCCGTTCTTGGCGGTGCTGCGCGTCGTGAAGGTGCTCCCGCAGGTGCAGGTCACGCTGGTCTCGACGTAGTTGGGGTGGATACCCGGCTTCATGGCTGGCTCCTTCGTGCCCCGGGTCGCAGATGCAGAGGTGCACAGGCGTGAACCGGCAGCGGTGCGCAGAGTATCCCACGAGTGCCGGGTCCCGCCCAAACACGGAATCCGGCACCCAGGCAGGGCGCGCCGGGTGCCCGACCTGATGGCTCCGCCGATCGTCGCCCCAGCAGGCACCGAATGTCGAGGACAGCCGGCCCGCGACCGGACCACCGATGGGGGTGGTGCCCAGGAACGCGACCAGCCACAGCCCCGGGTGACGCGCACCTGCCGGGACTCATCAGTCCCGGCGGGATCCGGACCACCCCGGTAGGGCATGTCAGTCGTCGGATCGGCTGCCCGGCGCGGTGGGCGTCGTCTTCTGGACCTGGAGCAGGAACTCGTAGTTGCTGCGGGTCTCGCGCAACTTGTTCAGCAGCAGCTCCATCGCCTGCTGGGAGTCCAGGGCGTGCAGCACCCGGCGCAGCTTCCAGACGATCTTGAGCTCCTCGGGGCTCATGAGCAGCTCCTCCTTGCGGGTGCCCGAGGCGTCGACATCCACGGCGGGGAACATGCGCTTGTCCGCCAGCCGGCGGTCGAGCTTGAGCTCCATGTTCCCGGTGCCCTTGAACTCCTCGAAGATCACCTCGTCCATCCGCGAGCCGGTCTCGACCAGGGCGGTGGCCAGGATCGTCAGCGAGCCGCCGTTCTCGATGTTGCGGGCGGCGCCGAAGAACTTCTTGGGCGGGTACAGCGCCGCGGAGTCCACTCCGCCGGACAGGATCCGGCCCGAGGCGGGGGCGCTGAGGTTGTAGGCACGCCCCAGCCGGGTCATCGAGTCCAGCAGCACGACGACGTCGTGGCCCAGCTCGACCAGGCGCTTGGCCCGCTCGATCGCCAGCTCGGCGACAGTGGTGTGGTCATCGGCCGGGCGGTCGAAGGTCGAGGCGATCACCTCGCCCTTCACCGAGCGCTGCATGTCGGTGACCTCCTCTGGGCGCTCGTCGACGAGCACGACCATGAGGTGGCATTCGGGGTTGTTCGTGGTGATCGCATTGGCGATGGCCTGCAGCACCATCGTCTTGCCGGCCTTGGGCGGCGAGACGATCAGGCCGCGCTGGCCCTTGCCGATCGGGGCCACGAGATCAATGATCCGCGTGGTCATGTTGGCCGGATCGGTCTCCAGGCGCAGGCGCTGCTGCGGGTAGAGCGGGGTCAACTTGCCGAACTCGACGCGAGTCCTGGCCTGCTCCGGATCGGTGCCGTTGACACTCTCCACCTTCACCAGCGGGTTGAACTTCTCGCGGCGATCAGTCTCGCGGGCCTGCTTGACCTGACCGGTGATCGCATCACCCTTGCGCAGTCCGTAGCGCTTGACCATCGACAGCGCGACGTACACGTCGGTCGGGCCCGGCAGGTACCCGGTGGTCCGCACGAACGCATAGTTGTCGAGGATGTCCAGGATCCCGGCCACCGGGACGAGCACGTCGTCCTCTGTGACCTCCGGCTCGACGTCGCGACCGCCCGGGCGCCGATCGGTGCGGTTGCGGTTGCGGTCACGTCCACGCCGCCGTCGGCCATTGGCGTCGTCGCCGTACCGGTCCTCGCGGCCCTGACCCCCGGTGCCCTGCTGGTCCGGGCCCTGGTTGTCGCGCCCCTGCTGGCCCCCGCCCTGGCCCTCACGGTTCTGAGGATCGCGGTTCGGCTGGTTGCCGGCCTGGGTCTCGCGGTCCTGGCCACCCTGCCCGTCACGGTTGCCCCGACCCTGTTGGCTGGTGCGCCCGGCATCTCGCCCCTGCTGGTCACGCCCCGCACCAGCACGCTCGTCCTGGCCGGTCTCGGTACGCGGTCGCTCCTCATCCGCAGTCGCCTGCGCACCGGACCCCTCGCGGGCCTCTCGCGGCTGCTCGTCGGCGGCGGGACCGGAACCTGCTCGATGGGTGCCGTCGGCACCAGCGGCCGGTCCCGATGCGTCCGACGAGTCCTGGGAGTCCGCGCGGACAGGATCAGCGGCCCTGCCACGGCGGGCGCGGCCAGAGGCTCGCGGCGGTGCTGAGCTGACCTGACCCGAACCAGACTGGCCCGAACCAGACTGGCCCGAACCAGACTGACTCGAACTGGACTGGCCCGAACTGGACTGGCCCGAACTGGACTGAGCCGCGCTGATCGCTGCGACCAGGTCCCCCTTCTTCATCGACGAGACCCCCTTGAGCCCCATGTCGTGCGCGACCTTCTTCAACTCGGGCAGGAGCATCGCGGACAGTCCGCCCTTGGCTCGGCCGGCCTTCTGGCCGGCATCCGGGGCGGTGCTGATCGTGTCGGTCACGTGGTTCCTCAGGGTCAGGGTCGCCCGCACGGCGGAAGGCCCGGGGCGTTCGAGGGGTGAAGTCAGATCGAGACGGCGCGAGGAGATCGTCTACCTGCACAGGCACACGACGCTGTGCGTGTCGGTCGGCCACCCATGGGTAGCTCCGGCTGATCCACGTGAACGGTAGCATCCCGACCGCCGATCTGAGCCGCAACCGCCTGGCATGGTGTTCGGGGATGCGTCCTGGTCAGCCCGCGTGCACGCCGACCTGCGCAACGCCCAGTCGGACGATCCGCATCGAATCGCCCACCACATCGGCGATCCGCGCCGCGACCCGCTCGCTGGTGCCGTCTCCCGCGAGGGCGATGACTGAAGGACCAGCACCGGAGATCGCCGCGGCGATCCCGTGGGCACGCAGGTCCGTCACCACATCCATGCTCGCCGGGTAGACCGCCCGACGTTGTTCCTGGTGCAACCGATCGTCGGTGGCTTCCAGGAGCAGGCGGGGGTCGCGGGACAGGGCATGGACCAACAGGGCCGCGCGGCCGGCGTTGAAGGCCGCATCGGCATGCGAGACAGACTGGGGAAGCGCGCCGCGCGCCGTGGACGTGGCTGCCTGACCCGCCGGGATGGCCAGGACGGGCACCACGTCGGGATGGACCTCGAAGCGCACTGCACGGCCGACCGGTCCCATGGGTCCCGGGGCCATCCAGGCGATCGTCGCCCCACCGAGGACGCTGGGGGCAACGTTGTCCGGATGCCCTTCCAGCCGACTGGCCAGCGCGACGAGTTCGGCGGCTGACACCTGATCGGCCACGCCGGCCAGCTGCGCGGCAAGCGCCAGGCCCCCCACGATCGCCGCTGCCGAGGATCCCAGCCCGCGGCCCTGCGGGATGTCGTTGCTGCACTCCAGCCAGAGGCCGCGATGAGCCAGCTCACCGCTCGGGTCGAAGGTCGCCAGGCCGGTCCGCACGACGGTGGCGACCAGGTTGCGTCCGTCATCGGGCAGGACGCCCGCGCCCTCACCAACCACCTCGACGACGACCTCCTCGCCGTCTGTGAATCTGCCGACGATCCGATCGGACAGGTCCAGGGCCAGGCCGAGCGCGTCGAACCCGGGGCCCAGGTTCGCGCTGGTCGCGGGAACCTCGACGGAGGCGATTCCGGCGGCCGGGATCCCGGACGTGGCACCAGCCTGCACGCCAGGATCCGCGCCGGCCATCTCGCCGGCCATCACCCCGCCAGGCCCAGGGCGCGAGCGGCCGCCACGGCGTCCACGGGGATCACCGTCGGGTCAGAGGCCTTCGCAAGGGCCCACTGGGTGTCCTTGAGCCCGTGCCCGGTCAGGGTGCAGACGATCGTCTGCCCCGGATCCACCTTCCCGGACCCCGCCGCGGCCACGAGACCGGCCACCGACGCGGCCGACGCGGGCTCGCAGTAGAGCCCATCCCGGGCAGCCAGGGCCAGGTGTGCCTCGAGGATCTGGTCGTCGCTGACCATGTCGATCAGCCCACCGGACTCGTCACGAGCCGCCACTGCGTAGTCCCAGGAGGCAGGGTTGCCGATCCGGATCGCGGTGGCGATCGTCTCGGGGTCCAGCACGGGGGCCCCCCGGACGATCGGCGCGGCACCCTCGGCCTGGAAGCCCCACATCCGCGGGGTCCGGCTGGCCACGCCATCGTCGGCGTACTCCCGGTAGCCCTTCCAGTAGGCAGTGATGTTGCCGGCGTTGCCGACCGGCAGCACGTGCACGTCCGGTGCGTCGCCGAGCGTGTCGACAATCTCGAACGCCGCACGTCTTCTGGCCCTCGATCCGCGCCGGGTTGACCGAGTTGACCAGCGCGACCGGGTACTGGTCGGACAGTTCGCGGGCGACCCGTAGGCAATCGTCGAAATTGCCCTCGACCTGCAGCAGCGTCGCGCCGTGGGCAACCGCCTGGGCCAGCTTGCCCATCGCGATCTTGCCAGCCGGCACCAGCACAGCCGGGGTCATCCCGGCCTTGGCCGCGTAGGCGGCCGCCGAGGCCGACGTGTTGCCCGTGGAGGCGCAGATCACTGCCCGGGCACCCTCGTGAGCGGCCATGGAGATGGCCATGGTCATCCCCCGGTCCTTGAACGAGCCGGTCGGGTTGGCGCCGTCGAACTTCAGCAGCACGCGCGACCGGGTGAGCTCCGAGAGCCAGCTGGACTCCACCAGGGGCGTGCCGCCCTCGCACAGGGAGATCACCGGGGCGTGGGCGGGCAGGTTCATGCGGGCGCGGTACTCGGTGATGACCCCGCGCCAGGGCCGGGCACCGGATGCAACGGACGCTCTCGTGTTGACGATGCTCACTTCTCGGCTCCGATCACGCGCATGAATCCGACCACCTCGGCGACCACGGGCAGTTCCCGAAGCGCGGTGACGGTCGCGGCCAGGTCGGCCTCCCGGCCGGAGTGGGTCAGGATGAGCAGCTCGGCACGGTCCCGCTCGCCCTTCTGGGTCATGCTCTGGATGCTGGCACCATGTTCGGCGAACGCGCCGGCCACCGAAGCAAGCACACCCGGCTGGTCGAGGACCCGCAGGTGCACGAGGTAGGCCGTCGAAGCGGCCCCGACCGGCAGCAGGGGCAGGTCGGCGTAGGCCGACTCCCCCGGTCCCGTCGAGCCGGTGATGCGGTGCCTGGCCGCGGCCACGATGTCCCCGAGGACTGCGCTGGCAGTGGGCTCCCCGCCGGCACCCCGGCCGTAGAACATGACCTGACCCGCAGCGTCGGCCTCGATGTAGACCGCATTGAAGGAGTCGCGGACGCCGGCCAAGGGGTGCGTGCGTGGCACCAGGGTCGGGTGCACACGCACGCTGACACCCTCGGTGCCCCGGTCAGTCAGGCGCTCGGCGATCGCCAGCAGCTTGATCGTGCAGCCCATCTCCTGGGCCGCGGTCACGTCGGCGGCGCTGACTGCACTGATCCCCTGCACGTCGACGTCGTCGAGGACGACCCGGGTGTGGAAGGCCAAGGACGCCAGGATCGCAGTCTTCGCCGCGGCGTCGAGGCCCTCGATGTCAGCCGTCGGATCGGCCTCGGCGTACCCGAGCGCCTTCGCCTCGGCCAGCGCATCGGCGAACGAGGCCCCGGAGCTGTCCATCTGGCTCAGGATGTAGTTCGTGGTGCCGTTGACGATGCCCAGCACTCGTCGGATCCGATCCCCGGCCAGGGACTCGCGAAGCGGACGCAGCAGCGGGATGGCACCGGCCACAGCGGCCTCGTAGTAGAGGTCCACCCCCGCTTCGCGCGCAGCCGCGTGCAGGTCGGCGCCCTCGGTGGCGATCAGTGCCTTGTTCGCGGTGACGACGGCCGCCCCGCCCGTCAACGCGCGGAGGATCAGGTCCTTGGCCGGATCGATGCCGCCCATGAGCTCGACCACGAGGTCGGGATCGGTGTCCAGGAGGGCCGGCAGGTCGGCGGTGAGAAGGTCAGCACGGATCCCGGGTCGGGTCCGCGACACATCGCGCACCCCCACACCGGTCACCTCGAGCCGGGCGCCGACCCGTGCAGCGAGATCGTCAGCGTGCTCCTCGAGCAGGCGCACCACCTGCGTACCCACGGTGCCACCGCCCAGGACGACGACGGACAGTGTCTGCGGCGGTGCCATGACAGGACTCCTCGCGGGGTTGGGGCCGCACGAGCAGGCGCGGCGCGACGGCGCCGATTCTCTCACGGGCAGGGGCGATCAGGAGCCGCCCCTGATCCGGGACCACGGGGTCCAGCGGTACCCCCGAGCACCCTCGACGCACCCTGGTGTCGTCGATCGAGCCCACAAGGGCCGGACCTGTGACACAGGAGGCCGGGTGACCAACCGCTACTGCTCGACCAGGCCGGCGTCGAGGGCGAACAGGTCCGCCTCGGTCTCGCGGCGCAACACGATCCGGTCGGTGCCACCGCGGACCGACACCACGGGGGGCCGGGCGACCATATTGTAGTTCGACGCCATCGCCCTGCAGTAGGCCCCGGTCGCCGCCACGGCAAGCAGGTCGCCGCGGGTCAGGTCGGCGGGCAGCCAGGCATCGGGCACGACGATGTCACCGGACTCGCAGTGCTTGCCGACCACCCGGGTCAGCATCGCCGGGGCGGTCGACACCCGTGAGGCAAGCACGACCGTGTAGTCCGCGTCGTAGAGGGCGGTGCGGATGTTGTCGCTCATCCCGCCGTCGACCGAGACGTAGGTGCGCCACGCCCCGGTGCGGTACTCGACGGGCTTGATCGTGCCGACCTCGTAGAGGGTCACCATGCTGGGCCCGACGATGGCGCGGCCGGGCTCCACCGCGATCTGCGGGACCGGGATCCCGCGCCGGGCACACTCCCCGGCGACGATGCCGCGCAGCGCCTCGGCCATCCCGACCGGGGCCACCGGATCGTCGGTGGGCAGGTAGGCGATGCCCATCCCGCCGCCGAGGTTCAACTCCGCCACCGCGATGCCATCGGCCTCGGCCAGATCGGCGATGAACCCGACCACCCGGTGCGCGGCAACCTCGAAGCCCGACGTGCTGAAGATCTGCGACCCGATGTGCGAGTGGATGCCGACCAGGTACAGGTCGCCAGAGGCATGCACGCGCAGCACCGCCTCGCGAGCGGTCCCTGTGGTCAGCGACAGGCCGAACTTCTGGTCCTCGTGGGCCGTGGCGATGAACTCGTGGGTGTGCGCCTCGACCCCGGTGGTGACCCGCACCAGCACCTGGGCGACCACGCCCGCCTCGCTGGCCAGGGCCGCAAGCCGGTCGACCTCCTCCAGGGAGTCGAGCACGAAACGGCCCACACCGGCGGCGAGGCCCGCGCGCAGTTCGGCGTCGGACTTGTTGTTGCCGTGCAGTGTCATGCGTGGACCGGGGAAGCCCGATGCGCTGGCCAGGGCCAGCTCCCCGCCGGTGCAGACGTCCAGGCCCAGGCCCTCCTCGGCCAGCCAGCGTGCCGTCGTCGCGCTGAGGAACGCCTTGCCGGCGTACGAGACGCTGCCGGGCACGGTCCGGTCGGTGTAGGCGGCCTGGAACGCGGCCGCCCGGGCGCGGAAGTCCGCCTCGTCGAGGATCAGTGACGGGGTGCCATGGGCGTGGGCGAGATCACGCACCGACCGCCCACCGATCGCCAGCACGCCGTCGGCATCACGCCGGGCGGTCGCCGGCCATATGTGTGGATCGATCCGGGCCATGGCCGCCGGGTCCGGGGCAGCCACCAGTGGGGTCGTGGGGACGAACTCCCCGTGCAGGGGACCTGCGGGGTGTGCGCGCATGGGCGCGATCCTACGGGGACGGCACTGGCCCGACGCTCGCGTCCCGACGAACGAAGCCGTTTCGCACGCTCTCGACCTCCGCAGCACCCACGATGGCCAGCCCGACGAGGTACAGCCACAACTCCAGGGCGATGACGCCGCCGAGGACCGCCACGATCTGGCTGTAGGTCGCCGAGACGGTCAGGTACCAGCTCAGCCCGAACGAACCCAGCAGGATGAGCAGGGCGCCCAGGGCAGCCCCGAGGTTCAGCCACGGCACCACTCGGCGTGCATGCGTGCCGAAGCGCATGGAGGCAGTCAGCAGCAGGTAGACCATGATGACGGTCGCAGGTGCCCGAAGGTGGTTGACGGCCGACGAGTAGGTCTGGCCCAGTCCGAAGGCCTCGAGGATTCGGGGCACGACGGTCAGCACGACGACCCCCAGGACAACGGCCAGCTGCGCGAGCAGCGTGATCAGGACAGCAAGGCTTCGGCTGAGCATGCTGGGCGGCTGCGGGTCCAGTTCGAAGGCGATGTCCAGTACCTGCCTGCCGACGTAGACGAACCGGCTGGCGGCGTAGAGGGAGATCAGCAGGCTGACGATGCCTGCGACACCGATCGTGGTCAGGCTGGTGTCGTTGAGTGCTTCGAGCCCGGTGAGCGCCGACTGCACCACGGGGATCACTTCCGGCCGGTCGGCGATGAGCTGTTGGACGTCGGCTGCGAAGTCCACCGGGTTGTAGACGAGCGCCACCAGGGCGCCCAACGAGATGAACGCCGGTACCAGGGACAGCAGACCGAAGAACGCCAGCCCGCCGGCCAGGACCGAGCCGCGATGCCGGGCGAAACGTGCGTACACCGTGGCCCAGAAGCCCACGACCGGCCCGGCCGCCGGGATGGCCCGCTCGGCACGACCCACCCACCGGGCGATCGCCGGCGAACCCCCCTCCGCCCGGACCCTGTCCACCGCTGTTGGGGGGCTGCCCGGCCGACTCGCGGGGTCCGGGACCGGACCGGGAGCACCGGGGTCTTCGGCCACCGGCTACATCCGCTCCGGTGCGCTCACGCCGAGCATGCCCAGGCCGTTGACCAGCACCTGCCGGGACGCGGCACACAACCAGAGTCGGGCGATGTTCTGGCCGTCGACCGGATCATCGCCCATCGGCAGCACCCGGCAGACGTCGTAGAAGCGGTGGTAGGCGGTGGCCAAGCGCTCCAGGTAGCGGGCGATCCGGTGCGGCTCCCGCAGTTCGGCCGCGGAGGCCACGACCCGGGGGAACTCCGCCAGCACGCCGAGCAGGTCGTTCTCGCGCTCATGGGAGAGCAGGGCGGGGTCGAAGGGCTCGTTGCGCCAGTCGATTCCCAGCTCCGCAGCGTTGCGCAGCACCGAGGCGATCCGGGCCGACCCGTACTGCACGTAGTAGACCGGGTTGTCATTGGTGCGCTTGAGCAGCAGGTCGACGTCGAGGACCAGTGGGGAGTCCACCGGGTAGCGGATCAGCGAGTAGCGCGCCGCGTCCACGCCCACCTCGTCGACCAGGTCGTCGATGGTGATGATGTTGCCCGCGCGCTTGCTCAGCCGGACCTCCTGGCCACCCTTGACCATCTTCACCAACTGGCCGATGAGGACCTCGATGTGGCTGTCCGGGTCATCGCCGGCGCAGGCCGCGACCGCACGCAGCCGGTTGACGTAGCCGTGGTGGTCCGCACCCAGCAGGTAGATGCACAGGTCGTTGCCGCGCATCCTCTTGTCGACGTAGTAGGCGGTGTCCGAGGCGAAGTAGGTCAGCTCCCCGTCGGCCTTGACCAGCACGCGGTCCTTGTCGTCATCGAAGTCCGAGGTGCGCAGCCAGACCGCGCCGTCGGCCTCGTAGACGTGGCCCTCCTCGCGCAGCCGGGTGAATGCCCGATCGACTGCGCCGGACTCGTGCAGGGCCCGCTCGGAGGACCAGACCTCGAAGTGCGTGGCGAACCGCGCGAGGCTCTCCTGTTGGGCCTCGAGCATCGTGCGGTAGCCCAACTCCCGGAACGCGACCAGTTGCTCGCCTGCGGGCAGGTCCTTGATCGCGGAGTCGTTGGCCACGATCTGGGCGGCGATGTCCTTGACGTAGCTGCCGTGGTAGCCGCCCTCGGGGGCGGGCTGGCCGTGGGCGGCGTTCATGATCGACTCGCCGAATCGATCCATCTGCACGCCGCGGTCGTTGATGTAGAACTCGCGGGTGACGTCCGCCCCCTGGGCGGCCAGGACCCGGGCGATCGCGTCGCCAACCGCAGCCCAGCGGGTGTGGCCAAGGTGGATGGGGCCGGTCGGGTTGGCGGAGATGAACTCGATGTTGATCCAGCGACCGTGCTGGGAGGTGCCGTGCCCGTAGTGACCATCCTCGGCAACGATCCGGGCGGCGACCTCGCCCTGACTCGCGGCCTCCAGGGTGATGTTGACGAAACCCGGCCCGGCGACCTCCGCCCTGGCGATGGCCGGGCTCAGCGACAACTGGGCGGCCAGCAGCTCGCCGATGGCCCGCGGTGGGGTGCGGGCGGCCTTGGCCAGGGTCATCGCCACGTTGGTGGCATAGTCACCGTGGTCGCGGTTCTTGGGGCGCTCGACCGTGGCGTTGAAACGGAAACCCTTGGGCAGGGACAGCATGTTGTCCGCGACCAGGTCGCTCACCGTGGCGGATACGAGTGCAGCCAGGGCATCGGGGGTCATGCCGCAAGCGTAATGGCGCCACGCGCGCCTCACTGCCGGGTTGCGTCGCAGGTGAGTCGCCCGACCTGGACCTGAGTCGCATCTCGGACGCCGAAACGCCGGAACCGCGACTCAAGATGGGCCCCTCACGAGGCGGGATCGTTGGGCTTGGGTTCGGCGGATGATCGCTCGCACCTCGTCGGGGCGTCTGGCCAGGTCCTCCCACGTGAACCTGAGCACCACGTAGCCAAGTGCTGCGAGGCGCTGGTCGCGGGTCCGGTCGCTCTGGAAGCGGTCTGGCCCGTGATAGGCCCGACCGTCCAGCTCGACGATGACCCGGCTCCCCACGTGGATCGCATCGACCACGCCGACCAGCCCAGTGGCATCGGTCACCCGTTGGTTGAACGCCCAGCCTGGCCCGAGGTCGCCGACGATCTGGTGGAATCGCCACTCCAGCACGGAGTACGGGTTCGCTGCGCACGTGACGGCGATGCTGCGCGCCCGTGCTGCGCCATGCCGACCGCGCGCGTCGCGGGCCGCGATCTGCAGATCGCTGGTGGTCAGGAGGCGCCTTCGCAGGGCATCGGTCACCATCGCGATCGAGTCGTCCATCGGCTGGGCGCACAGCAGGTCGATCAGCGTACGAGGCAGCGTGGTGAGACGCAGGCCCGCGAGCGCGACCAGTTCGTCCTGCCTCAGGTGGGCGCGGTGCACTGTGATCCCCGTGCCGCGGCGGGCGGACCGACTGGTCCCGTGCAGGCTCGGAGCCGACTCGCGTGGGTTCGGAACGGGCTCGCATCGACCGCCAGCCCCCAGATCTCAGCGGCCGTGGTGTGACTGACCACGAGCTCCCCGGTCAGCCACACCGTGCGGGCCCGCTGCCAGGGGCCATCCGGGACGTCACTGTGACGGACCACGGGCCCGCTGATCGGCACCCAGATGCCCGCACGGATCAGCCTGCGCGCCCGACCATCCGACCAGCCCTCGTTGCGCGCCTGTGTCCGAGTGAACACACCATCCTGGGCCTGCGAGACGGCGGGAGCCTCGAAGACCCGCACCAGCGCCGGACGCGCGATCGACCGATTGCTCCCCACACGGGCGATGGTGCCCGCACCACCTCGCCCCGACCAGCCCCCACCACCCAATCTGTGGACAACCCGCGCCGGCCTTCGCTGCACCCGCGTCGCAACTGCGTCGCCCAACATGGACCTGCGTCGCGGCCCCGACGCCGAAACGACGGGAACGCGACGCAACTCGGCATGGGCGGGAAGGACGCGGGCTGCGGCACGGAGCTTGAGGGCGCTGGGGATGACTGGTGTCGGGTTCTTCGGGTTCGGGCGCTACCGGGCACGCTCCCGGCCGAGTCTGTGGGTACCGTCCGGCTGTGGCTGAATCACGCACTCCTTCTGACACCGTCAACGTCATCGATACCGCCTCCGTGGCCAAGTCCGGGCTGCCCAACTCGAAGCTCGCGGTCATGTCCGTGCTGGGCGGGATGCTCATCGCGGTCGGAGCCCTGCTCGCGATCGTGGTCGCCGGGGGTGCCACCACCCTGCAGCAGACCAACCCCGGACTGAGCCGGCTCGTCCTGGGCGCGGTGTTCCCCATCGGCTTCATCGCCGTGATACTGACCGGTGCCGGAATCTTCACCTCTGACTGCGCCACCCAGATGGTGCCGTGGTATCGCCGGAAAGCCAGCGGCGCGACCGTGCTCCGGGTGCTGGTCGTGGCCTATCTCGCCAACGTGGTCGGGGCGGTCGGCCTGGCCGCACTGGGCTGGGCTGCTGGGCTCCTCGATGCGGGGCAGCTGTGGACCCCCTACCTACTCGACCTCGCCGACGGCAAGGTCAGCCACGCGTGGGGCGAGGTCTTCGCCAAGGGCATCCTGGCCAACATGCTGGTGTGTGTGGCCGCGTGGCAGGCCTACTCGTCGCGCTCCACCACCGGCAAGGTGCTCGGGATCTGGTTCCCGGTCATGGCCTTCGTGGCGCTGGGGACCGAGCACAGCATCGCGAACCTGTTCTTCATCCCCGCGGCGATGCTCAGCGGTTCCGAGATCACGGTGGGCCACTTCCTGTCCGCGAACCTGCTGCCCGCCACACTGGGCAACTGGGTCGGTGGCGCGCTGCTGATCGGCCTGCCCTACGCGTGGCTGTACTCGACAGGCCGCGGGAACGACCCCCGGGAGCAGCGCGACCGCGGCGATGAACGAGACCGATCGCCCAGTCCCAGGTGAACCGCGCGAGTGTCCGCCAGCAGCGACCACCTGCGTCGCACGTGACCACGTGACACGGATCTGCGTCGCATCTCCGACGCCCAAACGTCGAGAACGCGACGCAACTTCGGCCGAGGCCGGGATTTGGGGGCGTGTGGGGGCGACGCTAGGATGGGCAACGCCCTGGCCCCCGTAGCTCAGGGGATAGAGCGGTGCCCTCCGGAGGCATGCGCGCAGGTTCGAATCCTGCCGGGGGCACACAGGCGCAGATGGCCTCTTCGCGGGGCCATTGGCGTCTGTGAACCCAGTGGCGGATTCGAGGAGGAGCACCGCGCAGCGGGGCGACGGCTCCTGCCGGGGGCACACAGGCGCAGATGGCCCCCTCGCGGGGCCATTGGCGTCTGTGAACCGGGCCCCATTCGTCGAGTGCACTCTGGGTGACAGGGCCATCCCTGCGGTGGGGGCCGGACATCGACGTGCGCAGTCCTGCCAAGTCGCCCATCCGCTCGCAGTGGAAACGACCAGGGCCCCGAGCCCACGAGGGACCCGGAGCCCTGGCTCCGTCTGCTTCTGGCTACCGCCAGCGACTACCCCTGCATGCGGCGCCGACGGCGGCCGAAGCCCACCATCAGACCGCCGAACAACATCGCCACGACCCCGGCCGCGGCCACGCTGGCGGTGTCACCAGCACCTGTCGATGCCAGCCCGGTCTCGGTACCGCCAACCGGCGGATTCTCCGTCTCGGTGCCGCCGACCGGCGGGTTCTCCGTCTCGGTACCGCCGACCGTCCCGGGCTCAACCGGGTGTGTCGTGTTGTCGGTGAGGTCGCGCTCGACCCAGCTCACCAGGTTGGTGATGGAACCCTCGTCGGTGGTGACCTCGACCTGGTAGGTGAAGGTCGCTGTGGACGGGACATCGCCCGCTGCAGCCGCGAGGTCGAAGGTCCACGTGATCGTCCCGGCAGCAGCGTCGTACACTCCCGTGCTCGGGTCGATCGTGGACTCGATGAGTTCCACACCGTCGGGCAGAGTATCGACCAGGGTCTCGCCCGAGACCGCGGTGTCGCCGCTGTTCTGGACCGTCACGGTGTAGGTCACCGTGTCACCGGTCTGGACCGTCTCCCCGCTGGGCGGGTCCGAGCTCTTGTCCAGGATCGGGCAAGCCGGTGAGCCGGGCACCACCACAGTCCAGGTGTAGAGATCCTGGACAGCGAGGCTGTTCAGGGTGAACCCGGTAGCTGCGACGGGAGCCGTGACCTTCATCTGCGCAGTCACCGCGTAGGTACCAGGCGCGAACGGGTGCGTGCCCGCCGCGTAGGCGACGCCCTCGATGAAGTAGTCGTAGTCAGGGTTCTCCGGGATGGTGATTGACCCATCGGTCGTCCCGCTGCCATCCGGCAGGCAGGCGGCGGCTGTGACCGTTGCCTCCGTGGGCACGATCGTCGTCCGGTCATTGGTGAACGTGCACGTCACCGCTGCGTTGGGCATCGTGAACGTGCCGTCCTCGGCAGGGACCACATCGTTGTCGCACACCAGCGTGGAGCCATAGGTGCCGGCATTGCTTGCACCAAGGGCTTCAGCCACCGTCACGGGGTCGCCCACCAGGACGGAGGCCGTGGCTCGGTTGGTCAGGTCGAGAACCGTTCCGAGCGCGCCGGCTGCCACCGAGGTCGCTGTCGGCTCGCCAGCCACACCGCCGTCAATGGACAGCGCTGCCGTGTCACCACCCCTGGCGTTGACCCAGGCCTTCTGGAGGGTCAGCTGCGCGGTATCGCGGGTGTTGGTGTAAGTGCAAGTCACCGGAGCATCAGGCATCGTGAACGTTCCATCGGCACTATCCGACACCTCCACATCCTGGGAATCCACGCACAGCAGCTCAACGTCGTAGGACCCCGTGTTCCCGACCAGATCCTCGGACACCACCACCGTCTCACCGGACAGGACCAGGTCGACCGCCGAGTTGCCAGGCACTGGAGCATCCGGGGACGTCGACGTGTTCTCCGCTGGACTGGTCAACCCACCGGTGATCTGCAGGTCAGCAGTGTCCCCGGCGAACCCATCCACCCACACCTTGCGCAGAACAATCCCGTTCTGCGTACGGGTATTGGTGTAGGTGCAAGTCACCGGAGCATCAGGCATCGTGAACGTTCCATCGGCACTATCCGACACCTCCACATCCTGGGAATCCACGCACAGCAACTCAACGTCGTAGGACCCCGTGTTCCCGACCAGATCCTCGGACACCGACACCGTCGCGCCGAAGGACGCGTCCGTCGTCGCCGAATTGCCTGGAACCGGAACTTCCGGGGCCGTGGATGTGTTCTGGGCCGGGCTGATGAACCCACCCTCGATCTGCAGGTCTGCCTCGTCACCGGCGAACCCATCCACCCACACCTTCTCAAGCGTGACCTCGTTGGAGTTTAGGGAGATCGTGTTGGTCACCTTCGCCTCGGCCGGGGTGTCGCCAACCACCACCGTCACCGTCGCCGGGTCATAACTCGGCGTACCGAACGTCCACCCCTGCGGAGCACCCGCCGGGCTCTGCTCAGTGATCGTGCAGTCCCCCGTCGGAACCGTGACCACATCGGAGGACTGACCAGCCACCGAACCGGCCAGGTCCACCGAACCAGTCACCCCATCAGCACACTGGTAGTCAATCGTGAAGTCACCGTCGAACCCCGAAGCCTTGGCATCAAACACCTTCGTGATGACGAACGGACCCATATCCCGAGAGATCGTGTTGGTCACCTTCGCCTCGGCCGGGGTGTCGCCAACCACCACCGTCACCGTCGCCGGGTCATAACTCGGCGTACCGAACGTCCACCCCTGCGGAGCACCCGCCGGGCTCTGCTCAGTGATCGTGCAGTCCCCCGTCGGAACCGTGACCACATCGGAGGACTGACCAGCCACCGAACCGGCCAGGTCCACCGAACCAGTCACCCCATCAGCACACTGGTAGTCAATCGTGAAGTCACCGTCGAACCCCGAAGCCTTGGCATCAAACACCTTCGTGATGACGAACGGACCCATATCCCGAGAGATCGTGTTGGTCACCTTCGCCTCGGCCGGGGTGTCGCCAACCACCACCGTCACCGTCGCCGGGTCATAACTCGGCGTACCGAACGTCCACCCCTGCGGAGCACCCGCCGGGCTCTGCTCAGTGATCGTGCAGTCCCCCGTCGGAACCGTGACCACATCGGAGGACTGACCAGCCACCGAACCGGCCAGGTCCACCGAACCAGTCACCCCATCAGCACACTGGTAGTCAATCGTGAAGTCACCGTCGAACCCCGAAGCCTTGGCATCAAACACCTTCGTGATGACGAACGGACCCATATCCCGAGAGATCGTGTTGGTCACCTTCGCCTCGGCCGGGGTGTCGCCAACCACCACCGTCACCGTCGCCGGGTCATAACTCGGCGTACCGAACGTCCACCCCTGCGGAGCACCCGCCGGGCTCTGCTCAGTGATCGTGCAGTCCCCCGTCGGAACCGTGACCACATCGGAGGACTGACCAGCCACCGAACCGGCCAGGTCCACCGAACCAGTCACCCCATCAGCACACTGGTAGTCAATCGTGAAGTCACCGTCGAACCCCGAAGCCTTGGCATCAAACACCTTCGTGATGACGAACGGACCCATATCCCGAGTGTTGGTGATCGTGCAAACAGCCGAGGTCCCCTTCGGAACCGTCACCTTGTTCCCACCCGTGACCGGCACGACAGCGTCGCCGTCCTTGCAGACCCATCCGCTGGCCGTGTACCCCTGCACCGGGCTCGGGGACTCAGCCAACGTGTACTGCACCCCACCATTGATCGGTTCGAACTGACCGTGATCGCCCGGCTCGCTGTAGCCGGGGGCCCCAAGCTGGACCCGTGGCTGTCAAGGTCCAATCGGAGGGAACGGCCTGCCCACCGGAGACGTCCTTCACGAGTTGGAGTTCGGTCAGGGTATTCCTGGCCGTGCACGTGACGATCTCCCGGGAACCGAATTGCCCCAAGTCCCATGCGCCACTGGCGTCGACTGTCGCGTTGAAGTTCCGCTCGGTCCCTGCAAGGACGTTCCTGGCCTTACAGACGAGGGTTGAGTCCTGTTCGTAGCCACCTTTCAGGGTTTCCTTGACAATCACTGGCTTGGTTGCAAGATCGCCCTCGGGCTTCCACTGGAAGTTGGCCGCGCCGGAGTTGGCAGTCAGCTGGGTCCGGGTACTCGGCATGTTCTGCTCGATCGCGTCCGACGACGGATTGACCCAAGCACCCGTCCCCCCGGGGATCGTGACCGTCGTCGAGAACTCCCAGCCATCAGCCGACTGGAATCCGTTCGTTGCCGGCGTATCGGCCAACTTCGTGATGGTCAGTGAGGGAGCGCAGAGGTCGACCGCGATTCGCTTCAAGGTTGTCGCCAGAGCCTCGTAGTCCGTCGTCGTGGTGTACCCCGCTTGCCCGAAGTTTGAGCCGTCAGTCGCCAACCGCACATCACTCGTGATGGCGCGGATCGGATTCAGCGAGATGCTGCCGCCCACCGCGATCCCGAACATGTGAACCCCGAGCGCCTTCATGTCGTTCGCGACCGCAATCGCCGGGTTCACGGCTGCGGTGCTTCCGTCCGTGCCACCGTTGTTCCCGGTGGGGGTCGGCGGCGAGATCCCGAACGTGTTCGGATTTCCGTCAGTAATAAAGATGACCAGGTCCGGAGCGCTCTCCCGCGCAGCGGGGGGCGATGGGAGTGGCCCCGGAACGGGGAATGCGAATCGATCCTTCGACTTTGCGAGACCGTCCTGCCAATTGGTCCACCCGTTCGACTGCAAGGCGGAGTAGCTCGCCTTGATTGTCGGCAGGTTGGCGGTCGTCAGGGCAGTCGGCGCAAGGTTGATGCCACCACTACCTGGACTCGCGGTCGAGAAACTGACTTGCGAGACCGATGACCCAGTGTCGACCAGCGCTTCCACAAAGGCGTTGGCAGCCTTCGTCAGGTTGCCAATCCCCGTCGAACCGATCGAACCCGACGAGTCCAGCACGAGCGCGAAGTCGAGGCCGCACTTGGCCGACAGGTCCGGGTTGTCCGTTGAGTGTGCGTAGTCGCCGATCTGGAACGACTGGGTACTGACCACTGGAGTGGAATCCACATCACCTCGAACGCGGCTCATGGCCATCGATCCACGTGGGCCACCCGGCGACAGATCGAGCGCCTCGCCAGTCGCGGCATCCGCCTCAAGCATTGAATCTGCCGAGATGATCCGTGCGGTGTAGGTCCGACCATCCTTGAGGTCCGAGACCGTTGCCTGGTTGTCCATTGCGGCCACAGGGCCTTCGACAGTCGACAGATCCGCAGGCTCGACATCCTTCTCGACCGTCCGCCAGGTGCCGTCGGCCTTCTCGAACTGCACGACGTAGACGTCCTCAGCACCGAAGTCGGGCCAGTAGATCGTGGCGCTCGACTCACCGGGCACGACCTTGATACCCGGGACGTACTCCTCGACCGGGACCGAGGGATCACCGGTGTCCGGGCCTGCGACCTCGACCTCCATCGGCTCGGGCATGGGGGCGACGTCGGCCGTCTCGGCGGCAGGGCCCTCTGCCGGCATGTTGCCGGAATCGGCTGGCTCCTCGGTCGCGGACTCCTGGGCCGCGGGCTCCTGGGTCGCAGAATCCGACGCGGGTGGCTCCTCGGTCGCGGATTCCTCCACCACGGCGCTCGTCGCCTCATCGGAAGGAGTCGGACTCACCGATGCCGAGACCTCCGGCGTGGCCTCCGAGGGATCTCCGACCGCGGCACCCGCGGTGCCGGGACCGGCGAGCACAAGAGCTGCGACCACCAGGGTTGACACGAAACGGCCAGACGAACGAGAGACGAACTTCACGGGGACTCCGAACCTCACTACCACAAACTGGGACACTAGGATCGTAAGCGCTGGTTACTCAGAGTGTCGCCTTCTGGCATCGGATTAGACCGAAAGGGCGAGCCGATCAGCCAAATGTCACCCGCGGCTGTCCCCCAGACGCGACATCAGCAGCGCCTCCGCCAGCGTCAGCCGGCGCAGCACCTCCAGATCCACGCTCTCGTTGGGGCCGTGCCAGCACGCTGCCGGGTCGCCGGGGCCGACGACCAGGATGGTCGCGTCCGGGTACTGCTCGGCGATGTCAGCGATGAACGGGATCGACCCACCGATGCCCATGTGCACGGGCTCGGTGCCGTCCCAGGCATCGGCGAACGCTGCACGAGCCACGTCTGCGTGCGGCCCCTCGGGCACCACGGCCACGGCGTTGCCCGCTGCCCCTGGTTCGCAGGTGACCTGGACGCCCCACGGCGCGTGGGCAACCAGATGGTCAGCCAGGGCCTGCTGGGCCGCGGCCGGGTCCTGCCCGGGAGCGATCCGCATGCTCACCTTGGCTCGGGCGACCGGCAGCAGCACGTTCGCCGCAGCATCCGTCGCAGGCGCGTCGATCCCCAGCACGGTGACGGCGGGAGTCGACCAGATCCGGTCAGCCGCAGAACCCCTGCCGATCGACGCCACGCCATCGAGCACGCCCGCCTCTGCCCGCAGTTCCTGCTCGTCGACCTCCACCACCGGGACCGGACCGTGCACGAGGCCGGGAACGGCAACGCCGCCCTCGTCGTCGTGCAGGCTGGCCAGCACCCGGATCAGCCCCATCAGCGCATCTGGGAACAGCCCGCCGAACACCCCGGAGTGCTGCTCGCCGGTGTGCGTGCGCACCTCGACGAAAACCTCGACAAGACCGCGCAACGAGGTCGTGAACGCCGGGACGTCCACCTGCCAGTTCGACGAGTCGGCGATCACGACCACATCGGCGGCCAGCAGGTCGCGGTACTCGGCCAGGAACGCGGCCATCGTGGGTGAGCCGATCTCCTCCTCGCCCTCGATGAAGATCCGCACGCCCACGGGGAATCCGTCCGGGTAGGCCGCACGCAGCACCCGCAGGGCACCCACGTGGGCCATCACCCCGGCCTTGTCATCGGCGGCCCCCCGCCCGTACAGCCGGCCGGCCCGTTCCTCCGGCTCGAAGGGCTCGCTGTCCCAGTCGTCGAGGTTGCCTGCGGGCTGCACATCGTGGTGGGCATAGAGCAGCACGGTCGGGGCCCCCTCTGGGCCCTCGATCCGCCCCACCACGGCCGGCGCACCGTCGGCGGCGTTGAGAACCTGCACCTCCGCTCCCAGGTCGGCCAGCAGCGTGGCCACCGCCTCGGCACTGCGCGCGACCTCCGGCGAGGTCGGACCCTCGCCGGACACGCTCGGGATCCGGGTCAGGTCGTCCAGATCGCTGCGGACACCGGCCATGGCCTGGTCGACAGCGGCTCGCAGGTGCTGTGTTGTGGAGGCAGGAGGCATGCCGACATCCTGCCAGTCACGGGGCCCCGACACGCGTCCACACGCGAGGCCGGTAGCCCGGCCGGCCGGGCGCCACCGGCCCGCTGCACCGCCCGCTGCACCACGATGATCCGCGCACCGGGGTGCCTCTGCGTTCGCCCAAGGCCGTCCAGGCCCGCCCGGTGCGTCGTCCGGATGAACCGCTACGTGACCTTGACAGCCGCCGGCTGTGACTCGTTGCCGGCCTCGTCCACGCCGATCACGCAGACGGTCGCCGGCAGGTCGGCAGCCTGGATCGTCTCGGGACTGCCGCTGTACTCCACGTACCCTTCAGCAGCCGCGCAGTCATCGGATCCTGGTGACGTGATGAGCCACCGGAAGGTCACGAGATCCGGAGGATCAGCCACCGGCTGGACCTCCACCCCGCCAGCCACCACGGTCTGGGTGAGTTCGATCGACGCGGGGTCCGGTGGCGTCCCATCTGCCATCAGCACGATCTCGGTGGGATGCGTGGCCGACCCGACGCAGACCAGCGTCCTCCCCTCCTGCGCGGGCAGTGTCACCGGATATGCCCAGGCCTGCCCGCTGCTCGGGGCGGCGGCAGCGATGTCCGCGTCGCCGGCCGGCACGTCGTCCCAACCCTCAAGCACCCGGCAGTCCACGTCGCCCAGTGGCCCCTGCTTGACCTTGGGCGCCGGATCCGGGAAATCCCCGTCGAGTGTGACCTCGATGGTGCTGCCGGGCCGGCCCACTCGGCTGGAGGGCACCGCCGGCACCACGGCCGCCGGGTCCTCGAGCCCGCAATCAGCCCCCAGTTGCAGCGGGCCGTCGGGGAAGCACCCAGCGACGATCTCCACTGGAACCAGATACGAGGTGTTGTCATGGACAGACTGCCCACCGGACGTGACCTCGCACGGCCGAGCAGCGGTGCAGTCGGGTCCGTCCGGCGCCCCGATCGTGGAGCCGATGACCATCGCCATCGCAGCCCCGGCCTGGTTGAGGGCCGTGGAGCCCTGTGACCCGTCGAGGATCCCGGGGCAATCCATCTTCTCGACATCCGGCCAGAACAGCGACCCGGAGAGCAGCTCCGCGCTTGGACCGAGCTGGCAGCGGCTGCCCCGCAGGAACTGCTGGTCCTCCGGGATGCCCTCGACCGGGACCCCGGCAACCAGCAGCTCCGCGCCCTCCTCCGGTGTGGCCACCGGCGTGATGGCCCGCACGCCAAGTCCGGCCAGCTCCCCCACAGTCGCCCCGAGTTCGAGCACGGCAAGATCCGTGCCACGCACTGATGCCCAGACGATCCGGTCGATCGGCACCGGGACGGCATTCACGGCACCCGCGGAGGTCAGTCGCGCGAAGTCATTGACCTCCAGGGTGGCACCCCGCACGACCTGATCGGTCAGGATGAACGAGGGATCGGACAGGCCCACGCACCGCGCCGTGGTCACCGCGTGAGCGGGCACGTCGTCGCCACCACCGGTTGCCAGCACCCATCCGGTGCACGGTTGGGGTAGACCGGTCAGGCGGCCCACCGCGGTCAACGAGGTTCCATCGGACTGCTCCCGTTGGAAGAGCCCGCCGGGAGCCGTCACGGCGGTGAGGTCCTCCTGCTTGTTGACCTGTGTCCGCCAGGTGCCGAACACCGCGATGAAGGTGACGGCCGCGGCCAGAGCAGCCAGCCAGATCGGGCGCCTGTAGCGGGTGGGTGCGGTCGGCTCGCCGTCCTGCATCTGCCCGTCAGCCATGGCCGACACGGTACGCGACCGATCCGCATCGCATGACCGAAGACGCGCCGCCGATCTGTGGGGGCTGGCGCCCTGTCGACTGGCGAACCGGGCGCCCGCCATGCGTGCCCGAACCCACACCCATCGCCGCCCAGCCAACGCGCAATAGGAGGGCCAGCAGGGCACGCTGGTACGCATGTCGTCACGAATCCTTGCCGGAGCTTCGCTGGTCACGCCGACCGAGATCACAGCCGATGGGTGGCTGGAGGTGGCCGATGGCCGGATCGCCGCGCTCGGGACCGGTGCGCCGCCGCGGCCGGCCGACATCGATCTTGGTGGGGGCTACCTGTCCCCCGGGTTCATCGACATCCACACCCACGGCGGTGGCGGGGCGACGGTCGTGGGCGCCGACCCGGACGCTGTGGTGCAGTTCGCCGAAGCGCATCGTCGGCACGGGACAACGACGATCTGCGCCAGTCTCGTGTCCGCGTACTACGACTTCCTGGCCCACGACGTCGCCGTTCTGGCCGAACTGGTCGAGCAGGGCATCATCGCTGGCACGCACCTCGAGGGCCCGTGGATCGCGATGGAGTACAAGGGCGCCCACGACCCCGGCACCCTGCGCGATCCCGACCCCGAGGAGGTCGACAAGCTGATAGCAATCGGCCGGGGCACGATCCATATGGTGACCCTCGCCCCCGAGTACCCGCACGGCATCGACGCCGTGCGCCGATTCGTCGACGCCGGGGCCATCGCAGCGATCGGGCACACGAACGCCACCTATGACCAGGTCCGTGCCGCCATCGACGCGGGCGCCAGTTGCTCGACCCACCTGTTCAACGCCATGCGTCCGGTGAACCACCGTGAGCCTGGGCCGGTCGTCGCCCTGACCGAGGACGAGCGCGTCACCAATGAGTTGATCCTCGACGGTGTCCATGTGCATCCGGCCTCAGCCGCCTTCGCCGTCAGAGCAGCCGAGGGCCGCATCCTGTTCGTGACCGATGCGATGACCGCGGCAGCCGGCGAGGACGGCGACTACATGCTGGGCGATCTCGAGGTCAAGGTCGTCGACGGAGTCGCCCGGCTCGTCGAGGGAGGCGCCATCGCCGGATCGACCCTCACGATGGACTTCGCGCTGCGTTTCGCGATCGAGCAGGTCGGGCTCACTCCAGAGGCCGCCTTCGCCGCGGCCACCAGCACGCCGGCGGGCATGATCGGGCTGACCGATCGTGGGCGGCTCGAGGTGGGAATGCGCGCAGACCTGTGCCACGTGGCCACGGACCTGTCCCTGGCCGGGGTCTGGCTCGCCGGGGAGCCGGTGGCTCGGTAGCAGCTCGCCCGCGTACGGGGCAGTGCACAGTCGAGGAGCCCTGCTCGCTCGTGCGCGCACCTGCGGGTTCACGAGGGGGCGGCCAGTGCGGCCGATCCAGTTGACGACGGGGCTGCCAGACGACTGGGCATCGGCAGCCACTGGGCCGACAGTCGGTGAGACGACCGGTGAGACGGCCGGCACGCCGATCAACCTCGCCGTCGCTGTGGTCGAAATCCGCCCGGGCAGGAGGCCCCGGACGGAACCTCGCCGCGGACATGGTCGCTTCCGAGTTGCAGAGCCCGCCCACAAACGACCACATCAAGCGCAAGGTTGAGTCCAGGAGTCGGGGCGTGCCCCGAACCACCAATTCGGCGGCAAGGATGGTCAGACCCGCTCGGGGCTGGGGCGCTGGCCAGCGGAGTGCAGACCCACATGGGGACGGACACCCAGCAATCGGGCCCCACCCATGGTGATTCCGTCTCAGCCGAGCCACCCGCCTGGGGGTGGGCGCAGCGCAGACCTGATCGCCTGTTCCTCACGGGCCTTGGCGTCCGAGATGGGCAGTCGGGCGACGGTCACTGTCTCACGGAAGGTGGATTGGGCGAAGGTCTGCAACCCCGCGCCCAGGGCCAGGGCCGCGCGCTCCCCGAAACGAAGGTGCCGGTCGTGACCGAAGCGCTGCACCCGACCACCGCCGGGCCCGCGCACCTTGTCCGCAACCAGCACGAGTTCCACGCGCACGTCCCGGTCGGCCATCGAGGCCAGCAACCGGTGGAATCCAGCGACCATCGCCTCCTCGTCGAAGCGCTGGCCGCGCTCGACCACATCACTGATCGCGGTGATGATGCGCACGCGGCGGCCCGGAACCATGCCGACCCGGGCCAGGAACCAGGTCAGGCCATCGCCGGACCCCTGGCTGTAGAGATAGCGGCGCACGGTCTGCTGGCCGACGAACTTGTCGTAGATGACCAGCGGTCGGCTCTCCGCGCACAGCGGTCCGAACCGCTCGGTCCACTCCACCTCGCGATTCACCCCCTGCCGCAGGGGCGCATCAAGCACCTGCCTGGCGGCCATCAGCACCGAGGTCCGCCCGGATGTGGTGATCCGGCCGATCTCCACCAGGCCGCTGGGGGTGGTGGCCGAGAACTCGTCGTCACCCACGCCCAGCAGTTCGGCCTGATCGGCTTCGACCAGCACAAGCACCAGGTCGTCTGCCAGCTCAGCCTCGATGAAGCGCGGGTCGACGATCTGGCCAAGCATCCGTTCCAGCGGCGGGCGCGCGAAACCGACCTGGACCCGCCGACTGGACAGCACGACCTCCCAGGCCTTGGCCAGCGAGGAGGGCAGCTTGGCCACCTCCGCGGTGAACAGGTCCAGGTGCGCCTGGGAGGTGAAGATCAACCGACCGTGCACGCTGAGGTCCTCGATGAGTTCCTCGTGGATCGCCCGGCGCAGGGCGGCGTCCTCGGCCCGCTCACCCAGCGCTGGTGCGGAGATGGTCACGGCGAAGACGGCGCGGCGCGGGAGTGCCGCCTTGTCAGGCATGCCCATGCCTCCAACTGGTCATGCCCGACCGCCGAGCACCTCGGCAAGCCGTTCGTCGAAGAAGCCCCCGGGCCACCCTTCGAGCAGGTCGCCGTACTCATCAACCTCCAAGCGCCGGACGAACGCGGCACCGGCTTCGTCGAGGTCGACGTAGAGGATGGCCAGATCCGCTGGGTCGAAAGCACCCTCGCGCACCCGCCGCAGCACCCGCAGCACCAGGTGCTCGGAGTGCGTCTCGACTATCACTTGCGCCCGCCCGGAGGTGACCGTGTCGAGGAACAGGTCGCCGACTGCCGACTGCAGTCGTGGATGCAGGTGCACCTCGGGCTGTTCGACGAGGATCAGTCCGGTCCGGGTCAGCAGGGATTGCACGATGATCGGCAGCAGCTGGCTGATCCCGTAACCGACCCCACGCGGGGAGACCAGGACCGGCGGATCGTGGCGCACGTCCTCCAGCGCCAGGACGGCGAACTCCCCCGCGGTCATCACGATCTGCTCACTGACCGGGTCGAGCATGCGCACGTGGTAGCCCAGACCGAGCCGGTCGCACCACGCGTTGATCTCGGGCACGAGTTCAGGGCGCGAGTGGATGATCGCGGCCATGTCCTCCCCGGCTGGTCCGACGTAGTCGTCCCCGCTCAGGCCGACCCGGATCGTGTTCGCCGAGCGCTCGCGGATGGGTCCGAGGAAGTACACCTCCTCCAGCGCCCCCCAGAACTCCTCGGTCAGTCGACGGTGCAGCGCCACGGCGGGCTGGTCACCCCACGGCCGGGCGCCGGCGATGACTCCCGAGTCCGCGCCATCGACCAGCCGGGTGCTGCTGCGGATCGCAGCCCGACGCGCCGGATCCCACGAGAACGAGATGGCTGCCTCACGTTCGAGGCCCGCAGGCGAGATCCATCCGAAGCCGAGTGTCATCGGCGCGCGGACGTCATGGCGGTGCACGGCCATCCGGAACGAGCCGCCCTCCACGAGGTCGCCGGTCATGGTGAGCACATCGGGGCGCGCGGCTGTCTGGGCCAGCATGGGAAGGATCGACAGGAGGCTGGACTTGCCGGCTGAGTTGGGGCCGAACACGAGGGTCAACGGGGCCAGGTCGATGCGCTGTGGCTCGGGGGCGTAGGAGCGCAGCCCGCCGACGGTCAGATGAGTGATCCGCACGCGGGGCAGCCTACGTGCCCCAGTAGGGTCGAGGTCAGTCTGCACGGCAGCCTCACACGACTGGGGTGGCGTTTCAGCAGATACCCCATGGGGTATCTGGCATGCATTGCAACATCAACCGAGGAGCACCTGAATGAAGACCATCATCATCGGCGGCGTCGCCGGTGGAGCATCGGCAGCCACGCGCCTGCGCCGGCTCGACGAGTCCCACGAGATCGTCGTGCTCGAGCGCAGCGGCTACGTATCGTTCGCGAACTGCGGCCTGCCCTACTACATCTGTGGCACCATCGCGGACCGAAGGTCCCTGCTGCTGCAGACGCCGCGGAGCCTGAACGCCCGGTTCGGCCTCGATGTCCGGGTCAAGTCCGAGGTGGTGGCCATCGATCCGGCGGCGCGCACGGTGACCGTGCACGACCTGGCCACCGAGCAGACCTACACCGAGGCCTACGACACCCTGGTGCTCTCGCCGGGCGCCTCCCCGATCGTCCCGCCCATCCCCGGCGTCGAGCGCGCGCTCACCCTGCGCACCATCGAGGACACCGACCGGATCAAGGCGCGCGTCGACGAGCTGCTGGCTGCCGTGGACTCCAGCGAGGAGGCCGTCGGCGGACAGGCCCTGGCTGCTGTCGTGGTCGGCGGTGGCTTCATCGGCCTGGAGATGGCCGAGAGCCTCCGGGTGCGCGACATGGAGGTCACGATCGTCGAGCTCGGCAACCAGGTGATGGCCCCGCTGGACCCGGAGATGGCCGCCCTGGTGGCCGCCGAGCTGACCCGCAATGGCGTCGAGCTGGCCCTGGGCGTCCAGGTCGTCGAGGTCCGCGAGGAGACCGTGCTGCTCTCCGACGGCCGCGAGATCGACGCGGACCTGGTGATCATGAGCATCGGCGTGCGCCCCGACGTGACGCTGGCCAAGGCCGCCGGCCTCGAGCTCGGTCCGCGGGGCGGGATCAAGGTCGACGCCCAGATGCGGACCTCGGATCGGCGGATCTTCGCCGTGGGCGACGCCGTGGACAAGAGCGATGCGACCACCGGCGAGCCGACCCTGGTACCCCTGGCCAACTCGGCGAATCGTCAGGGCCGGTTGGTCGCCGACGTGATCGGAGGCCGCTCGATCCGGTTCGGCGGCGTGCTGGGCACGGCCATCGTGAAGGTGTTCGGCCTCACCGTGGCCGCGACCGGGGTCAGCGAGAAGCGGCTGAAGGCCTCGGGGCGCAACTATCAGGCGATCCACACCCATCCGGGCTCCCACGCGGGCTACTACCCGGGTGCCGAGCGGATCAGCCTCAAGCTGATCTTCGACCCCTCGACCGGCCAGATCCTCGGCGCCCAGGGGGTGGGCGGCGTCGGCACCGACAAGCGGATCGACGTCCTGGCCACGGCGATCATCGGCGGTGTCCCCGCCGATGATCTCGTGGACCTCGAGCTCGCCTACGCGCCTCCGTACGGTTCGGCCAAGGACCCGGTCAACCAGTTGGGCTACGTCGCCGAGAACGTCATGAACGGCACCACGCACATCATCGGCTGGGACGAGATCGACTCCACCGACCGGTTCCTGGTCGACGTGCGCACGCCCGGTGAGCATCGGCGCGGTCACCTCGAGGGCTCGATCAACATCAACATCGACGACCTGCGCGAACGACACACCGAGATCCCGCGCGACGCCGCCGGGCACCCGGTGCCGGTGGTGGTCTACTGCCAGGTCGGCCAGCGCGGGCACACCGCGGCGCGGATGCTCACACAACTGGGCTACGACGTGGTGAACCTCGACGGGGGCTGGCTGACCTACAGCCTGGCGCACGGGGGGTAGCGCGCCGCGCGGTCGCCTGACCGGGCCTGTACCGCGTGGGTCGGTGCGGCGCTCGGTCCAGGGCTCGGGGCGCGCCCCCGTACGCGCCCCGGCGGAAATGTCTGATCCGGACACGTGTCGGGCTGATCCGGACACCTGTGTCCGCCAGCGGCCGGAGTCTGTCCGCATCAGACAATTCCGGGCGGCGCCGATACGGCGCCAGCGAGACCCTCAGCGGGGATCCGCACGGGGCCGATACGGCGCGAGAGACACGCTCAAGGGGGGTGCCGCCACGCCGCCGCGGTGCGAGCGAGTTGCTCAGCGGGGTCGCACGCCACGTAGGGCGGCTCCGGAGACCACCATCGTGCTCACGCCGCCGATGAGCAGGGCCAGCGCCGGCCCGACCACATCGCCGGCCACCGAGGCAGCAAGTGCCGTGGCAGCGCCAGCGCCCAGCGCCAGCCAGGCGTTCGCCCGACCGCGCAGGAAGGCGCCCAGGCCAACCGCAGCAGCGACGGCCAGCACCGCACGGGTCGGCCACGCCCACGGACCGGTGGCCATCCCCACCGAGCAGGCCAGCGCCAGGCTGACACCCACCAGCACAGCGGTCCGGCCGCCTCGGGCCCATCGGTAACCGAGCCCTGCCCACACCACAGCCAGTCCGGCGAGGAACGCCCACGTCCCCGGCCCGGGTGGGGCCACCACCCAGGCTGTCCAGGCAAGTGAGATGAGCAGTCCCGTCTCGGCCAGCGGGGTACGGGCCACTGCCGTCACGGCGAGCATCGCAACCGCTGCCGCCACGGCAGCGACGGCAAGCGATCCCGACCCGGAACCGGCAACATCTGTGGTGGCTGCGCCGGGATCCTGGCTGGGCCGCAGAGCGACGCTGATCCCGATGCTGGCCACAGCGACGCCAGTGCTCAGCAGCGCGGAGACCGCCCGACGACGCTCGTCACCGAGAACTCGGCGCCAGGGCAACCGCAGGAACAGTCCGGCCGCCACCAGCGTCGCGGTGCTCAGGACGATGAAGGCCACGTGCAGGGTCGAGTCCCACGCGGACCAGCCCCGCACCACCACCCCAAGGATGGCGACCAGCGCGAGCGCCGCCCCGCAGTAGACGCCGATCTCGGCGGCCACCCGGCGGCTGACCAGGGCCGCTGGTGCTCCCGGGGCGTCCGCACCAGGCGCTCCCGGCGCCTGCCCGGCTTGCACTGGCCCGGTGTGCGCAGGCCCGGTTTGCGCGGACCCGAGGCCGACAGTCGGACCAGGGCCGATCACCGGGGCGCACCCGATGGCCTGGGTCCAGGCATCCGGGTCGACCAGCGCGCCGGCCCGGGCAACGTCGAGGACCTCAGTGTGCGGGCTCACCGGGACGACCAGGTTCTCGAGGGTTGCGGAAGAAGTGTGCGCAGCCGGACCCACCGCAGCGGTAGCAGTGGCGCGATCGGGGATCGCCGCACCCGGGACCATCGGGACAGTGCCGGTGGTCCACGGCCCAGGCGGCTCAGGAGGCCCAGGTCGTGCCAGGACGACGGTGACCGACCCATCGGACCCCCGAGGACCAGCCACCGAGGCACCTGCGGCAGACACCGGGGCGGTCTCGTCGGCAGTCTGCCGCGGACGTCCGCGGCGAGGGAATCCACGCATCGCACCAGCGTAGAGCCGCATCCGGCCCATCGGTGGCAGCACACTGTGCTCCGTGGGCAAGAACGGCCGGACGCCGAGCTACAACTTCCTGCGGGTCCGCAGGTTCGATCGCTCCTGCCTGCGCCCGGATCTCTTCGCCGGGCTCGGCGTGGCCGCCTACCTCGTCCCTCAGGTGATGGCCTACGCAACCCTGGCCGGGCTGGATCCCGTGGTCGGCCTGTGGGCGAGCCTCATCCCGTTGATCGTCTACGCGTTCGCCGGTACCTCGCGGCTGCTCAGCGTCGGCCCGGAGTCGACGACCTCGATCCTCACGGCCGCCGCCCTGGCCCCGCTGGCCCTGGGCGACCCGGGCAGGTACGCGGCCATAGCTGCCATGTGCGCCCTCGTGGTCGGCGGCCTCGCCCTGCTCGCCGGTCTCCTGCACCTGGGCTTCATCGCGAGCTGCTCAGCCGACCGGTCCTCATCGGGTACCTCGCCGGGGTGGCCGTGATCATGATCGCCGGGCAACTGGGCAAGCTGCTGGGCGTACCTGTTGATGGCGGGGATCCGATCCACCAGATCCTGTCGGCCATCAAGGCCGCGGACGGCGCCAACACCGCGACGCTGCTGCTGAGCCTGGCGGTCATCGTGGCGCTGCTGCTCGGCACCCGGCTGGCCCCCAAGCTGCCCTGGCCGTTGCTGGCCGTCCTGGGTGCCACAGGCCTGACCCTGCTGCTCGGCCTGCAGGACCGGGGGGTGCAGGTGGTGGGTGCGATCCCGAGCGGGCTGCCGCCGATGAGCCTGCCCACCGACTGGTCGCTGCTGCCGGAGATCCTGGGCCCAGCGGTGGGCATCGCCCTCGTGGCGTTCGCGGATAACTCCCTGGACGGGCGGGCCTTCGCCGACGACGGGGAGGACATCGACTCCGATGCCGAGCTGATCGTCCTGGGGGTGTCCAACGTGGGCGCGAGCCTGACGTCGGGGTTCCCGGTCTCGAGCAGCAGCAGCCGCACCGCCCTGGCCAAGGTGGCCGGCGCCCGCACCCCGGTCTACGGATGGATCACGGCAGCCTCGGTGGTGCTCGTCCTGCTGGTGGCCGGGCCGGTGCTGGCGTACTTCCCGATGGCGGCCCTGGGCGGTCTGGTCGTCTTCGCGGCCATCAAGATCGTGGACGTCGCGGAGTTCCGGTGGCTGTGGAACTTCCGCCGGAGCGAGTTCTGGCTGGGCATCGCCGCGGCGGTCGCGGTGCTCACCCTCGACCTGCTGGCCGGCATCGGGTTCGCCATCGCGCTGTCGGCGGTCGTGATGCTCGCCCGCGTCGCCCGCCCGCACGCCGCGGTGCTGGGCCACGTCCCCGGCCTGGCCGGCATGCACGACATCGGCGAGCACTCCGATGCCGTGCAGGTCGACGGACTGATGGTCTTCCGCTACGACTCCCCACTGTTCTTCGCCAACGCCGAGGACTTCCGCCGCCGCGTACTGGACGCTGTGGACGACAACCTGGCTGCGGGCCTGGCCGTGCGCAGCGTCCTGCTCAACTGCGAGGCCATCGTGGACGCCGACTCGACCGCGGTCGAGGCCCTGGCCCGGCTGGTCAACGAACTGGACCGACGCGGGATCCGGGTGATGCTCGCCCGGGTGCACGTGGAGTTGGCCGTCCTCCTCAAGCGGGCAGGCGTCCTGTCGCTGATCGGGCCCGACAGTGTCTACCCCACCCTGCCGACCGCGGTCGCCGGCCACGAGGCCCGCCAGGAGAAGCGTGGAAGGTCCGACCAGCCCTGATCTGCGGTCATCGACGAGGCGGATCAGGCGGCTTCGCGGTGCTCGCGAGAGGTACGGTGCGCAGGAGCGACACACGGCAACCGGGAGGGCTCATGCTCGAGGCATCCGAGGTCGGCAACACCTTGTCCAAGGCGGACTTCAAGGACCAGGAACCACAGTTGCGCGTCGACCTGGTCAACGCGCAGTACGACCTGCGCGCCGCGGACTTCGGGGTGCAGATCTTCGTTAACCCATCGTTTCCGTTGCCCTCGACAAGACCGAATCCGCCTTGTCAAAAAAGCCTAGCTCCAAGTAGATCTGCGCCAGTTGGTAGGCTTCCACATGGTTGCGTGGCGCGAGCGCAAACCCCTCGGCTGAAGCCTGTGCCGCGCCCCGGCGCCCCTCGGACAGCAGAACGCCCAATACCCCACGTGGTGCCGAACCCCAGCCCGTCCCAGCGCATCCAATTGGCGCAAGGTGACTCGATACGCGTCGGAGTCCCCACGGTAGAAGTGCACCCGAAACTCGAGGTCAAACGCAAGGACCTCGACCGGAAACCTCTGTCGCGCCGCAAACAACTCGGCGAACGCCGCCAACTGCACCGCCGGCGTGCCCCACGCAGCCAGATACCCGGCGCAGTACAAATCGAATCCGGGCGCCGGCAACCCCTCAGGATCGATCTTCAACCCAGCCTTTCCGAGCGTTTCGGCGTAGCGCTGCACGAACGCGTTCGTGCCCATCAGAGCTGCAAACTCCTCCCACCTCGCCGCTTGGAACAGCGACATCGCGTACAGCGTCGCATGCTGCCCGACTGCCTCCGCTTGTCCCAACTCGATCAATCCAGCGACCCGGTCCTCGAGCCCGCATCGCAGCCAACTGCGCGCGATGACGCCGAGATCAGACACGTTCGTTTGGCCAAGCCACAAAAGCCAGTTCCCCTTCTGGAGCACCAGGCCCGTGGCACGATCAGGCCGGTCCACACGCATCGCGCCCTCGATCAAACCGCGAATCGCGTCAAGATCCGCAGGGTTGTTGGCCGACGCGCTGCTCCACGCCTGGAACGCGCCTTCTGTGTCCTCAGCCGCCAACGCCTTGCGCGCCGAGCGTTTCAGTGCCCATGCCTGCACTCTGTCGAGCAGACTGATCTGCACTTTGGGGACGAAATCGCGCGGAGTCGCCGGGAAGAGCTTCGCTGTGACTGACGCCAACAAGAGAATCCCGACCGGCACGCCAATGAACATCAGCCGGAACCAAGGCACCAGCACGAGCAATCGAACCAGCGGCCAATCCTCCCAACGCGCCGCCCACCGCACTTTGCGCCGCCGTCGATGGAATGACTTCCTGACACCTTCAGGCTTCATCGGTCATGACCTGTTAGCAGCCCGAGTGTGAGCAGGCAACCTTCAATTGACACGCCCAAACTTAGCAAGGCGTCGACTCATACCAAATCCCAATCTTCGACATCATGAACCGCCCTTCCGTTTTCCTGCCCTTCTCTCCCGCGCCTCGCTCCTTAGCCCGCATTTCTCGCCAACTTTTGATGTCATCTGACCGGTCACCGTCCCATTTCACCTGAAATGCGGGCTCTCATAGACCGGAAATCTCACCCGCGGACCGTCAGGAATGCCGCGACCGCCCCACTGGTGAGATTTCCGGGTTAGAATCCTTGCGAAACGAAAGGGATAGGGGTGAAGGCCAAACTTGGCTTGATCGCACCATGTTTGGGGTTTCAAGGATTCTAAGACTGAGCACCAAAAAAAAGGTGCCGGCATCGCCGGCACCGGACAAAAACTGCTTCTATTGACTGCCGTGTGGGTTCAGATCAAGCAACCCGCCGAACACGCCGCATCGCCCCGAAGGCGACCAACCCCAGGCCCGCAATCACCGAGAACGACGCCGGTTCGGGAACGAGCGCGCCCTCGACTGTGATGTTGTCGAACTTCGCCTTCCGACCGCCGTTGTTGGCGTCAATTCCCTCGATCACAACCCTGAACGAGTCGCCCGGATTGAAAACGAGGCTGGTGAGGTCAACCTCGGGAGTGGTGTACCACATATTCCCGCCAATCGTTAAGGGTGCAATGAACGCCGGAATGGCATTGGCGCCAACGTACAGCCCAACGTACCACGTGAACGGGGCATGAGTCGAAATGTACAGGTTGGGCGGCACAAGCTGGTTCTCGGTCCAAAGGTCGAAGGTCAGCGTGTCGAGCGCGAACGTCTGGGTCGGATCAGTTGGGGTCAGCGTGAATTCGATGGCATTTTGCTCGCTGCCCGTCTGCGTCCACTGAATGTACGTGCCGACACCCCCGTTATAATTGCCAATGGCGTTGACGTTCATCGGCTGTATGTCGGTGGCCGCCACTCCAGGGTCAACGTAATCCGGCGCAGCGGATGCATCGAATGCGTACGTGACGAGTTCGGCGGCCGACGCAGCGCAGCACAACCCCAAGACACCCGAAACCAACACTGCCGTTTTGCTTTTCATAAAAAACACACGCATCTGACACCGTTCAAAACCACATCCTCTGATCGTCAACATTCGTTTTACGTCCAATAGATGGCGCGCTTTATCATGATTCGTTAAGTGATGTCAACAGGAAAATGCATTTTTCCCGTAACCCTCGATCATCCCCGCCTTTGCTTAGGTGTCACTTACACTCTAGCGAGGCGCGCCTCAGACCACGAGGCGTGGAACGGCTTGTGGCCGCTCGGTGTTCACCACGATCACCGGCGCCCGACGCCTCGCTAGGGGCGCCGCTGCGCGGCGCAAAAACTTGACTCATTTGCAGCGGATTTCAAAAAGAGTGTCACTCTAGCGAGGCGCGCCTCAGACAAATCCCAATCTTCGACATGAACCGCCCTTTTTTCCTGCCCTTCTCTCCCGCGCCTCGCTCCTTAGCCCGCATCCTCGACAACGATGTCATCAGACCGGTCACCGTCACTTTCACCTGAAATGCGGGCTCTCAAGGACCCGGAACATCCCCCCGCGGACCGGCTTTTGCGTCGTCGGCCATCCGGTAAACCGACGCCCTGCGGCAGACTCTAATGACCCGCCAATAAGCGCACCCAACTCAATCCTCAGACGCCTTGCGCGGAAGCCGCTCGTCGAGCATGGCAGTCCGGTAAACGAAGGTGGCCATGACGATCGCCGCCTGCTCGAGATCGGCCACAGGCGCACGCTCCCGGACGTCAATGCTGGTGTGATACGAACGCCAGTACTCGACAGGATCCTGTATGAACTGAAAACCCGGTAACCCGATCTCGTCGAAGGGAATATGATCCGTGCCGCCCGTGTTCGCAGCGCTGATGGTCTGCGCCCCAAGATCGCGCAAATCGTCCAGCCACGGACGAAAGACCGCCCGTAAAGACTCGTTGCCTTGGAGATAGATGCCGCGGATCCGGCCCGCGCCATTGTCGAGATTGTAGTAGGCCGAGAAATGCCGATGACCCGGGCGTTTGACCAGCACGCGCCGGCCCGAAGACCCTTCCCCCGAGGCCCAACGCCGACTCTCATCCCCACGTGAGCGTGATCCGCCTGGCATCAGACGATCATTGAAGTAACCCAGATGCCGGGCCACGTACGCCCTGGATCCGAGATAACCCTGTTCTTCCCCAGTCCATAAACCGACGCGTATGGTTCGGCGCGGCTTAAGGTCGAGGGTCCGAATCAACCGAACCGCCTCGAGACACACCGCCACTCCGGCGGCATTGTCGCTGGCTCCCGTGCCACTGGCCATCGAGTCCAGATGCGCCCCCAGCATGACGATCTCCTTGCGCCTGTCGGTGCCGGGAATCTCGGCTAACGTGTTGTAGCACATCAGGTCGTGATCGTGAAACTCGGTCTGCACTTCAATGGCCAACCGGACCTTCTCCCCTGCCTCAATCATGTGAACCAGTCGATTGTACTGCTCGGCAGCCAACACGATTTGCGGCGGTCCCACAGGCGCGTTCGTGGACCAGGCCCGCAGGAAGGCTGGACCGCGATTGGTGCTCTCCTCCGGCACAACGACTTGCGTGTCACCCACCAACAACGCCGTCCCGTCGCGCGCGCCGCTGATCGAAACGGTCAGCGCCGCGCCTTCTCGCACCGCAAACCGCAGCCGGCCAGCGGCATCGAGCGCACGCGGGGGCCGGCGCGGAGGCGCGTTGGTGCTAAGATCGGGTGTCGCATTCGAGGGTGTGAGAGCACGCGCGGCCTCTGGCTCAGGGCGTGGAACGGCACCCTCGCGACCGCGCGCTGGCACGGGGTTGACGGTTGGTGGACGGCGACGAGGACTCGAACGCGATCCGGGCGGGGCGTTGGCAAGCCTGAGCAAGTTGGTCTCGTCTTGTCGCGTGGCCAGCGGCTCGAATTGCAGCGTAATGTCGCGGGGTGCGCTGACGAGAACCACGGCGCCCTTCAGTTTGCCCCGGTAAGCATCGAGGTCGGCTTCGCTCTTGGCACCCAGGTACACAGCCTCGCCAATGATCGGCCAGTCGCAACCGGGTGACCATGCTTTGGGCCAAGCCACCAATGGAATACCCTGCGGCTCAATCACCTGCGCCGAAAAACGCCGCACCGACCAGCCGCGCCCAAACGGACCCCAGGCTTCAAGATGCGCATTGGTCAATCCCCATTCGGCCAGTTTGTCGCGGGTCCATTCATTCGCCCGCCGACAATTGGGCGATCCCGTGAGCCGGGCGCCAATAACGTCAGTCAGGTACCCGAAGACCTCGGCCACCTGCGACCGGTTGGTGCCTTCGTCACGAATCCGGCCAACGGTCTCGGCAAGCGTTGGCCCCCCTCCCAAAGACGCCTCATCGCCTGACCGCCGGTCGGTCGCAACCGGCTGCGCATGGCCGGAGCCGAGCGCGACCAGCAACGCCCACAGCCCGCATCTTTCCACGACGCACGAGCGGAGGATTCCAGAGGCAACGTTCACTTTCATACAGAATGATTTCTTGATGTGGGATGGGGGCGCATGGAGAACAAAGATGCTCTTATAAGAACGCGCGGGGATCATGAGCGGGAAACGTACAACTCTCAACTCCCAACTTCACTCCCAACTTCTCGACCCCCAATTCGCATGTATCAAAGCGTCGGTATACCGTCGCCTGCTCGCGCCTGGCGCGCAGGCGAGTGCCGGCAACGGGCATGCGGCAGGCAGGTCGTCATTCCCGAGCGGCTGCGGATCTGCTTCCGGTTCGAGCGCCGCTCGCCGGGCGCTGGACGACGGCTCGTAACGGAGGCATGGTTCTGGCCATGAACGACGTCAATGGAAGATTCCGGCGAGCTTGCCCCCCGGCTTCCCGAGAGCCAGACTCGATGATCGAATGAACCTAGCCGTCCTTGCTGAGCGCGCCCGCGAGACGGGGCTTGCGTTCCTGCTGATCGGAGGGCATGCCGTCATCGCACACGGCCACCCGCGGACCACATTCGATCTCGACCTGCTGGTGCCGCGTCCGGCCGTCGAGCGATGGCGCGCATGGGTGCTGGCACTGGGTTACACCCTGCACGGCGAGGGCCCTACCTTCATCCAGCTCAATCCGCCGGATGCCGCGACCTTGCCATTGGACCTGATGATCGTGAGCGAAGACACTTACCGACAACTCGAAGCCGCGGCCGTGGACACGCCCGTATCCGCCGCCTGCGTCCGCACGGTCTGCCTCCGGCACTTGCTGGCTCTCAAGGCACATGCCATCCTGCATGGTCACCCGGGCCGGGTGGAGAAGGACGTTGATGATGTGATCGGGTTGGCGCGTGCCAACCACCTCGACGTCGCCGAACCCGAGTGGCGAGAGCTGTTCTTCAAATACGGCCCGCCCGAACTGCATGAAAAACTCCTCCGACTCCAGCGACGGCACGCAACCTGAGAGGTTGGACCTGCCCGATTGGTCGGCGGCGGACGACCGCTCGGCGCGGGTGACTCCCGACGCCGCGTTCGCGCTGTGCGAGCGCTACGCCGTCGAGATGGCCGCGACGGTGCAGCGATTGCGAGCCCAACGCCGGACACCCTGCTCGGTCGAGTTCCTCCTGGACTGAGTCGGCGCCAGTCGCATGCTCCTTCTGGGTGGCGCCTCCGCCGCACTCACAGGAGATCGCCCGAGGCAAGGACTTGCCCGTCTCCGAGCATCCGCTCGCGCAGTTGCGGGTAGGGCAGATCTTGCACTGCGACGCCAGCGTCCATGGCCAAGACAGCCGCCGTCGCGGCGCTCTGCCCCAGGATCATGAAAACCGGCTCCATCCGGATCGACCCGAACGCGATGTGCGAACTCGAAACGCACACGGGCACCAGCAGGTTCTCCGCCTGCCCGCGCTTCGGAACCAGCGCGCCATAGGCGATCTGATAAGGCCCCTTGGTCGGCACACCGATGTCCCCCTCGTTCTGCACGTCCCCCTGCGGGGTGATGTAACGCTGCACGTTGTGCGAATCGATGGTGTACGATCCCATGCCAACCGCATCGGGCGTCGGACGTTTGTCGAGTAATTCGTTTTCCGTCATCACATACTGGCCAATCATGCGCCGGGCCTCGCGCACGTAAACCTGGTGCGGCCAGCCGCCGTTGTCCTTGAACTCGTCCTTGGCCAAACCCCACCGCCTCATCCCTTCCTGGACGTCCCGGGGCACGCGCGGATCGTTGGCGATAAAATAAAACCAGCCCTTCTGGTAAGCCTCGTGCTCATCGAGTATCTCCCGCCGGCGCGCGTAAGAGCCCTCGGGATAATCGTAGCTCCGCCCGATGTTGTCGGTGCTCATCGGCCCGTGATTGTTGGTGTCGGTCTTGCGGTTCGGAATCGGATCGAACTTGTCGAACGTCTCGCGCCAGCCCGCCGCGAAGATCCGCACCAGCAGTTCGTACTGCGCCGGATCGTAGCCCGCCGGCCTCGGAAACGGTATCCGATTGCCAGGGTGATCGCTCAAGCACACTCGGTAACAGTAGGCCTGCACCTTCCGATCACCCTGCCCATACTCGCCCGGCGGAGCGCTGCTGATCCCCGGCAGCACGCCGCTCCGGACGTCGCCCGGCACGACGTACGGACTGATCTTCTCCCGCAGCACGCCAAAATGATGCCGGTGATGCAGGACGCCGGTCTGCACGCCGTTCCATTGCTCGTCGTAAACAGCGCGGGCTTCGCGGCCTACGTGGTAGGCTACCCCTGCCACCGCCATCAGATCGCCTTCGTACGTCGCATCGATGAACATCCGCCCGGAAAAAGTCTTCCCGCTCAGCATGGTGATCGACGACAGGCGCGCCCCCTGCTTGGCCACGCCTCGAACGCGGTCAAGCCACTCGCCCCGGTGGACGGGAATCTGATGTTCCCGCACCAGATCCTCGAAGATCTGCTCCGCAACGCGCGGTTCGAAAATCCACATCGTCCGCTGCGCGCCGTCGATGGCGGGAGTCCCCTGCCCCTTGTTGCCGTAGTCCTCTTTCCTCTGCCACGTCCAGGCCCCCGGCGTGTCGTAGTGCTTCCACACCCGATGATAAAACTCCCTCGCCAGCCCCCCAATCACCGCTTTGTTGCCCGTGTCCGTAAACCCAAGCCCACCGCTCGAGAGACCACCCAGATGCCGGTCCGGACAAACGATGACAACAGACTTGCCCATCCGCCTGGCCTGCACCGCGGCCATGACGCCCGCAGAGGTCCCTCCATACACCACAAGGTCGGCGTCCGCGCCAACAACCGCCGCCTGAACAAATATGACACACAGCAGCACCAGGCGGTTCATTCGAGTCAGTCGCCCGCAACCATTGTCCACATGCCCTTCGGCGCGTTGGTGGTCCCCCGGCCAACCGTTTCGGTGACCTGGTGAATGGAGACGTGTCCATCGTGAAACAGGTAATTGAAGCGGCGCGCGTGCAGGCCATAGGCCGCCGCTCCATAGCCGATGCTGTTGAACGACGTGGCGCGCGCCAGTTGCACACAATCCTGACTTAGCCCTCCGGGCACCCCGTAGCCCGGTCCGGCACAGAACGACGGCCAGTCGTTGCCCGCCGCGTTCCGCCCGTTGGGCAGCTCCGCCAACAGGATGGTCCCGGCTGGATCTTGCACCGCACCCTCCTGGTAACCCCGCGGCTCCCAATCCGGCAAAGAGCCCGGCGCGCTGCCCCGCAGGTTGTAATAGACGCCAACTCCGTATTCCGGCGGAGGCAACGCACTGGTCCCTGAAGTGACAATGAAGGACGGCCCAGCCCAGTTCATGGCATACGTGCGCCGCCGACTGAACGACGCATAGTCAATGCTGATCTCGATCCGGTCGGCCGGACATTTCAGGATCTTGGGAATGACACCCGGATCGGCCACGGCCCCCGAGATGCCCAGAATCAGATCGGCTTCCGGCGCTGTGCCGCCAATGTACCTGTGGATGTAATCATCCCATGACAACTGATACTGGAAATCGCCGGTCGAGTAGGCGGTCGGCGGGTACTGGTCGCCGTGCTCCGCCACAAAGAGCGCCATGCCAAGTCCGATCTGCTTCATCTGGGCCGTGCACTTCAGACGCTGAGCCCGGCTCTTGGCGCCCGACAGCGCCGGCAACAGCAGGCTGGCCAGAATGGCGATAATGGCAATCACCACCAGAAGCTCGATCAGCGTAAACGCCCGCACGGCCCCCGCCCGAATCCGGGGCCACCGCGCCGCGACGGATCCGTGCAGCGCTTGGAGATCGATGAAACCCGTGCTCATGTGTCGCGTGAACAGGACGCTCAACGGTTCAACCGCACACCGTGTCTTCAGCCGCTGCCGCCCCCACTCGGGACGGCCTTCTCGAGCTCGAAATAAATGCCGTCGTACATGTTGTAGAGAAAGAACCGCAGCCAGTTCCGGAATGGCAGCAGATTGCGCAGGCGATGACGCCACGTCGTGCTGTCGGCGTAGAGCCGCGCCTCCCGACGCGTGAACCGCACCCCGCTGTAGAAATTGTACGGGTCGCCTTCGAGAAAATAGTTGAGGCTGTTTTCTGTGAAAAAATGCCTGTGCGTCGGGTCCTGCAAGGCCCAGTCGGTCTTGCCGTAGGGCACGTAAACCCGCAGTCGGCCCCCGGGTCGAAGGAGGCGATGCAGTTCGGTCATCACCCCGGGAATGTCGTCCAGATGCTCGAGAACGTTATCCATCAGAATCTCGTCGGCAACCTCGGACTCGAATGGGTAAGGAAAAACATTCAGGTCGAAGCACCGGTCGGCCTTGACGTGAGGGGAGACATCGCAGTTCACATAGTCGGGAAGATACTTCCGTCCGCAACCCAAGTTGAGCTTGAGGTTCATAGGTCCCGGTTCATCGATGCTCGGCGTCCGGACCACAGAGCAGAAACTCGAGCGACCGCTGCAAACGGCTGCCCAGCCACCGGTCCAGCGCCCTGCGGAACAGGCCTTCCCGGGGCGGCGCAGGCGCCTGCTCCGGCTCACGGCACAACACAAGCGGGGTTCCGCCTCCGATGGGGTGTTTGGGGCCGCGCACGTAATGGCCCGCAAAATACGACTCGAGCCCGGTCATCCGGTTCAATCCCGCCGCGCGCATCGCCTCCACCCACCAGGCAACCGGCTTGACCGTCTCGTGGTACGTGATCCCCCGGCGCACATACGCGTGCGTCTCGACGGTGCAGATGAACAAGCCCCCAGGCCTCAGGTGCGCTTTCACGTTGTCGAACACCGCCCCCAGTTCCTTCTCGGCAATGTGCTCGAGGGTGTCCCAGCAGGTCACCAGCTCACATTGGAACGGCTCGCCCGCCGTACTCGAGACGAAATGGCTGGGTGATGTCGGCCGTGAACAATACTCGGGTATCACAGCCCACTCCGATCGCCGAAACCGCTTCACCAATTGGAGCCGTCGATCCCAGCCCGCAATATGGCCCGACTCCCAACAATCGCGCACCCAACCGCCGCCCAGCACCCCAGATCCAAAACCTTCAACACGCGCTCGTACCCGCCCAGCAGCTCCGCAAACACCTTCTGATTCCAACGCACGCATCGGCTGTTGACGATCCTTGACCCGTGCGGGTGGATCGTGCCGCTCGACTGCGCGGCGAGCGGATGCTCCGTATGCAGTGTGAATCTCGGCTCGTCCATGGTTCTTAGGGGCTCGCCCCCGGCCGCCCAACGCGTCGGCCCGGCTGAGTGCGACGGCTGCCGCACCTTTCCGCCCAGACTAGAGACCCCCCCCACGGTGCAGCAAGGTGAATCAGGAAAAGATCGCTCATGCCGGAGCGGCACCAACCCCACGCCGCCTGCCCACCAGCCAGATAAACCCCAGCACGTTCAGGATCAGCAACAGGACAAGACTCAGCCCGCCTGCCGCAATCCCCCCAGCGAGAACCCACAGCGCCAAGCTGCCCCCGTTCAAACAGAGCAACGGAAGGACAGCGACGCCGACGCTCAAACCGACCCAGTACCCCCACGCACCCGCTCCGTCGCAGCGCGGCAGACGACGCTCCGTTGGCCACGCCACCTCACCGCCGCCCTCCAACGCCGGTCGCGGGCGACGGAAGCGCGCCAGGCACCCAAGCACCTCGACCGGCCACCGCGCGAGCAACACCGCCACGGCGGCGCCATACAAGAAGCCCGTGATCGTGCGCATCTCGGGTCCGTCCTCGATCCAATCGAGGCGAAACGAGCGATGCCGAGCAAACAAGCCCCGTGCACCAAGGAGGAACCACCCGTCGAGCCGCGGACGGAACCACCCCATCAGACCACCGGCGAGCGCCGCGCCCACATACAACCCGGTGCACCTCTGGCAAACCGGAAGCGGCACCCCGCCGGGAAGCCAGGTGTGGTCAATCTGCTGACCACAGAAATGTCCGAACAGATCGAACAACGCCCCCATGCATCATCCTCCACTCCGGTCAGTCGAGGTCCGTCGGCGGCTGCTCAATCGGAACGCGGGTGACCTTCCGTTCCGCATCGGTGAGGTCGATCAGAAACAACGCGCAATCGTCCTTCTTGGTCTGCTGGTCACCGGCCACCAGGTAGGTGCTGGCGATGGCCAGGGTCTTGCCGTCGTGCGACACACTGGGCTGGAAATACAGCGCCTCGCCGTCGTCCGGTTCCTCCATCCGCTCGATCAGGACCGTGCGGCGCGGTTCGCCGCGCGGAAACGGAAACTCGACAATCCCAACCGAGACGTTCGTTCCGCCCTCGTGCTCCCTGAAATACGGGGCGTAGGCCGTCCTGCTGATGGAGAAAATGGCGAAGACGCCCAGACTGACCTTCTCCGCTTCCCCACAGACGGCCACCCGACTCTTCTCGACGCCGTTCTCGATGAAAACGACCTCGACCTTTTCCTCATCATAGCCCAAAGCCCACTTCCCGTCCGGAGAGACCACAACCATCCCGTCGTCCCCCAGATCCTTCTCAAGGCTTGATCTGCGACACCGGCTTCAACTCCCACGTATCGAGGTCGATCACCCCCATCTCCCACTCCCCTTTGTCTTCATGATCTGGGAGAAATAGCAGACCCGGTCACCGTCAGCCGTGGCATAGGGCATCACCCCCTTGGGCATCGGGTGTCGGCTGATTTCGCCAGTCAGCAGATGGACACACACGAGCGCATTCGACTCCCCGAGGAGGACGAGCTGCCCGCGCGCGATCGCCAGGGCATCCTCATCTGGCTAACCCCGTCCTCCAGGCCTTGCACGTGCATCAGCCGAATCGGCCCAGAATGGCCATAGGCAACACCGCCAGGTTCAGATCGTCCTCATCCGTCTTCCGCGTCCCCAGCTCACCAGGATGTGGCGCCCGTCCGCCAGCCACTGCGGGCGAATCAGGGCCGGCTCACCCTCCGGTTCGTCGGGGGACAGTTCGAGCGTCATGAAAAGGGTGGCCGCCTTGCCTGTCTGCCGGTCATAAAGCCCGACACCGAAATCCCCGCCTTCGAATCGTAGGTCGGATAGAGCACCTTCGAGTCGTCCGGACTGAACGAGGTGCAGGCGATCATGTACACGCTCAACGCGGCCAGGCCCACAAGGCCGACAATGGAACTCGATGAGGTTTGTGTCTTCATAAGCGGAGATCGTTCCATGCTTGAGCCACCGCGTCCGAGTCCCGCAGTGCCCGTCAACCCCGGCACAGCACCCTCGTCCGCAGTCCTGGCTGTTCTCTTACCACGAACACGCCATCAAAGGGAATCGGTTCTTTCGACGCGCGCATTCGGAAAGTCGATGGACGGTCCAGGCCGTCAAGACGGATGCCCGCTCGCCCCACGCCGCCTTTGCGCTCCGAAGGCGAGCGAGCCGACCGAACGCCGAGGGTGAGCGAATCGAGCGAGTGCGGTCGATGCAGCTCCCTCTCCCCCAAAACACTTTGCCGCCCATGCCCCGTTGGCGTAGGCTCCCACCATGCGTGTTTCCCTCAAATTCGTGTCCGCCCTTGGCGCCATCGTCGGCGCCGCGTTCGCCGCGCTCGCCGAACCGCCGCTCGCGCTCCACCCGGACAACCCGCACTACTTCCTCTGGCGCGGACGCCCCACCGTCCTCCTCACCTCCGGCGAGCATTACTGGCGTTGCGACTTCGATTTCCGGAAATACCTCGATACCCTGTCCAAAGACGGGCTGAACAATACGCGCACGTTCAGCGGCGTACTGCGAGCCGCCGGGCGCATTCCACATCGCCCGCAACACACTCGCTCCGCCGCCGGGCCGGCTCATCTGCCCCTGGGCGGCGCGCAGCGACCAACCGGGTTACGCGAACGGCGGCAACAAGTTCGACCTCGACCGCTGGGACGAGCGCCTATTTCGCGCGGCTGAAGGCATTCCTGGCTCACGCCTCAGACCGTCATGTGGTGGTCGAGATGAACCTGTTCTGCCCGATGTACAGGACGAGTGTGGGCGCTCAGCCCGATGAACGCCCGCAACAACGTCAACGGCGTCGGCGACGTGGCCGTACCAACGTCTACACGCTCGAACGCACGCGGATTGCTGGAGGTGCAGGAGGCGATGACCCGGGAGATCGTCCACGACTGAGGGACTACGACAACCTGTACTACGAAGTGTGCAACGAGCCGTACTTCGGCGGAGTGACGCTGGACTGGCAACACCGCATCGTCGAGACGATCGTCGCCACGGAACGGGATTTCCGCGCAAGCACCTGATCTCGATGAACATCGCCAACGGCAGCAACGTGCAACATCCGCATCCGAACGTTTCGATCTTCAACTTCCACTACGCCGACCCGCCCGACATTGTCGACATGAACTATGATCTGACCACGATCATTGGCGACAACGAGACCGGTTTTAGGGAGGACAGACGACCTACCGTACCGAGTCGAGGCTGGGAGCTTCATGATGGCAGGTGGTGGTCTGTACAACCACCTCGACTACTCATTCATCGCCGGCACCCGGACGGTATTTTGGACTACCCCAAATCACACCGGAGGCGGCAATCCGGGCTTCGACGCCAAACTCGGATCCTCGACGTTTTCACCGCCGGTCTTCGACTTCATCCGCATGCGGCCCGATCCGGCCGTGATCGCCGGGGCGTGCCGCCCCGCCATCGCGCGTACGCCCTGGCGCAGCCGGAAACCGCCTGGGCGATCTACCTCGCCCGCGACACCACCGACAAACAGGCGCCGACCGGTCCGCAGACCGTCATGCTCGATCTGAGCCTGCCCTCCGGCACCTACGCGGTCGAGTGGCTCAACCCGCAGACCAGCGACAAGCACCCACAGAAACTGGAAGTGAAAGCCGGCGCCAGCCCAGCCCGAGTGCAGAGCCCAACTTTCGAAGACGATGTCGCTCTGGCTGTCCGAAGGGTGAGTCCGAAACTGACTCCTCACGCTTCTCGTCGGTCTGAGCACCCTAACCCGGGAAATCTCACCAGTGGGGCGATCGCGGCATTCCGGACGGTCCGCGGGTGAGATTTCCGGTCTGGTGAAAAGCCGCGCCCAGCAAGGAGAATCGGCTCATCGGTTCATCAAAGCCGGGACACGCCCCAGCCGCTTGGGCGACCCGGGCACGCGGACACAGTGGGATCGAGATTGGGTCCATCTGTTTGGGGCGCGGGTTTCTGAGAGCCCGCA
>CAWAEB010000017.1:0-18767 GCA_963781015.1 uncultured Actinomycetes bacterium | reverse complement strand
TGGGGAGCAGAACTGGCCACGGCGCTGGCAGGCAGCGAGGAACGTGGCCACATCTACGTCGTCGAGCCCACCGGGCCGTTCGAGGATGACCCCAACGTCACGAACAAGCGGTTTCCCGGCAACGTCACGCAGTCCTACCGCACCCGCCACCCCGTGCGAGTCGTCGCCGAGGTGGGTGCTGGGACGGCCACTCTCCCGAGACGGTGAAGCAGATGCTGGACCATCTGGCACTGCTCCGGAACAGGGCCTGGACGTGATCGAGGACTCGGCCCCTACGCTGAGGCCCTGCCCTGGGCCGACGTGGGCTGTCGGCTCGGCTGCTGGCGCCAACCATCGTGGCCATTGTTGGCGTCGACGGGGTGAGCCGTGCGCGTACCCACCCCAACCAGCTGGACGCACGGATGACATGTGCCTGACCGCCGTCATCGCCGGATCGGGTGCGGTGGGGGCGAGGGAGCCGGGTTCGCCGGTGTGCCGGGTCGCACGGCGGGGACGTCGATGCGGGTGTGGTCGGGGCGTAGGGTCTGGATCTCGCGTCCGTCGGGTGTCCAGCGTAGGTGGAATCCTCGTTCGTGGATGGCTCGGTGATGGTGGCCACAGAGCAGGGCGAGGTTTCGTTCGTCGGTGGTTCCGCCGTCCTCCCAGTGGGTGAGGTGGTGGGCCTGGCACCAGATCGCTGGCGCGGCGCACTCGGCGAAGACGCAGTGCCGGTCGCGGAGGTCGATCACCCGCCGCAGCGCGGGGCTGACCAGTCGGGCGGACCGACCCAGCCGCAGCGGCACCTCCTCGACGGTCAGCGTCTGGAGGGTCGCGTCACAGGTCACGCGTTGGCGGGCCAGGCCGGTGGGCCACAGCGTCCCGGAGCCGCCGTCGGTGCGGTCGAGGAGTTCGGCGTCCGCGGGACCTGCGAGGTCGGGAGGGCCGCTGGCGGGACCGATTGCCGCGCCGCCGTTTGCCCGGACATTGACCGCCCCGCCTCTGACTGCTCCGCTGCCCCAGCCAGCGCCGCCCGCATCGTCGTGGCCGCCGCCGCCTGCTGCGCCGACGACGACCATGACGTGGGGGCGGACTCCTTTGTGCACGGGCAGGCCGGCGGACAGCTCGCCACCGGGCAGTGCGGCCAGGGCGTCGTGACGCAGCTCCGGCAGGTCACGCTCGCCGTCCTGAGAGCGGATCGCTTCGCGCAGGGACTCAAGGGCCAGTGACCGGGCCAACCCGGTCTCGGTGTCCAAGGTCCCGGCCAGGGCCCACATCCCGTCCGACCGGTACCGGGACAGGAACAGCTCCCGGCGTTCGGCCTGCTCCGCGGCGGCATGGTCGGTTGCCGGAACGTCCACACCGTCGGCGCGAAGCTGGGCGTCGTGCTCGGCGTCGACCAGGGCAGCCCACCGTTGCACGAACCGGGCGAACCGCGGCTCGGACAACTGCGCGGCGGTGCGGGTACCAACTCCTCGACGTCGGGCAGCGCTGACCAGCGATGCGACTGGCCCGGGCTGCGCTGGCCAGCAGCCGGACGTGCCCGAGGCGTACCTGACCACGCAGCGCAGCGTCGGCCATCCGCGGCAGGGCGGCCAGGTCCCGCCCCGTATGGACCCTGGCCCGGGCCGTGGCCGGGTGCTCGATCGACCTCGCCGCGACCCACGCCGCCCCGGACCGGGCACCCTCGCCAGCCCACTGAGCACCGGACTCGAACCTCGGGGCCGACCGCACGCACCACAGCCAACAGCTCCACGACCCGACCCAGGCGCAGCAGGTCATCACCATGCACGGACCCTCCCGGGTCAGCAAGGCGGGGGTCAGCTCGGCTGGGAACAATGCCACCGTCGCCGTTGGGTGGGGCAGCGCCCGCGAGCGCCACCAGGCGGTGCACCTCATGCTCCAACCCGCCCAGATCCAGCAATCCATCCATGGGTGTGGCCCCTGCCCTCGAGCCGCGCGCCTCACCTCACGCGCAGCAGTGACCGAAGAAACGGGCCTTCATCCCTGACGCGAACCGCGTCGCCACCACCCACCATGGCCACGGGCATGCCCAGCACCCGCGCCGCCCGGAACCACCGCCCGGGACCTCAGTCCCATGCCACCGACCGGGTGGCCACCGCTGGCCGCCTGATTGGCAACACCGGATCATCAATCGAACTGATCTTGGCGTATACTCCATCGATCAGCCGGAGCTGTCAAGCTCACCCCGGCGACATGTGGATGTCAGTCGCCTCGGTGGCGTGCTCGTCGACTACGGGAACGTTGCCCGGGTGGGCAGGGAACCGCGGCCACGCTCCCCGGAGTCCCGATCCGGGACGGGACCGTTCGCGGTACTCCCTCGAAGGATGCAGGAGCGCCAGCGGCGGCAAGCGCTCGCGCTGCTGCCCGCACATCCTCGGCGCCGATCGCGATCGGTCCGGACAGAGCCAGCTCTGGTCAAGTCCGCGGTGGCAGCGCCAGGGTGGCGGCTCAGGAATGCATGAGGGGCGCCAGGTCCTGGGTGTCGGCCGCAGCACGATGGCTGGCATCCCAGAACGCGTCGACCCGGGCGAGCGCCGAACTCACGCGCCGATCTCCCTGCGCCCGCCGCTCACAGAGTGTTGGCCGTACTCGTCGGCAGCGCGCTCGCCTGCCCGGCGGCTGTGGATCGCGCTGCCCGCCGAACTGGCCGACCCGCGCCAGGTGCCCTTCGCGTTCGAGGCGGTGCGGTGATAGTCGGTGACGGCCACCTCCCTGGCTCGAAGCGCCACGTCCACCCGGCGTCCACGGATGGCTGGGTCCGCCTCTGGACTGCCGGTACCGGCCTCACCTCGGCGGGCCGCGGCCGCCGCCTCTGCGAGGTTGCTGCCCAGCCGGGACACGAAGCCAAGGCAGAAGGCGCTGCGCGCCAGGGCAGCGGTGACCGGTCGTGGGGGCGAACCGTCGTTCGGCAGGTAGGTGGTGCCCCGCCAGCGCCCGGCCCGGACATGGTCATGAGCCTTGGCCTGCATCACCGAGCTGGCGGTGGTGAACACAGACTCCACCCGGTCGAGGTCGGCGGGCATGCCGTAGACCAGCACATACGTCGAACCCGGTCCGATGTCGACCCGAACCCCCCATGCGTGCCCGATGACGAGCATCAGGCTGACCAGACGCTTGTTCAGCGCCCGCCGGGGTTCGCCGATGGTCAGCATCCGGTGCGTGGGGGAATCCGGCTGAGCAGCGCGGCGCTCGAGGGCGGCCAGGGCCATGTCCACGCTGTGCCGTTGAGCGACCAGCCCCGCCTTGGCCAGGTACGCCTCCGCCTCCTCGGACGACGACGTGGACTCGGCCTTGGCCAGCAGGGCTGACACCCGGCGCACCTGGTCGTCCTCGGTGGCCGGATCGACGGGCTCGGGCAGCTGCTCGAGCGGGGCGAACAGGTGCGCGAGCAGGGCCCTGGCCCCGGCACCCAGGCGCCGGTCGTAGAGGTGCACCAGAGCGGCCCGGAACTCCCGGCCGTGCCCGGCCACCCCGGCCAGGTGATGGGCGACCTCGTGCAGGACGACCGCCCGCGACAGCGCCCACTGCCCCCGTGGATCGGCCGCCGGGATGTTGATCGTCCCGGCCGAGTAGGTGGCCTTGCGAAACCCCCGACGGGACTGGACCACGACCGGCCCGAGCCCCCGGTAGCGCGCGGATGTCTCCGGCTCGTCCAGAACCGCATCCACATAGGCCTGCACCCCGGCCAGCGAGCCCAGGCGCACCTCGGCGGACAGCGTCACCACCCGTGACCCGAGCCGCACGGCGCGGTACGGCCGTCTCATCACGGAGGCGATGGTGTCCTCAGCCTGGTAGACCGCCCCCCGATACCGGTCCACCCGCGGATCCTGCGTCTGCATGGGCGTCACCCTGCCACGCACCCCTGACAATTCCGATCCATCATGCACAGGCGCACTTCCGCGCTCAACGAGTCCCTCCACGTGGGCGTCATCCGGGCGTCGCTGCGGTGGAGGAACCTCTGTTCCGGCGTCGCTGTGGTGGAGGAACCGCTGCGCGGGTGCCGCTGGTGTGCAGGTACCCCCTCCGACAGGTGCGGGCGTGCGCCCGCGGCGCAACGGGTGCCGTCACGCCCGTCGCAACCCGAATGTGAGACCCAGGTCGTCGTCGCGGCCGGCGAACACGACCGTCGGCGCCGGCCCACGCGACACCGACACGGCCAGCACCTCGTCAGCGATGTCGTCAACGTGCGCGTCCAGGGCCGAAGCCAGGTGCGCACCCTCAGCGGCCAGCCACAGCTCGATCCGGTCGCTGACCGCCAGCCCCGCAGCCTTGCGGGCCTCCTGCACCGTCCGGACCACCTCGCGAGCCAGCCCCCGGCCGATCAGCTCGGGGCTCAGCGCCAGGTCCAGGGCCAGGGTCTCTCCGGCGTCGGTGGCCACCGCCCAGCCCTCGCGCGGGGTCTCGGTGATCACCACGTCGTCCTGACCCACCTCGACCGGCGAACCGTCCACCTCGACCGTTGCCGTCCCCGAGGCGCGCAGGGCTGCGGTCAACGCGACCGGGTCCGCTGCCGCGACAGCTGCGGCAACCGGCTGGGTGCCCTTGCCGAACCGACGACCCAGCGAGCGGAAGTTCGCCTTCACCGACACATGCACCAGCTCATCGGTGGTCGCATCGGCTGACCCGCCACCGAGGCTGACCACCGACACCACGTTCAGCTCCTCGGCCAACTGGTCGCGCAGCGAGACAGGCATGTGCTCCCAGCCGGGTGCCGACACCAGTGCGCGGCCCAGCGGCTGGCGCGTGCGCACCCTGCCCTCAGCGCGGGCGCCGCGGCCCAACTCCACGAGTCGGCGGATCAGCGCGACCTCCTCGGCCAGGACCGGATCGGCCAGCTCGCCGGAGTCGTCGGGCCAGTCCTGCAGGTGCACCGAGTCATCCGGAGCCGAGGCGAACAGGTCGGTCCACACCTGCTCGGTGATGAACGGTGTGAACGGCGCCATCAGCAGCGTCACGGTGCGCAGGCACTCATGCAACGTGTACAGGGCCGCCGGGTCGCCGTCCCAGAACCGCCGCCGGGAGCGCCGCACGTACCAGTTGGACAGGTCATCGATGTAGGCCGCGAGCAGCCGGCCGGCCCGCTGCGTGTCGTAGGCGTCCAGCGCGACGGTCACCTCGGCGGCCAGTCGGCTGGCCCCGGCCAGCGCCCAGCGGTCGAGCACCGGTCGCTCGGTCACGGCCGGCGCATCGGCCGGGTCGGCCGCGAAGCCAGCGGTCCGCGCGTACAGCGACTGGAAGGACACCGTGTTCCAGTAGGTCAGCAGCGTGCGGCGCACCACGTCGGCGATGGCCGTGTGGCCCACCCGACGGGCCTGCCACGGCGAGCCGGCAGCGAGCATGAACCAGCGCACCGCGTCGGCGCCGTGCTCGTCCATCAGGCCGATCGGCTCGAGCACGTTGCCCAGGTGCTTGCTCATCTTCCGGCCGTCCTCGTCGAGGATGTGGCCCAGGCACAGCACGGTCCGGTAGGCAGACTGGTCGAAGACCAGCGTCCCGATCGCCATCAGCGTGTAGAACCAGCCACGGGTCTGGTCGATCGCCTCGCAGATGAAGTCGGCCGGGTACTTGCGATCGAACGTCTCCACGCCCGCGTGCGGGTAGCCCCACTGGGCGAACGGCATCGCCCCGCTGTCGTACCAGCAGTCGATCACCTCGGGGACTCGCGTCGCGGTGCCCCCGCAGGTCGGGCATTCGAACGTGACGTCATCCACGTACGGCCGGTGCGGGTCCAGCTCGGAGAGCTCCGCGCCGGCCAGCGACCCGAGCTCGGCCAGTGACTCCACGCAGGTCAGGTGGTCCTGCGCGCACCGCCAGATCGGCAGCGGCGTGCCCCAGTACCGGTTGCGCGACAGCGCCCAGTCCACATTGTTGGCCAACCAGTCGCCGTAGCGTCCCCACTGGATCGTGCTCGGGTGCCAGGCGGTCCCCTCGTTCTCGCGGACCAGGGCATCCTTGATCTCGGTGGTCCGGATGTACCAGGAGGGCTGGGCGTAATAGACCAGCGGCGTGTGGCAGCGCCAGCAGTGCGGGTAGGAGTGCTCGAACTGCTCGTGACGGAACATCAGGCCACGCGCCTCGAGGTCGGCCACCAGGGTCGGGTCGGCGGCCTTGAAGAACATCCCGCCCACCATCGGCACCGACGGGTCGAACGTGCCGTCGGGCAGCAGGGGATTGACCACAGGCAGCCCGTAGCCGCGGCAGGAGACGAGGTCCTCGGCGCCGAACGCCGGCGCCTGGTGGACCAGTCCGGAGCCGTCCTCGGTGGTGACGTACTCGGCCAGGATCACGTAGTGCGCGTCCGGGATGTCGATCAGGTCGAAGGGTCGTGCGTAGCCCGTGTGCTCCAGCTCCCGGCCCGGCATCGAGGCCAGTACCTCGTGGCCCTCGGGCAGCTTCGCCTCGCGAAGCGCCTCGGCGATGACAAGCAGCTCAGAATCGCCGAACTCCCCGGGCACGCGGACCACCTGGTAGGTGGCATCCGGCTTGACCGCGACCGCGGTGTTGGACACCAACGTCCACGGGGTGGTGGTCCAGACCAGCAGGCTGACTCCGGGGAAGCGGTCGGCCAGCGGGCCACTGGTGACCGGCATCCGCACGAACACCGACGGGTCGACGATGTCCTCGTAGCCCTGTGCGAGCTCATGGTCAGAAAGGCCCGTGCCGCAGCGGGGGCAGTAGGGGGTCACCCGATGGTCCTGGACCAGCAGGCCCCGGGCGAAGATCTGCTTGAGCGACCACCAGACGCTCTGCACGTACGAGGAGTCCATCGTCCAGTAGGCATCGTCCATGTCGACCCAGTAGCCCATGCGCTCGGTGAGCACGGCGAACTCGTCGACATGGCGCAGCACCGACTCCCGGCACCTTGCGTTGAACTCCGCGACGCCGAACGCCTCGATGTCGCCCTTGCCCGAGAACCCGAGTTCCTTCTCCACAGCGAGCTCGACGGGCAGGCCGTGGCAGTCCCAGCCGGCCTTGCGTCCAACGTGGTAGCCGCGCATCGTGCGAAAGCGCGGGAACACGTCCTTGAACACACGGGCCTCGACATGATGGGTGCCCGGCTTGCCGTTCGCGGTCGGCGGGCCCTCGTAGAACGTCCACTCCGGGGCGCCCTCGCGCTGTGCCAATGAACGATGGAACACGTCGTGGGCAGCCCAGTGCGCCAGGATCTCGCGGTCCATGGCGGGCAGGTCGACCTTCGCCGGGACGTCGGCGTAGGGCCGGGGAGCGGTTGGATGAGCCGCGTCAGGCATCGGCGAGGTGGGGTTCGCGCTCATGGGTGGAGTCCTCAGTCGGGGGCAGGCTGCCGATTCTAGGTGGCGCACCGGGGTGCCGCAGCCGCATGTCGTGCCTGGCGGACCTCGCCGCGTGGGCGGTGGGTGGGGGCTGGGATAGTGACGTGATGTTCGGGGAACGGCGATGGTGTGGGCGATGCAGTCGCCCACGATGAGGTACGCGCGCCTGCGCCGGACCCTGCTGCTGCTGGGTCCGGCCTTCGTGGCTGCCGTGGCCTACGTCGACCCGGGCAACGTCGGCACGAATGTTGCTGCTGGGGCGCAGTACGGCTACCTGCTGCTCTGGGTCATCGTGGTCGCGAACCTGACTGCGGTGCTGGTGCAGTACCTGGCAGCCAAGGTGACGATCGCGACCGGGCGGACCCTGCCGGAGCTGTGCCAGGCCACATACTCCCGGCCGGTGCGCGTGGGATTGATGGTCCAGTCCGAGGGAGTGGCCATCGCGACCGACCTGGCTGAGGTGATCGGCGGTGCGATCGCCCTGCAACTGCTGTTCGACATGCCGCTGCTGCTCGGGGGGGTCGTGACCGGCCTGGTGTCGCTGGTGATCCTGGCCGTCCAGAGTCGGGGCCAGGTGCGCTATGAGCGCGCCATCCTCCTTCTGCTCGGGATCGTGCTCGTCGGATTCCTGTGGTCTGCGATCGCGTCCAGTCCGTCGTTCTCGGGCCTGCTCAGTGGACTGGTGCCCAGGTTGGAGGGCGTGGAGAGCCTGGTGCTCGCGACCGGCATCCTCGGCGCGACCGTGATGCCGCATGCGATCTGGCTGCACGGGGCGCTCGTGCGCGACCGGCACGGTGACGTGTCCGGCGATCCGGTCGGTCGGCGGCGGATCCTGGCCGCCACGAGGGTCGACGTCGGGCTGGCGATGATCCTGGCCGGGACGGTCAACGTCGCCATGCTGGTCGCGGCTGCGGCAGCCCTGCAGGGCTCCGGTGCGGAGACGATTCAGGATGCGTACGCTGCCTTCGGCGTTGTCCTGGGTTCGGTGGCCGCGCTGCTGTTCGCCCTGGCCCTGCTGGCCAGCGCGTTGGCGTCCTCGAGCGTGGGCACGTACGCCGGGGCGGTGATCCTCGAGGGCTTCGGCGGGCGGCGGATCCCGTTGCTGGTCCGCCGGATGATCGCGCTGGTCCCGGCACTGGGGATCCTCGCCCTCGGGGTGGACACCACCGAGGCACTGGTGATCTCCCAGGTGGTGCTGTCCTTCGGCATCCCGTTCGCCCTGTGGCCGTTGGTGGCCCTGACCGCGGACCGCGGACTCATGGGCGATCTCGTGAACCGACGCGGTACGACGCTGCTCGCGGTGGTGGTCGCGGGCGCGATCAGCGCGCTCAACGTCGCGCTGATCGCGCTGCTCGCGACCTGACCGGGCACCGGCCGACGTGGTCGTCGCCGGCATCGGTGCCGTGCCCGACACCGAACTCGCCGAGGGTGCCGGGCTGCCCGTCGACGACGGCGTGCGGCGTAGTCTGGAGATGGAGCCTGAGGCAGGGCAGTGTCTCGTTCGGGAACCGGATTGGGGGTTTGTCGTGTCCATCAAGTCACTGGTCGCAGCCAGCTCATTGGTCGCATCGTCGGGGGTGCTCCTCCTGCTGCTCACTGGGTGCGGGGGCTCGGCCACGGAACCGAGCGCACCGCCGAGCCCGTCCGAGGTTGCCGCCGCTGTGAGCAGCGATCTCCTGCTGGCCCCGCAGCAGATGCCTGAATGGAACGGCGCGATCCAATGGGAGGAGGCCGGAGCGGCTGCTGGACCCGCTGTGGAGTTGTGTCCCTGGCCCTCACCCGACGATCTGGGTGCGGTGGCAACAGCAGAGCGTGCGTTCGTCGCGGCCGGAGGCTCGATGGCGGGCCGGCACGTGGTCATGGCGTTCGAGTCCGAGCCGGACGCGGCCGCGGCCAACACCGCGTTGCAGGCAGCTCTCGTCGACTGCGGCGGCTCGGTCATCAGCCAGCCCGGGACCGCGATGACCTGGACCACCAGTGAACTCGTCGGTGGAACCAGCGACGACGCCACGTTCGAGTTCGTTGGCGTGGACTCAGTCGCGGATCACGTGACCGTCGTGGAGTTCAGCCTCATCGGCCAGGACGCCAACTGGGAGCAGGACCCCCTCGTCGCCAGTCTCGAGGCGAGCAGCGACCTGCTGGCCAACGCGCAGTAGGCACGTGCGCGCGTTCAGCGCGAAGGGCTGGATCCGAACAGGCGCTGCGCCTGCTCGGGGCGGAGCATGAGGAACCGGCCGTCGGCCTCGACCAGCGCGCCTGAGTCGTCGCCTGCCAGGCTGATCGACCCGCGAACCGCGACCCGTACGCCCAGCACGTCGATGACCTCGCCGCGCACCACGAGCGGTGAGCCGAGCGGGACCGCTGTGCGGTAGCGCACCTGAAGCCTCCCGGTGACCCCCGGGTAGCCTGCGGCGGCGGTGGCGTACCCCATGATCTGGTCCAGGAGCAGCGCACTGATCCCGCCGTGCGCGAAGGTCAGCGGCCCCTCGTAGGCCAATCCGAGCGTGCACGTCCCGATGGCCACGCCCTCGTCGATGTGTACGCGCATCGGCGGCGCGACCGGGTTGCCCGGCCCGACGACCGGGTTGTAGAAGCGCCGCCCGCGCTGCAGGTCATCGACCGAGGACGGGCGGCTCAATGGACGACTGGTCGCTGCCAGTTGGTGGGCGAGCCGGTGCACGTCCGCGGTGACGGACGCGAACTCCGCCACGGGGATCTCGGTGGCCACCGCGGCGGCGGTCAGCGCACGCAGCGCATCGCCCAACGCGGCGACCGCGACCCGGCGCTCGGCCAGCTCGGGAGTCTGCTCGACATCGGGGATGCCCAGGTCCGACATTCCTGCCAGCGCGCGGTCCGGCGGGTCGGCGTTCACATCGCGATGGTAGCCGGGCGCGACGGTGTCGACGCTGCGGTGGTTGCATGGCGCGATGACGTTCCAGACCCATCCCGTGACCCCGGACCGGTTCGACGACCTCGCGGAGGTCATCAACCCGAACAGGCGGGCCGCCCACTGCTGGTGCCTGTCGCACCGGCTACGGGCCAAGGACATCGAGGAGCTCGGCGGGGGCAGCCGCGAGGAAGCGATGAAGGCGCTCTGTGCCCAGCCCAACCCGCCGGGGGTGGTGACCTACCGCGACGGGGTCCCGGTTGGGTGGTGCAACATCGGGCCACGGGCCGAGATCCCGCGACTGGCCCGCTCGACGCTGATCCGCCCGGTCGATGACGTGCAGGTCTGGAGCGTCGTCTGCGTGGTTGTGCGCAGCGGCCACCGGCGCACGGGCGTCACGGGTCCGCTCATCGAGGGAGCCGTGGAGTACGCGACGTCGCGCGGAGCGCCCGCCGTCGAGGCCTACCCAGTGGACCCACCCGGGCGCATGGACACGACGATGGCGTTCGTCGGCACGCGAGCCATGTTCGAGGCAGCCGGATTCGAGGTGATCGGGACCACGGACGCGGTGGCCAGCAGGATGCCGCGCCTGATCATGCGTCGGGACCTGAGCGTGGCCTAGCACTGGACTCAGGGCCGGAGTACCTTCGAAGCGTGGCGCTTCTCGGCGCACATGCGGAGGTGCATGATGCCGACTCCCTACACCGGTCAACGGTTCGTCTTCGTCAACCCGGACGGCTCCGAGGTGCCCGTGCGCGGCTTCGGCAACCAGTTCGCCGCTGTCTTCGAGACCGACGAGGGATTCACGGTGGTGAAGGACCCCTCGTCCGGGTACTTCCACTACGCGCAGCTGTCTGCTGACGGCAGCACCCTGGTGCCGACGGGGCCGCGGGTCGGTGACGTCGTCCCGGCCGCGCTGACCCTGCCCACGCACGTGCGACCCGGTGCGTCAGCCACCCGTGCCCGGGCCAGGTCCGCGCGAGCCGCTGGTCCGGTCCCACGGTGGGCGCAGCGGCGCGCAGCGCGCCAGCCGCGCAGCCCGGCACCCCCGACCGGGGCAGGACCTGAGGAACCCCATGACGATGACGCGCCCAGGCGTGCCCCGAGTCCGGGGGTGGTCGGCAGCTATGTCGGGCTGTGCCTCCTCATCGACTTCCCGGATGCGCCCGGCAGGCTCACCCGGCGCCAGGTGGCGAACTTCGCCAACAACCCCGGCTACAGCAGGTTCGGCAACAACGGGTCGGTGCGCGACTACTTCCTGGCCGTCTCCGGGGGCAGGCTGGACTACTCGAACGTCGTCACCGCCTACTGCACCGCCTCGCATCCCCGCGGCTACTACACCGACCCGGGCGTTGAGTTCGGCCGCCGGGCACGGGCCTGATCAAGGAGGGCCTGGCGCAGTTGAAGGCGCGAGGAATGGACTTCTCCGTGCTCACCGCCGACTCGGCGGGGTTCGTGCGGGCCCTGAACGTGTTCTATGCCGGGGAGCTCGACAACGCCTGGTCCGAGGGGTTGTGGCCGCATTCGTCGGCCCTGACCAATCCTGTCGCCGTCCCCGGCAACAGGAGCTTCAACGACTACCAGATCACCAACCTCGGCTCGGAGCTGACGCTGCGCACCTTCTGCCACGAGAACGGACACATGATCTGTGACTTCCCCGACCTGTACGACTACGGCTTCGAGTCCTACGGGGTCGGGGACTACTGCCTCATGGGCTTCGGTGCCTCGGAGCACAACCCCGCCCAGGTCTGTGCCTACCTCAAGAACCAGGCGGGCTGGACCTCGTCGCTGACCGTCGTGAAACCTGGGATGACCGCCAGCGTGACCGCGGGCCGCAACGACTTCCTGAGGTACGCCCGCAGCCCGACGGAGTACTTCCTGGTGGAGAACCGGGCACAGACCGGTCGCGACGCAGCCTTGCCCGACTCCGGCCTGGCGATCTGGCACGTCGACGAGACTGCGACGAACAATGCCGAGGCGATGACTGCCGATGAGCACTACGAGTGCTCCCTCGAACAGGCCGACGGCCGCTTCGACCTCGAGCGCCAGGTCAACTACGGAGATGCCAAGGACCTGTTCGGGGCGCCGGACCGGCGAGCATTCGGTGCCTCCACCCGCCCGGACAGCCGATGGTGGGACGGCGCGCAGTCGAGCCTCGAGATCATCGACGTGTCCGCGCCGGGGCCGGCGATGACAGTCACCACCGCGAAGGCTGCGAAGGTCGACCTGGCCAACCTGAAGTTCGGGGTGCGCAACAACCCCGACGTGGTGAAGTTGCAGGTCGCCCTCAACGCCCACTTCCCAGGACTGGGCCTGCCCACCACTGGCAACTACCTGCAGCAGACTGACACCGCCGTGCGACGCTGCCAGCGCAAGCACGGTTTCGGCGCCGACCCGACCGGCAAGTCCTTCGTGGGCAAGTTACAGGCAGCGCACCTGGGCCTGCGGACCTGAGCCCCGGAGCGCCCGGTCAGCCCGTCGTCGATCCGTCCCACCAGCGCAGCACTCGCATCGCGCCGAGGGTGATCGTCACGCTCGGCCGTCCGCCGGCCTCCATGGTCAGCCAGCTCTGGCCGGGGTGCTTCGGTCCCAGGTTCCACCGTCCGTCCGATCGCTGCCGCTCGCGCACCAGCTTGGATCGCATCGCCGGCCCGGGGGTCCCGGTCCGCGCCGGCCGCCGCAAAGTGCTCCAGGGCTCGCAGCACGTCGTAGTACCAGTACCTCGGGAACGCGAACCGAGTGAGGCCGGGATGCACCACCTCGCCGGTCCGGTGGGACCGGAACAGCCGATGCGCCAGCAGGAACTCCCGGCCGGCGGCCTGCTCCTGGGCCGCGATCCCGGCGTCATGGAGCCCTTCGGCCACGCTCAGCGTCGTGTGGAAAGACGAGTGCGTCACCCGTGCGCGCGTCGACTGGCAGTTCCACCCGCCGTCGCCGAGCTGATGGCTCAGGACGAAGTCAGCGAGCCGGCCTGTCCTGTCGTCCTCGGCCAGCCCGAACGCGGTGGCAGTGCGCAGGAGCATCCCGGCCACGCAGACGTCGCGAGCCCAACTCCCGGCCGCCCCGTGTCGTGCTCGATCAGGGCCCGATCGAGAAGGCGTTCGACACTGGCAGTTGCCCTCGGGTCATCGGCAGGCAGGCCGAGCAGGCCCAGGGTCTGCAGCGTGTAGAACGTGGATATCCACTTGGGCATGTACCAACCGTCGCCCCATCGGCCATCGCCACCTCGCGCGGCGAGCAGTGCCGCACCCCACCCCTCGGTCGCCACCCGGGTTCGCACCGGCAGGTAGTCACCGGCCGGCTGGCCCAGCAGGTCCCGGCGTACCTGCCAACTGACCGCGGGGTCGCCTACCAGCAACCATTGCGACACATCCACGCGACCATGATGCTCTGGCGTCGCCGGCCCTGCGCAGTCCATGGTGGACGATCGGGGCATGATGGATCAGATCTCCGGGCATATCGGCATCACCCCCATCGGCGCGCTGAGTGTCATGCTCGCCTCGACCGTGCTGTTCGTGGCGGTGGCGTTCGTACTGCGCTGGTGGGGCCAACGCCTGGTGGCCAGCTCATCAGCGTTCAGCCTCGCGTTCATCACCCTGATCGGTGCGGTGGCCGCCCGCTCGATGCTCGGCGATTCGCCGACGCTGCTCGGTGGGCTCATCGCCCTGACCACACTGCTCGTGCTGGAGCGCTCATTCGGACGCTGGTCGCGCCTGGTGCCGGGGGTGCGGCCCGAACAGGCCCGCCCCGCGGTCCTGATCATGGTCGGGGACCGGATCCGCGAGGTGGAGATGCGCCGCTACCGGATGACCCAGTTCCAGTTGTGGTCGCTACTGCGCCAGCGTGGCATCGCTCATCGATCCGACATCGGCCTGGTCATCCTCGAGCCGGACGGCACCCTCAGCGTGGTCCGGACCGGCAGCACCGTCGACCGGGTGCTGGTCGCCGGCGTGCGCGGGATCGACGAGGTGCCTGAGACGTACTTCGATCCGGCTTCGTGAGGTTCAGCGGTCGGCAAGCGCGGGTCAGGTGTGGTCCTCCAGCCAGCCGATCACGTCGCTGGTGATCTCGTCGCGGTTGGTCTCGTCGAAGATCTCGTGCCGGGTGCCGTCGTAGACCCGGACAGTGACATCGCTCAGTCCGGCGTCGCGGTAGCGCTGGCCGAGCAGTTCGACGAGTCACCGCCACCGGCCAGGGGATCCTCCGGCCTGACACGATCAGGATCGGAAGCTCGGGTCGGATCCGGGCCAGGATCGTGCCGTCGGCCAGCGTGCCGCCGGCGGCGAACAGCGAGGGCACGGCCTGCACCGGCAGGTCGAACCCAGACAGGGGATCGGCGACGTACTTGTCGACCTCCACCTCGTCTCGGGACAGCCACTCGTAGCCGTGCGGTGCTCGAAGCCCGCGTTGAACGCCTCCAGACCGGCCGGCGCCTCGGACTGTGCGGCCATGCCCGCGGCCAGCACGTCAGCGCAGTCGAGCCGGACAGGACGACCGCCGCGTACCTGCTCACTGTTGCTCCAGCAGGACCGATTGGGCGGCGAACGAGCCCATCGAGTGCGCCACCAGCAGCAGCGGCAGATCCGGGGTGGTCCGTGGAGAGCCTGGCGCCGTATGCGGCGACATCGGAGATGAGGCCATCGAACCCGGCCGCACCGAAGTCCCCGGGGACATCGACAATCGACCTGCCGTGCCCGCGGTGATCGTGGGCGTACACGAGGAAGCCGGCGGCGTTGAGCGCCTGGGCCAGCCGGTCGTAGCGCTCGCTGTGCTCGGCCAGGCCGTGGGCGATCTGGACGACCCCGCGGGTTGCCGGGGCTGATCCCGAGCGATTCCCACGCATAGGTAGCCAGGGGCAGGCCGTCGACGGGGGATTCGAAGGTGGAGCGGGCGTAGGTCATGGCACCGATCGTGGCACCGGGCAGCCGCCAGCGTCGAGCGGGCGGGGGCGAAGAGTGCGATCCTGTTGGACGCCTGCGCGCCACGCGCGGTGGTTCGCAGCATCGGGCTCAACGCGGGAAGCTCGAGCAGGGCAGCCCAACGTTCGGCGATGTCCGGTGGCGGATCGGTGACCTCCACGCGCTTGTCCCGGGTGCTCGCTCCTCGCACGACGCGGATCTGGCGAGGGCGCAGGCCCAACGCGTCGGCGAGCACCCGTTCGGCCGCGGCGGTGGCCGCTCCCTGCACCGGCCGAGCCCGCACCCGAACCTCCAGGACGGACGCAGCAGCGCGGTCCCGGGGCGGCGCCTGACCCCCGGCGCGGTCCGTCCGTGAACCCGGCCGGACCCGGATCGACGCCTGGAAGCCTCCCATGGGGGATATCCTCGCCCTCGATCAGCGCCGGCCGGCGCTGGCGTACCGGGGCAGGAGCCATGATGGGTGCAGGGGACTGGGTGGCCGGGGGACTGCGCCGGGCCGCGGCGGGGGTCCGATCGTTCCTGCCCTGGGTTTCCGAGCCCATCGAGGAGCCATCGGCGCAGGCCGTATCGGTGCCGGCAGCTGCCCGGTCGGCGAAGGTGCCCCCGGCGAAGAACCCGGCGTCCGCCCCGGCGAGGACCGTCCCGGCCGGGACGGCGTCCAGCCTCTCGGGTCGCGGACCTCGCGGCCGCCCAGGAGGAATCGTCGGCAACACCCCAGCCCGCCCCCGGGCCGTCTGGAGCGACGAGGAACTCGCGCACTTCCGGGCGGCCCTGGACGCTGATGTGGTTCGGTTGCGCGAGGAGCTCGACAAGGGCCAGGCAGACATGGACGCGCTGCTGTCGGACGCCGCCGAACGCGCGGGCGACGATCAGGCCGACGCGGGCTCGAAGACCCTGGATCGTGAGCAGGAGATGAGCGTCAACGCCAACGCCCAGGAGTTGCTGGAGCAGTCGATGCACGCCCTGGCCCGGCTGGATGCGGGTACCTACGGCAACTGCGAGGTGTGCGGGAGGGCGATCCCCGCGGCCCGGCTGCGTGCGTTCCCGCGCGCCACGCTGTGCATCCCGTGCAAGCAGGCCGAGGAGCGTCGCTGACGTGAGTCGGCTGCCCCTGACCCTCGGCGTGGCGGAGGCCGTGGTCGTGATCGACCAGATCACCAAGGCGCTGGCTGTGGCCAGGCTCGAGGGTCAACCATCCGTCGAACTGGTCGGCCAGTGGCTTCAGCTGACCTTCGTGCGCAATCCCGGTGCCGCCTTCTCGCTGGCCGGCAACTACACCATCCTGATCAGCGCGATCGCGATCATCGTGGCCGTGGCCATCGTGCGGACCTCGCGAACGCTGACGAGCACGTGGTGGGCTGTGGTCCTCGGTGGCATCCTCGGCGGCGCCGTGGACCTGCTCGACCGGGGGTTCGTTTCCCCAGCACCGTTCCGCGGCCACGTGGTGGACTTCCTCGAGCTGCCGAACTGGCCGATATTCAACGCTGCGGACATGGCACTGGTCGGTTCCGCGATACTGGCCGTCGTCCTCAGCATCAAGGGGGTGGAGATGGGCTCGCCGGACCCGGACGAGGCCGACGCGTCCTCGGACACGGACTCCGCCCCTTCGCAGTCGCCGTCCTCAACTGCGGATTCCGCCGCCACGTCCGTGCCCGAACCGGGAGCGGGACGCTGATGGTTGAGCCTCGGTTGGCCCACGTACCCGACGGCCTGGCCGGTGAGCGGGTGGACTCCGCGCTGGCCCGGATGTTCGGGTTGTCCCGGTCACGGGCGGCCGAGCTGGCCGAGGCTGGCCACGTCCAGGTCGACGGCCGCAGCCAGGGCAAGAGCGCTCGGGTCGACGCCGGCCAACTGGTCGAGGTGCTGATCCCCGAGCGAGTCCAACCCGTCGATCAACCGGCTGTCGACGTCCCCGAACTCGTGGTGCTCCACGACGATGCCGACATCGTCGTGGTCGACAAGCCGGTCGGGGTGGCTGCCCACCCCAGCCACGGGTTCGTCGGCCCCAGCGCTGACTGGGGTGCTGCGCGCGCGCGGCTACCGGATCTCCACGTCCGGCGCACCCGAGCGACGCGGCGTGGTCCAGCGTCTTGACGTGGGTACCTCTGGGGTGATGGTGCTGGCCAAGAGCGAGCCGGCCTACACCCACCTCAAGGCGCAGTTCCGCGACCGCACGCCGGAGAAGGTCTACCACGCACTGGTGCAGGGCCTGCCCGACCCGGTCCGCGGCACCATCGACGCCCCGATCGGCCGGCACCCCCACCACGACTGGAAGTTCGCCGTGATCGCCGACGGCCGGCATTCGGTGACCCACTACCAACTGCTGGATGCGTTCCGGTACGCGAGCCTGCTCGAGGTCCACCTCGAGACCGGGCGGACCCACCAGATCCGGGTTCACATGGCTGCCATCCGCCATCCCTGCGTGGGCGACCTGATGTACGGCGCCGACCCGGTTCTGGCCGCTCGGTGCGCCTTGGAGCGTCAGTGGCTGCACGCGGTGCGCCTGGGGATCGTGCACCCGGGCAGCGGCGAGTGGGTCGAGTTCAGCTCGCCCTACCCGGTCGACCTGGACCACGCCCTGCACGTCCTGCAGCCGGACTGAGGTCGCGGGCGCGCGCGCTCCGGAGCCCGCCGCCGAGCGGCCACCGAGCAGCCCGCCGAGCGGCCCAGCCAGCAGGCCACGGAGCAGTAGGGTGCTGTTCGTGGGGCCGCCGCGCCTGCGACACGCAGCGGCCTCCGGCCCCATCGTCTTGGGCTGCAGCGGGGCCGGGACCGGCGCTTTGGCGCACAGCATCAAGGGCGGACTGGGCTCGGCCAGCCAGCTCCTCGATGCGGGCTTCACCGTCGCCGCCCTGATGGCCGTGAATTCCCACGGAACGGTGGTCTACCCACGACTGGCTCGCCTGGGAAATCGGGCTCGAACTCGCCGGTGAGTTCGGGGATCCGGGGCGGCGCGCGGTGAAACTGCCGCCCCAGCCGCCCGGCGGACCGGCCCGCAACACCACCATCGGTGTCGTGGCCTACCCATGCCGTCCTCACCAAGGCCCAGGCGCTCAAAGTGGCGCAGATGGCCCACGACGGCCTGGCCCGGGCCATCCGGCCGGCCCATACCATGTTCGACGGCGACACCATTTTCTGCCGTTGACCTGCCGCAAACCGCTGCCGAAACAGCGGGTGTTTTCTCTGCCGGCGAGGCCCAAGCCGTCAACGAGATCGGCCATGCGGCGCCGACTGCGCGGCACGGGCGATCATCCGTGCGATCCTGACCGCGCGAACCATGGCCGGAATGGTGGCTTTTGGCGATCTCGAAAGACTCTGAAAAAGACGGCTTCAAGCAGATAAAACAATTTATAGACAAAAAGCAATCGCTTTGGGTATAAGGCATTTGACCGAAAGGACTTGTTTTCTAATCCAGGCGAAGCCTGGATAGAAATCCATAATGGAAGGAACCTCAAATGGGGGGATGGCAAACAGGGAAAAAACTGATCTTCGCTTTGATGGCATGTTTTTTCGTTTTGGTTTTTCTTTCCTGTGAAGGAGAAAAGCCATCTGTTGATACAAAGCGAGTAGAAAAGCTCGAACAGCGCGTAGATGAACTTAGCAAGAAAGTGGATCAACTTTCGGGTCAACTGGAAGAATAAAAGCGCAGTTATATAAACTGGTGGTTAA
>CAWAEB010000016.1:0-95621 GCA_963781015.1 uncultured Actinomycetes bacterium | reverse complement strand
GACCGATGAAGTGCAGCACGACCAGCAGGTCGTAGACGATTTCCATGGCTCACAGCCTAGGCGCTTGTCCGGATTCCGCCGATTCGCCCTCGCGGCCATAAGGGCCACTGGATGGCCGATCCGGCGATCCGGCGATCCGGCGGCGGCAATGCCTTGGGGCGTGCGTACGGCGCCCAGGCCCGACGGCACCGTGGGGTCGGAGCGGTCAGGCCGTCTTCACCGCGTGGAACATCTCGGCGAGCCGACCCTCCCCGAGCCCGCCGCGCTCGCGCGCTGGCCGCCATCCAGCCGCGGATCATGGTCTCCAGGTCGGTCATGTGCTCGGTCTGGCTCGCGTGCGCCCGCAGCGCGGCCAGCTTCTTGGGCAGGAAGTCGGTCACGTCGACGTAGGTGTTGGGCGTCGGGCGAGCCGAACATCCACAGCTCGCTGACGTGCCACTCGCCCAGCCCCTCGTCGGTCATCAGGGTCGGGATGGGCGAACTGGTTGCGGGCATCGGGGTAGATCGCCTGCACGGTGGCCTCCGCAGCGGCCATGTGGTCCGGGTGCGAGGCGCCGATCCGGTCCCAGTTGCGCACCGGGCTCATCGTGAGCACCCGCTGGGGCTGCACCTGGCGGATGACCCGGGTGATGTCGCGGCGCAGGTCGTGGCTGACGGTCAGCTCGCCGTCGCGGTATCCCAGGAACCGCACGTCGCTGACCCCGAGCACCTCGGCGGCCGCGCGCTGCTCGGCTCGGCGGATCCCGGGGATCTCCGAACGGGGCACCGCGGGGTCGAATCCGCCCGCGTCGCCGTCGGTCACGATGCAGTAGGTGACCGCGACTCCGGCGGCCACGAGGCTCGCGACAGTGCCCCCGGCGCCGAAATCCACGTCATCGGGGTGGGCAGTCACTACCAGGACTCGTGTCACTTCTGCTGCATCATCCACGGGATACATCGTAGGTTGACTTAAGCGCGGGGGCGCTGGAGCCGATGGGAGGGGCTATGGGGGGTACACGCACGCTCGTTGCTGCCACGACGGCTGTCTGGTCGGTGTCGCTGCTCGGCGCCCCGGCGCAGGCCGCGCCAGCCGAGCCTAAGCCCGGGGTAACGCTGCCCACAAGCGCTGGACAACCCGGCCTTCTACGAGAAGCAGACGCTGTGCGACCCGGTCGCCCGGCCGGGTGCCAATGCCCTGTCCGACCTGCTGAAGGCCACCTACGGCCCGGCCACCGTCTACATCCCGCGCGGCTGCACCTCGAGCACCAGCGAGCACTTCGACGGTCGCGCCGTGGACTGGATGCGCTCGTGCGGGTGCCGGCGCAGAAGGCGCAGGCCGATGCGTTCGTGAACTGGCTGCTGGCCCCGGCCGCCGACGGCACGCCGCACGCGATGGCCCGCCGGCTGGGGATCATGTACATCATCTGGAACAACCGGATGATCCGGATGTACGACCCGGGCCGCGGCTGGACCGACTACCGCAGCTGCCTGTCCGCCTCGAACTTCGGGCAGTGGCCTGGACACCAGCTGCCACCGCAACCACGTGCACTTCTCGATGTCGTGGGACGGCGCTGGGCGGGTCACGTCCTGGTGGAGCGGTCGCGCGCAGACCCAGTCGTTCTGCTCGGCGCGCTTCAGCTCGGCCAAGCCGGCCTCCGGAACGCCCAGGGTGATCGCCGCCGGGGCGAAGGTCGCCGGTCTGGTCCCGGTTCGGGCCACCACGATCCTGGACACCCGCAGCGGCAAGGGCGCCGGCCTGACGGGCAGTTGTCGGGCCCTGGCTGGTCGGTCGCTGTACCCGCGCGCCGCCGTGTCCGGGCTGGTGCCGGCCAGCGCCCGATGGGCTGCGGTCCGCGTCACCAGCGTCGAGCAACGCCCCCGCCCGGTTGTCGGCCTGGTCGGCTGGGGGCAGCCGCCCGTCGGGCCAGCTGGTCACCCCGATCGGTTCCACGACGGCCACGATGCTGGTCCCGATCGCATCGGACGGGACGATCGGGCTGGGCACCTCGCTCGGGTCGGCCAACCTGAGCGCCGACGTGGTCGGCTACATCGCCGATTCCGGCACGCCCAGCGTCACGCGCCGCCCGGCTGTCCGAGCCGGCCGAGCAAGTGCTCACGCTGACCATGACCCCCTCGACGAGGACGCCTGCGATGGGCTCGACGGTCAAGTTCGCCGTCCAGGTCACCCCGGCGCGGTCGGTCGGCGGTGCAGCGGCAGATGCTGGTCGGCGACACGTGGAAGACGATGTCGACCGGCACGACCGATGCCCCGGTCGCGTGACCTTCTCGGTGAGCTGGCCCAGGACACGAGCACGCGCACCTACCGTGCGGTGGTCGCGCAGCGGGTCGCAGCGCGTCGGGCGTCTCCTCGACGTTCACGTCACCTGCAGCCTCATCAGCGCCACACCCCGGCGCCGCCGGGAGCTCCCCCACGCCGAGCTCGCCCTCCACTGGTGGTCACCCCCTCGACCCGCACGCCGAAGATGGGCATCGACGGTGAAGTTCGCCGTGCAGCTCACCCCGGCGACCAAGTCGGTGAAGGTGCGCCGGCAGATGCTGGTCAACTCCACGTGGAAGACGCATGGCAACGGCGCGGACCAACTCCAAGGGCCAGGTGACGTTCAAGGTCCGATGGCCCAAGGACACCAAGGCGCGTGTCTACCGGGTCAAGTCGTCGAAGAGGGGATCGCTGCCCGCGCTGGTGTCGGCGTCGTTCTCGATCACGGCGCTGCCGAAGCCCAGCGCGGCGACCCCGGCCGCGTCCGTGGTTGCCACGCCCTCGACGACCCGGCCGAAGAAGAAGTCGACGGTCAAGGTGACGGTCCAGGTGACGCCGGCGAAGAAGTCGGTGACGGTGCGCCGCCAGATGCTGATCAAGGGCAAGTGGAAGACCCTGGCGACCGCCCGCACGAACGCGAAGGGCCAGGCGACCTTCACGTACCGCTGGCCCAAGGACACCAAGACTCGCGCCTACCGCGTGACGACGAAGAAGCGGGGCTCGCTGCCGGCGATGCGCACGGCGCACCTTCACGCTCAAGGGTCGGTAGGGGTCGCTGGCCCGGCGGGCCGACCTTGCTGCCACTCGATCCAGGCTGGGAATGCCCGATCGATGACACAGGACGGCCTGGTGCGGCCGCGGACCGCGGGAACGTGGTGTCAGCCGGGCACCTAGACTCACCGGGTGCTCGCGGATGATCTCCTACCCCGCCTCCCGCGGACGACCCTGCCCGACGAGCGCCTCGACGAGGCGATCGATCACGCCGTTGATGCGGCTGCGCCCGCCGGGCACGCTCTTCGAGCTCGGGCCGAGGGCGTCCACATCCCCTGGAGGTCGATGTCCGCCGGGCCGAGGCCGGCCGGGCCGCCGACCTGGTGCGCGCAGCGGTCGCTGCGGCGAAGGGCGGGGCGGGCCGGGGCAGCGCAGCCACCCAGCCGGCGCAACGCCAGGCCGAGCGCGCAGCCCAGCGCGAGGTCGAGATCAGCTGAGCTGCTCGCCGGGCTGAACCCGCCCCAGCGTGCAGCGGTCGAGCACCGGGGCGGGCCGCTGCTGATCGTTGCCGGCGCCGGCTCGGGCAAGACCCGGGTGCTGACCCGGCGGATCGCCCACCTGCTGGCCACCGGCGACGCCCGGCCCGGCGAGATCCTGGCCATCACGTTCACCAACAAGGCCGCGGCCGAGATGCGTGAGCGGGTCGAGTCGGCAGTCGGGCCGCGGGCCCGGGCCATGTGGGTCTCGACGTTCCACTCCGCGTGCGTGCGCATCCTGCGCCGCGAGGCCGATCGGCTGGGCCTGAAGTCCAACTTCTCGATCTACGACCAGGCCGACAGCCTGCGCCTGGTCACCCTCGTGTCCCGCGACCTGGACCTGGACGTCAAGCGGATGCCGCCGCGCGGCCTGCTGAACAAGATCTCCGGGCTCAAGAACGAGCTGATCGACCCCGACGCCTTCCGCAGCGGCGCCCAGAACGAGACCGAGCTGACGCTGGCCGATGTCTACAGCGCCTACCAGCAGCGGCTGCACCCGCGCCCAGGCCGTGGACTTCGACGACATCATCGGTCACACCGTGGCCCTGCTGGTCGGTTTCCCCGACGTTGCCGAGCACTACCGCCGCCGGTTCCGGCACATCCTCGTCGACGAGTACCAGGACACCAACCACGCGCAGTACCGGCTGGTGGCCGAGCTGGTCGGGCGGGCCGGCGACGAGCTCCCGGCCGGCGAGCTCGTGGTCGTCGGTGACTCCGACCAGTCGATCTATGCCTTCCGTGGCGCCACGGTGCGCAACATCGTGGAGTTCTCCACCGACTACCCGAACGCCCGCCAGATCGTGCTGGACCAGAACTACCGCTCCACCCAGACGATCCTGTCGGCGGCCAACGCCGTGATCGCGACGCAATGCCGACCGGCAGGCCAAGAAGCTCTGGACCGACGCCGGTGCCGGCGAGCAGGTCGTGGGCTACGTCGCGGACTCCGAGCACGACGAGGCCGCGTTCGTCGGCAACGAGATCGACCGGCTCTCCGACGCGGGCCAGGCCAAGCCGGGCGACGTCGCGGTGTTCTACCGGACGAATGCCCAGTCCCGGGCGCTGGAGGAGGTGTTCATCCGCACCGGACTGCCCTACAAGGTGGTCGGTGGCACCCGGTTCTACGAGCGCCGCGAGATCCGCGACGTCCTGGCCTACCTGCGCGTGGTGGCCAACCCCGCAGACGACGTGAGCCTGCGCCGGATCCTCAACGTGCCCAAGCGTGGGATCGGCGACCGGGCCGAGGCCTACGTGTCGTCGGATTCGCCGAGGCCGAGCGCATCACCTTCGGCGCCGCCCTGCGCCGCGCCGCCGAGATCCCCGGGATGGCCGGGCGCAGCGCGACCCTCGTCGGCGGCTTTCGTGGCCATCCTCGATCACCTGGCCGCGGTGGTGGACTCCGGCGCCGGCCCGGCCGACATCATGCGCGCGGTGCTGGAGCGCTCGGGCTACCTGGCCGAACTGCAGGCCTCGACCGACCCGCAGGACGAGGTGCGCGCCGAGAACGTGGCCGAGTTCGAGGCCGTCGCAGCGGAGTTCTCCCGCGACTCGCTGGCGGCCGACCAGGGCCCGGGGACGCTGGCGGAGTTCCTGGAGCGCGTGGCGCTGGTGGCCGACGCCGACGAGATCCCCGAGGGCGAGGACCACGAGGGTGTCGTGACCCTGATGACCCTGCACACCGCCAAGGGACTGGAGTTCCCGGTGGTGTTCCTGACCGGGATGGAGGACGGGGTCTTCCCGCACATGCGGGCCATGTCCGACCCGTTCGAGCTCTCCGAGGAGCGCCGGCTGGCCTACGTCGGCATCACCCGAGCCCGCGAGCGGCTCTACGTCTCGCGGGCGATCAGCCGCTCGGCGTGGGGCGCGCCGAGCTACAATCCCGAGTCCCGCTTCCTGGCCGACATCCCGACGGAGCTGATCCGCTGGGACCGCGAGGAGCCCACGCGCTACACGGGGCCCTCGGCGGGCGGATACGGGTCCAGTCCGGCCCTGGCGAGCGCCGCCTCCCGGCCTGGGGCGCAGACCTCCGGCGCGCGCCCGGTCATCTCCCTGACCGCCGGCGACCGGGTGCTGCACCCCACGTTCGGGATGGGCACCGTGGTCAGCACGTTGGGCAGCGGCGACAAGGCCGAGGCGTCGGTCGACTTCGGCTCCGAGGGTGTCAAGCGCCTGCTGCTGCGCTACGCCCCGGTGGAGAAGCTCTGACCTGCGCCCTCAGCGCTGGGGGCGGAACCCGCCGGCCCGGCGCCCCTGGCGGCTCGTGGCGCTGGAGATCGACGTCGCGCCCTCGGCCACGGTCGTGCCGGCCTGGTCCACGTGCGCCAGCGTCGTGCAGATCTCGTGGACCACTCGACCGTCGACCGGCAGCGAGTTGTGCCCCACCGACGCCACGAACACGTTGCGTGCGTTCAGATCCCCGTGCTCGATCCGGGCGTTCTCCTTGGGCACGATCATCTGGTCGAGGTCCGACCACACGGCCACGAACCGGGTCCGGCAGCCCGGTGCGGGGGCGGCCAGTTCGGTCATGATGTCCGAGCCGGGACGCATCTGGCGGGCCACCGGGTGCGGCACGAGCTTGGCTGGCGCAGTCCCTTGGTGCGGGCGTGCCCAGGGTCACCAGCGTGTGCACGCGGGAGTCCCCGCCCATCCGCTGCACGAAGTACCGCGCGACCAGTCCGCCCATCGAGTGGCCGATCACGTGGACCCGCTCGTAGCCGGTCTCGATGCACAGCGCCTCGACCAGGGCCTCGAGCCGGGCGGCCACGACGCGCACGTCGTCGGTCAGCGGGGAGTAGTTCAGCGTGATGATCCGCCCGAACCCACGTCGGCGCAGGCCTCGCTTGATCATCGCGAACACCGAACGGTTGTCCACCACACCGTGGATGAGGATGATCGGGGTGCCGGCGTTCTCGACGTCGCCGATGATCAGGCCACGCTTGATCGGGTCCAGGCCCTCGAGGCTCAACCGCTCCTCCGGGTGGCGCACCTGCTCCTCGAGGACGCCCAACGGGTAGGTGACCACGTGCGTGGCCGTCCAGGCCACCTCGATGGCTGTCCCGCGGATCACCGAGGGAGTCGCGGCCTTGCGGACCCCCCGCCCGGTGGCCCTGGCCAGCCGGCGCAGGCGCGTCGTGTCCTGGTCCTGGGCATCCGCGGAGGTGCTGCCCGGCAGGGGGGCGGCGGGGCTGGTCGGCACCCGCCGAACGGTAGCGCATCAGGGTGCGCACACGGCGATCACCGTCCGTGGGCCGGGGTGGGCGGCTGACCGGCGCCGTGACGCTGGCCAGCGTCACCAACTCGCTTCCCTCGGTCGGCTACACCGTGGCGGTCGAATGGGCCTACTACGCGTTCATCGCCCTGAGCGCGAGCATGATGCTGCTGACCCTGATCGGCCGGCACCTGCAGGAACAGCGCCGGTTGGCCTCGCTTCGGCGGCTGCAGACCTTCGCCCGGACCTTCTTCGCGGTGTACGTGGCCGTCACGATTGTGGCCGATGTGATCGCCTTCGCGTGAGCGTCCGGCCCTGCGATGGAATCCGGTTCTCGCCGGGCTACGCTGGCCCCATGAACAGCGCCAACGTCGAGCACATCAGGGTCATCGTCGGCAAGCCGGGACTCGACGGGCACGACCGTGGGGCCAAGGTGGTCGCCCGGGCGCTGCGCGACGCAGGCATCGAGGTCATCTACACCGGCCTGCACCAGACCCCGGAGCAGATCGTGGCCACCGCCATCGCCGAGGATGCCGACGGGATCGGCCTGAGCATCCTGTCCGGTGCGCACATGACCCTCTTCCAGGCGGTGCTCGAACAGTTGCGCGAGCAGGGCGCGCAGGACATCGCCGTCTTCGGCGGCGGCATCATCCCCGAGGCCGACCTCCCCAAGCTGGCCGAGATGGGGGTGGCCCACGTATTCACCCCGGGCACCCGCACCGACGAGATCGTCGACTGGGTCCGGCAAAACGTGGCGCACGCCGCCTGACGCGCAGGCGCCACCACTCGTCGCGCGAACGGGGACCTCCCGGTCGGCGCGGCGATGCACCGGGCTACTCTGGCGGCGTCCCGTCATCACCTGAGGAGCCCCGCGTGGATCTGTACGAGTACCAGGCAAAGCACCTGTTCGGCAAGCATGGAGTGCCGGTCGTCCCGGGTGCGGTCTGCGAGACCCCCGACGCCGCCCGGCTGGCAGCCCGCCGGATCGGCGGCACGGTGGTGGTCAAGGCCCAGGTGAAGGTCGGCGGTCGCGGCAAGGCCGGCGGCGTGAAGCTCGCCAACGGCGAGGACGAGGCCAGCGACCGCGCCCGTGACATCCTGGGGATGGACATCAAGGGCCACACGGTGCACAAGGTCCTGGTCACCGAGGCCGCGGAGATCGCCGAGGAGTACTACGTCTCCTTCCTGCTCGACCGGGCCAACCGGACGTTCCTGGCCATGGCCAGCGTCGAGGGCGGCGTGGAGATCGAGCAGGTCGCCAAGGACAACCCCGATGCGCTGGCCATGATCCGCGTCGACGCACTGGAGGGCTGCCCCCGGAGAAGGCGCGCGAGATCGTCGAGGCGGCGAAGTTCCCCGCCGAGGTGGCCGAGGACGTCGCCCAGGTCCTGGTCACGCTCTGGGACGTCCTGATCAAGGAGGACGCCACGCTGGTGGAGGTCAACCCGCTGGTGAAGACCACCGACGGTCGCGTGCTGGCCCTGGACGGCAAGGTGTCCCTGGACGAGAACGCGCACTTCCGGCACGCCTCGCACGCTGACCTGGTCGACACTGCCGCCTCCGATCCGATCGAGCTGCGGGCCAAGTCGTTCGACCTGAACTACGTCAAGCTCGACGGCGAGGTCGGCATCATCGGCAACGGTGCCGGCCTGGTCATGTCCACCCTGGACGTGGTGGCCTACGCGGGCGAGGAGTTCGGCGGGGTCCGCCCGGCCAACTTCCTGGACATCGGCGGCGGGGCCAGCGCCGAGGTGATGAGCAACGGGCTGGACATCGTGCTCACCGACCCGGCGGTCAAGTCGGTCTTCGTCAATGTGTTCGGTGGAATCACCTCGTGCGTCGAGGTGGCCAACGGCATCAAGATCGCGCTGAAGATGCTCGCCGACGCGGGCAAGCCTGTCGACAAGCCGCTCGTGTGCCGCATCGACGGCAACCGCGCCGAGGAGGGCCGGGCGATCCTGGCCGAGGCCGCCATCCCCGGCGTGGAGATGGTCGAGACGATGGACGAGGCCGCGCGCCGCGCAGCCGAACTCGCAGCAGCGGGGAAGTGAGGTAGGACCATGGCAATCTTCCTCGATGGAGACTCCAGGCTCATCGTGCAGGGCATGACCGGTTCGGAGGGCATGAAGCACACGACGCTCATGCTGGCCGCCGGTTCGAACATCGTCGGCGGGGTGAACCCGAAGAAGGCCGGCCAGACCGTGGCCTTCCCGGACGCCGAACTGCCCGTGTTCGGCACCGTCGCCGAGGCGATGGCCGCCACCGGCGCCAATGTGTCGGTGGTGTTCGTGCCCCCGGCGGGCACCAAGGGTGCGGTCACCGAGGCGATCGATGCCGGGATGCCCCTGGTCGTCGTGATCACCGAGGGCGTGCCGGTGCATGACACGGCAGCGTTCTTCCAGGACGCGGTCAACCGCGGCACCACCCGGATCATCGGGCCCAACTGCCCGGGCATCATCTCCCCCGGACTGAGCAACGCGGGCATCATCCCGGCCAGCATCGCCGGCTCCGGGCCGATCGGGCTGGTCAGCAAGTCCGGCACGCTGACCTACCAGATGATGTACGAGCTGCGCGATCTCGGCTTCTCGACGGCCATCGGCATCGGCGGTGACCCGATCATCGGCACGACCCACATCGACGCGCTCAGCCGCGTTCGAGGCGCGACCCGAAGACCGAGGCGATCGTGATGATCGGCGAGATCGGCGGTGACGCCGAGGAGCGCGCGGCTGCATTCATCGCCGAGAACGTCACCAAGCCGGTGGTCGGCTACGTCGCCGGGTTCACCGCACCGGAGGGCAAGACGATGGGTCACGCCGGCGCCATCGTGTCGGGCTCGTCGGGCACCGCGCCGGCCAAGCAGGAGGCGCTCGAGGCGGTGGGCGTGCGCGTGGGCAAGACGCCCTCGGAGACCGCGCGACTGATGCGCGAGATGCTTGGCGCGCTGACCTGTTCCGGCGGTCCAGGCCTCGCGCCCCGGCCGCTCGATGACGTGGCACGAGGGTCGGTTCGATCGACCTCGCCGACACCGATCGGCGACACGCGGGAGCCGCAGCATCCACGGAGGAGGCTGGGGGAGAATCCCGGGGTGATGGTGGACGAAGCCGAGTTGGCCGAACCCGACCCGCGAGCGCTCGACCCGCGGGGCCCTCGTGGCCTGCGGCATCCCGGCGACCCCTGGTCGCAGGTGCGGCTGCCGGGCTGTGGGCGTTGCTCGTCGGGGTGGCACTGGTCACCTGCCTGGTGATGCTGGCCTGGGCGGTCTCACCCGACCCGGTCGGTGACTCGGCCGCCGCCTGGCGGGCTGCGGGGATGACCTGGTTCGGCGCCCACCTCGTGCCCATGGAACTCGGTGGCCGATCGCTGACCCTGCTCCCGCTCGGTGGACTGGTGCTCGGCCTGCTGCTGAACCGTCGCGGCGGGCGTTGGGCGGGCCGGCTGCTCGTGGACCCGACGCCGCAGGAGACCGCGGGGATCGTGACCGCCGCGGCCACGGTCTACGGTCTGGGTGGCGCCGGGCTGGCCTGGCTGGCCGGAACGCCGGGATCCGCGGCCAGTCCGGCAGCGGCGCTGCTCTGGACCGGGGCCGTGGCCATGGTAGGGACCGCCTGGGGGATCGCCGGTGCGGCCGGGCTCGTCGAGGCTGTCCGGTCCCGGTTGAGCCAGGCCATGTGGCACACGATCCTTGGCGGGCTGGCTGCTGTGGCCGGCCTGTGGGCCGCGGGAGCCCTGCTGGTCACCGTGGGCCTGATCCGGCACGCCGGCCAGGTTGCCAGCACCCTGGCCGACCTGGATGCCGGTGTCCTCGGTGGGGCAACCCTGACCCTGTTGGGTGCGCTCTGCCTGCCCACGCTGGATGTCTGGGGCCTGTCGCTGGTCGTTGGCCCCGGCTTCCAGGTCGGCGCAGGCAGCAGCCTGAACGCGTTGGGTGGCCAGGTGGACACGCTGCCCGCACTGCCCGTCCTGGCGGCCGTGCCCGCCGCGTTGCCGAGTTGGTCGCCGATCCTCCTGCTCGTGCCGATAGCCCTGGGTGGGCTCTCAGGGCGAATCCGCTGGGGCCGGGACCTGCCCACGTTGGCCGGATCTGTGCGCTCCGCAGTGGGTCTGGCAGGCGTGGTGTTCGTCCTGGTGGGCGGTCTGGTCCTGTTGGCCTCCGGCTCGCTGGGGGGCGGTCGACTCGAATCGGTCGGCCCCCAGGCGCTGCCCGTCGCCGGTGCCGCCGCAGGCCTGGTGGTGCTGGGCTTCCTCGCCGATGCGGGACTCCAGCTGGGCCTGCTGTCCTGGAAACTGCATCAGGCACAGCTGCGGTCAGCACGTCGTGGGCAGCACGCTGACCGGTCGCAGGTGGTCCCGGACGGTGAGCACGCGGCGTCCGGTGACGATGCCAGCCCGTCGGTCGCCGCGGATCCGGCTGGTGAGAGGCCCCGCGGCGTCACCGATCGGGCTGGGCGGTCGGCCGCGGACGGGGAGCTGAGCGCCGGCGCTCGGGGCTCTGTGGACGCCGCTGCCCGGGCGACTGCCGGTGCGGCGGGCGCACTTGCGGCCCAGGGGGCATCGGTGGCTGTGCGGACAGCACGCGCGGTCCGCCCGGCCCGGTTGACCCGGAGCATCCCGTTGGCGTTCCCGGGGCGGACCACGCAGGCCCAGGCCGAGCCGTCCCAAGAGCCACCATCGCCGGCTCCGGCTGTTGCCCCGGAGCATGCCGACGGGCCGGCCGGCGTCGAAGCGCCGGACCACACCGACGAGGTCGCCCCAGGTGACCACACGATCGACCTGGAACTCGGCGACGCCGAGGTGGCCGAGCTGCGCGCGGCCCGACCCGTCGATTCGCCCTCGGCCCCTGCTGCCACCGACTAGCCAGGCCCGCACAGGGTGGCAGCCGAGCTGAGCAGCCTGCTGGCCAGCAGCGTCATGGTCCGTCCCCCCCCACGGGGCGAATGGCAAGTCCACGTCAAGTGGGGCTTGCCGCAGCCTTGACCTCGCGGGGCCTGATGCCTTGCCGGCCATGACGTGATGATGGTTGACATGACCCTCAAACACTCCGCACAACGCGGCCTGGCCGTGGTCAGCAGCGGCGCACTGGTGGTCGGCGCGGGCCTGGCAGTCACCGCAGTCGCCGTCGACATGGGGCAGGAATGGGCCCCGCAGGAGGCCACGCAGGCTGTCGCCGAGGCCCCGTCCGCTGCGGATCCCACGCGCCAGGCCGAGCCCAAGGCGGCCGCTGAGACCCGCAAGCCCCCGGCGTCGGTAGCCCCCAAGCCCCGGCCGACCCGTCGGGCCGTCGTCCCGGCCCCGGTGGCGCCGAAGGCGGCAACGACGCCGAGCTCGGGCTCCGGCCAGAAGTCGAAGACATCATGAGCACGGTCGAGGTCGTCGACCAGCGGTGGCACACGACGCTCTGCGTCACCCTGCGCAGTCGGTGCACACCTGCCCAGGTGCGCGCGGCCGGCCGGATCCTCACAGAGGAGGCCGACCGGGTCGAGGCGGCGGCCAGCCGGTTCCGCCCGGACTCAGAGCTCGCGCAGGTCAACAGCTCCGACGGCGCCCGGGTCGACATCGGCGGCCTGCTCGGCGAACTGATCGAGGTTGCCCTCGCGGGCGCCGAGGCATCCCAGGGGCTGGTTGATCCCTGCCTCGGTCGGCAGGTGGACGCGGCGGGATACCGTTCCTGGGCCGCGGGCGAGGTGTGCGCCGTTCGAGATCCGGCGACCACGGCGATCCCCGGTGCGTGGCAGCAGGTCGAGCTCGGGCCCGGTTGGGTGCGGATCCCGGCCGGAGTCGCGCTCGACCTGGGTGCGACGGCGAAGGCGTGGCTGGCCGACGAGGTCGCTGAGCGAGTCGTCGACGAGCTGGATGTGGATGTGGTCGCGTCCATGGGTGGCGACCTGCGCGCCATCGCCCGCGACGAGGACTGGGTGCTCGGCGCCGATCACGAGGTCCCCGGCCTGTCCCCGCACTGGATCCTGGTGCGTGATGCCGGGTTGGCGACCAGCGGGCAGGGGCGACGCCGCTGGCAGACCCCGCAGGGCCCGGCTCATCACCTGATCGACCCACGCACTGGGACAAGTGCCCGCACCCGATGGTGGGCGGTCTCGGCGCTGGGAGCCAGCGCCACGGCTGCCAACGTCGCCGCCACCACGGGGATGCTGCTGGATTCAGCGGCGCCGGCGTGGTTCGAACAGCGGGGCCTCGATGGGCTGTTCACGAGCTGGACCGGGTCCGGGCGCGCCAGCGTGCGGACGGTGGGCCGGTGGCCCGGACAGAAGGATGCGGCATGACCGACCTTCCGTGGGGCTGGTTCCTGATGCGTTCCGGTGGCCTGGTCGCGGCTGGCCTACTCACCGTCGCGGTGCTGGTCGCCGTCCTCGGGCCGCTGCTGCGCCCCACTGCCCGGCTGACCGCAGTCAGTGTCCATCGAGCCGCTGCTGTCACTGGGTCGCTGCTCATCGTGGCCCACGTGGTCCTCGCGGTGCTCGACGCATGGATCCCCCTGGACTGGCCCGCAGCCCTCCTGCCGGGCCTGGCAGGCTGGCAGCGTTGGGGGGTCGGGCTGGGGGCGTTGGCCCTGGACCTGCTGGTCGTGGTCCTGCTGACCACCGCGCTGCGGTACCGGGGCCCAGGCCTGTGGCGCCGCGCGCACCTGCTGGCCTATCCGGTCTGGGCGCTGGCCATCGGGCATGGCCTGCTGGTCGGATCCGACGGCCGGGCCATGTCCCTGCTTGCCCGGGTGAGCGTCGCGGTCGTCCTGCTCGCGGTCGCCGCGAGGCTCCTGCTGCTGCCAGGCGCCGGCTGGGGCACACCCCGGGCACGGGCCGCATCCCCCGTCGTCGCGGATCTGCCGGCCCGCCGGATCGGAGCAGGTCGATGACCGCGGCGCTGGGTCGCCCCCGGCTTGCCGGCCCACGTGATGCCTGGCAGGCGCCCGGTGCGGGCCTGCCCGGGCTGGCGCTGCCCGGTCGGCTGCCCGGTCGACTGCCCCGTGACCTGCTCGCACCGGGGGTGCTGATGCTGGCCGGCGTGGATCCGGGCGTCCCGATCCGCATCGAGCGCCATTTCAGCACCTGGGGGCCGGCTCCCACGATGGGGCTCGTGGAGCTGATCGACAGGGTCGGTGCACACGGGATCGTCGGTGCCGGTGGCGCGGCGTTCCCCACCGACCGGAAGCTGGCCTCCCTGGCCGGGCGCCGGGTGTCCCGGGTGATCGTCAACGGCGCTGAGGGTGAGACCGCCAGCGGAAAGGACGGGGTGCTCCTGACCCATGTTCCGCACCTGGTCCTCGACGGGGCCGTGGCCTGCGCGCGGGCCCTGGCCGCCCCGCAGGTCACCGTCCGGATCAGCGTGGACCGCCCCGAACTCGCGGCGAGCCTGGCCAACGCCCTGTCCGAGCGCCACGACGTGATCCCCATCGAGGTCTCGCTCGGGCCCGCGACCTTCGTGGCAGGGGAGGCGACCTCGATCCTGCGTTCGCTGGCCGGCGGACCCGCCCTCCCGGCGGAGCTCGGCCGGCCGCCGGTGATCCCGACCCGCTGGCCGAGGCGCCCGAGCCACGCACTGCTGAGCAACGTGGAGACCTTCGCTCGGATCGCCCTGGCAGTCCGAGGGATCCCGGGGAGCTCGGCCCTGGCCTCCGCCTCCGGCGCGGTGCGAACCCCCGGCGTGGTCGAACTCGGACCGACAGCGACCGTGTCCGACGTCGCGGCGGCCGCCGGTGGGCCGGTCGGTGCGCCCACGGTCCTGATCACCGGCGGCTGGCACGGGCGCTGGGTGCCCTGGGACGACTTGAGCGCCGGTACCCGGCTCACCCGCGATGCCCTGACCGACCTCGGCGGGCGCTGGGGAGCCGGCGCGTTCCTCTGGCTGCCCGCCGACCTGGACCCCTGGGTGGCGTTGGAGGCCATCGCCGGCGAGCTCGCCGCGAGCACCGCGGGGCAGTGCGGACCGTGCGTGCATGGCCTCCCGTCCGCGGTCGAGATGGTCGGCCGAATGGCCACGGGTGCGGCCGGGCGTGCGGAGGCCGACGCGCTGATGGCAATGGTCGAGGGCCGAGGGATCTGCGCACACCCCACTGCGGCTGTCGCCGCGCTGCGCAGCGCCATGGATCTGTTGGGAGGTGCGCGATGACCGCACACGGCCAGGCGAGCATCGGAGCCAGTGCCGCAACCGGCGAGCAGCTGCTGACGGTGGACTGGGTCCGGTGCGGGGGACACGGCGTGTGCGCCGCGGCCCTCGGCGAGCGGATCGGTTTGGACCCCTGGGGGTACCCCGTGGGTGTCACGACGCGCGGAGCGGTCATCCCGAGTGGCCAGGTCCGTGCGGCACGGTTGGCGGTGGCCTCCTGCCCAGCCGCGGCCCTGCGCCTGCAGCGCCTTGAGAGCCCGTAGGCTGCCCTGCGTGGCGCACGTGCTGCTGATCGAGGACGATGCGGGAATCCGCACCGCGGTCGTGCGCGCCCTGCACGGCCGGGGACACGCTGTCGACTCGGCCGGGACGGGGCTCGACGGGCTGCAGTCCATGCTCACGGGCTCCCCTGACGTCGTCGTGCTGGACCTGGGCCTGCCCGATGTGGCCGGCGAGCGCTTGCTGGGGATGATCCGCGCTGTCAGCCAGGTGCCCGTGATCGTTGCCACGGCCAGGGACGACGAGGGCCTGATCGTGGCGCTGCTGGATGCTGGTGCCGACGACTACGTCGTCAAGCCCTATGACCCTGCTCATCTCGAGGCACGCATCCGGGCCGTGCTGCGCCGTGCGGGCGTGTCTGCCGACCCGGCCGGGGATCCCCCATTGCTGGTGGGCGGTCTGCGGGTGGACCGGGCCCGGCGGACTGCTGAGGTGGACGGGCGTCCGGTCGAGTTGACCCGGCTGGAGTTCGACCTGCTCGCCTACCTGGCTGAGAATCCCGGCCGGGTGGTCAGCCGGGGAGAGCTGCTGCGTGAGGTGTGGCAGCGCACGGATGCCGCCCGGACCGTCGACGTCCACCTCTCCTGGTTGCGGCGGAAACTGGGCGACACGCCCGCGAGCCCGCGATTCGTGCACGTGAACAGGGGAGTGGGCGTCATGCTCGAGGACCGCGCCGCGCGGGCCCCGTCGGACTGATGTACCGACGTCTGGTCGTCTTCGCGCTGGCCGTGGTGGCCGTGGCCGCAACTGTCCTGGTGATCCCCCTGGCGATGTCCGCGCGCGACCTCGTCCGCGCTGGTGCCATCGCCCAGCTCGCCGATGAGGCGCGATCACTGGCCGACCAGTGGGAGTCGGCCAAGCCGGCAGGTAGCTCGGACGACCACAGCGATGTGCCTGAGATCCCACTGCCCGGCCCACCCGGGACAGTCATGCTGATCGAGCCCGACGGAACTGTGGTCAGCGGCCCGGTGCCCGCGGCCGCCGACACGATCATCGAGTCGGCACTCGCAGGTCGCTCTGCTTCCCTGGATACGGGACGGCAGGGCTACGCTGCGGCGCCCGCCCTGTTCGGTGACGAGCACCGAGGTGCCGTGCTGGTCGTGGCTGATCCCGACCGGATGCAGGAGGGGCTTGAGCCTCGATTGCTGGCCCTGGCGGGCCTGGTCACCCTTCTGCTGGGTGGTGCGGGTATCGCGGCCTGGCAGCTCGCCCGCCGGACCGCCGCGCCGATCCGGGAGCTGGCCCGGACTGCAGACGACCTGGCTGCAGGGGACCTCAGCGCCCGCGCCGCCCCGTCGAACCTGCCCGAGGTGGAGGACGTGGGCGTCGCCCTCAACCGGCTGGCCGGCCGTGTTCAGGAACTGCTCGACGAGGAGCGTGCTGCGGCCGCGGAGCTGGCCCACCAGTTGCGCACTCCCCTGACGGTCCTCGCCGCTGACGTCGACGCGGTCGCGGACCCGGTGGTGCGTGAGCGCCTCAACGAGGACGTCCTGACCCTGCAGCGCACGACCGACGAGATCATCACCAGCGCCCGACGTTCCAATCGCGAGGGCCTGCACGCCTCCTGCGATGCCGTCGAGGTGGTGGCCGAGCGTGCGCCGTTCTGGGCGGTGCTGGCCGAGTACCAGGGGCGCGCGATGCAGGTGCAGGGGGCGCATGCGGCACCGATGCCCGTGCGACTGACGGCCTACGACCTGACGACGGCCGTCGACATCCTCCTGCAGAACGTCTTCGTGCACACCGACGAGGGCGTTTCCCTGCACCTCGGGGTGGGCGAGCGAGCCGACGGACTGGTCGAGGTGTGGTCGACGACGCCGGACGCGGGTTGGCGCCGGCCCGCACCCGGCGGACCGCACGGGATCCACCAGCGTCGGTCTCGCGATCGCCGAACGGCTCGCGGTTGCCTCGGGTGGCCGTCTCGAGAGGGGCGCCAGCCAGTGGGGCGGCGCGCAATTCACGCTCGCCCTCGGCCGCGACTGGTGCTCGTCCAAGGGTGCCGACCCGATCCCGCGTCGAGTGTTGGACCGCTGCCCGAGCGCACTCGGAGCCTGCCCACGTGGCTGGGCCGGCGACCGGACCGCGGGCACCTCTAGGCTGGCCAGATGGTCGATTTGGTCTACCCGCCGGTGATCGTTGTCGGCCACGGTGCCTTCGCTGCCCTCGGGGTCAAGGTCCGGGTGCAGGGCGGCGAGCACCTGCCGCGCTCCGGGGGAGCGGTGCTGGCCAGCAATCACGTCAGCTACCTGGACTTCATCTTCGCCGGGTACGCTGCCCGGCCCTCGAATCGGCTCGTACGGTTCATGGCCAAGAAGTCGGTCTTCGACCACCGGATCGCCGGCCCGGTGATGCGCAGCATGAAGCACATCCCCGTCGACCGGGGGGCCGGTGCGGCCAGCTTCACCCACGCCGTCGAGGCGCTGCGCGCTGGGGAGGTCGTCGGGGTGTTCCCCGAAGCCACGATGAGCCGCACCCTGGAGCCCAAGGGGTTCAAGAGCGGAGCGGTGCGGATGGCTTCCGAGGCGGGGGTGCCGCTGGTGCCGATGGCGCTATGGGGAACCCAGCGGCTGTGGTGCTACGACCGTCGCTCCAGCATGAAGCAGCGCGGGGTCCCGGTCGAGATCCGCGTCGGTGCACCCGTGGACGCCAGCGGTGACCCGGAGGCCGCGACGGCGCGCCTGCGCGCGGCGATCATCGACCTGGTCGACGAGGCTCGCGCGGACTACCCCGAAGACGGCACGGGCCAGTGGTGGCACCCTGCGCGCCTGGGAGGAACAGCCCCAGCGGTCGCCACGTCCGACGAGGTCTGACGGGTCCATTGGTCGGAGGTCCGGTGGCAGCCCAGGGCAGCGGGCCCGAGGGCCTGGAGACACCTGGGCCCCACCACGACGGCTCGGCACCCGGGGGCCAGGGCCGGCGGAAGATTCATGTGGGGCACCGACCCACCCCCGTCGGTTCGGTGCCCCACAACTCAGGGTAACACCATCAATGCACATTGTGATAAGAATACAACTCCAATGGGCAACTCCAATGTCAACTGAAGTCGCGAACTGCAATTCGCAAGTCCAGTTGCATCGGCCGCCCAGCGTCTAGCCTCGGGGTGTGGCCGCGTACCTGAAGCTCTCCGAGCGACGGCTACTCGTCCGTCGGGCGGCCCGCGAGCTGCTCGGCTCCGGGCTGGTCTTCCAGGACCTCACGCTTCGCCGGGTCGCCGAGCACCTGGGCTGGTCGCTGGGGACCCTGCACCGCGCCTACTCCATCACTGCGACCCTGCTCAACGACATGCTCCTGGAGTTCGAGGACGAGACCTACACAGCTGTCTTCCTGGTCGGCGACGGTGGCCTGCGCGCAGAGCTGATTGCCCAGGCGCACCGGATGTACGAGCAGTTCGTGGACCCGGCCGCCGTGCAGTTGATGCGCTATCAGATGACCCTGGGCTGCCGATCCGAGGACCCGCAGGAATTGCAGTTGCGACACTCACGGGACTCCTCCTGGGAGTTCACCCGCGACGGCCTGGTGCAGGTCTCGGTCAAGGCCGGTGAGGAGTACCGGGACCTCAACGGCCTGACCTCGATCGTGACCGCCCAGCGCGACGGGCTGACCTACCAGTTCTTCTCCCATGGCCAGCGCGACCGCTGGCTGGCCGACATGCTGCGCGGCATCGACCTGGCGGTCGCGTTCGCGGCCCCGCACAAGGTGAGCACCCGGGCCTCGCTGGCAGATCAGCGTTGGACCGCCGACCAGATGCCGGCCCGTCGGCGGGAACTGATCGAGGGCTCCCGGGACTGACCGCCGGCCAGGCTGGCCGCGTGCCCGGCCAGCCGGGGACTGACCTGCGGCCGGGGACGACCTGCGGCCGGGCGCTGCGCCGCAGCCCGGGCAGGTCAGCGGGTGTAGAGGCCCTCGATGTCGCTCGCGTGATCCGCGGCGACCACCGAGCGCTTGAGCTTGAGCGTGGGCGTCATGTGCCCGGACTCCTCGGTGAACTGGGTGTCGACAGCTTCCACACCCGAATCGACTCCGCCTTAGACACCGCAGCGTTCGCGTCGTCGACGGCCGCCTGGATCGCCGCCCGCAGGTCCGGGTCATCGTGCAGGTCCTCCATGGTGCGTCCCTGCTTGTCGTGCGACTGGCCCCACGCCGCCAGCGCGTCGGGATCGACGGTGATCAGGGCCCCGATGAACGGCCGGCCCTCCCCGACGACCATCACCTGGGCGACGAGATGGTGGGCGCAGATCCGGTCCTCGAGGACCGCCGGCGCCACGTTCTTGCCCCCGGCGGTGACGATGATCTCCTTCTTGCGCCCGGTGATCCGCAGGTAGCCGTGCGCGTCCAGGCTGCCGAGGTCGCCGGTCTGGAACCAGCCCTCGGCATCGATCACCTCGGCTGTGGCCCCCGGGTTGTTGTGGTAGCCGGTCATGACGTGCGGGCCGCGCAGCCAGATCTCGCCGTCCTCGGCGATCCGGACCGAGGTGCCCGGCATCGGCTGGCCGACCGACCCGATCTCGGCGGCGTCAGCCCGGTTGAACGTGCCCGAGGCGGTGGTCTCGGTCAGTCCGTAGCCCTCCATGACGGTCAGGCCGATGCCCGCGTAGAAGTAGCCGAGTCGTTCGCCGAGGCTCGCTCCGCCGGTGATCGCGTAGCGGAGGTTGCCCGCCCATCGCGGCGCGGAGCTTGGCGTACACCAGCCGGTCGAACACCGCGTGCTGGGCGCGCAGCCACAGCGAGGGTCGGCCGCTCTCGGTCGCGCGGCCGAACTCGATGGCCACTGCGGCGGCTCGGTCGAAGATTCGTCCTTTGCCCTCGGCGTGGGCCTTCTGCTGGGCGGCGTTGAAGATCTTCTCGAAGATCCGGGGCACGCCCACGAGATAGGTCGGGGCGAAACTGAGCATGTCGCCGGGCAGCAGCTTGGCATTGGGGCAGTGCGCGACCTGCATCCCGCCGAGCGCGCTGTACACCTGCGCGCCCCGGCCCAGGACGTGGGCCAGCGGCAGGAAGAGCACGGTGCGGGCGCCGGGGGTGCTGACCACGGGTCCGTGCCCGATACCAGCGTCCGCGCCACGAACATCAGGTTCTCGTGGGTGATCACGCAGCCCTTGGGTCGTCCGGTCGTGCCCGAGGTGTAGACGATGGTGGCCGGATCGGTCGGGCTTCGTCGCTGCCGTGCGGGCGCTGAGGACCGCGTCGTCGATGTCGGCCCCCTCGGCGGCCAGCGCCTCGACCAGCCCGTCGTCCATCACCCAGATCGGCGGGGCGGTCCGGAACCGCGCCGCGAACCCGCTGCGCGGACGCCTGCGAGTCGATGATCACGGCCACGGCGGCGCTGTCGGCCAGGATCCACTCGATCTGCTCGGCCGAGGAGGAGTCGTAGATGGGCACCGCGAACGCCCCGGCGGCCCACAGCGCGAAGTCCAGGACGGTCCACTCGTAGCGGGTCGGGGAGAGGACTGCCACCGGCTGACCGGCCTCGATCCCGCGGGCGACCAGGCCACGTGCCACGGACTGGACCAGTGCATCGAACTGCGTTGCGCTGACGTCGGTCCAGCCGGTGTCGGTGCGCAGGGCGTACATGGGTGCGTCCGGGTCGGCAGCGGCACGCAGTGCCGGGATCGAGGCCAGTGTGTCGGTGATCGGCAGCTCGATGACGGCCGGTACGGTCAACTCGTTCAAGGGCTCTCCTGGCTCTCGGGTGGCGCATCGGCTGGCGGCTCCTCGTCGGCTCCCGCGGTAGTTGTGCGCGCATCGTGACTGCCCCGTCCTCGAACTGCCGGGTCCACGTCAGCCCGGTCCGCTCGAGCATCCGCACCATCGCTGCCGTTCTCGGCCAGCACCACCGCCACCACCTCGGCGAAGCCCATCTGCTCGGCCAGGCGCAGCTGCCGCCGCAGCATCGCGGTGCCGATCCCGCGGCCCGTGATGGGCGTCCTCGACCAGCAGCAGCGACTTCGGCGGTGCGCTCCTCGCCGGACCGCTCCGGGAAGACGTTGCCCAGCGCGATGATCGAACCGTCGTCGCCGAAGGCCACCACGGTGGCCCCGCTGTGCCCGCCGGACAGCCGGCGCATCTGGATCTCGGCCCAGTCGCCCGCGCGAGACGTAGCGCAGGTACAGCGTGCGGTCCGAGCATCGCTTGTGCATCGCGGTCACCGCGGCGGCATCCTCCGGGTGGGCCAGGCGCAGCCACACGGTGCCGTCCTTGACCTCCTCGACCCAGCCCCGGGCGTCACGCGTCGCCGGAGGCGGCCGCGATCGCGGCCGACAGGCGCAGCAGCGCCGATGCCCGCGCGCGCTCCACCTTCGTGAACGGCGCCCACCCCCGGCGCAGCAGCACGTGCCGCTCCGCGGTCCACTGCAGGCGCAGCACGTCCGCGGTGTCGTCCTCGCCCTTGGTCGCCAGCACCACGTCGGCATGGTCGGCACTAGACCAGCCGCATCGCGGCATACGGCGCCCAGCCGGGGTTCGTGACCAACTCGCGTGCTCCAGTCCAGGACCCGACTGGACAGGTCCAGGGCGTCACTCGGAGACCCCGGGGCGATGTACGCGTTGCTGCCCGCGGCCAGGGCAGCGGCGCGCAGGGTGTCCTCGGTGACTCCGGCCGGTGCGGTCAGCCGCATGTCCAGGGTGCGCACGCCCTCGCCCGTGCCCATCACGTGGATGGACAGGGTGTAGCCGTGCACGGCGGCCATCGCCCGCACGAACCGGTCGACGCCCCCGGGCTGGTCGGCCACGTCGACGAACACCCGCCAGTGCATCCGGGCCTCGTGCTCGGGGCGCAGCAGCATCTCCTCCGGTGCCATCGACAGCCCCAGCCGGGCGATCAGGGAGTTCCACGAGGCCTGCGTGGGCCCGGACTGGATCACCGGATCCAGCATCGCCAGGCCCACCGACAACGACAGCGACAGGTGGGTCAGCGCGTCGTCGGGGACATCGGCGTCCACCCCACCGGCGGCCCGCACCCGGGCGATGACCGCACTCATGTTGTCCCAGCGCTTCTGGATGCGCTGGGCCTCGACCTCGCGCAGGTCCGCATCGCGATGTGCTCGGGTCATCGCCTCGAGCTCGAGGATGTCCCAGCTGCGTTCCGGGCGCGCGTACACCTCGGCCCCAGCGTCCACGATCGCTGCCAACGGGGGGGTGTCCCCGGCCGCGTCGACGGCGCGGGCGATCCGGGCGGCGGCATCCGAGGTGACCCGTTCGGCCACCACAGCGGCGAAGAGGTCCTGGCGGCCTCCGGTCAGGGAGCGCACCCGGTACTGGGTGACCCCGGCCATCTGGGCCACCTGGCGCACCCCGACGCCCTCATATCCGTGCTCGGCGAAGAGCTCGGCGGCGGCGTCGATGATCTTCTTCCGGATGTCCTCGTCGCCGCCCACGTCATGACGCTAGCAGTGCGTGCGCAGGGGTTGTCCCTCAGCCGGTGGGGCCGGTTGGTCCATCGGCCACCGTCCCCGCCCCGGGTGCGCGACAATCGGCGCATCCGGGGCGGCGGCGTGGTCGCGGTGGGATGCCCTCAGGTGCGGGCACGGCCCGGGACGGACTCGGAAGGGGCTGGTGATGGCGCGCGGCAGGCTGGTGGTCTTCGGCTCCTACGACGCTGCGCTGCATCCGCGGGTCGCGGTGCTGCGCGACGGGCTGGCGGCCCGGGGCTGGGTGGTGGTGGAGGTCAACGCACCGCTCGGGGCCTCGACTGCGGACAAGGTCGCGGCCGCCGGGTCGGTGTCGGCCGCGGTGCGCCTGGCCGGCCGGCAGGTGCGGTCCTGGGCAAGCCTCGTGCGGGCCCCGAGCAATCGGCCCGCACCGGACGTGGTCCTCGTCGGCTACCTCGGCCATGCCGACGTCCACCTGGCCCGGCTGCGCCACCGCCGGGCCACCATTGTCCTGGACCACCTCGTGGGCCTGGCCGACACCGTGCGCGACCGTGGCCTGGCCGGCGGGCTGCGCCTGCGCGTGCTCGACCTGGTCGATCGGGCGGCGCTCGGGGCAGCGGATGTGGTCGTGGTCGACACCGACGCTGCAGGCAGCCGATGCTGCCCGAGGCCGTCCGGGACAGGGCCGTGGTCGTGCCGGTCGGGGCCGGCGACGAGTGGCTGGCGGCTGCGCAGCGAGCGGCGGACGTCGGTCCGACGGTCGCGCCGCCGGGGACTGACGAGGGCGGAGCCGACCCACTGCGGGTCGTGTTCTTCGGGCTCTACACGCCCCTGCAGGGGGCGCCCACCATCGGCCGGGCGCTGGCCCTGCTGCGCGGTGAGCGCATCGAGTTCACGATGATCGGTCACGGCCAGGACCTCGAGGAGACCCGTGCGCTGGCCGGGCTGAACCTGAACGTGCGCTGGCTGGACTGGGTCGACCCCGCCGACCTACCGGACGCTCGTCGCGGGCCACGACGTCTGCCTGGGCATCTTCGGCACCGGCACCAAGGCCCAGCGCGTGGTGCCCACCAAGGTCTACCAGGGCATGGCCGCCGGCTGCGCGGTCATCACCGGCGACACCCCCGCAGCCGGTACCCTCGGAACGGCCGTCGTACGCGTCGCGCCCGGGGACCCACGCGCCCTGGCCGACGCCCTGCACCACCTCGCCTCGGACAAGGAGTCCCTCACAGTGGCCCGTGATCGTGCCCGCGAAGCAGCCAACCAGTTCACGCCCGAGTCGGCCACGGCGGGCCTCGACGCCCGGCTGGCCGGCTCGACCGGACGCCGGCCAGCCCTGCCTCCGCTGACGTTCAACGCGCACCTGCGCTGGGACGTGATCTCCCGGGAGCTGGCCGGCGCCGAGGTCCGCAGCGTCCTGGAGATCGGGCCCGGCGAGGGGGCTGCGGCCTGCCGACTGGCGCCCGGCCGGGCCTACACCGGCGTCGAGCTCTCCGACCGGACCCGGGCGATCACCGAGGCACGGCTGGCCGCGCTGGGCAGCCCGGGTCGGATGGTGGCGTCGGTGGCCGACCTCGGCGAGGACGAGCGCTTCGACCTGGTGTGCGCGTTCGAGGTGATCGAGCACATCGACGACGATGCCACCGCGCTGGCCGAGTGGGCGGCTCGGGTCGCGCCGGGCGGCAGCCTGCTGATCTCCACGCCGGCTGGTCCGGACCGGATGGGCGCCGCCGACGAGATCGCCGGGCACTTCCGCCGCTACAGCGCCGAGCAGCTGGCCGACCATGGCCCGCGACGTCGGTCTGGTCGACGTCGCGGTCACGCATGTCGGGTACCCCGTGGGCTACCTGCTCGAACGTGGCCGCAACACAGTCGCGGCCCGGCGGCTGGCCCGGCCGACGGGCGCGCGCACAGGCAGACGCGCCAGGGCGTGGTCGCGGCCGCCACCGAGCAGAGCAGCTCGTTCCTGCAGCCCCCGTCGTGGTCGGGTCGGGCCACGGCGCTGGCCTCGGTCCCCGGGGTGTGGCTGCAGCGTCGTCGTCCCGGACCGTGGCACCGGGCTGGTGCTGGTCGGGCGCGCGCCGCGGTGAGCGAACCGCCGACCGACCCCGCCGAGCCCGTGTCCGCTGACGGGTCGGCCGTGCCCGGGGCAGCGGACGCCCACTCCCGTATCGCCGGCGCCTATGCCCCTGGGTCGCGGCAGCCGGTGGCTGTCCGGGACTGCTGGTCGGCCTGGTCGCGGTGTTCCTCGTCGTGGCGCTGGTCCGTAACGGCCAGGCAGTGCGCGAGGACCTGGCCCCGCTGTCCTGGATCGACCTGCTCGCCTCCGGCGTGGCCGGTGCGCTGGGCGTGCTCTGCTCCGGGATGGCCTGGCGGGTCGTGCTGCGCGGGCTGGGCGCCCCGGTGGCGGTGCATCCCGCGCTGACCATGTTCGCCGCCGGGCAGCTGGGCAAGTACGTGCCGGGGTCGGTGTGGACCGCGGCCATCCAGGCCCAACTCGGTGCGCGGCGTGGGATCGCGCGCGCGACGATGCTGGTCAGCTACCTCGTGGCCCTGTGATCGCAGTGGCCACCGGCGGGGTGGTCGGCCTCCTGGTGCTGCTCGGTGGCGAGCCAGGGCCGTGGGACCGCGCTGGTCATGGTGACGTGGTCGCCGTGGATCGGGGTGGCCCTCGTGCGCCCCGGCTGGCTGAATCGGGGCCTGGCGTGGGCGTTCGCCCGGGCGGGCCGGGTCGCGCCGGACGTCGCCCTGCCGGGTCGGGACGCTGGCGGCCGCGATGGGTGGACGCTGGCCTGCTGGCTCTTCCTCGGGCTGCACGCCTGGCTGCTGGCCCGGCCGTTGGGCGCGGGGGTCAGCGACCTCGCCCCGACCATCGGCGCGTTCGCGCTGGCCTTCGTCGCCGGCCTGGTCGTGGTGCCGCTGCCCGGCGGGTGCCGGCGTGCGCGAGGGCGTGCTCGTGGCCACGCTCGCCGGCTCGATCGGGGCGCCGGCCGCGCTCACCGTCAGCCTGGTCTCCCGGCTGGTCCTGCTCGTCGTCGACGTCCTCCTGGCCCTGGTGTTCGGGGTGCCGGGCGCGGCTCGGTCGGTCCGCGCGCGCCGGTCCGCGCCGATCAGCGAGTAGGGGAACGCCGAGGCCTGCGCCGTATCCTGAGGCGCATGCACCCACGCACCGCGGCCCTCGCCCGTGCCGGGGAGACCTCGTGAAGCTCATCATCCAGATCCCCTGCCTGAACGAGGCCGACCACCTGCCCGCGACCCTGGCCACCCTGCCGCGCACGGTGCCCGGGTTCGACACGCGTCGAGTGGCTGGTGATCGACGACGGCTCCACCGACGACACCCGGGCGGTGGCCCGCGCGCACGGCGTCGACCACGTGATCGGCTTCCCGCGCAACCGCGGCCTGGCCGCGGCCTTCTCCTACGGCATCGAGGAGTCGCTGCGCCGGGGCGCCGACGTGGTCGTCAACACCGACGCGGACAACCAGTACGACTCCTCCTGCATCCCCGCCCTGGTGGCCCCGATCCTGGCCGGCGACGCCGACATCGTGGTCGGGTGACCGGCAGACCGGCCGGGTCTCGGAGTTCAGCGCGATCAAGCGCGTCCTGCAGGGCGCGGGCACCAGTGTCGTGCGCTCGATCTCCGGGCTCTCGGTGGCTGACGCGACCAGCGGGTTCCGCGCCTACTCGCGCGTCGGCGGCCCTGTCGCTGGTCATCACCACCCCCTACACCTACACGCTGGAGTCGCTGATCCAGGCCGGGAACTTCGCGGATGGCGCTGGCCAACGTGCCGGTCACGCGCAACGCCTCGGTGCGCCCGAGCCGGCTGTTCGGCTCGATGTGGGGCTACGTGCGGCGCAACTCCCTGGCCCTGTTCCGGGTGCTGTCCTACTACTCGCCGCTGAAGTTCTTCTGGACGCCTGGCGGCTCGTCCTGGGTCTCGGCGCGCTGCTGGCATGGACCCCGTTCATGGCCGACTTCGTCCGCCACGGGGAGGCCACCGGGCACACCCAGTCGATCATCCTGGGCGCGGTGCTCGCGATCTCCGCGGTGCAGATGTTCGCCCTCGGGATCATCGCCGACCAGATCTCCAGCCTGCGCACGATCGGGATCCGCACACTGCGCGAGACCCGGGAGCTGCACTACGGGACGCTCTACGCACAGCCCGGTGCGCCAGTGCCCGGTGCGGGCACCCCGGCCGCTGAGCGCACTCCAGCCGATGCGGGCCGATGGAGGCCGCGCAGCCTGCACCAGGACCCCCACCTGCGTGCCCCCAGCCCCATCCCCGCAGTCAGCCCAGCCCGGTCAGCCTGCGCCGAATGGCCAGGGCCCGCGGTCCGGGTCCGCCGATCACCACCGTTCGCAGCCGCCTGGTAGTCAGCCGCCCTCGGAGTCGCCCGGTGATGGGCGTGCGGGTGAGGACACGGTCCTGCGCCCGTCCGTGGCCGGCGCCGGTCCGCGACGCGGTGAGCACCGGATCCAGGAGCACGGCCTGGCGGCCGGTCCCGGACGCCCTGCCGACCACACCCGTGCAGGTGACCGCCCTACCAGCCGAGCTCCGACGCCTCGAAGCTGCCCGGCCCCGGGAGCCACCTGACCCCGGGAGCCACCCCGCTCGCGGGCCACCCGGCTCTGGGCCGTCGCGCTGGCGCTGCCCTCCCGGGCTGCCCGTCGTGCTCTTCTGGGCCACCCTGACCGTGTGCCTGGCGGTGATCCTCGGCGTGTTCCGCCCGATCGTGGTCCTGCCCGCGATCGGCCTGGCCGTGGCCGCGACCTGGCGGTTCGGGCCCAGCGCCGTGCCCGGCTGACCGCGACCATCGCCGAGGCGCTGCGTGGGCGCTGGGCCTGGTGCTCGCCTGGCTGGTGGTGAACCTCCCGTTCGCCGGCGAGGTGCTGCTCGTGCAGCGCGACCCGGGGTTCCTGACACTGCAGGGTGCCTGGCTGGTCGATCACGCCGACCCGACGATCCCGATCCGGACGGCCGCCGAGGTGGCCGCGCAGGTGCCCTCGGCGCGGGTCACCTCTGATGCGTTCTGGCTGGTCGGTGACCACCTCGACGCGCAGGGAGCCAAGGCGTTCCCGGCACTGATCGCCATGGTCGGCTGGGCCGCCGGCCTGCGCGGCGTGCTGGCGGCCAACCTCCTGATCGGCGCCGTCGGGCTGCTGGCCGTCTACGACGTCGCCCGCCGACTGATCGGGCCCCGCTGGGGACTGGTCCCGATGGTCGGGCTGGCCCTGAGCACTCCGATGATCTACTTCAGCCGCGACCGCGTTCACCGAGCCGACGAACATCGTGCTCACCTTCGGCGGGCTGGCGGTGCTGTGGAGCGCCTCGCGGGACCCGCGGACTGTGGCGGTTCGCGCTCGGCGGGGCGATGGTCGGGGCGCACCGCGCTGAGCCGTATCGACGGGGCCGCGGTCTCGGCGGGCCTGATCCTCGGGCCTCGGCGTGGTCGCAGTGGCCGCAGGGCGCAGCCAACGCGGGCGCCTGGCTGCGTGGGTGGGCGTGGCCGGCTGCGATGGCGCTGCTGATGGTCGGGCTGGGCTACCTGGACCTGGCCTGCAACAGCCCGGGCTACCTCGAGGACCACCGCAGCCTGTACGTGCAGCTGATCGGCCTGCTGGTCGCCTGCCTGGTGGCGGTGGCCGCGCTCGGTGCGGTGCTGCACGTGGGGCGGCTGCACCCGTGGCTGGTCGCGCACCGGCGGCGCTGGCGAGCGTGGCCGCGGGTCGGTGATCGCAGGAGCCGCTGCTGCTGGCCAGCCGTCCGCTATGGCTGCAGCGCAACCTGATCGAGCCGGGCTCGGGCCAGGCGTGGTTCATCGCGGCGGCCCAGCGCGCGGCCGGCGTGGCCGTCGACGGCACCCGCAGCTACGACGAGATGACCGTGACCTGGCTGGTCTGGTACCTCGGCCCGGTGACGGTCGTGCTCGCCGCGATCGGTGCAGCCCTGATGATGCGGGGCGCAGTCCTGCACTGGAGGCCCGAGATCGTGGTGTTCCTGGCCACTGTCGGGGTGCCTGCGCTGGTCTACCTCTACCGTCCGGCGATCACCCCGGACCACATCTGGGCGATGCGCCGGTTCCTGCCCGCCGTCCTGCCCGCCGTCCTGCTGTGCGCCGCGTGGGTGCTGCCCGCCGGTGTTCCGTGCGTCGCGGACCCGGTGGCGGCGGGTCGGTGCCTGGTCGCTGGTCGCCAGCATCCTGCTGGCCCCGTTGGTCACCTGGGGCACGCTGGTGACCACCACGGAGTACGGCGGCCGGGCCGACCAGGTCGCGGCGGTCTGCGAGCAGGTGCAGGGCGGCCGGGTGGTGTCGGTGCGCGGCAACGAGCCCGACGTGGCTGCCGACGCTTCGGATCAGCTGCGACGCCGACGTGGTCGAGGTGGGCCCGGGGACCAGCCGCGAGGAGCTGGCCGCGATCCGCGCGGTGTGGGGCGAGGACGTCCTGCTGTTCACCGATCAGGGCGACCTGGTGCCATGGACCAGCGCTCCGGCTGAACCGTGGCTGTCGGTTCCGATGGCCCGGTGGCCGCACAGCCTGTTCCCGTCGCTGAGTCCGGTGCGCTTCGACAGCAGCGTGTGGCTCGGACAGATCGAGGCCGACGGGTCGGTCACGCCGCTGGGGTGACCGGGACTGCCGTGTCGCGGCCCACCCGGTTCACGCGGTTCGGCGCTGCGCGCACGAGGCCGCGCCCAGCCAGGAGTGCGGCATCCCCTCGTAGCACCAGCCCAGGCGTGGCCGGCCCTTGCCGGTGACCCACAGGGACGGGATTCGCTTCGAGGCGTCTCGGGAGGCCAACAGCTGGTAGCAGTTGGCGGTGCGCAGCAGGTCCGGGTGCAGCAGCAGTGCGGCGATCCCCTCATCGATGGTCAACGGGAGGCGACCTGCCGCTGCGAGTCTGCTCGCCGGCGTCGAGCGGGGTGACCCCCAGCGTCTTCGCGCCGGTGTCGACGTCGATCGCAAGGTACGGCGTGCGCGGGGGGCGAGCTTCAGCGACCGGGGCGAACACCTCGGAGCCCACCGGGTTCATGTCCACGTAGCCCGCATGGCCACCCTGCCGGGTCAGCGGCATCAGTGCCTCGGCGGGCACGCCCGGCACGACGAGCACGAACGGCAACCGACCGGCAGCCGCGGCCGGTCCAGCCGCGAGCACCCTATCGCTCTCGGCGCACGGCGCCGGTCCCGGCTCCGCGACGGTCCAGCGGCTGGTCGCGGCAAGCACGTCCCCCAATGCCGGGGGACGTGCCGGGGCCCCGGGCTCGTGGTGCCGTACGGACTTGAGCGCGGGCTCGGGCAGGGTCCCGCGCAGCACGGCCACCCATTCGGCGAACCCGGCATCGGTGCGGCCATGCAGCCCGGGGACCCCGAGCGCGACGTACGCCTGCACCTGTCGATCGAACTCGATCCCTGGTTCAGCCTCGGTCATGCGCCTCCTCGTGGTCGCGAAGCTGCGCCGTCTGTCGATGTGCTTCCCGACCTCGGGAAGCACGTCCGACCAGGGGAAGCGGATGCCTCGCGTGCTGCGAGCAACGCGTGCGCCCTCCTCGTGATTCCCGGCGCCGGTCTCGGCCATGATGGCTCTACCCGTCGGACCGGAGAGACGATGCGCCTGCCCTTCCTGACCTGCGACGTGTTCACCGACACCAGGTTCGGTGGCAACCCACTGGCCGTCCTGCCCGACGCGACCGGACTGAGCGCCACGCAGATGCAACAGGTCGCCCGCGAGTTCAACTACTCCGAGTCGACGTTCGTGCTGCCCGCGCAGCACGGTCACGACCGACGTGTGCGCATCTTCACGCCTGCCGGGAGGTGCCCTTCGCCGGGCACCCGAACGTGGGCACGGCGTTCGCGCTGGCCGCCTCCGGGGCTCTCGGCGAGATCACGGCCCCGCGGACGGTGACCTTCGAGGAGACCGCTGGCGTCGTGCCGGTCCGGATCGAGCCGCGCGGCGCGACTGGCGGTGAGCGGGACGGTGTGCGGGACCCTGAACCAGGTGCCGAGCGGGGCGGTGATCCGCGGTTCTGGTGCGAGCTCATCGGCCCGGAACCGTTCACCCGCGGGGACGGACCTGCCCGGTCGGTCTCGTCGCAGCTGCGCTCGGCCTGCGCGAGTCCGACGTCGCTCACCAGCACGCACTCCCCGGTGGTGGTTTCGGTGGGCCTGCCGTTCACGATCGTGGAAGTCGTCAACCTCGACGCGCTGGGGCGAGCGCGGGCGAACCTGGCGGAGCTCGCGAGATGGCGGCGACCGGGGCGCCGGATGACGTGCACCTCTACACCGGGGTCGGCCCGCGCCCGCACTCGGGAGCCGAAGCGCACGCGGGCCGGGGGGTGACGGGCCTGGCTCGGCCCGGTGGCCGTCGACCTGCGTGCGCGGATGTTCGCCACCCTTCGACGGGGTCCCCGAGGACCCGGCGACCGGCAGCGCGAACTGCGCACTGGTCTGCCCTGCTCGCAGCCACCGCCCAGCCGCGACGGCGACCTCCGATGGAGGATCGCCCAAGGCGTCGAGATGGGCCGACCCAGCCTGCTCGAGGCCCACGCGATCAAGAGTGGTGGTCGAGGTCGTCGAGGTACGGATCGGCGGCGAGTCCGTGCTCGGTCGCGAGGGCACGATCGAGGTCTGGGCTGCGGCGCCCCGCGGCTTCGCAGCCCGCCCCGGCTTCCGGGGCACGCAACGCCACGCCCCGCCCGAAACCTGGGATCTTGTTGCCTCTGTTGCGGGCAAGTCGATCCCAGATTGATCGCCCCCGCTGTGCACGGGGACCGCCATCGGATGGTGGTGCCGGTCAGAGGTCCGTTGCCTCAGATCGCGGCGGCCACCCGGGTGCCCTGGTCGATGGCGCGCTTCGCGTCGAGTTCGGCGGCGTCGTCGGCGCCGCCGATCACGTGCACCGGGATCCCAGCGGCGACTCAGGTCCGGCTGCGAGTTCCCGCAATGACTCCTGACCGGCGCACAGCACGATCGTGTCGGCCTCGATCAGGCGCTCATGCGCGCGCTTCTCGCCGAAGCTCACGACCAGGCCCTCGGCGCGTGATGCGCTCGTAGTTCACCGCGGGCAGCATCGTGACGCCCTTGGCCACCAGCGTGGAGCGATGGATCCAGCCCGTGGTCTTGCCCAGTCCGGCCCCGAGCTTGCCCCGCTTGCGCTGCAACAGGGTCACCTTCCGCACGGCTGGCGTCGGGGCGGGCGTGACCAGACCGCCGCGGGCCTCCTGCGGGTCGCCCGACCCCCCACTCCGCGCGCCACTCCTCGAGGTCCAGGGACGCCGACTTGCCCGGCGCCACCGTCAGGAACTCGGCCACGTCGAACCCGATGCCGCCCGCCCCGACGATCGCCACCCGGTCGCCGACGGGCGCGTCCCCGGCGAGCACGTCGAGGTAGTCGACCACGTTCGGGACTGTCCTGGCCGGGGATCGTGCGGGTCGCGCGGGGTCACGCCAGTGGCCAGCACCACCTCGTCGACGCCGAGCTCGACCAGGTCCTGCCGCGGTCACGCGCCGACCCAGGTGCAGGTCCACCCCGGTGTCGGCGATCCGATTGCGCGAAGTAGCGCAATGTCTCGTGGAACTCCTCCTTGCCCGGGATCCGCTTGGCCAGGTTGAACTGCCCGCCGATCTCGTCGCGCCGCGTCGAACAGGGTCCACCTCGTGACCGCGTTCGGCCAGCGTGATCGCCGCAGCCAACCCGGCCGGGCCGGCGCCGACGACGGCCACGTGCTTCCGCGCACGGTCGCCGGGCCGATCACCAGCTCACGCTCGTGGCCGGCGCGCGGGTTGACCAGGCAGGAGATCGTCCGTTGGCGAACACGTGGTCCAGGCACGCCTGGTTGCAGGCGATGCAGGTGTTGATCCGGTCGGCGCGTCCAGCGGCGGCCTTGATCACGAAATCGGGATCGGCCAGCAGCGGCCGGGCCATGCTGACCATGTCCGCGGACCCGCCGGCCAGCACCTGCTCAGCCACCTCTGGGGTGTTGATCCGGTTGGTGGTCACCAGCGGGATGTCGATGCCGTCGGCGCGCAGCTCGTCGCGCATCTTCCGGGTGACCCACGTGAACGCAGCCCGCGGCACGCTCGTGGCGATCGTGGGCACCCGCGCCTCGTGCCAGCCGATGCCCGTGTTGATGATCGTGGCGCCGGCCGCCGCGATGGCTCGGGCGAGCTGGCCGACCTCGGCCCACGTGCTGCCGTCGGGGATCAGGTCCAGCATCGACAGCCGGTAGATGATGATGAAGTCCGGGCCGACCGCCTCGCGGGTGCGCCGCACGATCTCCACCGGCAGGCGCATCCGGTTGGCGTAGGCCCCGCCCCACTGGTCGGTGCGCCGGTTGGTGTGGGTGACCAGGAACTGGTTGATGAAGTAGCCCTCGGAGCCCATGATCTCCACACCGTCATAGCCGGCCTCGCGGGCCAGCTAGGCGCAGTTCACGAACGCGCGGATCTGGCGCTCGACGCCACGGCCGGAGAGCGCACGCGGCGCGAACGGGGAGATCGGGCTCTTGATCCGCGACGGTGCCACTGCCAGCGGGTGGTAGGCGTATCGACCGGTGTGCAGGACCTGCAGCGCGATGTGCCCGCCCTCGTGCGTGCACCGCGTCGGTGATCGGGCGGTGCTTGCGAGCGGCAGCCGAGGTCGACAACGTCCCCGAGCGCGGTTTGGTCCAACCCTCGATGTTCGGGGCGAACCCACCGGTCACGATCAGTCCGACCCCGCCGCGTGCCCGCTCGCGCGAAGTACTGCGTGAGGTCGCGGAAACGCTTGGAGTCGTCCTCGAGCCCGGTGTGCATCGAGCCCATCAGCACCCGGTTGCGCAGGGTCGTGAACCCCAGGTCCAACGGGGCGAGCAGGTGCGGGTAGGTCGGTACGGGCGCGTCGGTCGTCACGGCTCCAGTCTGGACCGCCCATCCGGTGGCCGTTGTCCCGGGTCTGCGAGTTGCCGACCCTGGGTGCCTATCGACTACGAGTCCGCGTCAGTGTGTTCCTGGCCGGTCTCGTCGGCATGGGCGCGTTCGGCGGCGGCTTCGGCCGCCGCCTGCGCCTGCTCCGCGGCCAGCTGGTCCATCTGGGCCTGGGCCTCCTCGTGCAGGTCGCGGGTGCGCTGGGCCATCCGTTGGCGCATCGTCGCCCTGTCCAGGCACAGGGCTCCGTGCTGGTCATGAACTCGTTGACGACGCGGGCGAACCGGCCGGGCTCGTCCATGTGCGGGAAGTGCTCGGACTGCTCGAAGATCTCCAGGACGCTGCCCGGGATCGTCTCGTGCGCGTGCTGGCCGTGGGACACCGGGATCACGGTGTCCCGGGCGCCCCAGATGATCAGGGTCGGCCGGCCCTCGGTGAGGTACAGCCGCTCCATGGCGCTGACCCGCTGGCCACCGGGCTCGACGACGCTGCGCAGCGTGTGCACGAACGCCATCCGGGACGGGCTCTCCGCGAGCGTGGAGTAGCCGCGCAGCAGTTCCACGGTCGATGGGCGTGGATGCGGCCGCAGCGGCATCAGCGACAGCGCGCGGCCAACCGCATGGCCGGCGTTGCGCACATGGCGGTTGGCGATCACGGGCAGGATCAGCTCCACCCCGGGCATGGTCCCCGCGCGCAGCGCCATGCTCACGTCGCGGCCCAGGCCGCCGCTGTCCACCAGGATCAGCCGCTCGCAGTACTCGAAGTACTGGTAGGAGAACTGCATGGCGACCCCGCCACCCAGCGAATGGCCCATCACCGTGGCGCCGTCGTGGCCGAGGTGGTCGAGCAGGTCACGCAATTGCGTGGCGAAACCGCCGAGCGAGTAGTCCGAGCGCTGCTTGTCCGAGTCGCCGTGGCCGAAGAGGTCCGGGGCGATCACGTGCGAGTGCTCGGCGAGCTTGGGGAGCACCGGATCCCAGGTGGCGCTGCTGCTCGTGATCCCGTGGATCAGCAGCAGCACCGGCTTAGTCCCGGGTCACCCGCCTGCCGGTAACGCGACCCGATCCCCGTGCAGGATCACCGAGGTCTGCTGCACCTGCTTGCATCGCACCTCCTTCGGGCGGTAGCCCCCGTCATGCCGTCCCGGCTCCTAGCGTGGCACTCTCACCCCGCGACCGGCAGCACCGGCCCCGGATCCCGCACCTCGAGCGGACCCGGCCGACCCGCACCTCGTCCGAGCGCTGCCGTCGGCCTGGCGGGCACCGGCCCCAGCCCGGCCGGGGGGCCCCGCCCCCGTCCGCGTAGGATCACCGCGTGTCCCGAACCCGCCTTGTCGTCCTCATCTCCGGCTCGGGCACGCTGCTGCAGGCCCTGATCGACGCCGCCGGCCGACCCGCACTACCCCGCGGAGGTCGTCGCCGTCGTCTCGCCGACAGAGCGGACGCCGCCGGCCTGGACCGGGCCCGGGCGGCCGGGATCCCGGCCCAGACGTCTCCCTGGCCGAGCACCCCGACCGGGTCGCGTGGGACGACGCCCTGCGCGACGCCATCGAGTCGCTCGAGCCCGACTGGGTGATCTCGGCGGGCTTCATGCGGATCCTCGGGCCCGCAGGTGCTCTCGGCCTACCCGCTGCGAGTGGTCAACACGCACCCCGCACTGCTGCCCAGCTTCCCCGGCGCGCACGCCGTCCGCGACGCGCTGGCCCACGGCGTGCGCGTCACCGGCTCCACGATCCACCTGGTCGACGAGGGCGTCGACACCGGCCCGATCGTCGACCAGCGCCCGGTCGCGGTCGACGTCGACGACGACGAGGCCTCGCTGCACGAGCGGATCAAGATCGTCGAGCGTGCGCTGCTCGTCGACGTCGTGCGCCGGCTGGCCACCCACAACGTCCACGTCTCGGCAGGAAGGTCACCCTGGCATGAGTACTCCCGAGGCAGCGGATCCCGATCCGCCGCGCACTGGTCAGCGTCTACGACAAGACCGGGCTGACCGAGCTGGCGCTGGCCCTGCACGGGGCCGGTGTGCAGATCGTGTCCACCGGATCGACCGCTGCGCGGATCGCCGAGGCCGGGATCCCGGTCACCGAGGTCTCGGAGTTGACCGGCTTCCCGGAGTGCCTCGACGGGCGGGTCAAGACGCTGCACCCGCGGGTGCACGCGGGGATCCTGGCCGACCTGCGCCTGGACGCCCACCACTTGCAGCTCGAGGCGCTGGGTATCGAGCCGTTCGGCCTGGTCGTGGTCAACCTGTACCCGTTCGCCGACGACGGTGGCCTCCGGTGCGACGCCCGACGAGTGCGTCGAGCAGATCGACATCGGCGGGCCGTCGATGGTGCGCGGCGCGGCCAAGAACCATCCCAGCGTGGCGGTGGTGACCTCGCCGGCGGCCTATCCCGGAGGTGATCGAGGCCGTCGCGGGCGGCGGCTTCACCCTCGCCCAGCGGGCGCGGCTGGCCGCCGCAGGCGTTCGTGCACACGGCCAGCTACGACATCGCGGTCGCGTCCTGGCTGGGCAACGTGGTGGCCCCGACCGACGAGGGCTCGGGCTTCCCGGCCTGGGCGGGCGCAGCCTGGGAGCGTTCAGCGGTGCTGCGCTACGGCGAGAACCCGCACCAGCGGCGCGGCGCTGTACACCTCCGTACACGCGGCCGAGCGGGCTGGCCTCGGCCGAGCAGCTGCACGGCAAGGAGATGTCCTACAACAACTACGTCGACGCCGACGCCGCCTACCGGGCCGCCTACGACTTCGCGAGCCCGCGGTGGCGGTCATCAAGCACGCCAACCCGTGCGGCATCGCGATCGGCGCCGACATCGCCGCGGCGCATGCCAAGGCGCACGAGACCGACCCGGTGTCGGCGTTCGGCGGGGTCATCGCGGCCAACCGGCACGGTGACCGCGGCGATGGCCGCGCAGGTCGCCGAGGTGTTCACCGAGGTGATCGTGGCCCCCGGCTACGACGACGACGCGCTCGAGCCTGCTCACCGCGAAGAAGAACCTGCGCATCCTGGTGGCGCCGCCGGTCCCGGCCGGGTCCGGCGCCGAGACGCGCCCGATCAGCGGCGGGCTGCTCATGCAGGTCCGCGACCGGATCGACGCGCCCGGCGACGACCCGACGACCTGGACGCTGGCCTGCGGGGAGCCCGCCGACGAGGCCACCCTGGCCGACCTCGAGTTCGCCTGGCGGGCGTGCCGCTCCGCGAAGTCCAACGCGATCCTGCTGGCGCGCGACGGGGCGGCGGTCGGCATCGGGATGGGCCAGGTGAACCGCGTCGACAGCGCCCGGCTGGCGGTCGCCCGCGCCGGGGAGGAGCGGGCGCGCGGCGCGGTCGCCGCCTCGGATGCGTTCTTCCCGTTCCCAGACGGACTCGAGGTGCTCCTCGAGCGGCGGCGTGCGCGCCGTCGTCCAGCCCGGCGGATCGGTGCGTGACGCCGGAGGTGATCGCTGCCGCGCAGGCAGCGGGGGTCACGATGTACCTGACCGGCACCCGGCACTTCTTCCACTGATGCGGGGGCGCCCGTGAACCCGGCGGCCTTGTCGGGGATGGCGCGCTCTCCGCCCGGGCGTGGTCCGTGGGTGACTCGCGCCGCTGTGTCGCTGGTGCGGTTGCGGCCCACAGCGCAGTTGTGGCCCGAAGCCCAGTGGGTGTGGGTCGTGGTGCTGCTCGACGTCTTCGGTGCGGCGATGGGGCTGCCCATGGGGCATCCCGGGGCTCGGAGGTAGGCGGCATGCGCGTGATCCGGAGCCTGGTGGATCTGGCTGGCCAGTACGACGCGCTGCTGTGCGACGTCTGGGGTGTGCTGCACGACGGGGTGTCGGCGTATCCGGAGGCGGCCGCGGCGCTGCGCCGGGCGCGGGCGGCTGGCGTCGTGGTCGTGCTGGTCACCAACATGCCCCGACCGCACACCATCATGCCGGCGGCGCTGGCCAAGGTGGGGGTGCCGCCGGGATTGCTGGGACGCGGTCGTGACCAGCGGTGACCTGACCCGCGGCGAGCTCGCCGACGTGCGCCCGGGACCGGTGCTCCGACTGGGTCGCGCACCGATGCCGGGCTCTGGGACGGTATCGGATTGCACTTCGTCGACGATCTGGCCGACGCGCAGTTCCTGGTGATCGCCGGCCTTGAGCGCGCCGTCAGACCCCGACGAGTTCCTGCCGGTGCTGCGCGCTGCCCGCGCCCGTGACCTCGAGCTGCTGTGCGCCAACCCGGACCTGCAGGTCAGGTCCGGCGGGTGAGCTTCGCTGGGTCGCTGGCGCGGTGGCCGACGTCTACGAGCGGCTGGGGGGCCGGGTCGTGCAGGCCGGCAAGCCGTACGCACCCATCTACGAGCGGGCCCGCACGAAGGTGGCCGAGCTGGCCGGCTGCGTCGGTCCTGGACTCGCGGATCCTGGCGATCGGCGACGGCATCGGCACCGACCTGCTCGGCGCCAACCGGGCGGGCCTCGACAGCCTGTTCGTCGCGACCGGGATGCACGGCGACGCACTGCTCGACGCGACCGGGGCGGGTGGACCCGACCCGGGCGCCCGCTGCCCTGGCTGCCGGCCGCGCAACGGCCACCTACGCGATGCCCGCGTCTGGTCTGAGCCGGGCCTCCTCGGCGATCTGCGTAGTCGATTCCGCTCGGCTTCGCCGGCCGAATCGACTACGAAGAACTTGCGGTGGCCGCGGCGCCGTGGTTGCGTCGGGCCCGGAACCCCGCCGTCGCCTGCGACAATGGCGCCCGTGACTGCGACGATCCTCGACGGCAAGGCGACCGCTGCGGCGGTCAAGGGCGAGTTGGCGGTGCGGGTCGCCGAACTGCGGAGCAGCGGCATCGTGCCCGGGCTGGGCACGGTCCTGGTCGGCGACGATCCGGGCAGTCTGTCCTACGTCGCCGGCAAGCACCGTGACTGCGCCGAGGTCGGCATCGAATCGATCCGCGTGGACCTGCCCGCCGATGCCAGCCAGGCCGATGTGCTCGCCGCCGTCCGCGAGCTCAACGCCGATCCGGCCTGCACCGGTTACATCGTCCAGCTGCCCCTGCCTCGCGGGCTTGGACGCGAACGCCGTGCTCGAGGTGATGGACCCCGACAAGGACGCCGACGGACTGCACCCGGTCAACCTCGGTCGACTCGTGCTGGGCACCCCCGCGCCGCTGCCCTGCACCCCGCGCGGGATCGTCGAGCTGCTGCGCCGCTACGACGTGCCGCTGGCCGGGGCCGAGGTGTGCGTGATCGGTCGCGGCGTCACCGTCGGCCGCCCGCTCGGACTGCTGCTGACCCGCAAGTCGGAGAACGCCACCGTGACCCTGTGCCACACCGGCACCCGCGACCTCGCTGCGCACACCCGGACCGCGGACATCGTGGTGGCGGCTGCGGGCGTGCCCGCACCTGGTCGACCGCGGACCTGGTCAGGTCCGGTGCCGCGGTGCTCGACGTCGGACATCACTCGGGTGGACGGCCGCCTGGTCGGTGACGTCGCGCCCGACGTCCACGACGTCGCGGGGTTCGTGGCGCCGATGCCCGGAGGGGTGGGCCCGATGACGCGCGCGATGCTCCTGGCCAACGTGGTCGAGGCGGCGGGTCGGCAGGCATGAACGGCGTGCCGGGGCGGGGCGGACCCGCCCGGTGCCGGTGACCGCCGCGCCCCGCCGGACTTCAGCGCCGATCGCCGCGTCGAGGATGCCGCGACGGCCCAGGACCGCCGCCGGTACCGCACCGCGCCCCCGCTGCAGTGGCCGCTGATGATCGTGCTGACCGGGCTGCTCGTGTCCCTGATCATCGTCGCGACCGACCACTTCCGGCGCGGATCGGTGCTGTTCGCCGCCTTCGTCGTCGGGGCGTTCTTCCTGCGCCTGGTCCTGCCCGACCGCGACGCCGGCTGGCTGGCGGTCCGCAGCCGCGGCATCGACCTGATGGTCCTCGCGTTCCTGGGTCTGGGCCTGTCGGTGTTCGCGCTGATCGTCCCGCCGCCGTCGTAGCCGCGAGCCGTCGGGGGCGTCGGTCGCGTTGCCCGCGACCGCAGGCCGGCGCAAGGTCGGTCCGGGTTCGCAGATCCTTGCCCGGTAGGCTGAACCGGCAGCGCAGCGCAGCGCCGGCGGACCGGCGCACGAGAGAGGAATCCCATGTCCCTGAACGGCAAGGTCACCGTCGTCGGTGCCGGCTTCTACGGCTCCACCACCGCCCAGCGCCTGGCTGAGTACAACGTCTTCGAGACCGTCGTGCTCACCGACATCCTCGAGGGCCGCGCCGAGGGCCTGGCCCTGGACCTCAACCAGTCCCGCCCGGTCGAGGGCTTCGAGACGACGTGATCGGCCAGACCACCGACCCCGCCACGGGTGCCGGCTACGAGGCGAGTGCCGACTCCGACGTCGTGGTCATCACCGCCGGCCTGCCCCGCAAGCCGGGCATGAGCCGCATGGACCTCATCGCGGTCAACGCCCGGATCGTGCGCAGCGTCGCCGAGAACGTCGCCAAGCACTCGCCCGACGCCGTGATCGTCGTCGTGTCCAACCCGCTGGACGAGATGACCGCGCTGACCCAACTGGCCTCGGGCTTCCCGAAGAACCGGGTCATCGGCCAGGCCGGCATGCTCGACACCGCTCGGTTCACGAACTTCGTGGCCGTCGAGTTGGGCGTGCCCGGTCGGCTCGGTCAAGACCCTGACCCTCGGATCGCACGGCGACACGATGGTGCCGGTGCCCTCGCGCTGCACGGTCGACGGCAAGCCGCTGTTCGGACCTGATGTCCGCCGAGAAGATCGACGAACTCGTCGTGCGCACACGCAACGGTGGCGCCGAGGTCGTGGCCCTGCTCAAGACCGGCTCGGCGTTCTACGCGCCGTCCGCAGCCGCCGCCCGCATGGCCAAGGCCGTCATCGAGGACTCCGGCGCGGTCATGCCGGTGTGCGCGTGGGTGGACGGCGAGTACGGCATCCAGGGCGTGTACCTCGGCGTCGAGGCTGCGATCGGCCGTCAGGGTGCGCTGCGCATTGTTGAGGGTGACCTCACCGACACCGAGCTCGCTGGGCTCAAGGAGGCCGCCGAGGCGGTCCGCGCCAAGCAGGCGGACGTCCAGAGCCTGTAGCCGTAGCGCGCGCGGGCCCGTCCTGCGCCACCCAGTTCGACCCCATGATCCGTGCAGGTTGCGTGGCCACGTGGCCCGGCAACCTGCACGGATCATGTCGTTCCGGAAGGCTCAACTGGCGGCCCGGGGTCAGGCAGCGGTTCGAGTGGCCAACGCTCGAGCACGTGGTACAGGGGGTTCGGCCCGGTCACCGAGTCCACCAGGGTGACCTCCAGAGGGGTCCACCACGGGCCGGCATGCTCCGGGAGGTCGGCCAGAACCAACCGCGCGCGGGCCCGCGGATCGGGCCCGCGGATCCGGCCGACCGTGACGTGTGCGCGGAACCTGCGGTCGGGCACGTGCAGCGCCTGCTGCAGCTCGCTCGCCAGCTCGGTCAGCCACGGGCCGTGCTCCACGCCCGCCCAGAGGACCGGGCCGAACGCGCCCGCGCCGGTCAGCCGGATTGGTCCCGCGCCTGCGAACGCCCGCTGCGGCAACGTGCGGGCGATCCGTCGCGTGGCGGTCGCTGCCTCGGCCTGGCCGAGGAACGCAAGGGTCAGGTGCCAGCGCTCGGGTGGCTGCCACCGGACCTCCGGGTGCGTGTGGTGGCACTCGTCGAGGGTGGTCAGCAGGGCGGCGCGCGCGGCGTCGTCGGGCCACAGCGCGACGAAGAGCTTGCCCGGCACGAGGCCATGATCCGCGTGATCGCGTCTCTGCGCGCGGTGAGCCAGCTTCCGGTGCAGCTGACGGTGGCGGGCCCGGTGCCTGCGGTGCCCCAGTCGCCGCAGGGGTTCCCCGGACCGGTCGTGCGGTGGCTGGCCGGTTCCTCGTGGTCGGGACGAGGTGCAGGCCGGCCCAGCACCCCGTTTCGAACCTCGCCGACTTGTGGTTGATAGGGCCTGGGAGTTGCTGGCGAACCGAACCTCGCGTACCGAGTGGTCGAAAGACGCGTCAGCCCCGGCCCGGGAACGACCACTCGATGCGCAAGGTGCCTGGTGGAGGCCGCCGTCAGGGTTCCTTTCGACCACACGTCGGCGAGGATGGAGCGTGTAGGTGGGGCGAGATCGCGGATCCCGCCCCGCTCGGCGGGGATCCCCGGCTCACGAGGTGGGGTCCGTTGGGCGCGTGCCGAGCGATGTGGCTAGGTTGCGGGTAGCAGCAACGAGGAGGCGAACATGATCGACGACAACGTGACAGACGATTCCGGAGCCACGACGGAGCAGCCCGAGCCCAACGAGGGCGGGGACTCCGTGGCGCCGGTGGAAGAGCCCGCCGATCCCGACGAAGCGCTGCGCCAGAAGTACCGCGATGCTCTTGCGCACAAGCATGGCTCGTCCGGCGCGGCCCAGAAGGGGCACGGTGATGCCGGGTCGAGTGGACACTCCCAGAGCGCCGGGCCCACGCAACGGCTGTTCCGCCGAAAGGCCGGCGGCTGATCGATGTGAGGCTCACCCACTGATGGGCCCGCTGGTGGCGATTCGGGGCCCAGGCGCTCGACCAGAGCTCAGGCGCTCGAACCGATCTCGAGCCGCCAACCTCAGGCGCTGGCCCAGCCCCCGTCGTCCAGCAGTGTCGCACCGTTGACGTTCACGGCCTCGTCGCTGGCCAGCCACGAGATCGCGGTTGCGATCGTGTCGGCGTCTGCGGGGTCAGGGTTCATCGTGGCCATGGACAGCTTCGCGCGGTCCATCGCCCACTCCACGCGCGGCTGCGCGCTGGAGCCGATAGCAGTGGCCACGGCCCCGGGTAGGACCGCGTTGGAGCGGATCCCCTTCGGGCCGTAGAAGTACGCCACGCTCTTGACGAGGCCGATGACCGCGTGCTTCGAGGTCGTGTACGCCGCCCCGGCAGCGCCCGCCCCGACCGATGCCTTGGACGCCACCGTCACGATCGCGCCGCCACCCTGGGCCTCCATGACCGGCAGTACCGCGCGGGTCAGGCGCATCACCCCGGTCACATTGACGGCCATGACGCGGTCCCAGGTGGCGTCGTCGACCTCCCCGAGCGGGAGGAAGAAGTCCATGATCCCGGCGACGTTGGCCAGGATGTCGATGCGATCCCCCGCGGCGTCGACCAACCGGTCCACGTCGGCCTGCACGGTGACGTCGGCTTTCACGAAGTCGATCGACAGGTGGACGCGCTCAGCCTGCGCGGCGGCGGCCGCCAGCGCCTCGTCGTTGACGTCGCAGCCGATCACCCGTGCACCCTCCCGGGCCAGCCGGGTCGCGGTGGCACGTCCGATCCCGTTCGCCGCGCCGGTCACTATCGCGACCTTGCCGGTGTGCCTCGTGGTATCCATGCCGTCCTCCTGCCTCGATGGGCCTGCGCCGGGCGCCGCAAGCCGCGGGTCCGCGCAGTTCCACGGTACGAGCGCGACGGGGCGGCGTCCTCCTGAATGCTGCCGCCGTCGTGCCCAGCTGCTGCCACCGCGTAGTCCCAGGCCGGGCTGGCGTGTACCAGTGATACCCTAGGGGGTATAGGACAGGAGGGGTCCGATGGCCAAGCCCACCCCGCGGTGCATCCTTGATCGCAGTCGGCCGTGCATGTCCTGCGTGGCCGACGATCCCGCCGAGTGTCCCTATCCGTATCTGCTCGACGACACGGTGTGATTTGCGAGGTACGGAGCACTACAAAGCGGACAAATTTCTACCTGATTGGCCGTTGACAAGCGGGGGTTGCGAGTCGTCCAATGACTAGGTGAATCGGGCGCACCAGCTTGGTGAGCAACCATGAAGAAGTCGTGGAACGGGGTTATCCAGATGGGTTACGTACACGTTCGGCCGCCGAAGGACTACGGGGATCTGTCGCCCGCGCAGCGCATGGCGTTCTGGCGCGAGGCAGTCCGCGATGCCGTCGAGCATCCTGTTGCCACGAGGAAGGTCGCTCGTCCTGCCGATGTCGTGCGCCCCGCGGCTGGGTCGGACCCGAAGCGCACCGCAGCCGTCGCCTGATCTGCGGCGCGGTCGGGTCGGCTCGCCCGGGTTGCTCGGCTCGCCTGGGTTGCTCGGTGGGCGGATCCGCCCGATTTGAGGTCGTGGTCGGTGACGGTGGCCGGATGCGTGGGCGGCCCCCACCAGTGCTCGAGCTTGTGGGGATCGGCACAGAGCGCCCAGGCCGCCTCGAGCGGGTGGTCGAACTCTGCGGTGAACGTCATGGTCAGGGCGGCAGGGTCCTTGTGGACGCGGGTGACGGTCATGGGGTCTCTCCTGGGTCGGGTCAGGGTCAGCCAGTAGCTGACCGAATCGCTCGATGCGGCCGCGCCGCACCCGTTCGTACGGGTCGAGGAAGGCCTGGGCGGCTTCGATGCCCTCGATGCGGGCGCTCACGAATTGTTTGCGACCGTGTCGGTGACGGGTCACCAGACCGGCGCGTTCGAGAACGGCCCCGTGCTTCTGGATCGCTGTCACCGTCATCGGGTGCCGCCGGGCGATGGCTGAGACCGAGTGCTCCTCCACCAGGGCCCGGCCCACGATGTCGCGACGGGTGGCGTCGGCAAGGCTGTCTCGAGTTGGCCTGAGGGCGGCAGCGGTGGGGATCGCCGATGTCGGAGGGCCTGACGCTCGCGTAGAGTTCGTTCCGGAGCGCGGCTGGGGGGATTCTTCTCAGCCATCTGCCGCGCCCTGGGGCCTCTAGCTCAATGGTAGAGCTGCGGACTTTTAATCCGTAGGTTGCGGGTTCGAGCCCCGCGGGGCCCACAGGTATCGTCGCAGGTCAGAGGATGTATTTCCGGGCTGGGCTCCCTCTCTGGGGGCAACCCCGTGCGGCATCTGCAGCCTAACTGCAGCCAAGCTGGTCATGATGCAGGCGCAGGGCGGCGATACGGCTCTTCCTCTATCGAGGGGCGTGACGAACCCGGGGGCGAAGTCTTGCCAGCGGGTCGGGACTCCTCCTGATGCGGGGCATCCAATGGCTCGAAGTCACACGCACGTCGAACCTCAACGAAGCCGATGAGTGTCACTCCGCCCACCGATGGGCGTGTCCAGAAGGTGCTGCACAGCGCCCACTATGGGCGTGTCCAGAAGGTGCTGCACAGCGCCCAGAAGGGGCTACGTCAGCGGCGTTGGCACGGGGCCGAACGGCACTTCTCCGCGGCGGTGGTGATCCGTAGCGTGAGTCGTAGCAGACGTGGGTGCGCACGACCCGATTGGGGGTGCCCGTCATGGAACCTCTGGTGTCAGTCGAGTGGTTGGCCGAGCATCTGGATGATCCCGACATGCGGGTGTTCGACGCGACGGTGGAGATCAGACGGCTGCTGTTGCTGCCCATCACCCGCACCGGGGAGCGGGAGTACCGCCGGGGCCACATCCCGGCAGCGCGTTCCTCGACCTGTTCAGCGTGCACGACCCGGACCGGTCCCGCCTGTCGATGACCGCGCCCGCCGCAGGGCACTTCGAAGAGGTGGTCGGCGGGCTGGGGATCGGCAACCAGCACCGGGTCGTGCTCTACGATCGTCGGGAGAGCATGTGGGCGGCTCGGATGTGGTGGCTGCTGCGCGCGTTCGGCCACGATCAGGCGGCCATCCTCGACGGCGGCTGGGCCGCGTGGCAGGCCGCCGGGCGGCCGACCTGCGACCAGACCTGCGCCTACCCGCCGGCACGGTTCAAGGTCCGCCCTCGGCCGGGCCTGGTGGTCGACAGGGACGAGGTGCTGGCGGCGATCGATGACCCGCACGTGCAGTTGGTCGACGCCTTGGGCCGGCGGGTGCATCGTGGCGAGGTCAACGAGTACGGCCGCCGCGGGCACATCCCCGGCGCGGCCCCCGGGCCCGCTGCGACGCTGGTCATGGAGCCCCCCGACGAGGGGGCGGGCACAGCGGAAGTGGTGGCGACGTGACACAGCAGCAAAACCCGGATGCGGACCAGGACCTGCCCACGGTGTACCAGTTCAGGCTGCACGGGCTCCTGGACCCGTTGTGGTCGGACTGGTTCGACCGGCTGGCGATCACCTGGCACCACGGGGACAGGCTGCTGATCCGGCGGATCCGCGACCTGGGCCTGCCGCTGGTGTCGATCAACCGCGTCCGGGCGGCACCGAGCCCGACCACCGGGTCGAACACACCAACGCAACGAACAGATAGGAGGGGATCACGATGAGTCCCCACAGAGGAAATGCCATCACCGCGGGCGTACTGCTGATCGCCTGCACCGTCTTGAGCATCCTGAGCGTGGCACCGCTGGGAAACCTGCTGGACACCCCCGTCGACCTCGCCGGACTGGCCGGCCACGACAACCGCGTGGTCGTGGCCGCCCTGATCGAGTTCGCCGCCGCCGCCGCCGGCGTCGGCATCGCCGTCGCCCTCTACCCGGTCGTACGACCCCACAACCCCGCGTTGGCCCTGGGATCAGTGGCCGCCCGGTTGGCCGGCGGGATGCTCGTCCTGGTCGGAACCCTGGCCCTGCTGGGCCTGCTGTCCCTGGGCCAGGACGCCCTCGTGACGGGCCCGGACGGGTCCAGCACCGCGCCGGCACTCACCGGCGTGCTGCTGGCGGTGCGCACCTGGGCGGCGCTGTTCCTGGCCGCCCTGGCCTTCCAGCTCGGCGCGAGCATGTACTACTGGCTGATGTACCAGGGGCGCCTGGTGCCCCGCTGGCTGTCCGGGTGGGGCCTGGCCGCGATCGCGCTGTCCTTGGTGGCGACCCTGTCCACGGCACTGACCACCCAGGACTTCGGCTTGGCCGGCCTGGAGACCGCCCTGAACATCCCCATCCTGCTCCAGGAGATGGTCCTGGCCGGATGGCTGATCGCCAAGGGCTTCACCCCACCCACACCGGCAGCCGCACCCGGACCGGAACTCCAGCTTGCGACGGCCACCCTCGCCACCAGCAAGCGGGCCTGACATGACCACGACCCCGGCGCCCAGCGACTCCCCCGGCTGCCCGAGCTCGAGGCGGCCCACCCCGGCGCCGCGAACTCGCTGCGGGAGGGCCTGAATGAGACGTTCACCGTGTCCCGGCTGGGTATCGATGGGCGGCTCGCGAAGACCCTGGTCACCTCCAACCCCGTGGAGTCGATGATCTCGATCGCGCGCACCACCAACCGCAACGTGACCCGCCGGCGCGACGGGCACATGGTGCTGCGCTGGACCGCAGCCGGGATGCTCAACGCCGAACGATCCTTCCGACGAGTCAAGGGCTACAAGCAGATGCCCCAACTCGTCGCCGCGCTGCACCGCCACGCCCACCCCAAAACAGCCGCTGCCACCGACTCCGTCGGATCCGCCGCGTAGTGTTCACCCCGGGATCGCCACCCAAGTTCCACGAGACTCGGGACATCCTCTGCTCGGGCACGGCCAACGAGTTCGTGTCAATCGTCGTGTTCTGATACTTCTTGGTCACGGTGGTCCCCTGCTTCTTCGGGTTCGTCTTGGCGGACGCCCAACACCTACCCCACGGCAGGCGTCAGGCGGGGGACCGCCACCTCAACTTCCACGAGACCCGGGACAACCTCTCCGGCGGCTGTGAAGAGAGCCATCAAACCGCCGGCCAGCGCAACGCAGAGATCCCGCCGAAGTGGCGCCGACTACTTTGCGACCCCGCAGCGCGTCTTTGTCTGCGACTTGTTGCCAGCCCAATCGTAGGCACGTGCCCTAACGCACACTCTCGTCCCCTTGCGTACGGCATCGAACTTGTAGGGACTGGCGCTTGGCGCGACTGTGACAGCCGCCTTCCATGGCCCCTTGCCGACCTTGCTAGACAGCCGGATGAACTTGACGCCGCCCTTGTCCTTGGAACTCCACTTGGCCACCGGCCCGGTAGCAGCCACCCGCTTCTTGGGAGCCTTCAGCGTTAGCGTGGGACGCTTCCCATCCTTCACCTTCAAGGATGTTTTTCCAGACGAAGGCTGACGGGTAGATGTCCCAACGAACGCGGCCGTGATCTCTTGACGGCCACCGTACAACGACTTGGTCTTTAGCACTGCTTTACCTCTCAGGACTGGGGCAGAGCCGAGGTTGTGGCCACTGTCGCGGAACTGAACTCTTCCCCCAGCAGAGCCCGTCACCACTGCCGTCAGCGTCACCTTCTTGCCCACTTTCACAGTCGTGCGCGATGCCGAGACCGTCGTACTCGTCTTGGCGCGCCCATCAGCGGGCTTCGCTTTGGTGGGCGTCACCGACGTGGATGCCACGCTGATTGCGCCGTCGCCGATCGCGTTCGTTGCCAAGACCCTGAAGGAGTACTTCTTCCCGTTCGCCAGGGCACCCACGGTCACTGCTCCCGAGGGCTTGCCGGACGTGTCTGCGGGGACGATGGCAACGACCTGACCAGTCGCCCCATCCGATACGGTGTAGGACCGCGGCGTCGGGCCAGTCCTATTGGGGACGATCGTGACGACTGCTGACGCATCCTTCGCGACGGCCTTGGGCGCGTCGGGCTTAGCTGGCGCGGAGTTTGGATATCCAGCAGGCACGTTTTCCACGTTGACGTTTACCGTCGCTAGCCCAGTATCTCCGACGTCGTTGGTAACGCGCAACCCCACAGTTTGCATCCCGGCGGTACCGAAGGTGCGCTCAACAGTCGGCTGGTTGGTGGACTGGTCGTAGGTTCCGTCGTTGTCGTAGTCCCATTCGTACTTGGCGATATACCCGATGGGATCGGAGGACGCGGATGCATTGAAGGTGGTGGGTCTTCCAACGTAGGACGGGAGTAGTGCGGAAAGCCGGGCTTCTGGCTTCGCCACGGACTGGACGACTGCGTCCAGGAGGGGGTTCCTATCGGTCTCATCCGTCGCGCCCATTGAGGTCATCCCCCCGCTTAGTTGACGAGGCTTCGGATTCGCGTTTGCCCCGCCCGAAGTCGACTCGCCGCTTGGCAGGCTCATTCCCATCGATGCAATCGCATACGGATTGATGACCGCTCCCCCTGTGGCTGCCGCTAACTCGGGGAAGGTAGAGGTACCACCTGAATAGTCCACAGCGGACAGGATGATCGACTTCTTGACCGCCGTGGTGGTAACGCCGGACACAGTGTCACCAGTCACCATGTCTGGATCGTGCGCTGGTGCGTCTCCGACGAAGATCACTACCTTTCGTGCGGTGGCGCGCATCGGAGTGTCCATGGCTGCGGAGGCTGCGGCCAACACGGCCTCGGGGGTGTCGCCACCTCCGTCAGCGGAGAGCCGGTCCACCCCACTAGTAAATGCCGCCCGATCTGCTGTGGGAGGGACCTCGACCCGGGTGACATACTCGTCGCCCAGATCTCGGTAAGCAACGAGGCCATAGTGTACGTCCGGTAGCGCGGAGTCGGTCTTTGAAGGGAACGACCGAACGTATGTCTTGGCGTCCTCTATGATGCCGCCCATCGATCCCGTCGTATCGACTGCGAACACGATGTCGACTGGTCCGCTGTACTGCGGGGCAGAAGGCCGAACGAACCCCATTCTCGCGACGATCGCCCGCGCCGAGTTGGCCGCCTCAGCGGTCATGTCATTGCCCCTGTTCGCGGGATTCTCGGCGTCCCGCGTGTAGGAACTGTGCGCGTCTAGATCGATATCCGGCTTCACCCCTGACCAAGAGACACCTTGGCACACTGGGTCCTTACCGTGACAAGTTGAGATGACTCGGTCGTTCAGGGAGGCCGCGAAGGCGGGGCGCTGGCCGAGCCCTCCATGCTGCTTCGGGTTGTAGGAGTTCGGCCACAGCCCAGAGCTGGAGTGCTTGCTATCCCCGCGGAAGTAGGGATCTCCGTAGAATATGCCCCCCAGAACCGCCGACGGGTAAGTAGCCGTGAATTCCTCCATGAGATCGGCGGCCACCTGAGCACCCTGCGAGTAGCCGGTGAAAAGCACGCATGCCCCAGCCTTCCCGATGACTTCCTTGATGTGCTGGCGGCCACTGTCCTTACCCTTCGTGACGCTCTTGTGATACGTCGAAGGCACGTGGAAGATGGCACCAGTGAAGTACCAACCGCCGTCGGCAGGGTACTCGCTTGCCGTCAAGGCGATGTCGTGGAACTGAATCGACCCGTCGCGCTGCCGGACCTGCGTCTTGAACTGATCGACGGTTCGTCCTACCACGTCGGCGTACCACCCGCCGACGCCCTTGTCGTTATAGGGCTGGTCAGTCCCGCGGGCACCGACTACATAGACATCTGTGCAGGCGGGTGTGGAAGACGCCGCAGCGGCATGCGGCGTACTCGCTCCGATCGAGACCAGGACCAAAGCCACTGAAGACAGTGCGGAGATGAGTGACTGACGAACCTTCATTCGTGCCCCCGTCAAACGTGAGATCGGCTAAGTGAGGCGCAGGCTAGCAGTGGCCGAATCAGCGCGCGCCTGCGGATCCACTCTCCGGCCTAGAAGCTGCTGACGTCACGACCGAGAGGTACGGAGTCCAGACGATCTTGCCGCCCTGAACAGACACATCGCCGAAGGAGCCACTACAGGTCGTCCTGCCGGGCTCAGGTTCAATGCAATCCGTCGCGGGATCGAGCGGGTAACCCAAACTGGAGAGGTTTGAAGCCAAAGTAGACAGCGGTGGTGCAGACTGGCCGCCCGGCTGCTCTACTTCGATCGTCACCACTGCATAAGCTCCAGCGGACGACATTCCCTTGGTTTGATCGACGGCCTCGTAGGCAACTTGTCCAAGGCCTGCGGACACCTGTTTCGCTACGCCAGCCAGAGACTCCCGGTCCTGGTCACTCCATGTCTCAGACCTTCCGCATGCGGCGACCACCGCAGCGGAGGCGGCCAATACGACGCTGATACCAACCAGTCGCTTCATACAACCCCCCCACAAACCTCACCGACCTCGGGTGCTCAGCATGCCTCACTCACCTCTCCGCTCGCACGGGTGGCGATACTCCAAGCGACCCGGACCGTCGAACCCGAGTTGCCAGCCGTCACTGCCTCGCCCAGGCTCGGAGGGCTGTGCGGGGCGTTCTCGGCTGCGGGCTGCCTGGGCCTGGGGGCCATGCCGACCCGGCGAACCCTGCGCGAAACAGCCGCCTACGGGAACCCTGGACGCCGTAAACCTCAGCGGTTGGGCCGCGAGCGCCCGATCCGGCCGCCACCTCCGCCGAGTAGGTCGGCGAACGGCTCGCGGCAGCCCGCCGCTACCACGCAGGGTCTCCCCGGCTCAGCCGTCGGGGATCCCGACGGCCGGTGCCAAGCCAAGGATCTGACCCTGGATCGTGGAACTTCGGTAGCGGTGGACGGCGGCGGCTAGGGCCTTGGCGCCGTCCAGGACGGCCAGGATCGGGCTTGGTGATGTCCAGGCCCCGGTCGCGCAGTCCGACCAGCAGGCCGCGGACGAGGGTGGTGTTCTCCGTCGACCCCTCGACGAGGGCCAGCGGGTGCTTGGTGCCGTCGATGTCGATACCGAGCGCGACCACGCACAGGTGGTCGGCGAAGTGCACGCCGTCGATCATCAACGCCACCAGGTCCAGCTCGGACAGGTCGGCGGCGAGCAGGTCGGTCAGGGCGGTCTCGGTCATCGCCACGAACTTGCGGGACACCGCGGACTTGCTGGTGGACCTGGCCTCGCTCCTCGATGCGCTGGCCGACCGGCTCCAACGCGACCGGGTAGCGGCGGGTCGACACCCCGGCCAGCATCCGCTCCATCGCCATCCTGCCGAGCAGCTCGGTGGCGGTGAACAGCTCATAGGCCGGCACCGGCAGCTCCCCGGACCCGTCGGCGGCCCGGACCCGCGGCCGGGTGACCGGGACCCGGCGCCCACCCAGGGTGACCGACCCGCGCCTCGGTGCCGTGTCGCACCGCGGCCCGGTCCGGGATCGTGCCTGCCGCGCGGGCCGCAGACCGCGGCCACGTCGGCCTCCATCAACTGCGGCATCACCTGCAGCCCGGCCCCGACGGCCAGGACTGACGCCGCCGTCGTAGTCCGAGCCTGAGGGCCCGGTGGCCTGTAAGCGTGGCCGCTTGGCGCGTGGTCGTCGGCTGGGCGCGGCAGGTTCAGCCCTCCCGGCGCGGGCGGGCCACATGGCGTCCAGGACGACCTGCCGCATGTCGCGCAAGTTCAGCCGATGTGCCGGAGGCGGGCTCCGAGCTACTTGTCGCCGGCGGCGGCGCTGAGGACTTCCAGGGCTCGCTCGGTACGTCTCATGGCTTCGTCGGCTGCCTGGCCGGACATGAAGTTGCGGATGTAGAGGTCGACCGATTTGCGCACGAGGAGGTTGACGCTGTCCCCGGTGAGTTCGCTCAGCGCGTTCAGGGCGTCGATCTGGGCCGGGGTGAAGCGGATGGAAACCATCTTCAGGGCCTCCTCCCCCACTTTCTTGCCCGTGCGGGTGGTGGTCGATGCCATTCTGGTCTCCTCCTTGGTCGATTCGAGTCAACGCTAGGCCTCGGTCAACGCGTATGTCAAGTATGTCTCACATGTCGGGGACATATGCGCTGGGTTGGCGTGGGGTACTGTCCGCCGCGGGCACGGACGCAGAGCACGGTCTGGAGGGGTGATGGGCACACGCGAGGACTACGGGGATCGCCCTGACCTGCTGAACCGGTTGCGCGGCTACCTCAGCTCTCCCCGGCAGGAACGGACCGGTGCCCCCTATCGGGCGCCGACGATCTTCATCATCCATGGCCACGATCTGGCCTTCCGTGATGAGGTGGCCGCTGCCGTGACGGGCTGGGTTCCCGGCTGCGAGGTGCAGATCCTCGAGTCCGAGCCCAAGCGTGCCAGGACTGTGATCGGAGCCCTGGTTCAGATCCTGCCTGAGGCTGACTTCATCATCGCCCTTGCCACTGGGGACGACCTGGTCCGCCCACGTAGCCGTCCCCGGGCCAAGGCGACGCTCTCCGCCCGTCCGAATGTCATCTTCGAGGTGGGTGCCGCCGCGATGACCAGTGTCCGCTGGATGCTCGTCAAGGACCCCGGCGTGCAACTGCCCAGCGACCTCGCCGGGGTGCTCTACGAACCGCGGGACCAGTGGCGGGCCGCTGTGTTGCGGGAACTGCGCGACGCCGGCCTACCCGTCGAACCAGACGCGACCGCCTGACTCAGACGAATAGGTCAGCAGGCGTCGGCCGAACCCCGAGACCAGCAGGCGCTGAAAGCGACCGCACACCGGAGGTACTGATCTGTCGCGGGCCGTAGGAGGCTGTCGCTGAATCCCTGCTGCGGCGTCGGGCGGTCCCCCCGGCCCCTCGATGGCCATGGCATGGGCGATCGCGGATGCACGAACTAGCGTCAACGTGCGGTTCGAGGTCTCGGTGGCGAGGGTCAGTGCAGGGACACGACGCCGTCGGCGCAGCCCCCTGGCGCGCAGCATTGCGTCGGGTTGAAGTGCCGGGGCGTCGGGAGGCTGGCACACCGGGTCACGCAGGTTTGATGGTCTACCCCGGTCAGGTAACTGCTGTCGACGTGCCCGCCGCCCTCGCGGGAGGCCCCTGTCGCGGCCACGAGCCTGCTCACGTTCGCCTACGTACTGCCGCCGCTGGCCGCCCTGCTCGCCCCCCGACCCGCAACCGGGGCGATCGGGGCGGCGGGCTAAGCGGCCGGGGTCACCGGGCGCGTCCTGACCGCCCACCGCACCGGCGGACGCCCCGCGGACGCCTGAGCCCACCCGCTGTCGATCCTCGCCCTGGACGCCCTCACCGCACTGTCCTGGCACCGGCACCGCCGGGGAGAACTGGTCTGGAAGGGCGGCCCGGTACAGGTCTGACCCGACGTGCGCATCAAGCTGTCCCGCGATGCCGGCCGTCGGCCGAGCGGAGACTCCGACGAACACTGTCGGCGGGCAGTCCTGGCTGCCGGCAGTGTCGCACACCAAGAGCACCAACCACGCCCCAACGGTTCCCCGCGGACATCCCCCTACCTGCTCGGAGGAATCGCTCAAAGTTGGGTGCCCAGGGGGCGTCCCCACCCGACATCCCGAGCCGGGCGGCGTCGACAGTCGCTCCCGACTATTGATCCGTCTCCACCGTGAGGCCGCCGGCAGGTGCGTCCGAGCAGGATCGCCCAGTGAGCGGTCAATCCGTGACCGAACGCCCCAGCACCAAGAGTAGACATTGGGTACCTCAGGTCCGGGTCCGGCGGAGGCGCGCTGGGCCCAGCAATAGGGAGACTCCCCTCACAGAACCACGCCCTGCCATCTGCCGGCGACCGGGCGTCCCGCCCACGATTTCCGACTGAAGCGCCGAGCCCCGGAGGGCGCCCTTTGCGCCCAGAGTGCTGCTGCCCCAAGTCTGGGTGAAGATCACCTCTGCGATTCAGTGAAGGCCCGGACATCCTGGGTGTGTTCTGGACAGTAGGTAACCAAGCTTGGCTCACTACTGCCAGCCGCGGGGATCCGCATATGCATCCGTCTGGTCAGTGCTACGGTGCATTGCATCTTCGGTGGCGCTGCGTCACGAGGACTTGGGGGGAGGGGGCCGGAGTCGTGGCACGGTCCGTGGCTGCAGAGTCAGCACAGGGAGTGGCCGCTGTTCTCGTTGGGGCCACACTCGGGATTGCTTTCACCGTTTGGAGTCTCTGGGTTACGGTCGTCGCGTTCATGGGGGGCGCGGCTCCACTGGTCGAATTCGACGGCCCGAGTTTCGCGCGCGGGATGTTGGTGCTGGTTTTCGGTGTCCCGATTTTCGGCACGATTGTGTATTGGGTCGGCGTCGCTTTGACGGCTACCGTCGCGATTGTCGTGGGCGGAGTCGTGGATCTCCTGGTTCGGGACTAGACGGCAATGACGGAGCGCCCGCACCTGGTCCCCAACGTCCTGGCGGTGCTGATGCTGATTGGGGCGTTCGGGGGGCATCCGTACAGCTACTTCGAGTTGTTGCGGTGGGCGGTGACTGGGGCAGCGGCCGTTACGTGCTTTGTCGCATTCCGGACAGGGCGGGTGGAGTCGGCCTTGTTGTTTGCGGCCTTGGCGGTCGTGTTCAACCCGTTCCTGCCTCTGTACTTGGCTCGCTCTACTTGGCTGATCGTCGATGTTGTCGCCGCGCTTCTTCTGGGCGTTGGACTGCTCTTGTCGCTGGAGCCGAAACCGGAAGCAGTTTCACATGCCGACTGAAACCCACCCGGAGCGGCTGAGGTCCGCCGACACTCCCAGGGCAACCCCGCCTGCCCGTTTCGTTTCGCTACTCCCAAGGAGTGACTTCAGAGTGTCTCGTGTGCCTGGTCGGATGGCTGCCCGCGCTGCCTTCCTCATCGTTGTCTCGGTGCTGGTCATGTCGGGCTGTGTGACAGCAGATCCCGGGTCGGATACGGCGCCAACCCAGACAGCGACTCTCGAGGACCCCGGTGAAGTTGGTGGAGGCGACGTCGCAACAGACTCTGTGGATAGCGCTGAAGCGGACCTTGAGTTGCTGCTTGGATCAGTAAGGGGGTACACGCAGAACTGGAACGAAGCCGCCGCCGACTTCGTGAGGAACTACGTCAACGAATCGGTCGATGCAGAGACGTTCGTGTCCGAAGCGGAGGACCAACTCTTTGCCATGGGGGCAGCACAGGGTGGCATGGAGTCACTGGCGACCAGAGTCCAAGATCCCGCTCTAGGACGTTGGATGGACGAACTTGCGCAGGCCTACGATGCGAAGCTGGCGGCCTCCCAGGCGCTGGTCGACGCAGTTCAGGATGGAGCCGCAGAGGATGAGCAAGCGGCTCAAGCTGACTTGAGTCGGGCGGTGACTGATGCCTTGGCGTTGGTCGATAAGTTGCCCAGGGCGCTCCGCAACTTAGCGCCCAAGTCGGATCGAGCCGAGCTTGCCAGTGAGCTGGAGCAGCTCCTCGGGGCGGCCTCCGACGTCGCAGGGGTCTCGCTGCGCGAGTCGTGGGCCGGACTATCGGAGGCTTACCAACAGGAGTTCTGCGCTGCCTACCGGGAATCCCCGGAGGGGATGTGGCTCGGGATGCAATCCAATCTGCAGGGAGATGATCCCGCGAGTGAAGCGCGACGCCGCATCCTCACGCGTGAGGTGTATCACGACTTCTTCGGCGCAATCTGCTGACCGGCACGGTGTCCGACGGGGAGTCCCCGTGCTGGACCCAACGACGCGCCATCAACGAGGTGCCCTTCCAGCTTGGAGGCTTGGCACTCTGAAGAAGTCCGATCGTCCCAGCAGCGGTCAGGGCGTGGGCGGCGATTTCTTTGGAGGGGACACCCGGCAACCGCAGCGAAGCTCGACGACGAGCGCCGCCGCTCGGGGACTCCGGCCTCGGATGAGGTGCGATCTCACGTCCCGATGCCGGCCGCTACAGCCGCCGCTGTGGGGCCTCGCCCGTCAGGGCGCCTCGACCGCTGATGCCAGATCGACGAGCGCCAGCGCCCTCGCCGTTGCCGCGGGGCTCCGATGCCGGCGAGGACCATCACCGAGCTGCTGACCCATTGGGGCTGTAGACGAGGTCAAGGCGTGGACTGCGGCGGCGCGGAGCTTGTCCGCGCTGCCGGGCAGTCCCGCGGCACGCAGTTCGCGTCCGATCCCACCAGCAGGTTCCATGCCCAGCCCGGGTCGCCGAGCACGTGAGCTGCGACCGACCCGCCGGTGTGCAGCAGCCGGCGAGCCGAGGCTGACACCGGCACGGTCCGCCTATGCGATGCCGCGCCGACCGTCCGGGCATCCCCTGCCGAGGTGTTCCGTGTCAGACTAACGTGGACATCTGGTCCGCATCCGTCGTGGGCTGCCGAGCTCAGCCGAAATGCAGAGATGTCGAGGTGTTGCCTGCCCGCCAGTGCGATTGCCAGCATGTGGGGACGTTTGTCCCGTGAGCCCCTGGTACCCACAACCGATAATGGGGCAGGGTGCCGATGGAACGCCCACCTTCAGTCGACGCCGAGGGCGTTGCTGAAGCCTATCCGGTCGCGAACGTGCAGCCCATCTGAGCGGGGGAGGATGCATGAGCATGTCGACAAACGACCACTACTCAGTACTTGGGGTGGCCATTGATGCCAGCCAAGAAGAGCTGCGCACCGCCTACCGGCACTTGGCAAAGAGCTTCCATCCGGATGTGAACCCCGACGGTGCGGAGCGGTTCCGGGAGGCCACGCGGGCCTACCAAGTCCTCAGTGACCCGACCAAGCGCAAGCACTACGACGCCGGGGATTCCCCAGCTGACGACGATTCGCTGTCCGTCGATGACCTGAACGCCTACTACGACGCGGTCAGGCCGTTCATCGGTTCCGGACTCCTCGATGTGGGTCTCGTCCAGATGCAGATCGAGACCGAGATCATGGAACACCAGCCAGCACGTGGCCTGCTCTTCGTCGGCTCAAACAACGCCGTCTTCATCGATGCCCGAGCACGAGCCGGGCACTTGCACGGGCGAGTCGCACCGATCGCCTACAGCGCGCTTATGGCCCCACCCGAGCTGAACGACCATTCGCAGGGCTCGGTCATCCGGCTGATCGGCAGCGAGGACGAGGACTACGTCGCCTACATCGCCGGTGCCGCACCACTCCTCGGCGTGCTGAAGAGTGCCGCCTCGCGCGGGTATCAGGCCACCCGTGACCACACGAGTCCAGCGGATCGGGTAACTGACGTGAGCCGCACGACAAGCCCTGGGATATCCCGCGGCAGGATTGCTGGATGGGTGATGGTTGCACTGATCATATTCGGCCTGGTCAGCCAACTCCTCACTGCCATCCAGTCGTAAACCCGGAGCCCCGGCATCCATCACAACACGGGGTCCCGGATCAGGCCCGGGCGTCTGTCGCTCGGCGCTGCATCTCCACGGTGAGGTGCTCGAAAGCTGGCCAACAACTGCTCCGGGGTCATTGTCTCCAACGCCGCCGTCTCGGTACCGGGGTGAACAGGGGTTGCCGGGATGGGGCGGGGTGCGGATCCTGCCTCCGGGAGGCGAGTTCGTCGACCACGGCGGCGTAGCGGCGCCGCCATCAGCATCACGTCACCTCGAGGACTGATACCTGGTAGTTCCTGCGTCCGCCCTTGGCTGCCGCCTTGAGCCCCTTGTGCCCGCCATCACCGCCAGCTGCGTACTGCGCCCAGCGACCGAAGGGGCTGTCAGCACCCTTGGCTGAGCCCACATACTGCTGGCCGGAGTCGACGTCGACCGGTAGGTACACCCCCTTGACGCTGCGGAGCACCTGTTGCCAGCCGATCGGGAGGTTGGGCACATCGTCGACTGGGCGAACGAACTCGCGGAAACGGGGAAGCGTGGCTCGTACTGCTCGGCGATCTCAAGCACCGGCTTGGCCTGGTTGGCTGCTCGCTGAACCCAGTTCCGTGCTCCCGCACCCCAGTCGACAACGACCTTGTCTCGACAGTCGGCTAGGTCCTCTAGCAGCGCCAGGTCGTACCTTGAATTGACCTGCGACGTCCTTCTTGAGCAGCGGGTCCACACTTCCGGGCGGGCAGGTTCCCACGTCGTCGACTCGGTACATCCCGACGAACACCGTCTTGCGGGCTTCGGTCACCACGAAACTGGCCAAGAGGGCACCCACCGGGAAGACATCCCTGTGCTGCGCGCTCTGGTGGGCCTCGAAGGCCTCACGATGGTTGCGCCACGCCTCGTAGAGGCGCCCCGGTCCGAGCCGACCGTCCTGGTGTCGGACGAAGCGGACCTGCGCCTTGTCAACCCCCTCGAGCCTCAGCAGATCATTGAAAGTCAGCACGTGGCACCTCCGTCGAGCACGGCCCACCATTCTCATTGGTCACCCACAGCCAAGGCGCGCCCCCGGGCCTCATCACCCTCGTGGAGGGAGTTGACGAAGGAGAGCTCAACTGCAGGGTCGCTACCCTGTGTTGCATGACGCCCGGCGCCGAGCACCTGATCGACGTCACGTTCAACGTCGAGCTTGATGCGGGCGGTGGGGACCCGGATCGAACCAGCCCGACACTGCGCCGCTACCACCAGTTGCTGTGGAGTAGGCCACTTCCGGAGGGCACCGAGTTCACCATCGACGCCACGACACCGGACTCCTACCTTCACCACGCGTCAGCTGTCGGGGAGTTCTTCCTGTCCAGCGACTCGATCGTGCACTCCTACCGGGGCGCCTACGCCAACCGCATAGGAGCAGTGCTGGATCAGGTTCCCCCAGAGCACGTTGCCCAAGTCCATGACGAGGGCTCGACCATTGGCGGCTACCTTCTATTCCCCGGTGACGTGCGTGATCGCAAGCCAACGATCAATGGCGCCCGTGGGATGCACCCCAGGATCTGCGACCGCATCGACCTCACCTTGGAGTGCATCCGACGTCACTACACGCGACAGGACAGCCCGCTTGCTGGGACTCTGAACAGATACCGAGACTTCTTCTCGCTGTTCGGCGACTTCCGCCACTACGTCAAGTTCTTCCTGCTCGACGACCTCGTGGATCCACATGGCGTCGAGATCCGCTGGTATCTGCCCTTCGATGACTTCACTAGGTCACCGCTGCCCCAGACCCCCGACGAGTACGAGACCTACCGGCAGGCCTCGCTGCGTTTCGTCCGCGACCGAAACCTGCGAATCCAAGAGTGGGCGTCCACGAACCTCACCTGAGGCGACCGGCAAGGTGAGTCACACTGCCGCCTGTGGACGCAGCCAGGGCGAGTAGGACCAACCCGCGTCGGCTCCGGCCCACATTGACGAACCTCGTATGGGCAACCCATGTGAGGACCTCTGCGGCTCCACGAGGCCCGCCGGCTGGCGGAGCCGGCCCGATGAGGCGAACCGTCCTACTGGTTGACGATCTGGGCGCCGTCTGAGTCGGTGATTGTGGCTTGATCCTGTGGCAGCGACAGCACCACAAGCAAGGCAACCGCCATGACCGACGCGATCCCGACGGACCACGCGACAGCGTGGGCGACTCGTCCCTGCCTGGCCATGAAGATCGACAGGACGAACAGCGGCACGAGAACGATCGGCGACAGGACCCCCAGAGCCATGAGCAAGACGAAGGGAACCAGGCAATAGGCCGCGGTGCGCCAAAGCGGAGCGGGCGTGGCGGTTGCTGCCGCGCTGGCGGCGGTCACGGGTTGGCCTGACAACTGTGTCATCCCCTTTTGTCGTTGCCCGGACTTCCGTCCCGGGCGTGGGGACTGTACCGCTCTCAGGCTGCGGGCACTGACCCCACGGTGGCGGAGCGCTGGGAGCGGCGGACGAGTCCGGCGGCTGCGTCGTGCTTCTTCTCGCTGTTCGGCGACTTCCGCCACTACCTCGAGGTCTTCCTGCTGGAGGACCTCGTGGATCCGCATTGCCTCGAGATCCGTTGGTATCTGCCTTTCGATGCCTTCAACAGGTCACCGCATCCGCAGACCGCCGATGTGTACGGGACCTACCGGCAGGCCTCGCTGCGTTCTGTTCGCAGCCGAAACCGGCGAATCCTCACGAGTGGGCGTCCATGAACCTCGCCTGGCGGGACCGGCAAGGCGCGTCACTTCGCCGCCTGCGGACGCGGCCCACTGCGTGTATTTATCGCGAGGTTGCCAGGTTCGAGACCGCCGTTCCCGGGCCGGTGAGTTGCGTCCCCGATCCCGCAAGCCGATCGGCCACGGAGCACCCGCACACAGAGGGGATCTGGTGCGAAGGTCACACATCTGCGACGAGTCTGCCAACTAGGCTGGCCGCTCTGTTCAGACGCCGAACGTCGTCGGACCACTCACGAGCATCCAGGAGCAGCCCTATGCGCACCCTTGTCACCACCGCATTCGTCTCCCTCGACGGAGTCATGGAGGCCCCCGGAGGTGAACCCGGGTACCGAAACGCGGGCTGGACCTTCAACGACATCGAGTTCGACGAGGCCGCCTACGAGCTCAAGGGCCGCGAGCAGGACGAGGCCACCGCCATGCTTCTGGGTCGCGTCAGCTACCAGGCCTTCTCGCAGGTGTGGCCGGACATGACGGCAGAGTTCCCCGGCTACAACGCCATGCCGAAGTACGTTGTGTCGACCACCTTGCAGGACGAGGATCTCGTTTCCAACTGGGGAGAAACCACCATCCTCCCGTCGCTGGACGACGTCGCTGCTCTGAAGGAGACGCCCGGTGGGCCGATCATCATCCACGGCAGCGCCACACTGAACCGCAGCCTGGCTGATGCCCAACTCATCGACCGCTACCACCTGCTGGTCTTCCCCGTCCTGCTCGGCGCCGGCAAGCGCCTGTTCAGCGACACCGACAAGGCCACACAGAACCTCAAGCTGATCGAGAGCGAGTCCTATGCCAACGGAATCCAGAAGCTGGTCTACCAGGTCATCCGCTAACGATCGAGTGCCTTCAAGAACCGAGGGCGAAGGCCAACTGCACAACCCGAGTGAGGATCCCAGTCCGGAGAGACGTGACCCTGCCGGGCGTGACCCTTTTTGCCGCGGACCGTCCCGGTCAGCGGCGGTGCGTCATTGCGGCTCCCCTCTGTTGTCAAGAGGTGGTCTGGAGCTTCTTTCGGGTTGTGGGTTTCCTGGGGGCCGGCGGGGGTTGTAGCGTCGGTTGTGCGGGTCCGGGTTGTGGCTGATCCGAAGTGTCGATATGCGGGGGCAGGTCGACCGCGCTGGATTGAAGTGACGCCCCGCGGTGCCCTCCCGGACCCGCCCCAACGGGGTGGGTGTGCTCGGCTCGAGCGTCGCGGACCAGCTGGCGGTAGATGGCATCGGAGATCCGGCGCTTGAGGCAGCGGATGGCTTCCTTGCGGGTCTTGCCGGCGGCGAGTTTGCGCTGGTAGTAGGCCCGGCCGGGGGTGTCCAGGCGGATCTGGGTGGCTACGGCGATGTGGATCATGTGGTTCATTCGCCGGTTCCCGGCCCGGGACAGCCGGTGGCGGATCTGTTCCCCGGAGGAGGCGTCCAGGGGTGCGGTGCCGGTCCAGGACGCGAACCGGTTGCGGTCAGCGAACCGGGCCACGTCGCCGACGTCAGCCACGATCCGGGCGGCCACCACGGGCCCGACACCGGTCAGGTCCATCAGTGTCGAGTCGCGGGCCAGGACCATCGCCTTCAGTTCCTTGGTCAGGTCCGTGGTCTTCTTGTCCACCATCACCAGTTCGGTGAGTTGCTCGGCTGCCAGCCGGCGCCGGGTCTTGCCGGCCACGTCCCTGGGGCGAACGCTGGCGAGGATCGTCTTGGCCTGACCTGCGGTGATGTTCTTCTTGGACTTCCCCGGGGTCAGTTCGGACAGCAGCCGGTGCAGCCGGTTGACGGTCTGGATCCGGGTCCGGGTCAGCTCCTCGCGGCGGTCGACCAGCATCCGCAACGCCTCAAGCTCAGCGTCGTAGGACAACACCCGCAGGCCACGGGTGCGCACCGCGACGACCGCGACCGCGTGCGCGTCGTGGGCATCAGTCTTGCGGTTGTGCCCGGTGTCGAACAACCGGGCCCGGGCCGACAGCTTCGCCGGCACATCCACCACGTGTTCCCCGTCAGCGAGCAGCCGCTGGGCCAGCGGGCGCCCGGCCCCGTTGCTGCCCTCGACCGCCCAAACCCGATCCGGGAAGGCTGCGACGTGCTTTCGCATCGCGGCGTACCCGGCCTTGTCCGTGGCGAACCGGCCGGTCGCCAACACCGTCTCCCGGTCGTCGACCACCTCAATCGTCGCCGACAACTTGTGGGGATCAACCCCGATGAACACCTTCGCCCATGCCACCCCACCTGTCTCGTGAAGCGGTTGGGAATTGCCGGGCGGGCATTGCTGTTACGAGCTGGGCAGTCCCCTCTGGAGCCACGCCTCGGCGCGGCGTCCGACGGGAACGCAGACCGCAATAGAGCCACACCGATCAAGCAGGTGGGCAGCCGCAAAGAGAGCATCCCGCCGAACGCCTGGACCGAGCCTGGCCGGACACCGGTCCTAACCGAACTGTCTAACAGCCGCCTGTGGACGCACCGCGACGAGGCTTGAACGGGCGTGGCTGCACCGGCGTTGTTCCCGGCACAGCAGGGGAGTGTCCGCCGTTCGCTGACAGGCTCTGTGACCGGGCGTCAACCCGGGTTCCCAGCCTGCTACGGCGCGGTGGGCACCGGAGTGCGGGGCCGGCCTGCGACCAGCCAAGCGATCGCCCCGAGCAGGGGGATGAGCAGGATCAGCAGGACCCATATCAACGTCTGGGTGGCGGTGAGGCTGGCGCGGGCCCGGGCCAAGGAGACCAGGGCGATGATCGCCAGGACAAGCGGCACGAGCATGACCGCACCCCACACCACGTCGTAGGCACTGGGCACAAGCGGGTTCGGATCCACGGCTCCCCTCCGAAATGGACTCTTGTGGTCGGCCCGGTCATTGGTTGTGGCAGACACCGGCGACGACCCAGTTCTACCACGCCAGGGTGACGCAGACCCGAGGCCAGCACCGGACCCGGAGGACACCCTCCTGACGGGCTCTGGCACACCTGCTGAACTGCCTCACTTTGCCGCGTACCGTCCCGGTCAGCGGCGCTGCTTACCGCCGCGATCCGGGCGGCGACGAGGCGAGCTTGGTGGACGCTTCCGGAGATGCTCGCGGGGCGGGGTCAGGGCCAGAGCGTGTGGTAGGCGTTCAGGGCTGGCTGGCCACCCAGGTGTGCGTAGAGCACGGTGGAGTCCGGCGGGATCTCCCGGGTGCGCACGAGGTCGATCAGACCGGCGAGCGACTTCCCCTCGTAGACCGGGTCGGTGATCATGGCCTCCAACTCGGCGCCGAGCCGCATCGCTTCCATTGTGGATTCGACGGGGATGCCGTAGACCTCGCCGGCCCAACCCTTCAGCACCTGGATCTCCTCGTCGGCCAGTTCGCGGCCCACCTCGATCAGCTCGGCTGTATGCCGGGCGATCCGGGCAACCTGCTCTGTGGTGCGGGCCAGGGTGGCGGAGGCATCGATGCCGATCACGCGGCGTCGCACGCCGGTCAGTTCCTCGAGGGCCGCGAACCCGGCGATCATCCCGGCGTGTGTCGACCCGGTGACGGTGCACACGATGATGGTGTCGAAGTGGACCCCGAGCGTCTTCTCCTGCTCGGCGACCTCGAAGGCCCAGTTCGCGAAGCCCAGGCCCCCGAGTCGGTGCTCGCTCGCGCCGGCCGGGATCGGGTAGGGCTTGCCGCCGGCCTCCTCGACCTCGCGCAGCGCGTCCTCCCACGACTTGCGGATGCCGATGTCGAACCCGGACGGGTCCAGCCGGATATCGGCGCCCATCATTCGCGAGAGCAGGATGTTGCCCACCTTGTCGTTCACCGGGTCGTCCCACGGAACCCACTTCTCTTGGACCAGACGAGCCTTGAGTCCCAGATGGGCTGCCACGGCGGCCACCTGTCGGGTGTGGTTGGACTGCACGCCACCAATGGACACCAGAGTGTCAGCACCGCTGGCAAGCACCTCGGGGACGATGTACTCCAACTTGCGGACCTTGTTCCCGCCATAGGCCAGACCACTGCTGACGTCCTCACGTTTGGCCCAAATCTCCGCGCCTCCCAGATGTGCGCTCAGGCGCGCCAGGCGATGCACCGGGCTCGGCCCGAACGTCAGCGGGTAACGGGGGAACTCGCGCAACCTCATTGGACCTTCTTCACAGTGGAGAACAGCTCGGCTGTGTCGAGTCGACGCTAGCGCCTCGCATGCCGACAGCGTCGCGAGCGGGCAGCGCGGCGCTCAGACTCCCGCCGACGCAGGACGCCAGGTACGGCCCTCATCCAGCGCCATACCCCGTGCGCGCGGACCCGTCAGTGCTGCACTCTGCCGCGAGCTGGGCGCCTTCGGGTGGGCATGGCCGCCGCCCAGAATGACGCGGCATCAAACTTGGGGAGCTTCACTTCCGTCATCGTGCGCGGGCGCCTCGCTGTGGTGCCTCTGACGTTGTTCCCTGCGATGCTTGGGTCTCCAGTGAGGGGGCTCTGCTGTGAACCATCGCACGCTGGCACCGTTGGCCTTGGCCTTGGCCTTGGCCTTGGCAGGGTGCACCGGTGACGTTGCCGAGCCAACCGCGGAGGACCCGCCGATGACTCTCGAGTGCGCGCCCATGGGTGAACCGCTGGTCGAACTGGAGTCGGTCACCTTGCAGCGGATCGGCAACGAGCTGAGGGTGATGTGGACGGCAAACGGCGTCCCTGCGGCGCCGGGGAGCTACTCCGCCAGCATCTTCAGCGACGGGGAGGAGACCTCGGTGTGGGTGGAGTTCGTCGATGGCACGACGCCGTCCGCTGGGACCACCGGGGGCAACGTCGTGTGGGCTGAGCCGAGCAAGGTCTTCACAGCGACCTACGCGTTGTCGGCCATGCCCAAGATTGGTAGCACCTTCCAGTGGTCTGCCGGTCTTGCCTTCGGCGATGGGGATGGGTCCTCCTCCCAGTGCCCGGCGGGGGGCAAGCCCGTCACCTACCCGTGAACCGCGGTCCGTGCGGCCACTGGCCGCCGCCGGTGGGTGTCACTGCAGATCTGGGGCGGGAGACGGCGACACTCCGAGGGGTTGCTGGGCCGGGTGCCGCTGGTGGGGGATCCTAGGGGCAGTCTGACGAGGGGGAGTTGTGCCCAAGCCCGGTGTTCCTGTGCTGGTTGCCGTGGTGGTGTGCCTGCTTGTGGGGCTGGCGGGTTGCGTGGGGCCGTTCGGGCGAGCTGTGATCCCGGTCGTCGTGGTCGGCACGTCGCAGGCGGCCACGATCGAGTCGGCGGGGGTCGACAGCCCTACCCTGGCCGTCGACACCGCTGCCGCGCAGCGGGCGTGGCGCCCCGACCAGCCGATCGTGGTCAACGCGGTGGCGGGGTCCCTGAGCGAGGTCACAGTCAAGGTCAAGGGCGGTAGGAAGGTTCCCGGGACTCTCAGCGGTGACCGTCAGCACTGGCAGAGCAACGTGGGCCTGGTGCCCGGGACCACGTACCGGGTCACGGCGGTGATGACCGGTTCGACCCCTGAGCAGTCGGCGACGAAGTCGGTCAAGATCCGCACCATGGACTCCGCCCCGTCGTTCGAGGCCCGGATATCGCCGCGGGACGGGGCCAGGGTCGGCGTCGGCATGCCGGTCCTGGTCAGGTTCAGCGCCCCGGTCGCCCAGGAGTACCGCGCGAGCGTGCAGCGCGCCCTGACGGTCACCTCGACCCCCGCTGTCCAGGGCGCGTGGAGCTGGGCCTCCGACACGAGGGTCGAGTACCGGCCCAAGGAGTTCTGGCCGGCGCACACCACCGTGTCGGTGTCTGCGGACCTGGCCGGCGTGCAGGCAGGCGGCGACATGTGGGGCGCCCAGGACAAGGAGGTCCAGTTCACGATCGGCAGGTCCGTGGTGTCCGTCGTGGATGTCGCCTCCCACCAGATGACCGTCGCGATCAACGGCACGGTGGCCCGATCCATCCCAGTGACCACCGGCAAGCCCGGCTTCCTGACCCGCGGCGGCACCCGGGTGATCTCGGAGATGCTGCCCCAGACGCGGATGGATGCGGCAAGCACCGGGGTCACGCCCGGCGACCCGGAGTACTACAACCTCGACGTGCGCCACGCGATGCGCATGACCAACTCAGGGGAGTTCATCCACGCAGCACCCTGGTCGGTGCGGTCCCAAGGTGTGGACAACGTCAGCCACGGCTGCGTCGGCATGAGCCCGGCGGATGCCAGGTGGCTGTTCGAGCGGTCCCGCGTGGGTGACATCGTCACGGTCGTGAACTCGCCCCGAAAGTTGGAACCCGGCAACGGCTTGACCCAGTGGAACGTCCCCTGGGCGGACTGGGCCCCGGGCGCCACGCCCTGAGAGCGGACCAAGAAACCACCCGGATGGGTAGGTGCGCAGGCCGCGAAGCCGGATCCCGCTGGCCGGCTGGCCTGCTGGTCGGTCGGGAGGGCTGAGTCACCCCTCAGGCGTCGGACTCGGGGAGGCGTAGGGCGGCGCAGGTGGTGTGCGGGAACACGCCGAAGAATCCGGTGGGCAGGACGCACGAGACCAGGTTGGGACCGGATGCTCGGCCAGCTTCGGCCCTTCGAAGGCCACGTACCAGGGTTCTGGGCCGCGTAGGTAGGGCGGGGTGGGGTTCAGCGTGCCGATGGCGGTAGGCGGACGCGGTGCGCATGTCGGTCCTCCTGCTGAACACCTACTGGTCTGAGGGGCCGCCGGTCGGCCCGGTGCGGGGGTGGGTGGGTCGTAGGAGTGCGGCCACGCCGACGAGGGCGCCGGCGCAGATGAGCAGTGCTGGCATGATCACGCCCAGGTCCAGGGTGGTGTCGGTCCAGACCAGAAGGGCGAGCAGTCCGGTGAGCGTGGTCAGGATGATGCCCCAGGTCAGGGAGGTGAGGTCGACGTGGTGGGTTTGCATCAGGACTCCTGTTCGATGAGTGTGAGCTCGCCGACCCCGACGCGCAGGTACAGGTTCAGCGGTTGTGCTCCGCGGGGCAGGACCGCATCCACGGGGCTGTTGAGAGACTGCTGCCCGGAGCGGAGGACGCCCAGCTGCCCGGTGTTCAGATTGTTGACTCCCAGTGCGACCTCGCCGTAGGCCTCGGTCCACTGGTCGGCGGGGATGATCACAGTCAGCGAGCCGCGGCCCACGCTCAGGTCCAGAACCCGGGAGTTCAGGGCGCGGGTTCCGGTCAGGTCCACGGTCACCGTCCCTTCGTCCCAGTTCGCGGACGACTGTTCGTCGGCGGGCAGCGAGGTGGGGGCGATGGTGACCGGGGCGGCGGTGGCTGCCTGGTCCATGGCGTCGGCTGCCACCGCAGCGGTGCCCAGCACGCCGGCTAGCAGGAGGGCGGGGGCGATCAGCCAGCGCGCGGACCCGAACCAGGCGCCGACCAGTACGCCGATGGTCAGCAGTCCCAGGGCAACCACACCGATCCCGCCCGCACCCAGGGACGTGACCCCGGAGCGGTCGGTGAGCACCAGCACCCCGGCCGTCACCAGGGTGACGGCAGCGACCAGCCACCCCCACCGGTTGCGTTCCCGGCGTTCGGCTCGACGCACAAGGCGCTGCGCGGCGCGCTCGCGGCGGGCTGCCTCTGCGGCCGCGGCACGAGCGTCGGCTGCCACGGTGGCGGCTGCCCGGGCCCGGTCCACCGAGCCCAGTTCCACGGTGTCCTCACCGGAGACGTGCGGCGGGACCGGCAGCGAGAGGGTGGCCTCCCGGCCCTCACCCACAACGGTGTCGTCGGTCGCCAGGACTCGGGTGGGCTCCCCGTCCAGGGAGCCGGGGTCGGCCCAGGCAGGAGGGGTGGTGGCGTCGGTCCGGCCGAGCCCGGGTGAGCCGACCCGCCGCAGTGCGTCGCGGGGGTCACCGCCGCGGGCCAGCCATACTCCGAGCATCGCCACACCGACGACCGCGACGAGCATGCCGAACATGAGCAGCAGCGGGCTGAAGGCCCCCAGGTTGGCCAGCAAGGCCAGGGCGACCAGCCCGACGTAGCCGAGCACGATGAGCAGCACGGCACCGACCATCAGCTTCGCCAGGGCACCGACGGGCCCGCTCAGGTTGAGGAACCGGCGGACCACACTGTCCGCGTCGAAGGTGGGGATCAGAATCCAGGCCAGCAGGTAGCCGGCGATGGTCGCCGCGGCGGTCAACCACAGCAACCCAGCCACCGGGCCCAGACCGTACAAACCCAGGACAGTCTGGGCCATGAGGACGAAGATGGCCGCGAGCAGTGGGGAGGCGACCAGGACCCGGATCAGCAGGGGATCCACGGCCCAGAACTCGGCGAACCCGGCGGCGACCCCTCCCAGTATCCGGGGCCGGGTGCGGCGAAGGCCGGCGAACCAGCGAGGGCGGGGCTGGGTGGCCAGGTGCATCGTGTCCATGGCCCCATCCCATCCCCCTGGCGGGGCACTGGTATCCGGGACGAACCCGGAGAAAACCCGGAGATCCGGGCACCAGGATTCCGGGAGGCCCCCGTCTGCGCTCACAATGAGCGGGTGAGGTTTCAGCGACGACCGGACCGAGGGCTGCTCGCGGGCGTGTGCGCCGGGGTAGCCCACGACCTTCAAGTCCCAGTCGTGGCTGTGCGTGCCGCGTTCACCGTCGCCGCACTGGCCGGCGGGATCGGGATCGTTGCCTACCTGCTGCTGTGGCTGCTGGCCCCGGCAGCAGAGCCGGATCCCGGTGCGGCACCTCGCCCCCCGTGGCCGATGCTTGCTGCCGCGTTGCTCGCCGCCGGGGCGGCCGCTCTGGCCCTGGGCCCCAGTACCGCCCTGCTCCTGGTGGCCGCGGCCGCCGGGGCGGGCCTGCTCTGGTGGACCCCTCAACAGTCCACCGACCAGCCCGACCGGGGCCTGCTGCGGCGCAGCGCCGGGATCGCACTGCTGGCGTTCGCCGCCCTGGTGTTCATCGCCGGGCAGGTCGGGTTGGGGTCCCTGGCCGCCGCGGTCGGGGCGGTAGCGGTCATCCTCGGCGGTGCGGCCCTGGTGGCCAGCCCGTTCATCCTGCGCCTGGCCCGTGACCGGGACAAAGAACGCGCCGAGCGGATCGCGGTCCGCCAACGCGCCGAGATCGCCGCGCACCTGCACGACTCCGTGCTCCAGACCCTGTCCCTGATCCAGCGCGAGCACACCGATGCCGACGCCGTGCTGCGCCTGGCCCGCGCCGAGGAACGCGGCCTTCGTACCTGGCTGTACGGCGATCCCAGCAGGACCGGGCAGCCCCTGGGACTGGCCGGTCGGCTGCAGGACGCCGCCGCCGGCGTGGAGCAATCCGAGGCCACCCTCGTCGAGGTCATCACCGTCGGGGACCTCAGCACCCTGACCCCGGCCACCGAAGCCGTCGTCGCCGCCGCCCGGGAGGCCATGCTCAACGCCACCCGGCACTCCGGTGACCAGCAACCGATCCAGGTGTTCGCCCGGATCACCGCCGATGAGGTCAGCGTGTTCGTCCGCGACCGGGGGCGCGGGTTCGACCCCGACACCCTCCCGTTGGACCGCGGTGGGGTGCGCGACTCCATCATCGGGCGGATCGCCCGCTCCGGCGGTGCCACCTCCATCCGATCCGCCCCCGGTGCTGGCACCGAGATCCAGATCCGGATGCCCCTATGACCGAACTGGCCGATATCCGTGTGCTGATCGTCGATGACCACGCCCTGGTCCGCGCCGGCGTGCGCGCCCAACTCACCGGCCACGTGCAGGTCATCGGCGAAGCGGCTGACGTCATCCCGGCGATCGCGGCGGTCCTGGCGCAACAGCCCGACGTCGTCCTGCTCGACGTCCACCTGCCCTCAGGCACCGGCGCCGACGTCCTGGCCGGAGTCGGCGCCCAGGCGCCGCACACCAGGTGGCTCGCGTTGTCCATCTCCGACGCACCCGAAGACGTGGTCACCGTCATCCGCGCCGGAGCGCACGGCTACCTTACCAAGTCCGTGGGCGCCACTGACCTCATCGACGCCGTGCACCGGGTCGCCGACGGAGACGCCGTGTTCTCCCCGCGCCTGGCCGGCTTCGTGCTCGACTCCTTCCGGGCAGACACGACCACCCCCCGCCCCGGGCCAGGAGGCGACCCGGACCTCGACATCCTGACCACCCGGGAAGTCGAAGTCCTCACCCTCATCGCCCGCGGCTACACCTACCGCGAAGCCGCCACCGAGCTCTACGTCTCCACCCGCACCATCGAAACCCACGTCAGCGCCGTCCTACGCAAACTCCAACTATCCAACCGCCGCGAACTCGCCCGCTGGGCACACGCCCGAGACCTGCACTAGCTGACAGTCCCGAGGATTGCCCCGCGCCGCTTCCCTCGTGGCGGTTGTGGGACTGTCCCAGATTTGGTGTATCCGGCCTGATCGCCAGCGTGTCTGGCAGTGAGGGTCTGTGATGACCGCGACAGTTGAAGTTATGAGTTCTCCGAAGAAGAAGGTTGCTGATCCGGCCCCTTTGGAGTTGGAAGCAGCCCGGGACATGGTGCGCGTCGCGAAGGCCCAGGGCCTGTCGTTGACTGGTCCTGATGGGTTGCTCAAGCGCTGACCAAGACCATCGTCGAGGTGTCGCTCGAGGAGGAGATGACCGACCACGTCGGCTATCCCAAACACGACCCGACAGGTCGGGAGTCGGGGAACTTCCGTAACGGGACGCGGACGAAGACAGTGATCACCGACAACGCCGGCCCGGTGGATATCGAGGTGCCCCGTGATCGGGCGGGTACGTTCGAGCCGGTGATCGTGGCCAAGCACCAGCGCCGCCTGTCCGGGGTGGACGAGATCGTGTTGTCGCTGACCGCGAAGGGGTTGACCACCGGGGAGGTCAGCGCGCACTTCGCTGAGATCTACGGGGCCAGCGTGTCCAAGGAGACCATCTCGAGGATCACCGACCGGGTGATCGAGGAGATGAACGAGTGGTCCAACCGGCCCCTGGATCCGGTTTACGCGGCGATCTTCATCGACGCGGTGCACGTCAAGATCCGTGACGGGCAGGTCGCCAACCGCCCGATCTACGCCGCGATCGGAGTCACCCTCGACGGCGGGAAGGACATCCTCGGGTTGTGGGCCGGCACCGGTGGGGAGGGCGCGAAGTTCTGGATGGCCGTGCTCACCGACATCAAGAACCGGGGCGTGACCGACACGTTCTTCGTCGTCTGCGACGGGCTGAAGGGACTGCCCGAGGTGGTCGGCAACGTGTGGCCCCAGGCCATCGTGCAGACCTGCATCATGCACCTGATCCGCAACACCTTCCACCTGGCCTCCAAGAAGGACTGGGACGCCCTCAAACGGTCAGTGAACCCGATCTACACCGCCCCGAACTCCGACGCTGCCCGGGCCGCGTTCGAGGACCTGACCGAGCAGTGGGGCGCCAAGTACCCGGCGATCGTGCGGCTCTGGGACAACGCGTGGGAAGAGTTCATCCCGTTCCTGGACTACGACGTCGAGATCCGCCGGGTGATCTGCTCGACGAACGCCATCGAGTCCCTGAACGCCCGCTACCGCCGGGCCGTACGCGCCCGCGGACACTTCCCGACCGAGCAGGCCGCGTTGAAGTGCCTGTACCTGGTCACCCGATCCCTTGACCCCACCGGACGAGGTCAAGCACGATGGACCCAGCGTTGGAAGCCCGCTCTCAACGCCTTCTCCATCACCTTCGCCGACCGATTCCCGGCCGCCGAGCAGTACTAACGAAAATGCCGGATACACCGAAATCGTTACAGTCCCGCGGTTGTGGCATCACGCGTAGGGTGGGTCCGTGAAAGTTCGTTGGATGCTGGGTCTGGGCCTCGGCTTCTTGGTGGCGCTTGGGTGGTGGACCGCTGAGTACCCCCACCTTGTTGAGGGAGGTTCGAATCCACCGTCCGCGGTGGGTCCTGTTTTGACGCTGTGCGCCGTCACATTCCTGGTTGGTGCGCTTGTTCGGGCTGTCGTAGGTCGGCCGCGGGTGAAACGGTAGGTCAGTCCAAGACCGACCCGCACGGCCTTCCCCTTCTGCGCCGACCTCACCACCGCCGGGGCCGTAGCCCTTTCTGCCGCGACTGCCCGCCTCACCGCGTAGCCTTTGGCCATGAATGATGAAAGGCTGCGGTGCGCCGAGTCAGCTCTTCGGCTGGTGCCCGAGGACTACCGGACGGTGGGCGCAGCTGATGTCGCTGGTCAGGAACGCGGCCACGGTTTCCATCACGGCATGCACATCAGTTGGGCCTGGGGAGACGACGATCGCGGCCAGCCTTACCTCGATTTCCTGTCGGAGCACCCGCACCCGGGTATGCATGCGGCGCGCTATTTCACGGACGGAAGGACGGAACCGATAGCGATTCCTGCCTCGGCACGGGTTGTGTCGCCGGATCCCGTAGAAGATGCAGAGATCGAGCGGGCGTTCTTCGAGAGCAATAGAGCTGCCTACGAGGATCTGCGTGACCGCGGGCTCTTGCCTCCGGAGGGTCAGAACATCGGCTCCCAGGACATCAACGAATACCTCCTCAAAGGCGGCTTGGATGCCGCAGATAGTGGCGGTGGCATGACCGGTGTCCGGCTCGGTGGCGGCTGGGACGAACTGCTTCGCGAGGAAATGGGCAAGCCGTACTGGTCCAGGCTGATCGATTTCGTCACGCACGAGCGTGAGATCCACGAGGTGTACCCACCGCAGACACAGACGTTCACGGCGTTCAGGTTGACGCCGTGCGACGACGTGAAGGTCGTCATTGTCGGCCAGGACCCGTACATCAACCCTGGGCAGGCGAACGGGCTGGCATTCTCCGTTCCAGCCGGCATCACCATCCCTCCGTCCTTGCGCAACATTCGCAAGGAGCTGGCGTCCGACCTCGACATCAACGAGGCTGATCTGCCGGACCACGGTGATCTGACGGCGTGGGCCGAGCAGGGTGTCCTGCTGCTCAACACAACACTGACCGTTCGCCGCGGGACGTCGGACTCCCACCAAGGGATGGGCTGGGAGACATTTACCGACGCCGTCATTTCTGCCCTCAGCGCCGAACTCGAGGGTGTCGTGTTCATCCTGTGGGGTCGCCATGCACAAGAGAAGGCCAAGCTGATCGACCTGGCGCGCCACCCAGCACCGATCAAAGCCGCACATCCGATAGCTCGGGCAAACGCGCATAACCCGCTCGCCGGTTCGAAGCCGTTCACGACCACCAACAGACTCTTGGCCGACGCCGGCCGGGCACCAGTGGACTGGTCAGTTCTGGACCTGACCCCGCAAGACAGTTGACACCTGCGGCGACCGCCAAATGCCCATCGCTCATTGGCCCTCCGTTTCGGCGACACCGAGGGCCCCATCAAGGCGCTGCTTACTGCCGCGAGTTGGGCGCCTTCGGGGCGCGCATGACCCAGATCACCGCGCCTTCAAGGTCGCGCACGCGTCGGTTCCGCGCCCCTTGAACCCTCCATGACCACCGAGAACTGTCCAACGCCCGGGGCGAGGCAGACCGGGACGCGGCTGACTGTGTGCTTGCCGAGGCCCTGCGCCTTCCGGTGGGGAACACCTCGTCTACGGACGCCCGACGCTCAACCAGACCGCCACGACTTGGTCCAGTTCGATCCCAGCCGAGCTGCGGACCGCGTCCCTCAACGGGAGGAAGTAGGTGCCTTCCCTGGGGAACAGCGCCGTGGTGAACTCGATCTCGCCGATGCGCACCACCACGGGCACCTGCCCCCAGTACTCAAGACCCTTGGCTGCGAATTTGAGATCCGCACTTTCCTCCGCCGGGATGGCCACGAAGTAGAAGGGCGCAGGCCCCCGCCACTCGACGACCGGCCCTTCGAACTGGAAATCCCACTCCCGCACCTGGCGAGTATCGCCCAGTGGAGCTGAACGGCATACCGCCGCGTACCGTCCCGGTCAGCGGCGGTGCCCCACATCGCCGCCTGTCGCGCACCTCGGCGCAGGCATTGCCCCCGATTGGGACGTAGCTGTTGGTGGCGTGGTGGGTCTGGTCTTCGCCGCAGGCAACGGGCGCGGACCGTGTCGCGATTTGGGTACGCCTGCTCCGTGGACCGGCGCCAGAGCAGGCGTACACGACATGTATCGCAGGAGGTGATCTGATGCCGTTGTCCGTTCGGCTGACCGCAGAAGAAGAGTCACGTCTGGATGCTCTTGCTGCGCGCACTGGGCGATCCAAGACCTTCTATGTCCGCCAGGCGATCGAGACTCACCTCGATGCGCTGGAGGAGCTGTACTGGGCCGATGAGGCCGTCCGGGAGTGGGAGGCATCCGGGAAGAAGTCTCGACCCGCACGCCAGCTGTGGGATGAGTTGGGCGTGTGAGCCGATGGGGACTTGAGACCTCACCTCAGTTCGATAAGGCAGCACGCAAACTGGATCGACAGGTGCTACGTCGCGTCAAGGCCTATCTCGACGAAGTGTGCGAACTTGACGATCCACGCTCGCGCGGCAAGGGCCTTACTGGGGATCTCGCCGGATACTGGCGGTACCGCATCGGTAACTACCGCGTCCTGGTAGAGGTCCGCGACGATGACCTGGTCATCATCGCAATCACGCTGGGGCACCGATCCGGGATCTACTGAGCATGCGCGTCACAGCGTCACCAGTCGGCAGATGTCGCCATACGCTGAGTCGGTGCTCACCCTGGACGCCCTCGACGTTGAGGAGGTCGCGACCGCCCTGGCGGATCAGACCGACTACGAGCATCGTTGGTTGATCGATCCGCGGACCGGCGAGATCGTGTTCTGGACCAGCGACACCGGCATCGACGGTGAGAACCCCGTCGAGCTCGACGAGTTGGACCTTGTTCTCATCGACCCGCTTCCGCCGTACGTCTGGTACCAGGACATGGTCGACTTCGCCGACGGCATCAGCGACTGCGCCGCTGGCGAGCGCCTGCACAGTTCGCTTCAGGGCAAGGGCGCGTTCCGGCGCTTCAAGAACGAGCTGTACCAACGCCATCCCAATCTGATCTCCGTCTGGCACGCCTTCCGGGATGCCCGGGCACGGGCCCGCGCCGTGGACTGGCTGGCCGAGGAGGGACTGATCGACGAGGACGCCGTCCAGCAGTTCAAGCGAGCGCACCCAGACCCGGACCTGCCGTGACGCCCGCCTGAGGCCGCCTGGCCACGCCCGTCGAGCAGCCAGGTCACTCGGCCGCGTACCGTCCCGGTCAGCGGCGCTGCTTTCCGCGGCGATTCGACCGTCAAGCCTGCGGTGGTGACGTCGTCTTGGCCCGGGTAGCGTGCCGGACATGCCCGTCAAGCTCGAAAACGTCGGAATCGCCGTTCGTGACCTGGAAGCGACGATCTCCTTCTTTACCGACCTGGGGATGATCCTTGTCGGCCGCGACACCGTCAGTGGCGAGTGGGCGGACACCGCGGTGGGCCTCGACGGCAACCACGCGAACATCGCCATGCTGCAGACGCCCGACGGCAACGGTCGCCTCGAACTCTTCGAATACATCCACCCCGACGCCATCGAGACCGAACCCACCCGACCGAACGAGATCGGCATGCACCGCGTCGCCTTCTCCGTCGATGACATCGACGAGGCCCTCGAGATCGCCGCGGCGCACGGGTGCCACCCGTTGCGCGGCGTGGCGACCTACCAGGACGTCTACAAGCTGACGTATGTCCGCGGTCCCAGCGGCATCCTCGTGATGCTCGCGGAGGAGCTCAAGAAGGGTTGACCGTGAGTTCATCCCGCACCGTCGCTCCGCATGACGGTCCTACCTTGCTGGTGCGGGCAGGACGCTAATCGCGGCTCGTCGAAATGCACGTCATAGTGCCGCGTACCGTCCCGGTCAGCGGCGCTGCGTCATTGTGCCGCGTACCGTCCCGGTCAGCGGCGCTGCATTCTGCCGCGTACCGTCCCGGTCAGCGGCGCTGCATTCTGCCGCGTACCGTCCCGGTCAGCGGCGCTGCATTCTGCCGCGTACCGTCCCGGTCAGCGGCGCTGCATTCTGCCGCGAATCGGGCGCCCTGGTTGAAGCCCGATCGCGCCCAAGGTGGTCGGCGTTTGACAGAGCCACCGCCGCAACTCTCGCACCGACCCACCGGAGCAAAACAGGCCCTTCCGGGGGGAAGGGACCCGGAAGCGGATGACATCGGCGTGAGAATTGGCGTCGCCCCCGGACTCGATCGCTCAAGCACGTGGGGGAGGTCGGCGTGGTCCTCCAGCTCAGGCGCTGGCGGGGGGAGTTCGCAGCAGTCCGTCAAGCGCCGCGCTCGCCAGGCGGGCTGTTTCGATGTCGATGTGGGTGTATACGCGCTCCGTGAACGAGGGGTCGTCGTGCCCGACGATTGTGGCGATGATTCCTCGAGGTACCCCAGCCTGAGCAAGAAGGGTGATCGTGGTGTGCCGCGCGTCGTGCAGCCTGACGTCGCGAGCGCCGGCCGCCGCGAGAAGGGACTTCCAGCGTCTGTAGTCGTTCCTGTGGTCGACCGGCGTGCCGAGCGGCGTGGTGAAGACCAGCCCCGGGATGGTCGGGTTCCAGAGATCACTCGCGGCGCACTGCTGCTCGTGCTGAAGGACTCGGTGATCCTGGAGGGCCTCAATCACGAACGCCGGGAGGGGGACAAGTCGGTCCCCGGCCGTGGTCTTGGTCGTCGCTTTCAGGTAGACGCCTCCAGCCTCGCGTCGAGGGCAGTGGTGAGGTTCAAGCCCGCAAGGCTCATCGTCCACGCAGCCGTGCCGCCAAGGCCGGCGTCGCAGTTGTCCCCGAACGTGCCAAACCCCCTCGTCGAGGTCCAGGTCGTCCCAGCACATCCCAAGGACTTCCGATTGCCTGGCGCCTAGGCCGAGGGCAACCACCCAGCGGGCATGGTCCCTCCATGTGACAGACGCAGCCAGAACGGCTCGGGCTTCCTCTGGTTTGAGCGCGACACCGACGCGATTGCGTGGTGTCTCGAGTTCAACGAGTCGCACGACATTGCGTGCCACATAGCCGCGCTGGTTGGCGACCTTCATGGCGCGCCCGAGCACGCGATGTACGAAGACCACGCTTCGCTGGGACAGGCCCTTCCGCGACAGTTCTGCGTAGAGCGCCTCAACCTGCTCGGGGGCGAGCCTGCTGAGGGGAACCCGGCCGATGGCGGGGTTGATGTGGTCGCGGACGATCTGTGCGTATCGGCGTTGCATGTCCTCGCCGAGCCGCAACTTGGCCGGCCCCGCCAGCCACTGGTCCAGCCACTCGGCGAGAGTGATGTCTCTACGGGACTGCACGTTGATGTCGCCGCCGCGGACCCGCTCGCGTAGTGCGCGGATTTTCTTGTTTGCTTCGCCTTTCGTCCGCCCGCTCACGTACTTGCGGATGCGCCGTCCGGTCGCTGAGTCACGACCGAGTTCGACGGCACCCCGCCAAGTGCCGTCCGAGAGTTGGTAAACCGCCCCGTCTCCATGGCGCCCCCGATGTTCCGCCATGTGTCACCTGATCCCGGACGCTGGCACTGAAGTGGGGAGTTCGGCGACGTACGCCTCAAGGTCATCACGGCGAATGCGACGAAGCCGCTCGCCAATCTGGACGGAAGGAAGCCGGCCGGATGCGAGCAGGGCGTAGACCAGATCCCGGCCGCAGCCCAGCTCCGCGGCGACCTCGGCGACGGAGAGCAGCATCCGCTGGGCGGGAATGGCATCGGCGGTGGCTGTGGTCATGATGCGCTCCTGATCGGGGCCGCGGGCTGCCGCGGGGGCAGCGTACTGGTGTGCGCCAGCGGGGTGGAATAGGTGCCGCCTTGAGCGACAGTGTCCTGGGCTGAGCGGATCGTGCGGCGGGCCTGCCGCTCGGGGAGGCCGGTGCTGATCGCTGCGTCTACGAGGCGGCTCAGGTCGGTCGCACCTGCTTCGACAGCGCGGCAGGCGGCCCAGAACAGGGCGTTGTCGCGGTTCCCCTCGGACTGCCGGGCGACGTGGGCAGCAAGCCAGGGGGTCGGGTCCGAGCCAGCTGACGAGTGACGCTGTCGAGGCTGCAAGGCCTCGTCGTTGCGTAACGCCGCGGGAGGTGAGAGAAGGTTCGTGACTGCGGCCCAGTCAAGCGGTTCCCCGGGGCGGTCCCGCGTGACGGTGAGCTCATATGTACGAGTGCCCAGGGGGGTTCGGACGATCGACGGAGGTAGTAGCACGTACCCGCCGTGGCCTCGGAAGTCCAGATGCTGCCCTCGGAGGCTGCCGTTGCGCTGCTCGGTTCCTGGGTAGTGCAGGTGCAGCCCGCCGGAGGGGGTGCGCACGGCACGGATCCAGCCGGCAAGCAGGCCGCTGGTGTGCGCGCGATGCAGAGCCGCCCAGCCGTTGCCGTCGGGGCGGACATCGACATCCAGCACGTCGAACCCGGGGCGACCGGTGGGGGTCGCGATGTTTGCGGTGGGTGAGGTGGTCCACCACGCCATCAGCCGCTCGACGTCCGTCGTTGCATCGTGGAAGCCGTGGGCTGTAATCGGTGTCTTTCCACCGGGGACGCACGGGAACACTCGCATGCCTGCCGAAGCGAAGGTGAGTGCTCGGGCCAGCATGGCCGGGGCTGTGGGGGCGGCGGGATCGATCACGGGAGGTACTCCAATGCGGCGGTGAGGGGTTCACCGTTGAGAGGTGGGGAATCGCGCACCTTGCCAAGGGTCCCCCGGACGCCGGGCCAGCCCTGCCAAGCAGCGCACCATGCCGTTGGATTCAGATCACCGGTCGACAGCCTCAGAACCAAATGCGGTGGGAGTTGCCGGCGCCGACCTCGGAGTACGGCTGAAGTGAAGGCAGGCCACGACCCGGGGGAGACGACCCTCGCGCACGCCGGTGACGAGGCGCTCTACAGGGTTGCCGTGGCTCCGATCGCCGAGGTGCGCTGACGAAGACTCCATTCGATGAGCGTGAGCTGGATGTCCGCCTGAATGAGGGTGAGGGGACTGAGCCCGATTGGGCTCAGTTCGCTGAGGTCCCGGACGAAGGGTGCGCCGATCGGCAGGATGTCGTGGCGCCAGGACGGCCACTGGACCCGTCAGTCAGTACTGGACTCCGTCGCCCACTCGGGGATGGCCGGGTCGCGGTGCTGTCCAGCGCGGCAGCCAGTCCGGGACACGGCAAGGTGCAGCCGGGCACGGGTATTCGCCAGGGTGGCGTGCCAGTCGGCCGGGCCCGTGGGCGGACCTGCGGGGTCGAAGGCGGCCCGGTGGGCGGTGTGCAGCGCGCTGAGTTCCTCGACGAGGTCACCGTGACCCGCCCAGCACGCTGGGATCTCACGGACGTCGATGGCGTATCGGCCGACGACCCAGCGGACCCAGGCTTCGAGGGCTACCCACTGCTCGGCCGCTGCCTCACCGGTCAGCAGGCTCCAGTCGACGGGCCGGGGCTTGGATCCGAGGATCTGGTCAACGAGCCGGTCGAGCTCGTCATCCGCGGGCATGCCCTCTTCATGCTCAGGGTCTCGGGCAAGGAGGGCGCCGGGGTCGGGTCGTCGGGGGGATTGCGACCCGACCCCGGCTGTGGGGGTGCTCACCGGGGGACGGGAGCTGCACCGGCAGTGAGGGGATCCGCCGGTATAGACAGAGAGGCGCTGGGTGCGCACCTCGGCGCGGGCCGGGCCGAACGGGCGTCTTCGGCGGCCGTCAGGGACGCACGGCGCCGGTCGATGGCTTCGGTCAGGTCAAGGATCCCCCCGTCCGACCTGCGGACCCGGCCGCGAACGGGGACGTCCGCCCTGGTCTCGGGTCGGAGGGTCTGCAGGGCGCTCGTCGCCTTGTCGAGCCGGTCGAGAACCGGCTGAGCGTCGACGTTGGTGGCCGCGCGCCAGTGGAAGCCCGGGCCGGGTGCCCAGTCGTGAGCGAGCATCCCGCCGCGGCCATCGAGATGCTCGAACCCGGCACGGACGGCGGCGGTGGCTGGCGCCAGGGCTGCGGCAATCCGGCGAAGCTCCTTTGCCAACACGTCGGCTCGGCTGGGGTCTCCACTCGGTGCGCTCAGCTGTGGCACCCCGGCATTCCGGATCTCCCGTGCCTGCGCCAACGCAGCCGGATCGCCTGGCCCGAGCGAGGCCAGCTTGGGCCGATGGGCCCGGACGAGCCCGGAGAGCTCGGAGCGGAAGTTCGTCAGTGTGGTGATGCTCGCTGCCAACTCGGCTCGCTGGTCCACCGGGTGGGAACGACCGGCTGTGTCCATCGCCGAGGCCACTGCGTCGGCCACGGTTCCCAGCATGGTCGCGGTGGCGAACAGGTCCGCAACCCGGGGACGGCCCGACTCCGTGAGTCGGGCGAGGTTGGCCAGCGCCGGCGCCACATCGGCCACTTCTCGGACCACATGGACTCGTCGCAGTTCACGTGAGGCCGCCACTGGAGGAAGCGGAGTAGACCCACGTGTGCCGGCCGCCCCTGCGGCTTCTCGCTCCAGGTCGCGGGCGTTCGCCGCGAGTTCGCGGGCCTTGCCGAGGACGACATCCTGTCCGCTGACGCCTGGGGCCTGGACCAGGTCAGACGTCGCGGTTGCCAGGGCGTCCGCCGTGGCGGCCAGGTCGGTGAGGACCGCAGCCCGGATGGGGGTGGTCACCCGATTGCCCAGTTGGTCCAGGCACGAGCGTGCGAGGAAGGTCTCGGCCGCGAGGACCTTCCACGCTCCCACTGGGGTCAGGTCCGCTGCGAGGTCGGCGGGACGCCCGGACCACCGCTGTGAGGGCGGTACGTCCGGTGCCCCGTCGACCGCAAGCTCGGGATACGACTCCAACCTCGTGAGCATCGCCCTGGCCGCGGGGATTCCGGCTCGGGCCCGCTCGGCTTGAGACTCGCCGAGGGCACTGGTAACCACGAGGCGGACGGCTTCGCCCAACGTGAGGGCAAGGTCATCGTGGAGTCGGTGCACGGCGACCAGGTCCAGCCCGATCGGGGCCGGCAGGGTGAGGACCAGGGCAGCAGCTCGGTGGGCCCGGTCCGCGTGGTCCTGATAGGTCAGCGCCATTCTTCGCGCCCTCCGTCGATCCAGCCGTCCAGACGGGACAGCGCGGCGTCGAGATGGCGGATCGCCTGGGCGAGGCGGAGCGAGCGGCGGGCCGGGGCGATCGTGGGGATCGCCTGCCGCAGCGCGATCCGGGCCCGAAGGAGGAGTTCCGTCGCGGCGATTGTTAGGTCGTCTTCAGCCGGGACGATGGCAGGGAGCACGGTGGGCTCCTCGAGGGCATCCCAGGCGCCTCCGAGATCGAGGGCGACCATGTCGGGCATGGATGCTCCCCGCGACAGGGCGGCGGCGATCAGTCCTCGGGCGATCCCTACCGGATCCGAGGGGGAGGCCGGGGAGGTGGGCGGGGCCTCGGGTGGCGTGACGTGCATGGGCTTCCTTCCGGTGGAGTTCGCGGGTTGGGCCGGTCAGGCAGCAGGCGGCGGGCCTGTCGGCCTAGGGAGTGCCTGCGGTGCGCCTGAGTTGGTCCTCGACCTCGCCGCGTGCGGCCGTGAGCTGGCTGGCGTCGCGGCGGGCCGTCCACGGTTGTAGGTCGAGCACGATCGGTGCGGCCGAGCGCAGCAGTAGCACGCCCGTGCCGAAGGGCAGGGTGCGCAGCCGCGATGTGTCCATGACCGGCACTCGTCGGGTGTTCCACGACGTCGTGCGTCCTCCGTGGGCGTCCCGCGAGCTGCTGTGCACGTCCTCGTCCCGTTCACCGATGAGGGCGGACAGGTCGGCGAGGTCGCGGGCGTTGCTGCCGCCGCCGAGGACGACCTTGGCGATCGCGGCGTCCCAGATCGTGTTCGCTGCCTGCTCGCCCCACCGGTCCCGTGCTTGGGACAGCGACTGGAGCGCGGTCAGGGTCGTGATCCCGGTCCCGCCGCCCTCGGACATCAGCGCGGGCAGGGAGGGCAACGGGGCGAGGTTGCCGATCTCGTCGAGGGCGAGCAGCAGTGGCGGGTCCAGCCGTGCGCCTGGCGACGCGGCGGCGATCCGGCGTGCGGTCTCGACCATGTCCTCGACCAACGCTGCCACGAGCGCGGCTGCCGCCCCGGCTCCGCGATGAGGTGCCGAGCACGTACAGGGTGCCCCGGTCGGTCAGGAATGCGGTGGGGTCGAACGCCTCACCGGCCCGGGGAGTGACCGCATCGAGGACGCGCGGGTCGGCCAGCGAGGACAACGCCTGGCGCACTCCCAGCCAGATCGAGTCGCGAGTCCGTGGGTCAGCGCCGACTGCCTGTTCCAGGGCGTCGTCCCACCCGGGCGCGGCGCCGGACCGGCTCAGGATCGATGCGGCATCGGCGCACCCGGCCGGGTCCAGTGACCACCGGTAGAGGTCGACTGCGCCACGACCGTCCACGGCCGCGGCGTGCAGCAACCCTCGAAGGACCGCCTCGGTCTGCCCCGCCCAGAAGTCGCCGCCCTCGACCCCGCGAGTGATCCCGGTGCCGGCCGCCAGCCCGCGTGCGCGGATCATGGCGGTCTGCGGTGACTCGCAGCCCCGGACCGGCGACCATCGCAGCCCGCCGGGCACCCCGCCGGCGAGTTGCTGCGGGTCGAACACCGCGACCGGCCCGGACCGCTCCCGGGCCCTCATCGTGACGGCCAGGTTGTCCGGTCTGGTGGAGGTCGCCACCACGGCGCCCGGGGCGTCGAGGATCATCGGAATGACCACATGCAGGCCCTTGCCCGAGCGGGGTGGGCCGAGTAGGAGGATCGAGTCCTCCACCGACGCCCAAGCCTCGACCCCTCGGGCGCGACCGAGCCGGTGGCCAACATCGGCCGACTTCGGCCTGGCCAGCGAGGGCCGCGCGTGCGCTGCGCGACGGACAATTGCCCGGGATCCGGCAATGGCACGGACCTCGGGTCTGCTGGCGACCCCGGGCAGGTCGCGAGGATCTCGCGTCCTGGAAGCGCTCCCGCGGGTCCAGGCCCACCACGAAACGCCTACGACCCCAGTGACGGCGACCAGAACGATGCCCGTCACGGTCCAGTAGATGAGCGCGCTGGGCATCGGGCTGCCCCAGGCCGCGGATGGGTCACCTGGATCAGCGACTAGCGCGGCGGCCCGGGATAGCTCGAACTGGGGCGGTTGCGTCGCGGTCAGGGTCGCCGCGGCCCACGCCCCCGCCCACAGTCCCGCGGCGGTGGCCACGACGCCGCCCATGGCTGCCAGCGCGAGGTCGGATACCTCCCATCCGGGGCGTGCCCGGGCATCGCTGCTCACGGCTACCCCTGCATCCGGGCCGTGGTGTCGAATGCCTCCAACTCTCCGACGGTCATCTGGTGCTGGACGATGAACGAGCGGTCGCGCACTCGCCACAAGCCCTGGCCGAGGCCGAAGCCGGGCAGCAGGTCGCGCTCGGTCTCCGTCAACCCGAGCGCCGCGGCGGAGGAGGCCAGTTGGTCGCTCTCCTGCCGGTAGACGATCCGGGTCGAGCAGTCGGCGAGCAGGCCCTGGGCCAGCGCCCGGGCTTCGCTGCGCTGGTCCCCGACGGCGTCGAGGTCGGACAGCCGGTGGATCACCATGAGGTTGGCGATCCCGCACGCGCGGGACAGCTTCCATTGCGCCTGCATTCGGCGGATCAGTGCCGGGTGGCGCATCACCCGCCAGGCCTCGTCGTAGACGACCCACCGACGGCCACCGTCGGGGTCCAGCAGGGCGGCCTCCATCCACGCCGACGCGCAGGTCATGACCAGCGAGAGCAGGGTGTCGTTGCCCGATACCCGGGACAGGTCCAGGGTCACCATCGGGGAACTGGGATCGAATCGCGTGGTCGACTCGCCGTCGAACAGGCCGGCCAAGTCACCGTGGACCATGCGGCGCAGCGCGTGGCCAGTGTCTCGACCGTCAGCCGTGAGTTGGGTGGCCTCGACGGGGGTGCGCCCGGTCGGCGCGAGAAGCTGGTCGACGACTGCGGGCAGAGTGGGCACCCCCGATCCCGACTCCGCAGCGCGCAGTGCGGTGTCCAGCGCGGTGTGCTCGACTGGTTGCAGGGGCCGGGCCAGAACGGTCTCTGCGAGCACACCGAGCAGGTCCCGTCGGCGCGACCACACGAGGGCTCGCCACTGCGAGTCGGGCATGCCTTCCGGGCGTTGCCCCTCGTCCAGCGGGTTGAGCCGGGTGGGCATTCCGTGCCCGAGGGTGATCGCGGTCCCGCCCACAGCCTGGGCGACGGACGTCCATTCGCCCTTCGGGTCCCCGGGCACGTACACCCGGATACCGAACGCGAGGGACCGAGTGGCCAGGCTCTTGGCTAGGGCGGACTTGCCGGTCCCGATCACGCCGGCGAGCAGCACGTTCGGGTTGGTGATCATGCCCTGCTGGTAGAGGACCCACGGGTCGTACACGAATGCCCCGCCGGAGAGCACGTCCGTGCCGATGAACAGTCCGTCGGAGCCCAGGCCGGCCTCGGCGAGGAACGGGTAGGCGCCCGCGAGCGTCGCCGAGGTGGCGGCGTGTGGGGGCACCCGGAACGGCAACCACGCACGCAGAGCGGCTGGTCCGGGTTCTCCCGACCGGGGCAGCCACTGGGTCTCGGCGGCGCGGCGGCGTTCTTCTCTGGCATCTCCGCGGCGGGTCTCGCGCGCATCGAGCCGCATCACCCGATTGTCGAAACGCGCCATACGACGTCGCGTTCGACGGATTGCGCGACGCTCGTTGGCGGGCGTGTGGAGCGTCGTGTTGAAGGTGCGTAGGTCGTCCATGACGTGCCTCAGATCCCACGGCACAGCGGCAGGGCTGCGGCGGTGAACGCCTGGGCCCGCTGGCCGACGAGGAGTCGTGTCTCGCAACCGGCCTGGATGGCGGCCTGCTCGACGGCGGCGCAGGCCGCGTGCAGGGCCTCGCGGTCCGCCGCCGTGACGCATAGGAATCCCGCGTACCGCAGGTCGCCGTGGCCGGCGACGAGGTCACGTTCCCGTTGGCTGACGTCGGCCCATTCCTGCTCGGAGGCGACGTCGGCCAACTGGCCGATCCGCTGCCTGTGTGCGGCGTCGGTCTGGTACTCGACGCGCTCCTTGCGGATCGCGCGCATCGCCTCGGCGGTGGTCAGCGGTTTGCGCGACGAGGCTGGTGGCGCGACGAACGCCGGGAGCCAGGATGAGCGAGGACAGGAAGGTTGGGAACACCTCGCTGCGCGGCCACTGGGAGATCCAGTAGACGGCGTGGTGCCCGGAGTCGCTGACCAGGTGGTCCCAGCGCTCGACGACCCCGGTGGGGCCGGCAGCGGCCGGCTCCTTGCCGATGGGTTGGTCGGTCCCTGCGCGGGGGTCGTAGGCCATCCGCACCATGACGGCGAGGTCATCGGGTTGGACCCACCCCTCGACGCTGATGTCGGCTGCGCGTAGTGCGGCGACGATGGTGGTGAGTTCCCGGCGCAGAACGGTGGCCGCGCCGCGCATGCCGCCGCTCTCGGCGCGCACCGCACGCTTGGCCCGGGTCAGGTCCAAGCTGATGCTGATGGTGGTCTCATGCCGTTCGGTTGTCGGGCCGGCGTTGTCCACGAGCTGCTGATACTGCTGCTGCGCCCACGGCGACCGCGAGTGGTTGTTCGCCTCCCAGTGCTGGCGGATCCCTTGCCCGGAATCGGGCAGCGTTCGTTCGAGGATCTGGACGCGTGAGATCCGTCCGGAAGCGCAGGCGGTCGCGTAGACCCGGGCGAGGCTGGCCACCCTGCGGTCCTGCTCCGCAGGGGAGAGCAGCACGAAGGAGGGGTGGCGCAGTTTGGCCACAGCGGTCAGGGTGTTCGCGTGTGGGTCGTGGATCATGGCGGCTCCTGTCTCGATGTCGTGGTGCATGCGCAGGCAGGCCGCGTCGCCTGGCAGGCCGAGGGTGCCCGCAGGACGTGGGTTGAGGACACGCACGCCGTATTCGTTCTGGTGCAGGGCGCGGCGAAGCAGCCAGTGCCCGTAGACCGGCACCCACTCGATCGCGCGACGGCCGGCGATGGTCACGAAGGCTGAGGCCAGCGCTGAGCCCCAGAGGGGTGAGGTCCACACCACGCCCGTGATCCCGCCGATGTAGACCGCAGGGACGAGCACGCAGACCGCGAACCCGATCCCCGTCAGTCGTGCGGCCGAGAGTCCGAGGATCACACCGCGCGAGGAGCGTCGGCCGAACCGGACGGTACGCAACTGCTGATCCGTGGTGCGCGTGGTCGTGGTGGTCATCGAAGTGCTCCGTTCAGGTTCGGGTCGAGGTCATGGGCGCAGCGGGTGTCGGCCTGCTCGGCGGATCCCCATCGGAGGTGCCGCTGGACCCTCGACTCCTGCTGGAGCCGGGACTTGGTGACCCGGCCGCCATCGTCGAGACGAGGCGAGAGGCACCACCGCCGGAAGATCCGCCGCCGCCGGCCGCCATCCCGCTGGCTCCTCCTTTGCCAGCAGCCCCTGACGCGCCGGCGCCTGCCCCGGCGCCGGCGACAGCGCCGGGCGCCCCACCGACGATCGGCAGGACGGTGCGCATCATCGACTGCGCGGTCATGCGGCCCTGATTTGCCGCGGCGATGGTCGACCCGTTGGTGGCGCGGTGCCACTCACCGGCAACCGCGGTGCCCGCGAACTCGAGGAACTTGAAGCACGCCCACGGCGCGAGGCAGGCAAGGAGGAGCAGGATCAGGCCGGACAGGAGCGCGCCGATGCCTGTGGAGTTGCCCAGCATCCCCACCGCGACCACGAAGACCAGCACGATCGCGAGCTTCGACAGGATCAGGGCGAGGGTGACCTGGACCCATCGGCGTACCCACCCCGAGGTGATCCGTGCCGTGCCTCCGGCGAACGCCAAGGGAGCCACGACAACGGCGACCACGATCAGGGCCTGGCGGACCAGCAACGTCCCCAGTGTCAGCGTCGCGCCCAGGATGAACAGCAGGCCGAAGACGATCATCAGCACCGACCCCCCGCCGGTGCTCGGCGTCAGCTGGGTCAGCAGGGAGATGTCGAGCAGTCGGCGAGCGGCGTCCTGGATGGTCGTACCCGCCAGTCCCGCGACGGCATCGCAGATCTGGTCCACGGCGATCAGCAGGGACTGGGTAATGCCCGCCGCGGCTGCCGTGCCGAGGATGGCTGCCGCCGCTCCCCACACCGCCCGGGACAGGCCCTTGCGGTTCCTGCCTGATCGCTGCCATAACAACCTGGACGACGAACAGCCCGACCACGATGACCAACGCGACCGAGGCCATCGCCGCGGTGTTGCGGGTGACGTAGCTGGCTCCGAGGTCGACCCGCGTGGCACCCGATATGGCTTCGAACACGGCAGTGAGGACTGCCTCGGCCCCCTTGGCGAACGTCTGGCCGATGCTGTCGAGGATGCTGTCGGCGGTCGAACCCAGCACCGCTCCGGCAGCTCCGGCGGTCATGCACGCCGGGGTCATCGGCGCGACATCGCAGATCTCCATGTGCGTCGACTCAGATCGTGGAGCCGACGTTGGAGAAGAAGGTGACCAGTGCGTTCGCCGCCCCGATCAGCAGGGCCGCACCCGCGGCAACGACGACGCCGGTCTTGCCGCGCCCCGCGAGGTGGGGGTTGCCCGAGTTGGCTCCGAAGCCCCAAACGACGGCGGCGATGACCGTCGCGGCGACGCAGGCCACGAGACCGAAGGTGAGCAGCGCTCCGACGATCGAGCGCAGTTGGCTCAGGCCGGGCAGGCCGTTGGTGTTGGAGGTGACGCCGGGGTCCTGGGCCACGACGACGGCGAGGCTGGTGAGGGTGCTGGTCATGACGTTCTCCTTCTTCTTGGTTGGGGTGGTGCGGGATCGTGCCGAAAGGGGGGGTTGGTGAGTCAGCCGGTGGGGCGCAGGCCGCCGATGAACTGGGGTGCCCAGTAGGAGCTGGCCGAGATTCGGCGCTCGATCTTCACGACGTCGCCAGTACGCGGGGCGTGCAGCATCGCGTCCCCACCGAGCGACAGTGCGACGTGGTGAATGGAGTCCCAGTCGGGGGTGTTCCAGGCGAAGAACACGAGGTCGCCCGGGCGCAGTTCGGACATTCGGTCGATCCGGATCCCGGGCGCCCAGTACTGCGGGCGGGCCGTTCGTGGCAGACGCACTCCGGCCCGGTTCCACGCGTGCTGGACCAGCGAGGAGCAGTCGAACCCGACTGTTCGCGCGCCCTGGGCGACTCCGCGGGTCGGGCCGCCCAGGTTTCCTCCGCCCCACGAGTAGGGCGTACCCAACCAGTGGGCTGCGGCGGCCACCGCCACGCTGCCCGACGCACTGTCCGTCGGCTTGGTGACGCTCACGTTCCCAGCCGCGCAGGCGATCGCTCCCGCGTCGGGATCGTCGACGATGTCGGCAAGCCACGCCCGCGCCGAGGACTCCCAGCGAGCGTAGGCATCGGGGAACGCGGAGCGCTGGACTGCCTGCGCTGCCACGGTGAGTGGCATCGATTGCCAACCGCTGACCTCCAGGAGACCCCGGTTCCGGGTGGGGGACTGCGGGCCGCCGTAGAAGGCTGCAGCTGCGTAGGCGGGTTCACGGACCTGGGTTGGGGAGCCCCAGCCCATGGACGGCCTCTGCTGAAAGAGGCCAAGAGAGTCTCGATCCCCGTAGTCGACGTTCCGCAGGTTGGACTCCTGCATCGCGGTCATCAAGGCGATGAGCAGCCCGCGCGGAGGCAGCCCGCGCTGCTGACCGACGGCCACGATGACCCGAGCATTTCCGGCTTGCTCCTCGGAGAGATCGGTCACCGGGCCCCCGGAGATCGCGCCGCAGCTCGGCGTCGTGCTTGCCGCGACGACCCCGATGCCTGCGAGACCGCCGGTCATTGACATCACCAGGGCAGCTGTGGCTGCGAGGACCTTGCCCCACATCAGGACACCACTCCTATGCCGACCATCGTGAGCATGCATCGATCGACCTTCGCCCCAGGTGCAGGGCAGCGCATCCCGACGGTGATCGTGCGCTCCCGAGAGGTCGAACGCGACGTCTCGCCGTCGAGGAAGTGAGTGGTCTGCTGGCCCAGGACGTTGCGAACTGCCCAACCCGGTTCTGCCTCGCCGGAAGTGATCACTTCGTCCCACGCGCCGGGCTGCCACACGTCCTCGGTCGTCCACTGCGACCACTGGGCGTTGGCGCGCATCCGCGCCCACAACTCCGGCGCTGGGATTCGCTCCGCGACCATTCGCTCGAGGTCTGCTCGGCCGCGCGGCGACATCATCGGATCCGCCTGAGCCATCAGCAGGGCCCGGTAGTCCTCGGGGCCGGTGTTCCGGGTGTCTTGGCCGAACACCACTCCGGCGACCGCTGCGGCGTAGTCGTCGGGATCCGAGGTGACGGGCAGAGGCGGGAGCTGAGTCGCTCCAGGCTCGCTCGTCGATGGGGCGCTTGCAGCCGACGGGCGCGCAGCGGGTGACTTGCTCGGCCACACATCCACGGGGGATGTTGAGCCGGCCGCCAGATCGCTGGTGGTCGAACGGGTCGACCAGACGAGTCCAACAAGCAACACGAGCAGCAACGCTGCGATCCCGAACCCGACCTTCTTCATCGTCACCTCCGTCGTCTGCGTGGGAGAGGTGCCTCCGCGCGCACTTTGAGCGTCGGCAGAATCGTCAGGCAGTTTCGATGACTTTGACCCCGTCGTTCCTACTTCTGTGGACAACCACCTCGATGTTCACGAAAGTCAGGAGCAAGTGCCGAACTGCCGAAGCCAGCGATGTCATCGGGATGCGACCCCTGACACTGATCTCCAGGGGACGACAGGCAGAGCCGATACCGCTGTGGGGGAGACCCCATCTGGTCCGGGTGGACGCATCGCTGGCTGTCGATGGCGATATTTAGGGTGGTGGACCCCAGATCGGTGCTGCCCGGCTCAGCGACTGGCAGGAAAAGACCAGCGCATCACCTAAACACGGAGGTCGCTCCGCTCGATCTACCCAGAGTTCTTCTTCACCCTGTCGAGCGGCAAGGACGTCCTCCAGTTGCGGCCCGGCGTCTGCGCCGGAGGGACGGAGTTACGGGACCAGAGCATCGAATCGCTGTCGCCTCGTGCGTGACCGTCAAGGGTGGCGGTAGGCAGCGCCGCTGACCGGAACGGTACGCGGCGGAAGGCAGCGGCTCCGCGATGCGCGCACTTGCAGCGGCAGCCTCACCCACGCGCCACCCTCGGCGAGTCCTACACCCTTCGCTCGAGCAGCGGAAGCCAGGGCTTTCCAGCGAAACTGCCGCGCTTCCAGATGATCGGAAGCGTGTTGTTCGGACAGTTGTTCGCCAAGCAGACAAGAAGACCTTGATCGCCATAGCCGAGCGGAGCGCGACCAAGAAGGGCGCCGCCGATTGTCCGCATCAGGTCCATTGCTCGGCTACGCTCGTCCTCACCTTCGAAGATTTCCGCGGCCGGGTCAAACGCGTGCAGACGCTTCGGAACGACCTTGCCCACCGCGGAGTACCCGGCGACCGAGTTGCCGAGAGTATCGAGCGGTACACCAAGCTCTCGGTCACCGGGCGCCCACGTCAAGTGTTGGGCGGCGAGTGCCGATCCCGCCACGACGATTACCCTGTCTCGCCAGATGAGGTCCTGTCGCTCGTCGAGAGTCGACACGAACGAGTCTGCGGCAGCCGCCAACTGGTGCCCGGTCCCTGAGAAGTCGTCCAACACGAGCGCGACCTTCATGCGGGCGGTCTGATCAGCCGCGACCATGTCGGCGAACCGGTTCGCGCTCATCACGTTGGCCTTGACGATCTTGAACTGCTTTGCGAAGTCGCTCAACATCGCTTGCGAGCTCGATGCCGATTCACCGTGTTCGATCAAGTAGAAGTTCTTCAGCCTCTTGAACTTGTCCAGATCCTGATGCCTTCCGCCCGCGCCAAGCATCACCTGCTTACGAAGGGCGACGACCTGCTCGGCGAAGCTCGTCGGCTTCACCATTCCTTCGCCGATGAGCCGCCGTGCAAGCAGGAACGCGAAGCGGCGGTTCTCGACACCGTCGAATTGGTCGAGCCATGCGCGGATCCTGTACTCGCTAATGCGCTCACCGCCGTACACCAGGCCGTCCGAGAGGTCGATCAGTTCCCGATCGGTGATGATCGTCGCCCGGGCGGTCGAATGGTAGAAGTCGGTGTAGTAGGACTCGATCTCTCGTCCACCAGAGCCCATGAGCCAGCGGGCGACTAGCCCTATCGATACTTCGACCGTGTCGGGGTTGGCGCCTGACCTGAGCACTTCGCGACTTAGGAGACGCTCGAGCGTCTGGCGGAGCTCGACGAGGGTCGCGGATTGCATCCACCCCTGCGCGACCTGCAAGACCTCGTCTATCCTCGCCGTCTTGAGCTCGGGTCCAACACACTGCGAAGCGGCGCGCAGAACCGCCGACGCGACGACCGAACGCCTCTCACGGAGGGCCATACCTTGGAGATCGTCGGCCCATAGGTGCATGTAGTGCACGATCGGCGCTTGCGAAGCGAGTATCGCAACCGCCGATTCGACGTCGCTGCGTTGCGCGTAGGTCCTGTCGCGTTGCTTGAGTGCGTTCCAGATTTCCGAGGCCACCTGCCGGCTGTAGTACGGCACCCCGGCACTCAGGTGGTGAATCAGGTCGACGGCAGTCTCGTCCCAGTCGATGCGATTGCCGGAGAGCTGCTCCAGCATGCGCTGGGTCTGCGCCCGTTCCTGGAAGCCGCGGACGGTGAGGGGCACTACTTGATTGAGCTTGTGTGCTTGTCCCGCGATGATTGTCGGGAGGATCTCGCTGCCCACGAAGACCAGGGAGAGCCATGGCTCGTCGATCAGGGAACGGAGAAAGTTGAACAGAGAGTCGGCTTCTGGACCTTCGCGCAACTGCGGCGGGAGCTCATCGAAGTCGTCGATGGCGACTACCAACCTGGTCCCCGGGGGGATCTCGTCGGCGAGGTCTGCGACCCATTCCCCTGCCTCGACCGCGAAGCGCTGCAGGATGATCTCCTCGTTGAGCGGAGGTTGCCGTACGCTTGGCAATCGACGACGAACGACCTTGGAAATGTTCCGCAGCAGAGCCAAGACAAAATCTCCAGGCTGTGCGCCGGTTGTCACTGCGCGCCCGAGCGGGAGATAGGCGGTCATCCACCCCAGGTTGGACTCCGCGGACGCGAAGGTCGTGCGGACGATTGAACTCTTGCCGACGCGCTTCTGGCCGGTGACCGACATCGACGAACCCGATGCGATGCTGGCCTGGAGGGTCTTCACATCGGGGTCACGGCCGATCAGACCCGAGGGGTCGCGCAAGACGCTGAGTGTGAATGGATTCTGGTCGTACTCCTCCCAGGTCGAGGGCCGTTGGTCCTCGACCAGTAGATCAAAGTCGAATGTGAACTGCTGACGGAGGGCGTCCTCGCAAGCCAGCTTGACCGTTATCAGTTCGGTGCGACCTGTCTCAGCGACCAGACCCTCAAACACGACCTCCGCCTCGCCGCCTGGCCCGAGGCGCGCGATGTTGCCAGCCTCGAGGAACAAGATCGCCTCACAATCGACCTTTACCTCGATCCGGTGTGCTTCGACGTTGCCGCGATTGGCTACTCCCACCCGCAGTTCGATTAGTTCGGAATTCGACGCGCTCAGGGGAAGTTTGTCGGTGATGAGATGGACCTGCAGGTCCGGATGACTCGTGTCGCTGAACTGACGACGGATTGCCTCGACCCCTGCCTCGGCGAGGAGGAGCAGGGGACCGAGGACGTTCTGGACGAGGATTGACCCGCTCGCTTTGACCTCGTTGGCCTGCTCCTGGCACGCCTCCAGCGTCTCGGCGAGCGCTGTGGAAAGGGTGGGCCGAGCGATGAGTTCGGCCGCCTCGAGCAGCACGCTCAAAGCGTCGGAGACCAGACGCTGCTCTTCGTCGTCGAGGTAGTGCGCGAGCCTCGATAGGCCGTCGGACAGTGCCCTGCGATCGGGAAAGGAAGGTGTGCCGACCAGCCCCAGAGTCGCCAAGGTCGATCGCATGTCCCGCTGCATGTCGCCGACGAAGTCCACAGTCGTTCGAGACGTTGGGTCTATGGCCGACCCGAGTTCGTTTCGCCACAGGAGCCTCAACTCTGCCTTCTCAGAGGACTCGAGCGGTTCCAGGGCCGACTCGTGGCCGAGGATGAGACAGAGTCTACTTAGCCTCGATCCACCGATGGGCGTGGTGGTGCGCGTGTGATTCGGCTCGCTGGGGGGTGAGCGGGTCAGGGCGTGGTGGTTCGGCGGACCTCGCTGTCCGGGGGTTCCACTGGGTTCTTTGGGTTGCGCAGCGGGGGCTGCTGGGTGGTCAGGTCGCGCGGACGGCCGGGGGGTCTGCGACCCGGTCGAACATGGCTGTCCAGGCGGTCTCCCAGGGCCAGGACTTGGGTAGGTGCAGGGTGATTCGGCGGGCTGAGGTCGCCACTCGTGCGGGTACGGTGATCAGCTTGCGGCGGATCGTGGCGGTGGTCGCCCGTGCCAGGTCTGGTGCTGCGGTGGTGCCCGCGGCGCGGGTGAGGTTGAACGCGATGACTGCCAGGACCAGCCAGGCGGCGTTGGCGGTGAACACCCCGGAGGGCAGGTGCGCCAGGGCGGAGTGCTTCAGGTCGGCGTGGACCTGTTCGATGATCGCGTGACCGCGGTGGGTCTTGTCCGCGGCGACGGTGTCCAGGATCGCGGGGTCGGCGGTGGTGAAGAAGGCGTGGAACCGCCATACGTCGAACAGGGTGTCCTGACCGGCGGCCCGATTCTTCTCAGCGTTGAAGTCCGGGATCCGGCGGACCACGAGCCGCCCGGGCACGTGATCAGCCTTCTTCTGCGCACTGAACGCGGTGAACCTGATCTCGGCGACCTCGGCCCGGGACACCCAGCGGCCGGTGGTCTCGTCGAAGATGGCGTCGGTGTACTGGATCGTGGTCCACGCGTGCTCGGGGATCGTGGTGATCGCCTTCTTGACCGCCTTGTCCATCCGGACGGTGACCGACACCGCCGCGCCACCGGTCAGGGCCGCGTGGATTGGGCCGCGGCCGTAGAACGCCGAGTCCATCCGCACCAGAACCCGCTCGCTGGCCCCGAGCAGCCGCCGGGTGGTCTTCACCGCGTCGCCGACCAGTCGTTTCGCGCCGCGTGGCGACCCGGCCGACCCCTTGCGCAGCCGTTGAGCCACGATCACCGGCGCGCTCGTCGCGGTCGCCAGCGTGGCCAGCAACGCGTTCAGGCCCCGGACACCGGAGTAGCCGAACCCGGCACCCTGCTTGGCGTGACCATGAACCTCGATGATCGTGTCATCGACATCGAGCAACGCGTACCCAGTCTCCTCGGAGGTGGCTTCGGCAGGACCGGTCCCGGGGCCCAGCAGATCGGTGAGCGCGGCTATCGCGATCAGGAACCGGGACGCGATCGCGTCGAGTTGCCGGACGTGGCCGAAGGTGAACGCCCGTAGGAACGACCCCAACGTCGAGGGGGCATAGGCCCGGGCGAAGACCCGACCCATTCCGCCGTGACGCAACAGCGCCATGTCATCGATCGAGTCCGCCCCGGCGACCATCCCGCCCACCAACGAGGCGACCTTCAACCCCGCGTTCGCACCTTTGTCCTTCGGGACCGTGAGGTGCTCATCAGCAAGACCACGCAAACCCGCGGACTCAGCCAGCGCGAACACCGGCACCAGGCCTGCGACCGACACAAGATTGGGATCATCGAAGGCCACCGAGGTCCGACCTGGGGTGTGAGAGAGTCGCATCTTGAGGATGCCCTCCTGAAGTGAGTGGTTTGGAACCGTCGCAAGTCCCAGACTCCCAGCCCAGTAGGGCATCCTCGCGTTACGGCACGCTCACCCCAGCCATCTCATCGGTGGATCGAGGCTTAGCAGCGCCCCCCATTCACGGCTCGCCGAACCATGGACCGTGAAATCCTGCAGGACTACCTCCAACAAACCCTCGGCGAGACTGGAGTTCTCGTTCAAATGGAGGTCGTTCAGGAGTTCGATGCAGCCGACGGCGCCTCTGCGATCTCCGTCGAGGGCGTCGGGAATGAGTGATGCCAGCCTAAGCCAGGTCCAACACCGCTTGCCGTCGATGGATGAGGCTGGCAGCCACGTACTCCCGAGTGAGTCTCGGCACGGGCCCAGGACGTCACGGCATCGCCGCCAATTCCCATGCTCCCAGGCCTGCCAGGCTTCACGCAGGGAGCCCTCGAGCACAGTCCAGTCAGTGCTGGCTCCGGTAGGAACCCACGAGCAGGTCGCGGTAACTGCCACGTCTCCTGCGTCCACGCGGGCAACCTGTAGCCATCGCGGAACCGATACTAGAGCGGCATCTCGGCGCTTCTCGCTGGTCACAGACTTTCTCCCGCTTCGCGCCATGTGCCTCTCCGAGCGAATTGAGTGGTTCCCCGGTTCCCCCGGAAAAGTAGACACGGGGTTTGTTCGGGCTGGTTGGCCTGGGTTGAGCCTAGCTCGTAGTTGATCGGGCTGATGTTGCCGATCTTGGAGTACTTCCTGAAGGTGTTGTAGAAGTCGATAAACTCGTCGATCCCGGCTGCCGGCTCGGCGTGGGTGGTGCCGGTGTGACGGTAGTAGTACTCGTGCTTGAAGATCGACCAGTACAACTCCGCGGTGGCGTTGTCGTGGGCCCCGACCGGCATGGTCATCGTTGTGGGCGATATGATTGCTGGCTACGTGCTCTCAGCGTCGCGTCTATCTGGGCCTAGCCGACGCAGGTCGGTACTGCTCGCCTGGCTGCGTCGACTGGCGGCAATGACGCACGTCCGCGGACGGGACGACAGGCGGCGCAAGGGGCGCACCGGCACGCTACGCGGCGCGCGCCGCGGGGGCTGGCTTCATCTGCAGTCGGCCTGAGGCGGCTCAGGTATTGGCGATCTTCGTCTGTCACTGCGGTCGGCCATTGGCCCGGGGGGCGGATGGTGAAGTTGACGGCGTGGGCGTTGGGCTGCTGGTCGTAGACGACGGTGCCCGTGGGCATGATGGCGCTGGGCCGGTACGACGAGATCCAGCCGCGTCCAGGTGACCTGCATGCCGGCGTCGCGGGCGAGGTCAGGCGGCGTGAGCCGGCTGCAGGGTTCGGTGAGCGAGCAGCCGGCGTGCGTCAGCGGCTCGCCGGGAGCGAAGACAGACGCGGACGCCAGGTAGTTCTGGCCGGCCGGGGGTCGGCACGTACAGGTCGACTGCGATGGTGGTGTCGAAGACGGCGGGATCGATGATCCACACGAACGTGCCGGAGGTGCCGTCGGGGCCGCCGAAGGTGAGCCCTGGGGGTTGGCGC
>CAWAEB010000015.1:0-222221 GCA_963781015.1 uncultured Actinomycetes bacterium | reverse complement strand
ACGTGGCAGTTGCCCACCCCCGTCTCGATCACCGGGACGGTGGAGTTCGCAACGACACTCTGGATCAGGCCCGCGCCTCCGCGTGGGATCAGCAGGTCGACCAGGCCGCGGGCGGTCATCAGTGTCTCGACCGCAGCGTGGCTGCGCCCCGGGACGAGTTGCACGGCGTCCTCGGGCACGGCCGTGCCGACCAGGGCTCGGCGCATCACGGAGACCAACGCGGTGTTGGACTCGTAGGCAGATGACGAACCGCGCAGCAGAGCTGCGTTGCCGCTCTTCAGGCTCAGCCCGGCTGCGTCCACGGTGACGTTGGGCCGGGCCTCGTAGACCATCGCCACGACGCCCATGGGCACCCGCACCTGGCGGATCTCCAGACCGTTGGGCTGGGTCCAGCCCCGGACCACCTCTCCGACAGGGTCGGGCAGGTCGGCGACCAGCTCCAGGGCGTCGGCGATGTCGGCGAGGCGCGCGTGGGTGAGGGTGAGTCGGTCGACGATGCCCGGTGAGGTGCCCGCGGCGACCGCTCGCTGGACGTCGACGGCGTTGGCCGCCAGAACCTCCTCGGTGCGCTCTCGCAGGGCCTGGGCCATCGCCCGCAGGGCCGCATCCTTCTGGGCACGGTTCAGCCGGCGCAGCGTGACGGCCGCCCCGCGAGCCCGACGAGCGGTGGCCAGGACGGCCGCACGCTCGACTGCTGGATCCTCAGCGGCCGGCGCCCCTGTGGTCGGACCCGTGGCGACCGGGCTCTCGGTTGGCGCAATGGTGGCCGCAGCGGCGGCGGGGTCAGCGGTCTCGGTCGTTGCCTCGGACATGGGCCAAGGTTAGTCCAGGGAACCGCTCAGCCCCGGCGAGCGGCTCGGTAACGCTGCAGGGGAACGAGGCGAGGCTGCGGGGCGACCGCTGCGGGCGGGCGACCGCACCATCGGTGTTGAATTTGCCAACCATCGGATTGTCGATTCCGTACACACCGGTGCAGGAACCTGCACGCTCAGCCCAGCAGCACCATGTCGTCGCGGTGGATGACCTCACGCTCGTACTCCGGGCCCAGTTCCGCGGCCAGGTCCCGGGTCGATCGACCCAGCAGGGCGGGCAGCTCGCCTGCGTCGTAGGCCACCAGTCCGCGGCCGATCACGACTCCGTCCGGCCCGAGCAGGTCCACCGGGTCACGGGCGACAAAACCGCCCACCACGTGGGTGATTCCGGCCGGCAGCAGGGAGGCGCCGCGCTCGCGCAGCGCTCGCACCGCGCCGGCGTCCAGGTGGATCTGGCCGAACCCACCAGTCGCGTGCGCGAGCCACAGGAGCCGTGACGTCGACCGACCCCCGGTGGCGTGGAAGAACGTGCCCACGGGTTCGCCTGCAAGAGCGCGGGCTGCGTTGGCGGCAGACGTGAGCACCACGGGGATGCCGGCCTCGGTGGCGATCCGGGCGGCCTCGACCTTCGTGGTCATGCCGCCCAGGCCGACCCCGGCAGCGCCGGTCCCGCCGACCACGACCTCGGCCAGATCAGCCGGGCCGGCGACCTGCGGGATCAGCCGGGTACCGCTTCGATCCGGTGGCCCGCTGTAGAGGCCGTCGATGTCGGAGAGCAGGATCAACGCGTCCGCACGCACCAGGTGGGCTACCAGGGCGGCCAGCCGATCGTTGTCTCCGAAGCGGATCTCGGCTGTGGCCACGGTGTCGTTCTCGTTGACGATCGGGACCACGTCGAGCTCCAGCAGCCGCTCCAGCGTGCGCTGGGCGTTGCGGTAGTGCGCGCGGCGGACCAGATCGTCGGCGGTGAGCAGCACCTGCCCGACGGTTCGGCCGTGGCGGGCGAACGCGTCGTGGTAGTGCGCCATCAGGATGCCCTGACCGACCGAGGCCGCGGCCTGGGCCGACGCCAGGTCGCGGGGCCGCCGACGCAGGCCGAGCGGTGAGATCCCGGTCGCGATCGCCCCCGAGGAGACGAGCACGACCTGGGTGTCGTGCTCGCCGGCGCTGGTCAAGGCGTCGACCAGGGTGTGCACGCGCCCCACGTCGATGCCGGCAGACACCCCGGCGAGCACCGAAGCGCGGTCCGCTGGCCGCGCACGCGACCGGGAACGGCGCTCGGGATCCACCTGCGGACCGGGCTGAAGGACGCTGCCGGCCGATTGCTGCCCGGACAGGTTCAGCCCGGCACCGCGGCCGGCATCGGGGGCACCACTGTTGGCACGCGCAGTCAATGACGACGAGCCGACCTTGACCACCACGCGCCGGGCGTCACGCAGCGCATCCCAGGGCGAGGCGACCATCAGGCCTCGTCCCTGCCCTCGTCCTGGTCGCCCCCGGCGTCCGGGGCGTTGGTGGAGTCCGGATCCTCGACGGAGTCCCGATTGCGGACGGGACCGTGCCGGCGAGGCGTGCCGGGACGGTCATCGACCGGATCCGGCGCCCAGGAGGCCTCGGGCTCCTCGCCGTCGGCAAGCTGCTGACGGGTCTGGCCGTGGACCCGAGCGGTGGGCGCCTCGATGCGCTGGTCCTGACCACGGGGGCCGGGCCCCGCCCCCCGAACTGTCGGCTCCCAGTCGAAGACCACCGAGTCCTCGGGCGCACCGATCCGCACCTCGTCGCCGCGCTGAGCGCCGAGCCGGACCAACTGGTCCTCCACGCCCAGGCGGGCCAGCCGGTCGGCCAGGTAGCCAACCGCCTCGTCGTTGGAGAAGTCGGTCTGCCGGATCCACCGCTCCGGGCGCTGACCACGGACCCGGAAGGCCGCACCTTCGCGCACGACCTCGAAGCCGGAGTCGTCGAGCGCGCGCGGGGTGATCACGATCCGTTGGGCTACCGGCTCGGCTGCGGCCTCCCGCTGCTCGGCCACCACCCTGGCCATCGCGAAGGACAGCGCGCGCAGGCCCTCGTGCGAGACGGCCGAAACCTCGAAGACCGCCATCCCCCGCGCCTCGAGGTCACTGCGAACCAGTTCGGCGAGATCACGCGCCTCGGGGACGTCGACCTTGTTGAGCACGACCAGCCGGGGCCGATCGGCCAGGCCGCCATACTCGGCGAGTTCGGCCTCGATCGCATCGAGGTCGCTCAGCGGGTCACGACCGGGGTCCAGCGTGGCGCAGTCCAGTACGTGCACCAGGGCCGCACATCGCTCGACGTGGCGCAGGAACTCCAGCCCCAGGCCCCGGCCCTGCGAGGCACCGGGGATCAGTCCGGGCACGTCGGCCACGGTGAACACGACCGACCCCGCGCTGACCACGCCCAGGTTCGGCACCAGCGTCGTGAACGGGTAGTCGGCGATCTTGGGCCGAGCCGCTGACATCGCCGCGATCAGCGACGATTTGCCGGCGCTCGGGAACCCGACCAGGCCGATGTCGGCCACGGTCTTGAGCTCGAGGGTGACGGTGACCTGGTCGCCGGGCTCACCCAGCAGCGCGAACCCGGGCGCCTTGCGCCGCGCGGAGGCCAGCGCCGCGTTGCCCAGCCCGCCACGACCACCGCGGGCGATCACCACCGAGACGCCGGCGACCGGCAGATCGGCAAGCACCTCGCCGTCGACGCTGACCACGGTCCCCACCGGGACCGGAAGCACGACATCCTGGCCGTTGGCGCCATTGCGGTGCCCACCCTGGCCGGGCACGCCACTGGTGGCGCGCCGGTGCGGCGCGTGGTGGTACTCGAGCAGGCTGGGGGTGGCCGGGTCCGCCAGCAGGATCACGTCCCCACCGCGGCCCCCGTTGCCCCCGTCCGGGCCGCCGAGCGGCTTGAACTTCTCCCGGTGCACCGAGGCACATCCGTGCCCGCCGTCACCTGCCGCGGCATGGATCACCACCTCGTCGACGAAAGTCGCCACGGACGTCCCTCCTCTCGGTCTGCTGATCCTGTCCTGCCCGTCAGTTCGAACCCGGACAGCGCAAGAGGCGAGCCCAACCGGGCCCGCCTCCGCTGAAGTGGTCGCCGGCCTCAGCCAGCCGGGACCTCGACGATGTTGACCACACGCCGGCCACGCGCGGTGCCGAACTGCACGGCGCCGGGGGCGAGGGCGAACAGCGTGTCGTCGCCACCACGTCCCACGTTCGCGCCGGGGTGGAAGTGCGTGCCGCGCTGGCGGACGATGATCTCGCCAGCCAACACCACCTGGCCGCCGAAGCGCTTCACGCCCAGGCGCTGGGCGTTGGAGTCCCGACCGTTGCGTGTGCTGGAGGCACCCTTCTTATGAGCCATGAGGTCACTCCCCGCTCTCGATGCCGGTCACGCGCAGTTGGGTCAGGGCCTGACGGTGGCCCTGCCGCTTGCGGTAGCCGGTCTTGTTCTTGTACTTGAGGATGTCGATCTTGGGGCCCTTGGTGTGGGCCAGCACCTCGGCCGAGACAGTGACGCCTGCCAGCGCGGCGGCGTCCGAAGTGACGGACTCGCCGTCAACAAGCAGCAGGGCCGGCAGCGCGATGCTGTCGCCGGGCTCGCCGACCACGCGGTTGGTCTCGATGACGTCGCCGACGGCGACCTTCTCCTGGCGGCCGCCGGAGCGGACAATGGCGTACACGGGGGGGCACTCCTGAGTGTGTTCGGGGCTGAACGGGCCCGCAGGGGCACGCACATGCGATCGGCGCTCACGCGCCAGGGTCCTAGGGTACGGAGCCGAGCGGCAAACGGTCAAACCGCGTCGGATGCCACCTCGGCGGTCTCGTCCTGTGACGCGGGGAACTCCTGCACCTCGGCGTCGACCGGGTCCGGACCGGCGTCCAGGCTTGGTTCGACGACCTCGGCAGCCTCGATCTCCACGTCGGGTTCGTCCTCGCTCGGCCCGTCCTCGCTCGGCCCGTCCTCGCTGGGTGCATCCTCGGCAGGCGCGTCCTCGCGGGGGGCATCTTCACTCGATGCGTCCTCGTCGACCGAACCCTCCGGCAACTCCACGATGCCTTCAGCCACTGCCTCGGCCTGGATGACCGCGGCCTGCGCCTCGTCCAAGGACGGCAGTTCCGCAGGAGCCGCAGTGTCCGGCGTTGGCTCCGCAGCCTCAGCGCCGCTGTCGGCGGCCTGCTCACCGAGGTTCTCCTCGACACGGACGACATCGTCCGGGCCGGACTCAGCGTGCTCCTCGGAGTGGTCGATGTGCCCGTTCTCGTCGAACCTGGGCGGCGGCGGGGTCTTGCCGGTCTGCCGCCCGCCGAGAGCGGCAGCGGCCTGCGGCTGTCGCGCCCCACCACGGCGACCGCCACGCTCCCGGCGGTTGCCATTGCCGCCGCCGTTCTCCTCAGCCGGGGCGTCGCCGCCACCCACCGGCTCGGTGGACACCTGGTGCCCACGTCCGCCGCAGTGCTCGCACGGTGTCGAGAACACCTCGAGCAGGCCCTGACCGATCCGCTTGCGCGTCATCTGGACCAGGCCCAGCGAGGTGACCTCGGCCACCTGGTGCTTGGTGCGATCGCGCCCGAGGCACTCGACGAGCCTGCGCAGCACGAGGTCGCGGTTGCTCTCCAGCACCATGTCGATGAAGTCCACGACGATGATCCCGCCGATGTCGCGCAGCCGCAGTTGACGCACGATCTCCTCGGCAGCCTCAAGGTTGTTGCGGGTGACGGTCTCCTCCAGGTTGCCGCCCTGGCCGGTGAACTTGCCCGTGTTCACGTCGACCACGGTCATCGCCTCGGTGCGGTCGATCACCAGCGAGCCCCCCGAGGGCAGCCAGACCTTGCGGTCAAGGGCCTTGGCCAACTGCTCATCGATGCGGTTCGCAGCGAACAGGTCCTTGGCCTCGACCCACTGGGTCATCTTGGGCGCCAGATCGGGGGCGACCCAGCCGATGTACTCACGCAGCGTGCCCCACGTGGACTCGCCCTGGACCAGCAGCGAGGTGAAGTCCTCGTTGAAGATGTCGCGCACGACCTTGATGGCCAGGTCCGGCTCGCCATACAGCAACGCCGGCGCCGAAGCCGACTTGGTCTTCTTCTGGATGTCCTTCCACTGGGCAGACAGCCGGGTGACATCCGAGGTGAGCTGCTCCTCTGACGCGCCTTCGGCCGCAGTACGAACGATCACGCCGGCTCCGGTGGGCACGACGTCGCGCAGGATGCCCTTGAGCCGGGAGCGCTCCGTGTCGGGCAGCTTGCGGGAGATGCCGGTCATCGAGCCCTCGGGCACGTAGACCAGGAACCGGCCGGGCAGCGAGATCTGGCTGGTCAGCCGGGCGCCCTTGTGCCCGATCGGGTCCTTGGTGACCTGAACCAGCACGGGGTCGCCGGACTTCAACGCCAACTCGATGCGCTTGGGCTGGCCCTCCATCCCGGCTGCGTCCCAGTTGACCTCGCCGGCGTACAGCACGGCGTTGCGCCCGCGGCCGATGTCGACGAACGCCGCCTCCATCGAGGGCAGCACGTTCTGCACCTTGCCCAGGTACACGTTGCCCACCATGGAGGAGGACTCAGCACGGTTGACGTAGTGCTCGACGAGGATGCCGTCCTCGAGCACCGCGATCTGGGTCCGGTCGCCGTGCTCGCGCACGCACATGACCCTGTTCACCGACTCGCGACGGGCCAGGAACTCGGCCTCGGTCAGGATCGGGGGCCGCCGACGGCCGGCCTCACGGCCATCGCGGCGGCGTTGCTTCTTGGCCTCGATCCGGGTGCTGCCGCGCAACGAGGTGATCTCGTCGCTGGCCCGGCGGGCCTCGCGGACCTTGACCACGGTGTTCGGTGGGTCCTCGCTGGAGAGGTCCTCCATCTCCTCGGCGACCCCGGCCTTGCGCCGGCGCCGGCGACGCCGCCGGGCGCTCTGCGACTCCCCCGCGTCACCGTCGGAGTCGGCATCTGAGTCGGTGTCGGAGCTGGAATCAGCATCTGCGTCGGTGGGCTCGTCGTCAGACTGGCCGTCCTGGCCCTGCTCCGAGCCGCTGCCCGGCGAGCCCTCGGAGTCCTCGCCACCTCCGGTGGCGGGGCGCCGACGACGGCGACCACCACGCCGACGACGACGTCGAGGAGCGCCGTCATCGTCACGTTCGTTGTCGTCGGACTCGTCACTGTCGTCGGACTCGTCGTTGTCGTCGGACTCCGCACGCCCGGCGTCGTCGGGACCACTGGTGTCGTCGCGCTCACCACGGTCGCGGTCCGTGCGTGCCCCTGCGTCGGCCAGGGTCGACTCACTCTCGGTGTCCTCCGCGGTGTCCAGCGTGACCTCGTCCGCAGTCTCGGCGGCCTGGGCGCGCTTGGCCCGCGAGCGACGGTTCCGGGTGGGCCGCTGCGGCTCGATGTCGCCCTCAGCCGTCTCGGTCGGGGCCTGCTCTGTGACCTCGGCGCCCTGCTCGGTGGCGGCCGATGCAACGGACTCAGCGTCTCCAGCCGTGCCCGACTGGGCGCCGCGGGGGCGCCGGCGACGTACAGCCTTGGTCTCGTCGGGAGCCTGGAACACCGCCGTGATTGCCGGGACCTCCGGGGCTGCGGCGATGGCCGTCAACGGCTCCGACTCGGCGGCGGGCAAGGCGGAGAAGGCGACAGTGGTGACGCCTCGGGTCGCGCGGCGGGACCTCCGGACCGGCGGGTCCGGCTCAGGTTGCGTTGCCACGTCGTTCAGTTCGGCGGGCGCAGGTTCGGCGTCGGCGCCGCTCACCGCGTCAGTCTCGGCGCCCTGCTCGGGCTCGGTCTCGGTATCGGCCTCAGGCTCGGTATCGGCCTCAGGCTCGGTCCCCGTCTCGGGCTCGGGCTCGTGCTCGGGCTCGGTCTCGACTTCACCGTCCTCGACCTCGCCGTCGTGAACGGCCTCGTCCGCATCCGGCTCGGCAACGGGTACCGCCTGGTCCCCAGCCGGTGCGCGGGATGCGAACAACTCCGCCTGCTCACCGGCGCCTGCTTCCTCGACCACCGGGGGTCCGGCGGGCCTACTGGCTGCACGGCGACGGCGGCGGGTGGGCGCGGCAGCGGGGGCGGACCCGGCCTCGGCGCCCAGCTCGCCCTGGGTTGCTTCGGCGTCGGTCTGCTGCTCGGACTCGTCGACCATGGCGGTCTCCTCACGGGTACCCCGTGCCGACCAGCGCCACGGAACTGCCCCACATATGGCTGGAACCCGAGTACGCGCTCCAGCAAAGCCTTGTGTGCCGCCCGAGGTGCACACGTGGTGCGTGCGTCACCCTCGAACTCCGCACTGTCAGCGGACCCGGGGGCGGACGGAACTCGACCACTCCCGGTCGCGGCCTGATCACTGCCTGTGCCAGCACGGGGCGGCACAAGGCGTCGTGATCGGTGCGACGCTGCAAATGCGGGTCGCCCCGATCCACGGGGCGACTGGGCCGAATTATGCCACAGCCGACCCCCCGTGCCGCTCAGCATCGTGCCGCTGGATGTCGTGCCGCGGCCCGGCGTCTTCCGGCTTCCTCCTCGCCGGCGTCGCACCGAAGGCGGTCCATCCACTCCAGCGTCCCGGGAACGACGCCGAGTTGGAGCAACTGCGCGGGGGCACCTGGGCCGCTGGGCACCTGGGCTACTGGGCGGCCACCTGCTCAGCCTGGCGATCCACGGCCAGCGGGTCGCCCACCGCACCACCCTCACCGAGCGGGCCCTGAGCCAACCGAGTGGGCCGGGCCGGATCAGCGACCGCGAGCCCGCCCATCTCGCGCAGTGCGACAAGGATCTCCTCGGGGCGCACAGTCGGGGTCACGTTGGCCACGGTCAGCTCAAGGACTGCCCCCAACTGCCCGGCATCGTGGACCTCCCCCGCCAGCAGGGCAGGACGCAGGTCCAGGGTCCGCCGGCCCTGCTTCATCATCCGCTCCACAGGCACAGTCGGGGCATCGACCAGCACCTGCCAGGCCGAAGCCAACTGCTCGCCCGACACGCCCGGAACCTCGATACGCCACCGACTGGCCTCCAGCCGGGCGACCAGGTCCGGCGTGCGCGCCTCGACCACGTCGAGCACGTCCAGGCCGGGCGGCAGCGCTGCATCGAGAGCCACCCGGAGGGCATCCGGATCGCAGCGCTCCACCACACCGATCTCGACGTACTCCGCCTCACTGGCAGCACCAGTCGGCGCGGAGTTGGCGTAGGACACCTTCGGGTGCGGTGAGAACCCGGCCGAGTAGGCCATCGGAACCCGGGCGCGCCGCAGGGCACGCTCAAGGGCGCGCTGGAAGTCCCGGTGCGAGGAGAACCGCAGCGGCCCGCGCTTGGCGTAGCGGATGCGCAGCTTGGCGACCGCGGGCACAACCTCACGGTCGGGGGTCCGCCGGGCCATCAGGCCTGCACCGCCGATCGGACCTGCGGCAGCGGCAGCAGGACGGCCTCGGTGGGGCCGACCTGGATCTCGGTGCCCAGGTGGTCACACACCCCGCAGTCGAAGCACGGGGTCCAGCGGCAGTCCTGCACCTCGCCGCCGGCCAGTGCGTCCGCCCAGTCCTGCCACAGCCAGTCGCGGTCCAGGCCCGAGTCGAGGTGGTCCCAGGGCAGGACCTCGTTCTGGGCGCGCTCGCGGGTGGTGAACCAGTCGACGTCCACCGGCTCGTCGGCCAGCGCCAGATCGGCGGCGGCCATCCACCGGTCGAACGAGAAGTGCTCGCTCCAACCGTCGAACCGGGCCCCCTCGCGCCACGCCGCCTCGATGACCCTGCCAACCCGGCGGTCACCGCGCGACAGCAGTCCCTCGACGATGCCGGGCCGACCATCGTGGTAGCGGAAACCGATCGCCTTGGCGTAGTTGCGGTCCTTGCGGATCTCGTCGCGCAGGGCGTGCAGGCGCCGGTCGGTGGACTCGTGGTCCAGTTGGGCAGCCCACTGGAACGGCGTGTGCGGCTTGGGCACGAACCCGCCGATCGACACCGTGCAGCGGATGTCGCGGGTACCGGCCGCATCGCGCCCCGCCCTGATCACGTTCTTGGCCAACTCGGCGATCTGCAGCACGTCCTCATCGGTCTCGGTCGGCAGACCGCACATGAAGTACAGCTTCACCTGCCGCCATCCCGCCGAGTACGCGGCGGTGACCGTGTTGATCAGGTCATCCTCGGAGACCATCTTGTTGATGACCTGGCGCATCCGCTCACTGCCGCCCTCGGGGGCGAACGTCAGCCCGGAGCGCCGCCCGTTGCGCGACAGCTCGTTGGCCAGGTCGATGTTGAACGCGTCCACCCGGGTGCTCGGCAGGGACAGCGACACCTGGTCGTCCTCGTACCGGTCAGCCAGGCCCTTGGCCAGCTCCGCGATCTCCGAGTGGTCGGCACTGCTCAGCGACAGCATCCCGACCTCCTCGAAGCCGGTCTTGCACAGGCCGTTGTCGATCATCTGGCCCAGGACGGCGGTGGACCGCTCGCGCACCGGACGGGTGATCATCCCCGCCTGGCAGAACCGGCAGCCCCGGGTGCAGCCGCGGAAGATCTCCACGCTCATCCGCTCGTGCACGGTCTCGGCCAGCGGCACGAGCGGGTTCTTCGGGTAGGGCCACTCGTCGAGGTCCATCAGGGTGTGCTTGGCCACCCGCCACGGCGCCGCGGGACTGTTGGGGACGACTCGGCCGATCCGCCCGTCGGGCAGGTACTCCACGTCGTAGAGCGCGGGCACGTAGACCGTGCCGCTGGCCGCCAGTCGCTCGAGCAGCGCGCGGCGCAGGGCGGCGTCCGGCCGGTCGGTCAGACCGTAGTCGGGGTGCTCGGCACGGAATCCCCGGACCAGTTCGCTGATCGCCAGAACTGCCTGCTCGCCGTCGCCGAGCACGACGATGTCGACGAAGTCGGCGACGGGCTCCGGGTTGAACGCGGCATGCCCACCCATCACCACCAGCGGGTGGTCGTCGGTGCGGTGTGCGCTGAGCAGTGGGATCCCGGCCAGGTCGAGGCTGGTGAGCATGTTGGTATAGCAGAGCTCGGTGGAGAACGACATCCCGAGCAGGTCGAACGCCCCGAGTGGGCGGTGCCCGTCGACGGTGAACGCCGGGATCGAGTGCGCGCGCATCAACGCCTCGAGGTCGGGCCACACCGCGTAGCTGCGCTGGGCGAGCACCCTGTCGGCCTCGTTGAGGATCTCGTAGAGGATCTGAACGCCCTGGTTGGGCAGGCCGACCTCGTACGCATCGGGATACATGAGCGCCCAGCGGACCTCGGCGGTGTCCCACTCCTTGGCTGCGGCGTTGAGCTCCCCACCGATGTACTGCACTGGCTTGCTCACCCGGGGCAGCACGCGCTCGAGCTGGTCGAACACGGGCGCACTTGAGCGGCTCGAGGTCTGCGGCATTGGTCAAGGGTAGACCGGATGGGCCGAAGGCAGGATCTGCGTGAGTCCCGGGTCAGCAGCTGCAGCACGGACAACCATGCAGCCGGAACGGTCGTTCCGGGTTGGCTGGGCGGGCCGTCCGTGGAGCCTTGCCGCCGATGTGGTCGTCGGCAGGACACGTGAACCCCACCGCAACGACCAATTCGACGGCGAGGTCTGTGATCGGGACAAGCCGGATCCGCGGAAACGACCAGGTCGACGGCGGAGTTCTTGAGCATGGCCATGGCTGCGGTGGACCACGGGCGCATGCAGGAGCAGTGCCGGTGGGATGGCGCCGGCCGGTCGTTCGGCAGGATGCCGTGGCCCGAAGTGGCGTGGCCGATGGCTCGGGCAGTGCGCGGGCCGGAGGCGGTGACTCGCGCCGACCCCGGATCGCAGGGCTACGGCTACGGAACCGTGTGCTGGGAAGAGGGCGCGGCGGGAACGGAGGACGCGCCGGGCACGCCGCGCACGCGCGGCAGCAGCATCCCGGTACGCGCCCGGTAGTCAGCCCACTGTGGGTAGCGGCTCATGCTGCGCTCCTTACCCAGCATGTTCGGTACGAACAGGCCCAGCCACACCCACGCCAGCACCAACCAGGGCAGCCAATGCCCGGCGACGACGGCGAATGTGGCGTACAGGATCATCTCGCCGAGGTAGTTGGGGTGCCGGACGCGGGCGAACCACCCGGTGGTGATCAGCCCGCGCCGCTCGGCGAGCGTGAAATGCTTCTGGGCGTCGCTGGCCATCATGATCACCACACCGATCGCGTAGGCGATCGCGGCGGCAGCCAGCAGCCAGGCCGGCTGCTCGGTGTCGTCGCGCACGAGCAGGATCGGCGCCAGCCAGTACGGGCCGAGCACGAGCGCGAAGGTCAGGAATGCACCGCCGGCGGTTATTCGCGTCTGCCAGCGCGCGTCGGGCATGACGACGTCCTTGAGCAGCCAGATCAGCCCATAGCTGCCGTGCAGGGCCAGATAGGTCCACGCGGTGGCAGTCCAGGTGTCGGTCAGCACCATCAGGCCCAGCACGAACGGCAGGGTGCCGCCCTTCTGGAAGTTGATGACCCAGTTCATCTTGACCAGGCGCGGTCCGCCCAGGAAGTCCTCGGACAGGTACGTGCGCAGGGCCAGCCACCGGTCCAGGGTCATCGCCATACGACGCAGGATAGGGCGCGTGCGCAGGCGCCGTCACGGCCCCGAGACGGTGCCTCGAGCGTGCATCGCCCGCGGGGACGGCCCCCGGCGTGCCCACCCACGCCCCGGGACGGCATCATCGGGACATGACCGACGATCAGGACTTCCACGAGTTCGACCTCGAATCCATCATGGACCTCGCCGACATCATCGAGGCCCTGCAGGACACCGACGACGACCGGCTGCTGCACTTCGGCCTGACCGCCGCGGACACCTGGGACGAGGTCGACGACCCGGTGCTGCTCGGCCCGGACGGGACCCCGGTCGGCACCTGGCGCGAGGGCTACCCGTATGACACGCGGATCTCGCGGCGCGAGTACGAGATGACCAAGCGGCTGCTGCAGATCGAGCTGCTGAAGATGCAGGCGTGGGTCAAGGAGTCCGGGGCCCGGATCGTGATGGTCTTCGAGGGCCGTGACGCGGCGGGCAAGGGCGGGACGATCAAGCGGTTCATGGAGCACATGAACCCCCGTGGGGCGACCGTCGTGGCGCTGGAGAAGCCCACGAAGGAGGAGAGCACCCAGTGGTACTTCCAGCGCTACATCAAGCACCTGCCCAGTGCAGGTGAGATCGTGATGTTCGACCGCTCCTGGTACAACCGAGCGGGCGTGGAGCGGGTCATGGGGTTCTGCACCGACGCCCAGTACGAGGAGTTCGTGCGCCAGGCCCCGGAGTTCGAACGGATGCTGGTGCGCAGCGGGATCATCCTGTTCAAGTTCTGGTTCTCGGTGAGCCGCAAGGAGCAGGTGGCCCGGTTCACGATCCGGCGCATCGATCCGGTGCGGCAGTGGAAGCTCTCGCCGATGGACCTGGCCAGCCTGGACCGCTGGGGGGACTACACCGACGCCAAGGAGGCCATGCTGTTCTACACCGACAGCGAGTGGGCACCCTGGACGGTCGTGCGCAGCAACGACAAGAAGCGCGGCCGGTTGGAGGCGATGCGCTGGGTGCTGGCCACCGTGAACTACCCGGACAAGGACGAGGAGCTCGTCGGGATGCCGGACCCGAACATCGTCGGCCCACCCTGGCGCATCTACGAGACAGGTGAGCACACCGGCAAAATGTTCCCGGTGCTGAGCAAGGACGACTGAGCAGCCTCCGTACGGCTATGGGCCGCCCGGTCGGGTGGTGGTGCGCTCGCTGTCCGCCCCGGTTCGCTCGCCAGCGGGCTCAATCGTCTGCGGTGCTGGCTGCGTGGATGTTGAGCAGCAGGCCGATCGCGATCCACGCGGCGAACATCGACGACCCACCGTAGGACACGAACGGAAGCGGGACGCCGGTCACCGGCATGATCCCCAGGTTCATCCCGACGTTCTCGAAGGACTGCAGGGCGAACCACAGGACCACGCCGCTGGCGACCATGCGCCCGAACAGGTCCCGGGCGCGCAGGGCGATCAGCAGCCCGCGCCAGAGCACGAGCCCCAGCAGGCCCAGCAGCACGCCGACCCCCACGAAGCCCAACTCCTCACCGGCCACGGAGAACACGAAGTCGGTGTGGTTGAACGGGACGAATCCGCCCTGGGTCTGGGTGCCGTGACCCAGCCCGCGACCGAGCAGCCCGCCGGCACCGATCGCGATGCGCGCCTGCTGGGTGTTGTAGCCGAACGTGCGCGCGCCCTCGTCGGGACGGGCGAACGCGGTCAGCCGATCCAGCTGGTAGTCGTCGACCAGCCCGAGGGCGAATGCGGCAGCCACCGCGGCCACGCCGGCGATGCCCAACAGGGCCAGCTGCCACATCCGGATCCCGGCCACCACCAGCATCCCTACGACGATCGACACGATCACCAGAACGGTCCCCAGATCCGGTTGCGCCATGATCAGCGCGATCGGAAGGGCTGCGATGCCGAGGGCCCGCACCAGCGTGCGACCCGCAGGCACCTCGTCGGGGCTGCGGTCGGCAAGGACGAGGGCGACTCCCACGATGATCGCGACCTTGGCGAACTCCGAGGGCTGGATCGTGAAGCCGGCCGGCAGCCGGATCCACGCCTGCGCGCCGTTGATCGTGCTGCCCAGCGGGGAGAGCACGAGAACCAGGCCGACCAGGCTCGCGGCGTAGAGCATCGGGGTGTACCGGCTGATCGCCCGGTGCCCCAGTCGTGACACCACCAGGCAGAGGAGCAGGCCGAGGGTCAGGTTCATCAGGTGCCGGACAGCAGAGCCGCCGGACCACTGACCGGCGGCGGTCAGGCGCGCCGACGTGGCCGACCAGATCAGCGCCGCCCCGAGCAGGGACAGGGTCGCGGCGGGCAGGACGAGCAGCCAGTCCCACTGGCGCAGCCGTGGCGGGCTGGTCCGGGGCCGCAACGGGGGTGCGGTACGCAGGACCGTCATGGCACCGGCACCGGCACCGGCACCGGCGCCGGGTCGGGCTCCTGCACGTCGAGCCCTGGGGCCGCTGCTCCGTCCGCAGCCCGCCGATCAGCGGCAGGCTGATCCCCAGCCGCTGAGCCGACGGCGGCACCGTCGGATTCCGGTGCGTGCGGCACGCCGTCTGCCCCGATCGTCGGCAGCGCGGTGGCGACGTCCCCACCCGCCAGGACGCTGCGGCTCGGGTCGGCCGTCCCGTCGCGCACGCCGAACAGCGCCTCATAGATCCCGCGCACGCTGGCACCGGAGGTGCCGGCACCGGTGCCGCCCTGGGAGACCATGATGACCACGGCGTACCGGGGGTCATCGGCCGGGGCGAAGGATGCGAACCACGACGTGGCCTGCGACCCGTGGACCTCGCCGGTGCCGGTCTTTCCGGCCAGGGGCACCTCGTCGAGTGGGAACCCGGCGAACGGCCGCCGCGCGGTCCCCTTGTCGATGACGCCGCGCAGGGAGTCGCGGAGGAACGCGAGGTCGCCCGCGGGGACGTCCAGCGTCCCGGCCACCTCGGGCGTCATCCGGCTCTGCACCGACCCGTCAGACCTCAGCAGCGCGCGAGCGACCTGTGGCCGGTACAGAGTGCCCCCGTTGGCCACTGCGGCGTAGGCCGAGGCCAGCTGCAGCACGCTGGCAGTGGTGTCACCCTGCCCGATCGAAGCGTTCAACGCGTCGCCGACCCGCCACAGCATCCCCTCGGCGCAGTTCTCGTTCGCCAGCTCCTCCAGGTACGTGGCACGAACCCGATCGGTGACCTCCGGGTAGCCGTCCGCCGCCCTCCTGCACAGGTCGGCGCGCTGGGCCTCCCACCGGGTGGCCTTGAACTCCCGGGACGCGATCCGCCCGGCGGTCTCCCCCGGCAGGTCGATCCCCGTCGGCCGGCCGAACCCGAAGTCCGCAGCCGTGGTTGAGATGAGGTCCGCGGGCTCGGCGACCGGGGTCGACCCGCCGTCGACCTTCCACTGCTCGTGGGCCAGCCGGTAGTAGACCGTGTCGCAGGACACCTCCAGGGCGCGCTGCAGGGAGATGTCCCCGTAGGAACGGGACCTGTAGTTCGGGAACGCCCGGCCTCCGACGGTGTACTCACTCGGGCACGGATAGGCGGCTGACTTGGAGTACCCGGCGCGCAACGCGGCGGCGGTGCTGACCACCTTGAACGTGGACGCCGGGGCCAGAGCGCTCTGCACCGCCCGGTTGAGCAGCGGCTGGCCGGCGGCCGGGTCGGTGAGCGCCGCGTAGTCATCCTCAGCGATCCCCCCGCTCCAGATGTCCGCGTCGAATCCGGGAGCCGAGGCAAGCGCGAGGACCTCACCCCCGCGGATGTCGAACACGACCGCGGCCCCGCCATCGGCCTCGAAGGGCTGCTTGGAGATCGGGTCGATCCGCCCGCGCCCTCGATCGATCGCGGCCTGCAACTGCTCCTCGACCACCGACTGGAGCTTCGAATCGATGTTGGTCACCAGGGTCAGGCCCGGCTCGGCGGGCTCCAGGACCGTGGCGTCAGCCCGGTGCCCAGCGCTGTCGACCTGGGCCTGCTCACGACCCGGTGTGCCGCGCAACGCCTTGTCGTAGACCTGCTCGAGCCCGGCGCGCCCCCGCACCGCGATCCCGTCGAGTGTCGGGTCCTCGGCGAGATCCTCGGCGGTGACGGCAGCGACATGGCCGATGCTGTGTGCGGCCAGCTCGTGGCCGGGGTAGTCACGCACCGGCGCCTCGATGACCGAGACCGCGGGATAGCCGTTCGGATCGGCCATGATCTCGCCGGCCGCCTCGATGCCGATGTCGTGCATCACGACTGGGTTCGCCCCCGGGGGGCCGTTCCAGCAGTCCGGCTGCGGTAGGGCGTCGGGCGTCCCGCAGTTGCGCAACCTCGCGGCCAGGCGCTGCGCGTCCACATCGAGAATGCGTGCCAGCTCGGCGAGCACGTACTGCCCGTCATCATCGAGGCGGCGCAGGTCGCGCCTCGAGATCGCCACGTCGAGGCTGATCCGGTTGGCCGCCAGCGTGCGGCCCTGCTGGTCGAGGACCATGCCGCGCACCGCGGGAATCACGACGTCGCGCAACCGGTTGTCCTCGGCCGCGGCCTGGGCCTGCTCAGGGTCCAGCACCTGGAGGCTGAATGCGCGGGCGGCCAAGGTGACCACCAGGGACAGAACCAGCACGGCCAGGACCAGCAGGCGGGCGTGCGCGCGATCAGTCATGCGCGACCCGCCTGACCCTGGGCGGCCCCAGGCAGCGCGGCCGGCCGCACCCGCGGCCGAGCAGCTGGCCGCCTCCGACGGGTGCTCAGAAGCAGTGCCGCAGGCGCCAGCAGCAGTCCCCACGCAGCACTGGCCACGACCGCCAGCAGCAACGCGGCCCACGAGACACCCGTTGCGGCTCCGGTGAACCAGACGACCACAGCACGCGCGAGTACGACGGCCCCGCATCCGACGGAGAGCATGGCCATCGCGGCGAGCGGACCGGGTCGATAGGTGGCCGCGGCCCGGCCCATCAGGGCCCCGGCCAGTGCGAGCACGAGCATCCAGCCGCCCAATGGCCCGGCCGCCGGTGGGATCAGGTCCAGGACCAGGCCGGCGGCGGCGCCGACCACGGCCCCGGTCCGGGCCCCGTGCGCGAGCGCGACCGACAGGACGCCAACGGCTACGAGGTCCGGGACCGCCCACGGGGTCGCCAGCAGGTTGACCAGCGTGACCTGCACCAGGACCAGCACGAACCCGGCAACGACGAACAGCGCGAGGACCAACGGCGAGCGCGCTGCGGACCTGCCGCCCGTGCTCACGGGGCACCGTCCGTGGCCGGCTCGGTGGGCGCTGCCGAAGCAGGAACGTCAGCCTCGGAGCTGCCGGGGATCAGCACGACGACCCGGTCGAGCGTGGAGTCGTCGGTGGCCGGGGTGACCTCGGCAGCCCGGTTCAGCGCGGTCGAGGTACCGGTGACGGCTGCGATTCGACCGATCGGCAGGCCGGCGGGGATGGCCCCGTCGGGGGTGCCCAGGGTCACGACGAGGTCGCCGACGCCCATGGCGCCCTGCGGGTCGAGCAGGGTCAGCGTCCCACCCGCGCCGGTGCCGCGGAAGATGCCGACCTCCCCTGACGAGGTGACCCGGGCTGCGAGCTCGGTGCTGGGGTCCACGACCAACCGGACGGTGCTGATCTGCGGCGACGCCGCCGCCGTGATCCCGGCCAGCCCGTCGGCGCCGAGCACCGCCAGCCCGGAGCGAACACCGTCCGACGATCCGAGCGAGATCGCCACCGAGGCGACGACGTCCTGGCGCGCGGACACCGCCACCACCCGGGCTGCCGCCGGGACGTACCCATCGGGCGGGGCGAGTGCGGCCACCTCCCGATCCTGGGCTGCCGTGAGCCGATCGGCAGCCGCCGCCCCCGCCGCAGCGCGCGCGTCGGCCAGCTGGTCCTCCAGCTCGGCAATCCGGTCACGCTGCGCAGCCGACCCACCGAATCGGTCCACGGCCGAGTCCCGCGCCCAGGCCAGTGCCCGCTGCGGCGGACCGGCCACCACCCCGGCCACCCCGCGAAGGGCCTGTGTCGGGCCCGACGAGCGCAGGTCGAGCAGCACCAGCAGCAGCGCCGCAGCCAGCAGCGCGCCGATGATCACCCGGGTGTTGCGCCGGGCCATCAGTGCCGCGGCTCCGGGATCAGGACGCGGGCCAGTGCGTCGAAGGACTCGACCGCGTGGCCGACGCCGAGCACGACCGCGTGCTCCGGGTGCTCGGCGACCACGACTGGCATCCCGGTCTCGCTGGCCAGCCGCCGATCGATACCCGACAGCAGGGCACCCCCACCGGTGAGCACGATCCCACGGGCCAGCACATCACCGGCCAGTTCGGGCGGGGTCCGGTCCAGGGTGGCCGAGACTGCGGAGACGATCGCCAGCAACGGCTCGTCCAGGGCCCAGCGGATCTCCTCGGCCGTGACCGAGACGGTGCGCGGCAGGCCGGTGACCAGGTCGCGTCCACGCAGTTGCGCCTCGGGCTCCTGCGCCGCGGGGAACGCCGATCCGACCGCGAGCTTGACCTCTTCTGCTGTGCGCTGCCCGATCAGCAGCGAGTACTCCTTCTTGGCGTAGCTGATGATCGCCTCGTCGAGGCGGTCCCCACCGACGCGCACCGAGGTGCTGGCCACGGTGCCGCCCAGGGCCAGAACGGCCACCTCGGTGGTCCCGCCGCCGATGTCGACCACCATCGAGCCGGTCGCCTCGTGCACGGGCAGCCCGGCGCCGATCGCCGCGGCCATCGGCTCCTCCATCAGGTGCACCTCGCGGGCACCGGCCGAGTAGCAGGCATCGCGCACCGCGCGGCGCTCCACGCCGGTGATCCCGCTGGGCACGGCCACGATGATCCGGGGCCGGGACCAGAAGCTGCGCTTGTGCACGCGGCCGACCAGGTAGCGCAGCATCCGCTCGGCGTTGTCGAAGTCGGCGATGACTCCGTCGCGCAGAGGCCGGACGGTGACGATGTGTTCGGGGGTTCGACCCAGCATCGCCTTGGCGTCCGCACCGACGCCGACCAACTCGCCGGTCTCGACCGAGACGGCGACGATCGAGGGCTCTGCGAGGGCGATCCCGGCCCCTCGCACGTAGACCAGGGTCGTGGAGGTGCCGAGGTCGATGGCCAGGTCACGACCGGCGAACGCGCGACCGGTGGAACCACCCAATGCGCTCACCCCTCGGCGGTCTGTGCGTGCGGATCATGCGTCGCCATGCGCGGCTTCGACCATCGGATGTCGATCCCGTGCAGGGCAGCGCCGGTCAGGCCAGGTTCGGGAAGAACAGCGCCACCTCACGGGCCGCGGACTCCGGGGAGTCCGAACCGTGGGTGACGTTCTCCTGCATGACGGTGGCCAGGTCGCCACGGATGGTGCCCGGGGCGGCCGTGACCGGGTTGGTGGCGCCCATCATCGAGCGCCACGAGATGATCGCGTCGGGGCCCTCGATCACGGCCGCGACCAGCGGGCCGGAGGTGATGAAGTCCACGAGGCTGGCGAAGAACGGCTTCTCGGCATGCTCGGCGTAGTGAGCCTGCGCGGTGGCGCGGTCGAGCGTGCGCAGCTCCAGGGCGACGATCCGCAGCCCCTTGCGCTCGATGCGCGACAGCACCTCGCCGACCAGGTTTCGGGCGACCCCGTCGGGCTTGATCAGGACCAGGGTCCGCTCGGTCATGGATCCTCCTGCACGAACGGGCGGCACCTCCACCCGTGAGGCGGCAAAGCCTACCTTCCGCAGAACACAGGTCCCGCCGGTCCCGCCGCGCCGGCCGTCTGGCTGGGCTGGCCCAGCGGGCCGGGCGGCGCCAGGCTGGCCAGGCGGGCCGAGTCCGTCGCCGACGGATCGGAACCTCGCGTCCGATTGTGGCTGAGAGCCGTCGCGGACCGACCAGTTGGCCACGCCACGTCATTGGCGCCCAATCCCACAGATCGGGCGCGAGGTTCCCGTGTGCGTCGGCAGCGGTAACGCGGGGGCTACTGCGCGGCGGCGCGGTTGGCCTCGGCCTTGTGGCCCAGGTGCACCGCGGTCCACCACAGCGCCGCGAAGACGATGCCGAGCCCGAAGAGCATCGGCGCGGCGAATCCGGCCGCGATCACCGCTGCCTGCAGCGCCCAGCCCACACCGATGAAGTACGGCCGGTTGAACAGGCCCGGCAGCAGCAGGCAGGCCAGGGCAAGCGCCACCAGCACCCAGGCCACCCAGCCGGGCCGGCCGTCCACCATCACCGCGACCGGGATGGCCAGCAGCAGGACGATCGCCTCCATGATCAGGACGCTGGATGTCAGCACCCTCATCGGTAGTCCTCGAAGTCGTCGAGCAGGTCCTCCAGGTCATCGGGCGCGCGGCCGCGCGGGGCTGCGTGCTCGGAGCGGGTCGCCCCGGATTCCGACCCGGACTCGGCGCCCAGCAGCATGCGCGCCTCCGCAGCCATGGTCACGGAACCGGTCACCAGCACTCCTGCACCCACCCCGGCGGGTGCCGCGGACTCAGCCAGCCCGATCCCCCGCTCGAGGGCCTCATCAAGACGTTCAACAGCCTCGACCCGGTCATCACCGAGGATGTCGGCAGCGATCTCGGCCAGCTCCGTCACCGGAACCGCGCGCGGCGAACTGGACCGGGTGATCACGACCTTGTCGACGATCGGGTCCAACGCCGACAGGATCCCGGCAGCATCCTTGCCTCTCAGGATGCCGACCACAGCGACGGTGGCGGTGAACGAGAACGACTCGGCCACGGCGGCGACCATCGCCTGCGCGCCTGGGACGTTGTGGGCTGCATCAACGAGGACGGTCGGACCACGCCGCACGACCTCCAGCCGACCCGGCGAGGTCACCGACGCGAACCCGGCGCGCACCACCACGGGATCCAACTGCCGGCGGGGCGCTGCGACCGGGACATCGGCAGCAGTGACCGGGGTCGGTTCGGACTCACGCAGGTCGACCTGTGACCCTGCAGTGGCGCCTGTGATCGGCGCCGGATCACCCATGGGGTCGGCCAGCTCCGGCGGCTCCAGGCCGAAGAACGACTCGACGGCGACCAGTGCGGCGGCGGCGTTCCGGGCCTGATGCAAGCCGAACAGCGGCAGGAAGACGTCTGGGTAGTCACCACCGAGTCCGCGCAGCGTCACCTGCTGGCCGCCGATGGCCAGGACTCGCTCGACCACGCCGTAGTGGACGCCCTCCATGGCGGTGGGCGCCTCGAGCTGCAGGGCTGCGGCGGTGAGCACCTGCTGGGCGGGCAGCTCCTGGGCAGCCAGGACCACCGAGGAGTTCGGCTTGATGATGCCGGCCTTCTCACCGGCGATGTCGGCCAGCGTGTCACCGAGGTAGTCCGAATGATCCATGCCGATCGGCATGATGACCGCCACCTGGGCGTCGGCGACATTGGTGGCGTCCCACGTCCCGCCCATGCCGACCTCGACGACCGCGACGTCGACCGGGGCGTCAGCGAAGGCCGCATATCCGAGCGCAGTCATGACCTCGAAGAAGCTCAGCCGGGGCCCGCCGTCGAGCTCGCTCGCCTCATCGGCCATGGCCAGCACCGGCTCGACCTCGTCATGCACGCGCAGGAAGTCGGTCAGCTCGATCGGCTCGCCGTCCAGTCGGATCCGCTCGCGCAGGTCGGCCAGGTGCGGGGAGGTGATCAGCCCGGTGTGCAGGCCGAAGGCGCGCAGCAGGCCCTCGATCATGCGGGCGGTGGAGGTCTTTCCGTTGGTGCCGGTCACGTGGATGACGGGGAACGCGCGCTGCGGGTCGCCCAGGTACTGGGTGAGGGTGCGGATCCGGCCCAAGGTGGGCGAGATCTGGGTCTCCGGCCAGCGCGCCTCAAGCTCGCGGCGTACCACGGCGAAGCGTTCCAGGGGCTCGATGGGGTCAGTGGTCACGGGGGTCATCGTCGCATCCCGGCGGGGGCGCTGCCCACGCACGAACCTGGCGATCGATCTAGTTTGAGGGTCCGGACAATGGGAGGCACGCTCATGGACAGCACCGCGCACGGCGGCACCTCGGGAGCCGAGGAAGGTCCCCTGGCCGTCGAGTCGGCATCAGCGGGCGAATCCCCCGGGGTTGGCCAGGACAACGGCCCTGAGGTGGCCGCCGAGCTGTCCCGCACGCTCACGGCGTTCGGGACAGCCAGCGTGCTCGGTGGGAGCCTGCTCGCCACACTGTCGGATCGGCCCACCCTGCGGGCCTTCGGCAGGCAGAGCGCGATGTGGGGCGCAATCAACCTCACGATCGCCGCAGTGGGCGCCTGGCGGGCCCACTCGCACCCCGCGCGTGCGGCGTCGCTGCACAGGACCCTGCTGGTCAACGCGGGGCTGGACGTGGGGTACATCGCCGTGGGCGGGCACATCGCACATCACCGGGTCACGTTCGGGGGCCGGCTGACTCCGGCGCAGGCCCGGGGCCACGGGCTGGCCGTGGTGGTGCAGGGCGCGGGCCTGATGGCGCTGGACCTGATCCACGCCGTCCGGCTGAAGGCGTGACCTGCCGCACCCAGCCGATCGCGGGCACGGGGGCAGCGCACCCGCCCACTAGAATCGCGCCCCATGAGCCAGTCCCCGCAGCCACCCGCCGCCCGCATCCCTGACAAGCCCTCCATCGACGGGATCGAGTCGGTATGGGTCGGGCGCTGGGAGGCCGCGGGCACCTACCGCTTCGATCGCACCAGCGAGCGCGCGCAGGTCTACTCGATCGACACTCCCCCGCCCACGGTGTCAGGCTCGCTGCACGTGGGTCACGTGTTCTCCTACACGCACACCGACCTGCTCGCACGCTACAAGCGCATGCAGGGCCTCGAGGTGTTCTACCCCATGGGCTGGGACGACAACGGCCTGCCCACCGAGCGCCGCGTGCAGAACTACTACGGCGTGCGTTGCGAGCCCACGATGCACCACGACCCGGGCTTCGCACCCCCGGCCAAGCCGGATGCCAAGAAGCAGGTCCCGATCAGCCGACGCAACTTCATCGAGTTGTGCGAGCAGCTGACCCTGGAGGACGAGAAGGCGTTCGAGGCGCTGTTCCGCCAGCTGGGCCTCTCGGTGGACTGGACCGCGACGTACCAGACGATCGACGCCGACGCCCGGAGCACCTCGCAGAAGGCCTTCCTGCGCAACCTTGCCCGCGGGGAGGCCTATCAGGCCGAGGCCCCCACGCTGTGGGACGTGACCTTCCGGACCGCGGTCGCGCAGGCCGAGCTCGAGGATCGCGAGATGCCCGGCGCCTACCACCGCATTGGCTTCCCCTACTCGGACGGCACCGGCGCGGTGCACATCGAGACCACCCGGCCGGAGCTGCTGGCCGCCTGCGTGGCCCTGGTCGCGCACCCTGACGACGAGCGCTACCAGAAGCACTTCGGCAGCACCGTCACGACGCCGGTGTTCGGTGTGGAGGTGCCGGTGGTCGCACATCACCTGGCCGATCCCGAGAAGGGGTCGGGCATCGCAATGATCTGCACGTTCGGCGACACCACCGACGTCACGTGGTGGCGCGAGCTGGACCTGCTGACCCGACCGATCGTCGGGTGGGACGGACGGATCCGCCCGGAGACTCCCGACTGGATCGCCACTCACGTCGGGCGCGAGGCCTACGCGTCGATCGCCGGCATGACGATGTTCTCGGCCAAGAAGCAGATGGTCGAGCTGCTGGCCGCGGCGGGTGCTCTCGAGGGTGAGCCGCGGACCATCTCGCACCCTGTGAAGTTCTTCGAGAAGGGCGAACGGCCCTTGGAGATCGTCACGACCCGGCAGTGGTACATCCGCAACGGCGGGCGCGACGCGGAGCTGCGCGCCGAGCTGCTGGCCCGCGGTGAGGAGCTCAACTGGCACCCGGCGAACATGGCCATCCGGTACCGCAACTGGGTCTCGGGCCTGGCTGGGGACTGGTTGATCAGCCGGCAGCGGTTCTTCGGTGTGCCGATCCCGCTGTGGTACGGGGTCGACCCGCACGGCGAGCCGGACTACTCCCAGATCATCACCCCCGAGGAGTCCGCGCTGCCCGTGGATCCCTCGGCGGAACCGCCCGCCGGGTTCGATGAGGCCCAGCGCGGCCAACCCGGGGGCTTCATCGGCGACCCGGACGTGATGGACACCTGGGCGACGTCGTCGCTGAGCCCTCAGATCTGCGGCGGGTGGGAGCGTGACCCGGCGCTGTGGGCGGCGGTGGCACCTTTCGACCTGCGCCCGCAGGCCCACGAGATCATCCGGACCTGGCTGTTCTCGTCGGTGGTGCGATCGCACCTCGAGGATGACCGGCTGCCGTGGTCGGACACAGCGATCTCGGGCTGGATCCTGGACCCGGACCGCAAGAAGATGGCCAAGTCCAAGGGCAACGTGGTCACGCCCGTGGACCTTCTGGACAAGCACGGCTCGGATGCGCTGCGCTACTGGGCGGCCTCAGGCCGGCCCGGCACCGACACTGCGTTCGACGAGGGCCAGATGAAGATCGGCCGTCGGCTTGCGATCAAGATCCTCAACGCAAGCCGGTTCGTGCTCGGGTTCGGGGTGGACGCCTCCGTGGCGAATCGGCCGGAGGCGGTCACCGACCCGCTGGACCGCGCCCAGCTCGCAGCACTGGCCGACGTGGTCCTCGAAGCCACCGCGGCCTTCGAGGACTACAACTACACCCGGGCGCTCGAGCTGACCGAGACCTACTTCTGGTCGTTCTGCGACGACTACCTCGAACTGGTCAAGGACCGGGCGTACGGGGCGCGTGGGGATGCGGCGGCCGCGTCTGCGCGCGCAGCACTGGCCACCGCGCTGGGCGTTCAGCTGCGGCTGTTCGCACCGTTCCTGCCCTTCGTGACCGAGGAGGTCTGGTCCTGGTGGCAGGACGGCTCCGTGCACCGCGCCGCGTGGCCGACCGTCGAGGAGGCGGCGCGGATCGCCCAGGACGGGCAGGCCGTGCTGGTCAGCGAGGTCGCCGACGTGCTCGGGGCGATCCGCCGGGCCAAGTCCGAGGCCAAGGTCGGCATGCGCGCTGACGTGGCGGTGGCCCTGGTCGTGCGGCCCGCGGGGACTGCCGCGCGAGTGGCGGCGGCGGGCGCGGACATCGCTGCCGCTGGCCGGATCGCGGACCTGCAGGTGCGCGAGGGTGCCGACGAGCCGAGCGTGCGGGTCGACCTGGCCTGAGGACTCCCCCGCTGGTCTGGGGACTCCCCCGGGCTCAAGGCGCCGTGCTGCCGGTCCGATGACCCAGCCAGAGAGCCGTGAGCGAGGGAGTGTCGGCGATGGGTCGCAGGTCGAGCAGGAAGTCCCCGGGGGCTGGGACGGCGCTGCCGTTCGACAGCACGGGGGTGACCATCCTGCCCGGGGTGCCCCTGCCCGAGTGGACTCAGCAGACTCCGGATGCGCCCGAGGCGGCTGAACCAGTGGCTGCACCGGATCCGGTGTTGACCGATCAGCCCGTGGCCCACGATCTGCCGATGTCAGCGCCCGCCGCTGGACCCGATGCGGCACCGAGTTGGGCGCCGGACACGGCACCGGGGGGGGCGGCTGCTGCTGGGGTGTACGCCATGGCGGCGGCCGCCCCCACTGCCGCGTCCCCGGTCGCACAAGCCCAGATGGGAGCAGGTGCCCAGTACGTGGCTGGCCCTTTGGGCGATGGCCCACTGGGCAGCCCAGAGCCCAGGGACACGCCTGCGTCGCATCCCGCGGGCGGATTCGAGTCAGGGATCGGAGCGGCAGCCGGATACGGCTCCCCCACAGGTGCGGCTGCCATGTATGACGGCTGGCCGTCGGCGCCGGGTTATGAGAGCCCGCACGACATGCGCGCCGGATCCGGGTCCGCGACTGACGCGACGGACGCGACGGACGCGACGCCCCGAGACAGGGATCCGGCCGCGGGTCCAGCGAGTCAGGCCGACGGGACGGCACCGAGCGGAAGCGCAACGAGCGAAAGCGCAACGAGCGGAACTGCGCCGAACGGAACGCCCAGCGAGATCTGGAACTCATCGGACCGACCGGAGCTCAGTGCCGAGCATGTGGCGCTGCTCACGTGGTGGGCCGACATGATCGCCGCCGGCCAGTTCCCGGGGGCACCTGGTGGACAGCCGCCGCAGGCGAACGAGGGGAACGGCTCGGGCCGCCGCCGTCGCCGCGGCGCTCGTGGGTCGGTCGCCACCGTCGCCAACGACTCGCCGGGCAAGTCCTTTCCGGTTCGGGCGGTCGCGCTCGGAGTTGGGGCGGTCGTCGTCGCGGGCCTGGCGGCCGTGACCGTTCCGCGATTCCTGGGCGCGGACGACACCGCCGCGGTCGCGGCGCCCAGCATGGGCACGACCATGCCTGCAACGGTCGGCGACCTGGTCCCGGTGACTGTCCCTGAGATCGGTGACGCACTGGAACCCCTGCTCGGGCTCGGCCTGCGCCCCACGGGAGTCACTGTGACCAACGGGTACGGAGCCGATCCAGCCGGCCCACTGGAACTCGCTGCCATGGCCACGTCCACCACCACGACCGAGGACGCCGCAGCCCAGATGGCCGCATGGACCGAACGCACGGGGGCCACCGTCGGCGAGCCCATCACAGGGTCGGGCCCGGCCGAGGGGATCACCTGTGCGCCGGTCAAGAAGGCCGAGGGCACCCCGGCGGGGACGTTGTGCATCTGGACGGCCACCGACCTGCGCGGGCAGACCTACGTGATCGGGGCCAAGGTCACGGGAGCCCAGGAGTCTGACCGCGGACCTACGCACCGCGATGGCGCCGGATTCCCCCACGGCAGATCAGGCCACCAGTCCCTGATCGAGCAGCCCCTGATCGAGGCAGGTCGGGACGCTCACCCGATCGGCCACGCTCACCCGATCGACCACAGCCGACCACCGCCCCTCGGCGCCTGCAACCGTGAGCAGCACGCGGGTCAGGCGGTCTTCTCCTGGCGGGTGCTGCGCCGGGCGGGGGCCGCCGGCGCCTCACGTGGCAGCAGCGTCGGGTTGACGTTGTCCTTGACCACCTCGGCGGTGATGACCACGCGCCCCACGTCCTTGCGGCTGGGCACGTCGTACATCACGTTGAGCAGGACCTCCTCCATGATGGCGCGCAGCCCACGAGCTCCGGTGCCACGCAGGGTCGCCTGCTCTGCGATGGCGTCGAGGGCTTCGGGGTTGAACTCCAACTCGACGCTGTCGAGGTCGAACAGGCGCTGGTACTGGCGCACCAGGGCGTTCCTCGGCTCGGTGAGCACCTGGACCAAAGCGCCCTTGTCCAGGCTGTTCACGGAGGTGAACACCGGCAACCGGCCGATGAACTCCGGGATCATGCCGAACTTGAGCAGGTCCTCGGGCATCACCTTGGCGAAGATCTCCGAGGCTTCGGGAGCGCGGCCGACCAGGCGCTGGTCGATCTCCTCGGGCATGAATCCGATGGACTTGCGCCCGATCCGCGACTCGATGATCTTGTCCAGGCCGGGGAACGCCCCGCCGACGATGAACAGCACGTTGGTGGTGTCGATCTGGATGAACTCCTGGTGCGGATGCTTGCGCCCGCCCTGCGGCGGGACCGAGGCGGTGGTGCCCTCGAGGATCTTGAGCAGCGCCTGCTGGACGCCCTCGCCGGACACGTCGCGGGTGATCGAGGGGTTCTCGCTCTTGCGCGCGACCTTGTCGATCTCGTCGATGTAGACGATGCCCGTCTCGGCCTTCTTCACGTCGTAGTCAGCGGCCTGGATGAGTTTGAGCAGGATGTTCTCGACGTCCTCGCCGACATAGCCGGCCTCAGTCAGCGCGGTTGCATCGGCGATTGCGAACGGCACGTTGAGCATCCGGGCCAGGGTCTGGGCGAGCAGGGTCTTGCCGGAGCCGGTCGGGCCGAGCAGCAGGATGTTGGACTTGGCCAGCTCAACCTGCTCGTCGCGATGGCGCTCACTGCCACCGCCGGCCTGGACCCGCTTGTAGTGGTTGTAGACGGCCACGGCCAGGCTCTTCTTGGCCGGGTCCTGCCCGATGACGTACTGGTCGAGGAACTGGCAGATCTCCCGCGGCTTGGGCAACTCGTCGAACTGCACCTCGGAGGACTCGTGCAGCTCCTCCTCGATGATCTCGTTGCACAGGTCGATGCACTCATCGCAGATGTAGACCCCAGGGCCTGCGATCAGCTTCTTGACCTGCTTCTGGCTCTTCCCACAGAAGGAGCACTTGAGCAGGTCACCACCGTCACCGATGCGGGCCACCTTGGTTCCTCTCCTCGACTTCGTCCGACGGTACCTGTCCTCAGCGGGCCAGCGCAGGCCCCACTCCGGCCAATCCCGCCGATCGGGTTACGCCCAACGCGTACCCGACCTCCGGTCATTCATCCCGCCCACCACAGGCGAGTCGCTGTTTCAGCCTGCCTGCACCTTGCGCGAAGCGATCACCTGGTCGATGACCCCGTACTCCTTGGCGTCGACTGCGGTGAGGATCTTGTCGCGCTCGATGTCCTTGGCCACCTGCTCTGGGGTCCGGCCGGTGTGCTTGGCCAGGATCCCCTCCATCTCGACCCGCATCCGCAGGATCTCGTTGGCCTGGATCTCGATGTCCGAGCCCTGGCCGCCGCCTTCCGTGTATGGCTGGTGGATCAGGACCCGAGCGTGTGGGAGGGCGAACCGCTTGCCCGGCGCACCGGCGGCGAGCAGGACCGCGGCCGCTGAGGCCGCCTGACCCAGGCAGACGGTCTGCACCTGCGGCTTGACGAACTGCATCGTGTCGTAGATCGCCGTCATGGCCGTGTACGAGCCGCCGGGCGAGTTGATGTAGATCTGGATGTCGCGCTCGGGGTCGATGGACTCCAGCGTGAGCAGCTGTGCCATGACGTCGTCGGCTGAGGCGTCGTCGATCTGCACGCCCAGGAAGATGATCCGCTCCTCGAACAACTTCGTGTACGGGTTGTGCATGCGCTCACCGTTGGCGGTGCGCTCGCGGAACTCCGGCAGGATGTAACGGGCCGCGGGCTGGTGGATGCGGGTCACGGGGGGCTCCTGGGTCCTGGGAACGGCGGCGAAAGGGGCTGGGGTGATCACGCCGTGCCACCCTCTCCAGACACGTCGCGCGCGCTGCGCACCACGTGGTCGACGAATCCGTAGGCCTTGGCCTCCTCGGCGGTGAACCAGCGGTCCCGGTCGGAGTCTGCTGTGACCGTCTCGAGGTCCTGCCCGGTGTGCTGGGCGATCAGCTCAGCCATCTTCTTCTTGGTGTAGAGCATCTGCTCGGCCTGGATCTTGATGTCCGAGGCCGTGCCGCCGATGCCGCCGGACGGCTGGTGCATCATGATCCGCGCGTGCGGCAGGGCGTAGCGCTTGCCCTCCGCACCCGCACACAACAGGAACTGGCCCATCGAGGCAGCCAGGCCCATCGCCACGGTGGCCACGTCGTTCTTGACGAACTGCATGGTGTCGTAGATGGCCATCCCCGCCGAGACCGAACCACCGGGCGAGTTCACGTACAGGAAGATGTCCTTGTCAGGATCCTCGGCAGCCAGCAGCAGCATCTGGGCACAGATCGCGTTGGCCATCTGATCCTCGACGACGGTGCCGACGAAGATGATCCGCTCGCGCAGCAGGCGCTGGTAGACCGAGTCGTCGAACCCGGGGCTCGACGGGGCGGGGGCGCGCAGCTCGGGCTGCGACAGGGCGGGATAGGGCAGTCCGGTCATGGACACCTCCGGGTGTTGGCGATGCCGGTTTCCGCGGTCCTGGACCGCCCGGCTCTCGCGACTGACATGACCCTAACCCGGCCCTCTGACAGCGGCTTGCCCGGCGCTGCGGTTGTTCGCTCAGGGCGTGGGCACGACGAAGCCCCCTGCCCGGCCCGTGCCGGAAGGGGGCTCAATCGAGAACCAAGTCCGGGTCAGCCCATACTGCCTGGACCACCCATGCCGCTCATGTCCCCGAACGCGCCCGAGGCCATCGCCGCAGCCAGGTCGGCGTTGAGCGCCTCGAGGTCGATCTCCTCGCCGGCGGGGTCGACGATCTTCGCCTTCTCCATCACGACTGCCAGCGCCTTGGCCCGGCGGACCTCGCTGACGGCCATCTGGACCTGTCCGGCCTGGACGAGCTCCTGGGCGAACTGGTCGGGGGTCATGTTGTAGCGCGGGGCCTGCTGCATCAGCCAGGCGGACAGCTCTTCCTGGGCCACCGTCAGTTCCTCGGCGTCAGCGATCCGGTCGAGCAGGATGGCGCTCTTGATCCGGCCGCGTGCCTCGGACTCGAACTCGGCCTTGTGCTCGTCGTCGCCGTGACCGTCGTCGAAGTGCTCCTCGAGCTCACGGGCGACCAGCGACTCGGGCAGCGGGAAGTCCACCGAGTCCACCAGCTTCTCGTGCAGGATCGTGCGGGCGTCGACACCCTGCTGCATGCGCTTCATGCGGGTCAGGCGGGTGCGGATGTCCTCGGTGAGCTCATCCATGGAGTCGAACTCGCTGGCCATCATCGCGAAGTCGTCGTCGGCGGTCGGCAGCTCACGCTCGCGCACCTTGCTGACGGTGACGGTGACCTCGATGTCCTTGCCCTCGTACTGGCCAGCCTCGGCGGGGAACGAGAACGAGCGGACGTCGTCGGCCACCGCGCCGCGCACGGCCTCGTCGAAACCGGGCAGCGGCTCCTCCTTGCCACCGACCTCGAAGCTCAGCGCCGAGGCCATCAGGTCCTCGACCTCCTCGCCCTCGCAGGTGCCGGCCAGGTCGACAAGCAGCACGTCACCGTCCTGGACGGGGCGCTCGACGTCGGTCAGCGTGGCGAAGCGTGTGCGCAGCGCGTCGACCTGCTCGGCGACCTCCTCGTCGTTGGGCTCAGCGTCCTGCACCTCGACCACGAGGCTCTCGAGGTCGGGCAGGTCGAACTCCGGGCGGATGTCGACCTCGACGGTGAACTCCAGGTTCTCGCCGTCGTTGAGCTCCTGGACGTCGAACTCCGGGGTGCCGACCGGCTTGAGATCGTTCTCGGCAACCGCCTTGTCGAACGCAGCCGGAACGGCCTCGTTGACGGCCTCCTCGAGCACAAGTGCCCGGCCGAAGCGCTGGTCGATCACCCGGGCGGGGACCTTGCCCTTGCGGAAGCCGGGGACGGTCACCTGCGCGCCGATGCGCTTGTAGGCGGCGTCCAGCTGCGGGGCAAGCTCCTCGAAGGGCATGTCCACGGTCAGCTTGACGCGGGTGGGCGAAAGGGTCTCGACGTCGCTCTTCACAGCGGCGCACTCCTAGGAGATCGGAAGTAGATGGGCGGTTTTCTTGGTCGGGGCGGGGAGACTCGAACTCCCGATCTCCTGCCCCCAAAGCAGGCGCGCTAGCCACTACGCTACGCCCCGTGGCTGCCGATGCAGTCTAGACGATCGGCGGGGTACCCTGTTCCACGCAGCCCCCGGGCAGCATCCCGGCCTCGTGCCGGGCGGCCCGGGCCGCGCGGGTGTAGCTCAATGGTAGAGCCCCAGCCTTCCAAGCTGGCCATGCCGGTTCGATCCCGGTCACCCGCTCCACTGATGAAGGCCTCCCGCTGTTCCGGGGGGCCTTCATCGTGGACCCGCCAGTGGAGCCCGGGATCGGGAGGAGATCGCCACCGGCGATCGACGGACCCGGTCACCCGCTCCAGTCGAAAACAGCCCCCTGACCTGCGTTGATACAGGTCGGGGGCTTCCTCCTGTATGCACAGATTGTGTCCGATAGTGCCTGTTTTCGTTCCACCCCTGCGCGACGGGCGCCCCCGGCCTCTTCACGTGAAGAGTCTGGACCCGGCATCGCTGCCCCAGACACGGTCCAGGCAGGCTGTGGACAACGGCTGGCGTCCGGCGGGCTCGGGCTGCCACTCCCAACGGAGCCGCAAGGGCTCGGCGTAACGCGGCCGAGCCGAAGTTGTCGTGTCGCACTTCTTCTACGCCGGTCTCAACAACTGTGCGTAGACTGAGCAGAGTTGTCGTGTCTGACATTGTTCAACTACGACGCAACAACTCACCGAGACTTCAGAAGGAGCCCCATGGCCCGCGGACGACCGTCGCGTCAGACCATCTACAGGCAGCTCGACGATGCGATCGAGGACCTTCGCTCACGCATGGGCGGCCTCCCGAGCCCAGCCGAGGCCGAAGAGATCTGGGCAGACCTGTGGCACCAAGAGGCACACCACTCCACCGCGCTCGAAGGCAACACCCTCATCCTCAATGAGGTCCGCAAACTGCTCGACGAGGGCCGCGCGGTCGGCTCGAAGGAACTGAAGGAGTACATGGAGGTCATCGGCTACGGCGCCGCCGCGAAGTGGGTATACGGCCAGGCATTGGAGCCTGGTGACTGGACCACGGGTGACTTGCTGACCATCCAGGAAGTCCGGACCGTCCACTACGAGGCGATGACGCCGGTCTGGACCGTGGCACCGCACCCTCACGCGACTCCAGCAGAGACACCCGGCAACTGGCGTCAACACGACATCCAGCCCTTCCCCGAGGGCATGACCCCACCATCGTTTCCCGAGGTCGATCACCTCATGGCCGATTGGGTCGGCCACGTCAACGAGCTGCGCGATTCGAGCGACACGCCATTCGTCGAGCGGCTGGCGAAAGTCCACAACGACTTCGAGAAGATCCACCCCTACCTGGATGGCAACGGGCGCGCGGGGCGGCTGCTCCTCAACCTCCTGCTCGTCCGCCTCGGCTACCCGCCCGCGATCGTGTTCAAGAACGAGTGCACCAAGTACCTCAAGGCGATGCGCAAGGCCGACCAAGGCGACTACGGCCCCCTGGCCGAACTCATCGCCCGAGCGGTGACCAACAACCTCTATCGGTTCGTCGTGCCCGCGGTGGCCGGTCCCGCGCGACTCGTACCATTGGCGAGCCTCGTTGACGAGAAGAAGGGGATCACGGCGACAGCCCTGCGCGCTGCGGCCGAGCGCGGCCGGCTCCGTGCCCAGAAGACCGAAAGCGGCGCCTGGTTGAGCTCAAGGAACTGGGTGGCTGAGTACCAGCGCAACAAGCACAGGCGCGTCAAGTCCTCCACCGCCAAGCCCTGAGTGATTCACGACGCGCGGAGTCACCATCCATCGGCGGCCCCTCCGGCCGCTTCTGGCACGAGCGCCGAGCCGCAGCCAAACCGCCCGACGAACGCGGATACCCAGAGCGGTCCGGGTGGAGTTGATGCCGCGGGTACATCAACGCTCATCGCGCCGAGATCAACGCCACTCGGGACGTAACGGCACTCACCGATGTTCGCAGACCCCTCTGAGCAGGTGACCCGCGAGCTGGTAGACCGCTGCACCCGAGCCCGCCGCCCCGTCTCCGTCACGTCGACATGCGGTCGCGATTGGACCTCGATCGACAACACGTCTCCGTTGGGTTCATCCCATGCCCAGGAGGGGCGCAGGACTGGGTTGACCGGCATTGCGTAATGTCATCCCAGCCGTGCTCCCTCAAGCGACTGCAACAAGTCTGCGAGCACCGACTCCTCGTGCACCGCCCGTCCGTGGCGTCGCATCGCCGCGCCCAGTTCGGGATCCCACCGAGGTTCGATCGCGGCGCCGCGTAGTTCAAGGCCGTCTGCACGTACCGCACTGACGTAGTCATCGGCGTCCATGCGCCACGGACGAACGCCATGGCGCTCGACGGCCCGGTTGGCGATCGCGACTCCCGGCCAATCGAAGTCCCCGTGGTAGTGCAGCGCCGCACCCGCGGTAGCCAGGTTGGCCAGGACCCGGTCGACGACCAGGTTCGGCTCGCCAGCCGTGCACACCGCACCCCATCCCTGGACGCCCCGGTCTGCCAGCGCCTCGAGGACGCCGGGGTTCTCGCACACCAGCAGCCGCGAGCCTCGCGCAACGGTGAACGTGCCCGTTCGTCGCAGGTCCCGCTCCGTGATGTGGACAGGGTCGCCGACGTCAGCCGCTGCGCCCAGTCGCCGGGACAGCGGGCCAGCATCCTCGATGCGCAGCTGCCAGACCAGGCAGGTGCGCGACAGGAGGTCAGGCTCGACCCCGAACCTGGCCCAGAGCTCCTCAGACTCGCGGGCCCCCTCGGCCATGGCTGTGGCCGATGCCGCAGCCAGACCCCGCAGGACGACCCGGTGGAGCAGACGGTCGCGATCGAGGGCATGAGCGTCGCCGAGGAGCCTCGCACCGAGCTCCACCCGGGACTGCGTACCGAGCCCCTGCCCCGACCTGGTGTGTCCCGCCGGGCCGGCGGTTTCGCTGCGTCCGCCGAGCTCAGCGAACACGAGGGCAGCATCACGCACCACTCCCTCTGCGGTCGACACATCCGCGATGCGCGTGAGCATGCCGGTCCTGCGCATACCCGCGATCCACTCCCCCGCCCAGTCAGTCCGCACCAGTTCAGCGGCCAGCGCCAGGGGGCGCTCCCGCGATTCGTCGCGCTCCGTTCGGGCCGCGGGTCGGTTATGCGGTGGCGCTCCGAAGTAGTCGGTGAGCACCTCCTGGAGTCCACCGACCCCCGAGCGCCCGCGCAGCCTCGCCTCCAGGTCAGCAAGGTCGATCCGCACAGACGCACGGGTCACCGAGCGTCCCAGCAGCGCCCCGACTGCGTGTCGCTCCTCCCGCGTGGCCAGTGGCACGACCACGGCGCCCTGCGCCACGAGCCCCGCCTTCTCGAACCGTGCCCGGACTCGTTCCCAGGTCGGGCGAAGCACCGGATCAGCGATCCAGTGGGGAAGCTCGTGCGCGAGGGTCATCCGATGCCCTGCAGGACGCGGCCGTCCCAGCGGTACTCATACTGAGCGATCCCGCGTTGGCTGGGGTCACGAAGCGCCTCGTAGATCGCCAGGGATGGGACTGTGGAGTGGTCGCCCCACAATCGCTCGCTGGTGATCACGAAGTCGAGGTCGAGTTGGACCAGCAACCCGAAGAGCAAGGGGTGGGTTCGCACATCGATCTTCGGGAAGGCATCGTCGAGCAGCACGAGGCGCGGGGCATGCGGGGCCGCGCCGGCCAACGAGGTGAAGTGCGCAGCGGCGGCCGCGAACAGCGGCAGGTAGCACAGCACCTTCTGCTCACCCTGGGACAGCGCGGATCGGCGGTGCAGCCGCTCCCAATGGCCGGGCGTCTCGGGACGCGTGTAGCGGATCGTGAAGGCCGACCATGTCCGGTAGTCAAGGGCTGCGGCCAGGTGCTCCCCGTAGGACAGTTCCGGGCGTTCGACCCGAGAGGCCTCGATGAGCCGATGGAGCACGTCGCGCAGCTTCGCCCGCTCCTCGGGAATCAGCGCGCCCACCGGCTGGACCAACAGGTCGACCGCAGCCCGCGCTTCAGGCGGCACGTCATCACGGAGCTGCCACTTGAGCGTCACCCGGATCCCTTGCGACGTGGTGACATGACCCAATTGGTCGTTCATGGCTGCAACCAGCTCGTCTGCGTCGCGCCGACACTGGCGGATCGCATCACCGAGCTCGCCGAGGACATGCTGCTCGAACTGCTGCTTCTCCCGGTCGGTGAGCAGCTCGCGGTCACTCTCGACACCAGCCCGGACCCGTTGGGCCAGTGCCACCACGGAGGCTTCCCCTGCGTCGTCTCGGCCAGTCACGGCGAGCAGGTCGCCGAACTCCAGAACTGTGGGCTGATGGTCGGCGGCCGCTCCGCTGGCCGCGTCGTTGAGGGCCCGCCACACCCGGGTGGCCGCAGTGCCGGCCTCCTCGTCGCTCAATCCAGCCAGCCGGTCGAGGGCCTGGGAAGCCCCGCGGCCCAACGGCTCGCCGGTTGTTTGACCCGCCAGTCCCCTCAACATGGCGGCGCCATCCGGGTCGATGCCTGCGGCCTCGACCATGCCTGGCACGGGAAGGACAGCGATCACCGTGCTCAGCGCCACGGTCCTGAGCTCCACCTGATCGCTGAGCCGACGATCTGCGTTGCGCGCAGCCTCGTGCGTCTCACCACTGTCCCGGTTCAGGGCCTGGACCCGTCCCGAGGCGACCTTCTTGGCCTCCTCGTGTGTGCTGCGCGACTGCTTCGCCTCAGCGATCCGGGCCTGCAATGCCACCACGGAGTCGCCGACGGAGGCGCGCAGCGACTCATACTGCGCCCTTGAAACGCTGGCCCGGCGAGTCGCCCCGGCTGCCTGGCCCTCGGTGGTGGTGAGTGCGTCAGTGGCGTGCGCCAGGTCGGCCAGTGACTCCTGCCAGTGCCTGAGACCATCGCGGATCGGGGAGTCGCTGTGCCCCACCTCGCGCAGTCCGTCATCCAGACCCCTCAGAGCCTGCTCGACGGCCTCCAGTACGCCCCGGTCCTCGGGCAGTTCCTGCTCCGTCGCCACCACCGTGAGTCGGCCCCGTGCCTCTGTGGTGGCCACTCGAGCGGCATGCGCGGCCTCCTGGGCCACACGGTTTCGGCGCTCCTCGCGCTCCTCGGCGGTGCGACGTTCCTCCACCCGGATCCACATGTCTGTCAATGCCCGTCCCGATGGCACGGCTGCCGCCCAGGCCTCCAGGTCCTGGGCGGCAGCGGCGAGAACCTCGATGGTTCGACTAGCCTCGTCGAACACACGGCGTGCAGCGGCGATGGCCTCATCGATGACCGTGAGCCGCCGCACTCGCTCGGTGGCTCGTGCCGTTGCTCCGACGTACTGAGCCCGGTCCTTGGTCGCATGACCGTGCGAGGGCCCCAACCGCCAGGTGCCATCAGCGCGGACGGCTGCCTGCTCCCCCGGGTCTGAACTCATGCTGATCGCAGCGAGCACCCGGAGGACTTCGTCAGCGGCGAGGTCGCAGCCCTCTGGGATGTCAGGCACCAATGCCTCATTCAGGCCGCCGCGGAGCCCACCTTCCGGATCTGCCGCCAGCACCACGTCGAGGTGTTCAGGGTCCAGCAGAAGACCCCCCGGTCGAATCCATGCGTCGAGCAGACCGGCGGATTGGAGGGCGGCCTCCAGGCCGGCGCGCGCCTGATCGGACACGTCCTCGCGGAAGTCCACGACCTGCCACAGCGCGCTGCCGTCGATGCGCTGCGTTCGGGGCAGCGCAGCAGGAGGCGGCGCCGGATCGCGTTCGGCCTCTACTGCTGCGCGCTCCTCGTTGAGCCGATCGACCTCGACACGGGCGTTGTCCCGGACCGTCCGCACGCGGCCCTGGTCCTCGCGGTTCGTGCGCAACTGCGGCGCGGCGGCAGCACGCGCAGAGCGTGGCAGGTCGGTGAGGAACTCGTCGGTGAGATCCTCGGGCAACTCGAACGAGGGCGCCCCGGGCTGGGATGCCCAATCGATCAGCGCGATGGTCAGCGCGGCCTGCTCCTCCTCCGCTTCCTGGTCGGCGGTGACCCGGGCCCCGCGCGCCTGCTCCCAGCGGCTCTCAGCCAACTCCGCCGCATCCTGTGCATGCCGCTGCGCGGTGGACAGACGTTCCAGGTTGTCGAGGGCCGCTCGCACCAGGCCCACACCGGCCACCCGCCGCACCGTCGCAGACCTGGCCGCCCGGATGCCGGCGACAGCCTGGTCAAGGGCCGCCACCAGTGACGGCACCTGTTCATCCCGTCTGAGGCGCAATTCGTCGAACAGGGTCGGCGTCGGCACGCTCGACCCTGGGACGACATCGCGCTGGCGTCGGTCGAGGTCGCGGAGGCGGTCGCGATACTGCGCAAACCGACTCTCGACGGTGTGTGCGTGCTCAGTGACTGATCTGGCGGTGCGCGACGCGGTCGTGCGCTGCTCGGCGGATCGATCCTCGGCCTGCTTCGCCAGAGCGGCGTCGTGTCGGGCCAGGCCGTGAAGCTCGTCGAGGCGGCGCTGGTCGCGGAACTCCGGGCTGTCCTCGAGGGTGCGCAGCCGAGCGTCATCCGCAGCGATGCCGGCCTGCGCAGCCTCGACGTGGGCGCACGCCTGCTCGTACTCGGTGTTGACCTGCTCCACCCTCATCTGGGCGGCGCGCACCTGCGAGCGCAGCTGCCGTTCACCGCGCAGTGCACCAGCCAGGGTGCGCGCCCGGTCGGCCACCACGGCGCGGGCGTAACTGCCATACGCGTCGGCCAGGTGGGCCAGCGCGCCGGCAGCGGACGATCGGCGCTCAATCTGCTCACCGAACGCGGTCAGCTCATCGAAGGTCTGCCCTGCGACCCGGACTGCCAACTCGTCGAGCTGCGGCAACGCCTGGGACAGCTGCACCACGAGCTTGGCCGGTTCGATGTCCTCACCGACCTGCGGTTGCCGCAGCCAGTACAGCAGCCGAAGCACCTCGTCGTACTGCCCCGCATCAAGGCCGAAGAGCGTCCGCCCGACATGGGCCTTGTAGTCGGAGGACTTCTCGAAGACGTGCTCGACGCCCAGGACCTCCTTCAGCCGCGGCATCGACAGCGGGCCGGCCGCATCCTCGAGGCTGAAGTCTGCACCGATCCGTTGGTCGGTGACGAAGTGCCAGGCGGTGGCTGTGCGCGCCGACGACGAGGCCCGGATTCCCACCCCGCATGTGTAGGTCTCCTGCACCCCCGCGGCCGTCATGCGCAGGAACTCCACCCACACGTATCCGACCCGGTTGCCGCCTTCGAGGCCATCGGTCATCAACCACAGCAGGCTCGTGTGGTGCTTGGCCGAGGCGGTGATCCGAGCCTTGTCGCCGTCCAGGGCGAAGGGCAGCAGCATCTCCAGCGTCTTGGACTTGCCTGCGCCGTTGGCGCCGCGGAGGAGCAGTCGACCATCGGCGAAGGTGAAGGTCTGCTCGTCGTACTGCCAGACGTTGAGGACCCCTGCGCGGTGCAGCCGGAACCGTTCGGTGCTCCTGACTGCAGTGACCGGGGTGGCCGATTCGATCGTGGCCGTCATGCATCCTCCTCGAAGAGTGACCGTTGCCCGGACCGCCCAGCGGCCGCCAGCAGTTCGGCGCGCGGGGCGTAGCGTGCCGCGGCAGCGTGGATGCGCACCCCGCGCTCGTCATGGCGCAGCAGGCCAGCGGCAGCCAGGATCGCAAGCGCCTCCACGTAGACCGCGTCGGGATTCTCGCGATGGTCCTTGCGAAGGCCCCGGCGCCATGCGGCAAAGACCCGATCTGCGGCCTGTCGAACAGTCGAGGCGGCGAGGCGCGCCCAGGTGACGCCATCCAGATCGCGTCCCTCATCCGACCGAAGGCCGTCCACCAACTCGGCCACCAGCAGCAACGCGAAGTGCTTTGCCGACCCGGTTGCGGGGAAGGCGAGGTCCGTGAGATCGCCACCCGGGTCGATGGCTACCGCACCCTCGGCCCGGAGCTCCAGGTCCAGGCCGAGCCAGCGCTGGAACCACTCGCGCTCCCTTTCGCGGTTGCGGCGCCACCAGCCCTGCTGCTCCTCCGTGAGATCCTCCGCCGACATCACCGGCTGCTCGACCAGTCGACGACGAATCGCGACCCGGGCGCCCCCAGCAGCCGACGGCACCGCGGTCACGGCCAGTACGTCCTCGGGTCGCTGGCACGCCCCGAGCGGTGCTGCCACGAGCGCCGTGAGCCGATCGCGGTGGACGTCGAGAAGGGATTCCGTGCGACGCTCCGCCCAATGCTCGAGGTCGCCGTCGCGCTCGCTGAGAACTCCGAGGTCCACCAGGGCGACCAGCGCGGAATGAAGTGCCCGACGCTCACCGATGGCGTCCAGGTCCACGTCGATGCCCGCGTCGACGGCGGCCGAGCGGACCCCCGCGACCAGTTCATCGACCATCACCTGACGGCGGCTCCGGGTGAGCGCGGCCAGTGCGAGAGCGAAGAACGCGTAGCGGCGCGGCGTGAACAGAGCGTCATTGCGCCGCCGCAGCCCGCGACTCGAGTCAGGCCCCAGGCCGGTCTTGTACAGGCGAGCCAGCCCAGGCTCGACGACCAGCCGGTAGCCGAGCCCGTCGGCGAAGAGCCTGACGAGCTCGCCCTGATGACGGCGCACGAGGCCGAATTCCTCGGGCTGCCGATCGGCATGCAGCAACGGGGTGCGCAGAAGCGATCGAGCTGCATTGCGGACGTCGGCCTCAGACAAGAGGTCCGGTGCAGCTGATGGCCGGGCTGGTCCCTGGCTCATGCCTCTGCCCGCGATTCGTCGGGTCGGACATGGGAATCCGCCTCACCCGCCACGAGCTCGATTGCCAGGTCACGCAACGTCAGCACACCGGAGGGGCTCTTGATGCGAACAGTCGCCCCGGCGGCAACTTCCAACTCCACACTGAGTCTGAGATCGGCGATCCGGAGCCCACCGCGCGCCGTGGCTCCGTCCGTGAGCGGTCGGCCGTGCTCTGCAAGCGCCGCGCCGTAGAGCTCCAGGAAGATCGCACGCGCCTCGTCACTCAGGCGGGCCTCACCAACCCTCCCGGCATGGGATCCCAGCTCCCACGCCGCCTCGACCCGGAGCCGTTGCTGCTCGGTCCGCTCCGCGATTCGCGCCAGCTTTGCGACCGAGTAGTCGGCGCGTGCGATCGCGCGGCCGCCGGCCTTGCGATCGCCATGACTGCGCAGACCGATGGGGACCTGTGCCACCGGGGAGTGCCACCAGCTTCGCGTGGACGGCACTGGGTCACCCGCCTGATCGGCCGGAAAGGACAGGTGCCGGGCGGAGTAGAGCCCGAACGCGGCCGCCCACAGCTCGTGAGCACGGTCGTCCTCGGCGACCTCGAACCATCCGGCCATCCGGACCAGGTCGCCATACCGGCTCTGTTCGCGATCGGCCCCTGCCGCGATCCGACGAAGGTTCGTGAGCAGTGACCGCATCGCATCAGTGGCGAGCCGACGCACGTTGTCGGCATCGGAGCGACGACCGGGTGAGCCGATGAACCACGTGTGCAGGCTCTGCCAGTCCTCGGGCTCGAGCCCGTTCGCCCTCCGCGCCAGGTTTCCGTCCAGCCCCACCAGCCGGTCCCCCTCATTCGCTCGGGCACACAGCGCCGCAACGTCGGGCTCCAACTCGCGCAGGCGATCGGCGACCTGGGGCATGTGTCGGGAGACCTCGTCGACGAAGCGCTGCAAGTAGTCGATCAGGGCGCTCTTGAACATGACGAACTCATCCCGCCCGAGGTCAAAGCGGGTCAGGACCTGGGTGAGGTAGGAGTAGAACTGCCGCGTGGAGGTGACCAGCACCTCGAACTGCGCGAAGAGGGTGGCGATCCGTGCTGCAAGGTCGCGTGGATCGAAGTCCTGGGTGCCGTGGCGGGCGAGCCGGGCCAGATCCTCGATGCCGGTCAGGATGCCCGGGAGCATCTCGCTGGACACCTCACGAGCGCCCTCGGAGTGGGCCAGCAGCTCCTCCACCTGGCGGTGGACGAGTTCACCACGAGGAGTCAGTTGGTAGCGCGCCCGGTTCGACAGGTACTCCCGGACGCTGCGCGCCTCCGTCTCACGCGGGCTGCGGGCGAGATTGCCGTGCTCGACGAGGTAGGACAACCGCTGGTCGACGAGGTCCCGGTCAAGGACGATGCCGGCTCCGGCCAATCGTTCGGTCACTTCGTCGGCCGACTGGTCGGAGAGGAAGCCGCTCATACCGGTGGTGAACAGGCGCATGATCGCCAGATAGCTGGCCGCCTCGTCGTTGACCACATACCGCAGGGCCCCGAGCGTCTGCCGCTCGTGCGGCTCCAACGTCCCCTCGGCCATGCGTGAACGCTACAGACGCCCTCCGACATTCCGTACCGCGGACACGAACGTACGTGCCTCCGCCGAGCCCGTAGCCGAACCAGATCCGGCTACCGGTTCGTGTCGAGCAGCGCGCGCACACGAGCTTGGGCACTCGGGCTGAGGAGTCCGTGGGCGTGGTTGGTCCCGTAGATCGCCTGGGCTGATAGGCCGACGTCACCCCGCACGCGCACAGCGGCCTTTCGATATCGGCACGTAGGCGCCCCAGCCGAGGATCGCACCTCACTGGGCCAGCGCGAGGAGCCCGATGGCGCACGCCGGGGGGCGAGGAACCTGCGGCTGCGGCTGGCCACGGACGCGATCGGGGTGATCGCCACGACGGTGAGCAGGCAGGCCAGCAGAGTCCCCCACGTGCTGCCGAGTGCCAGCGACGCGGACCACCCGGACAGGTACATGCGCAGGCCCACGGCGACGGTCGGATCTTCAGCCATTCGTTGGCCAGTGCACCCCACCATCCGACCGCGATCATCGGGGTCCCGCCCGGCACCGCGAGGAAGTTGGGCTCCGGTGTGGATACCGTGCCGGACAGGCGGCTACGTCACGAGGGTGGTCGCTGCGCTACGGCCCCCTCCGCGCTGCCCTCCCACCGCGTCCCTCTGCTGGCTACGGTTGCTGGGTGGGCACGGGTGAAGTCCTCATCGCAGTGGTCGCAGTGGCGATCCTGATCCTCATGTGGCTACCAAGGCAGGCACAGCCGCGTGGCTGGACAGGCGTGCCTCCACGACCCCTGAAGAGGTTCGGGAGGACATTGAGCAGTACGGTGCGTCCGCCGGGGATCCACAGCGAACTCCTGCCTGAGCAGGAGCGCAAACGACGTCCTCGCGCAGCGGCAAGCAGATCGGGCCAGCCGAGGCCGATGAGCGCGGTAGCTCCCCTAGTGAGCCGCCCACAGCCGCAGTGGCGCCAGGGAGTCCGACGATGCCGTCTTCGGGATCGAGGTTGCCCACGCGCGGAACGTCTCGTCCTACACAGGGATCTCCGCTGGGGCTCATGCGCCCTTGGTCGCCGTGCACAGGAACACGCCGAACTCGCGGTCGCCCTTGAGGATGGTCGTGGCGTCAACGAAGCTGACGTCGGCGAAGCCGGCGCGGGCCAGCTGCTCGGTGAGGCGTTCCCTGTCGAATCCGTGATGTCCGTCGAAAGTCGACCTGTCTCGGCGTGGAAGGCACCGTCGGGATCCTCGTCAAGGTCCGCGATGGCCAGCCGACCACCGTCGACCAGGAGCCCCGCCACGGACCGCAACAGCCCATCCAGGTCCTGCACGTGGTGCAACGCCATGGAGCTCCACACCACGTCGTAGGCCCCATCGAGCCGGTCCGTCGTCAGGTCGGCCTGGACAGCGCGCAGCCGGTCACTGAGCCCGGCCGCCTCGATCCGCTCCCGTGCGACCTGCACCATTCCGGCCGAGGGGTCGGTCACCACCACGGAGCCGACCCGGTCGGCGAGCAGGATGCTCAGCCGACCGGTGCCACCGCCGACGTCGACCGCGCTCATCCGAGGGTTGAGGTCCACTGCCTCCTCGATGGCCCGGGCCACTGCCACCTGCCGCTCCTCATGGCCGGGGTCGTCGTCCCATGTCGCTGCCTCGTCGTCGAATCGCTTGTGTTCGTGCACGTGCTCGACCCTAGTCCCCGCAACTCCAGCCCAGAACGGTCTACCTGGCGGCTCGAACCGAGACTGCACCCGGGCTCACCAACTGGCGCAGCTGGGGTTCCGACCCAGCCGCCGACCTCGGTCAGCTCAGCGACTTCATCGTGTCCAGCACAGCGTCGATGGTCGGCTCGGCAAGCTCGCCGACGATCTTCCCGTCGGTGAGGAACAGCACACTGTCGGCATAGGAGGCCGCGCGGGCGTCGTGGGTGACCATCACGATCGACTGGCCGAGCTCGTCGACGCTGCGGCGCATGAACTCCAGCACCTCGGTCCCGGACTTGGAGTCCAGGTTGCCGGTCGGCTCGTCGCCGAAGATCACGGCCGGGCGCGCCGCGAGCGCTCGGGCAACGGCCACGCGCTGCTGCTGACCGCCGGACAGTTCCGCGGGTCGATGATCGAGTCGATCGGCCAGCCCCACGACGTCGATGACGAACGACAGCCATTGCGGGTCGGGTGGCTTGCCCGCGATGGCCATCGGCAGCGTGATGTTCTCGACGGCGGTCAGCGTGGGGATCAGGTTGAACTGCTGGAAGATGAAGCCGATCTGGTCCCGGCGCACATCGGTGAGCTGCTTGTCCGACAGCCGGGAGAGCTCGGTGTCGCCGATCCACACCTCGCCGGACGTGACGCTGTCCAGCCCCGCGACGCAGTGCATGAGGGTGGACTTGCCGGACCCCGAGGGACCCATGATCGCGGTGAACCGGCCGCGGGGGAACGAAACCGTCACATCATCGAGAGCCCGCACCGCAGCGGAGCCCTCGTTGTAGATCTTGCTCACGCCGACCGCGCGGGCTGCCGTCCCGGTGGTACTGGCCGATGCGGTCTCGGCAGACGCCGTCATGTGCCCTCCGGGGTTGTGAGCCGGCTGCTCCGCCGAATTGAACGGGGATCCCGGCCCCCACAATGACAGGGTAGGGCACGTGCGTGCACTGCTGTTGCTGGCTTGGCGCAACGCCCGCTCGAGCCTGAGCCGGACCGCGATGACCGTGGTCGCGGTGTGCCTCGGAGTCGCCTTCCTCAGTGGCGCGCTGTCCGTGGCCGACACCATGGCCCAGAACATCTCGAACCTGATGTCATCGCAGTACGACAGCGTCGACGTCGTGGTTCGCGGCGAGAAGCTCGTCCTCGGGCAGCGCGCGGACCTTGACGAGAAGCTGGTGGGCACGGTCGAGGAGGTGCCCGAGGTCGCCTCAGCTGCTGGCGTGGTGGAGGGGTTCGCCCAGCCGATCGACCTGGAGGGGAAGCCGGTCGGCAGCGTCCAGCAGCCAGGCCTCGGCCGCACCTGGATAGGCGACGACGCCCTGCAGTCGCTGCCGCTGAGCGCCGGCCGCGGGCCCGAGGAGAGCGGCGAGGTGGCTCTGGACGCCACCACCGCGGAGCACGGTGGCCTGGCCGTCGGTGACGCGCTGCAGGTGGCCACGCCTTCGGATGTCATGCGAGCCACGATGGTAGGTGTCGTCGACGTGAGCAGCGGCACCGGCTCGGCCCTGACCTGGTTCGACGCCGACACGGCCCAGGAGCAGCTGGGGATCGAGGGCAAGTACCAGGAGATCCTCGTCGCGGGCGATGAGGGCGTCGGCCAGGAGGCGCTGGCCTCGGAGGTCGCGCGTGCGCTGGACTCCGACGTGGAGGTCCTGACCGGAGCAGAGGCCGCGCAGGAGTCCCAGGCGAAGGTCGAGGCGGTCTTCGGGTTCTTCAAGGTGCTCATGCTGACGTTCGTCGGGATCGGCCTGGTGGTCTGCACGTTCATCGTCTACAACACGTTCGCGGTGCTCACCGCTCAGCGCACCAAGCAGCTGGCGACCCTGCGCGCGCTGGGTGCCCGTGCTCGGCAGGTCACGGTCGCCACCCTGTTCGAGGGCCTTGTGCTCGGGCTGCTGGGCGCGGTGCTCGGAATCCTCGTTGGGTACCTGATGACTCGCCTGCTCACGTGGCTGATCGGTGCGCTGGGGATCGCCGAGCTCTCCGGCGGCGTGGTCCTCTCGCCCAGCACCATCGCGCTGTCGATCCTCGCCGGCCTGACGGTCACTGTGGTGGGCGCCTACCCGGCCGCCCGGGCCGCGGGACGGATGCCGCCCATCGGCGCCATGCGGTCCGGCGCGGTCACCACCCCGGAGGTCTCGATCGGCCAGATCCTCCTGGGGCTCGGTGTACTCACGGTGGCGATCGCGCTGATAGGGCGCGGCGCCACCATGGGCTATCCCGACGGCATGACCGACCTGGCTGTGGGGGTCGGAGTCCTGCTGGTCGGACTGGTCCTGTGGGCCCGCCCGCTCATCGTCTCCATGGTCGAGGTGCTCGCCCCGATGGCTGGCCGCCTGGGGGGACTGACTGGTGATCTGGCGGGGCGCAACGCGGTGCGCGAGCCCAAGCGAACCACCGTGACCGCAGGCTCACTGGCCATCGGCCTGGCCCTCGTCAGCACGTTGGGGGTGCTCGCGGCGTCCACCAAGGCGACCCTCGACGATGCTGCCTCCGAATCGTTGACCGCAGATGTCCTGGTGCTGCCGCTGGTCGGCCAGACGCCGATGTCGGCCACCGTGACCGATGCCGTGCGCCAGGCCGACGGGGTTGCTGCGGCATCGCCGATCCTGATGGACCTCGCGGCCATCGATGGTGAGCCGGCGTTGGTGTCCGGCGTCGATCCCGTGGCTGCCCCCGAGGTCCTCGAGCTGGAGATGACGCACGGGGATGTGGACGCGCTGCGTGACGGCGAGCTGCTGGTCGCAGCCTCGATCGCGCAGTGGCGTGGTCTGCGTGAAGGTCAGGAGATCCGGGCGCGGTTCGCCGATTCCGGCCCCGTGGACCTGCGCATCGGCGGGGTGTTCGACGACAACGTGTACGCCGGGTCCTTCCTGCTCGACGAGTCCGACTTCCGCGCACTCACCGGCAAGGACGGGGTCTGGTACGTCTATGCCGCATCGCAGGACGGCACTGAGCCGGCAGAGGTGCGCGATGCAGTGGCCGACTCGATCGATGGAATCGCCAACACCCAGGCGCTCACCCTCGAGGAGTTCACCGAGTACCAGGACCAGGCCGTCGACCAGGCCCTGGCAGGCATCTACTTCATGCTGCTCTTCGCCGTGGTCGTCGCGGTGGTCGGCGTGGCGAACACGGTGGCGCTGTCAGTGAACGAACGGTTCCGCGAGATCGGCATGCTGCGCGCGGTGGGCATGCGGTCAGAACGGGTGGCGCGGATGATCCGATGGGAAGCGGTCATGACCTCACTGGCCGGTGCGGCGCTCGGCATCGCGGTGGGCCTGCTTCTCGGACTGTCGCTGCGCCTCGCTCTGGAGCCGATCGGGTTCAGCACCACTGTCATCCCCTGGCGTGAGATCGGGGTGTGCCTCGTGCTGGCCGGCCTGGCCGGAGTGCTGGCCGCGTGGCTTCCTGCCCGGCGCGCTTCCCGCCTGCCCATCCTCGACGCCCTGCGCAGTTCGTGACCCTCACAATTGATCGCGAAACCCGTTCCTGAAGATGCGAGTGAGTCAGCAAGCCCGGGGCTCGGCTCTGATCACGTCAACGAACAGCCCGCGAAGGTGGCGGGTCAGGAGACCGCGGCCACACGCGACGCCGAGCGTCCTCGCTGGCGTGAGCCCACGGACGGGTCCTGCGTGGAACAGGCCTGACCTCGTGGAGCGGTCAGGCAGGGTCGAGGGCCGGGTCGCCCGGTGGGCCTGAGCCCGTGACCTCGCCGGACGGTGCGGGCAGCCGTACGTCGCGGTCGAACCGGTTGCCCAGGGCCATGATCGGCGCCGCCATCATGGCCCCGAAGACACCGGCCACCATCCCGCCGAGCAACGTGATGAGGAACACCCCGAGTGCAGAGACCTTCATGGTCGAGCTGTACGCGAACGGCTGGACGGCGCTCTGCAGTCCCAGGTTGACGATGAGCACAGCTGCGAGCATCAGCCAGCCGTCGGTGGTGCCGCCCGAACCCAGCGCGAGCAGGACGGCGAAGGCGCCCCCCAGCCACGCCCCGATGTAGGGGATGTAGGACGTGACGAACAGGACGACGAACACCGAACCGGCCGCCGGAACGTCGAGCAGCAGGGCCACGATCCAGATGGGGAAGGCGTTGACCGCGGCGAGGATCGTCGAACCCTTGTAGTAGTCGAGGATCACCTGGCCGGAGGTCGTGAACAACCGGTCGGCCTGCTCACGCGGCCACGGCAGCACCCGAGCGACCCACCCCTGGCTCTCCCTGGGGTTGAGCAGCACCAGGAAGAGGACCATGGTCGCGATGAAGGCACCGAAGAACAGCGACACGACCGAGTCCAGACCACCGACGACCAACCCTGCCAGACCCTTGACACCAGTCATGACCTGGGTCGCCGACTGGGTCGAGTCGGTCACCGACGAATTGACCGACCCGCTGGTCACGCCAAGTGCCTCCTGAAGTGTGGCGACACCAGCCTGGATCGATGCGGAGATCGCCGGAGCTTCGTTGGCCACGCCCTTGATGAAGATCCAGGCGAACAGGAACGCCACAAAGGCCGCGCAGATCAGCACGACGGTCACCGAGAGGCCGCGCCGCATTCGCGCGGCCAGCCAGTTCGTGAGCGGGAGGAGCAGCACGGCGAGCACCAGGGCCGCAGCGACCGGGATGATCAGACCGCTGAGCAGCCGAAAGGCGATCAAGGCCGCGGCAGCACCACCAGCCACACCGATGACAGCCCACCCCATCGCTCCCCAGTAGCGTAGGGTCCCCGGAATCAGATTTGCGCGCGTCGTGTCCGGCACGGGCATGATTGGCCGTCCCCTTTCGTTGAGTGCGATCAATGGCGCCTCAGGGCCAAGCACTGCGCCGAAGGAAGGCTGGCCATCGCGGCCAGGACCCCCGGGCATGCAGTTGGGCTGGTTGGGCCGCCACCGCCAAAGCTCCTCGTGCCTTCGCCACACCGGACCCTATTGCATGCCACCCCCGCCAGGGCCTCCCTTGGGAAGGGTCGCGGCAAGTGCCCGGCAGCCCGCCAGTACCGACCGATAGTTGTGCGGGTGGCCGAGCCATCCCAAATCGGTTCCCCAGGGCCAAGAGCCTGCCCAAAGGACCGGTCCACTCGGGGGCGACACCGAGGCTGGCGGCCGCCTCCTCCAACCAGACGTCCTACTGACCGCCGAAGGGGTTGCGGACCACACGGAGCATGCGCTCCGCGGTCGCGTAGTGCTCCGGGAGCGGAGCGGACCAGTCTGAACCCGCTGCCTGCCAGGCCGTGTGCGCCCAGGAACTGGCCCGGGGACGCAGCAGCACGGCTGCGTGGACGAGGCTGCCACCGCCAACACCGCCCAGCACGACCACGTGCCGCATCAATGCCTGGCGGAAGAACCCGCGCTTCAGCCCTGCTAGATCCTCGCGCCCATCTCCGTCTGGACCTCTTCGACAGTGAGGCCGTCCACCAGGCCGAGCTGCTCTGACAGCCGCGCCATGTGCAAGGAGTCCCTGCACACCAGCACCTCGGTGGGCTCCGCGTTGAACGCCTCCACCAGATGCGTCTGGGCGGAGGCTGAACCCCGCACGGACCGGATGAGGGCGGCCAGGATGCGGTCGCCGTCGGACTCCAGGAACTGGCTGTACACCTGCGGATCGGCCTCCCCGTCGTCTCCGATCAGCAGGAACTTCAGCTCCGGGTACCCGTCCAGGAGGCGCCTGATACGCGCCTGCTTGTGGCCGGGCCGCTCCTTGCGGGGCTGGCCGGGCACACCCGGGCCGGGCCGCCAGTCGGTCAGGAACAACGGGCCGCGGGGGAAGCCGCGCAACGCCAGGAACTGAATCAGCATCTCGTACAGGTTCCACGGAGCCGAGGAGACGTAGAAGAACGTCGATTCGGGGCGCTGGCCGCGGCCACGCGCGAGCCCCCGGTAGAGGCTGGGCATGCCGGCGATCGGACGGCGCCCGTGCGCGTCGCGCAGCAAGGTGCGCTGGATCGACTTCAGGCCCTCGGTCATCCCGGTGCGCAGGATGGTGTCGTCTATGTCGGTGATGACGGCGATCTGCGAGGTCGGGTCAGGCTGGACCACGCGCCCGGTTGCGGTGACCCGCCGACCGTCGTGCTCGGCAGTGAAATCGACAGCGTGCCAACCCGGCTCCATGTCCCCGACTGGCAGTTGGGCGATCACGAAGCCGTCCTTGTCGCTGCGCGCGGTCACCGAGACGTCCCCGATGGAGATCGTCACCTCGACACCCGGGATGTCGAGCACGACCCAGCGGACCAGGTTCGCGTACAGCAGCGTGTCGATCGACAGGCCCTCCGCCGCGGCCTCGAAGCGCGGCTCCTCGACGACGCGGGCGCGCACCCGGGCGACTCCGTCAGCGACGAAACCCCGGTAGGGATGGATCGTCATCGGGCGGAGCAGCCCACCGAGCTGCTTGCCGCTCTGCAGCGCACGAGTCGCCAATTCCTCCGCGTCTGCACCAAACCGCAACCAATCAACCATGGGTGGAGTATTCCTGAGTCTGCGGCAGAGGAGAAGGGGCAGCCCCCGCGGTTGTGATGCGGGTGCCCCGCGACCGCGACGCGGGCGAACCGGATCGAATGGGGCACCCACGCCTCCTGCACCCAACGGTCGGGCACCGATCGACGGACATGACGCGACGCGCGATGTCCGACGTGTGTGATCAGGTCGTTCGGGAACTCCATGACCGAACGCCTCTGGTCACGCGAAGGCACCAAGAAGCTCGACCCCCGGATCGAGCGGACGGCCCTGCGCAGCTGGTCATGCTGGACGGATCTCTCGTTGTGGGCCCCGGCATCGCGAGAAGGCGACCTGGCGGGGTATGTGGACGTCTCGCTCTCGTCGACGTCATGGGCAGATCGGTGTCCACGCGGCCAGGACGCGGTCCCCTGGATGATGGCGAGGTATCGCCTCACCCATGCAGCCCGGACCGACATCGCCGGGATCCTCGCGTGGTCCCGCGACCGATTTGGCGAACAAGCACGTCAGCGCTACGAGGTCCTGATCGCCACCTCCTTGCGCAACGCAGCCACGCGCACCGACGAAGTCGGGCGGGCAGACCGGCCCGAACTCGGCAACGGGTGTTCTCCTGGCACGTGGCACGCCGCCGGACCCGCTCGCCAATTGAGACGCGTCCTCGATCGCGGCACTGGTGTGGGGCCCGGTCGGCTCTGCTGCCTGATTCAGGGAAGTTCCAGGGCGATCTCGATCATGGCGGTGAAGGCGGTCTGTCGTTCCTCGCGGGTGGTCTGAGCGTGCGGTCAGCAGGTGGTCGCTGACCGTGAACATCGCCAGCGCGTCGACCCCGGCAGCGGCGGCGTTGGCGAACAGCCCCGCCGACTCCATCTCGACGGCCAAGATGCCCATCTTCATCCACTTGCCGAGGCCTCGGGTCGGCGTTGTAGAACGATGTCCGAGGACAGCACATTGCCGACGTGCGTGCGCTGGCCACGCTCGTCGGCGACGCGCTTGGCCTTCTCCAGCAGGCGGTAGGACGACAGGGGCGGCGCACTGCCCGGGCAGGTCGAACTGGGCCAGGTAGTTCGAGTCCGTCGACGCGCCCTGGGCGATCACGACGTCGAAGAGCTCCATGTGCTCCTGCATGCGCACCGCAGCGTGCCGACCCGGATGAGGTTCTTCACATCGAAGAAGTGGATCGAGCTCGTAGGTGTACAGCGAGATCGAGGGGATGCCCATGCCGGTGCCCATGACCGACACCGGCGTGCCCCGGTAGGTCCCGGTGAAGCCGAGCATGCCGCGGACCTCGTTGAAGCAGCGCACGTCGTCGAGGTAGGTCTCGGCGATGAACTTCGCGCGCAGGGGATCGCCGGGGAGCAGGATCGTCTCGGCGATCTCCACGCCCTTGCGGATCGATGTGTGCAGTTCGGGTGGTGGCCATGGATGTGTCTCCTGACAACAGGTGAATCTGCTGGCTGGGCAGGCGGGTCCCGAGAAGATTCCCAGAACGACACAGGTCGACCTACGGACCACCTCCAGCCGCTGTCGCGCCACGGTAGGCGGGACTTCGCCATCGTTGCACGGCGGATGGATCAGCCCATCAGCAGATTGGTGCCCGCGGCCAAAGACACCGCAGTGATCGGTGCCCTGGCCATCGGCTGAGTCGCGATGTGGATCCACAGCCTTTCCCCATCTACCGCGACACCTGATCCTGAGGGAAGGCCCAGCTGACAACAGCCCGGTCGTCGGCCCTTCTTGACTGCGCCAGGACTGAGCGCCGGGCTACCCACATGGACCTGCTGGACCTCACACCGCAATTCCTCGCTCGCTGTTCCACGGTCGCCTCATGCGTCTGGGACATCTGCGCCCTGGCGTGGGCATCGGCCAGGTCGATGAACGTCTCCCCGGCCCAGGAGTTGCCGCGAGCGGACTGCAATGGGCACGTACAAGCGGGGGGGTAGCCAAGTAGTTGTATCGCGCGACCCCCTGGGCATGATGGGCGCCCGGCCGGGCGTACTTCGCCCAGGACCCGCGGCTGCTGGAGTGGGTGCACATCGCGCTGTCGATTGGATGCTCACGGCCTACCAGTCCATCAGCGCCGCGCGGGACGCTCGATGCCGCTGCGTGCTCAAGTCCCCTTGCCCGACCACCGAACATGCCTGTGTGAAGGAGCCGTCTTCCACCCTGGAGGTACTGCCAGCCGGGCCCGTCCGGCTCGCCGAGAGAAGTGGGCCGACCGCCGTTGCGAGCACTGCTGCCAACCTCGGAACTCCCCCGATCCAGCCTGCGGTCGGGGATCCGGGCCTTCGCCGTCTTGCTCCCCCTTTGTGGCTGCGCCGATGGGTCGGGCTGCTGATCGCACTCGTCGTCATGGCCGCCACCGCGGCCCTGTGGCTGGCAGTCAATGCGGCCGGAGCAGACTCCGTCACCGGCAGGACGCAGCGTTGGGCGTGGCACGGCATCGCTGTGGAGTACTCGCTGACGCGGCCGTCGATCGCGGTCGTTGTCGCGTCCATGGCGCTGGGGATGACCATGATCGCGGTGACCGCCGGACTGACCCTGCGCTTCCTGCGGACCTCCCGCGCGTCCTTGGACCCGCGAACCTACCCGCTGGCCCCGCACAAGGTCATGGTGGCCACGCGCGGAAGGTTCGACGGTCCGGTCACGCTCACCCTGCTGATCCCGGCGCACAACGAAGCTGATCGGATCGGCGCCACACTGGCCAGCCTCGAGACCCAGACCCGGCGGCCCGACCGCATCATCGTGGTGGCCGACAACTGCACGGATGCCACCGTGGAGGTCGCTCTCTGCGCGGGGGCGGAGATCCGCACGACGCTGGGCAACCGGGACAAGAAGGCCGGCGCCCTCAATCAAGCGCTGCGCGAGATCCTGCCCACTGCAGGCTCCAACGACGTCATCGTGGTCATGGATGCCGACACCGTCATGAGCGAACGATTCCTCGAAGTAGCCGATCGCCGCTTCACCGATGACCGGGCCCTGATGGCACTCGGCGGAGTGTTCACCGGGGAACCTGGCCACGGCCTCCTGGGGGTGTTCCAGCGCAACGAGTACGTGCGCTACGGCCGGACGGTCGCCCGTCGTCGGGGGCATGTTGACGTGCTGACAGGGACATCGACCCTCTTTCGCCCCCTGGCGCTGCGCACCGTCGCGCAGACACGGGGCCATGCCCTGCCCGGCCGCCCTGGCGACGTCTACGACACGTCTGCTCTCACCGAGGACAACGAGATCACCATCGCTCTGCGGACACTCGGCGGGCTCATGGTCTCGCCGAGCGAGTGCACCGTGGTCACGGAGCTGATGCCCACCTGGCGGGAACTCTGGCGCCAGCGGCTGCGGTGGCAACGCGGGGCCGTGGAGAACATCGGCGCATACGGCGTGAACAGGGCCACCGTCCGATACTGGGTGCAGCAGCTGGGCATCGGCTACGGCACCGTCGCCCTCACGGCCTATCTCGCGTGCATGGCCGTTCTCCTCGGGGCTACCGAAACCTGGGTGTGGTTCCCATTCTGGCTCGGGGTCGGCTCCATCTTCGCCCTCGAACGCGTGGTCACGGCGTGGGCCGCCGGCCGGACAGGGCGCGTCGTCGCGCTCGCACTCATCCCCGAGCTGCTGTACGACCTGTTCCTCGATGCCGTCTACGTCTATGGCCTGAGCCAGATCACCCTCGCGCGTCGAGCCCAGTGGGGCCACGAAGACACAGAGGCACAAGTACCCGCGGAGATGCCGACGTGATACTCGCCACAACCGTGTTCCCAAGCTCGTGGTTGACCAGCCCCTGGTACGCGACGCTGACCGCCTTCGTCGCGGTCAACACGCTGCTGTATGTCGTGCTGTCGATCTCCAAGATCCTTCCCCGGGTCCATCCCACAACTTGGTTACTCAGCAGCGAGGGCGCGAGCCGACGCCGCGAATCGCGATCCATATACCCGGACGGCGTGGATCACCCCAAGGCACTCGGACGCGAGCGGTCGCTGCTGGGCGACCCCAGGTCTGGGTAAGGAGCCCGGTCAGGTCGACGGCCCGATCCTGCCATCCGGGCCCTCCTGCCGGCTCGCTCTCGCGGGGATCGACTACGAACTCGCCAATCCGGGTCGTCCCAGCACTTCGATCTCTGATCCCCATGACCGGCCGATCCGCACGGCCAGCAAGCACCCTCGGACAGGGAACCCCTCCCCACTTCCGCCAACCGCTCCCCCGCCGCCCGGGCCTTGGCCGGCGGCACCGACTGGACTCGTGAAATCAGAGACGAGTCACCGGTGGCGGTGGGCGCCCAACGCTAGCCACAGCCCCACACGCATGACCTGGAGCTCGGCGTAGGTCTCCCGGGAGACGGCGACGTGCGCGCCTCCTGCCAGGTGGAGACCCCGAGGTTGGGCAGCAGGACCAGCAGCAGCGACGCGGGTGCGACGGCGACGACCGGGGCGATCCCGGTCATCGCGTCTCGGAGCGGCTGGGCGGGCCAGCCGGATGCACCCACCTGCGGGAACTGGCTCGGTCGATGGGTCCGACGCTGCTCCAGGCGGCCTTCTCCGCGCGAGTGCGCGAAGGCATGGACGAGGACGGGCCGGGGTTCCGGGGCGCACGCGAGATGTTGCCCCTGATCGCCGACACCTGCCATGTCTGGGCCGTGGGCGGCGTGGCCGAGCAGAAGCTGGAACGGGGATGGCGGCCCGGGACCACGTTGACCCCGGTCCCAGCCCTGTCGGATGCACAGGCGGGCCGGGCGGCCGGGAGGCATCTGGGGCCCGATGGCAGTTCCTGAGGCTGCCGCGGGGACATGACATCGGCTTTACGTGGACCGCACCGAACGGTGAGTACCGTCAGGTTCCCGCATCCCCGCGAACCCTGCCCGGCCCGTGCCGGAGCCTGAGAGGAACACATGACCGCGCTTGTGGCGGCCGCCCGGATCGAGTCTGAGACCGGCGGCCCATTCGACCTGATCAAAGGCATCCCGGTACATCCGCTGGTGGTCCACGCGGCGGTGGTGCTGGTCCCGCTGGCCGCGATCGCAGTGATCGCCATGGTCATCTGGCCCCGGTTCTCGAGACGGTACGGGTGGCTTGTGGTCGCGGCATCGGTGGTAGCCGCCGGCGCGAGCTTCGTGGCCAAGGAATCCGGGGAGGTGCTCGAGGGTCGGGTCGGCGAACCGGGGTTCGACCACGCCGAGCTCGGCGACGTCATGCCCATCTTCGCAGGCATCCTGATGACGGTCACGATTGCGCTCTGGCTCATCGACCGCTCCATGCCCGAGGGCGGGACCCAGCCACGGCGAGGCCTGCGAATCGCGACCGCGATCCTGGCGGTGATCGTCGCCGTGGGCAATCTTCTGTGGATCTACCGGGTGGGTGACTCCGGGGCGAAGTCCGTGTGGTCCGGTGAGGTGACCGCCTCGCAGGTCACCGGCGTCGGTCCCGCGTGACCGACGACTTCGAGCAGCGCCCGGGTGGAACAGAGCAGCGGTACCCGAGCGGTGATTCCTCCACCGCAGCGACGCCCGAACAGAGGTTCCTCCACCCCCGCGAGCGCGCGACGACGCCCGCGTGGAGGGAATCGTTGTAGCGCGGATGTGCGCTGTGCATCGACGATTCCATGGACCGGCCGGACACCTACCAGCCCTCGGACCCGCCGGACTGCTCGACCGCGTCGGCCGACCCCTGTGTCCTCCGGGCCGTAGCCCAACGGCAGCGGACACTCACAGCCAGAGGAGGGCACGGCAGATGTGGGGCCATGTGCGTCCGCTGAGGTCGAGTCAGGCCTGGGCAGGGACTAGCGTTGCTTCACTCGGCGATTGGCCGCCGGGACTTGGGCAGCGAGGTGTGCCGTGCAGGTCGTGGTGGTTGCGGACAAGAAGAGTGAATCGATCGCAGGAAGGCTCGTTCACGCCATCTCCACAGCCGAAGAGCCCTTGGCTACCGATGGAACGGGCGCCGTGCCCAGCCGTTCGTGGAGCGCAGCATTCTGGACAGAGGCCAAGTACCGAGACACCGGCAGTTCCCTGCTGGGCAACGAGGTCCTGGTGTTCATCGGGCCCAGTCAGACGGCCACGGATCTCGCGGACGTCCTGCCTCTGAGGTTCTCCGACTTGGGGGCCACCTGCTTCGTGCAGGGCAGCCGCGCAGTCATCCTCGCCGACGTTCCCGATGGCTTCGAAGGGGCGGAGCTGGAGGAGCTCGCTGGCCAGCTGAACGTGGCCAGGCAGGATTCTCGCGAACCGCTGGTCATGCTCCCCAACGCCGGGTCCTTGGCCCTTCGATGGCAACGGTGGAAGCTCCTGCGACGTCAGGTCGTCGACGCCCAGTACCGCTATGCCATATCGCGATTCGTAGCCGACGAGTTGCCAGCCATGGCCTCTGAGCGATGATGATGCGTCCTGGCGAGACGACGAGAGCGTGGCTCAGGACCCATGTCACCGAATGCGCCAACTTCGCCAGGTCGGCCCACCAACCATAGCGGCCACCGATGACCCAGAGGGCACCCGCCAGAACCTGACTCAGCTCGTCCCAGCGCACTTCACGGGTCTCCGGTGGGAGTCGCCGGAGTCAGGGTCGACCCGGATGTCTGGCGCGCGCTGCGTCGGCGAGGTTCGACGGCCCCTGCTGATCGTTCCAGCCGTGAGAGATTCTGTCTGGCCTGAATGACGGCCCATCGAGTTGGGATTCGAGATGGCTAGGATCAGGGCCTGACCGGGAAGCGGCCCCTGACGCTGAGAGGGCCAGTTCGGATGCCCGCGAACTGACTGCCTGGCGGTGAGGGGGTGAGACTGTGGCCGACGAAGTTCCCGCGTGGCAGCCTCCGGGCGCCGTGACGGCGCCCCTGGATGACCGGCCGCTGAGGCGGCTCCCGCGGCCCCACCGTCGGCTGCGGGCCGAACGTGAGCAGTTGCTGGGTGCCCTGGCTGGGCTCGTCCTTGGTCTGTTGATTCCCCGGATCACGTACGAAAGTACCCTGGCCAGCGCCCGGGTGAGCGACGCGTTGGTCGCGGTTGGTTTCAGCATCCTGGGGCTGGTGAGCATCATCTTCGGGCTGCTCTTCGGGGTCGTGCAGTGGGCTTTCGGCAGCCTCTCACCTCGGCTGAGCCTGTTTCGTGACGAACCGATCGTGTGGCGGACGTTCGCCTTCTCCATCGGGGTGTTCGTGTTCTCGGTCACGAGTGCCCTGGTCATCGGGGACGAGCCGAAGGTGTCGGTGATAGTGCCGGCCTTCGAGATGGTGGCGGTGCTCGGCTCAGTCATCCTGATCAGGAGCCTGCAGCTCAAGGCGTTCGTCGCACTTCAACTGGCACCCACGCTGGCCGAGATCGCGAGGCGGGGCCGCCAGGTCATCGACGACGTGTATCACCGGCCATTCCCCGCGGAGCGGCAACCAGTCGCTGTGCTGCCCGCGCTGCGCCGGACCGTGTTCTGGCCGCAGCGCCCGATGATCTTGCAGGAACTGGACCTGGGCAAGCTGCTGCGTGCCGCCGACGACTCCGTGATCGTGCTGCGGGCGCGCATCGGGGACACGCTCCAGCAAGGGGCTCCGGTCGCCGATCTGCACGGCAGTGACGTGGCCGACAAGTCGGTCCTGGCTGCGCTGGTGACCGGCGAGGAGCGCACCTTCCACCAAGATCCGCTGTTCCCCTTTCGCCTGCTGGCTGACATCGGGATGCGGGCGCTGTCGCCCGCGATCAATGATCCGGCGACCGCCGTCCAAGCGTTGGACACAATGGAGGGTCTTCTCCACCCCTTGGTGTCCCGCGACCTGGAGGTGGCTGACATCACTGACGGCGCCGGGACCATCCGGGTGGTGCTGGCACTTCCCACCTGGGATGACTACCTCCGCATCGGCCTGGATGACCTCATCGAGTCCGCATCCCAGTCCCCGATGGTCCTGCAGCAGGCGCGAGCCCTGCTGACCATCCTCCTGAACAGCGCACCGCTGGAACACCGGCGACCGATCACCCGGCGACTCCAGCGGGTGGAAGAGCTCGGGTCCGCCAACTTCCCGCGGCTCTGGCAGGCAAGGACTGGGGAGGCGACGGCTGGGGAGGCAGGAACGGCCAGAGGCCGGGGCGACCTTGGGGAGACCGAGGACTCCGGGCGATAGACGCACTGCGTTCCATCTCGCGCGGTGACGTTGCGGTTCGAGCCGCGGTTCAAGACGTGGGAGTTGCGTCCGGCACCGGGGCCGGGGAATCCGTCAATCTGGGCCGCTGTGGCCGGCGCCCGCAGGTTCCTGGGAATCGCTGCTGTACGCGACACGATCGGTCACCGGCCTGGATGAGGGTTCCGGTGGTAGCGGGCATCGCGTGCTGAGTAGGTCAGGCGAGCGTCAACTGGGTGCCTTGATGGCGGAGCTGAGGTGCGCCACGGCGCCGTCAGCGTGACGCGCCGCGGCCAACGACGGGGGGTGGGATCGGATGCCCGGTGCCCCTCTTGGAACTGGCCACCCCTGAGACGTCCACCTCGCCAGCCTCCCCAGCCAGGTCGTCCACGCGATGCAGGACCGTGAGCACTCGTGCCGTGGCGAAGGGCGAGGGCTGGTGCTTCTGACCGAACGAGTGCTCCTCGAATCCACGGAAGACCGACTGCGGAACCACCTGCCCCTCGATCGTCATGGAGTAGGCGACGAGGCATGCGGCGAGCTCCGCGAGGGCCAGCCGGTCCCCCGGCTCGGCGCCGTTCCCTCGCCACAGCGCCGGGTACCTGCCGAGCCCATCCAGCACGGCCAGCGCGCTGTACCAGGTGGAGGGCCACTTGCCGGTCTTGAAGGCACGTCCGCGACCGAACATGTACGACTTCTGCTCACCCCGCTGCCGCCAGGCCCGAAGCGAGACCCGGGCGACATCGAGCAAGCCGTCGGGCCATTGCGTGTCGGGAATGAGCGCGAACACCCGTAGGGCCTCGAGGGTCACCTGGGGGCAGAAGTCCCCCTTCCGCCCGGGGCCGCGGAAGCCGGTGGCCGGGTCCGTCGGCAGGGCCAGGCCAGCCCCTGGTGCTCACCTACGTGTTCGTGGGCGTGGTCGACCGTCATCGAGTCACTGTCCCATGAGCAGCCACCTGGTCCGCGACACGGCGCTCGGGCTCGGGGTGGGCGTGGCCTGGGTCGGATGCGCGGCGGGTTGCTGTGGGGTGCCGGGTTCCTGAGTGTGGCCGGCACTCAGCCCTTTCCGAGCCTCGCGCTCTACGTCGTGGCTCTGTTTGCCAACACCTTGACTCAGGAGCTGTTGGTCCACGGGTACCCGTTCTCCTACCTGCGAGCCAAGCACAGCACACGGGCTGCGCTGGTGGTGACGACCCTGCTGTTCACGGGGTTGCATGCGGGGCGTTCAGCGCGAGTGTCCTGGCCGTCCTGAACGTCATCGCGACGGGCTTGTTCCTGGGCCTCCTGTTGATTGCCAGCGGTGGTTTGTGGTTGCCGGTGGTCGTGCACTTCACCTGGAACTTCGTCGGCGGCATGATCTTGGGCCAGGTCAGCCTCGGGGATCCGCAGCATCTGCTGACCACGGCCATCACCGGGCCACCGGCTGTCAGCGGCGGGATCGCCGGCATGGAAGGCAGCGTGGTCACCCTGATCCTGACCCTCGCCCTGTGCGCTGGCACGGCCCTGGCCATAAGCCATGACCCGACCAAAGTTGGGGACGAGCCAGCGTTCGATCCGCAGCTCGGCACGCAGCTGCTCAAGGTCCCGGATCAGATGCGCGGTCGTGTTGTTCTCCAACGCCCGCCGCGTATCCCCGGCGTTGGGATGACTTCGACCGCACCCACGTTGATCCACGAGGATCACTCGGTAGGCGTCCGGGTCGAAGAACTGCCGCCACCACGGCGTAGCACCTGAGCCGGGACCGCCATGGAGCACAACAGCCGGTTTGCCGTCCGGGTTGCCGCACTCCTCCCAGTACACCTCGTGACCGTCACCGGTCTGCATCAATCCGCAGCGCAGAGGCTCACCGACGGGGTACGACACAGCGTCAGGGTAGCGGCAGGGGGTTCGACCGCTGAGGGTCGAAGAACGCCCCCTGCTCCGCAACAACGGCAGCCCCATTCCGCGCGTCGGGCGAGGGCGGAGTACCGACTGGTCTGAGTCGGCGGAACTGCCCGGGGCCACGTGTAGTGGTAGCGGCATACGGCACAGGTAGTCCTCCCAGGCGTTCTCGTCCCAGACGAGCAGCACGTCAATCGGTCTCGACCATGTCGTGTGTGACGCCCCGGCCACCGCCTGCCCGCACCCGTGGGCCAGCACGCTGAGAGGCCCGCGATGACCACGGACGCGTGGCAGGATGCGACGGTGGCTGACAACGACTTCACCTGGAACAGCGTCCGGGTCAACGGCAACTGGATCCACTACCGCGTGGCGGGTCCGGTGGATGCACCACCGATGATCCACGTGCACGGATTCGGCATCTCGGGCAACTACCTGATGCCGACCGCGGAGCTGTTGACCGACTCCTTCCGCGTGTACGTGCCCGACCTGCCCGGGTTCGGTCGCAGCCCCAAGCCTGCGGAGCAGCTGAGCATCGAGGAGCTCGGCAACGCCGTGCTCCACTTCATGGACGAGCTGGGCCTCGAGCAGACCGTTCTCGTGGGCCACTCACTGGGGTGTGCCATCAGCTCCGAAGCGATTGCCGAGGCTCCGGAGCGTGTGTCCAAGGCGGTGCTGGTCGCGCTGGCCGGAGGTCCGCACAACCAGCCGATGGTCAAGGGCATGCTCCAGATGGTCCGCGACTCCGTGCGTGAGCCACCAGCGATGCTGATGATCGCGGCGCCGGACTACCGGCGGTTCGGCGTGGTGCGTGCCCTCAAGCTGTTCAACTGGATGACCAAGTTCCCTGCCTTCGAACGCTTCATGTCCTTGCCGGTCCCGGTGCTGGCCGTGCTGGGCAGCGAGGACCCGCTGCGTCCACCGTGGACGCGCATCAACGAACTCATGCCGCAGCTACCCCCGCACCTGTCGATCGTGGTGTTCCAGGGCGCTGCCCATTCCATCAACTTCACCCACCCCCGGGAGTTGGCTCATACGATCCGCCAGTACGTGGCCGGTGAGCCGATCCGAATGGATGCCAACTTCCCCCAGGGAATACCCGTGCTGCCGATGCACCGGTCTGACGGCATTCCGGCCGGTCCGGTCAGGCGCCCACGACGAGGCCGACCACGGAGATCCCGAGCCCGCCCCCCAGGTGGGTCACGGTGCGGGGTCGGTGCCTGCCTAGCCCGCCAAGCCCGCCGAGGTCACAGAACCCGGGGTCCTGGTCGGCGTCGTGGTCAGCGCACTGGAGGAGTGGACCCGGCTACCTGGGGGGGGCTGCCTCACCGATGTCACCGTCGACAACTCCGCCTCAGGCTCAGGCCAGCAGGGCGGCAACCTCCGCGGAGGCGTAGAACGGCTCGAGTTGTGCCCGCAGGATCCGTTCCAGGTCCCCGGTCTCGCGCAGCACGGCGATGGCACGCGGCGCGATCCGCACCAGGTCGGCGACGAGATCCGCACGGCTGAGTTCGAGTTCGTCCAGCAGCTCCGTGGGGGTGTGGCCGCCGAACCGCTCGAAGAAGCTCTCGACGACCACCTCAACGAGGTCAGCCGCGTGCTCGGTGGCCAGCGACGCGATCGCCAGCTCGTGCACTGCGTGGGCCACGTCGTCGATCTCCTCGCGTGCGGCGTAGGAGCCCAGGCCGGCGACCGGCTCCTGTGCGATGAGGTCCCAGACCTGCAGGACAGCCTCGCGGGTCGTGGGATCTCGCAGCGTCTCCACAAGAATCCGATTCAGTCGGCCCACGGCGAAGGAGCCGCCCTTGTCCATGCTGGTGCCGACCAGCGTCTCGAACTGTTTGTCTGCCGCACCCTTCACCCTGGACGCCGCGCCCGTCCCGAACGACATCAACGTGCCCAAACCGGGCACCTTGCTCGCGACTGCCTGGTTGGCCTGCAGCACTTCACCCACGATTCGACCCATGAACCGAGACGCCACCATGCCGACCAGGGGGACCTCGGTCAGGTCCTCCAGAACCCCCTCGAGCGCCGGGGTCAGGGCAAGCAGCGCGTCGACGAGTACCTCGACCTGCTCCCGGGGGAGAAGCTCGCCGGTCGGGTACGGATCTTCCGGCCCGTCGTAGGCGATCTCGGTGGCCAGTTCGACGATTCCACTCACCGCGCCGCTCGCGGGCACGGTCTGCAGCGCCGCCACGACGATGGCCTTGATCGTCTCGCGGTCGACGAGGTCATCGATCCTGTGCCGGCCAGCAGTGGCCAGGACGTCCTCGGCAAGGGCGGCCACAGTGGAGGCAAGCTGGTCCCCAGCCAGCCGGTCAAGGTGGTAGCTGACCTGCGCATCCAGCAGCTGTTGGGCAAGGGACTTCGCGGGTGCGGCACTGGTGGGCATTGGGAGACTCTACGAGACCTGGCCCGCCACGCCGGCCTTCACACCACCGATGCACCACACCCGCACCCTTGGCAACCTCGAACGGCACGCCGCCAACTGCTCCAACGCACACGTCGCATGGGCCGCCGAGCTACCGAGGCCGCCGCCGTTGCACTCCGCGTGAATCCGATCAGAGGAAGTCGAGGGGATCGAACTCCTCGATTGGGATGACTCGCACGCGTGGCAGCGAAATGTTGAACGCCTTCACGTCGTGCTCGAGGTCCCAACCCTCAAGGCCCCGCTCCGCCAGCGCCGCGAAGCCACGGTTGCGGAACTCCGGGAACCCCACGATGGCGACGCGGCGCCCATCAAGGACCCTTTCCACCTCGGGGAGGAAGTCACCATCGTGACTGGCGAGGACGACATCGCCCGGTAGCCCGACCAGCGCCTCGAGCGTTCGCTTGATCGCGATGTCCACGACCTTCTCGTGCGGTGCACCCGACAGCGCGACCGGACGGAATCCGATGGCAACCAGCGCTTGCACGAAGGCCGTCGGCAACTCCGCCTTCACAGCAAGGAAGAAGAGCCCGGTGACCGGCTGGTCCCACCGCTCCTCGATGAACGTCAGCAGTCGGCCCCAGCGGGGTCGCTCATCCTGACTGGGCCGGTGGCCGAGGATGTCGCCCCCCAGCGTCGCATCGAGGTTCTCCCCGTCCACGAGCAGGTACGTGCGCTCACCGTCTGCCATGGGCAGATCGTAGGACCAGTCTCGGCTCTCGATGACCCCGCCTCCTGTGCCGATCGCCCGGTGGGCGCACTGCGCCTTGTGCGTTCCTTGCCCAGAATCGGCCGACGCGAAGGTAATCTCTGGGGGCATGCTGTCGCACGCTTTGGTCGCCCCGCCCCCCGCTGAGGCCCCATCGACCGGACCCACCCCCCACTGACTCGGAGATTCCGATGACCACTCCCACTGCCCCCGCGGCCGCGGACCAGACCTGGTTCAACCAGTCTGCCGATGCCGTCGTGTCCCAGCTTGGAAGCGATCCGGACGCCGGCCTGTCGGTCGGCGAGGCGAGTGCCCGGCTGGCCTCGCACGGCCCGAACGTGATCGCCTCAGAGCCGTCTCCGTCGGCCTGGGCGGTCGCCATGATCCAGTTGCGCGACCCGATGAACCTCATGCTCATCGCTGTCTCGATCGTGAGCCTGGCGATCTCCCAGTTCGCGACGGCGATCATCGTGGGCGCGCTCGTCGTGCTCAACGTGGTGATGGGCACCCAGCAGGAGATGAAGGCCCGGGCCAGCGTGGACGCCCTGGCCAAGATGCAGACACCCCAGGCGAAGGTGGTCCGAGGAGGCACGCTGACCGAGGTCAGCGCCACGGACCTCGTGCCCGGTGACATCGTCAACCTCGAGGCGGGCGACATCGTGCCCGCCGACGGGCGGTTGCTGCGCTCGGCGACCCTCGAGACGCAGGAGTCCGCACTCACCGGCGAGAGCGCCCCGATCAGCAAGGACCCGAGCACCATCGATCGGTCCGAGGTCACGCTCGGCGACCGGACGAACATGGTCTTCCAGAACACGTCGGTCACCCGGGGCACCGCCACGATGGTGATCACCGAGACCGGCATGGGCACCGAGATGGGCAAGATCGCCTCCATGCTCTCGGCGGTCGCCCCCAGCAAGTCCCCGCTGCAGACCGAGCTCGACGGCCTGACGAAGGTGCTGGGCATGATCGCCTGGACGGCGGTGGCAGTCATCGTCGCCATCGGCCTGTACCGCGGTGAGGACCTCGACTCGGTCCTGCTCCTCGGCGTCGCGATGGCAGTCTCGGCGATCCCCACCGGCATGCCGACCTTCGTCCAGGCGATGCTGGCCTATGGGGCCAACCAGCTGGCCGAGGCCAAGGCCGTGGTCAAGAACCTCACCGACGTGGAGACGCTGGGCGCCACCAGCGCGATCAACTCCGACAAGACCGGCACGCTCACCATGAACGAGATGATGGTGCGTTCCCTGTACCTGCGCCAGCACTGGTACAGCGTCGCCGGCGAGGGGTACGCCAAGTCCGGCACGATCCGGCATGCCGCAGGCGACCCGACGCCGGACTTCACCCAACTCGCCTACGGCCTGACCCTGTGCAGCGATGCGACGGTCTCCGACGACGGCGCCGTGATCGGCGACCCGACCGAGGCCGCGCTGGTCGTGCTGGCCGCCAAGATGGGCGTGGATGCCGCGGAGAGCCGGCGGGCGTACCCGCGGCTGGCCGAGGTGCCCTTCGACTCGGCGTACAAGTTCATGGCGACCTTCCACGACGTGCCGGCCCCCGAGGGCGGCCAGCGCCTGATCGAGCTGGTCAAGGGCGGGCCCGACGTGGTGCTCGACCGCTGCACGACCATGCTCACCGACAACGGACCGGTTCCCCTGGACGTCGACGCGGTTATGGCAGCCAACCGGGAGATGAGCGAGAAGGGCCTACGTGTGCTCGCCTTCGCCGTGCGTGATCTGACGGGGCAGGCCGACACCATCGTGGCCGACCCGATGTCATTCGTGGCCGACCTGCAGTTCGTCGGCATGGTCGGGATCATCGACCCCTTGAGGCCTTCGGCCATCGAGGCCGTCCGCATCGCGCACGGGGCCGGCATCGAGGTCCGGATGATCACCGGCGACCACGCCATCACGGCCGGAGCCATCGGTGCCGAGCTGGGACTGGGACCGGGGGCGATCAGCGGCGCGGAGATCGCCGCGATGAGCGACGAGGACCTGACTGAGGCGCTGCCGAACCTGCACGTGTTCGGCCGCGTCACCCCGCAGGACAAGCTCCGACTGGCCAAGCTGATGCAGTCGCGTGGGGACATCGTGGCCATGACCGGTGACGCCGTCAACGACGCAGCAGCCCTCAAGCAGGCCGACATCGGCGTGGCCATGGGATCGGGCAGCGAGGTGACCAAGCAGGCCGGGAAGATGATCCTGACCGACGACAACTTCGGCACCCTGGTCACCGCCGTCAAGCTGGGCCGGAGCACCTACGAGAAGATCGCCAACTTCATCCGCTACCAGATGAGCCAGCTGCTCTCCCTGGTCCTGCTGTTCGTGACGGCCAGCGTCTTCAACATCAACGCGGGCATCGCGCTGACCCCCCTGATGGTGCTGTTCCTCAACTTCTTCGTCTCCGTGTTCCCGGTTCTGGTCATCATGCGCGAGGAGCCCGGGCCGGAGATCATGTCGCGCCCGCCGCGGGATCCGAAACTCAAGCTGGCCAACCCGACGTCCGTCCGGCAGTGGCTGATCTACGGCGGCACCCTGTTCCTGGTCAGCCTGATCGCCCTGGTCGCCGGTCCCGGCGAGTTGAACGGGGACGGTCCGAGCGTGCCGATGACGATGACCTTCGTGGTGATGGCGCTGGGCACAATCTTCAGCGGCCTGGTCCTGCGCCACGACCCCGAGGCCGGTCTGGCTGCTCCGCTGCTGCCAGCCGTGAAGATCCTGTCCATCCCTGTGCTGATCACGATCGTGGCCGTCGAGTGGACCTTCATGCAGAAGTTGCTGTTGACCACACCGTTGACCGGCGGGCAGTGGCTGGCCTCGCTGGGCCTGGCACTGGTCGTGCCGATCGTCATCGAGGTCAGCAAGGCCCTGCGCCGTCGGTCCGAGCCCAAGGCCGCCGCGCTCGACGCCGTCGCGGCGGTCACCCCCCAGCGCGCCCGCTGACCCCCACTGGGGACGGTCACCGAGATGGTGGCGCCACGTGCGGCGACCGTTCCTGACCACTGCGTCGCCTCGATCGGTCGGGAGGACCGCTGCGACCTGTGGGCGCCGGCGACGTCAGGACCTCACAGGCGCACCGGCAGCCAAGGTCGATGCCTCGGTGTGCAGTCGTAGCCGTTCAGTGGGCCTGATCGAGGTCCCCCGGTGCGAAGGAATCGACCACATGGTTGACGAGGTCGTCGTACTGCTGCCGCTGGTCGGCCGGGTAGGTGAAGGTCAGGCTGTTGGTCGATCCCGGGCCGACCCACTGACCCGTGTAGAAGATCTCGTCCCCGGCGGCGCTGAACCCAGACACGGTGAAGTAGCTGTCGGACCTCGCGGCCAGGGTGACGCGGGCGCCCTCGGCGACCTTGGCCGCCTTCGCGGCCGCCAGGGCATCTTCGATCGTGGTTGCGTCGAGGTTGTTGGCCCCAAACAGTGTGAGGGCGCCGAGCCGGTCGGGCGAGGACTGCACGATCCCATCCCCGGACTCCTGTTCAACCTCCCAGTCCCCCGGGACGTCGACCGCGAACCCGAAGCGCGGGTTGGCGTATCGGGAGTAGCCGGCGGCAGTCGACGAGGGGGATGAGGTCGTGGAGTTCCCGGCGCCCGGGGGCGCCTGCGCGGAACTCCCGCGGGAGTTCCACAGCCAGCCACCCAGGAGGACGACGCCGACGAGCACCAGGGCAAGCACCGGCAGCAGCGAGTTGCGCCGGGCACGCGGCGACACAGGATGGGGCTGCACATCGGTCAGGTGTGCCCCCTGCGCCACCCTGCCGACAGGTTCCGTGTCCGAGGGCGTCCGATCGGCCGCCTGCTGGTCAGTGGGCCGTGCGCCGGCTGACCCCACCACCACGAAGCGGATGCGTGCCGTGGTTTGGACACCCCCGATCGCCACCCTGACGGCCTCATGCACGGACCCGTCGGTCACTGAGGCGGGCACGTGCAGCACGACCCGCTGCGAGCCTGAGCCGCCACACCAGACGCACACGCTGGGCTCGGCCGCAGCTTCGGCCACGCGTCCCTCGCACTCCTCGCAGGGAGTCGCCCAGGCCACCGGTCCGCCGTCCCTGGCGATCCCGGGCTGCACAGTGACGTTGATCGGCTCTGCCGCTGCGCCCGGGTTGGCCTTGGCCCACGCCCGGGCCGAAGGGTCCGGTTGGAGCATGGCGTGGGCCCAGGCCTGCCCGGCCGCCCATCTGCGGGCCGGATCCATCGTCTCGCGTTGGCGTTGTTCGGCGCGCTGGCGCGCCAGTTCCTCCGCCAACTCGCGCTCCTTGCGGGCGGCCTCCCGGCGGGCCTCCTCCGCCGCCCGGCGAGCCTCGTCCTGCGCCTGCTTGCGGGCCTCCTCCGCAGCCTGGCGGGCCTCGGCTTCCGCCCGCTTGCGGGCCTCCTCCGCCGCCTCGCCTCGATCAGGAGGTGGCGGTGAGGGCTGGTTGTTCCCGGCCCACCAGCGGTCATACTCGGCTCTCGAGGCTGGGTCGGACAGCACCGCATATGCCTCGTTGTAGGCCTGCGCGAGCCGCTCGGAGGAGGTCCGGATGTCGGTGTCCGTGGTGTTCTTGTCCGGGTGCACCACGTTCATGCATTCGTGGTAGCGCTTCCTGATCTCGGCGGGGGAACTCGTCGGCGCAACGCCGAGGATCCGGTAGAAGTCCCTGTCCCAGCCCCGCGCCACCGCGACCACCCTCCCCTCGATCCCGGCAGCCTATCGAGGTCACTTCCCGCGCTGCACAGGTCACCCGAACTTCAGCAGGCCATTCACCTGCTTCGCGATGCGGCGCGCAGGTCGTGCGCGCGACACCGAGCGCGGGCCAGCGCCGACGCTTCGGAACGCGAGTAGGGTTCGGATTGGTGCGGGGCTGTGGGAGCTCCCGACGCTGGGGGAGGTTTCCATGTCCTATCCGCCGCCCGGTCCGGCCGGCTACGGCCAGCCGCCGATGTCACACTCGGACGAGACGCTCTGGTCGGCGCTCGCGCAGGCCAGCGGCTTGGTGCTGGCCATCATCGGCCCACTGCTGATCATGGTGATCCTGGGCGAACGCAGCGCACGGGTTCGGACGAACTCAGTCGAGGCGCTGAACTTCCAGATCACCTACATGATCGCCATCTTCGTGTCGATCCCCCTGTTCTTCGTCGTGATCGGCATCTTCACGTTCACGGTGGCTGTGATTGCGTTCTACGTCCTGGCCATCGTCGCCACGGTGAACGCCGCGCGCGGCGTCGACTACCGCTATCCGGCGATCATGCGCCTGGTCAAGTGACTCGCTGACCCCCTGGAGCGGGCCGGGCCCGGCCCGGGTGGGGACGCGCACGGCGGATACGCGCCTACGCTGACCCGGTGCGCTCCCAGCGAGGTCCGGCGGTCCTGCTCGCCCTGGCTGGCGGGCTGGTCGTGGCCACCCAGGCGCGGGTCAACGGGGAGTTCGGCGATCTCGTGGGCAATCCCCCGGCGGCTGCGATGCTGTCTGCGGCCACCGGGCTGGCGATCGTCACGCCGATCGCCTGGCTCACTCCCCGCATCCGGGTCGGCCTGCTGAGCCTGCCTGCGACGCTCCGGGCGCGCGCGTTACCTGCGTGGACCCTGCTCGCGGGAGCGGTCGGCGGGTTCCTGCTGTTCAGCCAGACCTACGCGGTGCCGGTGTTGGGCGTGGCGCTCTACTCGGTCCTGATCGTGGCCAGCCTCACGACCGCCAGCCTCCTGGTCGACCGGGCCGGGCTGGGACCAGCCGGGCCTCAGTCGGTCACCGGCAACCGGATCGGCGGCGCCACCCTGGCCGTCGCTGCCGCCCTCCTGGCCGCCGGCCCGCACCTGGACACTGGCACGTTGGCGCTGGTGGCTGCGCTGGTCGCGATCGCTGCGGGGGCGACCAGCGCGGCCCAGTCTGCGATGCTCGGCCGCCTCGGGGTGGGTGCCGGCCAGCCGCTGGCCGCAGTCTGGGTCAACTTCGTCGGCGCGGTGCTCACGCTCGGCGTGATCGTCGCAGGCGCCACTGCGGCGGGGGCATGGTGGCGAGTGCCCCCGCTGGGCTGGGAATGGCTCGGAGGTCCACTGGGGCTGCTGATCGTGGTGACGATCGTGGTCACCGTCCCCCGTGCCGGAGTCCTGCTGGTCATGATGGCGCTCACCGCCGGCCAGCTCACGGGCTCGCTGCTGTGGGACCTGATCGCACCGGTCTCGGGTCGGGGCGTGGATGCGTGGTCGGTGTTGGGTGCCGGCCTCTTGATGGCCGCTGTCGTCCTGGCCTCGCGCCCCGCACGGGCGCCCGGGTCGAACTGACTCCGGGTCGGGTCCATGGCAGCGTCCACAGCGATCCGCACCCTCCGATGGCCGAATCCCCCTGTCCGCACCTCAACGAGGAGGGCATCCGCGCAGCCCTTGGCCCGACTCCTGGAGCGCCCACCAATGCCGCTCGATCATGCCCCCCGCGTGCGTCGCAACCGGCTCGGGTGCCCACGACGTGCGCGCTCCAGCCCGTCGAGAATCAGGTCCAGGCCGAAATCGAACTCGTCGCTGAAGTCGTAGCCCGCCGCGAGCACATGCTCAATCGTGAGCTCGGCCAGGTGCGGGTACGCCTCGACCGGGAACTGCTCGAGAACGTCAGCAGCCAGGACCGCGGTCTCCTCAGGCGTCGAGAACGGCAGGCTCGCCTCCTCCATCGCGAACCCGTACATGTAGGCGTCGAGCAGGGCGATCGCGTGCGCGGTCATCGGCACGCTGAACCCGGAGCCACGCAGGGCGCCGAGGACCGCGTCGTGGTGGCGCAGGGTGGCAGGCCCGGGTACGGTCCGGGTCTCCATCAGCGGGATCGCCCACGGGTGCGCAGCGAGCACCGCCCGCCCCGAGGCCGTCCGCGCTCGCAACGCCTCCCGCCAGGGCGCCCCCGGTTCGGGCAGCTCGATCTCGGCGAACACCAGGTCGACCATTCCGTCGATGATCCGCTCCTTGTTGGCCACGTGGTGGTAGATCGACATGGGTTCGACGTCCAGGCGCTCGGCGAGCCGACGCATGGTCACCCCGGCGATCCCGTCGGCATCGGCCAGCACCACGGCCTCGGTGAACACGCGCTGCGGGCTCAGCGGGGTCCGCACCCGACCGCCCTGCTCGGATGGCCCCATCCCAGCCCACCTCCATCAACGGTTGACACCCTTACGAGATGCGACTACCTTACACCGTAAGCTCTCCCCTTACAGCGTAAGCCGCGCCGGGCGGGCTACCGGTATCAGCAGCCAATCCGAGGAGGCCCTCCATGCAACCGCAGCCTGATTCAACCGAGCGCCAGCGAACCCGCCGACCCCTGCCGCGCACGATGACCGCAGTCACCCGCACCCAGTACGGCAACGCCGACGTGCTGACGGTCACCCAGCGCCCGGTTCCCGGGTTCGGCCCTGACGAGGTGCTCGTGGAGGTCCATGCCGCCGGTCTGGACCGCGGCGCCTGGCACCTGATGGCCGGCCTGCCCTACTTGGTCCGGCCCGTGTTCGGCGTGCGCGCGCCGAAGGACCCCTCCCTCGGCCTGGACCTCGCGGGCACCGTGGTGGCGATCGGCGCCCGGGTCACCAACTTCGCTGCCGGCGACACGGTGTTCGGCATCGGCCGGGGCTCCTTCGCCCAGTACGCCCCCGCCCGCGCAGACAAGCTGACCCGCATGCCACAGGACATGGCCTTCGAGCAGGCTGCAGCCCTGCCCATCTCCGGGCTCACCGCGCTGCAGGCCGTGCGCGATCAGGGCAAGGTCCGACCCGGCCAACGGGTCCTGGTGATCGGCGCCTCCGGCGGCGTGGGAACGTTCACCGTGCAGATCGCCCGGGCGGCCGGCGCCCAGGTCACGGGTGTATGCAGCACCAGCAAGGTCGACCTGGTCCGTTCATTGGGCGCCGAGCACGTGATCGACTACACCCGCGAGCCGATCACTGCGGCAGGCGCAGGCTACGACGTCATCATCGACACCGGCGGCGGCCGATCCATCCGTGAGCTGCGCCGTGCGCTGTCTGCCACCGGGACGCTGGTCATCGTCGGGTCCGAGGGTGGCGATCGGTACATCGGCGGGACCCAGCGCCAGTTGTTCGTCACGATGCTGTCGCCGTTCGTGCGCCAGACGCTCAGAGCGTTCATCTCCAGCGAGAACGCCCGGGACCTCGACGCCCTGCGCGACCTGGTCGACGCCGGCCAACTGCGCACGGCCGTGGACCGGGTCTGCACCCTGAACGACCTGCCCGGGGCCATGCGCGACCTCGAGGCCGGCCTCGTCCGGGGCAAGGTCGTGGCCGTGCCCTGACCACGCAGAAGGCGGCCGCCGCCCGGGCGCCGGGTCACCATCGACTGCCGCTGCACGGACCAGCCCCCATACTCCGCGCATCCACCCCGCGGTGCTGGCTACTCTGCAGGCGTGGACTTCACGCACGCCGTGGAAACGATCGCGCGAGGCTTCGAGGTGGTCGGCATCGCCATCATCACGATCGGCGGCGTCGTGGGGATCGCCCGCGCGGTCTTCACCACCGGGGGCAGCGACTCGTTCTACGACTCGGCGCGCGCCGGGTTCGCGCGCCCCCTGCTGCTCGGCCTGGGCGTCCTGGTCGCCGCGGACATCATCGAGACCATCACGGTCGACCGCAGCCTGGAGAGCACCGCGGCGCTGGGCCTGCTCGTGCTGATCCGCGTCATCCTGAGCTTCTCGCTGGAGATCGAGACCGACGGCATCCTGCCCTGGCGCAAGGCTCAGGTGGAGGCCGAACTGTCGGCGGCTGAGCCACCGGATGCCCCCTGAGCACGTAGCTGCGCGATCACCTGCTGCAGTTGCCCTTCTTCCTCGATCACCGCGACAGCGTCAGCCGGTTGGGCGATGTCGCGCACCCCGTCCTCGAGCACCAGGCGGGCCTGCTCCGAGAGCGCGTCAAGTCGTGCCGAGTCTGCCGAGGCCATTCGTGCACAGTGATCCATCAGCCTCAGCAATGCGGTCATGACGTTGGGCTCGGAGCTTCCATAGCGACGCACCAGCCCGCACATCTTGGCCAGGTACTGCCCGAACACACGGCTCGGGACGACGACCACCGCCGGGCCATGGGGGTCCCTGGCCACACGGGGGCCCAACGGATGGCGGGCCATCGCACCGAAGATCACGGTCATGTGGTGGATCGCCTGGACCGCTGTGTAGGGATCGTTGACCGCCGGGGACAGCGCCTTCACGGCAACGTCCACGAGTTGCCGGATGCCGAACGCGGAATCCTGCTGTTGGGTGCGTTCGAACCCGATGCCGACATCGGCGTCGAAGGCCCGCTGGAAGTCCGCCAGGTCAGGCGTGGGGTCCTTCGCTGTCGGGGTCCAGATCAAGGCCACTGGGCTGCCGGCCGCGATGTGCTGACCCACGCCCGTGGTCAGGGCGATGCCGACACCGTGACGGACCGCCAGCGGGAGCAGCAGCTCGGGGTGGGTCGTCTGGACGTAGCCCGACGTGGCCGCAGGGATGGCCAACGCCCACTCGGGCGGGCTCGGCGGATGCAGGTCCACGTCAGTTGGGCTGCTTGCGATGACCGCCAGCGCCTCACCCTCCACGCGCCGCATGATTGCCTCGACCTGCAAGGAATGGGACAGGTGGTCGGCGAAGTAGACCACCATCGCCATGCTCGCGAACAGCATCGCGATGGCAAGGTTCACCGCAACCCGCGGGTAGACCTCCCGTTCCTCCCCGACCCCCACCGTGAACAGCAGCGCACCGCAGTAGGCGAACGTGGCGATGAACACGCTCAGGGCGATCTGGTTGGGCCGATCCCGCAGGAAGTTGCGCAGCAGCCGCGGCGAGAACTGCGTCGAGGTCAGCTGGAGGGCCACGACCGACAGGCCCAGTACCAGGGCTATCACGGTGACCACCGTCCCGGTGATCGAGAGGAGCACCGCTCGGGCATCGTCGGCCGAGCCCTGGAACGCCAGGCGGCCGAACGGGCCCTCGCCTCCGGGCTCGATGCGAACCAGCAGGTTCGCGACGACCAGCGCCACGACCCCTGCCCCGAAGGGCATCACCCACAGGGCTCCCCCGACGTACTCGCGCACGGCCTCTCGACGCACCATGCCCGACCTCCCCGGCCGCGGCGCCCGCTGAGCAGCCCGTCAGTCGGTGTGCTGGGGCGCCTGCACCCAGCGTCCCACTCGACCCCCGGACAGTCCTGCCGGAGGCGTGCCAGCGAAGTGCTCAGGCGCCGGCTGCTGCGATGTTCACCATCCAGGCGATCCCGTACTGGTCGGTGAGCTGACCGTAGAGGTCTCCCCACATCTGCTTCTCCAGGGGCATCCCGATGGTTGCCCCTGCGCAGAGCCCATCCCAGTAACCGCGCAGTTCGGCCTCATCGTCGCCGCTGAGGCTGATCGTGATCGCGCTACCGAGGCTGGACTCCATCCCCGGCGGGGTGTCCGAGGCCATCAGCACCATCCCCCCTGGGGTCTCGAGCATGGCGTGCATGACGCCGTTGGCGACCGCGGGGTCGTCCATGCCGAACTCCCCGAACGTGTTCATCGTCAAGGTTCCGCCGAACACGCCGCGGTAGAACTCCATCGCCGCGCGGGCCTGCGTTTCGAAGCTGATGTAGGGGTTCAAACGCGTCGCCATGGTCGCTCCTTCGTACCGGCCGGGTTGCCGGTGGCCAAGGTAGACCGGCACATCGGTCCGGTCAATGGCCCGAGTGCGCGACGAGCCACGCAGACGCGAAGCGGACAGGTGCCCGACGTGCACCGGACTCGGGATCGACATTGCCCAGATGTCGCCATACCGGAACTATGGACCCATGCCTGATCATCAGAACGCCGCCATCGACCTACGCCTGGCCCAGCTCGACCTGCCGCTGCCGGCCGGGTTCGAGGACACGGAGACGGCGGAGCTCGTCAGGCCACTGCTGGCCCGCCAGCGCGAGCTGCGCCGCCGCCTGGCCGACCGGCTGTGCGCCGCCGACGGCCGCATCCAGGCCTTCCTCGACGACTACCTGGCCGAGACCGGTGAGCGCCCCGTGCTGCCACATCGCACATTCGTCCTCGACGAGCCGGGGATGGCCCGCGGCCTGTCCCTGCCCCACGACGGCGACTCCTTCACCTCCCCGCTGCAGACCAGTTACCGGCTTGCCAACGGGATCCTGCACAACCCGGCCAACGACCGCCGGACCACCGCCGGGGTGTTCCACATCGCCGAGGGCGGGCTGCCCATCCCCGATGACAAGATCGCGGTCCCGCAGCTGGCCTTCGCTCGCCTGCTGGCCAGGGCCTTCGAGGCCCCCGAGGTGGACAAGGTCCTGCCCTACACCGCCAACCAGCCCGAGCCGGCAGCCTGCTTCGTCTCGCTGCTGCTGCGCCCGCTGGTCTCCCCCGAGGTGCCCGGTTACGTGCGCGCCAAGCGGATGGAGACCCGCTTCATCGTGCCCGGCGGGCTGGTGGCCAACCTCGACTTCGTGGAGGGCATCTTCGGCAACGCTGGGGATCCCTACCTGCCCGAGAACGACGCATCCCTGGCGCCGGAAACCTGGACCGGGCACACCGGCTGCGTCATCCTGGCCCCGCACCTGACCCACGTGACGAAGAAGGAACTCGGCCTGCCGCACGTGAGCCAGGCCACCGAGCGCCAGCGCCGCGACGGCGTCTGCTGGACCGACGAGAACGAGGTCTACAACAACGGCCAGGCGTTCAAGATCTGCGCCCGCGACGCCCGCGGCGTGATCGTCACCGTCATTGCGGACAACTACTTCGGCTACTGCAAGAAGGAGGTCAAGACCCAGATCTCCTACTCGGCGAACCTGTTCGGCAATGCTGAGGAGGAGCATTCGGGCGGGGCACTGGTGTTCGCCAGCTACAACCTGGGCCAGGAGTTCCTCGAGACCGCGAGCGTGGACCCGGCGACCGGCGCCGCGAGCCTGGCCGAGGTCGTGGCCGGGGACCCGCAGCGCTTCCAGGCCCAGCCCGAGGGCCACGCCATCGACACCGCTGTGCCGCCCATCGTTCTCGTGCCCGGCGGTGCGCACTACTCGATGCGGACCATGAGCGTGTCGTGGCAAGGGGCGGACGGCCAACGCGCCAGCATCCCGCTGCGCGCCGACAGGGCCTACCTGAGTCCCAACGGCTACCGCGTGACGATGGTCGCCCAACCCAATGATCGGACTGCGTGGCACCTTCTGGGCACCCGGGCCGAGCCGATGTCCTGCCACAAGCCCGCGACGGTGTCCGGTGGTGGCAAGTCCGAGATCTCCAAGGCCATCACCGACGCGTTCATCTTCAGCACGGCCTACGTCGCCGATTTCGAGGCGGACATGGACGCTGTCGCAGCGATCCTGGCCGGCGACTTCTCCGACCGGTACGACGATCCCGCGCGCAACGGCCGGGACCGCCGGCCGATCCTGTCCGAGGACCGCTCGATCGGTTCGGTGATCAAGCTGCTCACCCCCTCGGACGCCCACTCACCGGAGTTCATCGCCTGGCTGGCCGACATCCCCGCTCACGTCAAGGAACTGGTCTACGTCGTCAAGCGCTCCTACCGCCCGGAGTGGGGCCAGGACTGGCGCAGCCACTTCAGCGTCGTGATCATCGACGGCCGGCCTGGCAACGCTCTGCGCCTGGATGGCCACACGATCACGGTGAACATGCTGCGGGTCGGCTTCAACACGGACGGATCGTGGCGGTTGTTCGGCCTGCGCCACGACTTCGCCCCCGCGATCAAGGTGCAGACCCAGGACGACATCACCGCCTCCACGGTGGTTCCCGGAAGCCTGCTCGGACGGGACCCGGAGCGCTCCTACAAACTGGTCGAGAACTGCGAGAACCTGCTCTTCCAGCGCCCCGACGACGCCATCCACCGCGGCTACGACAAGCAGGCCGAGCGCGACCTGGCCACCCCCGGGACGTTCATCTCCAACTTCGAGCCGCTGACCCGTGCCGATGCGATCGCGATGCGCGACGACGCCGTGGCGTTCAGCCGGTTCACCGCCCCGATGGCCAAGCTGATCAGCCAGGTGGCCGACACACCAAAGGGCGCGGGACCGAGCTACTTCGTCAGCTCGGCCAACCCTCGAATCGTCGACGGCCGACCCACGAAGAATCCCCGCTACCTCCAGCAGCGTCCGGACCGGGCGCACCCGCAGGCGACCGCGGTGGCCGAGCTGTCGGCACGGCTGGCTCGCGGGCTGGGCACCCACGCTGCCATGCCCCAGCCGATCGACGTGGTCGCTGCGGGCCGGCGCAACAATCCGCCGGGTGCAGGCGTGCCGCCGCTGTGCACGTTCAACCCACTGCACTACATGGAGCTGCCCGAACTCTTCATGGAGTTCATCTCCTCGATGACCGGCAAGTCGCCGTCCACGACCGGGGCCGGGTCCGAGGGGGCGCTGACCAAGGGCCCGTTCAACGCGATGCCCGCGGTCCTGGACCTCAACGCCGCACTGCTGGCCTACGCCCTGACCGGCAATGACGGCTGGCTGTCCAGCGCGGGCTACGTCGGGCCGCACGTGCGCGTCGACCACGACATCTCGATGCTGATCCCCGAGCTCTTCTCCCGGATGACTGCGACAGAGCGCACCGCGGCCAACCTGATCGCCGAGGGCGCCCTGGAACCGGTGGCGGACTTCGAGCACGACGGCCGCACTGTCGCGGCCAGTCGGCTGGGCTACCGGATCACTGAGGTGTTCGCCACCAAGTACCTCGGGCGCATCTTCCTGAACCCGCACGTGGTCCTCACCCCCGAGATGCTGCGCCCGGAACTGCAGGACGCGGGCGTGTTCGCCGAGTCGATGGCCACGATCGTGACCACGCACGAGCGGGTGGCGCGCGCCTACTTCGATGACGGCACCGTGTCGCTGGCGATCCCGCCACTGCGTGCGCTGCTGGAGATCATGGCCGATGGGCTCACGTCGGAGGGCTGGACCGTGAGCTCGCCGGAGTTCCGTGACCAGTTCACCCGCGGGGCCATCCTGGGGTCGGACTGGTACGCCGCCCGGCTGGACGCCAAGCAGGACGCCGCGCGGTCGCGCGCTGAAACGGGGCTGGCCGCGATCGAGCTGTTCGTCTCCACCCCGGGCAACGAGGAGCCGGTCGCGCGGCTGGGCATGCCGGCTCGGGTGACCGCAGCACGGGTCGAGGTCGATCGGCTGCGCGGTTCGACGTTCCGCGAGCAGCTGGTGGGCACGATCGGCGGCACTCCCCTGTAGCCGGCGTCGGTCCACCTGCGCCCTGTCGACCGTGCCCCCCTGAGTCGGTTCAGCGCGGGTTCAGCAGCAGGCTGGTGGCTCGCGCCGTTCCCCCGCGCCCGTCGCCGAGCACGACGACCGCCGTGCCCGTGCGCCGCTCGATGCGCACCTCACCGCGCGCGCCGAGGGTGCCCCCGTCGTGGAGCAGCAGAGCCCCCTCGCCGAGCCAGAACCAACCCAGGCCCACGCGGACTCGGCCCCGGTCGACGCGGGGTCGAAGGGTCTCGGCGATCGCTTCGGCCAATGGGCCGGTGCCATCGCGAACCGCCTCGAGGTAGCTCAGCAGGTCGATGGCCGGAGCCCGCAGTCCCCCGGCGCCGGCCAGCGCGGCCAGGTGCCACGGACCCACCAGCCTGCCCCGACGGCGCCCCTGATGCAACGGCGCATCCTCGAACGACGTGCTGCTCAGGCCGAGCGGTGCCAGGACCCGCTGGGCCAGCGTCGCCTCGAAGCCGAGCCCGGTCGCCTGACCGAGCAGGAACCCCAGCAGCCCCACCCCGTAGTTGGCGTACCGCACGGGCGCCTCGCCGGGCACACCGCGCACCTTGGTCCGGGCGAGCCCCGAGATCAGGTGATCAGCATCGATCCCCGCGTAGGGGTCGAGCAGGCCCTGACCGGACAGGCCCCGTCCGGGCATCCCCGGAGGCAACCGGGGCAGCCCGGACCGATGGCAGGCCAGGTGCTCCAGGGTGATGTCCGCGACGTTGGGTGCCAGCGCCGTCCCGGGCGGCAGGAACTGCGGAACCCGGTCATCGAGGCGGACCTCCCCGGCGCGGGCCAGGTCGGCGAGCAGCAACGTGGTGAAGAGCTTGGTGATCGAGCCGATCTCCCACCGGAGCTGGGGGTCACCTGAGCTGTACCGACCATCGGGCGTGGACACGGCCACCACCGGGTCCACATGCCCGCGGCGCGTCAGCATCTCCTGCGCCGAGGCCACCCGCTCGGGCCAGGGTCGTGTGTCCGGACGTCGCACCGCCACGGTCCCCTTGCTCCCCCGCTGTCCCGCCCGGCGGCCCGTGTGCCAGCCAGCGCTTAGGGTGAGCAGCCTACGCAGCAACCGAGGAGGACCCGATGACCGAACAACGCACCGAGCTCCCGCTGGCCCAAGCAGGCAGGAGTTCCACCGCCCACACCTGCACCTGCGGCGAGCACGATCAGGAGCTCCCCGTCCTGGACGCTCGCGCGATCCCGCACCAGATCCGGCATGCCAGCATCTTCGGCGCGTTGGACTCCCTGACTCCTGGTACGGGGATGGTGCTGATCGCCCCGCACGACCCCGTCCCCCTGATCAGCCAGACCCAGGACCGCTACGGCGACGCGGTCGGCGTGCAGTACCTGCAGCGCGGCCCCGAGGAGTGGCGCCTGCAGTTCGACCGGACGCACTAGCCACGCCCGGTGAGCCTCTCGAGGTGTGCCATCGCAACTTCAGCCGCGGTGGGGCCGACGGGACGAGGTCCCCGCGTGCTACTCGCCCGGGTAGGTGAGGCCGATCTGGCGACGGATCTCGTCCATGGTGGTCATCACCTCGAGAGTGCCCGCCCAGCTCATCCGCGGGCTCTGGGTCGCCCCGGCCGCCACGCACCGGGCGACCTCCGCGGCCTGGTACTGGAAACCGTCGTCGACCCGTCCGTCGAAGGTCCACCGTTCCCTGTCGTCACGCACCACGTCGAAGCTGGTGGGGCGATAGAACTCACTTGCGACCTCGATCCGACCCGCGGAGCCGAACACGACCGCCGAGGTCGGGGTCCGCGCCCACAGCGTGGTGTGCAGGGCCGCCTGCGTCATCGCACCGAACCCGAGGGCGATGCTCACCTGGCCGTCCACGCCGGTGGAGGTCAGCGACCCGAGGGCCTGGATCCGATCCGGCGCCCCCAGCAGGTCCTCGGCGAACGAGATCGGGTAGACCCCGAGGTCGAGCAGCGCGCCCCCGGCCAGCGCGGGGTTGTGCAACCGGTGCGATTCGGGCAGCGCCCGCATGTTCTGGCCGTGGTCGGCGCTCACCCCGACCACCTCGCCGATCTCCCCGCGCGCCAGGACCTCGTGCAGAGCGACCACATGCGGCAGGAACCGGGTCCACATGGCTTCCATCACGAACACCCCGGCGGCCTCGGCAGCGGCAAAGACCTCCGTCGCCTCCGCTGCGGAGCGCGTGAACGCCTTCTCGACCAGGACATGCTTGCCCGCAGCGATCGCCAGCAGGGCGTGATCCCGATGCTCGGAGTGCGGGGAGGCAACGTAGACCGCCTGCACCGACGGGTCCTCCACCAGTGCGGCGTAGCTGGAGTGCACCGCCGGAACGCCGTACGACGTGGCGAACCGCTGCGCGCGGTCGGCGGATCGGGAGCCGACGGCCACCACCCGCGATCGGGTGTGACGATGCACTGCGTCAGCGAAGACACCGGCGATGCCGCCGGGGCCCAGGACCCCCCAGCGCAGTTCCGGGGCGTCGATCGGATCTGTCGAGGTGTTCATCACCGGACCGTACCGGGGGCGTAGCCTCCACGCCATGAGCCACCCGCCTGGCCTCGGTCGATTCCTGGTGGCCGTTGCCACGGCGACCCTGCTGCTCCCCGGCTGCACCGGATCGCCTGCACCGGACCAGCCGTCCGGTCAGCCGACCAGCAGCCCTGCGCCGCAGATCCCCGACCTGTCCCAAGGGATCCCGATCCCCGGGCACGGGACGTATCCGGTCACCGACCTGCACATCGTGGATTCCACGGGCTATCGGGCCTACGGCACCGACCGGGTCGCGCAGCCCGACGACCGGTTGGAGCGGATCGACCTGACCACGGGCCGCCAGATCTGGCAGGCGCCCGTTGGGGGGAACGGAATGCCGACGGGCGACGCGCTTCCCACCGTCTGGGTCGGCCCCGACGGATCCATCCTGCACGCGCTGCGGTCCGCCTACGCGGACGACGGCCCGGACTGGGCCACGCTCCTGCAGGATGACTTCCAGGCCGATACCGGGGAGCTGACGACGGTGACCGTCCTCGACTCGCCGACGTGGCAGCTGCCGGCGGACGGGCTGCCACCACTGGTCCTCGACGACAACGGGACCAGCCTTGTCCTGGCCGCCGATCCCGAGGTCGGGGCCGGAACCGCCGTGATGGAGCTTCCCAACCACCAGATCGCGTGGCAGAACGACCTGCAGGCCTACACCGCCACCGAAGAGAGCGTGCTGGTCCGCACGGTGTCGAAGGCGAAGTTCCTCGGGATGGCGGCACTGGATCGAGGCACCGGTCAGCCGCTCTGGGAACTCACCGATGACGCGACCGACTACACGTACCTCGGGCGCACGGACGCAGCGTTCCTCATCGATGCGGCGGGGGTCGGTGGGCATCGTGTGGTGTGGATCGACACGGCCAGCGGCGAGGAGCGGGCGACCACCGATCCCGTTGCGATCCCCGACGAACTCCTGGACTGCCAGATCGCTGCGACCGTCATCGCCTGCAACGAGGGGGGCCTGGGCCAGACGATGTCCGGCTACGACCTGACCAGCGGGGAGCAGCTGTGGTCGATCACCCACGGCGACGGGCAGTTCGTCCCGAGGCTGGCGACCTCGTACCGCGACTGGCTCTACGCAGCGCTGCCCGGAGCTGAGCCGGACGGCGTCGTCCTCGATGCCCGGACCGGAGCCGACCTGGCGCGCGGCATCGTGATCCCGGACATCCAGTTCAGCAACGACTCGGGGGTGCTGGTCGCTACCCCGACCGGTCAGTCCTGGGTGCCGAGCACCGGCGGCTGAGGCACGACGTCCGCGCACGACGGACCGCTCCCCGTTGGGCGGGTGTCCCGTGAGGTCGCAGGCACATCGGACCGGCGGGTGAACCCCGCGAAAATATGTGATGCAGATCACTATTGGGGCTTGCGCTCGCATTCCTGGTGCGCGGATAATCCCGACGGTCGGAGTGCTCCACCTCCGACTCCTGCCACGGAGGCGACATGCCTGACCAGATGACCCCAGCCGACCTGCACGGGGCGTGGACGCACTCCCACGAGGAGGACCACGACGGCCTGCTGGTGTTCCGACCCTCCGACTGGGACTTCCCTCCCGCCCGCGGCCGGGACTCGTTCACGCTCGGCCCGCAGGGACACCTCGGGACCAGGGGGCCGGGCCCGGACGATCGCAGCGTCCAGGGCACGGGCACGTGGTCCTACGACGGCGCGCTGAACATCGCGCCGTTCGGCTCATCCCCGCAACGCTTCGCAGTCGCCGACGTCCGCCCTGACCTCCTGGTGGTCCGACGTGCTGACGACGACCCCACTGAACAGGAGGCCAGCAATGGCCCGCGCCGAGAACGAGACCCCGACCGTCCGTAGTTGCGCCACCATGGAGGTGCACGAACGCCTCCTGCGATCTGATCCCGAGTACGCCGCGGCCCGGGCGCGCAGTGAGACCCAGGCCTGGCAGTACGCCCGTGGCGCACGGGCTGGGGGCCGGATCGGGGTGACGGTGATCCCTGTTGTGGTCCATGTCGTGTGGCGCACCAACGACCAGAACGTCAGCGACGCCCAGATCGCCAGCCAGATCGCGGTCCTCAACCGCGACTTCCGCAAGACCAACGCCGACGTCTCAGCCACCCCGGCGGTGTTCGCGCCACTGTGCGCCGATGCGCGCATCGAGTTCGAACTGGCCACCACCGACCCCAACGGCAACCCGACCAACGGCATCGTCCGGGTCAAGACCACGACGAACGGGTTCACCGACAACAACGCCGTCAAGGCCAACTCGACAGGCGGGGCGGACGCGTGGCCCTCAGGCGAGTACCTCAACCTCTGGGTCTGCCGGCTCGCGGGCGGGCTGCTGGGCTACGCGCAGTTCCCCGGGGGTCCAGTGGCCACCGACGGCGTGGTCATCCGCGACACCTCGTTCGGCAACACCGGGACCGCTGCCGCGCCATTCGGCCTGGGCCGGACCACCACGCATGAGATCGGCCACTGGCTGAACCTGCGCCACATCTGGGGCGACGACGGCAACGGCTGCAACGGCGACGACTTCGTGGCCGACACCCCCAACTGCGCGGGCGCGAACACCGGAATGCCCACCTTCCCGAACGTCACCTGCAACAACGGCCCCAACGGTGACCTGTTCGTGAACTACATGGACTACACCGACGATGCCGGGATGGTGATGTTCACCGGTGGCCAGGTCAACCGCATGCAGGCATGCCTGGACACCGACCGCGCCAGCACCGGGCACACCAAGCCCGGACCGACCCTGGCCCTCGCCGACATCAAGCCCACACTGGCCCGAATCGACCTCAAGCCGACCGTGGCGATGGTGGACATGAACCCGACCCTTGCTGCAGTCGACGTGAAGCCCACCCTGGCGCGTGCGGACGTGAAGCCGACGCTCGCCCGGTTCGACATCACGCCGACGCTCGCCCAGGTCGACGTCCTGCCCACGCTCGCGCACCTGGACTCCCCCGCCACCCTGGCGCAGTTCGACGTACCCGGGGGCGGGCCCACGATCGCGGTGCTCGACCAGGGCGGCGCGACGATTGCCGGCGCAGACCTCGGCGGGGGCACGCTCGGGGCGGCGGACCTGCCGCAGGGCCCGCAGTTGCCCGAGGAGGTCGTCACCGGTCCCCTGCCGTTCATCCTGGCGACCCCGCATCACACGAACGCCTGGATCGAGTCGCACCGGGCGCTGCGGGAGCAGGAGGTCGAGTCGCTGGCCGCACAGGCACAGGAGATGGAGCAGGCGCTGACCCAGTACGCCGAGGCGGACGCCGCGGGCCGGCTCAGCGCGACCGAGGCCGCCACTGCCGATCAGGTCTATGCCGAGTACCAGCGCGTCATGGAAGAGCTCGACGAGCTCGGCGCGTTCGACGGATGACGGTGCTCATCCTGGCCCCGGTCACCGACGATCATGCGGTGGCCGTGGCCGGGCAGATCGACGCGCTCGGGGGCCGGGCAGAGGTCATCGACATGGCCTGGTTCCCCGAGCAGGCATCGCTGTCGATGCGCTTCGACGCCTGCTCGGGGTGCCTGACGTCGTGGCTGGTCCACGCCGATCGGCGCCTCGATCTCGAGGACATCGAGGCCGTGTGGGTGCGCCGTCCGGCGTACCCGGCGGTGGCCGAGCAGATGGTCCGGCCCAGCCATCGGATGTTCGCCGCCAACGAGACCCACGAGGCCCTCGGCGGGCTGTGGCACGCACTGCGCGCTCGCTGGATCAACGATCCCGGCGCCGACGAACGAGCTGGGCGCAAGGGCTTTCAGCTGGCCATGGCCCAGGAACGCGGACTGGAGATCCCGCGCACGCTGATGACCAACGACCCGGACGAGGCCCTGCGCTTCGTCGACTCCTGCGGGTACCGGGACGTGGTCTACAAGTCGTTCTCGTCGACGAACGATGAGTGGCGTGAGACCCGGGTGCTCAAGCCCGAGGAGGTCGGCATGCTGGCGCAGGTGGCACATGCGCCGGTGATCTTCCAGGAGTACGTTCCCGCGGAGTACGACCTGCGGGTGACCGTGGTGGACGGGCAGCTCTTCCCCGCGGCGATCCACTCCCAGCAGACTGCCTACCCGGTCGACAGCCGGATTGACATCGGCAACGCCCGGGTCGAGGCGACAACCCTGCCCGACGAGGTCGCCGAGGGGTTGGTCGCCTACACCTCGGACCTGGGCCTGGTCTACGGCGCGATCGACCTGCGGCTGACCCCGGACGGCCGATACGTGTTCCTCGAGATCAACCCCGCGGGCCAGTTCACCTACATCGAGGCTGCGACCGGCCTGCCGATCGCCACCGCGATGGCCCGCGCCCTGCTGGGGCGTTCGCCTGCCTGATCCCGGCCGGGACCGGACCGAGTCTCGGGCAGGATCCGGGCGACCAGCGGCGGCTGGCACGAGCTGGGGCGTACGTGGGCCGTTGTGCCCTATTGATGGTGGAACCGCTGGGAATAGCCTGAAATCGAGGCAGGTGGTATCCATGTATGCCAACCGTTCGGTTGTCTCCTCCTCCACCCCGTTGCTGTGCGTGCTCGCAGCGGGGGGACTCATGTTGGCGGGCTGCGCGAATGAGGCGGAGTCCGGTCCCGGGCCCTCGGCGAGTGCCCCCTCGGTGGCCGTGACGGTTGCGGACATCGAGGCGGACCTGCTGCCAGTGCTCGAGCAGGAGTACGGCGAGGCGACGCTGGCCTGCGGGGTGGCCGACCCGTTCGCCGGGGGCATCGTGAGCTCGGTGCTGTGGGAGGGCAACGCCTTCCCCTGCACGTACATGACCACCACCGAGGAGAGTCCCAACATGGTGTGGGTCGATGTGCTCGTCGTGATGACCGGTGACACCACCTACGCCACGCACATCAACCCCAAGGTCGTCGCCAACAGGGCGGAGTTGGAGGCGTCGGCTGAGGCAGACCCGGAGTCGGGAGGAGCGCTCGACTCCGCGGCTGATCCGGAATGGATCTACCGCGACGGTCTCACGTGCGCCGACCTGATCGTGCCGGTCACCGACGACACCGCGCCGGGCCCGGACTTCCGCGGGCTGTTCGACCAGCCGAAGCCGGGGTCGGGCGGCCTGAGCTACCCCGAGGTCGTCCACTACTTCCTCGACAACGGTCGCCCAGCCGCGATGGACCCAGACGGTGACGGGCGTCCGTGCACGAGCGAGTTCGCGGCCGCCGAGATCCAGGCCTTCTACGACAGCGCCCGCCCGGTGCAGGGAACCGCCACCTCGTGGCAGGTGACCGCGCCGACCGTGACCACGTTCGACATCCGCACCGCGATCGCCGCGCCGGGGCTCCCGTCCGGGGCCACCCAGGTCGACTGCGCGCTGGTGGGGCCCGTCACGGTGAGCAGCACCTTCACCTGCGCCCCACGGTTGAACCGGATGGCGGACCTGCAGCAGGTGATCGTCACCGACACGGACGGCAGTTACCTACTGGTCCCACCACCATCGCCGGGGCAGCCTGCGGCAACGGCCGCCTACCGGCCCGGGCTGAGTTGCGACGAGTTGATCGCGCCGGTCGACGAGGGCACATTCACCGATGCCGGGCTGACCTTCGAGGAGTACCTGAAGTCCTTCCCGGACTCGGCCGCGAAGGGGCTGGACTACCTCGGTGCCGTCAGCTACTTCCACATCACCGGGGCGCCGGCCGAGCTCGACCCGGACGGGAACGGCTGGCCCTGCGAACAGGCCTACACCGCTCAGGAGATCGCCGCGGTGCAGGCCCTCGTCCAGCAGCCGTGACACCTGATCGCCCGTTGGTGGCTGCGGCCTCAGTTCACTCGGTGCGCTGCGTGGTCACTCGGGATGCAGTGATCGGCCGGGTCGCCCCAGCGGCTGGAACGGGTCGGCCCCCGCACGCTCAGCCGAAGATCGGGCCCACCGGTGGGTACGCGTCGGTCAGCAGGCCACGCACGAACGACAACGGCGGGCTCGGATCGCGGTCCGGGGACTGGAACCCAGCGTCCACCCGCATCGGCTTGCCCCAGGCGATCAGGTCCTCGATCGTCGGCCCGGTGGCGTCGGCGGACAGCACCTCGAACCAGTCGGTGCGCGCATAGGTGATGTCCCCACCGATGCACACCAGTTCCACCCACGACGGATCGGCCATGCACACGCTCTCGTACGGGTCGCCATGGTGCCGCTCGAGGACGACCAGGTCCGCGGGACGCCCCGGCGCCAGCGCGCCCAGGTGCTCGTCGAGACCAGCGACGTACGCCGCCACCGACGTCACCATCGCCACGAGCGCGTCCGCCCCGATGGGCATGCCCTGCCGGGCCAGTTCCCGCCGCGCGACCTTCAGCTCGGCCAGCAGGCTCGTGGAACCCGAGGGCAGCCAGTCCGCACCCAGCGCGACCGGGACCCCCGCTGCCAGCGCAGCGCCGGCCAGCGTCGTCTGGCCGTAGAGCCGCAGGTTCGACTGCGGTGACCACACCAACCGACATCCGGCGTCGGCCATCGTGCCCCAGTCGTCGGCGCTCAGCGAGGTGCCGTGGATGATGTTGGTCGCCGGCGTGGCCACGCCGAAGTCGAGGAACCGCTCGAACTCGGAGGTGCTGCGCTGGTCACCACGCAGACCCTCGGACAGGTGCAGGTAGAACGCGGTCACGTCGCCGGCCTCGATCTTGGCCAGGATCGTGCGCAGCCGCTCCATGTCCCGCGACGTCGAGGTCGGCAGGTCGATCATCGACCGCGCCCGGTGCGCGCCGAACGCCCACCCGTCGAGGTTGCGCACCAGTGGCTCGACCTTGGAGGTGCTCGCAGCCGAGGCGCCCTGGATTCCGGTCACCCCGCCGACCAGTGCGCGCACCTCGGCGTACCGGGTCTGGGTACCAGCCGGCACCGCGTCGATCAGTGTGTTCTGCGGGTCGCGGACCAGCGCCTTGTAGACCCCCGAGCCCCGCCACCGGTACCGGTTGGCGTACAGCGCGGGCGGCTCCCAGGCGGCGAACACGTTGAACTCCGGGTGCCCGTGCAGGTCCAGCAGCCCGGGCAGGATCACCCCGTCGGTGTCGTGGACGGGTACCGAGCTGGGTCGGCGCCGCGACACCCGGTCGATCCGTCCGTTCGCCACCGTGACGTACCCGGTGGACCAGGCCGCATCCGGGGTGATCACCGCACCCCGCAATGCGAACGGGGCTGGTGGCATGGCCCTTGGCCGACTCGGCGGCGGCTCGAGCTCCTCGGTCAGGCCCCGCGTGTAGGCCGCCTCGAACAGGTCATCGTCTCGGACATCGTCATCGGTGTTCGGGGTCATCAGCGCAACCTCCTCGTGCATTGCGATCGTGGCACTCGGGACGGCTGGATGCCGGGCCGGGAACGCTCACCTGCGCGGCCAGGTCCGGTACACGGGCGGCACCTTCACCCGGATCGTCGCGCGCTTGGCCTGCGTATCGCGGCCGTTTCGGTCCGCCCACTCCTCGAGGGAGCGCCACCACACCGGCGATCCGGCCGGAAGATCACGCTCCGGGATGGGCGCGAGGTCGCAGTCGCGCCATTCGCCCCCGTACGGGGTCAGGTCGACGGCCGCCTCCGGGGCCACATGCGCGGCCAGCGCGGGCAGCCTCTTGTTCCAGTCAGCCATCAGGTTCGCCGTCGTCTCGGCGAGCGGGGTCCCGCTCGCACCTGCGGCGCTCTCGGGGTAGGTGGGATGGCGCAGGGCAGCCAGGTGCAGCCGTTCGGCCGCGTCCGGCTGGGTCTTCGCCCACGTCCGGTAGGCGGTTCCGGCCAGCCGGCCCAGCGCGAGGACCGCGGTCACCCCGGTATCGATCAGCAGCGCGTCGAGCCACGCATTGCGGTACGCCGCGATCGCCGGGTCCTTCTCGTGCGCCTCTCCGGAGCGCTGGCCATACACGCTGTACACGAACGTGTTGACCATCGCGTAACTGTCGCTGATGCCCACCTTGGCCAGCAGCCCCTGCACCCGCTGACCGGCCTCCCCCACCAGGATGCGTCGCGAGATGGCCTCGTGCGCCGCCGGGTCCTGGCCGAGCACCAGCACCCGCGCTGATCCATCCAGGCGCCCGCGATGGAAGATCGGACCCCATTCGAGACGGAACTGCGCCGCCGGGTACACCTCCTCGCCGGGATAGTCCGCGACCAGACTCGCGAAAGGCTCGTGAACGTAGCCCGGGCAGCTCTGGTGGGTCATCGCACCCCGATCGCGTGCGCCAGCGCATTCGCGACAGCCCTGTTGGTCACGTCGCTGTGACCGGAGATCGTGCGGTCGGCGTTCAGGTTGGTGATCGTGCCCGGCGCGAACTCGTAGTCGGTTGCCTCGTCGCCGAGCACCGACTCGACAGCGCCGGTGTCGACCGAGCCGTTGGCCCCCACGCCGCCGTAGCGGTCGTTGCGGTCCCCGACGGCCGATCCGGCCTGTCCCGCCAGTCGTGAGGTGATGGCATAGGCCAGGCGCACCGCCTTGTCGTTGTGCGTGTGGGTGATGACGACCGGGCCGTGGATCCGGCCGTTCGTGATCGCCCCGCGGAACGCCCCGTCGCTCCCGGTGCCCGCGAAGTTCGGTGTGAAGCCGTAGTGGCTGAACGCGCCCTGCAACAGGGTCAGGCTCTCGATCGGGGTGGTGATGTTGGTGGCTGCCGCGGAGACCACCCGGGCACCGAACGAGTGCCCGACGAGGTGGATCCGGCGCTCTTGTGCGGCCGCGTTGATCCGGTCGACCAAGGGGGCGACCCCGTTGGCGCCGACATCGCCGGCCCGGGCCTTCATCGTGTAGTAGGTCGAGGTGTTGAGCAGCTGACGCCCCAGCGCTGCCCACGACATCCCGAACAGCCCTGCACCGGCTGCCGCACCGGGCTCGCCGGCCTCGTCGGCGAGCAGGTCCGGGGCGACGCCGGGTGCCTGCGCGAGGCCACCCGGGGCCACGGGCAGGTCCTCGTCCGCACCGGACACGGCCACCCGCACCGAGTCGAAGACCGCTTCGGACTCGCCGTTGACCAGCGCACTGGGCGGGGCATCCTCATCGGCCCCCTGCCCAGCGCCGGGCCCCCCGGCTGAGTCCGGGACCCAGCCACGGACGCCGTCCAGGAATGCGGCTCGCCCGGCGGGATCGTCCAGGCGCCCGGCAAGCTCGGTCAGCCGCGCCGCCACCTCGGGATCGTCCACCGACGCGCCGATCGCCGCGATCAGCGCTGACTGATCGTCGCCCACTGACACCCCGCCGCCGGCGATGTCGGCGTCGTCAGCCCATCGCACCGAGGGCCACAGCACGCCGATCACGGCCACGCGCGCATCGGACCCGGCGGGAATCCGGTCAGCCAGGTTGTCGCCCAGGGTGCTGAACAACCGCTGAGCCGCGGGCATGTCGTTGTTCCAGCCGTGCGCGATGACGACCACGTCGGTGATGCGCTCGCGATCCAGCATCGCCAGCGCGGCCGTGACCTGCGCAGGGTCGGCCACCGCACCGGTCTTCGTGAACTCGATGGGCGCGTAGGGCAGCTTCACGGGGTCTCCTTCAGATGGACGCCAGCGCGCGCATGGCGTCGAGCATGCCCGCACCCTGGAAGGTCGGCACCCGACCGAGGTCGGTCGCCGAGGACTTGAGGATCGACTTGACCCGCTCGGCGTCGCCGATGAACTCCCGGTGCACCGAGAGCAGGCCGGCCGCGGCACCGGACACGTGCGGGGCGGACATCGAGGTGCCGGTGCTCTCGATGTAGGTTGCCTGCGGGTCGGCCAGCTGGGCCTGGCGCAGCAGTTCACCGGCAGCTGCGGAGATCACCCGCTCGCCGGGGGCGACCAGGTCCGGCTTGAGTCGGCCGTCCCCGGTGGGGCCCTTGCTCGAGAAGTAGGACACACCGGTGGTCTGCGGGGTGGATGAGGTGGCCCCGACTGTGATCGCCCGGGCTGCGTTGCCCGGGTCGTTGATGGTGACCTCGAACCCGAGCCGCATCGTGCGGCCCTCGGGGTCCTTGGCGTACCCGTACCCGGTGTTCCCGGCAGCCACCACGACCACCACGCCGGAGGCGACCAGGCGGTCGACCTCCCGGCACACCGGTGTCAGCCCCGCGGCGTACCAGCGCGGGTCGAACATGTGCCCCACCGAGATGTTCACACCGTGCACGCGCAGGTTGCGGCCACCGTCGTTGAGCTCGTCGATGTAGAGCAGGGCGTCGAGAAGGGCGGTGATGTCCCCCGTGCGGTCCTGGCGCAACACGGTGCAGGAGAGCAGCTTCGCGGCCGGGGCCATCCCGGCGATCCCGGGCACCGGCAGGGCCTGGCGCCCGTCGTTGCCGCTGGCGTCGAGGTACCAGCCGACGGCGGTGGCCGACTCGTCGGGAGCCAGGCCGCCGGCGATGATCCCGGCCACGTGGGTCCCGTGCCCGTTGGCGTCGACCAGCGGATCGCTGACCTCGGGGACGAACGACTGGGCGGCCAAACCGTCGGGCAGGTCCAGATTGGCGTACCGGGCGAAGTGCTGGTGCTTCGCGTCGATCCCGGAGTCCAGGACCGCCCACACGATGCCCTCGCCGGTCGCGTCGAACGTGCGCTGCGCAGCCCGGCACTTGGTGGCCGCCGCCGAGCGCAGAGTGAGGCCGGTGATCTCGAAGTTGGGCCAGATCCGATGGATGCGCCGGCGCGGAGCCGGGTTGGCGGCGACCGCGACGACTCGTGCGCGTGAAGAATCCGCACCAGCATCCCGGGCGACCAGCTCGATGATCTCGGCAGGCGTGAGCGCGACCGTCACGTACGGGGAGGAGCCGCGGGTGGGCACCTTCGCCCGACCCCCGGTCACCTCCTCCACCAGCCCGGCCAGGCCGCGGCGCGCCGAGGTCAGGGCGTCCGGGACCCCCATTTCGATGACCACCCCGATCTGCGCGATGGGATCGGCGCGCATCACCGCGCGCAGCGGCTCGGAGATGACCGAGTCGAGCATCAGGTCGTCCGGCAGATCCCGGGACCGGGCGCGGGGGGCAGGCTCGGCCTGGGCCTGCTCGGGCTTGACCCGCGGTCGCGCGTCACGGTTGGGGGTCATCGCCACCTCCCCTTGCGCCCTTGCGCTGCGAACTGCCCCTGCGGCGTCGATAGGACCGTACCGGCGTCCACTTGCCGCGTCAACGGTTCAGCCCACCCCCCTGACATATCTCTCGACACCTTGTGGTATTGGGGCGTAGTTTGCTCAGTGCCAGATTCGTCGGACACGGATTCGTGCGATCCACAACCCCGCCAGGAGGCCACGATGCCAGTCGGTCGGTCACTGCACATCGGCCTGAACAGCGTGGACCCGGCCACGTACGACGGCTGGACCGGGGACCTCACCGCGTGCGAGTTCGACGCCCACGACATGCAGGCGATCTGCCGGGCGGCCGGCCTGCGCACGAGCAGCCTGCTCACCTCGAAGGCGACCAGCCGGGCTGTGCTTGGCGCACTGGACCGGGCGGCCGCAGCCCTGCACGACGGCGACCTCTTCGTGGTGACCTACGCCGGTCACGGTGGCCAGATGCCCGACGCGAACGGCGACGAGCAGGACCACCGCGACGAGACCTGGGTGCTGTACGACCGTCAGGTACTCGACGACGAGCTGTTCGCGCGCTGGACCAAGTTTGCCGCCGGCGTCCGGATCGTGGTGGTCTCCGACTCATGTCACTCCGGGTCGGTGGTCCGCGCCCAGCTCGACGCCATGGCCGGGGCGGGCGGCCCGAGTGCCGATGCCCTGACTGAGGTGTTCAGCGGCGGCCGGTTCATGCCGAAGTCGGTCAACGACCGGGACAACGCAGGGCGACGCTCGGTCTACGACGAGGTGCGCGCCAGCACACCCGGCGAGGACAGCGCGGAGTTGGCCGCACGGGTGCTGCTGCTGTCGGGCTGCCAGGACAACCAGACCTCCTCGGACGGCGACCACAACGGGCTGTTCACCGGCACGCTGCGCACGGTGTGGAAGGACGGCGAGTACCGCGGCGGCTACCGCACGCTGCTCTCGCGCATCAAGAAGCAGATGCCGCCCTGGCAGACCCCGAACTACTTGGCCCTCAATGACCCTGCGGGGACGTTCCGGGCCGAGCGTCCGTTCACGGTCTGAGCCGGCCATGACCCCGACGACGCACCGTGTGGAGCCCCGGGCCTCGCCCTACCCGCGCCCGGCCCGCCGCCGGCTGCGGGTGTTCAGCCTCGATCCGACGCACGCGCGCCGGTCGGGATCGACCATGGTGCTGTCGGTGCCGTGGGAGCCACTCAAGCCTGGACCGGTCGGGGAACGGATCGCCGTCCTGGACTGGCAGTTGGACGGCACCAGGGCAGTCGGCGTCGACCTCGATGACCACTACCTGCTGGCGCAGGACGGGCTGGCCCCCGATGAGTCCGACCCACAGTTCCGCCAGCAGTCGGTCTACGCGATCCTGTCGTCGCTTATTGAGACCCTGGACAACATCCGCGGCCGGCATCTGGTCTGGGCAAACGTCTGGCGGGACTCGCCGGACGGGCCCGGTGAGCGCCCGCTGCCGGTGTTCCCACACCGGCTGCGGGCTGCCAATGCGTTCTACGCCCCCGGGGAGGGCCTGTCGTTCGGGTCGTTCAACGCCGTCGACGACCCCGACGGCCTGTTCCCCGGCCAGTGGGTGCACGGCTGCCTGTCGCAGGACATCGTGAACCACGAGGCCGGCCACGCGTTCCTCCACGAGCTCCGGCCGCTCTCGCTGCACCCCACCGGTGTCGACGCCGCGGCCTTCCACGAGGGGTTCGCCGACATCCTGGCGATCCTGGCCCACTTCAACCTGCCCGGGCTGCTGGAGTGCCAGGTGGCCCAGTCCGGCGCGCGCATCTGGGAGTCCGGTCCGTTCGTGGCTCTCGCTGGGGAGTTCGGTCGCGGGTCGGGCCATCGGGACGCAGTGCGCAAGGTGCTGGCGAACTCCCCGCCCACACGCCTGGATGCGTCGACCGAGCCGCACGAGCGTGGCGCCGTTCTGGTCGCCGCCGTGTTCGAGGCGTTCTTCGCCGCCTACACCCAACGGGTCTCGCCGTTGCTGCGGGCTGCTGGCCTGCGCAGCGCGGACGAGGCCGCCGTCCTGCCACAGCCCCTGGTGGACCTGGTGTGCGGGGAGGCCCGGGCTGCCTCGGCGATGGTGCTGGCCATGGTGGTGCGCGCGGTGGACTACCTGCCGCCCACCGACATCACGTTCAGCAACTTCCTCGACGCCGTGATCTACTCCGACACCGATCTGCACCCGGAGGATCGGGACGGGTTCCGGCGGTCCTTCATCGAGTCCGCCCGGCGCCGGGGCATCTACCCCACCGAGCTGCCCGGCGGTCGAACGGGGCCGAGGCCGAACTACGACGACGTGGCACGCCTGCCCACCCGGCAGGCCCTGCTGCTCGCCACGGACGATCTCGCCGGCTCTGGTGCGTCACCGACCCGTGGTGGCCGGTCCCGGGTGCAGCTGGGGCGCTCGTGGAGTTCCGCGCTGCTCAGCTGGGGTCGTGACCATGCGGAGCTGCTCGGGCTGAGTCCTGATTCCGTCGAGGTCGACGGGGGCAACGCCAGCTTCCGGATCAACCAGGACGGGTTCCCGACCGCGATCGTGACGGCGCGCTTCACCCAGCGCAACCGCGACGCCGAGGCGGACCTGCCGGATGCGCTGGCCGGGCTGCCCCTGATCGGTGGCACGACCGTGATCGCGTCGGGCAGCGGACTCATCGGTCATGTGGTCCGTGCACCGGTGCCGGGGATCGGCCAGGCCGGCGCAGCGCGCCTCGAGCGGATCCTCGCCGAGGCACCGACAGCGAGCCTGGCGGCGCTGGACTGCCTGGCCCCGGGTGCGTCCTCGTTGGCCGGCCCGGGGGCACCGCCGACGCCACCGGCCCGGTTGCCGCGGCCGCGCACCGCTGGCCGCAGCGCAGCGGGCCGGGAATCGGCAGGCCCCGGCAGGGCCAGTCGGGAGCCGGCGACTCAGGGCACAGCAGGCTCGGACGCACCTCCCCGGACTTGAGGCAGGACCCACGGGGCGGATGCGACGTGGTGCGCGAGCCGGGGCGCGCCGGGCGCGCCAGGTTGGAACAGTGGGCCCTCAGCGTTGCCATCCACCGGCCAGCGCGGACGCGGCGCAGCGCCGGCCCAGCTCGATGCCCGCGGCGAAGTACTGCTCGTCGAAGAACAGGTAGCTCAGCAGCTCCCGACGGCCGACCGCATCGCCGGCCCCGCGGATGATCCGGCCCAGCAGCCAGTTGTCCGTCTCGCGCAGGAAGCCCAGCCCACTCGTGCGCCGGGCATGCACCTCGGAGGCGATCCGACCCAGCTTGCCAGGCGCCGGGCAGACCGCCATGACGTCGATGGGGCGCAGCTCGCCGCCGCTTCGCCGGGTCAGGACCCGCCCGGCGGACCCGGCCTGCTCCACCAACCGGTTCGTGCGCCTGAGCAGGTCCAGGTCCTCGGTGGTCCGATCGGCCAGAACTGCATGCAGCACCTGGGCAGCGGCATCGGCGGAGTCCGGGATCCGACCCGGAGCAGCCGGGATCGGGGGCGGCGGGTACCGGGTCGAGGTGGCCGATACGAGCAGGATCTTCCCCGCACCAAGGCCGACCGCCGGATGCAACGGCGCATTCAGGCGAACGCCGCCATCGACGTACCACGCAGCCGCGGCCTCCGGCGCGCTGATCTGCACCGGGGGGAAGCCGACCGGGATCGCTGAGGAGGCCATCACGTGCTCGGCCGCCACCTGTGTGCGGACGACGTCCAACGCCCGATCCGGGTCCCCCTCGTAGGCGCCGGGCAGCTGCTCGTCGAGGAACACCACGCTGCGGCCGCTGGCCGCTCCGCAGAGCCCGGCGTCGGTGTCGGCCGGCATGCGGGTGGCAACCACACCGACGGCCGACACCACCCCGCCGCGCACGTTCGCGGCCAGCTGTGCGGTGGGCAGCAGCTCGGCTGCTGTCCTCTGCAGCGGTGCGGTGTTGAGCAGGCTGGTCAGCCCGGGACCGCGTTCCAGGACCGCACCGGTCGCGTACTGCAGCGCCGATCGGGCCAATGAGAAGGGCAGCAGCGAGCGGTACACGTCGTCGTCGCTCATCGAGGACCACACCTCGAGCACCCGTGCTGCAGCGGCGCTGGCACCCCGATGCAGCTCGGCGGCGAACAGGGTCGCGTTGATGCTCCCGGCGCTGGTGCCCAACCAGATCGTCGGGGTCAAGCCCTGGCTCTCGAGCACCGGGATGATCTCGGCCAGCGCACCGGCCTGGAAGGCGCCGCGGGCGGCAGCCCCGGACAGCACGACTGCGACCCGGTTCGGGTCGGCTCCGGACCCACTGGCCGTCGTCATCGGTCACGCCCTCCCTGCTGCTGGGCCGAACGCTCCCCCGGGGGTTTGGCAGCGCTGGCGCTGGACCCACACGCTACGCCCGAACGGCGCAGCGCGGATCAGGTCCGCGCCAGGTGCTCCATCCGCAGCTCGCGACGCACTTCCGCCCAGTACCGGACGAGCACGTTGGCCACCGCCACGATCGGCACGGCGATGATCGCGCCGATGAGACCGGCGACGATGGATCCCGCGGCCACCGCGAGAACGACGGCCAGGGGATGCAGCGACACCATCCGGCCCTGGATCAGGGGCTGCAGCACATGACCCTCGACCTGCTGGACCGCCAGCACGACGCCGCCAACGAGCAGCGCGGAGGTCCACCCCTGGGTGGCCAGCGCCACCAGGACGGCCACCGCACCGGACACCAGCGCACCGACGATCGGGATGAACGACCCGAAGAACACCAGGACGGCGATCGCGCCGGCCAGCGGGACCCCGATCAGGGCCACGCCCACTCCGATGCCGACCGCGTCGATCGCGGCGATCAGCACCGTCCCGCGGGCGTAGGACGAGAGTGTGGTCCAGGACCGCTGACCAGCCTCGTCGACCCGGGGTCGGGCGCTGCCGGGGAACAGCGAGGTCAGCCAGGCCCAGATGCCCGCACCGCTGTGGACGAAGAAGATGGTCGCGAACAGCGAGATGCCTGCGCCAGCGACCACCTCGAGCGCGGTGGAGGCCACCCCGAACGCGGATGACGCGATGCCTCCTGAGCCCGATCCCCCGAAACCCTCGGTCAGCGAGCCCAGCGGGCCGGACAGCTGGTCCAGGCTGATCCCGAAGCTGCCCTGGAGCCATGCCACGACCTCGTCGAAACCCTCGGTGACCGCCGTGGCGATCGTCTCGGCCTGACCGGCCAGCGAACGTCCGGCGAAGTAGAGCACGCCGATCACGGCGCTCGCGAAGGCCAGCAGGACCAGCGCCGTGGCCAGGGCGTGCGGCAATCCCCAGCGCTGCAGGCGTTCGGTGGCCGGATGGACCAGCGCGGTCACCAGCAGTGCGACGAACAGCGCGACGAACAGGAGCTTCAGGCTCACCACCACGAACGTCACCACGCTCACGAGCATCAGCACGACCAGAATCCGCCAGGACCAGGCGGCGGCGGTCCGCAGGCCGGCTGGCACGTCCTCGCCCGACATGATCGGGAGGGTGGGCGGGGTCGAGCCGCCGGGCCGGAGGCTGCCGGTTCCGGCGGTTGGGCCGACCGCGGCCGGTGCACCGCTGGAGGTGCTACCGAGCGTTCCGGTGGCGGGCACGCTGGTCCGTCCGGGCTCAGGCTGACCCGACGTCGGGGACTGCGGTGAGGACACGATCTGCCTCCAGCGGGTCGGTTCGGGCACAGGGTGCGTTCGGGCCGAGGGTGCGTTCGGGCCGAGGGTGGGTTCGGGCCGATGGAGCCCCGGGGCGATGAACCGTCCGGTCGGTCGGCTGGCCGTCAGGCTAGCGCGCCCAGCGCCCACCCGGGTGGGAACCGCATTGCTCCTTGACCCACCCGGGTGGGAACCTCAGCGCTCCCGCCCCACCGCGATGCGCGGCACTCACCCACCGAGCGCGAAGGCCGCCACGGTGGCGCCAAGCTCGCGCGCTGCGACAATGTCGCCGGGAGCCGGGGGCGCCACCACCGACAGCACCGGGGCCACCTGCCGCCAGACCATCGCCCCGGCGATCTTCTCCACCGCGCGGATGGCCCCGGTGGTGTCGTCGTTGCCGTGCACCACCAGACCCCAGGGAAGGCCCCGGGTCGCGTCCAGGCATGGGTAGTAGATGGTGTCGAAGAAGTGCTTGAGGGCCCCGCTCATGTACCCGATGTTCGCGGGTGTGAGCAGCACGATCGCCTGCGCTGCCAGCACGTCGGACGCGGTCGCCGACAGGGCCGGCTCCGCGACGACCTCGACCTCGGCGAGCTCCGGATCGTCGGTCCCGTCAAGGATCGCCTCGAGCAGTTCACGCACGGCTGGCGAAGGCGTGTGGTGGACGACGAGCAGTCGAGCGCTGGGCACGCAACCGAGGGTAACCCCGCTCGCAGCCCATGCGCTGGCCCGGACGGCACGGTTGACGCCATCGGCGCACCGCTGTCGTGGACCTCACCCGCTGACCGATGCGCCCCGCCTGATCCAGCACTGCGCCGCGACCCCGCAGGCACACGGGCTGGGAACCTCGCACCCCGGATGGTCGAAAGCGCGGCTCCTGTGACCCGCCCAGCTCGACCTCGCACTGCGAGTGTTTCATAGGACCGGGTAACGTGCCCAGGTTGCGGCCCGGGCTCAGAAACCCAGCCGCCGGGCAGCCAGCTCGGCCATCACGTCGGTCGAGCCCCCGCCGATGGCCAGCACGCGCACGTCGCGGTAGTGCCGCTCCACCTCGGACTCGCGCATGTAGCCCAGCCCACCGAAGATCTGCACCGCCTGATAGGCGACGTGTTCGGCGGCAGCCACGGCCGTGTTCTTGGCCAGCGCCGCCTCGGCGATGACGTCCTGGCCGGCAGCATGCCGCAGCGCGACCGCCCGGGTGTAGACGCGCGCCACATCCACCTGCCGGTGCATCTCGACCAGTTGATGGCGCACCACCTGGTGCCCGGTCAAGGGCTTGCCGAAGGTGCGCCGGGCCCGCGCCCAGTCCAAGGTCAGGTCCAGGCAGCGCTGGGCGGTGGCGTAGGCCTGAACGGCCAGGGACAGCCGCTCCACGACGAACTGCTGGGCGATCTGGATGAAGCCGCTGCCGGGCGGGCCGACCAGGTTGCCGACCGGAACCCGGCACCCGGTGAAGGCAAGCTCGGCGGTGTCCGAGCAGAGCCAACCCATCTTCTCCAGCCGGCGCGACACGGCGAATCCCGGCGTGTCGGTGGGCACGACCAGCAGCGAGATCCCCGCGAACCCGTCCGCACCGGTGCGTACCGCGACGGTGACGAAGTCCGCACGGGCAGCGGAGGTGATGTACGTCTTTGCACCGTCGACGACGAACTCGTCGCCGTCGCGGACCGCGCGCGTGCGCAGCGCCGCGACGTCGGAGCCTCCGTCCGGTTCGGTGATGGCCAGCGCGGCGATCTGCTCCCCGGCGATCACCGGGCGCACGAACCTGTCGATCTGGTGCGGGTCGCCGGCCGCGATGATGTGCGGCAGGGCGATGCCGTGCGTGAACAGGCTGGCGAGCAGCCCCCCGCTGCCCCCGGCCAGCAGCACCTCCTCGGTGACGACCACCGTGTCGAGGAAGTCCCCGCCCTGGCCGCCGACCGCCTCCGCGAAGCCGACCCCGAGCAGCCCGGCCTGCGCAGCCCTGCGGTGCAGCTCGCGAGGCAACTCACCGGCGCGCTCCCAGTCGGCCAGACCGGCCAGGACCTCACGCTCGACGAAAGTCCGGGTCAGGGCCCGCAGCGCCCGGCGCTCAGCGGTGGCGAACGGATCGGTGAGCTCAGTGGTCATGCATCCACGGTATTCCCGCAGGTCGCACGCACGTGGCCGTGGGGCCGGGATGCGGCGTGCGGCAGGCCCTGTACCGGCCAAGGGCTCAGGCGGGGTCCACCGACTGCACGACCTCGAAGCTCCAGATCGTCGACCCGGTGGCCGCAGGTCGCTCCCCCTGCGCCCGGCCACTGGCCTGGCCGTGTCCGGCGGCGAACGACTGCGACTGGGTCCACGCGTCGAATGACTCCTGGTCGTCCCACCGTGTGTAGACCAAGTAGTCCTCGGCCCCGGCGACGGGACGCAGCAGCTCGAAGTGCTGGAATCCGGGGGCCCGTTCCACGGAGCCGGCGCGCCGGGCGAACCGCACTTCGAGCGCGGCTCCGGAAGCACCTGGCACGGACAGGACGTTCACGGCGACGAAAGACATGGCCCCATGCTCGCGCATCCGACCCCACCCGGCACCATGGCCCCATGGACATCCTCCCCGAGCATGGAACCCTCACCCTGCACACAGGGGTCGCCGGCGCAGCAGCACGGATGGGCCACAACCTCGTGATCGTGATCGACGACTGGGCGATGAGCGTCGAGCTGGCCGGGGCGGACCCGACCGCATTGACCCTGCGCGCCGACCTGACCAGCCTGCGGGTGGCGTCGGGCAGCGGCGGGGTGAAGCCGCTCAGCGACGGTGACCGGGGTGCGATCCGCGACAACGCGCTGCAGTCCCTGCACGGCGACCAGCACCCCGAGGTCACGTTCGTCGCCGAAGGGCTGACGCGCGAGGGCAGCGACCTGCACGCGTCCGGGACGTTGAGCATCAACGGCACCTCCCGGCCGCTGACTGCCACCGCAGCAATCGAGGAGTCCGCCGGGCAGGTCACCGCCCGGTGCACGGTCCCGGTCCGGCAGAGCGACTTCGGGGTGCACCCATACAGCGCCATGATGGGCCAGTTGAAGGTCGCAGACGAGGTGCGCGTCGCGCTGACAGCGACGGTCCCCCTGCCCTGAGCGCAGCGTGGGAACTTGCGCGGCCGGGCCAGAACCACCAAAATGATCTTGAGACCCCGCTGCTTGCTCCCCCGTCGGCAGCGGGGTTCTCACCTGTCCGGGCTCGTTCGAGCGTCCTCACGCACCCGGCAGTGGTTGGCTGGTTCCCAACAGTCCGCCCGCGCGATTGAGGAGCAACCATGTCCATCGAACGCCCGATCGCTCCCGATCCCTACGACTACCTGCCGCCCCGGCCCTGGTTCGAGCTCACCAGCACCGACCTCGTCGACGGCGCGGACATGGTGTTGACCCATGTGCACGGGTCCGCAGGCGGCCAGGACGTCTCCCCGCACCTGGCGTGGTCCGGGGCGCCCGAAGCCACCCAGGGCTACGCCGTGACCTGCCTTGATCCCGATGCCCCCACCGGGTGCGGGTACTGGCACTGGTCGCTGACCGACCTGCCGGCGTCAGTCACCGAACTGGCCCAAGGCGCTGGGGCCGGCGACGCCACACTGCCCGGCGGGTTCCACGCGAGCACCGACTTCGCCACCGCGAAGTACTCCGGGGCCGCGCCGCCGAAGGGCGACCATCGGCATCGCTACATGTTCGTGGTGCATGCGATGGACGTGCCTGCACTGGGCGTCGACGCGGGGGCCTCGCCGGTCGCTGTCGCGTTCACGCTGGCCTTCCACACCCTGGCCCGGGCCCGGATCACGGTGACGTTCGCGCACTGAGCGCTACCGACCTCGCGGCTGCCCCAGCGCAACCCGACCCCCGCGGATCAACCGCTCGCAGGGGCACGCAGGCCCGCCACCTACGATGACGCGGTGACCCTCTTCGCCCCGATCCGTGGCCTCTGCCCGCCCTCGCACCGCGCGGCTGAGGTGGCCGAGCTGCCCTACGACGTCATGAACCGGGCCGAGGCGATCGCGATGGCCGCCGGGCGACCCGACTCGTTCCTGCACGTCTCACGTCCCGACATCGACCTGCCCGAGGACGTCGCGGCTGGGGACCCGCGTGCCCATGCCCTGGCTGCGGCCGCGTTCGCCCGGCTGCAGGCCGATGGTCTGCTGGAGCGCGACCCCGAGCCCCGGTTCCACATCTATCGGCTGACTCGGGGCGGCCACGCCCAGACCGGGATCGTCGGCGGGGCGAGCATGGCCGCGTACGACACCGGCCTGATCCGCAGGCACGAGACGACCCGCCCCGACAAGCAGGCCGACCGAGCCGCGCACATGTCGGCGGTCGGAGCCCAGACCGGTCCGGTGTTCCTGATCCACCGGCCCAGCACCGCCATCGAGCAGGTCGTCGCGGCCGCCACTGCCGACGCAGCGCCCACCGACCTGGTCGGCCCCGGCGGGGTGCGCCACGAGGTCTGGCCGATCACCGACCCGGTGGTGATCGACATCGTCACCGCCGCGTTCGACGAGCTCGGGGTGCTCTACATCGCCGACGGCCATCACCGCAGCGCGGCCGCCTCGATGGTGCACGCCCGGCAGCCCACGCCGGCCAACGCTCGATTCCTGGCCGTCGCATTCCCCACCGACGAGGTGGTGCTGCTGCCCTACAACAGGCTGGTCCGGACCCCACCGGAACTGACCGCCGACGAACTTCTCGCCCGGATCGGGCAGCGCTTCAGCGTCGAGGCCTCCGCAGGCCCGGTCACACCAGCCGCGCCCGGGCGGTTCGGCCTGCACCTGGCCGGACGCTGGTACGTCCTGGGCGCCCCCGACGAGCTGCGCGCCGCCACCGAGGCCGCCGACCAGCTCGACGTGGCTGTGCTGGCCCGGCACCTGCTCGAGCCCCTGCTGGGGATCGCCGACCCGCGGACCGACCCGCGGATCGGCTTCGTCGGCGGGGTCAGGCCACTGACCGAGCTGGAGGCCGCGGTCGCATCGGGTCAGTGGTCGGCAGCGTTCAGCATGTACCCCACGACGGTGGCGGACCTCATCGCCGTGGCCGACGCCGGCGGGATCATGCCGCCGAAGTCGACGTGGTTCGAGCCGAAGCTCCTCGACGGTCTGGTCAGCCACGTCCTGGACTGATCAGGCCAACGCCGCCCAGAGCTCCCATGCCGGTCGGATCACGGTCGTCGGCAACCCCGGCGTGTGCACGGTGGTCAGGCCCGGCGAGGACCCGCCGGGCCTGCGGGAGGCCACCCACCTCGTCCACGCCATCGACGCGGTCGGGCACGCCGCCGCGCTCGTGACGCGCCGTCTGGCCTGACCGGGCGCTCTTCCCGGGTCTACCCTGACCCGACAGCGCCGAGCAGATTGGTGGGCCATGGATCGGACTGCGCATCCCCGCCGGCGTCGGTTCCTGCGGTTCGCTGCCGCCGCCCTGCTCCTGGTCCTGGTCGTGGGCGGGGTGCTGCTCTGGCTGGCCTATCGCAACCTCGATGACAACATCGCCACCATCGACCCCACTGACGGTCTGGGCGACGTGCGCCCAGCCAAGGAGAACCAGGCCCTGAACATCCTGGCGATCGGCTCGGACACGCGCGAGGGGGACAACAGCTCGGTGGGCGGGGACTCCCCCGGCCTGGCCGACACCACCATGCTTCTGCACCTCTCGGCGGACAACACCTGGGCGGCGGGCGTGAGCATCCCCCGCGATTCCATGGTGGTCATGCCCGACTGCGTTGGGCCCGACGGGGTGGTGGTGCCCGGAGCCCTGCGCCAGTTCAACGCCGCGTACGTGATCGGTGGACCGGTATGCGTGCAGCGCACGATGGAGTCCCTGACTGACATCGCGATCGACCACTTCGTCGTGGTGGACTTCGTGGGATTCGCGGCGATGGTCGATGCGGTGGGCGGCGTGACCGTCTACATCGACTCCCCGATCGACGACCCAGAGTCGAGCATCTCCTTCGAGACCGGCTGCCAGACCCTCGACGGCCAAGCGGCGCTGGACTACGTGCGGGTGCGCAAGGGCGTCGAGGGCGGCAACGGCTCGGACACCCAGCGCATCGAGCGCCAGCAGCAGTTCCTCTCCGCACTGGTCCAGAAGGTCACCTCCACCGGAATGCTGTTCAACCCTGTGAACCTCTACCAGTTCCTCGATGCCGCGACCTCGTCGCTGACCACCGACTCCGGGCTGGGGAGCATCCGGGCCCTGGCCTCGGTGGCAGTCCGGGCCCGCGAGGTCGGGCTGTCCGAGATCGAGTTCCTGACCGTGCCCGTCGAGGACTGGCCACCCAACCCGAACCGCGTGCAGTGGCTCCAGCCCGATGCCGATGAGCTCTGGACCAAGTTGCGCCTGGACCAGCCACTCAACGAGCCGAGTCCCGCCCCGGCACCGAGCGGAAGTGGTGCCGAGTCGACCAGCGGGGGGCCCGGTGCGGGCACTCCCACGCCGTCGCCATCAAGCACCAGCGCGGGAGTCTCCCCCGGAGAAGCCCCCACCTGCCCGGTCAGCTGAACCGAGCCCGAGCGAGCCGCATCTGTGTGTACGAAATCGACCATCTTCTCGGCGATTCCGTGCACACCGACGCCCACCCCACCCGGCGCGACCCCTGCGACCCGCGCCCCTAGGGTGCTGCCATGGCTGACTTGAGACTCGGCGGGGTCGTTGATCCGGCAACCCACGAGCGTACGGCTGACGCCAGCCTGCTGCCCTCTGAGGACCTGACCACCCACGGTGTCATCGTCGGCATGACCGGCTCGGGCAAGACCGGCCTGGGCGTGGTGCTCATCGAGGAGTGCCTACGCGCCGGGGTGCCCGCCCTGCTCATCGACCCCAAGGGCGACCTGACGAACCTGGCCCTCACGTTCCCGAACCTCGCCCCGGCCGAGTTCGAACCGTGGGTGAACGCCTCGGACGCCAAGAAGGCCGGCCAGGACGTGGCGGAGTTCGCCGCCGCCCAGGCCCAGACCTGGACCAGGGGGCTCGCAGGCTGGGACCTCGCGGCCGACGATGTCGCGGCACTGCACGAAGGGGTCGAGGTCACCATCTACACCCCGGGCGGCCCGCACGGGGTCGGGCTGAACATCATCGGCAGCCTGGATGTCCCGGCGGACATGTCCGACCCGCAGGCAGTCACCGAGGAGATCGACGCCTACGTCTCCAGCCTGCTCAACCTCGTGGACATCGAGGCCGACCCATTGAGCTCGCGCGAGCACATCCTTCTGACCACGATCATCAACGCCTCGTGGACCTCGGGTCGGGCCCTGGACCTCGCGACCCTGGTGGCCTCGGTGCAGCAGCCCCCGATGCGCAAGATCGGGGTGCTGGAGCTGGACTCCTACTACCCGGCCGACGACCGGATGAAGCTGGCCCTGAAGCTCAACGGGCTGCTGGCCTCCCCTGCGTTCTCCGCGTGGCTGACCGGTGAACGGATCGACATCGACTCGATGCTGCGCACCCCGGACGGAAGGCCGCGCTGCGCGGTCATCACCACCGCCCACCTCAACGACGAGCAGCGCCAGTCGGCCACCTCGGTGGTCCTGGCCAAGCTGATCTCCTGGATGCGCCGGCAGCCGGGAACCTCGGACCTGCGCACGCTGCTCTACATGGACGAGGTGGCCGGCTACCTGCCGCCGAACGGCAATCCCCCGACGAAATCGCCGATCCTGCTTCTGCTCAAGCAGGCACGCGCGTTCGGGGTCGGGGTGGTGCTGTCCACCCAGAACCCGGTGGACGTGGACTACAAGGCCCTGTCCAACGCCGGCACCTGGATGATCGGGCGGCTGCAGACCGAGCAGGACAAGAACCGGCTCGTCGACGGCCTGACCAGCGCAGCCGGGGGCGTGGACCCCAGGGCCGTGGGCGACACGATCTCTGGCCTGGCCAAGCGCGAGTTCGTGGTCAAGCGGGCGAGCAGGGACGCCGTCGAGGTGATGACCACCCGATGGGCGATGAGCTATCTGCGCGGGCCACTGACGCGCGACCAGGTGGCGTCACTCAAGCCCGAGGGACCTGCCGAGCCCCCGGCACCGGTCGCACCGCAGGCACCGGCCGCACCGCAGGCACCGGCCGCACCGCAGGCACCCCCCGCGCCTGCCCCAGGGCCACTCGCCGACGACGAGACGCCGGTCGCTCCCACGGCGCCGGCCGGGGTTCCGGTGACCTACCTGGACCCGGCTGCGTCCTGGGCGGCCTCGGTCGGGGCCGTCCCCGGGCACCGGCTCGTCCCCGCGGTGATCGCCCGGGTGCTCCTGCGCTTCGACGACGCCAGGGCTGACGTGATGATCGACCAGGAGTACGAGGCCGTCCTGAACCCGATCCCGGCCGTGCCACTGCCCGAACAGTTCGTCGCCGTCGACTACGACGACCGGGACCTGCTGGCCACGCCGCCCGCGGGCGCGACCTACCGGTTGCCGCCGTCGGAGATCCGCGCCAGGACCTGGTGGACGACGGTCAAGAGCGATCTGGCCGACCACCTCCAGCGTCGGATGACCGTCGAGATCCCAGCGAACACCGAGCTCACGCTCTACGGCCGGGTCGATGAGTCGGCCGAGGCGTTTGCCGCCCGCTGCCAGGTTGCGGCCCAGGACGCCGGGGACCGGGCGATCGCCGTCCTGCAGGCCAAGTACGCCACCAAGCTCGCCGGCGCCCAGTCGAAGCTCGACACCGCAGCGGAGGCTGCCGACCGGCAGCGGATGGCGCGCACGACCACCGTCGCAGGGGACATCCTGGGCGGGCTGTTCGGTGGCCGGAGGTCCTCCGCGTCGGTGCTGGCCCGACGGGCCAGCACCGCGATCAACAAGGTGGCCACCGCCGATGAGAAGGTCGCCAGGCTTGCGGGGGCGATCACCGAGCTGCAGGCCGAGCTCGACGCGGAGGTTTCGCGCATCCGCGCCGAATGGGCAGCGCGGGCCAGTGCGGTGTCGACCATGTCGATCACGCTGGCCAGGTCCGACGTCAAGGTGGCCAGCCTCGGGCTGGTCTGGATCCCGGTGGGCACGTGAGCAACCGATCGCTGGAGAGGACGTCGTGGAACGCAGTGCGCAAGCCCTGATCGAGTTGGCCGAGGAGCACTCGGCGCGCAACTACCACCCGCTGCCGGTGGTGATCGCCAGCGCGGCCGGTGCATGGGTCACCGACGTGAACGGGCATCGGTACCTGGATCTGCCTTGCCGGCTACTCCGCGCTGAACTTCGGCCACGGGCACCCTGAACTGCTCGCTGCCGCGCATGCCCAGCTCGACCGGGTGACGCTGGTCAGCCGGGCCTTCCACCACGACCAGTTCGGACCGTTCTGCGCCGAGCTCGCGGCCCTGGCCGGCAAGGACATGGTCGCTGCCGATGAACAGCGGCGCCGAGGCGGTCGAGACCGCGATCAAGGTGGCCCGCAAGTGGGGCTACACCGTCAAGGGCATCCCCGCCGACCAGGCGCAGATCATCGTGGCCGAGGGCAACTTCCACGGCCGTACGACCACGATCGTGTCCTTCTCCGACGACGGCTCCGCCCGCGACCACTTCGGGCCCGTACACGCCTGGGTTCGTCACGGTGCCGTACGGCTCGATCGAGGCCGATCCGGGCCGCCATCACCCCGAACACGGTCGCGGTGCTCATCGAGCCGATCCAGGGCGAGGGCGGGGTCGTCATCCCCCCCGAGGGCTACCTGCCGTGCAGTCCGCGAGCTGACCACCGAGCACGGCGTGCTGCTTCGTGGCCGACGAGATCCAGTCCGGCCTCGCCCGCACCGGGCGCACGTTCGCCTGCGACCACGAGGGCGTCGTGCCCGACATCTACATCCTCGGCAAGGCCCTGGGCGGCGGGATCCTGCCGGTCTCGGCGGTCGTTGCCGACGCTGACATCCTGCGCGTCCTGCAGCCGGGCGAGCACGGCTGCACGTTCGGCGGCAACCCGTTGGCGTGCGCGGTCGGACGCGCCGTGGTCCGGCTGCTGGCCACCGGCGAGTTCCAGGAGCTCGCGATCGAGCTGGGCACCGTGCTCGAGGCCGAGTTGGCCCGGCTCGTGGGCCATGGCGTGGTCGACGTGCGCGTCCGGGGCCTGTGGGCCGGGGTCGACATCGACCCCGCATTGGGCACCGGCCGACAGGTCTGCGAGGCCCTGCTGGCCCGCGGCGTGCTGGCCAAGGACACGCACGGCTCAACGATCCGGCTGGCTCCGCCGCTGGTGATCACGGCCGACGAGCTGATCTGGGCGATCGCTCAACTGCGCGACGCGCTGGGCGAACTCGGCGCCCGCTGAGCCTTAACCTCACGCTTGGCGTGCCATGGTCGATCCGGGAACCCAGTGTGCCGGTACGGTGACGCCATGTATCGCCGACCTGCCCTGCTGGCTGCCGCCGGCACCCTGCTCATCCTGCCGCTGGCGGCCCCGCCCGCCACTTCATTGCCCGCCCCGAGTGCCGACCGGAGCCTCGTGGTGGCCAGCGCCCCCCGGATCGCTGTGTCGACGGCGGCGTCCAACAGCAGGATCGCCGAGGTGCTGAAGGCTCGGACGTCGTCGAAGATCCTGGGCAGCCGGTTCACGATGACGGTGTGGGACACGGCCTCCTCTCGCTACGTGTACAAGCGGCGGGCGACCTCGTCCCTGCGCGGGGCGTCCACCACCAAGATCCTGACCGCCGTGGGCGTGCTGGCCGCACTCGGCCCGGAGCACCGCATGGCCACGACGGTCCGGGCCGGCGCCAAGCCCGGGGAGATCGTCCTCGTGGCCGGGGGCGACCCGCTGCTGACCAGCAAGGACCTGCGCACGCTGGCCGCCCGCACAGCAGCCGCGCTGACCAGCGGTGCTGCTTCGGGCACGCCGAAGGCCGTGGTGCGCGCCGACGACTCGCTGTTCCGGGGTGGCACGCGATCCACGGGGTGGCCGAAGTCCTACCTGCCCAGCCAGGTGCGCCCGGTGGGCGCGTTCGCCCGCGACGACAACAAGTCCACCAACGCCACCGCGGACGCCGGGCGCTACTTCGCCGCGGCATTGGCCAAGAAAGGCATCCGCGCCACGTACGGCGGGGAGGCAAGGGCAGCGGCCAAGGCCCCGGTGCTGGCCACGTTCGCCGGGCACTCCGTGGCCCAGTCCGTGGAACACATGCTGCTGGTCTCGGACAACGACACGGCCGAGATGATGTTCCGCCAGGTGGCGGTGGGCCGCGGTGTGCGGCCGACGTGGACCGGTTCGCGCACCGCGCTGGCCGACACCCTGCGCGAGCTGAAGGTTCCGCTGTCGGGAGTGCGGATCATCGACGGCAGTGGACTGTCCCTCACGGGCCGGGTCACCGCCTACGCCCTGACCTCGGCACTGAACCGCGCCCTGTCCCCGGACCATCCAGAGCTTGCCGGCCTGCGCGACTGGCTCCCGGTAGCCGGACGTACCGGCACGTTGCGGGCGTCGTACCAGCGATTCAACACCGCGCCCGCCAAGTGCGCCGCGGGCCAGATCCAGGCCAAGACCGGCACCGTCGCGGACGCGATCTCGCTGGCCGGCTACGCCACCGGCGCTGACGGGCGCACGAAGATCTTCGTGTCGATCGTGAACTCCCGGCCCACTGCCTATTCACGCCTGACCACCCGCCGCGCGGTCGACCGCGCCGTGTCGGGGGTCACCGGTTGCTGGTAGGAATACCAGCATGGGCATCGAGGTGGAGCGCAAGTTCCTGGTGGTCGGCGACGCATGGCGCGCTGAGGTCAGTTCAGCGACCCGGATCGTGCAGGGCTACCTGGCCCAGACCGCCACCGCGACCGTGCGGGTGCGGGTGCGTGGGGATCGCGGCTACCTGACGGTCAAGGGCGCGTCCGTCGGGATCGAGCGCAGCGAGTTCGAGTACGAGATCCCGGTGCCCGACGCGATGGCGATGCTTGACACCCTGGCGCAGGGGCCGGTCATCGACAAGGTGCGCCACCTTGTGCCGGTGGGTCAGCACACCTGGGAGGTGGACGTGTTCGGCGGGGCGAACGCGCCGCTGGTCATGGCCGAGGTGGAACTGGCTGATGCGGCGCAGGATTTCGTGACCCCGGAATGGGCCGGCCAGGAAGTCTCGGAGGACTCGCGCTACTTCAACGTGAACCTCGCCCGCGCGCCCTACTCCACCTGGGACCCGGGTCAGCGGTCGTTCTCGTAGTCCGCCAACTGGTCGATCCGGCGCTGGTGGCGCGCCGCCCCCGAGAAGGGGGTGCTCAGGAACGCCGCCACGATCGCGAACGCCTCCTCGGTGGGGTGCATCCGCCCACCCAGGCCCAGGACGTTGGCGTCATTGTGCTCACGGGCCAGTTGCGCGGTCTGCACCGACCAGGCAAGCGCCGCGCGCGCGCCCGCGACCTTGTTGGCCGCGATCTGCTCACCGTTGCCCGACCCACCGATCACGATGCCCAGGCTTCCAGGCTCCTCGACGACCCCCTCGGCCGTCTCGAGGCAGAACTCCGGGTAGTCATCTTCGGCGTCGTACTCGAAGGCTCCGTGGTCGACCACATCGTGGCCGACCGAGCGCAGGTGCTCGGCGAGCATGCTCTTCAACTCGTACCCGGCATGGTCAGCACCCAGATGAACCCGCATGGAGCCTGATTCTGTCGGATGCTGGTCCGATGGTCCACTCACAACTTGCGATCGAAGTGCTGGCGACCTCGATCGGGGCGGTCCGGCTGGCCCTGCTCGGGGGTGCGGACCGGATCGAGCTGTGCGAGAACGACCCGCAGGGTGGCACCACGCCGTCGGCGGGCAGCATCGAGACCTCGCTGATCCTCGCCGAGCCCAGCGGCACCCCGGTGCATGTCATGATCCGCCCGCGCGGTGGCGGGTTCGTGTTCGACCGCGACGAGCAGGCCGTGATGCGCCGGGACCTGCGCACCGCGCTGCGACTGGGTGCGGACGGGATCGTGGTCGGGATGCTCACCGCCGACGGCCAGGTCGACCGGCGCCTGCTTGAGGAGTTCATCGAGACGGCCGACGGCCGAGCTGTGACCTTCCACCGAGCGATCGACGTCGCCGCCGACCTGGAGGTCGCGGTTGAGACCGCGTTCGACCACGGCTGTGACCGCGTCCTCACCAGCGGGGGCGCCCCGACCGCGGCGCAGGGTGCCCGGATGATCGCCCGCCTGGTCCGCAATGTGCGCACGGGGTGCATCGTGATGGCAGGAGGCGGGATCACCGCCGACACCGCCAGGGATCTTGTCGGCGACACGTTGGTGCCCGAGATCCATGTCTCGGCCCGCGCCTACCAGGTCACCGGGGCCTCACCGAGCCCGCCGGGGATGGTCGGGGTGACGGCCGGCCCGGCCCCTGACTGGCCGGTCAACGGCTGGCCGGCACCCGACGTGGATCACGTGGCCAGGATCCGGGCGGCCCTGGCCGACCTCGCCCCCTCGGGTCGGTTCGGCGAGGCCGACTGAGCTTCGGCGGGTCCGGGGCGGACGCAGCGCCGCACCGCCCGAGCGCAGTGGAGCCACCCATGGGCGTCTCGCGTGGGAGGATGACCGGCATTGCCGCCACCGGTAGCACCTACGACTGCCGGGTCCGAAGGCGTGCCTACCGCACCGACCGACCCTGGGAGTTCCCGTGGCAGATCCTGCCCTCACCCGCGACGAGGCCGTGCAGCGCGCCGGCCTGCTGGCAGTCCGGTCCTACGACATCGACCTGGACCTGACCACCGCACCGACCACGTTCGCCTCGACCACGACCGTGCGGTTCGGCGCCCGGGAGCCCGCAGCGAGCACCTGGATCGACCTGATCGCACCGCAGGTGATCTCCGCCACGCTCAACGGCGAGCCGGTCGACCTGTCCGGATACACCGGCCAGCGGTTGCCGCTGACCGGACTGACCGCTGAGAACACCCTGGTCGTCGTGGCGCAGGGCGCCTACTCACGCACCGGCGAGGGCCTGCACCGGCTGGTGGACCCGGTCGACGACGAGGTCTACCTGTACAGCCAGTTCGAGATGGCCGACGCCCAGCGGATGTACGCATGCTTCGACCAGCCCGACCTCAAGGCCGTCTTCACCCTCCACGTGACCGCGCCCGACCACTGGCAGGTCGTGTCCAACTCACCCACCCCGACGCCGACCCCGGTCCGTGAGCGTGTGGCCCGCTGGGACTTCGCCACCACAGCGGTGATGAGCACCTACATCACGGCCCTGATCGCCGGGCCGTACCACGTGGTCCGCGACCAGTACACCGGCCCGCACGGCACCTACCCGATGGGGGTCTTCGCGCGAGCGTCGATGGCCCAGTACCTCGACGCCGAGCGGGTGCTCGCCGAGACCAAGGCCGGTTTCGAGTTCTTCGAGCAGGCGTTCGGGCACCCCTACCCGTTCGGCAAGTACGACCAGCTGTTCGTGCCCGAGTACAACGCGGGCGCGATGGAGAACGCCGGTGCCGTGACGATCATGGAGGACTACATCTTCCGCTCTCGGGTCACGCACGTGGCCTACGAGCAGCGCGCCAACACGATCCTCCACGAGCTGGCGCACATGTGGTTCGGCGACCTGGTGACCATGCGATGGTGGAACGACCTGTGGCTCAACGAGTCGTTCGCTGAGTGGGCATCGCACCATGCGATGGTTGCGGCCACCGAATACACCGAGGCCTGGACCACGTTCGGCAACCTACGCAAGACCTGGGCCTACCGCCAGGATCAACTGCCCTCGACCCACCCGATCGCCACCGAGATGGGCGACCTCGAGACGGTCCAGCTCAACTTCGACGGGATCACCTATGCCAAGGGGGCCTCCGCGCTGCGCCAGCTGGTGGCCTGGGTCGGCGAGGAGGAGTTCCTCACCGGCCTGCGCGCGTACTTCGCCAAGCACAAGTGGGGCAACACCGAGCTGCACGACCTGCTCACCGAGTTGGAGGCCACCTCGGGCCGTGACCTGCAGGAGTGGACCGAGCAGTGGCTGCTGACCTCCGGGGTCAACCTGCTGCGCCCTGAGGTCAGCTACGCCGCCGACGGTTCCTACGCCAGCGTCGCGATCCGTCAGGAGCCCCCCTGCACACCGCCGGGCCTCCCGCCGGTCCTGCGCAACCACCGGCTGCGGATCGGCCTCTACGACCTGATCGACGGTCAGCTGACCCGTACCGAGCAGATCGAGCTCGACGTGGTCGGCGCGCGCACGGAGGTGCCGCAGTTGGCCGGGCGCCGGATGGCCGACCTGCTGCTGCTCAACGACGACGACCTCACGTTCGCCAAGATCCGCCTGGGCAACCGCTCACTGACCACCGTGATCGAGAGCCTCGGCGCACTGGAGCAGCCGATGGCTCGTCAGTTGATCTGGGGGGCGGCCTGGGACATGCTCCGCGACGCGGAGATCTCGACCGGCGACTTCCTCGGCATGGCCCTGTCCGGCCTGCCGGCGGAGTCCGACGTCGGCGTGGTCCAGAAGGTGCTCGCCCAGGCGCGGACGGCGCTCAACCTGTACGCGAGCCCTGAGCACCGACCGGGCTACCGGCAGCGTCTGGCTGCCGCCGAACATGCTGAGCTGCTGCGCGCCGCCCCGGGCAGCGACCACCAGCTGGTTCATGCCCGGGCGGTACTGGGGCTGGCCCACACCGACGAGCAGATCGAGCTGTTGACCGGCCTGCTCGAGGGCAGCGCAACGGTCGAGGGCCTGGTCATCGACACGGACCTGCGCTGGTCGCTGCTGGTCCGGTTGGTCGCCCTCGGCCGTGCCGGAGGGGCGGAGATCGCCGCTGAACTGGCCCGCGACGACACCGCGAGCGGAAGGCGCAGCGCCGCTGCCGCGCACGCGGCCACCCCCACGGCGCAGGCCAAGAACGCCGCGTGGGAGGCCTCCATGCACGATCGGGAACTGCCCAACGCGATGGTCGAGGCGACCCTGGCGGGCTTGTCCATCGCCGATCAGCGTGAGCTGTACCGACCGTTGCGCGCGCGCTACTTCGCCGAGGTCCGCGAGGTCTGGGACTCCCGAGGTGGTGAGATGGCCGCCATGCTGGCCAGAGCGCTGTACCCCGGCCTGCTGGTCGAGCCGGAGACCCTCGCCACGACCGACGAGTTCCTCTCCGGCGCGGACCTGCCCGCCGGGCTGCGCCGGATCATGGTCGAGGGCCGCGACGGGGTGCAGCGGGCGCTGCGCTGCCAGGCCCGCGACGCCTGAGCAGTCCGGGCCCCGCGGGTCACCGGCAGGCGGTCAGCTCGGCCCGCTGACCGCCTGCACGAGCCGGCGCAGCAGCGGCAGGTCGCCAAACTCCTCGATGAGCACTGCGCGCCCCCTGGCGTCGGTGAGCGGCACCCGCCAGTTCGGGTACTCCTTGTCGGTTCCCGGCTGGTTCTGCGCGCGCCGGTCGCCGACCGCATCGGTCAGCGCCACCCCGATCAGGACCGACGGCGAGGCCGCCACGATCCTGTGCAGCGCCACGATGAGGTCCTCGTCGTCACCGTCAGCGGACATCCAGCCGTGCTGGACGCAGATCGCCCTCCACTCGGCGATCTGCGCGTCGCTGTCAGCGAGCTCCTCGGCCTCGGGTCGGGTCAGCAGGCCGAGCTCACTGCGAATCCGCACGTGCTCCCCGGCCAGGTAGCCAGCCGTCGGCGGCAGGTCGTGCACCGTCACCGAGGCCAAGCAGTCACCCCGCCACCGCTCCGGGGTCAACGGCACGTCGGGCTTCGCGGCGTAGTCGCGCTCGAACCACATGATCGTTGTGCCGAGCACCCCCCGGGATGACAGGTAGTCCTTCACCCACTGCTCCACGGTGCCGAGGTCCTCACCGACCAGCCAGGCTCCTGCGCGCTGGGACTCCAGGGCCAGGATCCCGATGAGGGCCTCGTGATCGGCTGTCACGAACGTGCCGCTGTAGGCCGGCATGCCCTCCGGGATCCACCACAGCCGGAACAGGCCCAGCACGTGGTCGACCCGGATGCCGCCAGCGTGGCGCAGGATCGTGCGCAGCATGTCGCGATAGGGCAGGAAGCCGGCCTCGGCCAGGGCGTCGGGCCGCCACGGCGGCTGCGACCAGTTCTGGCCCAGCTGGTTGTACATGTCCGGCGGCGCACCGACGGACACGCCCTGGGCCAGCACATCGCGCAGCGCCCAGGCGTCCGACCCCTTGGAATGGACCCCGACCGCGAGGTCGTGCACGATCCCCGAGCGCATCCCGGCCGCGATCGCCGCCTGCTGGGCGCGGGTGAGCTGCTCGTCGAGCTGCCACTGCAGCCAGGAGTGCCAGCGCACCCGATCGGCCAGCCGCTCGCGCTGCGCGACCACCGCAGGGCCGTGGGGGTCAGAGAGCTCGACAGGCCAGGTGTCGAGGTCCCCGCCGTGGGCATCGACCAGCGCGCACCAGGTCGCGAAGTCGACCAGGCCCTCGCCCTCCCGCTCGACGAACGCCTCGAACAGGGCCTGACGCCCCGGGGTCAGCGGGGCGCCGAACACGATCTGCAACGCCTGGGACTTCGCCGTCCAGATGAGGTCCCGGTCGATCAGGTCCGGCGAGTTCGACAGCGCGCGCACCGGGATGGACAGGGCCTCGATCTGGGCGCGGGCCTCCAGCGACAGGCTGGCGTACTCCTCGATGGCCTCAACCCGCAGGTACAGCGGGTTGGCGAAGCGCCGGGTCACCGGCAGGTAGGGCGAGGCCTCCATCGGCGCGGCCGGCGAGGCCGCGTGCATCGGGTTCACCAGCACGAAGTCCGCACCCTCCGCATGGCCGCTCCAGGCTGCGAGCTCAGCCAGGTCGATCAGGTCGCCCGAACCCCAGGACCCCTCCGAGCGCATGGCGTACACCTGGGTCATGAACCCCCACTGCCGGCCCGCGGCCAGTGCGGGCGGGTCCAGGCGCGCCGGCGTCACGACCAGCGGGCAGGACGCCTCCCGGACCACACCATCCGCCCCTTCCGAGCGCGCCCACATCGTGTGCCAGCCCAGGGGCAGGTCTCCCGGGAGCCGGAATGTGGCCTCGCCGATCAGCGTGCCGTCGATGTGCCGGGGCTCCACCCAGCGGTCCACCTGGTGCAGGAACCACGCCTCACCGCCGTGCTCGAGATCGACCCACATCTGCGCCGAGTCACCGTGCGGGACGTGCACCCAGCACTGGTTGTCCGACCCGGACCGGGTGACGAACACCGGCGGCAGCATCCGGCGCCAGGGGGCGTTGCGCCGCGCGTACAGGGCATTCCAGATGGCCTCGGGAGTCCTGACGTCCACTTCGAGGGCGGTGAGCACCGCGGCGATCGTCGCGGCCCCGACCCGGTGGTAGCCCCCGGACTGGTCCCAGTACTCGACCGCCACGCCGTAGGACCGGGCCAGCTCGACCATCTCGCCGCTGGGCTCGACCCATTCCGGCTCGACCACGGGCACCGGCCCAGCTGGGGCCGGAGTGGGAGCCATGGCCGCTGCCGCCGGCTGAGCTGCCGAGTCGTCGTCGCCGGCGTGCGTCGAAGTCACCACAAGGGGCCTCCAGTCGGTTGTGAGGGGCGCCTCCGGGATGCTGCGCCGGGGCGCACAACAGCCTGTCGGCCGTGCACGCGATGGTCCGGCGAGCTCAAGGGCACGGGAGTCAGGCTAGGCCGTCGGCCGGGGCGCCCGCGCGCCCGGGCGGGCGCAACGGGGCAGCGTTGTCCCATCACACGGTGGGCGCGTGTGGCCACTCGGTGGACGTAGGGTGCGAGTCGTGATCGCAATGGCAACCGACGACCCGCCGGCCACTGACGGAACACCGCTCGAGGCGCTGGGGATGTTCGGCGGGACCCTGCTCACGATCGGGATCATCGTCGCGGTCAGTGCCGTCCTGCACTTCTTCGGCTCCCGCCTGATCAACCGGGCCGTGACCCGCTGGGTCAACTCCAGCCGCAGCCGCGCGGACTCCATGACCGACACCCCCGAGGCCACGGTCGAGCTCCAGTCGTTGATCATGAGCCAGCGCCGCGAGCAGCGCGCCGAGGCCGTGGGTCAGCTCGTGCGCAGCGGGATGATCATCGCCCTGTGGGGCACCGCCGCCCTGCTGATCCTCACCCAGCTGGGGGTCAACATCGCACCCATCATGGCCAGCGCGGGGGTGGTCGGCGTGGCGCTGGGCTTCGGCGCCCAGACCCTGGTCAAGGACTACCTGTCCGGGTTCTTCATGATCGTGGAGGACCAGTACGGGGTCGGCGACCTGGTCGACGTCGGCGAGGTGACCGGGACGGTCGAGGAGGTCGCGCTGCGGGTCACCCGGATCCGGGACCCATCAGGAGTGGTCTGGTACGTGCGCAACGGCGAGATCCTGCGGGTCGCCAACCAGTCCCAGGGCTGGACGATGGCCGCGGTGGTGATCCCGGTCTCCTATGATGCCGACCTCGAGCAGATCCGAACCCTCGTGGTGGGCGTCGGCAACGAGATGGCCGCCGACCCTGAGACCCGGGAGCGGATGCTCGGTCGGCCCATGTTCAGCGGCGTGGACGCAGTCTCCGGGGAGGCGGTGTACGTGCGGATCATGGCCAGGGCTCGGGCCGGCAAGCAGATCCCGCTGACCCGCGAGCTGCGCGAGCGGTTGAAGAACGCCTTCGACCAGGCCGGGATCGTCGTACCGGTGCTGATCCGGCAGATGCCGATGGACGCGGACGGGATCCCCCTTCCACCCGGGTCGGCACCGCCCGGTGCGGCCGGTCCGACCAGGTAGCCGCCCCGAGCCCGCACCCACCCGGCATCCCACCCCCACCCCGCAGGCGCTTCCCTTCTGCGGATCTGCTTCTCAAATTCGGGAAGCGGATCGACAGAAGGGAAGCGGATGCGACACGGGGGCGGGACCGACAGACTGACGTCATGGACCCCGAACAGCAGCTGACAACCGGGCCGTTCGGCTCGCCGTCCAGCCCTGAGCCCGGCCCCGCCCCCGACACCCGTCCCGCCCCTGACACGGGCCCCGCCCTTGACACAGGCCCCGCCCCTGACACAGGCCCCGCCCCTGACACCGGCCCCGCCCCTGACACCGGCCCCGCCCCTGACACCGGCCCCGCCCTTGACACCGGCCCCGCCCTTGACACCGGACGCACCCCTGGCACCGTCGCCACCTCTGAACCCGGCGGCGCACCGGGCAACTCCAGCCTCGGCCCCGACACCAGCCTGGCCCCAGCCGGTGCACTCGACCCGGACCTGGGCATCGACACAGCCGCCGGGATCGACCCCGAGCCCTCGCCGGCGCCGTCATCCCCACCCGGGCGCCGGTGCCTGGTCACCGGAGCCACCGGCTACGTCGGTGGGCGGCTGGTCCCTGAGCTGCTCGCGGCCGGCTACCGGGTGCGGGTGCTCGCCCGGCATCCGGAGCGGTTGCGCGACCTGCCCTGGCATGACGACGTCGAGATCGCGGCCGGCGACGCCGGGGACGCCGATGCCCTGGCCGACGCGATGGCCGACGTCGATGTGGCCTACTACCTGATCCACGCGCTGGGCACCGGCCCGGAGTTCGAGGCCACCGAGGGGCGGGTCGCCCGCACGTTCGCGACCGCCGCGCGCGAGGCCGGCGTCGGGCGGCTGGTCTACCTCGGCGGGCTGGCCCATGACAGCGACCTCTCCGAGCATCTGCGCTCCCGCGCGGAGGTGGGTCGTATCCTGCTGGACTCCGGCGTACCGACCGCGGCCCTGGGGGCGGCCGTCGTGATCGGCTCCGGCTCCGTGTCCTTCGAGATGATGCGCTACCTGACCGAACGACTGCCCGCGATGATCACCCCGCGCTGGGTGCGCACCCGGATCCAGCCGATCGCCATCCGCGACGTGCTGCACTACCTCATCGGGAGCGCCGCCCTACCCGCAGAGGTCAGCCGCGGCTTCGACATCGGCGGGCCCGATGTGCTGACCTACGAGCAGATGATGCAGCGCTTTGCCGCGGTCAGTGGCCTCAAGCGCCGGCGGATCTACCCGGTGAACCTGCTCCAGCCCGAGCTGTCGGCGCGCTGGGTCGGTCTGGTCACCCCGGTGCCGAGCACCATCGCCCGGCCGCTGGTCGCCTCGCTGCGCAACGAGGTGGTCTGCGCCGAGGACGACATCCGCGCGCTGATCCCCGACCCGCCCGCCGGGCTGCTGAGCTTCGACGACTCAGTGCGCCTGGCGCTGCAGCGTGTCCAGGACGCGCAGGTTGCCACCCGCTGGTCGAATGCATCGGTCCGGGGGGCGCCCAGTGACCCGATGCCCACCGATCCGCAGTGGGCCGGCGGCTCGCTGTTCACCGACGACCGCAGCGCCGTCGTGGCTGCGTCCCCGCACGCGGTGTGGGACGTCGTCGTGTCGATCGGCGGTCAGAACGGCTGGTACTCGCTGCCGTGGGCCTGGGAGCTGCGCGGTCTGGCCGACCGGGCGATCGGCGGACCGGGCCTGCGCCGCGGCCGGCGCCATCCCCGCGAGCTGCTGATCGGCGAGGCCGTCGACTTCTGGCGCGTCGAGGAGATCGAGCCGGGTCGGCTGCTGCGGCTGCGGGCAGAGATGCGGGTGCCCGGGCTGGCCTGGCTGGAGTTCCACGTCGACCCGGCGCCCGGCGGGCGCACGACGCTGCGTCAGCGGGCCACGTTCTTCCCGCACGGTCTGGCCGGCCAGGCGTACTGGTACTCAGTGCTGCCGTTCCACGGGGTGGTGTTCTCCTCGATGCTGCGGCGGATCGCGTCCGCCGCTGAGCGTGCCGACCAGGCCGCCCCCACCTCCCCCACGGTCGTCTGACCCCGCCGCCCCGACTCCCTGCAGACGCTTCCCTTCTACGAAGACGCTTCCCGAATTCGGGAAGCAGATCGACGAAAGGGAAGCGTTTGCGGAGGGGGTGGGAAAGTCAGGGCGGGCCGGGGTAGGTGTTCACCATGGAGAACGCGGCCCGGGTCAGGTACTCCCAGAGCAGGTGCTCGTCCTCGGCGCCCACCTCGAACTGCGCCGCGGCCACGTCCAGCGCGGCACGCATGTGCGCCAGCCAGGCGTCATGCGCGGCGGCGTCCACGGGGAACGGCTCATGGCGCATCCGGAGCCGGGGGTGGCCGCGCAGCTGGGAGTAGGTCGTCGGCCCACCCCAGTACTGCTCGAGGAACAGCTGCAGCCGCTCGGCCGCCGGGCCGAGGTCGGCCTCGGGGTACATCGGGCGCAGGGTGGGGTCCTGCGCGACCGCGGCGTAGAACCGGCCGACCAGGACATCGAAGAAGTCGTGCCCGCCGAACCGCTCGAAGGGCGGGGCAGGGGTGGAGGTCATGGGCAGGAATCTATCGCTCGGATGGCGCGGATCAGCCCAGGTCGAGCGTCATCCCCTCCGCTGCAACCCTGACGTACCCATCACGCGCGAACTCGGTGGCGATCTGGTCCAGTGCCACGTCGGTGCGGTGCGGGCCATGGTGGAACAGCACCAGCGACCCTGCCTGCACGCGTTCGGCAAGGGTGATCGCCTCGTCGATGGTCGCGTGTCCGTAGTCCACTGCCCGCGGCCGCTCGTGCTCGAGGAACTGGGCATCGTGGATCAGCACGTCCACTGCGTGCATCGCCTCGAGCGCGGCATCGCTGACCCCGGCGGCCGGAGCATGGTCGGGGACGTAGGCCAACGTGCTGACGCCGTCGGACACCCGGTACCCGAAGGTGCGCCCACCCTTGTGCGACACCTCGAAGGGCAGGACGTCGAAGCCCTCGGCCCGCATTGCCACCAGTTCGATCGCCTCGAAGGCCCACCGGCCCTTGAGCCCCTCGGGCGTGATCGGGAAGGACGGGGGGGACATGAAGCTGGCCACGAGGTCTCGACCGGAGAGACCCCCCTCGGCAGGGACGTACATCTCGGTGCGTGCATCGGCGCGGTCCCCTGCACCGAAGAACGGAATGCCCTGCACATGGTCCCAATGCAGGTGGCTGACCAGGATCGACCCGGTGAACGGATCCGGGGCGAGCATCGAGGTGAGCAATCTCAGCCCGGTGCCGGCGTCGAGGGCAAGGACCGGTTGCGAACCAGAGTTCCGCGCGAGAACGATGCAGGACGTGTGCCCGCCGTAGCGGACGAAGTCAGCCCCTGGTGCGGGGGTCGAGCCCCGTACACCGAGAAAGGTGATCCGCACGGCCATCCCTCCGTCGTCCTTCCAGAGCCTGCGGCGCCAGAACGGTGTGTCATTGTAGGGGCAACCCCCCCGATCCTGACCCCGGCCGATGGGACTTCCATGACCGATCTGCGCCGGCATGTCCCACCGCTGACGCTGACCTGGGATGCCGAGGCTCCCGGGGCGCTGTGGCGCGCGGTCGAGGGCACCCTGGTGTTCGCCGACGTGTCGGGATTCACGGCGCTGACAGAGAAGCTCTCGCGCCGCGGCCGGATCGGCGCCGAGGAGATCGTCGAGACCCTGAACCGGGTCTTCGGGCCGATGCTGCGGATCGCCGAGGCACGCGGCGGAGAGCTCCTGAAGTTCGGCGGGGACGCCCTGCTGTTCCTGTTCCGCGGGCGGGACCACACCGAGCAGGCCTGCGACGCAGCCGTGGAGATGCGGGCCGCGCTGCGCCAGGCCGCGGCGGTCCCCACCTCAGTGGGCCGGCTGTCGCTGTCGATGTCCGTGGGGGCTCACTCCGGTGACATCCACCTGTTCCTCGTCGGGTCCCCCACGCGGGAGCTGCTCATCCTTGGCCCCGGCGCGACGGCCACCGCGCTGGCGGAGAAGGCCGCCGAGGCTGGGCAGGTCGTGGTCAGCCCGGCAACCGCGGCCAGGCTGGCACGCGATGCTGTGCGCCCACGCGCGGACGGCGCGCTGGTCCTGCGTCGCCGAAACGCGCACAGCGCTCCGCTGGGCAGGACCGGCCAACCCGAGGTCGGGGCCGAGCTGCTGGCCACGCTCTTCCCGCACGAGCTCGGCCGCTACCTGGGACCGGCCATCCCCGACCCGGAGCACCGGCTGGCGTGCATCGCGTTCATCCGGTTCTCGGGCACGGACTCGATGCTCGCCGGCCCCGGCCCGGACACCCTGGCCGAGGCCCTGCACCACACGGTCACCCGGGTGGAGCAGGCACTGGCGGCCGAGGGCGTGACCATGCTGGCCACGGACCTGGACAGCGACGGGGGCAAGTTCTTCCTCGGCTCGGGCATCCCCACCGCTTTCGAGGACAACGAGGGCCGGATGCTGCGTGCCCTGCGGGAGATCGCCGACGCCGACTCGCCCCTGACGTTGCAACTGGGCGTCAACCGCGGGCACGTGTTCGCCGCCGAGGTCGGGATCGCCGAGCGCGGGGCCTACACCGGCATGGGTGACACGACCAACACCGCCGCCCGGATCATGTCCCAGGCCCCACCCGGCCGGGTCTACGCACACCCCAACGTGCTGGAGCATTCCCGCACCCGATTCGCAGTTGAGCCGGCGGGGCCCTTCCCCATGAAGGGCAAGGCCGTGCCCCTGCTCGTCTATGACGTCGGCGAGGAGCTGGGCACCCGGGAGGAGGCAACCGCCGAGTCCCGGCTGCCGCTGCTGGGGCGCAACGTCGAACTCGGCCAGGTCCGCGCCGCCGTGACGGCTGCGCTGGACGGGTCCGGCGGTGCGATCACGGTGGCAGGTGGCACCGGAATGGGCAAGACCAGGCTCGTGCGCGAGGCGCTGGCCGCGTCGCCGGCCCAACTGCTGGTCGTTCGCGCCGAGCCGTACGGGGCAGCGAGCGCCTATCGCGTCTTCCGCGACCCCGTCCGCGCACTGCTGGGACTTGAGCGCGCCGAACCCGACGCGATGGGCCGAGCGCTGCTCGAGGTGTTGAGCCGGGACGCACCTGATCTGCTCGGCATGGCCCCCCTGGTAGCCGATCTGGTCCAGGTGGATGTGCCCAGCACGCCCGAGGTGGATGCCCTGGACCCGCAGTATCGCCCTGACCGGCTCGCCGACACCCTCGTGCGCCTGCTCGAATGCCTGCGGCCGGGGCCGATGGTGCTCGTCTCGGAGGAGGCCCACTGGGCGGACGCTGCCTCGGCCCGTTTGCTCGACCGACTGGTCACGGCCGCACCCGGACGCCCGTGGGCGATCGTCGCCGTCCGCCGACAGGTCCCGGGCGGGTTCGCCCCCACGGTCGGGGCCCTGGTGCAGCTCGACCCGCTGCCCCCCGCGGTGGTCGAACAACTCGTCATCGCGGCCACTCGGGCCACCCCATTGCGTCCCCATGAGATCGCCGCGATCGTCGACCGCGCGGAGGGCAACCCGCTCTACGTCGAGGAGGTCACCCGGGTCGCCCTCGGATCGGGTTCCCTGGAGGCCCTGCCCGAGTCGGTCGGGGCCGCGATGAGCACCCAGATCGACCTGCTCAACCCGCACTCGCGCCGGGTGCTGCGCTACTGCGCAGTGCTCGGCCGCAGCTTCCGCGTCGAGGTCCTGGGCCGCACGCTGCACGCCGATGGGATGCACATCGAGGCCACAGACCTGGCCGCCCTGTCCGAGTTCATCGAGGCCGACGGGCCCGACCGGATGCGCTTTCGCAACAGCCTGATCCGCGACGCTGCCTATGAGGGCCTGGCCTACCGGATCCGCGCCCGGCTGCACCGGACCGCGGGGCAGACGCTCGAGGCGATGAGCACGAACCTCGACGCGGACTCCCCCACCCTCGCTGTGCACTTCTGGCGAGCCGGGGACGCGGAGCGCACCTGGCGCTACGCCGAGCGTGCCGGCGAACTCGCGCGGCGGGCCTACGCGAACGTCGACGCAGTTGAGCAGTACGAGCGAGCCCTGGAGGTCAGTCGACGCGTGCCGGCGATCACCGACGACCGACGGGCGCAGACCTGGGCACTCCTGGGTGAGCTCCGCGAGCTGGCGGGAGTCCTCGATGGCTCCGTGGAAGCCTTCCGACGAGCCGAGGCTCTCATGGCAGACCCCGTGGACCGAGCCGACATCGTGGCGCGGCGGGCGCGGGTGCACAGTCGGGCCGGGGCACCGGGGACCACCGTGCGCGCGGTCTCCGTCGCCCGCCGACTTCTCGAGGGGGCCCCGGCCGGGGCCGCCCTGAGAATGCAGGCACGGCTGGACTACCTGATGGCGGTTGCCCGACTGGGTCAGGAGAAGCCGGCGGAGGGGCGCAGGTGGGCAGTTCGGGCTACGGAGTCGGCTCGGGGGATCGGCGACTCCGCCACCCTCATAAGGGCACTGATGGCGATCGACTTCGCCGACCAGTTGTTGGGTCGCTCCGTGGCCGGCGAGCACACCCGCGAGGCCCTGGACATCAGCGTTGCCACCAAGGACCGGCCCCAGGAGTCGGTGGCGCGTGCCAACCTCGGTGTGCTCGCGTTCTACTCCGGACGCTGGGACGAGGCGATCACGTGGCTGTCCACAAGCAGCCGCGTGGCCATCGAGGCGGGCAACGACTACGGAGCTGCGGAGACCGACCTCACCTACGCCGACATCCTCATCCACCAGGGCCGCCTCGACGAGGCCGAGGAGGTACTGGGCCGGGCGTTCCGGGTGCTGCGGGCCTCCGGGATCGGTGACTACGCTGCCCATGCCCAGATGCTCCAGGCGCGCATCCTCCTGGCGCGGGGGGACCTGGTCGCCGCAGAGGAACTCGCCGCCGGCGCAGTTGCCGACTCCGTCGAGGTGGGCAGGGCGCTCGACGCGCATGAGGCCGCCCTCGTGCAGGCCGAGGCGATGATCGGCGCCGGCCGCCCCGAGGAGGCCCTGGCCGTGGTGGCGCGGTCGCGCGAGGCGGTCCATGGCGAGGGCGCCTCGCTCGAGGCCCGCTGCCAGGCGGTCACGGTGCGAGCGTTGCTGGACCTCGGGGGCCTCGACGAGGCGGCCGCCGCCATCGAGGCCGGGCTCACTGCCGCACTTGAGCAGGACCTCCCCTTCGAGCAGGCCCTCCTGCTGCGCCTGCGCAGCGAATGGCGCAGCGCTGGTGGCGATCAGCAGGATGGCGCGAGCCACGCACCCGGGTCCGCTGCCGAGGACCTGGCCCAGGCGCAGCGTCTGCTGGACTCGCTGGGTGCCGTGCTGTGACCCACGGGACCGTGCCGGGCTCCGCCTGGGGCGCTGCCGCCCTCGGGTGGAGCTCCCGACTCAGCCCAGGCGCATCTTCGCGTCGCCGACCAGGAAGACCTGGTCCTCGACCTTCACTGTGTCCGCGCCGATCTTCACCGAACGGGGGTCGGCGAGGCACGCGAACTGGGTGCCTGGCAGATCCCCACGCCAGTCCTCGAGGCTGCCCAGATCAGCAGGGTCCTGGATGCCCACGAGCTCATCACCGGAGTAGAGGAACTCGGGGCAGAAGGCCAGGTCATCGACCTGCACCGGGCTGCCGGGGCCGTAGGCCTCGAAGTCGATCGTGACTCCCGGCACCTGCGCCGCAGGCCCGGCAACGTCGGTCGTCCACTGAACGTCGAAGATGAACTGGGCGCTCGGGTCGACGTCGAGCGGCTTGAGGAACTGGACCTCGTCGTCGCCTGCGGTCAGCACCACGCCGAAGCCCGTGCACTCGGTGCCGTCTGCGTTGCCGAGGTACTGCACCGTGGCGTTGTCCTTGCCGAAGGTGGAGTTCGCCGTGCAGTCCAGCGCCTTGTCGACCTCGGAGACCAGGTCGAAGGTCGAGCTGTCGCCCAGCGAGAACACGCCCTGCTTCGCGGTCAGCTGCACCTCGTCGAAGCGCCCGGCTCCGGCCATGGTCAGCGCACAGACCGCGCCGTCGTGGACGTCACAGTCCCCGGCACCCTGCGCGAGGCTGAAGGTGCCGACCTCGGCCCCGTCCAGCAGGGTCTTGGCCTGGACCTCCGCCTTGCGCCACCACAGCGACGAGACGCTCAGTTTCAGGGTCGCCGAATCGGCCAGCAGCGGTCGGTCGCCCAGGCCGACAAGGTCGGATCCCAGGGAGAGGCTCAGGGTCTCGGGCCCCTTGGAGGAGTAGACGTCGACCAGGTTGCAGAAGCTGGTCAGCCTCTCCTGCACGCCGATCTGACCATTGCGGAAGCCGACCTTCTTGGCCGAGCCGTTGATGCTCCCGGCGAGTCCGAGCAGGTCGGCGCCAGAGGTGGTCAGGTCACACGTTCCGGACTGCGCCAGCGACTGCGCCTGGTCGCCGTAGCTGACCGTGCCACTCCCGGGGCTCAATGTCAGCTGGCCTGCACCGACCCACTCCGAGGGGCTGTCGGCCGCAGCGGGCAGAACCGTCAGACCGCCGAGCACCAGGGTAGCGGTGGCCGCAACAGCCACCAGTGACTTGCGACCAGCACTCGTCATTGGGGTTCCTTCGTCATTCAGACAGTTAGGGAAGACTTCGCTTACCTCGCAGCGCAGAGTGTGGCACAGCCCATGGCGGTGTGACCAGAGCCACATCAGGCGCTCGCGGTCAGGGGCACAGATCGGCCCCGGGACCTGCATGCGAACGGGGCCGCCAGCGGTGCGTCAGTAGGTGGGGATCCGCCGGCCGATCAGCTCGTCCGCCCCGCTGCTGACCGCACTGTTGCCGGTGACGGCGTCGAGGAAGGGCTCGCGGTCCAAGGCAAACACGACCGAGGGCTCGTCCGCGGTCACGGTGGCGGTGCGGGGCACCTCGCGCACCAGCGCGATCTCGCCGAACGGATCCCCGGCACCCATGTGTGAAAGCACCCGGCCGTCGAAGGTCGCGGTGAGTGCGCCGGACTGGATCACGTAGAACCGGTCACCCGGCTCACCCTGCCGGATCACGAAGCTCACCGGCCGGAAGCTCCAGGCGCACCATCCGTTGGGCCATCAGCTCCAGGGCCTTCGGCTCGACGGGGGCGAACATCGGGATCTCGCGCAGCAGCCCGAGGCCCTCGGGCTCGCGGAGCTCAGCGTCCATCCGACGCAGGCGCCCGAAGGCAGGCAGGACCGCGACGCTGATGATCAGGGCCAGCACCCCCAGCGCCCAACGCAGTCCGACCGATTCGATGAGTAGCGGCATCGCCGCCGCACCCAGAGCCATCGACCCGATGAGCGCGGTCTCGAGCGCGCCGAACACCCGCCCCATCACCTCGTCGGGTGCCTTGCGCTGCAGGATGGTGTCGGCGTTCACGTCTGCCACCGGGTTGGCGACGCCGATGATGAACATGGCCAGGAAGGCGGCCCACGCCTGCGGCCAGATGGCGGTCAGGAACAGCGGGACCGCCCAGAACAGCACTCCGAAGCCGAAGTCACTGGCCAGCCGCCGGGCCGAGGCCCGGCTGAGGACCAGCAGCCCGCCAAGCACGGCCCCGACGCCCATCACACTGTCCAGGTACCCGACCCCCCGACTGCCGAGCGATGTCATCTGCACCGCCATCTCGATCATGAACACCGCGGATGCACCGGCCACGACGGTCTGTGCGGCATAGACCCCGCTGATGAGCCGCAGGTCGCGGTCGCGCCAGATGATCGTGAAGCCAGCCATGACCTCGGTGCGGAACCCCACCTGGGGCGCCACGGGCGGGTCGGGCCGACCTGGTGAGTCCGCGGGTGCTGCCTCGGGGGTCGGCGAGGCTGGATTGACCCGGATCCGGAGCAGCAGCACCGCGGACCAGAGGAAGCTCAGGGCGTTGAGGACCACCACGAACGGCACCCCCACCCACGCGACCAGCACGCCTCCGAGTGCGGGGCCGACGAACGCGGACAGGCTGTCGATGGTCGCCGTCGTGCCGTTGGCGGCCGTGAGCTCCTCGGGCGAGGCAACCAGGGTGGGCAGGATGGCGGCGACTGCTGGGCGGAACGGCGCGGACACCATCGAGGCGATAGTGGCGAGCACGAACACCCAGATCGCCGGGACATCGCTCCAGATCAGGACGGCCACGACGACGGCGATCACGGCGCGGATCAGGTCCGCCGAGACCATCACGGTCCGCCGCGGGAACCGGTCGGCCAGAGTTGCTGCGAACGGTGTGACGATCGCGCGCAGGATCAGCCGGACGGTGTACCAGATGCCCACCGCGCGCACGCCGCCGTAGTCGTAGGCCCAGATGAGGATCGCCGTGGCATACGCCCAGTCCCCGATCGCGGATCCCACGAGGGCGAGGTTGAGCCGACGCAGGTTCGCATTGGCCAACACTGTGGCCAGGGAGGTCCGCGTCTCGCGCACAGCATTGGCGGCCTTGGACACAGGGCCTCCTCGCCGACCCGCAGTCATCGAGTCGACGCGGAGCGTAGCGCTGCGCAGTCGGGTGTGTCCGGATAGCACCGGCGCTGCCCTGCTGGGTCCGGATCGAAACGTCCGGGCGCGCGTCCCGCGGACCATCCGGGCGAGGGCAGGCGGCGGCGACCGGCTGCTCCTAGGATGCGGGCCATCAGGCCCGGGCCCGGGCCCCGGCCCCGGAGGCGTGCAATGGGTCGTTCACGACCGCGCTGGCGCCTGCACATCCCGGCCGACCGACGGCTGCGCCGGGTGCTGATGGCCTACGCGTTGGCGATCCTGATCGAGTTCTCCACCTGGCTGGCCATCCTGCTGGTGGCCTACGCGACCGGTGGCCCGGTCCTGGTCGGGACCGCCTCGGTGGTCATGCTCGTCCCCGCAATCCTGCTGGTCCCGTTCCTGGCCTCCTTCGGCGACCGGATCCCACGGGGACGCGCCCTGTCGTTGACCCACTCAGCTGTCGGTGTGAGTGCGCTGGCGTCGGGCATCGTGCTCCTGCTCGGCGCGCCGTTCTGGGTCGTACTGGTGCCTGGCGCCCTCCTCACGATCGCTGTGAGCCTGGTGCGGCCAATGCACTATGCCGTGATCCCGCTTCTCTCCCACCGGGCCGGTGACCTGGTGACGGCCAACTCGCTGTCATCGTCGATCGAGGGGACGATGCTCTTCATCGGCTTCCTGATCTCGGGCGTCGTGACTGACCAGTCTCGGGGCCTGGGTGGTGCTCGTGGGGGCTGGCGGGCTCGGACTCCTTGCCGCCCTGCTGACCCGTGGTCTGGGCCTGCCCACCGCTGTGGTGGACGACGGCGACGGGGTCGGCGAGATCCGGGCGGCGCTGCAGGGGTTCGCCGCGCTGCGGGGCAGTTGGGGGGTGCTGGCAGTCCTGTTCCTGATCGCGCTGATGGCCCTGATGGAGGGAGCCGACGACACCCTGACCGTCACCTGGAACGACCAGGTCCTGGGCCTCGGCGAGTCTTCGGCCGGCCTACTCATCGGTGCGTACGGATTGGGGGTCGCCATCGGGGGCGCGATCCAGGCGGGGGTCGCCCATCGCCGGCGGCTGGCCCCGCTGGTGCTGGGCGGTGCGCTGGTCGTCGCGGTCTCGGAGGCGTCGGTCGCACTGCTGGGCAGCCTGGCACCGGCATTCGTGATGCTTGTGCTCTCCGGGATCGGCCTGTCGATGGTCTCGGTGTCCACGCGGACCCTGCTGCAGCGCAGCACCGACAACGACGTCCTGGCCCGGGTCCTGGCCATCCAGGAGGGTGTCCACATCGTCGGGCTGACCCTCGGCGCGATCGTCGCGCCCCTGTTGGTCAGCACCCTCGGCCCGAGCATGGCCTTCGTGCCTGTCCCCGTCGTCGTGATGGGGCTGGCCCTTTGCTTCTACCCGGCGGTCCGGGCCCTCGATGCACGGGCCAACTACCGACCACGCGAGCTCGCGCTGCTCGCGCAGGTGCCGTTCCTTGCGGCGCTGGCCCCGTACGAGTTGGAGCACCTGGCCCAGGGCGCCCGGTGGCTAGACGTCCCGCCACGTCTGCCGGTCGTCACCCAGGGCGAGCCGGGCGACCTGTTCTACGTGGTGGCCAGCGGCGAGCTGTCCGTCACGGTGGACGGTCAGCGGCGGGCGCACGTCCTGGGCCCCGGTGACGGGTTCGGCGAGATCGCGCTGCTGCACGGCGGCCCGCGCACCGCCACCATCACGGCGCTCAGCGCATGCGAGCTGCTCACCCTAGATTCGGCGCTCTTCCTGGCCGCCGTCACCTCCAGCGTCGACGGGATGGCCCTGGCAACCGGGGCGTCCCAGGCGCGGCTGGAGGCCGACCGCCTCGGCTAGGGTCTCTCATTGCCCTGCGACCCCGCCGGCAGGGCGAGAGGATGGGGCACATGTCGATCACTACCGACGCCGACTGGTGGCGCAGCGCTGTCATCTACCAGATCTACCCGAAGTCATGGGCGGACTCCGACGGGGACGGGTTCGGCGACATCGCCGGTATTCGTGCCCGGTTGGCGCACCTGGCCCGCCTCGGCGTGGATGCGGTGTGGTTCTCGCCCTGGTACACCTCGCCACAGGCCGACGGCGGTTACGACGTGACCGACTTCCGCGGCATCGACCCGATGTTCGGTGACGTGCCAGACGTCGAGGCGCTGGTGGCCGAGGCCCACGACCTGGGCATCAAGGTGATCGTCGACATCGTGCCCAACCACTCCTCGGACCAGCATCTGTTCTTCCAGGCCGCACTGGCCACCGAGCCGGGCTCCCCGGAGTGGGACCGCTACCACTGCGTGCGCGGTGCCGACGACGGATCGAACCCGCCCAACGACTGGCTGTCGGCGTTCGGCGGCCCGGCCTGGGACCCGATCCTCGACGCGTCCGGTCAGCCCACTGGGTGGTGGTACCTGCACCTGTTCGACTCCAGCCAACCGGACTTCAACTGGGAGAACCCCGACGTGCACGCCGAGTTCGTGGCGACGCTGAAGTTCTGGTTCGACCGCGGGATCGACGGGTTCCGCATCGATGTGGCGTTCGGCCTGGTGAAGGCGCCCGGCTACCCGGACTCCGGCGAGGGCGCCGGCGTGGAGATGACGTTCGGCGAGCATGTCGGCTTCCCGCAGTGGGACCAGCCCGGAGTACACGAGATCTGGCGCGAGTGGCGCCGCGTGGCCAACGGCTACCAGCCGCCACGGGCATTCGTCGGCGAGGTGTGGGTCGGCAGCCTCGAGGCGCTGGCCGCCTACATGCGCCCCGACGAGCTGCACACGGCGTTCAACTTCGACCACCTGAAGTGCCCGTGGTCGGCCGGCACCTTGCGCACCGTGATCGATGACTCCCTGCACGCCGTCGGCCTGGTCAACGCACCGACCACCTGGGTCCTGGAGAACCACGACGTGCCGCGGGCCCGAACCAAGTACGGGGTGGAGGCGACCGGAACCCCATTCCCGATGTCGAACACCGCGCCACCGCCCGACGTGGTGCCCGACGATGTCCGCGGCCAGGCCCGGGCGCGTGCCGCGCTCCTGTTCATGCTCGGCCTGCCAGGTTCGGCCTACATCTACCAGGGACAGGAACTGGGCCTGCCCGAGGTCACGGATCTGCCCGGCGAGGCCCGCCAGGACCCGGCCTTCGCGCGCACCCACGGCGCGGAGGGGTTCCGGGACGGCTGCCGGGTGCCGATCCCGTGGACCCGCGAGGGCGAGTCGTTCGGGTTCAGCCCGAACGGTGCCGCATGGCTGCCGATGCCGGCTGACTGGGGCGCGTTGAGCGTCGAGGCCCAGACCGACGACCCGGCCTCCACCCTGGAGCTGACCCGAACCGCGCTGCGCCTGCGCCGCAGTGAGCCCTCGCTCGGCGACGGCGACCTGCACTGGGTCAGCGAGCCCGGCGACGAGACCCTGGTGCTGCGGCGCCCCGCGGAGGACGCCGACCCGCATGTGCTGGTCGCCATGAACCTGGGTGAGCAGCCCGCGGTGGTGGCCGCAGGTGAGCTGCTGGCGGCCAGCGGGCCGGTGACAGCGGTCGCTGGAGGCTTCGAACTCCCGCCGGACACGGCCGCCTGGCTGCGTTGAGCTTGGGGTCCGGCTTCGCTGAGCCTGCGGTCTGGCTTCATTGAGCCTGCGTTCCGGCCGCCCACGCGGATTGTCTGGGATTGCGCCGCGGCTCGTACGCTTCCTCCACCCCAGCGACGATCCTTCGACGCCCCCGTGGAGCAACCACACCCCGGGTGACGCAGGTGCGGAGGAACTGGCCGGAGCGGTGGACGGACCGGCATGGACACACCCGGTGAGCGCCCGACCCGAGCGCTACAAGCGACCGATCAGCGGCGCGACGATCACCTTCACAATCATCGCCACCGGATAGGCCAGCGCGTAGCCGAGGTTGACCCGGGGGTCGCCGTGGTTGCGATCGTTGGCGAAGGTCAGCACTGCCGGCTGGGTCTGGAAGCCTGCGATCACGCCAGCCAGCCGCGGTCCGGCGATGTTGGCCACCGCCGGCCCGAGCATGGTGAGCGCGAACGCCGCGAAGCCGGTGACCAGCAGGCCGGCCAGCAGGATCCTCAGGCCCTGGTCGCTGCGCATCGCGACGACCAGGTCGTCGCCCGCGTTGGTGCCCGCGTAGGCAAGGAACAGCAGGATGCCCAGTTGGTTCAGCGCGGTGGCCACCGGGAACGGCAATGACCAGATCAGCGGCCCGGTGCGGTTCACCCGGCCCAGGACCAGGCCGACCAGCAGCGGTCCCCCGGCCACACCCAACTGGAGCGTGTTGCCACCGGGGATCGGGAACTCCACGGCCCCCAGCAGCAGCCCCATGGTCAGGCCGAGGGCCAGTCCGGCGGCGTTGATCTCCCCCGAGGCACGCTCGGAGTCCCCGAGCACGCCAGCCACCTGCACCATCCGCTCCCGGGGGGCCACGATCCGGACCCGGTCGCCGATCTGGAGCACGAGGTCGTCGGTGGCCAGCAGGTCGATGTCGCCACGACGCACCCTGGTGGCGGTCGCCCCGTAGCGGCGGTACAGGCGCAGATCCGCAATGGTGTGCCCGGCGATCTCGGAGTTGGACACCGCAACCCGGCGGAAGTCCAGCTCGCGGCGGTCCAGGGCCAGGTAGTTCGTGGAGGGTCGGCCGAGCCTGGCCGTCACCTCGTCGACGGCGGTCTGCGGGCCGATCGCTGCCACGACGTCGCCGGGCCGTGGCACGAATCCGTCGGTGGCGACGTGGACCACCCCGTCGCGCTCCGTACGGGAGAAGATCACGTGCCCCTCCTCGACGATGGTGCCCAGCTCCGGAGCCTCGGTGGCGGTGACCCGGATGCTCTGGTGAACCAGTGGCGGAGGCGCCTCGTCAGCGGCCTGGGCACGGGCTCCACCAGGCAGCTTCGCTACGCCGATCAGGGCCACCGCGCCGACCATGCCCAGGACACCACCGATGTAGGTCACCGAGTACCCGACGGTCGGGGCATCGGACCCAAGCGCCTCGATCGACGCAGCCAGTGCGGGCGTGTTGGTCAGCGCCCCGGCGTACACCCCGGAGATCACCGGACCGTCCAGGCCCAGCGCCCGGCCGGCGAGCACGGCGACTCCCGCGGCTGCCACCAGGACCCCCGCCACGAGCACAACGGCGCTGCGATAGTTGCGCAGCACGTGGAAGAACTGCGGTCCACTGCTGATCCCGACCCCGTAGGCGAAGATCGCCAGGCCGAAGATGCCCAGGATCTGCGGCACGACCCACTCAGGGTTGTATGCCGAGGCAGCCAGGCCAGCGAACAGCACCGCCGCCGAGCCGAACGAGAACCCACCGAACTTGACCCCCCCGACCAGGGACCCAACGGCCAGGACCGCGAACAGCAGGATCAGGGGCTCCTCGACCAGGAGCGTCGCCAGGTTCATGGGCACAGCCTAGGAGGCGGGATCGCCCATCCCGTGCGGCATTGGTCCCGGCGCGGGCGCCACACGACGCCCCGCCGGCCCCGGGTCACCCCCGGGTGAGCTTGCGGTAGGTGGCCCGATGCGGCCGGGCCGCCTCGGCACCCAACCGGGAGATCTTGTTCTTCTCGTAGGACTCGAAGTTGCCCTCGAACCAGAACCACTGCGAGTCGCCCTCGTAGGCCAGGATGTGCGTGGCGATCCGGTCGAGGAACCAGCGGTCGTGGCTGGTGATGACCGCGCAGCCGGGGAACTCCAGCAGCGCGTTCTCCAGCGAGCCCAGCGTCTCGACATCCAGGTCGTTGGTCGGCTCGTCGAGCAGCAGCACGTTGCCGCCCTGCTTGAGCGTCAGCGCGAGGTTGAGTCGGTTGCGCTCCCCGCCGGAGAGCACCTTCGCGGGCTTCTGCTGGTCCGGGCCCTTGAAGCCGAACGCACCGACGTAGGCACGCGAGGGCATCTCCACGTTGCCGACCTTGATCCAGTCCAGCCCGTCGGACACGACCTCCCAGACGTTCTTGGTCGGGTCCAGCCCGGCACGACTCTGGTCGACGTAGGAGAGCTTCACCGTGTCCCCGACGCGCAGCTCACCGGAGGTGGGCAGCGCAGCCTTGTCCGAGGTGTCGTCCTCGGCGGAGGCCACGATCATCTTGAACAGTGTCGTCTTGCCGACGCCGTTGGGACCGATCACACCGACGATGCCGTTGCGGGGCAGTGTGAAGCTCAGGTCGTCCATCAGCAGGCGGTCGCCGAACGCCTTGACGAGGTGACTGGACTCGACCACCAGCGAGCCCAGGCGTGGACCCGGCGGGATCTGGATCTCCTCGAAGTCGAGCTTGCGGGTCTTCTCGGCCGCGGTGGCCATCTCCTCGTAGCGGTCCAACCGCGCGCGGCTCTTCGTCTGGCGGGCCTTGGCGTTCGAGCGCACCCACTCCAGTTCGTCGGTCAGGCGCTTGGCCAGCTTGGCGTCCTTGGCGCCCTCGACCTTGAGCCGGGTGGCCTTGGCCTCGAGGTAGGTCGAGTAGTTGCCCTCGTACGGGAAGGCCCGGCCGCGGTCCAGTTCGAGGATCCACTGCGCCACGTTGTCCAGGAAGTACCGGTCGTGGGTGATCGCGACGATCGTGCCCGGGTACTTCTCGAGGTGCTGTTCGAGCCACTGGACGCTCTCGGCATCGAGGTGGTTGGTGGGTTCGTCGAGCAGCAGGAGGTCCGGCTGTTGGAGCAGCAGCTTGCACAGGGCCACCCGCCGGCGCTCACCACCGGAGAGCACCGAGACGTCGGCGTCCCCGGGCGGGCAGTTCAGCGCGTCCATCGCCTGCTCGAGCTGGCTGTCGAGGTCCCAGGCGCCGAGGTGATCGATCTTCTCCTGCAGCACCCCCATCTCGGACATCAGGGCGTCGAAGTCGGCCTCCGGGTCAGCCATGAGCTCGGAGATCTCGTTGTACCGATCGACGAACGCCTTGGTCTCGGCCACACCCTCCTCCACGTTGCCCAGGACGTCCTTGGACTCGTTGAGCTCCGGCTCCTGGGAGAGGATCCCGACGGTGTACCCGGCGCTGAGCGTCCCATCGCCGTTGGACGTGTGGTCCAGCCCGGCCATGATCTTGATCAGGCTCGACTTGCCGGCGCCATTGGGGCCGACGACCCCGATCTTCGCCCCGGGCAGGAACGACAGGGTCACGTCGTCGAGGACGACCTTGTCGCCATGCGCCTTGCGGGCCTTGCGGAGTGTGTAGATGTATTCGGCCATGCCGGCAAGGGTATCCGCCACGCCCCATGGGGCAGGAATCGCGATTCGGCCGATCAGGCGGCAGCCGGGTCCACCGCACTCGTCCTGGCATCTTCATCGACTGACCCTGGGGCCCGCCCGACCTGCTCTGGGGCGCCGGTTGCCACGTCGGCGGTCTGCGGTCCGACCGGGGCGCGCTGGAAGGTGGCCCGGCACCGGCTGAGGTCCAGGCCGAAACTGACCGCATCCACGTCGGTGTAGGTGACCGGCATCGTGACCCCGGGTGCACCTGAGACCTCCCGGTCCACAGTCCTCTGCCGGATCCGACCGTGCACGACCACCGGATGCCCCTTGGCCAGCGACGCCGCCGCGTTCTGCGCCGCACGCCGCCAAGCGGTGACGTTCCAGTAGGCCGTGTCCCCGTCGGACCAGGTACCGGTGCTCCGGTCGTAGCGCTTCACAGTCGACGCAACCCGGAAGCGGGCCATCGCATCCCCGCGCGAGGTCACCCCCTGTTCCACGTCGGAGACCAGGTTCCCGGCCACGGTCACGATCGTCTCGTTCATCATCCCCCCGTTCTTCACCGGACCTCCCGGTGCACCCAGGGACAAGACTGCCTGTCGGAGGCCCATCTGCCCACCCCTCGCCCAGGATCTGTGGATGACAGCTGGAACGGGTCGTTCCAGTGGGTACCGCTCAGGAGGTCAGGGGCCAGGCGATCGTGACCGCCGAGGCGACCCCACGACTGAGCAGGTCGTCAGCCAGGTGGCGCTCCACGTCGTCGCGGTCGAAGCGCCTGCTGCGCACGGTGCGCCGTACCCACCGGGACTCCCGGCATCGGCCCAGCACATGTTCCCCGGACAGCATCCGGGCCTTCACCGTGGACAGGCCCCCCTCATCGGCGTCCGGGTAGTGCCGGTAGGCACCTGTCGACGCCGCCGCCTCAAGGATCGAAGCGCCGAGGATCTCGCGGGCCCGCGCTGGGGCCTCAGGATGCACCTGCGCGCCCCCGTGCAGGATCCGTCTCTGCTCATCGCGGGTCAGCGGGTGCAGTTCCCGGGCCACCCAGGTCACGGCCTGCCCCCAGCGGCCGCTGACCCAGGCGGCTCCACCACAGGCCTCGACGAGGTCGGCCAACCGATGCTTCGACGGGCTCCAGTCCAACCAGTCACCCAGGTCGATCTCCTGGGCCAACTGCCCGAGGTGGGCATCCGTGGTGAACCGGTCGGCCCGGCCCGCGCAGTACGGGCAGCCCGGTCCCGACATCACCGAATGGGCATGCAGGATCACCTCGAGGATCGAGTCCCCGATGAGTTCCAGACGCTGGAAGATCCGTCCCCGACCAGTTCGGATCGCCTCCATCGCCACAGGGTCCAGCGGTCCCAGCCGGTCGGCGATCCTGCGCCGTTGGGCTGCCTCGGCCAGCGGGTCACGCACGTGCCCGTCCGGCCGCACGCCGCCAGGCCCTGCGACATCACGCATGACAGGGATTCTGCCCTGCGCGACCTGCCGAGCACCGGTGGCTCAGCGCGATATCCGCCCCATGACCAGCGGCACCGGCTGGTCATCGGGCCGCGGGGCATCGTCCCCCTCGGGCAGCAACGCGAAGTCGATCCCCTGGCCATCGTCGTGTGAGGCCAGAACCGGAGTGGAGGGCAGCAGCACCGGACGGCGGAATGCGATCTGCAGGGTGCGGCCCGGGAGGGCTGCGTCCGCAGCGAGCAGGGCCGCCACCCGGGCGGTGGTCCACCAGCCATGTGCGATCGCCCGGGGGAAGCCGAAGAGCCGTGCCGAGACTGCATGCAGGTGGATCGGGTTGATGTCGCCGGTGATCCGCCCGAACGCCCGACCGGTTCCCTCGTCGACCGGAACGGGCAGTTGCGCTGCCCAGTCGTCGGGCACGTCCAGGTGGGGCACCGCCGACTCCTCGGCGCCCGCCGCTGTCCGGCTGCGTGAGAGCAGCACCGCACTCGATCGCCAGCACGCCCGATCTTCGACGCCCACCTCGCCGACCACATCGAACTCCAGGCCGCTGCGCACGTGCCGGGCGCCGGCGACCCAGGCCCGGACCTGCCACGGACCCGACGCGGGCAGCTCGTCGAGCACCTCGATGGTGGTCCCCTGATGGATCAGGCCCATCGCACGCACCGGGAACGACCAGCGCGAGAGCAGGTCGATGTGCAGGGCCATGATCGGCACCTGAGGGAAGGCGATCGGGACAAGTGCCGCCGAGCCGACCACGCGCCGGTAGTCGGCCAGCTGCCCCGGATCCGGCGTCCACCCGGTCACCCGGGTGCCCTCGTCGGGCAGGTTCGTCGTGGCGGTGGCAGTGCGCTTCCAGGGCGCCGCCGCGCGCAGCAGGCTCACCGGGTAGTTGGGCAGGCCGGTTCGCACGGACTCGTCGGGCATCCAAGCCTCCAGTCGATTGCTGCTGATGTGGGACTGGCATGGACGCTAGTCCGAGCGGACGGCCCACGCAGGTCGGGAGAATGGCCGGCCATGTGGGGCGAGCGATCCGAGCGCTGGCTGGCCAAGCCGCCCCGCACCCAGCACACTGGCCGGCATGGAGCACCGATTCGAGCTGTCGATCCCCGCAGATGTCGTCCTCGCCGACCTGACCAGCGAGGATTTCCTCCGTGCGTTCTCCAAAGAGGTCGGGGTCGATGTGGGCACCCTGACCTGCTCGGGAGCCACCGGGGATGGCGCGAGCGACGACGGCCGGGCGCGGGCGACGATGCAGTGGAGCTTCCCGACCGACCGGCCGGGCATCCCCGACCTGGCCCGAAAGCTGTTGCCCGAGAGGGTGGAACTCAACTGGGCGCAGCAGTGGGGACCGATGGAGGGTGACACCGCGCAGGGGACACTCGAGGCGAACCTCACCGGCCGACCCACCGCGGTGAGCCATGGCACCTGCCAGTTGACGGTCGCCGGGACCGGCTCGGCACTGATCACCCATACGACGACCAAGGCGTCGCTGCCCTTCCCGGTCCGCAAGACCGTCGAGTCGACGATCGACCGGGAGCTGGTGGGGTGGATCCTCTCGGTCCAGGCCCGGGTCCTGACCCGGCGCCACCCCGGCTGACGCGCTGCCGTCCCACGCCGCGGTGCGCCCGAGCGCCGCCATGGTGCTCAATCTCCGATGCATCGGGCAGACTGCACGCATGGCTCGCGATCCCGGACGCCGCTACCTGGCGCTACGCACTGGTGTGGCCGTCGCGGCGGGCGCCACCTCGAACACCTTCGCCCGTGGCCTGCTGCCCCGATCGGCCACCGACCAGGCGATGGTGACCGGCGCCACAGCCGCTGTCGGCCTGGGTGTGGGCACATTCGCAGTCTCGGCGGTGGAGGCGACCTCCGAGCTGGTGGCGACCAACCGTGGCCAGGGCGACCCCGAGACGGCCACCCTGATCGCAGCGACCCTGCTGGCGGCCGGCGGGATGGTCGTCGCGAGGGTGCTGCCCAACACTCACGAAACCCCCCTGCCACTGGCCACCGGGAACTCCGTGGCTCGGCTGCTGGGCAACGGCGCGGCCGGCGCTGCCCTGGTGATCGCCTCGGACAAGGCCATCCGGTCGTTGTTCGGCCAGATACATCCGGCGGTCGGCCTGCTGGTCGCCGCAGGCATCGGCGGGACGGTCAGCGCGGCGCGGATCAGTGCACGCGACCGCCGGGCAGCGGGGTTCGGCCCACACGCAGCCGTCCCTGAGCGCGTTGCCCCGCGTTCGGTGACCGGCCTGGCGAAGTCGGTGGGGATGGGGGTAGCCGTCGGCGGTGGCCTGCTCGCGCTGGCCGGGGCCGAGTTCGCCCTGGCCGAGGGATCGACCGCGCTGGTCAGCCGGGCGATGGGCCGCGCCGATGACCGGGTGACTCCCCTGGTCGGGCACACCGTCACGGCCTCCATGCTCCTGCCCGCGGGCATGCTCGCCCTGGACCGGCTGCGCCGCCGCCTGATGCATGCCGACGACGTCAAGGAAGCGGCCTACCCCGACCCGCCGACCAGCCGATCGGTCACGGCCGGGCCCGCCAGCCTCATCGCCTTCGACGACATCGGCAAGGAGGGTCGGCGGTTCGTCCTGATGGCGCTCTCCGCTGCGGACATCGAGGCGGTGATGGGCCAGCCCGCGACCGATCCGATCCGGGCGGTGGCTGGGTTCGACAGCGCGGCCACCCCGGAGGCGCGCGCCGACCTGGCGCTTGCCGAACTCGATGCACTGGGCGCCTACAAGAAGTCGCTCATCGTGGTGGCCGCCCCCACCGGAGTGGGCTACGTCAACACCTCGTTCGCTGAGGCCGTCGAGTACCTGACCCTCGGGGACTGCGCCGTCGTGGTGCCGCAGTACGCCCTGGTCCCCAGCGCGCTGGCGCTGAACCAGACCAAGGCAGGCGTGCGGATGCAGACGCTGATCCTGGCGGGCATCCGCGACCGCATCGCCCAACTGCCCGCCGAGCAGCGGCCCCGGGTCGTCCAGTTCGGCGAGAGCCTGGGCGCCCAGGTGGCCCTGGACGTCGCTGCAGCGGGCACGCCTGTCTTCGACGAGCTGGGGATCGCGCACGGGCTGTACCTGGGCACCCCATTCCGGACCAAGCTCTGGGACCGCTGGTTCGTCGACCCGGGCGCGGTTGACCCGCCCGGCATCCTCGGCTCGGTGAACCGGGCCGACCAGATCCCCGATCTGGCCGACTCAGTGCGCCATGTGCAGGTCATCCACCACGACGACCCGATCAACAAGTTCGCCTACGACGCGGTGGTGCGTGCCCCGTGGTGGATGGGCCCGGCGGTCAGCCGGCCCCCGATGGTCCCGAGGGAGACGCTCTTCCGGCCGGTGACGACGTTCATCATCACCCTGGTGGACCTCAAGAACGGCATGAGCAGCAGGCCCGGCGAGTTCGTCCGCGTCGGCCACGACTACCGCATCGAGCTGTGCGACGCGATCCGCTACACCTACCGACTCCCCGCCGACCACGCGCAGGTCGCCCGTATCGAGGCCGAACTGCGCGAGCACGAGCGGGAGTGGGCCACGCGTCGGATGGTCGCCACCAACTTCGCCTCAGCCCGGGCCTCGGTGCTCAGCACCCTGAAGAAGTGGGGAGTCGACCCGCCCGTCGCCGAGTTCGACACCGAGGCGGGCGTGTCCCAATTGGCCCGGGGCGACGTCTCGGCCCTGTTCAGTCGACTGGGATCAGGCCACCCTGCGGATCCAGCCAGCTGAGGCTCGGGAGCAGTCGCGGGCTGCCACGAGCCCGTTCAGCCAGAAATGTGACCAACGCCACATTTCTGATCTGCGAGACCTCCAACGCGTCGCCCTCGCCGCGTCCGCGCACTGGGCCACGGCCATGCATCCCCGACGGGATCGGTCATTGCGTGCACGACCCCCTCCACCCCCGTCACACCCAGGTGACACCTGCCGCACGGTCGGCGGATCCGACGCGGGCCAAAGGTCACTGGCAGACCTACGCGAACGTAGGTTACGGTCGCGTAGGTAACAGCAACGACCCAGGCGGTGGCCATGTACGACAACGACGAACTCCCCACGATCATCCAGGGCGGCATGGGCGTGTCGGTCTCCAACTGGGAACTGGCGCGGGCGGTGAGTACCGCCGGCGAACTGGGCGTCGTCTCGGGCACGGCACTGGACGTCGTGTGCGCCCGCCGGCTGCAGTCCGGCGACCCGGGCGGGCACATGCGCCGAGCGCTTGCGCACTTCCCCGACCTGGCGATGGCCCGCCGTGTGATGAAGCAGTACTACGTGCACGGAGGCAAGGCCGCCGATGCCTCGTTCGCTGCGGTCCCACGCTTCACGGTGACCCCTGCACGCGCCCTGCAGGAGTTGACGGTGGTGGGCACCTTCTGCGAGGTCTGGCTGGCCAAGGAGGGCCACTCCGGTGCGGTCGGGATCAACTTCCTGCGCAAGATCGAACTGCCCCTGCCGTTCGGGGTCCTCGGGGCGTTGCTGGCCGAGGTCGACTATGTGATCGTCGGCGCGGGCAACCCGGCCGACCTGCCGGGCATGATCCGCACCCTGGCCGCCGGCCAGGACCTCGACTTCCACATCAAGGCCCAGGGACTGCGCTCCGACGACCCGCCGGTATCAGTGCGCTGCAGCCCGCGCGAGCTGCTCGGCCCCCGAGCCGGTGGACTGGCCGAGCCGCGCTTCCTGGCCATCGTCGCCTCGGTGGACCTGGCCGCCGGACTCTTCGCCGATGAGCGGACCCGCCCCTTCGGGTTCGTCGTGGAGGGTCCCAGTGCCGGTGGGCACAACGCGCCCCCGCGCGGTCCACGGCGCACCGACGACCTCGGTCAGCCCGTGTACGACGACCGCGACACCCCGGATCTCGGGGCTCTGGCCGAACTCGGCCTCCCCTTCTGGCTGGCCGGCTCGTTCGGCACCCCGTCCGGGCTTGTCTCGGCTCTCGAGTTCGGTGCCGTCGGCGTGCAGGTGGGCACAGCATTCGCCTACTGCGCCGAGTCCGGGCTGGCCGACGCACTGAAGGCAGAGGTGATCGAGGCACTGCACGCGGGCACCCTTGACATACGCAGCGACTGGCGGGCCTCGCCGACCGGCTTCCCGTTCCGCGTGGTGCAACTGGCCGGCACGGTCAGCGACCCAGATGTTGCCGCCAGCCGCAAGGCCGTGTGTGACCTGGGCGCGCTGCGGGTGCCGTACAAGAAGGCCTCCGGCGAGATCGACTACCGCTGTCCAGCCGAGCCGGCAGCGATGTATGCCCGCAAGGGCGGCCGGGCCGCCAACGCCGAGGGCCGCCGCTGCCTGTGCAACGCGCTGCTCGCGGCCGCCGACCTGCCGCAGGTGCGCCCGAACGGCTACGTGGAGCCGCCGATCGTGACCTCCGGCGAGGACTTCAGCGCCGTCGCTGCCCTGAGCGGACCGAGCACCGGCGGTTCCTTCACCGCCCAGGACGTCCTGACGCACCTGCGAAGCGGTTTGACCGCTTTCGCGCCGGTCCGTTCCGAGCTGCGTGCCGCTACCGGCGAGTAACTGCCGTTGGTCCCGGGCGGGGGGTCGTTTCGGCTGGATGTAGGTGGGGTCCGGACCCCTAGCCTGATGCCCAGCCGTCTTTGGAGGAATCATGAGCATCGAGCAGGGCCTGGACGCCGAGACTCTCGGCCTGATGAAGCAGGGATTGACCGAGTACCTCGCCGACGCGCTCCCGTTGGACCGCCAGTTGGAACTCGATCACGAGGACATCTGCCCCGAGGAGACGGTCCGAGCGATGTCGACCGACCTTGGCATCCAGCTGGTCTTCGTCCCGGAGGCATACGGCGGGATGGGCGGGGGTGCCATGGACTCCTACCTGCTGTGTGAGGTGATGGCTCGCAAGGACATCGGACTGGCCACGGCGATCTTCGCCACATTCCTGGGCAGCGACCCCATCCTGGTCGGCGCGACCGAGGAGCAGAAGGAACACTGGCTGGGCCGGATCGCCGAGGAGGGGATCGTCTTCGCCTACGGCGCCACCGAGCCCGAGGCCGGTTCGGACCTCGCGAACATGAAGACCAAGGCCGTGCCGATCGAGGCGGAGGACGGCACCGTCACCGGCTACCGGATCAACGGCGCCAAGCAGTGGATCTCCAACGGCACCATCGCTGACGCGACCACGATCCTGGCCCTGGCACCCGGCGGGCCGACCTGGTTCGTGATCGAGAAGGACACCCCGGGGTTCAGCAGCGCCAAGCCCGAGGACAAGCACGGCATCCGGCTGTCGAACACCGCCGCCCTCTTCCTGGACAACGTCGAGGTCCCGATCGAGAACCTGATCGGCGGCGTGGAGGGCAAGGGCCTGGTCCAGGCCCAGCAGGTGTTCGGCTACACCCGCGTGATGGTGGCTGCGTTCGGCCTCGGCGGTGGGTGGGAGGCCGTCGACCGTTCCATCGAGTACTCCAAGACCCGGATCGCCGGGGGCACACCGCTGTCCCAGAAGCAGGGCTACACCCACAAGCTGATCGTGCCGCACGTGGCCCGACTGGAGGCCGCACGCGCGTTCATCGAGGAGACCTCCCTGCGTCTGGACGCCGGCGAGGGTCCCGATGGCGCGCTGAACACCGAGGGCGCGATCGCCAAGTACCTGGCCACCGAATCGGGCAACCACGCTGCCGAGGACGCGATCCAGGCCCTCGGCGGGTACGGCTTCACCCGCGAGTACGTCGTGGAGAAGATCAAGCGCGACGTGCGGATCACCACCATCTACGAGGGCACCTCCGAGATCCTGGAGATGACGATCGCCCGCGACCGCTGGCAGGAGCACCTGAAGTCCCGCGGCCAGTACTACCTGATCGCCGCGCGGGAGATGCGCGAGCTGCACGCCCGTGCCCCGAAGGTCGGCGCCGAGATCGCAGCCCTGGGCCTGGAGGCCCTGGCCGGGGTGTTCACCGCCTGCCAGACCGGCCGGCTGACCCGCAACCAGCACGTGCTGTTCCGCCTGGGTGAACTGGTGGCGCACGCCGAGTCCGCGGGGGCGCTGAGCCGCCGCGCCGCAGCCGCCGCCGCCGGCACACTGGACGACAAGGCCGATCGTCGGTTCGACGCCCACGCCCTGGCCGTGATCGCACGAATCTTCGCCCGCGAGGCGGCGATGAAGGTCAGCGAGGAGGGGCTGCGCTGGGTGGCCGGATCCGCGGACCCGGCCCTGGGCCTCGATGCAAGCCTGGCCGCGGCCCTGCCGTTGGCCGCGATCCGCAGTGCCCAGGCCGGGCTGGTCGCCGACATGACCGCCCTGGCCGACGTGCTGTACGCCTGAATGCCCCGATCGACCCGCGAGACCCGCGCGGTCGCCGTGTCCCCCAGGAGAGACTGATGACCCACCCCGAGCCGATCGCCATTGTGGGGATCAGCGCGATCATGCCCGACGCCCCCTCCGCCGCAGATTTCTGGGGCAACATCAAGGGGGGCCGCTACTCGATCAGCGAGGTGCCGACCGAGCGCTGGGATCCCGAGCTGTTCTTCGACCCGGACCCGCTGTCGCCGCGCGACACCACCTATTCGAAGATCGGCGGCTGGGTGCACGAGTTCCCATGGGAGCCGATGACGTGGAAGCTGCCGATCCCGCCGAGCGTGTCCGCGCAGTTCGACCCCGGCCAGATGTGGTCGGTCAGTGCCGCACGGTCGGCCCTGATGGACGCCGGCTGGCCGAACTGGAACGTCGAGTCCGACCGGGTCGGCGTCATCCTGGGCAACGCCCTGGGTGGGGACAAGTACGTCCGGACAACGATGCGGATCAACTATCCGGAGTTCGACCACGAACTGGCCAGGACGCCGACGTTCGCCGCGCTGCCGGCCGACGTGCAGGCTGCGATCCGGGCCGAGGTCCGCACCGGATTCCTCGACGGACTGCCGATCATCAACGAGGACACCATGCCCGGCGAGCTGGCCAACATCATGGCCGGCCGCGTCTCTGCCCTGTTCAACCTGCGCGGGCCGAACTTCACCACCGACGCCGCGTGCGCGTCGGCCCTGGCCGGCCTGAGCGCGGCCATCGGCGGGCTGCAGGCCCATCACTACGACGCGGCGATCGCCGGCGGCGTGGACCGCAACATGAGCCCGGGCGCATTCGTGCGCTTCTGCAAGATCGGCGCCCTGTCGGCCACGGGGACCCGCCCGTTCGACGCGGGTGCTGACGGTTTCGTGATGGGGGAGGGCGCGGCGATGTTCGTGCTCAAGCGGCTGTCCGACGCAGAGGCGGCCGGGGACCGCGTGTACGCCGTGGTCCTGGGCATCGGTGGCTCCTCGGATGGCAAGGGCAAGGGCATCACCGCGCCGAACCCGATCGGCCAGAAGCTGGCCGTCCGCCGGGCGTGGGAGAACGCGGGGCAGGACCCGGCCAGCATCGGCATGCTCGAGGCGCACGGCACCTCCACCCGGGTCGGCGACGCGGCCGAGCTCCAGGCCCTCGACGAGATCTTTGCCGGGCACGGCGCGGCCCCCGGGTCGATCGCGCTCGGGTCGGTGAAGTCCAACATCGGTCACCTCAAGGCCGCAGCCGGCGCCGCGGGGCTGTTCAAAGCCACGATGAGCCTGCACGAGAAGGTGCTGCCGCCGAGCCTGCACTTCAAGGACCCGAACCCGAAGGTGGACTGGGCCACGACTCCGTTCAAGGTCAACACCGAACTGCGCGACTGGGCGGCCGGCGACGTGCCGCGCCGTTCCGGCGTGAGCGCGTTCGGCTTCGGCGGGACCAACTTCCACGTCGCCCTTGAGGAGTACGTCCCCGGCCGGTACCGGGCCCCGGACGCCGCGCGGAGCTTCGCGGGCGCTGACGTCCCGAGTCCGGCTGCTGCCCCTGCGCACCCGACTGCTGCCCCGACCTCTCCGAGCGCACACGCCGCCCCAGCGACCCGCAAGGCCCCCCTGCGGGGAGCTGCCGTGCTCGGAGGTCGCGATGATGCTGAGATCGTGGCGCAGCTGACCGTCCTGGCTGCCCAAGCCGAGGCCGGCCAGGTACCCCCAACCACCGCCCCGGACCCGGCGCTGGCCGGCGCCGGCGTGCGTCTGGCCATCGACTACGCCGACGCCGCCGACCTGGCCAAGAAGGCGGGCAAGGCGATCCAGGCATTCGGCGCCAACAACGCGGCGATGTTCAAGATGCTGCGCTCCCAGGGCGTGTTCGTCGGTCGCGGACCGGCGCCGAAGGTGGCGTTCCTGTTCACCGGCCAGGGCTCGCAGTACGTGAACATGCTCTCGACCCTGCGAGACCACGAGCCGCTCGTGCGCGCGGTGTACGACGAGGCCGACCAGGTCATGACCCCGCTGCTGGGCAAGCCGCTGTCGGACTACGTGTTCGCGGACTCCGCTGACCCCGACACGGTGTCGCGACTCAACGCACAGCTGCTGCAGACCGAGATCACCCAGCCGGCGGTGCTGACCACGGATGCGGCCATGGCCCAGTTGCTGGCCGCCTACGGGATCGCCCCGGACATGGTGATGGGCCACAGCCTCGGCGAGTACGGCGCCCTGGTCGCCAGTGGGGCGCTGAGCTTCGATGCTGCTCTGGAGGCCGTCAGCGCCCGAGGCCGGGAGATGACCCACGTGTCCCACGAGGACAACGGCGCGATGGCCGCGGTGTTCGGACCACTGTCCGACATCGAGCGGATCGTGAACGAGGTGGACGGCTACGTCGTGGTGGCCAACATCAACTCCCACACCCAGGCGGTGATCGGTGGTGCCACCACCGCCGTCGAGGCTGCCGTGGCCGCCTTCCAGGCCGCCGGGATGACCGCCATGCGGATCCCCGTGTCGCACGCGTTCCACACCCAGATCGTGGCCGGGGCCAGTGAGCCGTTGAAGGTGGCCATGCGCCGCCTGGAGGTCCGCGGACCTCAGCTGCCGATCGTGGCCAACGTGACCGGCGAGTTCTACCCGGCAGACGCCGATGTCGAGATGATGCTCGAGATCCTGGGCCGCCAGATCGCCGAACCTGTGCAGTTCGTCAAGGGCCTGCACACGCTCTACGACGCCGGCGCCCGCGTGTACGTCGAGGTCGGGCCGAAGAAGGCCCTGCACGGCTTCGTCGAGGAGGTCCTCGGCGGTGCGCACGACGACGTCACCGCCCTGTTCACCAACCACCCGAAGCTCGGCGACATCGTGTCGTTCAACCATGCCCTCTGCGGTCTCTACGCCGCCGGCCTGGGCTTCGGCACTCCTGCCGTGGCTGCGCCTGCCGTTGCGCCTGCCACTGCCCCCGCCGCTGGACCGGTGGCAGCACCTGTCGCCGCTACATCCCCCAGCAGGGCTCCCGCGCCAGCCTCCCCCGCCCCTGTGAACTCTTCCACCGCAACGACCCCGAGGACCCCGATGACCACCACTCGCTACGAGGAACTGGGCCGGCTGTTCGCCGGCGTGCTGGAGCAGGGCCTGCGGGTCTACTCCGGCGAGGCCGCGGGTGCTGGAGCGTCCGGCGTCCAGGGCGTGGCGGTCTCCACCGCCCCGGTCACGGTCACCGGCGCTGCCCTGGGGCTGCCCGGCGTCGAGCGGCTCTTCGACGACGAGAACGTCGGGCGGATCCTGTCCGGCCAGCAGTTCATCGACGTCATCCCCCACCGGTTCCGCGAGGCCATGGTGGACAAGCGGATCACGCGACTGGTCAAGAAGGCGGGTTCGGACCCGGTGTTCGAGCTCATCGACGACGAGTCCGGTGTGATCAAGCTGGCCGGGCGTGGGGCACCGCTGGATGTCGTGGCGGAGTTCGGCGTCGAGGCGGCCCGGGATCTGGCCCTGGACCGCACCACCCGCCTGGCGATCGGCGCCGGCCTGGATGCGCTTCGCGACGCCGGCATCCCGCTGGTCATGCGCTACCGGTCGACCACGCTGGGCACCATGCTGCCCGAGCGGTGGGGCCTGCCGGAGTCGATGCGCGACGACACCGGGGTCATCTTCGCCTCGGCGTTCCCCGGCTACGGCGAGTTCGCCGACGACATCGAGCGCTACATGCGCGACAGAGGCCGCCGCGACCAGCTGCTGGCCCTCGAGGGGATCCGCGCCCGGATGACCGGCACCGAGCCGGCCGCCGCCGAGGTGGACCGCCAGCTCGCTGAGCTGCGCCATCTCCTGGAGACCGAGCGCTTCGACTACGACCGCCGGTTCATCTTCCGCTGCCTGGCGATGGGCCACTCGCAGTTCGCCGAGTTGATCGGCGCGCGCGGACCGAACACCCAGGTCAACGCCGCCTGCGCGAGCACCACCCAGGCTGTGTCCCTGGCCGAGGACTGGATCCGCACCGGCCGGGCCCGCCGGGTGATCATCGTCTCGGCCGACGACGTCACCAGCGACACCCTGCTGCCCTGGGTCGGGTCGGGCTTCCTGGCCACCGGGGCTGCCGCAACCGAGGACGTGGTCGCTGACGTGGCCACGCCGTTCGACCGGCGTCGGCACGGGATGGTCGTGGGCATGGGCGCCGCAGCGCTGGTTGTGGAGTCCCCGGAATCTGCCCGCGAGCGCGGCATCCAGCCCATCTGCGAGGTGCTGGCCTCGGCCACCGCCAACAGCGCGTTCCACGGCACGCGCCTGGACGTCGACCACGTCGGCCAGGTGATGGAGGGGTTGGTCCGCACTGCTGAGGCACGTGGGATCAACCGCACGGAGATCGCTCCACAGACCGTGTTCGTCTCCCACGAGACCTACACGCCGGCCCGTGGGGGCTCGGCGGCCGCCGAGGTCAACGCGCTGCGCCGTGTGTTCGGCGCCGCGGCCGACTCGATCGTCATCACCAACACCAAGGGCTTCACCGGCCACGCCATGGGCGCCGGCATCGAGGACGTCGTGGCTGTCAAGGCACTGGAGACCGGGATCGTCCCGCCGGTGCCCAACTACAAGGTGCCCGACCCCGATCTGGGCACGCTGAACCTCTCGCTCGGCGGCGCCTACCCGGTCCACTACGCCCTGCGGCTGGCCGCCGGGTTCGGCTCACAGGTCGCCATGTCGCTGATGCGCTGGACGCCGATGCCCGACGGCGCGCGCCGCTCGCCGTCCGAGCTCGGCTACGCCTACCGGATCATCGACCAGGCTGCGTGGGACCGCTGGCTGGCCCAGGCCGCCGGCCGCCCCGGCGCGCAGTTGGAGGTGGATCGTCGTCGGCTGCGCGTGGTCGACGCGGGTGCCCCGACACTGGCGCCGGCCGCACCCGCTGGTATGCCTGCGCCGGCCCCGGTGACCGCACCGGCTCCGACGGCAGCGCCTGTGGTTCCGGTGGCGCCCGCTCCGGCGGCACCGGCCGCTTCGGTGGCACCGGCCCCAGCCACTCTGGCAGCTCCAGTAGCGCCAGCCGCTCCGGCTGCTCAGGCCACGCCGGCGGCACCCGCCGAGCCTGCGGTCGACCCGCTGGTGGCCGACGTCGTGGGGATCGTGGCTGAGATGACCGGCTACCCGCCGGAGCTGCTCGACGTGGACCTCGACCTCGAGGCCGACCTGGGCGTGGACACCGTCAAGCAGGCCGAGGTATTCGCCGCCGTGCGCGAGAAGTTCGACATCGAGCGCGACGACAACGTCGCCCTACGCGACTTCCCCACCCTGACCCACGTCATCGGCTGGGTCCGCGACAAGACCGGCATCCAGCCAACCGCCGCCCCGGCAGCAGCAGCACCAGCCCCGGCCGCGGCACCCGTCGCCACCCCGGCCACTGACACCGCGCCCGCGGCTGACGAGGTCACCGACGCCGTCGTGGGGATCGTGGCTGAGATGACCGGCTACCCGCCGGAGCTGCTCGACGTGGACCTCGACCTCGAGGCCGACCTGGGCGTGGACACCGTCAAGCAGGCCGAGGTGTTCGCCGCCGTCCGGGACCGCTTCGGAGTCGAGCGCGACGACAACGTCGCCCTGCGCGACTTCCCCACCCTGACCCACGTCATCGGCTGGGTCCGCGACAAGACCGGCATCCAGCCAACCGCCGCCCCAACAGCAGCAGCACCAACCCCGGCCCCGGCCGCGGCACCCGTCGCCACCCCCGCCGCTGACACCGCACCCGCACCTGACGAGGTCACCGACGCCGTCGTCGGGATCGTGGCCGAGATGACCGGCTACCCGCCGGAGCTGCTCGACCTCGACCTCGACCTCGAAGCCGACCTCGGCGTCGACACCGTCAAGCAGGCCGAAGTCTTCGCCGCCGTCCGCGACCGGTTCAACGTCGAACGAGACGAGAACCTCCAACTGCGCGACTTCCCCACCCTGACCCACGTCATCGGCTGGGTCCGCGACAAGACCGGCATCCAGCCAACCGCCGCCCCAACAGCAGCAGCACCAGCCCCGGCCCCGGCCGCGGCACCCGTCGCCACCCCCGCCGCTGACACCGCACCCGCACCTGACGAGGTCACCGACGCCGTCGTCGGGATCGTGGCCGAGATGACCGGCTACCCGCCGGAGCTGCTCGACCTCGACCTCGACCTCGAAGCCGACCTCGGCGTCGACACCGTCAAGCAGGCCGAAGTCTTCGCCGCCGTCCGCGACCGGTTCAACGTCGAACGAGACGAGAACCTCCAACTGCGCGACTTCCCCACCCTGACCCACGTCATCGGCTGGGTCCGCGACAAGACCGGCATCCAGCCACCGCCGCCCCAACAGCAGCAGCACCAGCCCCGGCCCCGGCCGCCGCACCCGTCGCCACCCCCGCCGCTGACACCGCACCCGCACCTGACGAGGTCACCGACGCCGTCGTCGGGATCGTGGCCGAGATGACCGGCTACCCGCCGGAACTGCTCGACCTCGACCTCGACCTCGAAGCCGACCTCGGCGTCGACACCGTCAAGCAGGCCGAAGTCTTCGCCGCCGTCCGCGACCGGTTCAACGTCGAACGCGACGACAACCTCCAACTCCGCGACTTCCCCACCCTCACCCACGTCATCGGCTGGGTCCGCGACAAGACCGGCATCCAACCCACCACCGCCGGGGGCACCGCAACCGACGCCGCTGGACCCGCGGCGCCGCAGGCAGCACAGGTCCCGGCAGCGAGCGCCCCGAAGTTCGTCGGCGACTTCGCGGCCGTCGACGCCCTGCCCCGGCGCGTCCCGATCCCGGCACTGCGCCCGGCCCTCGCGGCCTGCGTGACGACCAACGTTGAGCTCGGTGCTGGCGCACGCATCCTGGTCGTCCTCGATGAGGGCGGCGTCGGCGCGGCGCTGGTCAAGAAGCTGACCAAGCGCGGCGCCGAGGTGCTCGCCGTCGAGCCCGCCACCGGCACCGACGACCTGCTGGCCCAGGTCGAGGCGTTCAGCGCCGAGGCCCCCCTGACCGGCGTCTACTGGCTGGCCTCCCTCGACGACGAGGGTGCGCTGGCCGACATGGACCTCGACGAGTGGCGCGAGGCACTGCGCCGTCGGGTCGTGGCCCTGCACGCCCTGTACCACCAGGTGATCGGCGCCGAGCCGTTCCTGGTCGTCGGCAGCCGCCTCGGCGGCTTCCACGGTCACGACGCCGCAGGTGCGACGTCCCCCCTGGGCGCCGCTGTCGTCGGCTTCGCGAAGTCCTACAAGAAGGAGCGCGCCGACGTCCTGGTCAAGGCCGTGGACTTCCCTGCCAGCCGCAAGACCAGCGCCCTGGCCGACACACTGATCGACGAGACGCTGGGCGACCCCGGCTGCGTGGAGATCGGGCATGTCGACGGCCAGCGCTGGGGTGTGGGCCTGATGGTCGCGCCCTTCGCCGCGGTCGACACCCCCGAACCCGGCGCGATGGAGCTGGGCAGCGACTCGGTGTTCCTGATCACCGGTGCCGCGGGCAGCATCGTCTCGGCGATCACCGCCGACCTCGCCACCGCGTCCGGCGGCACGTTCCACCTGCTCGACCTGGCCGGCACGCCCGACCCGGCCGATCCTGATCTGCAGGCCTACCTCAGCGACCCGGACGCCCTCAAGCCCCGGATCGCCGAGCAGATCACCGCCCGAGGTGACAAGCCGACTCCGGTACTCATCGAGCGCGAGCTGGCCCGGTTCGAGCGGCTGGCCTCAGCACTCTCGGCGATCAACGCCGTGACTGCAGCCGGCGGGACTGCGCACTACCACAGCGTCGACCTGCGCGACGGTGATGCCGTTGCCGCGATCGTGGACCAGATCCGCGAGGCGCATGGGCGCATCGACGTGCTGCTGCACGCCGCCGGACTGGAGATCAGCAAGGGCTTGGCCAAGAAGGACCGGGCGGAGTTCGAGCTCGTCTTCGGCGTCAAGGCCGACGGCTGGTTCAACCTGCTCAAGGCCGCCGGCGACCTGCCGATCGGGGCGACGGTGGCCTTCAGCTCGGTGGCCGGCCGGTTCGGCAACGCCGGGCAGACCGACTACTCGGCCGCCAACAACCTGCTGTGCGCCATCGCCAGTGGGATGCGCCGGACCCGTCCGGGCACCCGGGGCATCGCCCTGGACTGGACCGCCTGGGGCGGGATCGGGATGGCCACCCGTGGCTCGATCCCGAAGATCATGGCCGCCGCTGGCGTGCAGATGCTGCCACCGGAGGCCGGGATCGCCTGGATCCGCCGCGAGTTGACCAGTGGCCCGAACCAGGGTGAGGTGGTGGTCGCCGGCACGCTGGGCATGATGGCCACCGAGTTCGCCGAGGCCGGCGGGATCGACCCCAACGCGTTCGCTGACGCGGCCGCACAGGCCGGCCCGATGGTCGGCGAGGTCGCGGGCGCCTCAGTCCACGACGGCCTGATCGTGCGCACCACGCTGGACCCGAAGGAGCAGCCCTTCCTCGATGACCACCGCGGCGACCGGGTGACAGCCCTGCTGCCCGGGGTGATGGGCATCGAGGGCATGGTCGAGACGGCCCGGCTGCTGGCGCCCGGGTGGGCGCTGGCCTCGGTGGAGGATGTGGACTTCCACGCCCCGCTGAAGTTCTACCGCGACGAGCCGCGCAGCATCGAGATCGTCGCCCTGCTGCACCCGGACGGTGCTGACCTCGTGGCCGAGTGCCGCATCGAGGCCGAGCGCCAACTGCCCGGGTCCGACACCCCGACGCGCACGACCCACTTCACCGGTCGGGTCCGGCTGACCCAGGCGGCACCCGATCCGCAGCACGAGGACCAGCCCACCAGGTCCGATGCGCAGGTCAGCGCCGACGACGTATACCGGATGTACTTCCACGGTCCGGCCTACCAGGTCGTGGAGTCCGCCTGGCGCGACGGGGACCGGTCGGCCGCCCAGCTCGCCGGCGGCCTGCCGGCGAACCACACCGGGGACGCCGACACACAGGCAGCACCGCGACTGATCGAGCTCTGCTTCCAGGCAGCGGGCCTCTGGGAGGCCGGGCGCGAGGGTCGGCTGGCGCTGCCCACGCATGTCACCCGGGTCACCGTGCTCGGGTCGGCAGGCGAGGCCGCCGACGGTCCGCTCGTGGCGGCCGCTCAGGCCTCTGAGGACGGGTTCGACTGCGTGGTGACCAGACCGGACGGGACTGTCGCGGTCCGTCTCGAGGGCTACCGGACGGTGGCCCTCCCGCAGCCACTGGCCGACGATGTGCAGGCCCCGATCGCAGCAGTGATGGCAGGCTGACCCCATGGCCGGCACCCGACGCAGCACCCCGAAGAAGGCACCCGAGCAGGCAGCCGAGCAGGGCTCCCAGCGGGGCGTCGTCCCGGCTGACCCGGCCGACGACGTCGCGAACGGGCCGTCAGATCCGTCGGACACCGACGCAGCGATGTCCGACGTGCCCGCTGCCGGCCCGCCGAGCGCGACGATCGAGGTCCCGGTCCTGGTCGATGCCCAGGGCCATGCGTGGGCGCTGCCGGCCGTGACCGCTCTGCCGGTGAAGGGATCGGTCGCCTCAGCCAGCCTCGTCGAGGCTCCCGCACTGGCCGGCCCCGTCGCCGGACGTGCCGCGGACCTGGCCGTGGGACTCGCCACGAGCACCACGACCGACCGGGGTCCGGGCCGTCACGACGTCGCACTGGCTGTCTCCCCGGAGGGGGAGCCGATCCAGGCCACGCCCGCCGAGGACGCGGCCCCGCTCGACGGCTGGGCGCTGGCCGAGGAGCTGCTCGGTATCGACCTCGCCGACAGTGGAGCCCCGGTGTCCGACCCGGGCGATGCGACCGCACCGCCGCCCACCGGCCACGCCGTCGAGGCCCGCCTGCGCGCCAAGGGCGCGGACCCCGACGCCCCGCTGCGCCACCTGCGCACCCCCACCGGACCCGGACTGCGGGTGGTGGCCCAGGCAACGCTGGGCACGGCGGTCGGTTCCGGCACCGTGCTGCGCCTGCTGGCCCATGGCCGTGACCGAGCCACCGCCCTTGCCCGGCTCCAGCATGCACTGACCCAGAGCGCTGCCGTCGTCGAGGGTGCGGCCACCAACCGCAGCGCCCTGATCGCGGCGGTCGCCGACCAGCGGGCCGGTCGCACGGCCGGCACGCACACCCCGCCCGCCGCCGACCCGCTGGCGGTCCTGATCTCGGCCGTGCGTGCCAGTGACGCCCAACGCGACATCCAGCGTGCGGCCTTCCACGCCCGCGCCGCCCGGGGCCGCCCGGAGCCGGTCGCTGCCAGCGGGGTGCCCACAACCCTGACCTACCTGGGCCAGCAGTACGCGCTGCACGTGTTCCAGACCGGTCCGCAGACCTACCGAATCGACACCGGCGACGCGGTGGCCGAGGTGGCCATCGATCGCCGGGGCGACCACGAGTGGCAGGTCACCGCAGCAGGCCGCGCGCACGACGTCGTGATCTCCTCGCACGGCACCGGCTGCCTGCTGGAGATCGACGGAGTGGCCCACCGGGTGGACCGCGACGAGGGCATCCCCGTGCGCGCCCAGTGGCCGGCGCTGATCGTCTCCGTGGCCGTCGGACCGGGCCAGGAAGTGGCCCTCGGTGATCCCATGGTGGTCGTCGAGGCGATGAAGATGGAGTCCATCCTGCGGGCCCCGTTCGCCGGCACCGTGACCTCGGTCGAGGTGTTGCCCAACGCCCAGGTCGACGCCGGCGCTCCCCTGGTCTCGATCCGCCCGCAGTCCCCGGGCGAGGCCGCCGCGGTGCACGCACCTGCCGACGGCGCGCGCGTGGGCTTCGCCGGGATGGCGCTGGCCGACACCTCGGGCCGACCCCCGTTCGAGCGGGTCTACGACGCACTGAGCGGCTACCTGCTGGGCTACGAACTCGATCCCGCGTCGGTCAAGGCACTGCTGGCCGAGCAGCGCTCGTTCGCCAACCGGGCCAGCGCCGGGGACACCGCGCTGCTGGCTGCGGAGGACGCGTTCCTGGACCTGTTCACCGACCTCGGGCTGCTCTGGGCCTCCGAGCGGGAGGACGCCGGCCAGGCGGACCTGGGCATCACCACGTCACGCGAGTACCTGCTGGGCTACCTCCAGTGGCTCGACCCCGATCGTATCGCGCTGCCCGGCCAGATCCGCAGCCGGCTGCGTCGCGTGCTGGCCCGCTACGGGGTGACCGACCTGCACCGCAGCCCCGAGCTCGAGCAGGCGGTCGTGCTGCTGTTCGGCTCGCAGGCCCGCCGCCTCCAGGTCGCGCGCGTCGTCAGCGGCATCCTCGAGCGCCGACTGCGCTACCGCGAGCGCATCCTGCCCTTCGTCGACAGCTCGGCCGGCAACCGCTATGACCGGCTCACGGCCGCGACCCAGGGCAGCCTCGAGACCATCGCCGACCTGTCCCGCGACGCCCGCTTCCAGTTCATCGACGAGCCGGTCGTGGAGGCCGGGCGTGCGCTGCTCCAGGCGCGGATGACCGCCCACCTCGACGCCCTGGTCGAGGACCCGAACCGCCCCGAGCGTGCCGACCGGATCAAGGCCCTCGTCGACGCCCCGCAGCCGATGCGTGCGGCGATCCTGCGCCGCCGTCTGGCCACCGGGGACCGCGACCTGCAGGCCGCCCTGCTGGAGATCCGGGCCCGACGCTGGTACCGGATCCGCACGCTGCGCGATGTCGGCGTCACCGAGGTCGACGGAGTGCTGTTCTGCCATGCCGATTACGACTTCGAGGGCCGATCGATCCACGTGGTGCTCGCGTTCACGCCCTTCGGGGAGCTGGCCCGGGTGGGCAGCGCGGTGGCGAGGTACCTGGGCGGGGTGGATCCAGCGCGCCAGCCCGTCGTTGACCTGATGTGCTGGCGCGACGAGCCCCAGCCCAACGGTGACGACCTGTCCGAGACGGTCCTGGAACAACTGTCCACCTGGGATCTCGGGCGACGGCTGTGGCGCATGGACGTGACCGTGTCCAGCCTGGCAGGCGACATCGACCCCGAGCTGCGCACCCAGTACTTCACCTACCGTCCCGACGCGCAGGGCGCGCTCGCCGAAGATCGGTTCTACCGCAACCTGCACCCGATGCTGGCCAAGCGCCTCGAACTCTGGCGACTCGAGCACTTCGAGCTGACCCGGTTGCCCTCGATGGAGGACGTCTACCTGTTCCACGGAGTGGCGCGCGACAACCCCAAGGACCACCGACTGTTCGCAATGGCCGAAGTCCGCGACATGACGGTCGCGCCCGCCGGGCGCGCCGGCCTGCACAACTACCCGACGCTGGAGCGGATGGGCCTGCAGGCCATCATCGCGATGCGCCGGGCCCGGGCCACGTTCCCCGAGCGTGGCCGGCCGCAGGCCAACCGGATCACCCTGTTCATCCGCCCGCCGTGGACGGTCCCGCCGGAGCACTGGGCCGACCTGGCTGACCTCATGATCCCGTTGGCTGGGGGCGCCGGGCTGGAACTGGTAGTACTGCGCACCCTCATGCCCGAACCCGACGGTTCGCTGCGTCCCGCGGTGCTCAACGTGGACGGCATCACCACCCGGGCGGTCACGATCACCGAGGAACCCGCCCGCGACGACCCGGTCCGTCCGCTGACCAGCTACCGGCAGAAGGTGCTGACGGCGCAACGTTTCGGCGTGCCCTACCCGTTCGAGATCCTGCGCATGTTCGCCCCCCAGGCGGGGACCGTGGGCAAGTTCCTGCCCGCGCACTTCGTGGAGCACGACCTCGACGAGTCCGGCGAGCACCTCGTGCCCGTCGAGCGTGAGCCGGGGCTGAACACCGCGAACATCGTCGTCGGCCTGCTGACCACCTACACCCCTACCTACCCCGAGGGGATGACCCGGGTGGCGATGCTCTCGGACCCGACCCGAGGGCTGGGCAACCTCGCCGAGCCGGAGTGCCGGATCGTCAACGCGACCCTCGAACTGGCTGCCCGGATGCAGGTCCCCGTCGAATGGTTCGCGGTCTCGTCCGGGGCGCTGATCTCCATGGAGTCCGGCACCGAGAACATGGACTGGATCGCACTGACCCTGCGCCGGATCATCGAGTTCACCCAGGGCGGCGGCGAGATCAACATCGTCGTGACCGGCATCAACGTCGGCGGTCAGCCGTACTGGAACGCCGAGGCGACGATGCTGCTGCACACCAAGGGCATCCTGATCATGACCCCGACCAGCGCGATGGTGCTGACCGGCAAGCAGGCGCTGGACTTCTCCGGCGGGGTCTCGGCCGACGACAACTTCGGCATCGGTGGCTTCGAGCGGGTCATGGGACCCAACGGCCAGGCGCAGTACTGGGCGCCGTCGCTGGTGGAGGCCTGCCAACTGCTGCTGCGCCACTACGAGCACACCTACGTCGTACCCGGCGAGCGGTTCCCCCGGCGGGTGGTGACCTCGGACCCGGCCAGCCGCGACGTCCGACCGTTCCCGCACGCGGCCGTTCCTGACTGCGACTTCACCGTCGTCGGCGATGTGTTCTCCGCTGAGCGCAACCCGGAGCGCAAGAAGCCCTTCGACGTCCGCTCGGTGATGCGCGCGGTCAGCGACCAGGACAACGAACCTCTGGAGCGCTGGGAGCGCTGGCGCGGCGGTGAGAACTCGGTGGTCTGGGACACCCGGGTCGGCGGGATCAGCGTGAGCATGCTGGGCCTGGAGTCCCGGCCGATCCGGCGGCGCGGCTTCGTGCCCGCCGACGGCCCACCCTCGTGGACCTCGGGCACCCTGTTCCCGCAGGCCTCCCGCAAGACCGCCCGGGCGGTGAACGCAGCCAGTGGCAACCGCCCGCTGGTGGTGCTGGCCAACCTCTCGGGCTTCGACGGCTCACCGGAGTCCATGCGGCACTGGCAGTTGGAGTACGGCGCGGAGATCGGCCGGGCGGTGACCAACTTCCGGGGCCCGATCGTCTTCGTGGTGATCTCGCGCTACCACGGTGGTGCGTTCGTGGTGTTCTCCAAGGCGTTGAACCCGCAGATGGAGGTCGTCGCAGTCGAGGGATCGTACGCCTCGGTCATCGGTGGCGCCCCCGCCGCGGCGACCGTGTTCGCTCGCGAGGTGCGTGGCCGCGTGGAGAAGGACCCCCGGGTGCAGGCGGCGCGAAAGCTGCTGGCCGGTACCACCGGGGCGCTGGCCACGGAGCGCAGGGCACGGCTGGCCGAGATCGTCGACCAGGTCCGCTCGGAGAAGCTCGGTGAGGCTGCATCGGAGTTCGATGCGGTGCACACGATCGAGCGCGCTCTGGCAACGGGCTCGGTGGATCGGATCATCCCCGCCGAAGAGCTGCGCCCGTACGTGATCGACGCCCTGGAGCGCGGCATGGCCAAGGAGGGCTCCGCCAGTTCGCAGTGACGGGACTCGTGGGGCCGAACCATGCACCCCGCGTGGTCGAAACAGGCCTGTTCGCCAGTCCGGATGGGCGTCTGTTCCCGGCCCATCGCGGCGTCCTTCCGACCGCTGGGGGCGCAAGGTCCTTGACGGGTGCCACCCCCGGGGACCGAGTGCGAGGTCAGTCGGCCAGCGGCCTGGCCACCCAGGAGTGGATCGGGGCGGCTGCGGCCAGGTCCGCGGACCCGGGCAGGACCACGGGAGGCTCGGCAAGTCCGGCGGACACCACCGTCAGCAGGAACACCCCGTCGCGGCGCCAGAAGCCCGGGAAGCGTCGGCCCGCTCCCGCGTGAACGGCAAGTGCGTGCCAGGCCCCGGATTGCATCGGGCCGGCCGGGTCACCGCCGCCCGGGTCACCGGCTGAGCCGGCGCCACCGCCCAGGTCCACCTCCACCGTCCGCGTGTCCGCGCGCAGGCCGGTGCGCAGCACCTTCAGGGCACTCTCCTTGGCCGACCAGATCAGGTTGGCCGCTGAATCCCAGCCGTCCGGCCCCGGCCAGGCAGCAACCACGGCCTGCTCGGCCGGGGTGAGGAAGTCCCGCACGAATCCCGCGCTGCGCGGCTCCACGATCTCCAGGTCGCAGCCGACCGCTCCGAGGTCCGGGCCAACCAGGCAGACCGCCCAGCCCGCCCGGTCGGTCAGCGAGATGTCCAGGCCAAGGTCCGAACCGTCGACCTGCACGTAGGGCGCCCCGGTCCGTCGGTTGAGCACCCCGACCCGGCCCAGGGTCGCAGGGTCGCCGGGCAGGCCGATGGCAGCAGCGACCGCGGACTTCCCCGCGTAGCGACGCAACAGGTACTCGGTGCGCCGCTTGGTGAAGCGCATCGACCCCGCCCGCGCGGACTCCTTCGCGGTCAGCCACGCCTGACCGTCGGGCACCTGGGACTCACCGCGGGCCAGCCACTGCATCCGGCCAGCGTAGCCCGCGGGCCGCGCCTTCCCGACCGCTGCGATGCGAGGATCTGGGCATGGCCATGCATTCCAGCGACCCCTGCCGCGGTTCCGCGCATTCGATCAAGTCCATCCGCAGCCACAGGTCCGTGCTGAGCATCGGGTCCGTGGGATCGGCGTTGAGCATCAGGTCGGTCGGGTCGGTCCTGAGCATCGGATCGGTGGGCTCCGCGCTGAGCGTCGGATCGGTCGGGTCGCTCGGGTCGGTCGGGTCGGTCGGGTCGGTCCTGAGCGTCGGATCGGTCGGGTCGTTCGTCGCGGTCGCGTGCGTCGGGTGCGCATTGGCGGTGCTGGCCGTCGGCGCGTGGCGCACCGGTCCGGGCGGGATGCACGCCGGGCGGATCGGGCCGTCGATCGACGCGGCCGGGAGCAGGCCATGACCCAGCTCATCGGATCGGTGGAGGCCGGTGGCACCAAGATGGTCTGCGCCGTGGGCACCGGCCCCGACGACATCCGCGACGAGGTCCGGTTCCCGACCACCGCTCCAGGGCAGTGCCTGCCCCAGGTGATCGACTACTTCAGGACCTGGCAGGACACGCACGGCGAGAAGTTGGCGGCAATCGGGTACGGCACGTTCGGCCCGTGTGACCCGAACCCCGACTCCCCCACGTATGGCTGGGTGACCAAGACCCCCAAGCCCGGTTGGTCGGACACCGACGTCGTTGGTCCGCTGCGGGCCGCGTTCGGCATCCCGATCGGGTTCGACACCGACGTGAACGGCGCTGCCCTGGGCGAGCACCTCTGGGGTGCCGCGCAGGACGTGGACACGCTGGTCTACCTGACGGTCGGCACCGGCATCGGCGGTGGGGTGCTGATCGAGGGCCGGCTCCTGCACGGGATGATCCACCCCGAGGTGGGCCACATGGCAATACCCCGCGACCCGGGCAGTGACCCGTTCGCCGGCGTCTGCCCGTTCCACGGCGACTGCCTCGAGGGGCTGGCCTCCGGTCCGGCGATCGGAGCACGCTGGCAGTTGCCGGCCACCGAACTGGCCCCCGATCACCCGGCCTGGGACCTGGAGGCGCACTACCTCGCGCTGGCCTGCCAGACGATGATCTGCGCCTACTCCCCGCAGCGGATCATCCTCGGCGGCGGGGTGATGGAGCAGCTGCACCTGTTCCCGAGGATCCGGACCCAGACGCTGGCGCGGCTGAACAACTATGTCCAGGCTCCCGAGATCCTGGAACGGATCGACGAGTACATCGTCGCTCCGGGCCTGGGCAACCGGGCCGGGGCGGCCGGATGCATCGCCCTCGGGCAGCAGGCGCTTGCCACCAGTTCCTGATCGGGCACGTGACCGGCACTGGAGTTGCGGTCGCCACGGCGGCACTCCTGGGGTACGGCGCTCGATGGGTGCGGCCGATCAAGGCGCGCCACGGGCTGCCGCCGAGTCAGGTGGGTCCCGACCCCAGGCCCGACTCCAGCCCCGGTTCCGGTTCCGGGTCCGGCGCTTGCTCCGGCCCCGGTTCCGGCTCGCCCTCCTCGCCGTCAGAGGCCTCAGGGTCCTCAGAGTCCTCGAAGTACCGCGGCACGATCCGCTCTTCATGCTCCTCGGCAGCGGTGTCGTACCCGCCGACAGCGTCCACGACGCCTCCCTTCAGCCCATAGTGAATGCGCGCCTCGCGCACGCCCTGACTGATCGAGTGCCACATGTGGTCCTCACCGATCTTGGCCACGAATCCGGCGTGCCGCAGGATGATCCGCACCGGGTACATGACCCGCACCAGGTACAGGTCGATGCACCTGGTGCGCAGTTCCGCGAGCAGCGCGTCGAGCATGTCCACGGTCGTCGTGTCGATCTGGTTGGTGCCCTCGATGTCCAGGACGACCGCCACGATCGGCTCGTCGGAGAAGTCCGCGGCCCCGTCCACCCGGGCCAGCACTGCATCCTTGACCGAAGACGCATTGACCCAGAACAGCGGCACGTCGACGCGCAGGACCAGGATCCCGTCGCTCTGCCGGCGCTCGGGATGGTTGCGCATGCCCCCCCATGCCGCCTTCTCCCCGGGCACGCGTCCCATGACCTCCACGTCGACCCGGCTGGATCGATAGACCAACCCGAAGACCGACAGCCCGATCGCCAGCAGGAGGCCGTTGAGCGGGCCGAGCCACAGCACGCCGATCGCTGCTGCGCTGGCGGCCACGATGTCGTTGCGGCGCAGGTAGGCATATCGGCGCATCGCCGCGATGTCCATCAGGCCCCAGACCGCATGGATCACGATCGCCGAGAGCACCGCCTTGGGCAGGGCGGACAGGGCCGGGGCGAGCACCACGATGGTGGCCAGGGCCAGCGCCGCCGTGGTCAGGCCAGCCACCTGTGTGCGCCCGTTGGCCCGGTCGGCCGCTGCCGACTTGGACAGGCTGCCGGCCACACCGAAGCCACCGACCAGGCCCGAGGTGAGGTTGCCGGCGCCGACGGCCAACAGTTCCTGGTTGGCGTCGATCCGCCCGCCGCTCTTGGTCGCGAACAGTCGCGCAGCGCTGAGTCCCTCAGCCAGGCCCACGAAGGCGATCGCTGCCCCCGCCACGAACAGGGAGCCCAGTTCGCTGATCGGAACATCGGGGATCGCTGGGGTGGGCAGGCCCTGCGGCACCGTCCCCACCACGGCCACCCCGCGAGCGGCCAGGTCCAGCAGGTTCGACAGGCCCAGGCCCAACATGAGCACGACCAGCGACCACGGCACCTTCGGCGCGTACCGAGTTCCACCGAACAACAGCCCGAGCGCCAGTGTCCCGACCAGTAGCGTCAGTGGCTGGCTCTCACCCAGCCCGGTGGCCAGGTCCTGGATCCGTCCCCGCACCGATCCCGGTGGCACCGGGATGCCCAGGATGTTGGGCAACTCACCGATGATCACCAGGATGCTCAGGCCCAGCACGAAACCAGTGACGATCGGTTTGGACAGGAACTCCGCCAGCCAGCCGATCTTCAGCACACTGGCCATCATCAGCAGCAGCCCGGCGGCCACCGCCATCCCGGCGCCGACGGCGATCGCCTGCTCGGGGGTGTCGTGGGTGAACTCGCGGATCAGTGAGCCGGTGAGCACAGCCACCGTGGAGACCGGTCCGACGATCAGCAACCGGGAGGTGCCCAGCAGCGCGTAGCAGATCAGCGCCGTCGGCAGGGAGTAGAGCCCGATCTGGACCGGCAGCCCGGCGATCGTCGCGTAGCCCAGGGCCTGCGGGATGGCCAGGGCGGCGACGACCGACCCCGCGATCAGGTCGCCCTTGAACCACCGGCGCTGGTACGTGGGCATCCACCGACGGGCGGGCAACCACTCTCGCGGCTGCTCCCGAAGGAACTGCGCCTTCTGTGCCCGGGCTGCCATGACCGTCGCAGGGTAGCCCCACGACCGATGCCATTACCCGATGAACGGTCATCGGCTGGCCATCCGTCGTTCACCAGTCGTTCATTCCCGGATTGGCCCGGCGATCCGGCGGAGCCGGGGCGATGGACCAGTCACGGCCACCCACAGGCCACGGCCGCCAGCCCGTACCGACCGTCAACACGTCACGACTGTCAATCCGTGACGGCCACCGACATCACGAGCATCGTCGTGCCGCCCTCGTCACTGACCATCGCCGTGATCGCGAAGCCGTCGCCGGTGTAGGCGTTCAGGGTGCCGTCCGAGGTTTCGATCTTGGTGGTGGACTCGAACCCCTGCCCGGTGAACAGCGAATCCAGCTCGGCGGACACGTCGTCCGTGCTCGAGTCGGGGTAGGACAGCGTCGCACTCCAGCCCTGCTCCTCGGTCCCGGACATCACCATGCCGGTCTCCACGCTGCCGCCCGAGGGGACCGGGACCTCGGCCGGCCAGCCGGCGGGCAGTTCACCGTCGGACTCACCGTTGATGGTCATCGAGCCCTCGCTGGTCGTGATGTCGATCTTCTCGTCGTCCTGATTGAGGGTGACGGTGCCGTCGTCGGTCACGATGGTCGTGTCCCCGTCGCCGCTGCACCCGGCCAGCCCGACGCCGCTGATGGCCAGCAACACCGCCGCTGTTGCTGCTGTGGTCCGCCTACGCAACCCGTCCATGACTCCTCCTCGACGCCCGCCCGCCCGAGCCGCTCCGACCCGTCGTCCGGGGCTGGCAACAACGGTACTCGCGCGGGGCGGCCGTCAACCAGCGTGCAGCTCCGCCGCCTCGTCACGACTGGTGCGGTGCTCCACCCGATGCGCGATCCGGTCGATCACGAGGACCAGGACCAAGCCGAACAGCCCGATCGCCACGGTCGCCGCCACGGCCTCATCCGGTCGGCCCAGTGCGACGCTGTCGGCCCCGTCGGGCCACGGCCACAGCACCCGGGTCGAGCCGAGCATGAGCCCGATCAGGACGGCCATGACGGAGTCGTAGTGCTCCGTGAGCGCCCAGTGCAGCAACTGGCTGAACAGGGCCAGGCCCGTGATGCAGCCGAGACCGAAGACCGCGATGACCTCGAGGTCGCGGGCGTTGACCGCCGCGAGCACCGGGGCGTACATCCCGAAGGTGACCAGCAGGAAGGATCCGCTCACCCCGGGCAGGATCATCGCGCAGATCGCGATCGCGCCGGCGAAGAAGAACTGCCACAGCGAGGGCTGGGCACCGGCGGTGTCCTCCGAGCCCCCGCCCATGAAGCCGAGGGCCACGAAGAACGCAGCCCCGGCCGTCGCGATGATCACCCACTCGCGGGTGTCCCGGCGGGTCAGCAGACCGGTGGCCACCACCGTGGACCCGGCGACCAGGCCCAGGAACAGCCCGGACATCTGCACGGGGTATGCCTCAAGCAGGTGCTCGATGGTGCCGGCCAGCAGGAGGACAGCGGAGAGGACGCCCAGAAGGAGCGGGACGAGCAGCACCCAGTCGACCTCGCCGAGCTTGACCACGCCCCCGCGCAGGTCCAGGCGCAGGAATCTGCCCAGTGCCGACGAGCCAGTGCGGATCGCGGTGACCAGCCGGTGGTAGATCGCCAGGACGAGCGCGACGGTGCCCCCGGAGACGCCGGGCACGATGTCGGCACTGCCCATGGCCATGCCACGCAGGAAGTGACCGGGCGCCTCACGCAGGGGTGCCTGCGACACGGTCAGGACCGCCCGTCGTAGATGCGTTCCACGTCGGCTTCGGGGTCGTTCACGAACGCCCAGAACGCGTCGGCGATCCGGTCGGGGTCGAAGCGCCCACCGGCTCGGATGAACCCGTTGACCGTGAGCATGCGCAGTTCGATGCCGTGCCCGGCCAGCTCCTGCGCCAGCGCCAGGCCGGCAGCGCGCAGCGCCGCCTTGCCCAGGGACAGGACCCCGTACTCGCCACGTGGGCTCAGCGCGATGCCACCGCCGGTCCAGGTGACCCGCCCGCCCGTGGCCACCAGCCCGGGCAGTGCCGCCTGAGCGGCGACGACTGCGGCCAGCGCGTTGACGTCCACGCTGGCGCGTAGCGTCGCGATGTCGGCATCGAGCAGTCCTCCGGCATCCATCGACGCGTTGTGGTGCAGCAGCGAGATCGGCCGCCAACCGTCGGCGCGGCGCACCGCCGCGGACAGGGAGGCCAGGTCGCCCACGTCGAGCAGTTCCTCGCGGGCGGTGCGACCTGCCGCTCGGACGGCAGCAGCCACGGGGGCGAGGCTGGCCGTGGTGCGCGCCACGAGGGTCAGGTCGTAGCCGGCTGCGGCGAACGTGCGAGCGAGGCTGGCACCCATCCCGGGGCCCACCCCGACCAGGACGGCGTGCGGGGCAGGGCCGGAGTTCAGGCTCGGGTCATCGGTCACGATGGCGAGCCTAGGGTCGCGGTCACTGCTGCGCAGCCCGGGCCGAGTCCCGACCGGCACCGTCGTCGGTGCGCAACCACACCGTGCGCTGCGGGAACGGGATGTCGACGCCGTTGGCGTCGAACGCAGCCTTGATCCGCTCACGCAGCTCCCGGGCCGCGGCCCACTGCTGGCCGGGCTTGGTCTTGACGACCATCCGGATCACGACACTGTCGGCCGACAGGCTCTCGACACCCCACACCTCCGGCGTTTCGAGGACCATGTCGCCGAACTCGGGATCGGTGTCGAACTCGATGCCGATGCGCTCCATGATCTCCTTGGCCAGGCCCACGTCGGCGCCGTAGGCGATCCCGACATCCAGCACGGTTCGCGACCAGTCCTGACTCTGGTTGCCCACGCGCAGGATCTCCCCGTTGCGCACGAACCAGAGCACACCATCCACCGAGCGGATCTTGGTCACGCGCAGCTGCACCTCCTCGACGGTGCCGGTGGCATCGCCCACGTCGACGATGTCCCCGACGCTGTACTGGTCCTCCATCAGGATGAAGATCCCGGACAGGAAGTCGGCCACCAGCGACTGGGCGCCGAAGCCCAGCGCGACGCCGATGATGCCCGCACCGGCGATCAGCGGCCCGAGGTTGAAGCCCAGCTGGGCCAGCAGCAGCAGGCCGGCCACCGTGTAGACCGCGATGCTGATGATGTTGTGGAACAGCGAGCCGAGTGTGTGTGCGCGCTGGGCCCCACGCTCAGCCTCGATGGCGGTGCTGCTGCCCAGGCTCGCCGAACCGGCCGCCTCCAGTTGCTTCTGGACCCGCCGGGCAACGACCCGGTCCACCGCCCTGACCAGCATCACGCGGATCACCACCGCGAGGATCAGGATGATCACCACCCGGATGGCGGTGGGTGCCACATCGGAGACCCAGAAGTTGACGTCGGTCACCTGGTCGACGACGTCAGCCACTGCATCGGCGGTGGGGCCGGGGGTCGGATCCGCCGTCGGCGGGCCGAGTGCCCCCATCACCAGGCTCGGGGCAGGCGCCAGGTTCGGCATGGTCATGGTCAGCAGGGCCATCGTCAGCTTCCGTTCGGTGACTCGAAGATGTCCCGAGGCAGTCTAGGTCGGTGGCCACTGCGACCCGGGAGGTGTTTGATGACGCCATGTCCACTCCACCGGTCCAGACCGCTGTGCTCCCCGGCGTCCTGGTTGGCCACGACACGCTCGAGGACGGTCCCACCGGAGTCACCGTGGTGCTGCTGCCCGAGGGTGCGACGGCGGGGGTGGACGTGCGCGGGGCGGCTCCGGGCACCCGGGAGACCGACCTGCTCGACCCGGTCAACACGATCCAGCACGCCGACGCGCTCGTGCTGGCGGGCGGCAGCGCCTATGGCCTGGCCGCTGCCGACGGCGTGCTGCACTGGCTGGAGGGCCAGGGCCGCGGGGTGGCGGTCGGCGCGGTCCGGGTGCCGATCGTGCCGGCAGCGGTGATCTTCGACCTGGCGGTGGGCGACCCGAGCATCCGACCCGACCGGGCCAGCGGGGCACGTGCCTGTGCTGAGGCGGTCGCGATCGGGAGTGCGGCGCAGGGCAATGTGGGTGCCGGCGCCGGGGCGAGTGTCGGCAAGCTGCTGGGCCCAGCGTGCGCGATGCGCGGCGGGGTCGGGATCGCGACCATCAGCGCGCATGGGTTCACGATGGCCGCCGTCGTGGTGGTCAACGCGGTCGGCGATGTGGTGGACCCGGCCACCTCCGATGTGCTGGCGGGGGCTCGGACGGCACCGGACAGCCTGATCGCGGTGGGCGCCGTGGGCGCGTTGCTGGGGATGGGCGGCCAGCCTCCCGCAGCGCCCGGCAGCGGACCCGAGCCCGGCGGCAGCACCACGATCGGGGCGCTGGTCACCGATGCCCGACTGACCAAGGCGCAGGTGACCCGGCTGGCCCAGGTCGGCCACGACGGGCTGGCTCGAACGATCCGCCCGGTGCACACGCCGATGGACGGGGACACGCTGTTCGCCGCGGCGACCGGGACGGTGCCGGCCGCCCATCAGGACCTGGTGCCACCCGACATGCTGGCTGTGGTGCTGTCGATGATGGCCGCCGAGGTGACTGCGCAGGCGGTGCTGGCGGCAGTGCGCACCGCGCAGGGGTTGCGAATCGACAGCGGGTGGCTGCCCGCTGCGTTGGACCTGGCCCGGGGCTGAGCCTCCCCCGAGGGCCAGCGATCGGCACAGACCCGTCAGCGGCGACGACTGAACCAGTCCGGTGGCCCACTGACGAATCCGGCTGCGGCCGCCCCCATCGCCGCGCCCACGGCGGTGGACACCGTGCTCATAGCGGGCAGGAACGCCAGCACCGTGCCGACGAAGCCGCCCGCGGCCAAGCCGCCGAGCGTGCTCACCCCGGTCCAGGTCATCCGCGCACTCCGACCCGCGGGAGTCGCCTTGCCCGAACCGGCGGCGGCGACCCCCGTCTCTCCACTGCCGGTGATCGCCCTGTTCGGCTGCGGCGCCGGAACCTGACCCCCGGCGTTCATCGCGTCGATCTCGCGCAGCAGCTTCTCGATGTCCTCGTCGCCAGCCATGGGCCTATCGTCGCAACCCTGCCCCGGATCCACCACCGCAGCAGCTGTGCAGATCACCGGCCAGTGCGATCGCGGCGCTCGGCGATAGCCTGAGTTCCCCACCCTCACCCACCACCAGCGCCAGGAGCGTCCCATGGGCTACGAGTCGATCTACCGCCCCGGCCTGTTCGGCGACCAGGTCGTCGTGGTGACAGGTGCCGGATCCGGGATCGGCCGGTGCACCTCCCACGAACTCGCCGCGCTCGGGGCCACCGTCGCCCTGGTGGGCCGCGACCAGGACAAGCTCGACGCCGTGGCCACCGAGATCGCCGAGGACCTGGCAGCGGTCCGGGGCATCGTGGGTGGCGGCGGTCAGACCAGCGTTCATGCCTGCGACATCCGCGACGAGGAGGCCGTGAGGGCCACTGTGGCCGCCGTGCTCGCCGAGCACGGGCGCATCGACGGCCTGGTCAACAACGCCGGCGGGCAGTTCCCCGCACCGCTGGCCGCGATCAGCGCCAAGGGCTGGGACGCGGTGGTGCGCACCAACCTGACCGGCGGGTTCCTGATGGCCCGCGAGTGCTACACACAGGCGATGATGCGCGCGCACGGCGGCGCGATCGTCAACGTGATCGCCGACATGTGGAACGGCATGCCCGGGATGGGGCACTCGGGCGCCGCACGGGCGGGGATGCTGAACCTCACCGAGACCGCGTCGCTGGAGTGGGCCCCGATCCGGGTCAACGCCGTGGCCCCGGGCTGGATCGCCTCCAGCGGCATGGACCACTATCCGCTGGCGATGAAGGAACTGATCAAGGGTCTGCCCAAGAGCGTGCCGGCCAACCGGTTCGGCACCGAGAGCGAGGTCTCGGCAGCGATCGTGTACCTGCTCTCCCCGGCGGCCGCGTTCGTCTCCGGGGCATGCCTGCGGGTGGACGGCGCAGCGCCCAACGCCAAGCGCATGTGGCCGGTGGTGGGCAGCGGCCCGAACCCGCCGTTCGACGGGTTCCACCGGGCACAGACGCCGAAGGTGCTCGACGAGGACTGACCCGCTCGGGTCGGGGCCCCGGTCAGATGCCCTGCCAGTCCGGCTTGCCCTCGAAGGTGTTGATGTAGTACTTGCTCAGCACCAACTGATCGGCGGCGTCCTCGTCGACGACGACGGTGGCGTGCGGGTGCATCTGCAGGATCGAGGCCGGCCAGTGCGCCGACACCCCACCCTCGACTGCCTCGGCGACGGCTTGGGCCTTGCCCTTGCCGAAGCCCAGCATGAGGGCATGCCGGCTCTCCATGATCGTGCCGAGGCCCTGGGTCAGGCAGTGGCGGGGCACCTGGCTGATGTCGCCGTCGAAGAAGCGCGCGTTGTCCTCGCGGGTCTTGGAGGTCAGCGTCTTCAGGCGGGTGCGCGAGACCAGCGACGAGCCGGGCATGTTGAAGGCCAGGTGGCCGTCGGAGCCGATCCCGAGGATCTGGATGTCGATGCCGCCGGCGTCCCTGATGGACTGGTCGTAGTCGCGGCCAGCTTGCGAGAGGTCCTCCGCCAGGCCATCGGGACCGTGCACGGCGCCCTCGGCGAAGTCGACCTGATCGGTGAACTCGCGCTTGATGAACGTCTTGTAGAGCTCTGGATGGCCGGCGGGCAGGCCGACGTACTCGTCGAGGTTGAACGCTTGCACCTGCGCGAAACTCAGCCCCTCCTCGCGATGCCGACGGATCAACTCCTTGTACACCAGCAGCGGGGTGGAGCCAGTAGCCAGGCCGAGCACGGCGTTGGGCTTGGCTGCCAGCAACGCGGCGTACGCGTCGGCAACGATCGGGGCGGCGTCCTCGGGCTTGGGGACGATGATTACTTCCACGTCAGCCTCCTGGTTCGGGTTCTTGCTGTGCCCATCCTGCCGGTTCCGGGGCCCGGGATGCCCGGTCGAGCCGATCGACTCCCGGACGCTGGCGGAGCGGTCCCTGTTGTCAGTCGCCCAACCCGGTGCCGACCTTCCGCGCTGCAACGACCCAGTCGTGGTCCGGCGGGACAAGCTTGACCTTGCCGGCCACCTCTGCCAGCGGCACCGCTGCCGTGCCCTCACCGCGGGCAGCCACCATGAAGCCGTACTCACCCCGGGCCACCATGTCGGCCGCCGTAGCGCCCAGGCGGGTGGCCAGGAGCCTGTCCGCGGCGCACGGGGTCCCGCCGCGCTGGACGTAGCCGAGGATGCTGACCCGCGTCTCAAGTCCCGTCGCCGCCTCAAGGTCACGGGCCAGCCGGAACGTGTGCTCGCGCTGGGTGTCCTCGACATGGGTGAGGTGGGCCTTCGCCGCCCGGGCCGACTCCGGGGACTTCGCTGACTTGACCAGCAGCCGCGCAGCCTCGTAGTCGGCGGTGTCGTCGGAGTCGCGGGCACCCTCGGCGACGGCCACCACGCTGAACGAGCTGCCGCGGGCCATCCGCGCCTTGATGGTCTCGGCGACGCTGTCGACCGAGTACGGGATCTCCGGGATGAGGATCACATCGGCGCCCCCGGCGATGCCAGAAGCCAGGGTGAGCCATCCGGCTCGATGTCCCATCACCTCGGTGAGAATGATCCGGTGGTGGCTATGGGCGGTGCTGTGCACGCGATCGATGGCCTCCGTGGCGATCTCCGTGGCGGTTGCGAATCCGAAGCTGGTGTCCGTGCCGGCAATGTCGTTGTCGATCGTCTTGGGCAGGGTGAGGACGTTGAGCCCGGCCTTCTGCAGGCGCATGGCGTTCTTGGCCGAGCCGCCGCCCCCGATCACGATCAAGCCGTCGAGGCCGAGCTTCGCGCAGTTCTCGACGACGGTGGGGACCATGTCGCGGGTCTCGCCGTCGACCTGCATGCGGTGGACCTTGTCCCTGCTGGTGCCCAGGACGGTCCCGCCGGTGGTGAGGATGCCGGACAGGGCCGCGCCGTCCAGCACGACGTGCCTGTCCTCGACCAACCCGGTGATTCCGTCCCGGAAGCCCACGAGCTCCATGCCGTAGTGCCCGATGGCACTCTTGCCCACGCCCCTGATCGCGGCGTTGAGCCCGGGGCTGTCACCCCCGGCAGTGAGGATCCCGATCCTGCGGGGCTTCTTGCGAGTCATGGAAGGCCTCATATCTCCGCTGGTCACCGGACCCGCGCCATTGTGTCGGTCGGGGGTCACAGGGACAAGGCCGGACTCCACGTGCATCGGTCACCGTTACCTCCCCGGGCTCCGGCTGCATTGGCCGAGATTCCCGGGCTCACATCCGAACCCAGGCACGGCTGGTTTCGTGCGGCCACCGAGTGATCGGCGATTGCAGTCGGCGAGTGACCTCTCGCTACACTCACGACCGCAGGGTTCGAGGCCTGCGCGCACGTGGTGAGCGCCCCCATCGGCGCACATTCCAGCGCCCGGCTGCCTGCGCGCGAGCGCCCGTAGCTCAATGGATAGAGCAACCGGTTTCTACCCGGTCGGTTGGGGGTTCGAGTCCCTCCGGGCGCACAACATCGCAGGTCAAGAGCACATTGCCGCTCTCCGAATCGGGTCGGAACTGGCCTCGTACACCAACCGGCCGGCAGATGCCGCCCAGATCCACCCTGATTCGTGGCCGTTCGGACCCCGCCCCTGCAGGCTCGCGGGGGCAACGCTCCCGAGTCGGACTGACGACCTGCGGGATGGATTCGCCACGGCGCCCAACATGTCAAACAACTTGCCGCTCCTGCTCAACATGTAAAGAAGTACCTCCCCAACTTGTCAAATGCGGAGTGGCACGTCTACATCGCCGACACGGTGCGGATCGCTGCTGCGACGACGAGCGGCAAGATCCGCGCGATCTCGCAGCTCAGGTCGACGTTCGTTGCCCAGTACCGGGGCGTCACTCGCGGGATGGACAATGCCGCCTTCCAAGCCCTCCTGTTCGCCCAGCCCTACAGCCGGATCGCCCAAGTGGTGGACGCATGCCGGGTCTCACGACCCACAGCTACTGCGTGGCTGAATGCTCTGGAACGGGCTGGCGCCCTGAAGTCGGTCAAGGTCGGCCGGGACAAGCTGTTCCTCAACACCGCCCTTCCCGACGTGCTGACCGCACAAGGTGAGTCCTGAGCGACCGGCGCCACGCCAGAGAGAGCGCATCCACAGTGGTCCATGGCCTGGAGCAGCGTTGATTCGATCATTTGCGTGTCGAGATGGTGTATCAGCAAGGAGGGGTCCGGATCAGGCCAACCCGAAGTAGCGGTCGAAGAAGGCCAGCAACCGATCGATCACCCGCTGCTTCTTGGTGGCGTGCGCACCGCCGGCGGCGAACCGGGAGACGGGCGGCAGGATCCGCGTGATCGCGGTGCCGGCGGTTGGGATGGCTCCATCCCGGAAGGCTTGGTCCACGAACTCCCGGGTCGCCTCGGGCTTGAGGCTCTCCTCGGCGATGATCCAGTCGAGCTCCTCGGTGCGCTTCTCGGCGACGAAGGCGCGCCAATCCTCGCGGGTGTCGCCCGTGATGGTCACGGAGTCGACGAAGGCGAGGATCAGGTCGCCCTTGTTGCGCAGGCTGGGGCTGGAGTCGATGGCGCGGGTGATCGCGGCCCGGGCTTCCACCTCAGTGTCGATCCCGTCGCCGCGGGTCGCCCGCCACGCTTCGACGAGCATCAGGATGTAGTCGACGTTGACCTCGACCTGCTTGACCAGCTCGATCTCGAACACGACGTCGTCGTTGATCGACTCCTTGTCGGCGGTCGCGACGCCGCGGAGCTCGGCGTAGAGATCGAGGTATATCGATCGGTAGTCCTGAAACTCACGAGCAGTGAGCAGGTCAGTGAACTCGTCGAATGCGGTCAGGATGTTGCGCAGCCGCAGCAGTTGGCCGAACAGGGCGATGAAGTCCTTCGGGCGGACTCGCCGACGATCGGGCGGCCCAGCGGGTAGCGCAGGGTCAGCTCACCGACGACGCGCTCGTACTCCGCGAAATAGTCCGCGAACGGCTTGAGCAGCACGATCCCGCGCGCGTCCGCGTTGCCGAACAGCGCCAGGGCGTCGTTGGTGGCGTCCTCGAGGTCGCGGAAGCACACGATGTTGCCGTAGGTCTTGACTGAGTTCAGGATCCGGTTGGTGCGCGAGTAGGCCTGGATCAGGCCGTGGGCGCGCAGGTTCTTGTCGACCCACAGCGTGTTCAGGGTGGTGGCGTCGAACCCGGTCAGGAACATGTTGACCACGATCGCCAGGTCTAGCTCGCGGTTCTTCAACCTGGCCGATAGGTCCTTGTAGTAGCCCTGGAACCCGTCGGAGCTGGTGTCCCAGGAGGTACCGAACAGGTCGTTGAAGTCGCGGATCGCGTCGGCCGAGGTACTCCCGGGAGCTGGCGTCGAGCTGGTCGGGCTCGAAGCCTTCCTCGTCCAACAGGCCGTCGGCCTCGCTCGTTGGCGGCGAACGAGTAGATCAGCCCGATCCGCAGCCGCCTGTAACCAGGGTCCTCGGCCTCGCGTGCGCGCTGCGCCAGCTCGAAGCTGCCGTAGTAGCGCTTGGCGGCGTCGATCGAGGCGGTGGCGAACAGCGCGTTGAAGCCCGCGACCCGCTGCTCGCCGAGTCGGTAGGTGGCGTTGCGTTTGGTCTTCTGGCCGAAGTGATCCAGGACGTAGTCCACGATCTGGCCGATCCGCTTGGGGGCCAGCAGTGCGCGCTCGGTGTCGATGGCGGCCACCTGCCCTGCGGGAAGTAGCCGTGGGGTCGTGACGGTGTTGACGTAGTCGATGCGGAACGGCAGCACGTTCCGGTCGTTGATCGCGTCGACGATCGTGTAGGTATGCAGCCGGTCGCCGAACGCCTTCTCGGTGGTCCGAAGCCGTGGGCTCCCGGCGGTGCCGGCGTTCTCGGCGAAGATCGGCGTGCCGGTGAAGCCGAACAGGTGGTAGAGCTTGAACGCCTTCTCGATCGCGACGTGCATGTCGCCGAACTGGCTGCGATGACACTCGTCGAAGATCAGCACGACGTGCCGGCCGTAGATCTCGTGGCCCTTGTTCTGCTTCACGAAGTTCGACAGCTTCTGGATCGTGGTCACGATGATCCGCGAACCCGGATCCTCCAGCCGCCGCTTGAGATGCGCGGTGTTGCTGGTGCCGTCGACCGCGCCCTTCTCGAACCGGTCGTACTCCCGTTGGGTCTGGTAGTCCAGATCCTTGCGATCGACGACGAACAGCACCTTGTCCACGTCGGTCAGGCGGCTGGCCAGCTGCGCGGCTTTGAAGCTGGTCAGCGTCTTGCCGGACCCGGTGGTGTGCCACACGTACCCACCCGCGGCGAGCGAGCCCAACCGCTTGGAGTTCGTCGAGGTCACGATCCGCTGCAGGATCCGCTCCGCGGCCACGATCTGGTAGGGCCGCATCACCAGCAGCTTGCGGTCCACGTCGAACACGCAGTACTTCGTCAGCACGTTGAGCAGCGTGTGCTTGGCGAAGAACGTGCTGGTGAACCCGGCCAGGTCCGTGATCGCCCGACTGTCGGCATCGGCCCACCAGCTTGTGAACTCGAAGCTGTTCGACGTTCTCCGCCGCCCGCGCTTGCCGCCGGCCTGCTCGGCCAGATGTGAGTCACGCGTGGTGTTGGAGTAGTACTTCGTCAGCGTCCCGTTGCTGATCACGAACAGCTGCACGTACTCGAACAGCCCCGACCCGGCCCAGAAGCTGTCCCGGGCATAACGGTTGATCTGGTTGAACGCCTCCCGCAGGTCCACTCCCCGCCGCTTGAGCTCGACATGCACCATCGGCAGCCCGTTGACCAGCACCGTCACGTCGTAGCGGTTGGCGTACGCCGCGCCGCCCGCCTGGTCGATCGCATACTGGTTGATCACCTGCAGCCGGTTGTTGTGCACGTTGGCCTTGTCCAGCAGGTACACGTTCTTGCTCGTGCCGTCGTCGCGGCGCAGCACCTGAACATGGTCGGTCTGGATCCGCGTGGTCTTCTCCACGATCCCCTCGGCGACACCCGCCACCTTCTCGCTGAAGAACCGCCGCCACTCCGCATCCGAGAACTCGATCCGGTTCAACGCCTCCAACTGCCGCCGCAGGTTCGCGACCAGCTCGGCCTCGGACCGGATCGGCAGGTACTCGTAGGCCTGCCCCTGCAGCTGAGCCAGGAACGCGGCCTCCAACTGCGCCTCGGACTGGTACCCGGTCGCCGTCGGCGCCTCGGGCACGAACTGCGCAACGACCGTGCTCTCCTCGGAGACCGAGATCGCCTCGTACCGGAAGCCCGAACTGGGGGCGCTTGTCATCGCTCCATCACCACCCACCGGCCCGTCTTCGGCGGCCCCTCCCGACGCAGCGCACCTTCGGCCTTGAGCGCCGCCAGGTACCGCTCGATGGTGCGCGGCGTCTTACCCAGCCGCCTGGCGATCACAGCCGCGGTCAGCATGGGGTCGGCCTGGAGCAGGGCCAAAACGGCTGGAGGACCGGCTACTCCGACATCTTCTCCGACATTTACTCCGACATCGGGGCGTCCGGCCCGGGCTCGCGCCTCGTACGCTGTCAGGGACTCGGTGACGACGTCGAGCATGTAGTCGATGAACGGCGCCGCGTCGATCTCCGGCTCCCGCGAGGCTTGCAGGGCCCGGTAGTAGCCGTCCTGATGCGCCCGGATCAGGGTCTCGGTCGGCATCCAGGCGAAGACCGGTCGCCACCGGCTCAGGATGAGTGTCTGCCACAGCCGGCCGATCCTGCCGTTCCCGTCGCGGAACGGGTGGATGTGCTCGATCAGGAAGTGCGTGGCACTCGACACCACCAGCGGATGATCCGACGACGCGTTGCCCCACTCCAGCGTCTCCGCGACCAGGCGAGGCACCCTCTCGCTGCGCGAGCCGGTGTGGATCACCTCGGCGTCGGCGTTCACGATCTCCACATCGACCGTGCGGAACGCGCCCGATTCTGCGACGAGCCCCGCGGTCAGCAGACCGTGAGCGCGTAGGAAGTCGTCCACCTGCCAGGGATCGAGGCCAGGCAGGGCGTCGTAGGCGGTCAGTGCGTTCTCGACCTCCCGTACCTCACGCGGCGGCGCGTAGACGGCCGCACCGTTCGCGATATCGGTGACCTGAGCCAAGGTCAGTGCGTTGCCCTCGATCGCCGTCGAGGAATGCACCGACCCGATCCGGTTCGTCCGACGAAGCTCCAACTCATGCCCGGACAGCTCCTCGATCGCGGCGATCCGACCCAGCAGGTCCACCACCGCCTCGATGCGCTGCGGCCACTCCGGTTGTGGGGTGTAGAAGTCCGGGATCACGACGCTTCCTCGAACGTGAGCAGGCGATCCCGGTAGTACTCGTACTGCTTGCGCCGGGCGGCGAGTTCCGCCGGCAGCCCCACCGACAGGTCGTTCACGAGAGCATCGAAGGAATCGAGGATCGCGACGATACGCTTCTGCTCCTCAGGCCGCGGCACGGAAACCTGCACGAGGACTAGTTCTTTCCGATTCAGCGCTGGCGTCCCTCCCGTCTGCTGCAGGCCGCGGATCGAATCCTGAATCGACTTCAGGAAATAGTAAAGGTACTTTGTGCTCACGTCAGAATCCCGGCTCCGGATTCGGTAGCACAAGGGCCCGCACCAAAATTGATGCACCTGATACCCAACGATACCGACCCCACCTTGCCCTCGCGATGGGATAGTGACAGCGCCGCCCGGTGTATTCGCCCGTGAGGCGTATCCCGAGGCTGTGGTACCTGCGTTGACATAGGCGATCTCGCCGCCCTCGGTCAACAGCCCAGCCGGGGGGGGCTGGCCAGTACGAATATCGGCAACTTCGCCCAACTGTGCCGATCTCCACCGAGTCGGAGTTAGGAGGGAGTCGCGGTAGTAGGCGTACTGGCGCCGCCGGGCCTCCAGCTCCGCCTCCAGCTCCGCCTCCAGTAACTCCATCCTCGCGAGGATCCCGGCGATCTCGCGTTGAACCGCCCGCGGCGGAACGGGGATCTTGATGCGGGACATGCTGTCGCCCGAAACACGCTTGAGCTTCGTTCCGGTGATGAAGCGCCGCTTCTGGGCCTGGAACGCTTCTGTCTGGAAGAAGTAGGCGACGTACATGGGATCGAGGTTGTGCGCATAAATGAAGGCGTCGCCGCTCACGGCGATCGGTGATCTGCCCAACCAGGCGACTGCCTTGCAGACTCCCTCGTCGTCTTCGCTCGTCGTCGCGATCACCAGGTCACCGGGGTGCGCCTTGCGCAGTCGATCCGCGAACTGTGGGGTGACGAACGACCTAGTGACGCGGGTGGATGTTCCGTAAGTTGTGAAGACCTGCCCGTAATGGATCGCACCCACACCAGAGTCAATCAGGTCCTTCTTCTGCAGGCCGTTGCCCCGCACGAACGTGCCGACCTCGCCCAGCGACTTGAACTCCACCCCGTCCGGGCAGTGCTCGGCGACGAGGTCGTCAATCCGGCTCATCGGCTCCCTCCCTCCAGGTCGGCGACGATCGCGTCGATCTGCGGTGCGCAGCTCCTGCTGTCGGGCGACGATCCGGGCGATCTCGGCGTTGAGCGCGGTGATGTCGATGACCTCGCGGGTGTCCTCGGCCTCGACGTAGGAGGAGACGGCGATGTTGTAGCCGTTGTCGGCGATGGCCTCGTGCGTCGACCAGCGTCGCGAAGTGGTCGACGTCCTCCCGGTTCGTGAACGCGTCGAGGATCGCCTGCTGGTTGGCGTCGGTGAGCTTGTTCTTGTTGCCCTGGCGCACGAACTCGGCCGAGGCGTCGATGAACAGCACGTTGTTGTCGGTCTTGGACTTCTTCAGCACGATGATGCAGGTCGCGATCGTGGTGCCGAAGAACAGGTCCGGCGGCAGCTGGATGACGGTGTCGACGTAGTTGTTGTCGACCAGGTACTTGCGGATCTTCTGCCTCCGCCCCGCCCCGGTAGAGCACGCCGGGGAACTCGACGATCGCGGCCGTGCCGTTCACGGCCAGCCAGCTCAGGATGTGCATGGTGAAGGCCAGGTCGGCCTTCGACTTCGGCGCCAGCACCCCGGCCGGGGCGTAGCGCGGATCGTTGATCAGCAGCGGGTTGGCGTCGCCGTCCCACTTGATGGAGTACGGCGGGTTGGACACGATCGCCTCGAACGGCTCGTCGTCCCAGTGCGCCGGGTCGAGCAGTGTGTCGCCGTGGGCGATGTCGAACTTCTCGAAGTTGATGTCGTGCAGGAACATGTTGATCCGGCACAGGTTGTAGGTGGTCAGGTTGATCTCCTGGCCGAAGAAGCCCTGCCGCACGTTGTCCTTGCCGAGGACCTTGTCGAACTTCAGCAGCAGCGACCCCGACCCGCACGCCGGGTCGTACACCTTGTTGACCTCGGTCTTGCCGACCACGGTGATCCGGGCCAGCAGTTCGGAGACCTCCTGCGGGCGTGTAGTACTCGCCGCCGGACTTGCCGGCGCTGCGAGGCGTACATCTGCATCAGGTACTCGTAGGCGTCACCGAACGCGTCGATCGTGTTGCCCGCTGTGCCCGAGCTGCAGGTCGCCGATCGCGTCGAGCAGCTTGACCAGCTTCTCGTTGCGCTTGGCGACCGTGGGGCCGAGCTTGGCGCTGTTGACGTCCAGGTCGTCGAACAGGCCCTTGAGGTCGTCCTCGCTGTCGGCGCCGATCGCCGAGGCCTCGATGTTGGTGAAGACCCGCGTCGAGGGTCTCGTTCAGGTCCGGCGTCGTGGCGGGCGCGCGCGCGCACGTTGACGAACAGCTCCGACGGGCAGGATGAAGAAGCCCTTCTCCTTGACCGTCTCGGCCCGGCCGAACTCCGCTTCCGCGTCGCCGAGGTCGGCGTAGTCGAAGTCGGCGTTGCCCGCCGCGCGTTCCGCTCGTTCAGGTAGGCGGTGAGGTTCTCGGAGATGAACCGGTAGAACAGCATGCCCAGCACGTAGGTCTTGAAGTCCCACCCGTCGACGCTGCCGCGCAGGTCGTTGGCGATCCGCCAGATCGTCTTGTGCAGCTCGGCACGCTCGGCCTCTTTGCTCGCCCCACTCACATCGGGAGTCTGTCAGCAGATCGCTGCCGATCCGGGCGCGGCTCGGGGTTGTGTCGGAGGAGGATGGCAGGATCCACCGTGTGAGTGGCAAGCACATCGAGCTTTTCCTCGTCGACGGGACTCCAGGCGGCCTCACGACCGCCGAGATCCTCAACTGGACGGGCCAAGTCCTTAGCGCGCCACGCGCGGAGCTCGGGGCCCTCCTGCGACGCCCGGAGCTGTCGCGGACCTGCATCTACCTGCTGTTCGGGCCGGACGAGGAGGGCGGGACCCGCTGCTACATCGGGGAGACCGACGACGTCAAGGCTCGGCTCAAGCAGCACGACGCCAACAAGGAGTTCTGGCGCCGGGTGGTCGTGGTGACATCCAAGGACGCCAACCTGACGAAGGCACACGGCCGGTATCTGGAGTCGCGGCTGATCGCGCTGGCTCATCAGGCCGGTCGGGTTGCGCTGGACAACGGGACAACACCTCCGCCACAGCACCTTCCCGAGGCGCACGCCTCGGACATGGACTACTTCATCGACCAGCTGCAGATCGTCCTGCCCGTACTCGGCATCGACGCATTCCGCAGTCGGGAGACCCTCGCCGTCGTCGCAACCGAGCTGAAGCAGCTGGTCTCACCCGTCTTCCGACTCGTGAACAAGAAGCTCGGAGTCGACGCCCACGGGCAGCAGATCGACGGCGAGTTCACCATGCTCGCCGGGTCTACTGTCGTCGCGCAGTGGCTGGGCGCAGGAAAGTCCGCGAGCACCATCAAGGCCTATGAGGCTTACGCCGCACAGCACCAGAAGCTTCTCGCCGACGGCGCCTTCATCCTGGACGGCAGGGTGGCGAGGGTAGCCAAGGACATTGTCTTCGGATCACCATCCATGGCGGGTGCCATCGCTCAAGGCCACTCCTGCAACGGCCGCACCTCCTGGATCGCCGAGGACGGGACGATGTTCGGGACCTGGGAGAGCAGCGGCGTCGAGTGAGCTCCTTGTATTGGAGATTATCCGGTATCCTCCAATACAGGAGGTGCCTATGGGACGTTACCTGGAGGCCGTCTGGCCCGGGAATTCATCCGGGTCGACGAGGGCGGAGCGTACGGACTGCCGCTATCGGGCCTACGTGCCCGACCTGCTGGCGAGGTCGGAACTGAGCCTACCCGCCTCGTTAGCGGCCGACCTGGCCGACGTGGAACAGCGCGTTCGCGCCCTCAATGCAGACCACTCTGGCCTGGCCAATCTCGAGCCGCTCGCGCGCTTCCTGCTGCGCGCCGAAGCCGTGGCCAGCTCCAACATCGAGGGCCTGACCATCAACGTGCGCCGGCTCGCCCGGAGCGAGGCCGTCGAACGCGAGGGGCTCCCGGTGACCGACGAGACTGCCCGGGCGGTCCTGGGAAACGTCCGAGCCCTCGACGAGGCTCTCTCCCTGGCTGCCGACCCGACCCGGCCGGTGCTGGTGGAAGACATCCGGGCCGTCCATTCAGCGCTGCTGGCCGGCACTCGCGACGAAGCCTGGGCAGGAGTCGTCAGGGACGAGCAGAACTGGATCGGTGGCCGGAACCCCTGCGCAGCAGCGTTCGTTCCCCCACCCGCGAGCGAAGTCCCGGGCCTGCTGGACGATCTGGCCGCATACCTATCGGGTGACGAGCACCCGGCACTACTGCAGGCCGCGCTGGCACACAGCCAGTTCGAGACGATCCACCCCTTCGCCGACGGCAACGGACGCACCGGCAGGGCGCTGATCCAGCTCGTCCTGCGGCGTCGGGGCGTCGCCACCCGCGTGCAGCCTCCTGTCAGCCTCGTCCTGGCCACCCGGGCCGATGCCTACGTCCGGGCCCTCGACGGCACCCGATCCGACTCGCCAGGCACCGCCGGCCTGCTCGACTGGGTCGAGATGTTCCTGTCCGCGACTGGCCGCGCCTGTGCCGACACCGAGCACTTCGCAGCCCAACTGGCCACGTGGCAGCAGGATGCCCGCGCCCGGCTCGGGAAGGTGCGCGCAGACTCCGCAGCCCTGCTGCTCCTGGACGCTCTCCCGTCACTTCCCGTGTTCTCGATCACCACGGCGGCCGCGCACATCGGACGCACCTTCAAATCGACTAGCGACGCCGTGGAGCGATTGCGCAATGCCGACGTCGTGCGGCAGGTCACGCTGGGCCGTCGGAACCGGGCCTTCGAGGCGGTTGAGTTGTTCGAGGCCTTCACCGGCTTCGAGCGCATGCTGGCCAGCCCGGATGCCGACACGGCCATCAGCCCACCGGGCCGGCCCGTCCCGCATGGGCCCCACTGACCTGGTGGCCCGGTACAGCGACCTGGCCGCCAGCCCATCCGCACCGCGGCGACCCGTCCCCAGCGGCCCCGCCGACCCAGCCCCGTACACCAGGCCGGACAAGACAACGGGCGAGCGTTTCGGCGCGGGCCTGATTCCTCGGCCCGGAGCCGGTCACGCTTGGCAGAATTGCACTCCGATCGGCGCCGACCGATCAACTCGACGGGCCGAAGTCGCGGTAGCGGCGTGGAGACCTGATGGATGCAGGCGTGGTGCGGTTCATCGAGGGATTCAGTGGCGACGATCAGACAGCGCCCATGGCGACAACTGCCGGCAAGATGCCGGCGGACACCAGGGGGACCAGCGGAGTCCAGACCGGCCTGATTGCCCGTACCCAGGCGGCCAACGCCAGCAGTGCGACCCACAGCAGGCCGAGCATCCACTTCCACGACTCCGACACGTCTTGCCCTGAGGAGACGTACATGACACCGACAAGGATCTGCCCCCCGATGCCGACCCAGCCCATGACAACCTTCCAGTCCGTGAACTCCTGCGCTCGCTCGGCCGGGGGGCGGCGAGCATCGCCAGCCGGCGCGCGGCTGGGAACCAGTAGCACCAGGCCACCGGCCGCCAGGGGCAGCGCCGCGATCAGGGGTTGCAGGTCGTCAACTCCGCCCATCAGGGCAAGAACCGCTGCTCCCACGAGCGCCAGAACGCCAGCAATGCGCCGGATCTCGCTGACCGGAGGACCCCCGCGGCCGTGCTCGGTGGCGGCGGGCTCAGGCGCACCCCGGTGCGGTCAGCGCGAAGCGGGGATCCACCCCGACCGCCGGGGTGGTCTCAACTCCAGGCTTGGCGTGCCAAGCTGCATCCCACGTGGCAGGAGCGGCTGCAATCGGGGTCGTCACGGGGTCCTCCTGGACGTTCTCGTTCGTTCGGGCGCGCCGCGACCGAGACTACGCTGCCCGGACTCGATTCAGTCGACCGAGTGAAAGCGCCTTCGGCTGCGCGATGCCGACGTCGTCTCTCGGGGCACGGTCGGCCGCTGGAATCGGGCCTTCGAGGCGGTTGGGTTGGCCGAAGCTCGCACCCGCACCGAGCGGATGCCGGCCACCCCGGATGCCGACACGGCCGTCAGGCGCAGCACCGCCTCCATACGAGTGATCTCCGCTTCGAGCCTCCTGGCCTCCCCAGAGGTTCCCAGCGCGAGTGCGCAATGGCTCCGGCCATCAGGTCGGCGAAACACACTGGCGACGAACTCGGTGCGCCTGCTCACTGGCCACCTTCATCCGGCTGCGAGCCCCGATCTTCAGCCACGAGGCGGCCGGCCTGTGTTTCAGATTGTGTGAGCCGACACAGTCCAGCTCCACACCGATGTCAGACGGTCGAGGGACACTCTGCGTCGAGAGCGATCGTGGGGAAGGCCAGTGTTCACCAGTCCCATCCCTGCCGCCGCCGGACGTGCAGGGCGTGACGAAGGAGAGATCATGAGCGCGGTACTCACCGACGAACTGACGCCGGGTTGGGTGAGGGACATGACCCACCCAGTTCTGGTGGACCTGTTTGGAACCACCACGGTACGGCGCGGTGCCACGTACCAGCGCAATAGGGCCGTACGAAACCTGATGCGTGGACCCGGCGGCGCCTCCGTGATGGCAACGGTGCAGGGAGGCCGTCAGTACTCGACCGTCGTGGCATCAGAGACGTTGGGCCAGGACGCCGGACTCAGCGACGGCGCAGACTTCGAGGTTGTCAGCGACTGCACGTGCCCGATGGGAGACAGCTGCAAGCACGTGGTCGCGGTCATCCTCGAGGCCCAGGCCCAGGTGCGGCATACACCGACCGTCCCGCCGATGCCTGGTGGCCGAGCGGAGCCCCGGTCGGCAACGCGGAGTGCGCCACCCTGGGAGGCCCTGCTCGCCCCCATCGTGAGGGGCCCGGAGACCGCTCGTCAGTCCGCAGTCGGCATGACGCCACTCGGGTTGCTCGTCGACGTGTCAGGGTCGTCCGCGCGCCACACTGCTGCCAGTGGGCAGGGTTCCACCCTGCAGCTTCGCCCGCTGATGCCAGGTGCGACGGGCGGCTGGATCCGCACCGGCATCAGTTGGTCTGATCTGGCATACCCACGCAACTGGCGCCGGATTGTCAAGGGCCAGTGGGAAATGCCCGGGGGCGGTCGTGGAACCTGCCCGTTGACGGTCGTGGGTTCTGCCCGGTGATGGCCACGAGAACTGCCCAGGGGGTGGCCATCGGTGGGAGTGGGTTCAGGTCAGTGGGGTCACTCCTTTCCCGGCGAGTGCCTGGGTGAGTCGGACGCTGTCTCCGCTGGTCTGGCAGACGTGGGCGTGGTGCAGCAGCCGGTCGACGGTGGCGGTTGCCAGAGTCTTGGGCATCAGCTCGTCGAAGGATCCTGGGTGCAAGTTGGAGGAGATCCCGATGGAGCGCTTCTCGTATGCGGCGTCTACCAGGCGGTAGAGGCCTTCGGCGGCGTCGGGTGCGACGGGCAGAAGCCCGATGTCATCGACAACCACGAGGTCCGAGCGCAGGATTCGGGTGATGGCCTTGCTCATGGTGTCGTCGGCGCGGTGGCGGCGGATCAGGTTGCCCAGGTCTTCCAGGGTGAACCAGGCGACCTTCAGCCCCCGGGTCACGCATTCGGAGCCCAGGGCTTCGAGGAAGAACGTCTTGCCGGTCCCCGACGGGCCGCAGACGACCAAGTTCTCGCGGCGACCGACCCATTCCAGGGTCCGCAGCGCGGCTTGGGTCGGTGCCGGGATGGAGGACGCGGTCTCGTTCCAGGCGTGGAACGTTTTGCCGGTGGGGAACCCGGCGGCGGCCCGCCGGGTGGCCAACGCGGAACGTTCCCGCCCGGCGGCTTCCTCGACGAGGACGGCTTTGAGGACCTCGACGGGATCCCAGCGCTGCGCCTTCGCGGTGGCGATGATCTCCGGGGCGCACCGGCGCAGGTGCGGCAGGCGCAGCCGGCGGGCCAGTGCCTCCAGATCCGCGGGTAGCGGTGGTGCGGTGGGCACCCCGAGCGGCGGTGGGCTGGTACGGGCCGCGGCGGTCACGGCGTGCCCTGCCCGAGGGCTGCCCACTTGGTGGTGCCCTGAGCCAGCGAACCGGTCTCGTCGGCGGTCAGCCTGGGCCCGTGGGTGGCCGTGGTGTTGTGTTCCAGGATCGAGGCCAGATCCGCTTCGGCGAACCGGCCATGCATCGCGGCGTGGCCCAGCGCCCAGTCGACCTGCTCGAGGGTATGAAGCTTGGAAAGGGCCACCGCTTGGGCCATCTTGCGCCGGACCCGGGTCGCCCCCGCGGCGCCGGCCTCGACCAGCCAGAGCCGGGCCCCGTCCCCGATCGCACAGAACTCGACCTCTTGGGCCGTCCGCGGCCGCGGGGTCCGGTTCAGCGCACCCGCGGGTTGGGGTGGGAAATGCGCGTCATCGATACGCGGGGAGCCTGGGGTTGCCCGGTCATGGCGGGCGACCTCGACCGGTCGCCCGTCAGCACCGACGTGCACGATCACGATCTGCTCACCGCCCTGGCCCAGGCCACGGACCCGCACCCACACGGTCTGCCCGACCAACTGGTGGGGAACCGAGTACGCACCGGCGTCGAAGGACACCATCGGGGTGTTAACCGGCACCGTCCTGGTCACCCCGAACGACGCGGTCGCCGGGCTGTCGGGCACCCGGTGCAGGCGCACCACCTCCTCGGCCAGCATGTCGGCCGGGGCCCGCCGGGTGACCCGGTGCACCCGGGTGTTCACCTGCTCGCAGAACGCCTCACACGCGGCCTCCAGCTCCACGAACGACTCATAGGCGGGCAACAGGTTGGTGTCGGTGGGGACCAGGTCAGCCTTGGCCAGCTTCACCGTCGATTCCGACCCACCCTTCGAGGCCGGGTCCGCCGGCTCACACGTGGCCACCGTCACCCCGTAGTGCCGCGACCACACCACAACGCCCGGGTTACGCACCGCGATCCCGGCGACATGCTCCACCGTGACGGTCTTCTCGTTGTCGGTCAACGCGTACGTCGGCACCCCACCGAACGCCCGGAACGACGCATCAAGAGCGGCGAACACACTCGGGGCAGTCTTGTCCCGCAACGCGATCACGACCCGGAAACGTGACCACGCCAACCACGCGCAGAACAAGGTCGTGCGCACCCCACCGATCGTCGGACCGTCCCCGAAGTCGTACTGCATCCACATCCCCGGCTCAGTCACCCACGGGCGGAACACCCGCAACCGTCCCGCTTTCCAGTGCCGCCGGACCCGGGCCACTGCCCGCCGCGTCGTGCGCGACGAACCCGTGAACCCCATCACCAGCAACTTGTCATGAGCTACATCAGCACGGATCTTGCCCTTCGAGGACTCCATCCACTCCTCGACTTTGGGCAGGAAGTCATCAATCAACTGCGGTCGGGGCACGCCGGTGGCCGACAAGCAACCAGCATCCCGAGCCCGCACATAGCGGGCCACCGTGTGATGGGAACAACCCGCCAACTCCGCGGCATCCCGCAACGACCGGGTCAGGTCATAGGCCTCAAGAATGTTCATGATCTCCTCAGCTATCTTCACGTGCGTCCCTCCCAGGGCTCAGCGGTGCGTCAGGAACACCAAGCCGACCCCGGGAGGGACCCCCAACCACGCAGGCGGGGAACGAAAGGGAACGTGTCGGGCAGATCTCGTGGCCACCAACGGGCAGAACCTACGGCCGCCAGCGGGCACTCAAATGGCCACCTGCGGGCAGAATTTCACGTCCGTCGTCACCGGATCGACCCGGCACATCGCGACGCACTGGCGGCCATCCTCTCGACCGAGAGGATCCGCTCGAACTCGTACTCGTACTACACCTCGGCGCAGTGGATCTCCGTCGACAGGCTCGGCCCTGGACTGTGGGGTCTGCTCGATGACGTCATCAGAGCGGGGGTCGTCCTCGTCACGGGCCCGAAGGGCAAGCAACCCGTCCGCATATCGAGCGAGCCCGCAGAGATGGTGCTCGACGCCTCCCGCGCTCTGTCGGGAGACATCCTCGTGCGGCCCTCGTTGCGGGTGCCCGGCGTCGTGGGGCAGCCGATCCCGGTCGGCCAACCCCCGCATGGCGTCTTCATCAGGACACAGGACGGACTGGTTCTCGCACCGCTGGCCAAGCCCCTCACGGAGCCGCTGGCCAACTTCGCCGATTCAGTCGACACCCTGGTCGTGCCCGCCCAGGACACGTCCAGGTTCCTCGCGCACTACTACCCGACCCTTCGCCAGCGCACCGCGGTCGAGTCCTCGGACGGCAGCGTCGAGTTCCCGGAGATCGAGCCGCCACGCCTCGCCCTGCACGTGGCCTTCGAGGACGATCACCGCACTCGGCTGCACTGGGCGTTCCGCTATCCGGTCGGGGGAGATTCGATCGACGTCCCACTACGTGACGCAGCCATAGTCGACCCCGACGCCACGGCCGTGGCGCGCGACGCTTCCGCCGAGGAGGCCCTCCTGGCCAGCCTCGACTTCCTCGACGCCGTCCCCGGGCTTCGGGCCCCCGGGCAGGGATCGGTGCGACCCGGTGTGGTCATCGAGCCGCTCCTGCAGGGATGGCCGACGGTCCAGTTCGTCCGCGACGTCCTGCCGGACCTCGTGGATCGCGAGGACGTCGACGTGACGATCGTCGGCTCGCCGCTGGACTACCTCGAGGTCGACGGCGCCCCGGTCGTCACCGTGTCGTCCCACGACATCGAGTCGCCTGACGCCGCCGAAGATCGCGACAACGGGATCGGTCACGCCGACGGAGGGCCGCAGGAGGACTGGTTCGACCTGGGGATCAGCATCACAGTCGGAGGCGAGGACGTGCCCCTGGCCACCCTCCTGACCGCCCTGGCCCAGGGCGACGAGCGGCTCATCCTCAGCAGCGGCACGTGGTTCCCCCTGGGCCGGCCCGAATTGCACTCCCTGCGCCGGATCGTCGAAGAGGCCCGCGCCCTGCAGGATCACGACTCGGACGGACTGCGGATCAACCGCTACCAGGCGGGGCTCTGGGAGGAGTTGGTTTCCCTGGGCGTCGTCGCCCACCAGAGCGAACGGTGGGCGAGGTCGGTGGGGGCACTGCTCGCCCTGGCTGAGCTGCCGCACCCAGAGCCCCCGTTGGCCCTCACGGCCACCCTCCGGCACTACCAACTCGATGGGTACCAGTGGCTCTCGTTCCTCTGGGACCAGCAGCTCGGCGGCATCCTCGCCGACGACATGGGGCTGGGCAAGACGCTACAGACCCTGACGATGGCCGAACGGGCCCGCCAGGAGGGAACCCTGACCCCAGACGCTCCCATCCTCGTCGTCGCCCCGACCAGTGTCGTGGCCGCATGGGAGCGGGAGGCCGCCCGGTTCACACCTTCGCTGAGGGTCGCCACCATCACGCAGACCGCACGCAGGACCGGCATGACGCTGGCCGACGCAATCGCCGGCGCTCACGTCGTCGTCACGTCCTACGCCCTGTTCCGGATCGACGCCGAGCACTTCACCGACCGGCCGTGGGGGGCGCTGGTCCTCGACGAGGCCCAATTCGTCAAGAACCACCAGTCGAGGACCTATCAGGTCGCGCGCAGACTCCGTGCCCCGATGAAGCTGGCGATCACCGGAACGCCCCTGGAGAACTCCCTCATGGACCTGTGGGCGTTGCTGTCGATCGTGGCGCCCGGGCTGTTCCCCACACCCCAACGCTTCGCGGATCTCTACCGCAGGCCCATCGAGTCCGGCGAGTCCCCCGAGTTGCTCGCCACGCTGCGGCGCCGGATCCGACCGCTCATGCTGCGCCGCACCAAGGAGGCCGTCGCCCCCGAACTGCCGCCGAAGATCGAGCAGGTGGTCGCCGTTCCCCTCAACCCGGCGCACCGTCGGATCTATGACACGCACCTCCAGCGGGAGCGCCAGCGAATCCTCGGACTTCTCGACGACGCCGACCGAAACCGGATCGCCATCCTCACTGCACTGACGAAGTTGCGCCAGCTCAGCCTCGACGTGCACCTCGTGGCACCGGACGCCCCGGCGAATGTTCGCTCGAGCAAGGTCGACGCGCTGATCGACCAACTCGTCGAGGTCGTCGCCGAGGGACACAGGTGCTTGGTCTTCAGCCAGTTCACCCGATTCCTGCACATCGTGCGCCAGCGGCTCGCCGATGCGGGGATCGAGCACGTCTACCTCGACGGCCGCACTCGGGACCGACCGAAGCGCATCGCGGAGTTCACCGACGGCGACGCCCCGGTCTTCCTGATCAGCCTCAAGGCCGGCGGCTCCGGCCTGAACCTCACCGAGGCCGACTACGTGTTCGTCCTGGACCCCTGGTGGAACCCGGCCGTCGAGGCCCAGGCCGTCGACCGGACCCACCGCATCGGCCAGGACAAGACGGTCATGGTCTACCGCCTGGTCAGCGAGGGAACTGTCGAGGAGAAGGTCGTGGCCCTCCAGGAGCGAAAGCGCGAGCTGTTCGCCCGCGTCGTCGACGAGGGCGGGCTCATGGGGGCGCCACTCACAGCAGAGGACATCCGGGGCCTGCTGGAACCGTAGACCGGGCATGCCGAACGCCTCGGCACTCTCGACGGTCCGGCCCGACGCCACACCCAATCGTGAGGGGGACGCCGAACTGCATCTTCGGGCTTGTCCAGCCCTACTCCGGCTCGGCCTCTGCAGCCAACTTCGCCATCATGAGGGCCAACCCCTGGGTAGCCCACTGCTCCGCCTCGTGGACTCGTCGCTGCAGCTCACGGGCGGCCTCAAGCCGCCCCCGTGCATCCCCTTCGGCCTCCAGACATGCATCGACGCTGTCGTGGCGCGCTCGCTGCACCGCGGCCTGATCCACCTCGAATCCGCGCACCTCACCCTCGGCGAGTTCAACGGCCCGGTCCAGCAGGTAGCGGTAGGCAGCCCGAACTTTCTTGGTGGTGGTCTTGCGCCCCAACCCCTCCACCTCGTCCTTGACCGCGGCACGCATGAAGACCAGGGGATCCGACCGATATCGCGCCCGCTCCTCGGCCTCGCGGGCTCGCTCCAGCTGCTCGCTGGCGAGGGCCAGGTCCCGCTCGGCGGCCCGAACCGCGGCAGCTGCGGCCTGGACGTGCGGCGAGAATCGCAGGCTCAGGGTATGGGCCATGCGGTCGTCTTCCCCGGACTCGCTGCGACCGAGACTCTGGCTGACGCCCGCCTCAGCGCGCGCCGAAGGGACGGGGGAATCGATGTTCGTCATGCACAGCCTTGAGATCGAGGACAGGTAGGACCCCATGATCGCACTGAGCTCTCGATCGGGGTAGAAGCCCGGCCCAGATTCGACGGCTCCGCGCGATCAGATCGCGGCGGCGGCCGCAGCAACCTTGTAGACCGCGGCCGGCATTGGCCGCTCCAACTCCCAGACCATCGCGATGGGGCGTTCGCCGCGGACCGACCCGGGCACGAGGTGCACGCGCCCCAGGCACAGGAACGGGGCGCCCCTGCCAAGGTCGCTGCTCGGGGATTCCCGGACGAACAGCACGACCCGGGTCGTGGGGTCGAGCAGCTCCCGACCCGCTCGCGAGGTCTGCGACGTGTCGTTCTGCGACTCCCAGTGGAACCGCCGCTCGCCCAGGGCATAGTCGCGGTACATCGTGCTCGGGGTGAAGTCCGCGTCGTCCTTGCGCAGGTTCACCAGCAGCGCCACAGCGTTGTGGCGGCGCGCCCACTCCACACCTGCCTGCCGACCGCGCGCACCCCGCTCGTCGTCCGCGAGGCCGAACGCGGCAAGGATCTCAGGGCGCGTGTAGGTCGCGTGGGAGTGCAGCGGAACGTCGGACAGCCCCTCACCCAGGTTGCCAGGAACCAGGCGTGAAGCGTCGACCCGTATGCGAAGGACCTGCCCGATCTCGTCGACCAGCGCTGGTTCAGCCCGCAACTGGGCGAGCCTGGCGTCGTAGGTCCGCACTGGCCGATCCGGCCAGATGGCAAGGCAGAGCATGCGGGTGACCCGCTTCGCGCGCTCGGGCATGGCGTCGTAGCGCGGCCCGTCCGCAGCCAACAGGTGAAGGTAGTCATCGGCCCTCTGCGCGTCGTCGACGTGCACCAGGGCGCGGACCCGCCCCGCGATCTCCACCTCGCTCGGCCCGGCCGGTGGAGTCGCGAGTCCAGCCCTCCGGCGGACCTCGGTCCATGAGCGCCTGCGATAGATGGCCGGCAGGTCGTGCCCCGTCTCAGCCAGGAACTCGGCCAGTCGCGTCGACCCCAGCCGGCGGGCATCGCCGACCAGCCGCGTCAGGCGCGAATCCAGCTGCTGACGGATCGACTCCAGGACTATGCCCCGGGCAACCCGGTCCAGCTGTAGGGCACTGCCTCCGGGCAACCACGGATGTGCCAACTCCAGTCGAGCCACGACCTCGCGCCGGCTCGTGCCCAGCAGAGCCATCATCTTGGTGTCGAACCGGAACTCCCGGCGCTGCAGGCCGATGAAGTCCAGAACCGTCAGGATCGACTTCCCGTGCGTCCGGCGCAGTCCACGGCCCAGTTGCTGGAGGAACAGCGTCGCGCTCTCCGTCGGGCGCAGCAGGAGCAGCGTGTCGATCTCCGGGATGTCCAGGCCCTCGTTGAACAGGTCCACGGCGAACAGCACGCGTAGCTGACCCGCGCGCAGCGACTGGATCGCCGCCGCCCGGTCCTGGGCGGGAGTGTCCCCGGACAGCGCGATCGAGTGGATCCCGGCCTGCGTGAACCGTGCGGCCATGAAGCGGGCATGCTCCACGGAGACGCAGAATCCCAGGGCCCGCATGGAGCCCAGGTCCTCAACCTTCTTGCGCACCTCCTCGATGACCAACCGGACGCGCGCGTCGTTGCCCGTGTAGACGCCGCTGAGGTCGGACAGGACGTAGCCACCGCGCCGCCACTGCACAGCGCGCAGGTCGACGTTGTCGTGGATCCCGAAGTAGTGGAAGGGCACCAACAGGCTGGCGTCCATCGCATCCCAGAGCCGCATCTCGTAGGCAGCCCGACCGTCGAAGAACTCGCGAACATCCACGCCGTCGGTGCGCTCCGGGGTTGCGGTCAGTCCGAGCAGCTCACGTGGGTGGATCCGGTCAAGCAGTCCGCGGTAGGTGGCCGCCTCCGCGTGATGGAACTCATCGACGACCACGACGTCGAATCGCTCGGGGTCCAGGAGTTCCCCGCCTCCGCGTGCGAGGCTCTGGATGCTGGCGAACACGTGCTCCCACGACTCGGGTCGGGCACCCGCGACGAACGACTCCCCGAACGCCCCATCCGCGAGCACCTCGCGATACGTGCGCAGGGACTGCTCGAGGATCTCCTTGCGGTGTGCGACGAACAGGAGGGAGGGCCGGTACCCCCACGCCTGCGCCAAGGCCCGGTAGTCGAGGGCGGCAACCACCGTCTTCCCGGTCCCGGTGGCCGCGACAACGAGGTTGCGATGCCGATCATGCACCTGCCGCTCCGCCTCGAGCGCCTCGAGGATGGCCTGCTGGTGCGGCCGCGCGGTCACCTCCAGACCGGAGAGATCCAGCGGGACTGCCATGGAATCAGCCGCGCCGGCGATGCGCAGGGCATGGTCCAGGCGTTGGCCGTCGCGATCCGGGTCGTACGGCTCGAAGTAGTCCGATGCGAGGTAACCCTCGAAGGTCTGCGCGAATCTGGTGATCAGGTCGGGGGTCGCAGGAGTACTCAACCGGACGTTCCACTCCAGGCCGTCGGCGATCGCCCAACTTGTGAGGTTGGAGCTGCCGACATAGGCCGTGTCGAACCCGGAGTCCCGGCCGAACAACCACGCCTTCGCGTGCAGTCGCGTCGCCTGGGTCTCATAGGAGATCGAGACCTGTGCGCCGAGCTCGCGGACCAGCCAGTCCAGGGCGGTTCGTTGTGTGGAGCCGGTGTAGGTCGTGGTGAGGACGCGGATGGGCACGCCGCGGGCAGCCGCGTCGCGCAGCGGGCCCTCGAGCATGCGCACTCCGGCCCATCGGATGAACGCCATGATCAGGTCGATGCGGTCCGCGCTCGGGATCTCGGAGGCCAGCTCAGCCAACAGGCTGCGCTCGTTGCGCGAGGCGGTCAGCAGCGCGACCTCTCCCAGCGGAGTCGCCGGGTGCGGTCGCCCGTGGTCGTCAGTTGCGACCGCCACGAGGTACTCGATCGGCAGGGGGACGCGCTCCGCACTGCCCGCCACTGACAGCAGCCTGTTGATGAGCTGGGCTCTGCTGGCCTGATCCTCGTGCGAGGCCAGGATCCGGCTGAGCTCGTGGGCGACCAGCCCCGCCAGCGAGGCCACGTCCTTACCCGTGGCGGTGCTCGGCTCCAGCAGCATCCGGAGGTTCGCCTCCAACGGGGAGTCCTCTCCGAGCGGGCGTTCTCGAGAGAGCCTTCGCCGCGCCAGGGATTCGGTACGCAGCAGGTCGTAGACCCCCGGCCTGAGCTCCTCCACGCCGCCAGGCTAGTGAGCGCGGCGCCGGTTGGCGCGCGGCGCGCGGGACCTGCGGCGCGGCTGGTCCCGGAGCGCGGTACGGCCCAGAGTGGGCCCGCCCGGGGTGCGGCCCGCCCGCCCGGGGTGCGGCCCGCCCGCCCGGGGGTGCGGCCCGCCCGGGGTGCGGCCCGCCGAGACACCCCCGGCGTGGGGGTTCCCACACCGAGTCGTGGTGCTACGATTCGTACATACGTTCGATTCAAGGGGGATGAGTTGAGCACGACATATGCATCTGACGGCATTACGAGGCAGGCACCAATCTCGACCGACTGTGGGTCCGTCGCAGGCGCGGTCCGCGACCACGAGGACCGGGAACACGTTGCCTGCGAAGCGCGACTGGAGCACTTCCTGTGGCAATGGTGGCTCGATGAGCGGCCCGCCTGGACCGAGCGCGACTGGTGGGATGCTCCGCTGCGCGATGAGGTCCGAACCCTTCTCTGGCTCCCCGCGGGTCCCCTGCTCGCGACCGCGCTGGGCGCAATCGGGGCAGTCTCACGGTGTCCCAGCCCGCACGCCGGGGAAAGCGCTGCCGGGTTGCCCGCGCCGGGCCACGAACGCGGCTGGCCGTGTGCGTGCATGGTGGCCGTAGCCGCAGCATGGGAGGCATGCACGGCTTGGGCGGCCGCAGGGTCGGCCACCGCACTGGTCGTGGCTGCAGGTCCCACCCCGGTGGTCCTCAAGATCCCCGTGTCCGGGCAGTCGATCACCGATCCGGCCCGAGAGGAGCTCGCACTCGCGCTGCGAATGTCCCCGAACTCCATGGGCAACCGGATAGCCGCCGCTCGGGACTTCGTGGCCCATCCTCGGCTGGTGGCCCTCGTGCAGTCGGCCGCGATCTCGGCGTGGGCAGCCCGACTGGTCGTGCTGGAGCTCGCAGATCTCACATCCGCGGACGCTCGCGAGGTCGTGGACCAGGTCTGCACGCGAATCAGTCACCGCCTGGACTCAGGGCGTCGAGCATGGACCTCGGCGGAGGTCGGCCGGGCGGCTCGGATGGCTCGGCGGCGGGCCTGTCCGGACTCCGATCGACCGGCGCGAGAGCGGGCCTTCTCCCGCCGCAGGGTCCAGGTGTTCGGCGACAAGAACGGCATGGCAACCTTGGTGGCCGACCTCGACGAGACCGACGCGCACCGAATCCACCGACGGCTGACCGCGGTGGCACGAGGCTTCCAGGCAGACGCGGACACCCGCACCTGCGACCAGGTCCGCGCCGATGTGCTCGTCGATCTGCTGCTCGGTCCGCCAGGCCACACAAAGGACCCGAGTGCGATGTCGAGCGGTGATGAACCGTCAGCCGCGGTGACAAGCGCCGCCTGCGACGCCGCTGGCGCGGTGAACATCACTGGTCCCATGGACGCGGGAGCCGACGCAACCGACGCCGATCTGGCGCGCCGCGGTCGCGGGCAGGGCGTCCGCTGCGAGATCCAGGTCGTCGTGTCGCTGGAGACCCTCCTCGGGCTGGCTGCCGACCCTGCCGAGCTCACCGGTCTGGGCCCGATCCCGGCAGAGATCGCCCGATGGCTGGCGGCTGACGGGCGATGGCAGGCCTGGGTCACCGACGCAAGCGGCGCTGTCATCGCGACCGGTTCGCGCGGCTATGTGCCCGGCGTCAGGCTTGCCCGCGCGGTCCGCGCCCGTGAGCCGTACTGCCGAATGCCCGGTTGCCGAGCTGCGTCGGTCCGCTGCGACCTGGACCATACGGTCCCCTACCCCAACGGAACTACGAACGCGACCAACCTCGGACCGCTGTGCCGACGTCACCACGTCCTCAAGACCCATGTTGGCTGGGACCTGCAACCGACGCGCCACCCCGATGCCGCAGGTCCGGGTGACCTTGCGGGTTCCGGTGCCGATTCGGGCATCGGAGCGGACGCTGTCGCGGTCGCCGCTGTGGACTCGGCCCTGGGCTCGGGCCCAAGGAGAGCCCCGAGGTCGATTCCGACCTCCTCCCCGAGCCCGGACCAGGAGGCCCCCGCTCTGGAACCTCCGGCATGGCGATGGCGAACACCCGCTGGCTTCACCGTCGCAGACCATCCCTCCCGCCCGCTGGAGTAGTCACCCGCTGGACCAGTTGCCACTGGCCGTCACCAATCACCGCCCTCGCCTACGCTCGTGGCCATGCGCGCCATCGAGATCTCCGCCCCGGGCGGACCCGAGGTCCTCACCGATGTCCATCGGCCCGACCCCGTCCCCGGTCCTGGGGAAGTGCTGATCCGAGTGGCGGCAGCGGGAGTGAACCGTGCGGACGTGCTCCAACGCCAGGGCTCCTATCCCCCGCCAGCTGGCGCCTCGGACATCCTTGGCCTCGAGTGCTCAGGAGTGATCGCTGGCCTGGGCACCGACGTCACCGGCTGGCGGGTGGGCGACCGCGTCGCCGCCCTGCTCGCTGGCGGTGGCTATGCCGAGCTCGTCGTCGTGGCCGGCGATCAGCTCCTGCCGGTCCCCGACCACCTCGACCTGGTCGACGCCGCTGGGCTGCCCGAGGCGCTCTGCACCGCCTGGTCCAACCTGTTCATGGTCGGCCAGCTCGCTGCTGGTGAGGTCGTGCTGATCCACGGCGGCAGCGGTGGAGTCGGTTCGGCAGCCATCCAGATCGCCACCGCCCGTGGGGCACGCGTGGCTACCACGGCCGGCGGGCAGGACCGGGTGCACCGCTGCATCGATCTGGGCGCCGAGATCGGTATCGACCACCGGACCGAGGATGTCGCCGTACGGCTGGCCGAGGCCACCTCGGGGCACGGCGCCGACGTCATCCTCGACGTGCTCGGGGCCGGCGGACTGGCCGGCAACCTGCGCGTCCTGGCCACCGGTGGCCGCCTGGTCGTGATCGGCATGCAGAAGGGCCGTCGCGCCGAGTTGGACCTCGGCCTCCTGATGGGCAAGCGGGCCAGCGTGCACGGGACCACCCTGCGCGCCCGGCCGCATGCGGAGAAGTCCGCGATCGTCGCCGAGGTGGCCGAGCGCGTCTGGCCGCTGCTCGGGCCCGACAACATCCGGCTGCGCCCGGTCGTCCACGCGCGTGTCCCCCTTGCCGAGGCCCCGCGAGCGCACGAGATGCTCGAGGCCGGGCAGGTGTTCGGCAAGGTCCTGCTGGTCCCCTGACGGTGCTGCAGATCCGCCCGGCAACTCCGCCAGGAGGTCAACCGATAGAACCCCCAGACCGGAAGCCAGCTCGACTCTCGGCCCCCCTCCTACCGGGGCGGCGCACCGTCGCGCCAGGAGTCCGATCCGGGCCACTCGGTCGCCTCCGCTGCCTCACGCAGCCGATCGGCGATGCGCAGCTGCTGAACGCGGGCGGCATTCAACTGCCACCACGCGCGCGCCGCATCCTGGCGGAGCCTGGCGCCGCCCTCACCCGACGGGTCCGCATCCGCGACCAGCGGCGGTACGCTGACCGCGATCTCCTCACGCAGTTGCGCACCACCCAAGAGTTCCAGGCCGTCCCCGCTCCAGAACCGACCCGGGTCGTACCAGTTCTTCTGGCCGCTCCGAGGTGTCCAGCAGGCCCATCGCGGAGTAGGTGGACGCCACCACCTCCGCGCAGAAGAGCGTCTCCAGCGACGCCCTGCTACGCGCCCGACCGCGCACCCAGCGCCCGGCCAGCTTCGATGTGCTCGGGAACGGCGTGCCGTCGAGCCGCGCGATCGTGCGCAGCACCCCGTTCTCCATCTCGGGGGTCACGACCACATCCAGCTGGCGCAGCCACGCCTGCTGGTGGTACTTGTCGTGCCAGGTCCGCACCGCCTCGTGCAGGTTGTGCAGCTGGACGCCACGGTGATGCGAGCCGGCCCACACGTCCTCCAGTGAGCGACCCAGCTCGGCGTGCCACATCAGGGGCGGCAGGTCATCGAGGACCACGGCCATCCCGACGTGGTTGACCGGAGCGTTCGTCGCCACTCGGATCGCGGTGTCGGCAGCACTCCTGCCGCGGAACAACCAGACGTCACCGGTGCGGGTGTGGGCCAACGCCTGATCCAGGGTCACCGTCGTCTGGCTCATGGAGCGTTACGGTACGTGCATGCAGTGGTGGAAGTGGGTAGGGCTGGCAGGCGTGGCCGGCGTCGCGGCCACCGGGGTGGTCGTGGCCCGTGACGAGCGCACGCGCAACGCATACACCCCCGACGAGGTCCGCGCGCGTCTGCACGCGCGAGCCGGCCAGGCAGAGGCCGCCAGCGAGGGGTCCTCACAGGCACCCACGACAATCCCCTGAGGCATCCCGGCCAGGTTGTCCACAGATTGCGGCAGACCCCTTGGCTCACTGGCGATCGTCACGCGCGCTGGGGGCATGAACTGCCAGGACCTGCCATCGACCTGGCCCACCATGCCCCTGACCGACGACGACCACATCGCCAACGTGCTCGACACCTTCGTGGACCGGCGAGCACGTCTCGGCGGGTGCCTGCTGGTCCTGATCTGCGACGAGCAGGCGCGGTCGGTTCAACCGATCCTGATTGATGACCTCGACGGACTCCCAGCGGCCGACCGCGTCGAGGTGCTTGGGCAGCTGGCAGCAACCATTTCCGCGGCCAACCCCCAGGCCAGCGTCCTCTGTGCCCTGGGCCGACGGGATCACCTTCAGGTCACCGCCGAGGACCGTGCCTGGCAACGCACAATCGAGGAAACGCTGGGTACCCACCTCAGTCTCCTTGGGACGCACGTGATCACGCTCCACGGCTCGATCCCGATCGGGGAACTCGGCTCGGCTGCCTGACGCTGCAGATGCAGGGTTGGCCAACCCATCGCAGGATTGGTCCATGCACTCCCCATCCGAGGACCTCGTCGTGCTGCTCGACGCGGCCGGCCAGCCATGCGGTACTGCGGATCGACTGTCCGTCCACGGCACGCATACCCCACTGCACCTGGCCTTCTCGTGCTACTTGGTTAACACCAACGGCCAGATCCTGATGACCCGCCGGGCCCTGGCCAAGAAGACCTGGCCAGGGGTCTGGACCAACGCCTGTTGTGGGCATCCCAGACCCGGGGAGTCGATGCTCGGGGCGATCGAGCGCCGCGTGGATCAGGAACTCGGCGCGCCAATCAGCCAGGTGGCCCCAGTGCTACCCGACTTCCGCTACGAGGCGATCGACGCGTCTGGGGTCCGCGAGAACGAGGTGTGCCCCGTGTACGTCGCCGTGATCGACGGCGGGCTGCGCCCTGACCCGGCCGAGATCATGGAGCACAGTTGGGCGCAACCGGCCGCGCTGGCACAGGTCGCCGCCCGCAGTCCGTGGCTGCTCAGCCCGTGGAGTGTCCTGCAGATCGCCGCCCTTGACCTGCCCCGGCTCGCCCAGCACGCGCGGGTGCCCGCATCGGACATGCCCCTGCGGGTTTGAGCCCGTGCGGGTGTGACCACCCGGGCCCCACGCGCCTGGGCGTCGCGGCGCAGCGACAGGTCACACAGCCGCCTGCACGTCAGCCAGATGCGGCATGACCGGCGGCCGGCGCGACCAGAACGTGCCCAGCGTGAGCCCGGAGATCAGGTGCCAGACACCCCACCAGGCCGCAATCACGGCCATGCCGCCCAAGCCGTCGAAGAAGGTGAAGACGATCACCAGCGCGAGGGCGGAGTTCTGGATGCCCACCTCGATGGCGATCGCGCGCCGGTCGTACTCGGGCACCCGGAACGCCGCCGCCGTGTAGTAGCCCAGGGTGAGCGCGGCCGCGTTCTGCAGGGCCACGACCACGGCAAACACCCCGATGAACTCGAGGAAGTAGGCCCAGTTGCCGATCAGCGCGAAGAGGATGAACGAGAAGAACAACCCCAGCGACAGGTAGCGCATCGGCCTGCGCATCCGGTCGGCCAGTTCGGGGCGCTTGGACCGCGTGAGCATCCCCAGCAGGAGCGGCACCCCCAGGATGAGCACGATGGTGACCATCAGGTCGACCGGGTCCAGTGAGACGTCAGTCAGGATCTCCTTGGCCCCGTCGGTGCGCGAACCCCAGAACTGCAGGTTGAACGGCGTCATCACGATCGCCAGCAGCGTGGAGACCGCTGTCATGCTCACGCTGAGCGCCCCGTTGCCCTTGCCGTAGACGGTCAGGAAGTTCGAGAAGTTCCCACCCGGGCACGCCGCGACCAGGATCATCCCGAGCGCAACCGAGGGAGGCGGGTCGAGCAGTCCGACGAGCACGAAGGTGAGCGCCGGGAAGAGCAGGAACTGGGCGACCAGCCCGATCGCCGGACCCCGTGGGTCGCGCACGATCCGCTTGAAGTCCTCGACACGCACGTCCAGGGCGACTCCGAACATGATCAGCCCGATCAGGACGTTCAGGATCGTCAGCGTCGTCTCGTTGAAGTTCAGGTTCGCCGCATCCACCGGATCCATCGGGTGCCTGCCTCTCCGTCTTGCCTCGCCCTCGTGCCGGAAACGTGGTCCGGCTCACACGAGCGGACCCTAGCCATACCCGCCCGGAGATGCTCGAAGATGCGCCGCAGGCTGCGCGACGCACTTCGGCTCACCGACACCGGCGGCACCCCCGAGTACCGCTGGAAGGCCGGCCTGGCTTCAGCGCTGAGTGGCCAACAGGGCGTGCAGGTCACCGAGGCGGAGCACACCCACGTCGCCGCCGTCGGCACCCTCGACCCGCACCCGGCCGTCCGGTGAGTGCAGCAGCGCCACGACCGCCTCGCGCAGTGTCGCGTCCCCGGGCAACACCTGCAGGCCCTCATCGCCGGGCCCCACCGGCGCGAGCAGCCCGGTGTCCAGCCCGGTGACAGCCATCAGCTTGATCAGCCGGTCGGCACCCACGAAGTCGGCGACGAACGGGGTCGCGGGCTCGGAGAGGATCCGCGCCGGGGTGTCGAACTGCTCCAGGTAGCCACCCTGGCGCATGACCGCGATCCGGTCGCCGAGGCGCACTGCCTCATCGATGTCATGGGTGACCATCACGACTGTGGTCCCCAGCCGCCGCTGCAGGGCGTGGAACTCGGTCTGGAGCATGTCCCGGGCGATCGGGTCGACCGCCCCGAACGGCTCGTCCATCAGCAGCACCGGCGGATCGACGGCCAGCGCCCGGGCCACCCCCACCCGCTGGCGCTGCCCCCCGGACAGCTGATGCGGGTAGCGGTCACCGTAGGCATCCGGGTCCAGGCCGACCATGGCCAGCAACTCATCGACGCGGGCCGCGATCCGCTTGGACTCCCAGCCCAGCAACCGGCAGGTCGTGCCCACATTCCGGCGCACCGTGTAGTGCGGGAACAGGCCGTCGGCCTGGATCACGTAGCCGATCCCGCGGCGCAGCAGCTCGACGTTGACGTGCGTGACGTCCTCGCCGTTGATGCGCAGCGACCCCGAGCTCGGCTCGACCAGCCGGTTGATCATCCGCAGGGTCGTCGTCTTGCCGCAGCCCGACGGGCCGACGAGCACGCAGATCTCGCCCCTACCGACTTCGAGGTCCAGTTCGTGCACGGCCAGCGTCCCGTCCGGGTACTGCTTGGAGACGCTTTCAAGCACGATCACGGGCTGCCGTTCGGCCCGCATCTCGCTACTGTCCATCAGGTGTCCACTCCCGGCGTCGTCGTTCCGAGTGCCGCCGAGAACCCGTGGGTGTCCTGGGACTACGTCTCCACGCACACCGATGAGTTGCTCGCGGCTGGCCGTGAGCACCTGCTGCTCACGCTCGCCTCGGTCGTCCTGGCCCTGCTGGTCGCCTTCCCGCTGGCCGTCCTGGTGCGACGCTACCGCGTCCTGATGTCCCCCGCCCTGAGCCTCTCGGGGGTTCTCTACACGATCCCCGCACTGGCCCTGATCTCGCTGTTGTGGCCGGTCTTCGGGCTCTCGCCGCTCACGGTGATCGTCGCCCTGGCCCTCTACGCCCTGCTGGTCGTACTGCGCAACACCGTGGTGGGCCTGGACGGTGTGGACCCCGCCGTGGTGGACGCCGCGCGCGGGATGGGCATGGGCAAGCGCTCGATCCTGTGGCGGGTGGAGGTCCCGCTGGCCCTGCCGGCGATCATCGCCGGGGTTCGGATCGCCACCGTGTCAACGGTGGGCATGGTCACGATCGGCGCCCTGGTGGGCTACGGCGGCTTCGGCGGCATGATCCTCTCGGGCTTCCAGCAGAACTTCTGGCACGCGCAGATCTTCACCGCGACGATGGCCTGCGTTCTGCTGGCGATGGCCTTCGAACTGATCCTGCACTGGGTTGCCAACCGCAGCTCACCATGGGCGGCCAGTCAGGCGGAGCAATGAGCGTCTGGCAATGGTTCACCGACCCGGCCCACTGGTCCGGGCCGAACGGTATCCCGATGCGCACCTGGGAGCAGGTGCAGATGAGTCTGCTGGCGATGATGATCGCCCTGGTGATCGCGCTGCCCTTCGCCCTGGTGCTGGGCCACCAGCGCCGAGGGGTGCTGCTGGCCACCAACATCAGCAACGTCGGGCGGGCCATCCCGACCCTGGGCGTCCTGATCATCCTGGCCTCGATCCCCAGCATCGGGGTGGGCAACACCGCGGCAGTCCTGGCGCTGGCGGTGTTCGCGATCCCCCCGCTGATGACCAACACGTTCGCGGGGATGGCCTCGGTCGACCGGACCGTGCTCGACGCCGGTGAGGGCATGGGGATGACCTCACCGCAACGCGTGCTGTTCATCGAGCTGCCGCTGGCGACCCCGCTGATCGTGGCCGGGATTCGCACGGCCAGCGTCCAGGTGGTGGCCACGGCCTCATTGGCAGCACTGGTCGGCGGCGGGGGTCTGGGCCGCTACGTCGTCGACGGCTTCGCGCTGCAGGACAACACCCTGATCGTCGCCGGGGCCATCCTCACGGCCCTGCTGGCGATCGTCGCCGAGTTCGGCCTGGCCGCCTTCGAGCGGGTGGCCACGCCTCCCGGCCTGCGCGCGCGCAACGCCGACGCCCGGCTCGTGATCGCCGACGCAGCGGGCTGAATCACGGGCCGATCCCGGGCAACTGTGCTTGACTCTGCGGATGAATCGACGTCGCCCGCTGTCCCGCCGAGCCCTGTCCACCTTCGCCCTGACCGCCGCCCTCGGGGTGGCACTGTCCGGCTGCTCATCCTCGGACGAGTCGGCAGCCGGCGGCGGGAGCGATGCTGCGGCGGAGCCCATCGTCATCGCGACCACGAACTTCACCGAGACCAAGATCCTGGCTGAGATGTACCAGCAGGTGCTGGCGAAGAGCGGCCAGCCGTCGTCGGTCAAGGAGCTGACCACCCGCGAGGTGATCGCCCCCGCCCTGGAGAAGGGGGAGGTGCAGCTGACCCCCGAGTACCTGGGCAGCCTGACCGAGTTCCTGAACAAGGCGACCAACGGCGCGGACACCGAACAGGTCGCCTCCGGGGACGTGCAGGCCACCCTGACCGCGGCCCGTGCGCTGTCCGAGCCCAAGTCGATGACCCTGCTCGAGCCCTCGGCCGCGCAGGACCAGAACGCGTTCGCGGTGACCACGGACTTCGCGACGGCCAACTCCCTGACCACGCTCTCCGAGCTGGGCGCCTTCAGCCAGACCACCCCGATCACCCTGGGTGGGCCGCCCGAGTGCCCGCAGCGCCCGTTCTGCCAGCCCGGCCTGGAGTCGACCTACGGGGTGTCGGTCGGGTCGTTCGTCCCGCTGGACGCCGGTGGCCCGCTGACCATCCAGGCTCTGAACCAGGGCAAGGTCGACGTCGGACTGGTGTTCTCGTCCTCCGGGTCGGTGACGGCCAATGACCTGGTCGTGCTGGCCGACGACAAGCAGTTGCAGACCGCGGAGAACATCGTGCCCGCGCTCTACACGCCTGCGGTCACCGACACGATCACCACGGCGCTGGACTCGGTCTCGGCCGTTCTGACCACCGACGACCTGCAGACGATGAACGCCGCCGTGGAGATCGACCGCGAGGACCCGGCCACCGTGGCCAGCGACTACCTGACCAGCAAGGGCCTGCTCTGATCGGACCGGGAGGGCCCCCGGACAGGGCGACCCGTCAGCGCAGGGTGTCCAGGGCCTCGAGCACGCGGCGCGGGTCGGCGTCGGGGTTCACGAAGGCCAACCGGAGCACGGTCCGCCCCCGCCAGGTGGTCGGCAGGCAGAAGATCGCGCCTTCCCGGGCAGCGGTACGCGACCAGTCGTCGTACTGCTGCCGCGACCACCCGGGTCGCTCGAACAGGACGACCGACAGTTCCGGGTCCCGGACCAGGCGCAGGAAGGGGCGGGCGACGATCCCCGCGGCCACCTCCCGGGCGATGGCCAGGGTCGACTCGACGGCAGCCTCATACTCGTCGGTCCCGTGGACGGCCAGCGAGAACCAGAACGGCAGGCCACGGGCGCGCCGGGTCAGTTGCGTGGCCAGATCGGCAGGGTTCCACTCCTCCCGGTCGATGTTGGCCAGGTAGCTGGCGTGCTGGGAGTGCGCGGCCCGGGCGGTGCGCGGATCGCGGTAGAGCAGGGCGCAGCTGTCGTACGGGGCGAACAGCCACTTGTGCGGGTCCACGATGAAGCTGTCGGCGCGCTCGATGCCGGCGAAGAGGTGCCGCACGCTGGGTGCGGCGAGCCCGGCGCCGCCGTAGGCTCCGTCCACGTGCAGCCACACCCCGAACTCGGCGCACACGTCGGCCACGTCAGCAAGGTCGTCGACCAGCCCGCCGTTGGTGGTGCCCGTCGAGGCGACCACTGCGAAGACCTGGCTGTTGGCGGCCAGGACCGGCCGCAGGGCCGCTCCCGTGAGGTGCCCCCGATCGTCGATCGGTACCTCGACCACATCGACGTCGAGCACCCGGGCCGCACCGCGGATCGACGAGTGCGCCTCGCTGGTGGCGGCCAGCGCCCAGCCTGCCACCGGCCGCTCACCCCGCCGGGCCAGCATCGTCTCGCGCGCAGTCATGAGCGCTGACAGGTTGCCCATCGTCCCACCCGAGACGAACGTGCCGCCGGCGGTCTCGGGCCAGCCGAGCAGGTCGACCAGCCACGCCAGCGCCTCGTTCTCCGCATGGATCGCCCCCGCCCCGGCCTCCCACATGCCGGCGAAGATGTTGGCCGCACTCGTCGCGAAATCGAAGGCGATGGCGACCCGAGTCGGCGCGGCCGGGATGTAGGCCAGGTTCAGCGGGTCGTCCTGGGCGCGGGTGGCCGGGATCAGCACCTGGTCGAAGACCTCGAGGGCCGCCTGCCAGCCGATCCCGTCCGGGGTGACCGTGCGCCCAGCAGCAGCCGCGATCTCTGAGGCCGGCCTGGCCGTCGCCTTGGGATCGCTGGACCGGGTGACCCGATCAGCCACCCAGCGCAGCACCCCGTCGACCGCCGGCCGTTCGTCGCCCCAGAAGGATGCGGGCTCGCTCATTGCTCTGCCTGCTCCACCGGCACCCGCACCTCGGCGTCCAGCACCTCGGCGTCCAGCACCTCGGCGTCCGGCACCTCGGCGTCCTGCTCCTCGGCGTCCTGCTCCTCGGTTGCCTGCTCCTCAGCTGGCTGCGCCGCGGCCGACCGGGGAGCCGCCGTCACCCGCCGGAAGACCGCCTTGCCCGCCTCCACGAGGAGGAAGATCAGCACCGACAGCCCGAGCGGGAGCAGCCATCCCTGGATGGGCAGGGCAGCGGAGCCGAACCATGAGTGCATGAACGGTGCGTAGACGAACACGAGCTGCAGCACCACCATGATGCCCACGGCGATCCAGACGGCGGGATTGCTGGTGAGCAGGTCCCTGCGCATGCTCGTCTCGCGCAGGGATCGGGCGTTGAACAGGTAGGCAACCTGCCCAAGGGCGAGCATCGTCACGGCCATCGTCTGGGCCTCGTCGGTCGGCCAGCCCCACGACCGCGCAAGGTAGAACACCGCCATCGTGGCACCGGCGATCAGCAGGGACACGTAGACGATACGGATCAGGTACTCCCGGGACAGGATCGAGGCCTTCGGGTCCCGAGGAGGTCGGGTCATCAGGTCGGGCTCAGCCGGTTCGTAGGCCAGCGCCAGGGAAAGCGTGATCGCAGTGACCAGGTTGATCCACAGGATCTGCACCGGTGAGAGCGGCAGCGCCAGGCCGAACAGGACCGCCACCAGGATCACCAGCGACTGCGCCCCGTTGGTGGGCAGCAGGAACACGACGGACTTCTGGAGGTTGTCATAGATCCGTCGGCCCTCCTCGATCGCTCGTTCGATCGAGGAGAAGTTGTCGTCGGCGAGCACCACGTCAGCGGCTTCCTTGGTGGCCTCGGTGCCCTTGATGCCCATGGCCACACCGACGTTCGAGCGTTTGAGCGCGGGGGCGTCGTTGACCCCGTCGCCAGTCATCGCCACGACCTCGCCGTTGGCCTGAAGGGCCTTGACCAGGCGCAGCTTGTGCTCAGGGCTGGTCCGGGCGAACGTGTCGGTGCTCTCAACGATGTGGCGCAGTTCGACGTTGCTGGCCCGCTCGAGCTCAGGGCCGCTGACCGCAAGCGGGGAGTCCGGGTCCGAGATGCCCATCTCCCGGGAGATCGCGGTCGCCGTGCCCGCATGGTCGCCGGTGATCATCTTCACCCGGATGCCGGCCCGATGGCAGGTGGCGATCGCCTCGATCGCGTCCGGTCGCGGCGGATCGACAATCCCGACCAGCCCGACCATCAGCAGGTCAGCCAGGTCGTCGTGGTTGAACTCGGTCATGCCGGCCGGACCGGGCCGGGCCGCGGCGGCCAGGACCCGCAGGCCCTCGGCGCTCAGGCGCTCCACGGCCGCCTGCCAGTACCCGGTGTCCAGCGGGCGCGGCGAGCCCTCGGCGTCGAGCTGGGCCGAGCAGCGTTCAAGCACCCGGTCCGGGGCCCCCTTGAGCAGCATGACGTGCTGGCCGGTGGGGGTGCTGTTGAGGGTGGCCATGTACTTGTGGTCGGACTCGAAGGGCACCACCCCGACCCGCGGGTAGGTCTCGGGATCGAGTCCGGCCTTCATCCCCAGCGTGGCCAGGGCACCCTCGGTGGGCTCGCCCACGACCCGCCACTGACCGTCCGCGGAGACCACCTGCGAGTCGTTGGCCACCGACAGCACGGTCACCAGGGTGCGCAGGTCGCCGAAGGTCTCCACGCTCGCCGGCCGGTCGCCGAACGTGATCTCGCCCTCAGGCTGGTAGCCCAGGCCGGCCACGTCGTAGTCGCCGCGGGCAGTGATCACGTGCCGCACGGTCATCTCATTGCGCGTCAGGGTCCCGGTCTTGTCCGAGCAGACGGTGGTGACCGCGCCCAGCGTCTCCACGGCCGGCAGGTTGCGCATGATCGCGTTGCGGGCCGCCATCTGCTGCACACCGAGTGCGAGGGTGATGGTGACCAGGGCCGGCAGGCCCTCGGGGATCGCGGCCACCGCGAACCCGATCGCCGCCGAGATCAGCTCATCGAGCTCGAAGTCGTGGATGACGGTGCCGATGACCAGCATTACCCCGGCCATGCCCAGGATGACCCAGGACAACTGCTTGCCGAACTTCGCCATCTCACGGGTCAGCGGAGTCTCGAACTCCTCGATCCCGGACAGCATCGCCTGGATCCGGCCGATCTCGGCGTCCACCCCGGTCGCGGTCACCACGCCGACACCCTGGCCGGCGGCAACCAGCGTGCCGGAGAACAGCATGCTCGAGCGATCCCCGACCCCTGCCTCATCCTCGACCGGGTCCAGCGACTTCTCGGCCGGCACGGCCTCGCCGGTCAGGGCGGACTCCTCGACGCGCAGGTTCACCGCCTCGAGCAGGCGCAGGTCGGCAGGCACCTTGTCGCCGGAGCGCACCCGGACGATGTCCCCAGGCACCAGGTCCTCGGCCGGTACGTGCTGCCACTGGTCGTCCCGGCGTGCCTGGGCGTCCAGCGAGAGCATGTTCTTGATGCCCTCGAGCGCGTCGTGGGCCCGGCCCTCCTGGATGAAGCCGATCAGCGCACTGATCACGGCGACCGCCAGGATCACGGAGAAGTCGACCCAGTCACCGAGGATCGCCTTGAGCACCGCGGCCGCCAGCAGGATGTAGATGAGCACGTCGTCGAAGTGCTTCGCCACCCGCCGCACCAGCGACGCACGCTGCGCTTCGGGCAGGCGGTTGGGCCCCCAACGATCCATCCGCTCGGCGACCTCGTCACTCGACAGGCCCGCGGGCGTACTGGCCAGCCCCACCAGGACGTCGTCCGCCGAGGCTGCGAACGGCAGCTCGACAGGTCGGATCGAGGGGTTGGCCGTAGTCATGGGGGTATCCACAGGTCCTCCAGGGGATCTGATCGCCGGAGTCCCCAACGCTACCTTGGCTTGGCGGACACCCGATTCGTCGTGGGTCGATGCTGGGCCGAGCCAACCGGTCGTCCCGGCACCTACGCTGACCACGCAGCACTGGACCTGGCCAGCGAACGGGGAGTACCGACATGACGATTCGACTCGACACACGTTGGCCCGGGGACAGGCACCCACTCGGCGCCACATACGGCGGAGTGGGAACCAATTTCGCGATCTTCGCCGAGCGCGCCGAGCGGGTCGAGCTGTGCCTGGTCGACGACCACGATCAGGAGCACCGGCTGACCCTGGAGGAGAAGGACTCCGGGGTCTGGCACACCTACCTGCCGATGGTCAGCCCCGGCCAGCGCTACGGGTACCGCGTCCACGGACCCTGGGACCCTGCCCGGGGGCTGCGGTTCAACCCGCAGAAGCTGCTGCTGGACCCCTACGCCCGGGCGATCACCGGGATGGCCGACGCGAGCCAGGCCGTGCACGGGCACGTGATCGGCCAGCCCAACCGGCGCGATGACACCGACAGCCTGGGGCACACCATGCTCTCGGTGGTGACCAGCCCGTACTTCGACTGGACCTCGGACCGGCACATCAAGCGGCCCTACAGCGAGACGATAATCTACGAGGCACACGTCAAGGGCATGACGATCAGCCACCCGGACATCGAGCCGGCGCTGCGCGGCACCTACGCCGGCATGGGCCACCCGGCCATGATCGAGTACCTCCTCACGCTCGGCGTGACCGCCGTGGAGCTCATGCCGATCCACCAGTTCGTCCAGGACCGTTTCCTGGCCACGGCGGGCCGGCGCAACTACTGGGGCTACAACACCATCGGGTTCTTCGCCCCGCACAACGAGTACGCGGCCACCGGGACCATGGGCGAGCAGGTGACCGAGTTCAAGGGCATGGTCCGCCAGCTGCACATGGCCGGCATCGAGGTGATCCTCGACGTGGTCTACAACCACACCGCCGAGGGCAACGAGCACGGACCGACCCTGTCGTTCCGTGGGATCGACAACATCGGGTACTACCGGCTCGTGGAGTCCGACCCCAACCACTACTTCGACACCACGGGGACCGGCAACTCGATGAACGTGCGCACCGCGCACTCGCTGCAGCTGATCATGGACTCGCTGCGCTACTGGATCACTGAGATGCACGTTGACGGCTTCCGCTTCGACCTGGCCTCCACCCTGGCCCGGGAGTTCCACGACGTGGACAAGCTGTCCACGTTCTTCGACCTCGTCGCGCAGGACCCGGTCGTGAGCACCACCAAGCTGATCGCCGAACCGTGGGACCTCGGGCATGGCGGCTACCAGGTGGGCAACTTCCCGGCGCTGTGGACCGAGTGGAACGGCAAGTACCGCGACACCGCCCGGGACTACTGGCGCGGCGAGCCAGCGGCGCTGCCGGAGTTCGCCTCCCGGTTCACCGGCTCCTCGGACCTCTACGTCGACGACGGGCGCAGCCCGCACGCCTCCATCAACTTCATCACCGCCCACGACGGCTTCACCATGGCCGACCTCGTCTCGTTCAACCACAAGCACAACCTGGCCAACGGGGAGGACAACCGCGACGGGGATTCGCACAACCGCTCCTGGAACTGCGGCGCGGAGGGCCCCACCGACGACCCCGACGTGCTCGCGCTGCGCGCTCAGCAGCAGCGCAACCTGATGGTGACGCTCCTGCTGAGCCAGGGGGTGCCGATGATCTCCCACGGCGACGAGATCAGCCGCACGCAGGAGGGGAACAACAACACCTACTGCCAGGACAACGCGCTGGCGTGGATGGACTGGTCAGCCGTCGACGAGGACATGTTGGCATTCACCCGGCTGGTGATCGCGCTGCGCACCGAGCATCCGATCTTCCGACGGCGCAGGTTCTTCGAGGGCCGCCGGATCCGCAGTTGGGACGATGTGCCCGACATCTCGTGGCTGCAGCCCAATGCCGAACCCATGACGGCCAGCGACTGGCATTCCGGGATCGCGCGCACCCTGACCATCGTGCTCAACGGGTCCGCACTCAACGAGCGCGACCGGTTCGGCCGGACGCAGACAGACGACTCGTTCGCGCTCTTCTTCAACGCGCACGCGCAGCCGGCACAGTGCGTGATCCCCGGTCGCGTCGCGGGTGCCGTGTGGGCCGAGGTCCTCGACACCGCGCGCTGGCCCGTCGACCCGTGCGAGCCGGGGGTGCGTCATCCGGCCGGGGAGGTCCGGGAGGTGGCCCCCCGCTCGGTGGTGGTCCTGCGCGAGGTGAGTCGGCGCGAGGGGAGTCGGCGCGAGGTGAGTCGGCGCGAGGGGACCTCTCGGCCGGCGACCCCAGGCTGACTCGGCTGGCGCTCGCGGGCTGACTGGGCCGGCCTCCTAGTCTGGGTCCATGCCTGATCATCACCGACCGACCACCCGACTCGACCTGGCTGACGCAACCCTGCGCGAATGGGACGCGCTCGTGCTCGATGTCGACGCCGACGGCATCGTGCTGGACCGCTCGGCCTTCTACCCGGGAGGCGGCGGCCAACCGCCGGACCACGGCGTCCTCCTCTGGGGCGGCGTGCAGACCCGGATCGTGGGCACCCGACGCGGGGAGGACCTGCGGTTGATCGCCCATGCCGAGGATCCGGTGCCGACTGCGGGGACGGCGGTGCGTGGCGCGATCGCTGACGACCGGCGCACGGCGCTGATGCGCACGCACTCCGGGTTGCACCTGCTCAGCGGAGTCGTGTTCCGAGACTTCGGCGCCCTGGTCACCGGCGGCAACATGGAGCCGTTCGAGGCCCGGATGGACTTCAACCTCCCCGAGGTGCCGCCCGGGTTCAAGGATGCGGTGGCGGCGGCGTGTGCCGTCGAGGTCGAGGCGGACCGGGCGATCGAGGTGAGCGTGCTGCCGCGGGACGAGGCTCTTGCGATCCCGGACATCATCCGGACCGCCACGAACCTGTTGCCCCCTGACCTGGAGGTGGTGCGAATCGTGGACATCGTGGGGCTGGACACCCAGGCCGACGGCGGCACGCACGTCGCCTCGACCAGGCAGATCGGCGCGATGGAGGTCGTGAAGGTGGAGAACAAGGGCAAGGGGTTCCGCCGGCTACGGATCCGGATCGTGGACTGAGCTGGCCTCACGCGCCGAGTCAGGCGGCCAGATCGCCCATCGCGGACAACTGCGCCAGCGCCAGTTCGGCCAGGTGCTCGGGGTCGGGCATCAGGGCCGAGTCGGTGGAGAACGCGAGGGTGACCTGGTCGGCGTAGGAGTACAGCGCAACACCGAAGCCCATGTCCCCGGAACGGGGCACCCACCCGATGATGCCGTCGACCTTCGCCCCGGCGAGGCGGACCGGCTCACGGGGACCGATCACGTTGGTCACCACCCCTGCGGCCTTGCTGCCGAAGAACGCCACGCCCAGATCCTCCACCGGCTTGGGTGTCGCTCCCAAGCCGGCGAGCACGCCGAAGGCCACGAGCGCCTCGGGCGAGCCCTTGATCGACTCCACGTGCTCATGCATGACGGCGATGCGCTGCGCTGGCTCCATGGATCCGGTGGGCAGGTCCACGAAGTAGAAGCCGAACTCGTTGCCGAGCTCCGCCGGCACCGGGACGTCCAGCGGCCGGAGGTTGACCGGGACCATGACGCGGACCTTCGGAAGCGGGGTTCCCTTCTCGTCGAGGTAGGTTCCCAGAGCGCCGGCCAGGGCGGCCATCAGGACGTCGTTGACGGTGGTCCCGGTTGCCCGGCTGATCGCCTTGACATCAGAAAGCGGGACCGGAGACGTCCAGGTCACCCGCTTCTCGGGTACCACGGCCCCGCTGAGCACGGACTTCGGCTTCGGCGGCAGCAGGGCGAGGTGGATCATTCGGCGGGCGTCGCGCAGGGTGGTTCCGGTCAGCCCGATCACGCGGGTCGGGTTGCGAACCAGGCCCCAGGTCTGCCCGACCAGCCACTGGCCGGTGTCGAGCAGGCTCTGCGAGGAACTGGGATCGTGCGACTCCCGAAACCCGTCCTGGGGTCCGCCATCGGTCAGCGACATGACCACCCGGGTCAGAGCCATGCCGTCAGCTATCGCGTGATGGATGCGGAACAGCACGGCCGTGCCCGCGTGGTATCCGGAGATGAAGTGGATCTCCCACAGCGGATGACTGGGATCCAGCGGGATGCCCGACTGGCTGCCCACGTAGGCCTGCAGGGCGGCCTCGTCGCCAGGTGCGTCCAGGGTGACGTAGCGGAAGTGGTGCGCGGTGTCGAAGCCGTCGTCGTCGACCCACTCGGTGCGTCCGAGCGGAATGCGTGGGCTGGCGGGGTGCTGGCGGAACCGGGGGAACTTGTTGAGCATCCGCTCCGTGATGACCTGGCGCAGCTGGTCGAAGTCCGAGGCTTCGGCAGACCACATCACGGCGTTGACGACCAAGAGATTGCCCGGGGTGTCCATACGCAACCAGGCATTGTCGACCGCGGACATGTGGTGGGTACCCATACAGGGAGAGTAGGGGTGGCACCCGCCTCTTGTCTGGGGGGGGCCACGCTGGGACTGTGGGGGCGTGCAGCGGCCACATGTTCGGGTGACGTTCGGCGCCCTTTCCGCTGCCCAGACTGACGTCGTGGTGGTGCCCGGCCGTCGCGCGCGGGTGGACGGACGGACCATCACCGTGGCAGCACCGCGCTGGCGTCCACCCACCGGACCCGATCGAGCCCTGGCCCAGGCCTACCGCGATGCCGTGGCCGCGGCCGATGCGCGCGGGGCCCACTCGATGGCACTGCCCGCCATCCTCGCCCGCGGCGCGTGGCCGTTGGAGGATGTGACCCGGATCGCCCTGACCGTGCTGCTGTCCACGCCGTCGACGGTGCGCGAGGTGCAGATCGTCGCCAGCACGCCGGCCATGGTGGAGCGCTGGGCCGAGGCACTGGTCCGGGAGCCGAGCGGATGACAAGTGCCTGACCGCCGTCATCGCCGGATCGGGTGCGGTGGGGGCGAGGGAGCCGGGTTCGCCGGTGTGCCGGGTCGCACGGCGGGGACGTCGATGCGGGTGTGGTCGGGGCGTAGGGTCTGGATCTCGCGTCCGTCGGGTGTCCAGCGTAGGTGGAATCCTCGTTCGTGGATGGCTCGGTGATGGTGGCCACAGAGCAGGGCGAGGTTTCGTTCGTCGGTGGTTCCGCCGTCCTCCCAGTCGATGAGGTGGTGGGCCTGGCACCAGATCGCTGGCGCGGCGCACCCGGCGAAGACGCAGTGCCGGTCGCGGAGGTCGATCACCCGCCGCAGCGCGGGGCTGACCAGTCGGGCGGACCGACCCAGCCGCAGCGGCACCTCCTCGGGGTCGACGGTCAGCGTCTGGAGGGTCGCGTCACAGGTCACGCGTTGGCGGGCCAGGCCGGTGAGCCACAGCGCGCCAGCGGTGCCGTCGGTGCGGTCCAGGAGTTCGGCGTCGGCGGGTGCGGCCAGGTCCTCGACAGCCTCCCCACCCCCGGCACCCACCACGACCATGACGTGTGGGCGCACACCCTTGTGCACGGGTAGGCCGGCGGACAGCTCGCCACCGAGCAGTGCGGCCAGGGCGTCGTGACGCAGCTGCGGCAGGCCGCGGTCCCCGCCGTCGGAACGGATCGCTTCGCACAGGGACTCAAGGGCCAGTGACCGGGCCAACCCGGTCTCGGTGTCCAAGGTCCCGGCCAGGGCCCACATCCCGTCCGACCCGTACCGGGACAGGAACAGCTCGCGGCGTTCGGCCTGCTCCGGGTCGTGCTCGGCGTCGACCAGGGCAGCCCACCGTTGCACGAACCGGGCGTTGGGTGGGGCAGCGCCCGCGAGCGCCACCAGGCGTTGCACCTCATGCTCCATCCCGCCCAGATCCAGCAATCCATCCATGGGTGTGGCCCCTGCCCTCGAGCCGCGCGCCTCACCTCACGCGCAGCAGTGTCCGAAGAACGGGCCTTCATCCCTGACGCGAATCGCGTCGCCACCACCCACAATGGCCACGGGCATGCCCAGCACCCGCGCCGCCCGGAACCACCGCCCGGGACCTCAGTCCCATGCCACCGACCGGGTGGCCACCGCTGGCCGCCTGATTGGCAACACCGGATCATCAATCGAACTTATGTTCGAATCTTGCCAGGTCTGCGCCGCCCTGTCAAGCACCCCAACCGGACACGTGGACACCCCCGAGACAGCAGCCGGCACAGGAACAGCCACCCCACCGACGATCCCGCGTCGAACTGGCCGTGAGCTCCACCTGACCACGACGCAACGCAGCCCACGCACGCGCGGTCCCGACGGGCCCGACACGCCCACGGCGACGTCCACCGCCAGCAATTTCGGGTGGCCCGCTCCTGCACATTTTCACTGCAGCGGCCCCGCCACCGAGCCCGCGCACCGCACAAGCCCCGCCGGCCGGTGGGCCCTTGGACACCCCGAACGGGACGATCGTCACCCGGAACCGCATACCCGCCGGGGTTAGTCTGGCCGAACCCGCCGGATGTGAGGTGTGCCATGCGCAACAGCGCAGCAGCTGCCCTGTACCGCGGATCCCGGACGCCCACAACGGCGTCGATCCCCCGTCGCCCCGGTCACACCCGACCGTCGCGCCGGCCTGCCCCTCTCCCTCTCGTAACCCGGATAGGCACATGACTGATCAGCAGCAGCCCCGATTCCCCGGCGAGCCCACCGTCGTCCACGGCAACGGCGCCGTCGCCCACGTGATGCGTCACGTCTGCGGCGGGGTCATCGGCTACCCGATCACCCCCTCCACCGAGATCTCAGAGCTCTTCGAGGCCGCTCGCGCCGAAGGTGGGGTGAACGTGTGGGGCAAGCACCCGTTCTTCTTCGAGCCCGAGGGTGAGCACTCCGCGCAGAGCGGCGCACTCGGGGCCTCGCTGACCGGCGGGCAGTTCATCTCCAATGCGTCCTCCAGCCAGGGGATCCTGTACGCGATGGAGTCGCACTACGTGACCGTCGGCAAGAAGACCGGCGGCTTCGTGCTCCAGGTCGCCGCCCGTGTGGTGTCCAAGCACTCCCTGAACGTGATGGCCGGCCACGACGACGTCTACGCCCTGCTCTCGGCCGGGTACACGATCCTGTTCGGATCCAACCCGCAGGAGGCCGCCGACCTGGCCGCCATCTCGTACCGGACCGCGGCCCTGTCGCTGATCCCGGTGGCCAACTCGATGGACGGTTTCTCCACCAGCCACATGCTCAGCGAGGCCGTGCTGCCCGAGCCCGAGCTGCTGCGCGAGTACCTCGGCGATCCCGCCGGTCGCATCGAGTGCCCGACGGTGGCCCAGGAGATGCTGTTCGGCGCCAAGGGCCGCGTGGTGCAGCTCAACGGCTACCTCGACCGGCACGCTGATGACGTGGCGCCTGCCGACCTGACCACGCTGCGCGCCCACCTGGCCGAGCACGCGGAGAAGGTCGAGGCCGACAACGCCGGCGCGCTGATCGACGAGACCCTGACCTGGATCCCCAGCGAGCTGCACGGCCAGTGGAGCCGGCAGTGGCGCAACGCCCTGCAGAAGGGCACCCGCCAGATGGTCCCGTCCCTGGTCGACGTGAACAACCCCGGTCTCACCGGTCCGGTGCAGAACCAGCCGGACTTCCAGGCCGGTGCCGTGGATCACCGCACCCACTTCGCGAACGCGGTCCCCGGCCTGGCCCGCCGCGCGATGTCGGAGTACGCGGAGCTGACCGGTCGGGTCTACGAGCCGGTCATCGCCTACGACTGCGACGACGCCGACTACGTGATGGTCGGCCTCGGATCGATCACCGACGACGTGCAGGCCGTGCTGCCGCACCTGCGCGCCCAGGGCCTCAAGGTCGGCGTGGTGTCGGTCAAGCTGCTCCAGCCCTTCCCGGAGGCCGAGCTGGTCGCGGCCCTGGCCGGGGCGAAGGCGGTCACTGTCCTCGAGCGCTCGGACCAGACGGCGCTGACCAGTCTGGTCACCGCCGCACTGTTCAAGGCGCGTGCCAACTCAGAACTGGGCCCCGACGGCGTCACCCCCTACGAGGGCGTCCCGGCCCGTACCGAGACACCGCACCTCACCACCGCGATCTTCGGCCTGGGCGGGCACGACGTGCAGCCCCGGCACATCATCGCCGCGTTCACGAACATGGCCGATGGCAACCGGGCACCCCTGATCTACCTGGGCTCGCAATTCTTCAGCGACGACGCCTCCCCGGCGATGGCCGAGGTCCAGGCCCGGATGCGCGCGGCGTACCCCGAGACCGAGCTGATGGCGCTGCAGACCGAGCCGAACCCGCGGCTGCTGCCCGAGGCCGCGTTGCGCATCCGGTTCCACTCCGTAGGCGGCTACGGAACGATCGCCACCGGCAAGCTGCTCACCGACATCCTGGCCGGAGTGCTGGGCATGCACTCGAAGTCCGCGCCCAAGTACGGCTCCGAGAAGAGCGGCGCCCCGACCAACTACTACATCACCCTGAGCCCCGAACCGGTGCTGATCACCAATGCCGAGCTCGAGGACGTCGAGGTCGTCATCTCCCCGGATCACCGGGCGTTCATGCACACCAACCCGCTCAAGGGCCTGGTGCAGGACGGCACGTTCATGCTGCAGTCCGACCTCACTCCGGTAGAGGTGTGGGCCGAGCTGCCCCGCTATGCGCGACGGACGATCCGTGAGCGCAACATCCGATTCCTGGTCGTCGACGCGTTCGCGGTCGCCAAGCGGCACGCCCCGAGCGCCGAGCTGGAGACCCGGATGATGGGCATCGCCTTCATCGGCGCGGTCGCCGCCCACGTCGACCGGGTCTCAGCCGGCGCCTCCGAGGAGGCGATCCTGGCCAAGGTCGGCGCCCAGATCACCAAGAAGTTCGCCAGCAAGGGCGCCAAGGTCGTCGAGGGCAACATGGCCGTCATCCGTGAGGGCATCAAGGCCGCCGAGGTCGTGGACTACGACGCCCCGGAGTTCCTGGCCATCGACGACGCCCCGCCCGTCCTCACCCTGCACAACGTGTCCACCTCGGCCGAGACCTGTGGTACCTCGACCGGTGCGAGCGCCCTGTTCGACCCGGCCTACTACGAGGACCTGGTCGCCCGCCCGTTCCGCGAGGGCACCATCGGCGAGGCACCCGTCCTGCCCGGCATCGGCCTGTTCATGCCCGCGGGAAGTGCTGCGGCCAAGGACAAGGGCCTGTTCCGGCGCACCGTTCCGCAGTTCCACGCCGATCTGTGCACCGGCTGCATGGAGTGCGCCCTGGTCTGCCCGGACGCCGCCATCCCGAACACCGTCCACGAGATCCATGACCTGCTGCTGGCTGCGATCGGCGACCTGGACGTGACCGACGCCCAGCGCGAGGCCCTGCGCGCACTGGTCTACCCGCTCGCCGAGGGGGTGCGCGAGTCCTACCGGGCGGACAAGTCCGATCGGTCGTTCCAGGAAGTGCTGGCCGCAGCCGTGGCCACCCTCGACGTCGAGGGCCCGTCCCTGCGCCGCACCCTCGACGACCTGGTCGCCGCGGTGGCCATCTACCCGGTGGCCCGCACCCGGCCGTTCTTCGACGCCATGGAGAAGGTCACGCCCGGCACCGGGGGGCTGTTCGCCGCGACCATCGACCCGTGGAAGTGCACCGGTTGCCTGGAGTGCATCGAGGTCTGCGGCCCCGGAGCGCTGACCCCCCTGGACCAGGACGCCGCCGTGCTCGAGACACTGCAGGAGCGCTTCGAGTTCGCCACTGCACTGCCCGCGACCCCGAAGCGGTTCAGCCAAGGGGCCCTCGGCGAGGACGGCGAGCTCAAGCGCATCATGCTCGAGCGGCCGAACTTCTACTCCACCACCGGCGGGCACGGCGCCTGCCGCGGCTGCGGTGAGGTCACCGCGATCCGGCTGGTGATGGCCACCAGCCACGCGCTGGGCGATGCCCGCCGGCGCACCCACCTGCGCGAGCTCGAGGACCTCGTCGAGCAGTTGCAGGCCACCCGCGACGCGCTCGACCCGGCCGAACCGGCCAACACCGAACGCGCCGATCGGATCGCCGGGCTGATCGGCACCCTGGAGACGCGGCTCTACCTCTACGAGGGCGGCCCGACAGGCAACGGCCCGGCCCCGACCGTCGTGGCCAACGCCACCGGGTGCAGCAGCGTGTACGCCTCGACGATGCCGTACAACTCCTACCTCGACCCGTGGGTCAACAGCCTGTTCCAGGACTCGTCACCGCTGGCCAAGGGCCTGTTCGAGGGGATCAGCGCCCAGACCGTGCCCGATGTCCGCGCGATCCGACTGGCCCGGCTCGAACTGGCCGGCGAGTACGACCCCGCCGCCCACGACAAGCAGCTGACGATGCTGTCCTGGGACAAGTTCACGCCCGCCGAGATGGCGATGCTGCCCACGGTGATGACCGTCGGCGGCGATGGTGCCACCTATGACATCGGCTTCGGCGCGCTGTCGCGGGTGCTGGCCAGCGACACCCCCATCAAGGCGCTGGTGCTCAACTCGGGCGCGTACTCCAACACCGGCGGACAGGCCTCCACCTCCAGCTACACCGGTCAGGACTCAGACCTGTCCCGGTTCGGTGGCACGCACCACGGCAAGCACGAGTCCCGCAAGGAGCTGGGTCTGCTGGCCTCGTTCCACCCGAACACGTTCGCGTGCGCGACCAGCACCGCGATGCACGGGCACTTCATGGCCGCCACGATGTCGATGCTGGAGTACCCGGCAGCCGCGGTGATGGACGTCTACACCCCCTGCGGTTCCGAGCACGGCATCGCCGAGGCGGCCTCGAACTCCCGCGCCCGGCTGGCCGTGGAGAGCCGAATGCACCCGCTGTTCGTCCACGACCCACGCGCAGGCGCCACCCTGCACGACTGGTTCTCGCTGGACGGCAACCCCGACGTGGACAAGACGTGGACCTCCAGCACGCTGGAGTACCTCGACGACGGCGGGGCAGTGGCGCTGCTCACGACCCCGCTGACCCCGGCCGAGTTCGCCCTGGGTGAGGTGCGCTTCGCCAAGCAGTTCCGCCGACTGGCCGACGACGAGACCGACCGGGGCGTCCCGATCGACGAGTACGTCGAACTGCCCATCGCCAAGCGCGGTGACAAGGTGCCGTTCATCCACGCCACCGATGCCGACCGGCACCTGATCCGGATCGCCTGCTCGGACCGGGTGGTGGCGCTGGTCGAGGATCGCCGCCGCTACTGGCAGACGTTGCAGTACCTGTCCGGGGTCCACGAGGCCTCGCTGACCGCGCTGCACAACGCGGACTTCGCCGAGCTCAAGGCCCAGTACGAGCAGGCGACCATGGCCCGCGAGGGATCGCTGGACGACATCGCCCGCGCGATGTCCGAGCTGGCGACCTCGAGCCGGGCACCGAGTGCCGGCGGCGGGTTCGGCGGCGGCGGTCTCGGCGGCGGCTTCGGCGGTGCCCCAGCGGCTGCCGCGGCGCCCGCACCGACCGGTGGCGGAGTCGCGACCGCTCAGGGTCCGATCTTCCTGGACCCGGCCGACGAGAAGCTGTGCACCGACTGCGGCACCTGTTACCAGGAGCTGCCGCAGTACTTCGAGAAGGCGACCGTGGTCATCGATGGCACCGCCCACCAGATCGCGCGGATGATCCCCGGCTCGGCCGAGAAGGTCGAGGTCACCCCGGAGATCGCCAAGCGGATCGAACGGGTGAAGGCCACCTGCGACGCGGAGATCATCCGATGAGCAGCCCGGTAGGCGACCCGATGAACGACGACGTCGCCCGCTACCTGGACGCCAGCAGCACGCTGGCCGACAGCCGCGCCGAGGTCGGCGTGCTCGAGCACACCGAGTCCGTCGAGGTCTACAACCATCAGGTCGAGCTGCTCAAGAGCCGACTGCTGGCCGACCCGCGCGCGTTCCGCGAGATGTTCATCAACCAGGGCATGTCCGCCGTGGCGTGGGAGTTCCAGCAGGACGAACTCGGCAAGGAGTTCACCGAGAAGCTCTGGTCGATGCTGCAGCGCGACGACGACGCCAGCACGATGATCATGCGGTTCATCTGGAACCTGCCCCTGGGCAAGAAGCGCACGTTCATCCGGGCCATCGACGCGCACCTCTCGGATCGCTACCCGATGTTCGACGGCCTGTCGAAGGACTGGCCCGCAGGCAACCAGATCCCGCCGTACGTGCGCGAGGCCGACGAGCGCGCGCACGACTTCGGCCTGGTCAACCAGGGCTACCTGGGCTACATGAACCTGGGCTACACCGCCCGCGAGGTCGACGTCTTCGTCTGGCTGGAGGCGGTGCGCGACAAGCAGTGCGCGGAGAAGCCCTGCGAGCTCGGCATCTTCCTGGCCGACAAGAAGGAACCCGTCGGCGGCTGCCCGGTGCAGATCCACATCCCGGAGATGCTCGAAATGGTCGGAACCGGGCGGTTCCGCGAGGCCCTGGCGTTGATCGAGTCGTGCAACCCCTTGCCGGACGTGACCGGACGGGTCTGCCCCCAGGAGATGCAGTGCCAGGGTGTCTGCCTGCAGAACAAGATGCCGATCGCGATCGGCCAGCTCGAGTGGTTCCTGCCCGAGCGGGAGAAACTGGTCAATCCTGGTGGTGCGGCCGCCCAGTACGCCGGGCACGCCAACCCGTGGGAGGCCGCGACCAAGCCACCGGTGGCGATCGTCGGCTCCGGTCCCTCCGGGCTGATCAATGCCTACCTGCTGGCCGCCGAGGGCTACCCGGTGACCGTGTTCGAGGCGTTTCACGCACTCGGTGGGGTGCTTCGCTACGGAATCCCGGAGTTCCGGCTCCCCAACGACCTGATCGACGACGTGGTCGGCAAGATCCGGCTGCTCGGCGGGGAGTTCGTGCAGAACTTCGTGGTCGGCAAGACCGCGACCCTGCAGGACCTCAAGGAGGCCGGGTTCCACAAGATCTTCGTCGGGACCGGCGCGGGCCTGCCCCGGTTCATGAACGTGCCCGGCGAGCACCTGCTCAACGTGATGAGCGCCAACGAGTTCCTCACCCGGGTCAACCTGATGCAGGGCCTGCGCGCGGACTACGAGACCCCCCTGCCCGACACGAAGGGCAAGCAGGTGCTGGTGATCGGCGGCGGCAACACCGCGATGGATGCCGCCCGCACCGCGCAGCGCCTCGGCGGCAACGTCACGATCGTCTACCGGCGCACCCGCTCGGAGATGCCCGCCCGCGTCGAGGAGCTGCATCACGCACTGGAGGAGGGCATCACCCTGCGCGAGCTGGCCTCCCCCACCGAGTTCCTCGGCGACTCGAAGACCAACTTCGTCACCGCGGCAACCCTGGACCTGATGGAGCTCGGCGAGCCCGACGACTCCGGCCGGCGCCGCCCCATGGCCACCGGTCGCACCGAGACCATCGACGCCGACCTGGTGATCATGGCCCTGGGCAACGCCGCCAACCCGATCATCAAGGACTCCGAGCCCCGACTGAACACCTCCAAGTGGGGCACGATCGTGCTCGACCACGAAGGCTCCCAGGAAACCACGCTGGAAGGCGTCTTCACCGGCGGCGACGCCGCTCGCGGTGGCTCGACGGCGATCCGGGCGGCCGGCGACGGTCAGGCCGCGGCGCGCGAGATCCTCGGCGAGGCTGCCATGGACCCAGCCGTCGTGCGCGACATGGTCGCCCGGGCCCGGGCTTACACCGACCTGGGCGCGTCCGCCCAGCGGATCCTGGACCGGGCGCACCTGTCCGACGGGATCGAGGAGTTCACGGTCCACTCACCGCTGATCGCCGCCGCCGCGCAGGCCGGCCAGTTCGTGCGCCTGCTGCCCCGGCCCGACGGTGAGTTGATCCCGCTGACCCTGGCCGACTGGGACGCCGAGGCGGGCACGATCTGCCTGGTCGTGCAGGGGGTCGGCACCTCGAGCATCGAGATCAACGCGATGTCTGTGGGCGATGCGTTCACCGGGATCGCCGGTCCGCTTGGCCAGGCCAGTGCCGTCCACTCCTACGGCCCCGACGAGACATTCGTGTTCACCGCCGGCGGCCTGGGGCTGCCGCCGGTGTACCCGATCATGCGCGAGCACCTGCGCCGCGGGAACCACGTGACCCTGATCTCCGGCTTCCGCAGCGCTGACCTGATGTTCTGGACCGGACCCGACGAGCGGGTCGGCCGGCTGCAGGCGCAGTACGGCGACCAGCTCGACGTGATCATCACGACCAACGACGGCTCGTTCGGCACGCCCGGCTTCGTCACCGGACCGCTCGAGGCGATGCTCGAGGCCAACCAGCGTGGGCAGGGCCGCAGCGTCGCAGAGGTCGTCACGATCGGACCACCGCTGATGATGCGTGCGGTCAGCGACCTGAGCCGGCGCTTCGACACGCCGTGCGTGGCCAGCCTGAACTCGATCATGGTCGACGCGACCGGCATGTGCGGGGCGTGCATGGTGCCGGTCATCATCGACGGGAAGCTGATCCGCAAGCATGCGTGCATCGACGGCCCGGAGATCGACTCGCACATCATCGACTGGGACAAGTTCCTGCCCCGGTTCGGGCAGTTCCGCAGCCAGGAGCAGGCCAGCCGGGCGGCGCACGGACTGGGGTGAACTCCTCCAAGGTCTCGTTCCCGACCGGATCCAGACACCGTTGTGCCCCAACCGGATGAACGGAGGACTCCGGATCTCCGGGTTCAGGGGTAGAGTGCTGCGCAAGAGACCCCGTGGCGTGCTCCCCCGTCCGCTGCGGGGTCTCGCTATGTCCGCACGGTGCCCGGTCGACGGGGCACCAGTCGCACCCGAGCACCCGTGCTCAGCGGCCGACCGGGCCACCCTAGGGTTGGGCCAAGTCAGGCGCGCCGCTGCGCCAGCGTGGGCCATGGAGGCACGATGACCGAGGACACCGCGGTCCGGCGGGCTGGGGATCCGCGTCTGGCGAGCACCGCGAGGGAGTTCGCTGACGCGCTGACCGAGGTGCGCCTGCGTGCCGGGCTGTCCATCCGGGATGTGGCACGCGCGACCGGGATCCCCTCGGGCACCCTCGGCGGCTACTTCAGCGGACGGCACCTGCCCCCGGCCACCCAGCCACACCTGCTGGGGCAGGTGCTCGACGCCCTGCGCGTCACCGACCGCCAGGAGGTGGCGCAATGGCGCGAGGCCCTGCTGCGCGCTCGGCACGGCGGCGCGGCACCCGCCTCTGATCCCGTCCCCGCGGCCGACGCCGGGCCCAGTCCGTACCGCGGTCTGGAGCCGTTCACCGAGAGCGACGCGCACCTTTTCTTCGGCCGCGAGGCGATCGTGGACGAGCTGGCAGCCGCAGTGGTCGAGCGAGCCGCCGATCCCGACCAGCTGCGCATCATCATCGTCGTCGGCCCCTCGGGCTCGGGCAAGTCCTCGGTGCTGCGCGCCGGTCTCATGCCCCGGCTGCGCGGCCTGCGCCAGGACCCGTGGACCGCGGCGGTCATGGTCCCGGGCATCGATCCGCTCGGCGCGCTCGCGCACGCACGGGCGCAGCTGGCACAGGCCGATCCAGTGCTGGCCGATCCAGTGCTGGCCGATCCAGTGCTGGCCGATCCAGTGCTGGCCGATCCGGCGCTCGCCGAGCTGGCGGGCGCCCATCCGGAAGGGGCCCCGCGCGCGCTGCTGGTGGTCGACCAGGCCGAGGAGGTGTTCTCCCCCGAGGTGGCTCCCGAGGATCGAACTGCGTTCATCGCGGAGCTCGTGGCTGCGGCCGAGGCGATCCCGGCACAGGACCGGACGACAGTTGTCGTGGTGGGCCTGCGTGCTGACTTCTACGGCCAGGCGGCCGCCGACCCGGACATCCTGCCCGCCCTGCGCTCAGCGCAGGTCCTGCTCGGATCGATGCCCCTGACCGACCTTCGCCGGGCGATCGTGGCACCCGCAGATGCCGTCGGGGTGCAGGTCGAGCCGGCCCTGGTCGACCTGCTCCTGCGCGACCTGAGTCCCCGCGGCCAGGTGCAGTCCGGCTACGACGCCGGGGCGCTGCCGCTGGTCTCGCACGCCCTGCTCGCTACCTGGGAGCACCACCGCGGCAACCAGCTGACCGTCGGTGACTACCTTGCCGCCGGGGGGATCGCCGGTGCGGTGCAACAGACTGCCGAGCAGGTGTTCACCGGACTCGATGACCCGGGCCAGGCGGCCACCCAGTGGCTGTTCGCCCAACTGATCAGCGTCGATGACGACGGGGTCATGACGCGTCGCCGGGTCAGCCACGACGACCTGCACCACCCGGACCGGGCCACCGACCTCGCCCTGGACACAGCCATCGAGGCGTTCGTGTCCGGGCGCCTGCTCACGGCGGGTGAACGCACCCTGGAGGTCAGCCACGAGGCCCTGCTCAGCGCGTGGCCCCGGCTCTCGGACTGGGTCCGCAGCGACTTGGACGCAATCCGGCTGCAGCGGCGGATCAGCGACGCCGCCGCGATGTGGCGGGAACGGGACCGGGACCCAGCCCTCGTCCTGCGCGGCAGCCTGCTCGCTGACGCCCAGCAGCTCGCGGCCCGGCCGGTGAACTCCCCCCGCACGCTGAGCACGGCGGAGCAGGACTACCTCGCCGCCAGCACCGAGGCGGAGCAGGCCGAGCGCGCAACCGAGCGCCGGCAGACCAATCGACTGCGCGGGCTGGTCGCCGTACTGGCAACGCTGGGGCTGCTGGCCGGGTTGCTCGCCGGCGTGGCCCTTCGCTCGGCCGATGAGGCCCGGACCCAGCAGCAGGCCGCGACACTGGCCCGCGACGAGGCCACCTCCCGGCAGCTGGCCATCGCCGCTGACGACCTGCGCGCCGCCGACCCGGCCCTGGCCGCCCAGCTGTCGCTGGCCGCCTATCAGGTCTCGCCCACGGTTCAGGCGCGGTCCAGCCTGCTGAACTCCACCGGCACGCCCACGCCCACCAGGTTCGTGGGGCCCGCCGGGGAGATGCACGCCACCGCCAGCCCGGACGGATCGGTGCTGGCGATCAGCGGCGTGGACGGGGTCACCCGGCTGTGGAAGCGGGCCGAACCAGGTGCCGATCCCGCAACCAGTACCGGCGGATTCGTGCCAGCAGGAGAACTGCCGGCCACCGGCGGTCCGGCCTCCGTGTATGCCGCGGCCTTCAGCCCGGACGGCACGCTGCTGGCGATCGGCAGTTCCCAGGACGGGCTGGCCCTGTGGAACGTCGCCGACCTGGCGGCGCCGGTTCAGGTCGGCCCGCCGGCGCAGGTCGCCGGCGCGATCTACTCGGTGGCGTTCAGCCCGGACGGCAGCCAGGTGGCTGCTGGCACCAGTGAGCCAGCAGTCCGGCGCTGGTCCCTGCCTGCGGACTCAACCGCCACCGGCGGATCCCGGGCGCCCACCGAGCTCCCCGGGATCACGAGTGGGTTCGGTGGGAACGTCCAGTCCGTGGCTTACCACCCCGACGGTGAGCTGCTGGCCACCGGCAGCGCGGACGGTGCCGTCAGGATCTGGTCCTCGCCGGCCAGCGGCGCACCGAAGCTGGTCAGCACCACGACGGTCGGCGAGCCCACGGATTTCGTGTACAGCGTCGCGTTCAGCCCGGACGGAACCCTGCTGGCCTCGGGGGCAAGGACCGGGTGGTCCGGCTCTGGGACGTGCGCGACGCCAGGTCCCCGACGGCCCGCGGTGAGCCGCTGGGCACTTTCACCAGTTGGGTGAACACGGTGGCCTTCTCCCCCGACGGCGCCGCCTTGGTGGCCGGCTCCTCGGATGGGCAGGTCGCGACCTTCGCCGTCGCCGACGGCACGCCGGGCAGCACACTGCCGATCCGGCGGCCGTCACCGCGGTGCAGTTCGTCGGCACGGGCTCGGCGTTGCTGACCAGCGAGATCGACGGCATCGCCCGGCTCTGGCCGGTGCCCGGTCCCGTGCTCTCC
>CAWAEB010000014.1:0-98061 GCA_963781015.1 uncultured Actinomycetes bacterium | reverse complement strand
TCTTGGTCATGTTGAACCCGGCGTTGCGCCCGCTGGCGCCGTAGCCGATCCACTGCGACTCGAGGATCGCGATCGACTGGGTCGGGTCGGCGCGATGCAGGAAGTGCGCCGTCGAGAGGCCGGTGAACCCACCGCCCACGATCGCCACGTCCACGTCGATGTCGCCGGCCAATGGGGCGTTCGGCGTGTAGTCGCGGGTGGTGTGCCAGAAGCCCTGGGCGTGATCGTGGTCATGGGTTCGAGTATTCGCCTGCGCGGTGGCTCGAGTCAGCGTGGGCGCTTGGTTGTGCGCGGGGCGGCGCCCTGCCCACCGCCGGGCGCGGCCGGGCGCAGCCGGGTCAGAAGGTGGTGACCCTGTGCGGCTCACCAGTCGCGTCGTACGTCGTCCACGTGCCGACTCGGGTGCCGCGGTCGAAGGACCCCGAGCGCATCCGTGTGCCGTCCCTGCGGAAGAACTGCCAGGCGCCGTGCATCTTGTCGTCCTTGATCCTGCCCGTGGACTTCAGCCGGCCGTTGGCGTAGAACTCCCTGGCCTCGCCGGAGCGCTTGGGATAGCTGGCGTTGATCTCGCGGATGCGCGTGGCCAGCACCCGCTTGAGCGGCCCCGCCGGGAACGCCCTGTCCCGCGGGAAGTGCAACGTGCCCTTGGCCGCCACGTACTCCGGCAGCTCGGCGCGGAACGTCTCGATGACGCTGCCGCTGTAGGGGAACAGGCTGTTGTGGTCCGTGAAGCCATCGACCCCGACGACCGCCACGCCGCCGATCTTGAAGGTCGGCATGCCGTAGGAGATGACCTCTGCGGCGCCGGGCAGCACGCGCCGGATCGTGTTGCAGGTCGCCTCCAGGGCGGCCCGCTGCGGGTCGTCGAATCGGGCGAGGTGCGCGTCGATGGGGCTGTCGGTCATGGCGGGCAACCTACTCGCGTTGGGCGTCTCCGGACAGCCGCAGGTCGTTTCGGACATGTCGTTGTCTGATTCGGTCACCTGGCGGTCGTTTCGTGCCGGCCGCTGTCCGGATCGGGCAAATCCCGTCCCGGGCTCGGCCGAACGACCACCGTGCGTCGGGCTGGCGCCGGGCTCTCACCGGAGGAACCTGGCGACGCGCGCCAGACCCGTCAGCGGGAGACTCGGCCGGGCAGCAGGTAGTCGTAGGGCCGCCGCAGCACCTTGGTCCGCACGAACCGGTCCATCCGGCGCAGCCGCAGGTAGAGCTCGAGCAGGTCGGCGTCCTTGCGGTAGTAGGCCTGCACCTCGGCGGCGTCGATCGGCTGCGTGGGGCCGCAGCTGGGGTCGGCCAGCCATTCGTTGACGACCTCGATCGCCGTCGGCAGCCGGTCGGCGTGATGCTCCTTGTGGAAGTTGCCGAGCAGGTCCAGGGCAACTGTGCGGGGGACGAAGTAGTCGTCGAGGTAGGCCTCCACGAGGCCCTTGCGCCCGTAGTAGGTGCGGATCAGCGGCGGGGCCGGCCCCAGCAGGTAGGCGCGACTCATGGCGTGCACGCCGGCGCGGCGCATGAACGGGGTCCCGACGTCGAACAGCGCCGGGATGGGCGTCCGGGCCGTCGGCATCGGGGGTGAGGTCGACCGGCCTGGCTGGCCCCCGACCAAGGCCGCCGGATCGGGACCGGGATCTCCGCTGGTGACTGGTCCGTGCCCGGGGACTGGTCCGTGTCCGGCGACAGCTTCGTGCCCGGGGACCGCTTCGTGCCCGGGGACCGCTCCGCGCCCGGCGACCGCTCCGCGGTGGGTGCCAGGCCCGGGGTCGGCTGTGGCGGACGGGAAGGCCCAGTTCGACAACTGGCCATCGAGGGCCACCTCCAGGCCATCGGTGCGGTCTGCAGTGTGCCTGGCCAGGGTTGCGACGGCTCCGAGTGCGCCACGCACCATGGCCACCAGTTCGGCATCGTCGGCGTACCCGAGCCTGCGGTGGCCCAGGGTCTGCTCCTCCTGTTGAGGCTGCACTAGGTACACGACGGGTCGGCCGCTGGCGCGGGGGATCGCCAGGGCCACGGTCGGCACGACGCGGATCCCCGCGGCGCGCAACTCGCCGAGGTACTCCTCCACGAGGTCGATGTAGCTGGCGGCCGACTCGGGGCTTGTGAATCCGGACATCCGCTTGCCAACGAGTCCGGGCAGTTCCGCGACGGTCAGGGCCGCGGACACCTCGCCGTAGCCCAGGACGGTGACGTGACCGCCAGCCTGCGGATCGGCCGGGTCCAGACGTCCCTCGAGGTCGGCCAGCACTGCGCGCAGCCGGTCGCGGTCCATCGCGTCGTTGGGGGTGGGCTCGGCGCTGCGTGGGCCCGTGGGGGTGGGGGTGGGGCTGGGGCTGGGGCTGCGGGCGGCTGGTGTGTGGGCGGTGGACGAGGGTTCGGCGTGTTCAGGCACGGTGTGGTCCGGGGAGGTGGGTGTGTGGGGCGTCGGGGTTGTGGGCGGTGCGGGCCGACAGCGCCGGGGCCAGCACGTTCGGGTTGGGTCCAGGCGTGGGTCCCTCGACAGGCCCGGTGATCACGTTTCGGCCCTCCCGCTCCCCATGAGGGGCTCGCGCTGTGCAGTGGATACCGGCCCGGATGGGGGCGCATCAGGGGGTCACCCCGTCGAGTGCACCACTGGCCAGCAGCCCGGAGATGGCCGAGTCGAACCGGGTAAGCACGTCGGCGGCTTCCGGATTCGTCATCAGCAGCCCCGGCTTGACCTGAAGCACGGAACGGTCGAACCCCGCGAACATCGCCCAGATGCCTGCGCCGAAGCACGCGCGCGTCATCAGCATCCCGCCCATCGGGTGCGAAGTCCGCAGCCCGATCACCAGCCCCGACTGCCGCACCTCGACGATCCACTGCGGGTACCGGTCGGCGAGTGCGCTGAGGCCACTGGCGAAGGTGGTGGTCAGCGCGCCGACCCGGGCCGAGGTCTCCAGCCGGGTCGTGATGTCCAGCACCGCACGGCCCACCCGGCAGCCGACCTCCGAGCCGCCGAACGTCGACACGTTGCTCCAGCCGTCGGTCTCCAACCACGCTCCCGCCCGCTCGTTGAGCAGGGTCGCGGCGATCGGGTACAGGCCCCCGGACAACCCCTTGCCGGTGACGAGGACGTCGGGTGTGACGCCCTGGCCGATGACCGCCCACAGGTGGCCGGTGCGTCCCAGGCCGGTCTGCACCTCGTCGGCGACGTACATCGCGCCGTATTCATCGCAGAGCGCAGCGGACCCCGGCGAGGTAGCCGGGTTCGGGGGTGGGGAACCCGATCGTGGCCGGGATGGTCTCGAGGATGACCGCCGCGGTGGGGGCCCGGGCCAGGGCTGCCTCGAGCGCCTCGAGGTCGTTGAACGGGACCTGGGGGAACTCGGCCTCAGGCCCGGTGGAGAGGAACGCCTGCGCCGCCCCGCGGTCACCGGCTGCCAGGGCAAGGCCGGTGTGCCCGTGGTACGAGCCGATCACTGAGATGATCCGCCGCCGACCGGTGGCCCGGCGTGCGGACTTCAGGGCAAGGTCGATCGCCTCGCCGCCGCCGCTGGCGAACACCGCGTAGCGCATGCCGGGGGTGAGCGCGACCAGCTGCTCGGCGAGCAGCGAGCGCTCGACGCTGGGGAAGTGGTGGTTGCCGATGTCGAGTTCGGCCAGCGCGTCGACCAGCGTGGCGATCAGCTCGGGATTGCGGTGGCCGAGGTTGAACACGCCGCCGTTGAGGTGCAGGTCCAGCCAGGAGCGCCCGTCGACGTCGTGGATCCGGTAGCCCTCGCGCCGGCCCATCACGATGCCGGCGCCCAGGGCGGTGAAGGTGCGCACCCGGTCGGGGCAGACATGCTGTTCGGCGAGCGCCAGGACCGCGGCCCGGCTGGGCGGGGCGTCACTGCTGGGGTCGAGGGCGGGGTCGGGGGTTCCGCGGGATGGTTCGGGGGCTGCGTGCGGGCCGGTCATAGGGGCAGTATCGGCCCGGATCGGGGAGCGTGGCGAGGCTCGCGTGCGCCGATGACTTCAAGTCGATGCCCAGATGCCGGATCCGGACACCCGGTAGTCCGATCCGGACACCTGGCGGTCGTTCCGGACAACGCGGTGTCCGGATCTGACGTATCTCGCCGTAGGGCGTCCTCGCACGCCGGCGAGGCCCCCATCTTCTGACTCGCGCTCGCTGGGCCAATGCCCACCGCAGGGGCCCATGATGGGCGCATGTGCGACACGTTCGTGGCGATGGCGTCGGCGAGCGCAGACGGATCGGTGCTGCTGGCCAAAAACAGCGACCGGGAGCCGAACGAGGCCCACGAGATCGTCCACGTCCCCGCGGCCGACCACGAGCCAGGGGCGCGACTGCGCGCCACCTACCTGGAGATCCCCCAGGTGCGCCACACCCACGCGGTGCTGCTGGGCAAGCCGTACTGGATCTGGGGCGCGGAGATGGGCGCCAACGAGCACGGTGTCGTGATCGGCAACGAGGCTGTGTTCACGAAGGTCGCGCACGAGAAGCACGACGGCCTGATCGGGATGGATCTGCTGCGCCTTGCCCTGGAGCGCACGGACACCGCGGAGGCGGCGGTCGGCGTCATCACCGACCTGCTCGCAGAGCACGGGCAGGGCGGCAACTGCGGGCACACGCATGGCTTGAGGTACCACAACAGCTTCCTGATCGCCGACCCGCAGCAGGCCTGGGTGCTGGAGACGGCCGGCCGCGAATGGGCCGCCCGCCGGGTCGACGGCGCGGCGTCGATCTCCAATGCGATCACGATCGGCGGGCAGTTCGACCGAAGCTCACCCGGCCTCGTCGAGCATGCCGTGGCCCAGGGCTGGTGTGACTCGGCCGAGCAGTTCGACTTCGGTGCCGACTACAGCGACCGGATCTACACCCGGTTCTCCGAGGCCCGGGTGCGCCAGTGCCGGACCAGCGGCGCTCTCGCAGCAGCCGGGGGGCGGCTGGATGTGGCGGGTGCCTGGGCACTGCTCGGCGACCACGGCGCGCGCAGCGACGGCCGGGCCGACTGGGGGCCGGCCGACCACCCTGTCGCGGGCCTGCTCGGCCAGACTGTCTGCGCGCACGCCGGGTACGGCCCGATCCGGGTCTCGCAGACGACCGGCTCGTGGGTGTCGCACCTGCCGGGCGCCGACGATTCCCGGCCGGCGACGCACTGGGTCACGGGTACGGCTTCGCCCTGCCTGTCACTGCGGGTTCCGGTGTGGTTCGACGCCCTCGGTAACGCGCGTCTACCGGACCTGGGGTTGGCCCCGGGCGGTACGTCGACCCCTGGAAGCCTCTGGTGGGACCACGAGGTTCTGCACCGCACGATCCTGCGCGACTACCCACGCCTGCGTCGGGTCATCGCCGAGGATCGGCAGACCACTCAGGCTCAGATCGATGCGTTGGCCGACGCTGCGCTGAACGGGTCGAGCGATCAGCGGGTGAAAGCCACGACGGATGCCTTCCAGGCGGCGGGCGCGGCACGGTCGCGGTGGCTGGCCCGGGTCGTCCCGCTCGCCCCCGCCAGGCCCGGGCGCGGGCCGTTCCACCGTGCGTGGGTGGGCTTCGACCAGGCTGCGCGCCGCGAGCCAGTCCGGCGGTGAGCTGCTTGAGGCCGGCCTCCCGCGGCCAGCCTCCCTACCCGGGGGCACCCCGGGGCACCCCACCGGCCAACCCGGGGCACCCCACCCCGGCGCACCCGGCGAGCCTCGTTCAGGCGGCCGGTGGCGCCAGCTCGGGCATCACCTGGCCCTTCTCGACCTGAGCGCCGTCTCCGGCGACGATCTCCTGGTAGAGATTCAGGAGCCGGTCGACGACCAGTGCCGGGGCGTGGATCACCCGATCGTTCAGCCGGGCCGCGAGCAGGTCCGGCCGACGAGGCAGCGCATCCCTCGGGATGGCTCGACCCAGCAGCATCAGATCGCCTCCCTCGTGCGCGCGAGCGAGACCCTCGGCATTGTGCTCGGCGACCTCCGCGTAGGTGTCGGCGATCCGGGACAGCACCCATGCCGTCTCGGTGGCTGCCGTCCCGCGCGCCGCCGACGGCAGTTGACGCAGCAGGGCGTGGATGTCCAGCCGCTCCACCTGGACCGGATGAGTCTGCGGGTGCGGCGTCCGCAGGCAACGGATCAGGTCGGCCGCGTCTCGCCATCGCAGCTCCGATGCGCGCGCACGCTCGGCGGCAGCCAGATGGTCGGACCTCGTCGGGGTCGGGCCGGCTGCCGCCGCGCGATGGGCCTGGGCGGCGGCATTGTTCAGCGCCACCCCGATGGCGGCGAGGTTCGCCAACACGATGGCCGGTGTCCCTGATGCGTGGCTGGGGCTGGAGGTACCACCGGTGGCCCACGCGAGGTGCCGAAGCCGGTCGACTCGATCAGCCAGTTCGGTCAGCGGCCCCTGGGTGCGTCGCACACCGGGCCGGGCGACAGCGAGGTCCAATGGATCGTCCCGGTGGCTGGCTCCGGTCGCTGCCTGCCGCGGTGCAGGGACCGTCGGGAAGGCCAGGGCGCGGGTACCCCCCTGAGCGTGGTCGGGGGATCCCGTCCCCAGGGCCGAGCCAGCTGCAGCGGCGAGCCCGACCAGGTCATGCCACTGCCGGGTCGCCGCTCCGAGGGTCGCCGGATGGCGCATCCTGGAGGCCTCTGGGCTGCGTGGCGCCCCTTCAGCGGTGTGGTGCGTGGACCACAGGTCCGCCGCGGCGCGGATGAGCAGCGCCGCTGCGGCGAGGTCGCCCGCCGCGCCGACGGTCGGCCTGGGAGCCGCCCAGTCACGTGCCAGCCCGTAGGTCGACAGGCCGCCCAGCAGTGTTCGGCTCGGTCCGGTATTGCGTGGCTGGGCCGTGGCTGATCGAGCACCGGCCGTCGGTCCGCGGCCCGACCGGGACGTGCTGGTGGCAGCGTGAGGCGCGGTCGTGGTTGCCGGGGTGGGGCCCGCCAGCGTCCGGCCCAATTGTGCCAATGCCGCGGCCAGGTCCCGGTGGGCGTCGATCGGGCAATGCTCGGCGACGCCCGGCACTGGTGTCGGGTGCTGTTCATTCCCAGCGGCCGTGACTGCGGGTGCTGCGACTGAGGGTGTTGGGTCTGTGGGTGCTGGGTCTGTTTGTGCTGGGTCTGTTTGTGCTGGGTCTGCGGGCGCTGAGGATCCCAGCGCCCCACCGGCAGCTGCTGAACCCTGGACCGCCGGATCTCCCGGCCAGAGCTCGCCATCCGCGCTGGCCACCGCCTGGGCACGTGCGATTCGCCGAGCGGCCCGGACCACCAGGACGGAGTAGGTGGTGCGGTCGGCAGTCCGCTGCTTGGTTGCCCGGCGGGCAGCGGGGGCAGCTGCGGAGCTCATCGGACGAGTCCTGCCAGGGCGGCGCGCGCAGTGCACAGCGCCGTGACGGTGCGGCTGATCGCCATCACCTCGGCGCAGCTCAGCGGCTCGTCGTGGTTGTCCAGCACCGCGACCGCGAGGGCCAAGGTGTCGCCGACGAGCGCGGCCAGGTCCGATTCGAGATCGACGCCGTCGGCGTGTCCACGATCGTGGGACGTCAGTCGGCCGGCCGTCGGGAGGGTAGGGACTTCGTCCTCGGGCCTGGCCGCGGCCAGGGCCTCGAGCGTCCGGGTGCAGAGCGCGGCCACATCGCACGCCTGTCCCAGCGGGTCCGCTTCGGCGCGGGCGTCGGCGACTCGCCGGGTCCCGATCAGTGCAGCGAGCAGCCCCGCCCAGGTCGCCGGCTGTGGGGTTCGGGTCGGCCGAGTCGTGGGGCTCAGGGCTGTATTCATCGGATCCTCCAGGGAAGCGGCCCGCGCGGTGCGGGCCCTTACCGATTGCAGTGCGCGGGCGGGCGCTCGACCGGCCGTGCCGGGCAACACAGAGCCGGGGCGTCCAGTTGCCGGGCAACATCTGACCGGTGACGTGCCGTTGCCGGGCAACATCTGACCGGTGATCTGCCATGGCCCGGCAACCCAGACCGGTGCCTGGGCGTTGCCCGCTCGCGGACCACTTCAGCAGCGGGTCGACCGATCAGCGCGCGTGGGTTGTTGCCGCAGCTTCGGCACTCATGTCAATGCAGGTCAGACGGCTATTCCGCGGAGTTGCCGCCGAGTTTCCGCGCCCAACAGGGCCCGCAATCGCCCGGTCCGCTCGGCCGCGGCAACGGTTCGGGCAATGTCGGTCCGCCACTGTCTGCCTCGACCGCCGAGAACAGGCGGCTCCGAGAAGGGAAGTGCCATGGACCTCGACCCGCAGACCGTCCGCGACGCACTGGATGCCGTGGACCGGCAGGGCTGGGACAGTGCGGCAGGCACGCAGCTGCTGGACCACGTACGTGCGGCGGTCGTGTTGCCGGTCGTCCGCCGGACGGGCCTGCGTGGGGCTGCCGCAGACCAGGCAGCGGCCTCCGGTTGGTCGGCGGCGTGGGACGCGCTTCGTCGGCCCTCAGCCCGGCGGGCTGACAACCCGGGCGGGATGGTGTGGTCGGCGGTCCGGCGTGCGGTCTGGGCGGAGTGGGAGGCCGATCGCGGCCCGTGGTCGGGCCCCGCGGGGGTGGGCCCGACCAGTGGGCCGCCACGGGCCACCTCGGGTGTCAGCACTCTCGGTGCGCGCACCCTGTCCATGGATCAACTCCTGGCCGCGGGGTGGCAACCGGCGGTCTCGCCGGACGAGGACCCGGTGCGCGATGCCCAGCGGGAGCACCTGCTTCCCGCGCTGGTTGATGGGCTGGTCGAGGCCGGCTGGAACCGCGCTGAGGTTGCAGAGGCCATCGCCCTGATGGCCGACCGGGTGGTCCGAGCAGCTGGAGGAGCGCCGGCCACGCCGTGGCGATGGGTGGCGCTTCGGCTCGGGTTGCCCCAATGGCAGGCGCGTCGGCTTGCTGGACTGCTGCTGGGCGGGGCCGACTGGCCGGGGGTCCTGGAGATCGCCGCCTGCCATGGCCCGCAGGTCCTGACCGAACCGGCCGTACAGGCCGCAATCGGCTGCACGTCCAGGCAATGGGCGGACGGTCCGCGTGCGTGGCTGGTCGGATGGGAGCGAACGCCTAAAGCGGCGTAACGCACATAGAGGCTAAATGGAAGGTTGCGCGCAGAAAGGATATTTCTTACCATGTTGCGGTCCGAGAGTCAGCAAGACGCGATGTACGGCGTGTCGCGTCGTGTTGCCGGACTTGCCCGCAGGCCGGGACGGGGAGACGCGAGGATGCCGGGCAGCGCCCGGCCCCACGTGCCGCCGCCGCCGGCAGAACAACCGGCGGGGGACAGGTCCGCTGGCCTGCCCACCGCCCTGACCGGCAGGGAGTGACCATGTCCGCCCCCACGTCCGCGGCACCAATGACCACAGGTGCCGCCGCGACCCCCGCCAGTGCGCCCGCGCCCGGCCTCGCCCCGGTCCGCGGCCGGCGCCGCCCCTGGTTGCTTGGTCTCGGCGCCCTACTGGCCAGCATCGGTGCGCTGACCGTGGTGTGGCTCGTCGGGGCCGCAGGCCAGCGCCAAGAGGTGCTGGCGGTGCGTTCGGACGTCGCCTACGGCCAGGAGCTGCGCGCCGAGGACCTCACGATCGCTCGGGTGTCGGTGGATCCGGGGGTAGCTGTCCTGCCGGCGAGCTCCCGCGACGAGGTGCTCGGGCAGGTCGCCACGACTGCGCTCTCCGCGGGGATGCTGCTCACCAGCGGCACCGTCGAACCTGCGGGCGAGCCGGGGCCGGGCCGGGTGCTCGTGCCGATCGCAGTGCCCGCCGAGCGGATGCCGGCCGGTGGCCTGCGGGCCGGTGACCGGATCCTGGCTGTGGATGCCGAATCCGAGAATCCGTCGGCTGCGACATCGGCGACCGTCGTCCGGGTCGGGCCGATGGATGTCAACGGCGTGAGCGTCGTCGACGTGACCACGACCGCATCTGCGGGTCCGTCCCTGGCCGTGGCCTCCGCGAACGGGCACGTCGCCCTGGTCGTCGAACCGAGCGGTCGCTGACATGGCAGTGGTCACCCTGTTCAGCGCCAAGGGATCCCCGGGCGTCACCACGGCCTCGATCGCCCTGACCATGGCCTGGTCGGGGGCATGCCCGGGCCGCAGCGCGGTTGTCATCGATGCTGATCCGATCGGCGGGGATACCGCAGCCGGCGTCCTGCGCGGCGCTGCCCCGGAGCGGGCCGGGATGCTGTCGCTGGCGACCTCGCGTGGAGTCGATCCGATCGAGGCGCTGGACTCCGCGAGCGTCCACCTGCGTGCCGACGGCTCGGCCAGGGTCGTCCCGGGGGTGCCCGACCTGGACCGGGCGGCAGCCCTGACCCTGGCCTGGGACACCCTGGCGGATCTGCGGACAGGCACGTCGGCTCCCGCGCTCGACCTTGTCGTCGATGCCGGGCGCGTGGACCGGCCGGGCGATGACTCGCCCTGGCTGGGGGAATGCGACCTGGCACTGCTCCTGGTGCGACCGACTCTGCCTGCGGTCACAGCCGCCCATCGACTGGTGGCCCGCTGGCCGGTGCCCATCGACGGGATGTACGTGGTGGTCGTGGACGCGCCGTCGCCCTACTCGGCGGGCGAAGTCGCCGGTGCGATCGGATTGCCGCTGGCCGGGACCGTTGCCTTCGACGTGGTCGCGGCGCGGGTGCACTCCGAGGGTGCGGCGCCCGGGCGTGGCTTCGAACGCAGCGAGTACGTCCGCAGCGTGCGCCGGCTCGCCGGGACGCTGGGTGCGCTGGGCGCTGGCGCTGGCGGCCCGTTCGCCCCGGATCCCGAGACGTCGGAGGCCTGCGCATGAGTATCGTCGAAGCAGCGCCCAGCGCGGCCCCGGCCGACCTGCCGGGGCTGTCCGTCTGCACCGGTCCGGTCACTGAGGCCGACGACGGGCTGGACCCCGCCAACGTGTCGGTCGGACTCACCCCGATCCACGGAGCCACCGCAGCCGTGCGCGCCGTGGATCACGCGCTGGTCGATGAGGTCCGCCGTGAGGTGTCCGACGCCCTGGCCATCCGCTTGCGCGAGACGCCCGTGGCTGACCCTCGCGCGCGTCGGGAACTCGCCCGCGCCCTGCTCACCGGGGTCCTGGTCGCACGGGCCCGCGACCGGGTGCACGCCGGCGCCCGCCCGTGGTCGGTCGACGATGAGTTCGCGATCGCGGACAGTGTCATGGCCGCGATCTTCGGCATGGGCCGGCTACAGCCGCTGATCGACGATCCAGGCATCGAGAACATCGAGGTCACCGGCTACGACCAGGTGTGGATCGCCTACGCGGACGGCCGCGAGGTCCGCAGCGAGCCGGTGGCCAACTCCGACGCTGAGCTCGTCGAGCTGATCCAGGCCCTGGCCACGCGCACCGGGCAGGCGGAGCGCTCGTTCTCCACGGCCAGCCCGAGCCTGCAGCTGCGCCTGGATGACGGGTCCCGATTGACCGCGATGGCATGGGTGACGCCCCGCCCGGTCGTGGTCATCCGTCGGCATCGGGTGCGTGACGTGTCGCTGGACCAGATGGTGGCCTGGGGCTCGATGTCGCACGCGGTGGCCCAGTTCCTGGGTGCGGCGATCCGGGCCGGTCGCAACATCATCGTCACCGGGCCGCAGAACTCGGGCAAGACCACCCTGTTGCGGGCGCTGGCGGCCGAGTTCGCGCCGATGGAACGCTTCGCCACGATCGAGCGGGAGTACGAGCTGCACCTGCACGAGCTGCTCGATCGACACCCGCGAGTGGTCGCGATGGAGGCCCGGCTGGGGTCCTCCGAGCGGGATGCGGCCGGTCGCGCATCCGGTGAGGTGACGCTGTCGGACCTGGTCGTCGACGCCCTGCGAATGAACGTGCGCCGGGTGATCGTCGGCGAGGTGCGCGGCCCGGAGGTCGTGCCGATGCTCAACGCGATGAGCGTCGGCGACGGGTCGATGTGCACGCTGCACGCTCGGTCGGCGCACAAGGCCCTAGACCGGATCGTCACGCTCTGCCTGGAGCAGGGAGCGGGGATGACCGACTCGTTCGCCTATCGGGCTGCTGCGGACGGGATCGACATGGTCGTGCACCTGTCGCTGCGCCACGACGCCCAGAACGGCGGGGCGCGCCACCGGTTCGTCAGCGAGGTGCTCGAGGTGGACGGCATCGGGGAGGGCGGTCGGCCGGTGGTGACCACCGTGTTCACGCCGGGCCCCCACGGGCACGCGGTGCCGGCGCACCAGCCGCACTGCCTGCCCGACCTGGTGGCCGCCGGCTTCGATGCGCGGCTGCTGGATCACGCGCACCTGGACCCGGTGCGCACGGCCGGCGGAGCCGCCCGATGACGCCCGCGCAGGTCCTGGCCGGCGTGGCCGCGCTGGTGGCTGTGGGCGGTGTGGCTCTGATGGTGCTCGGATGGGCCGGGGTTCCTGGACCAACCCGGATGGCGGCCGGACCGGGCCGTGCGGGTGTCCGGACAGACCTGGGTTGGCAGGCCGCCCGGTGGCCGCTGGCGGGTGTGGTGGCACTCGGGATCTGGGCAGCGTCCGGTTGGCCCGCGCTCGGGCTGGGTGCCGGTGCCGCCGTGATCGGGCTGCCTGCGATGGCTGCCGGTGGCCGTCGGGCAGAGGTCGCGATCGACCGGGTCGAGGCCGTGGAGGAGTGGACCCGCCGCGTGGCCGACGTCCTGGCCATCGGAGTGGGCCTCGAGCAGGCGATCACCACCGCGGCACGCAGTGCGCCGGAGCCGATCGCCGCGGAGGTCGCCACACTCGCGGCCCGGATCGCTGCCCGCACGCCCACCGAGACCGCACTGCGCCGGTTCGCCGACGACCTTGACGATGCCTCGGCGGACCTCGTCGTGGCCGCCCTGATCCTGGCCGCACGACGCCGTGGGCCCGGTGTCGCCGCTGCCCTGACCGCGATCGCTGACTCAGTTGGCGAGGAGGTCGCTGCGCGACGGCGGATCGAGGCCGACCGGGCCAAGCCGCGCACCACCGCCCGCGCGGTCACCGCGATCACCCTGGCGATCATCGCCGCCGGGATGCTCAACCGCGGATACACCGGCCCGTACGGAACCCTGCTCGGCCAGGTCGTCCTGGTTGCGACCCTCGGCTTCTTCGCGGCCGCCCTCTGGTGGATGCACTCGATGACCCAGACCACGGCACCAGCCCGGGTCCTGGCCCCGGAGGTCGGCGAATGACCCTCGTGATGCTGGCCGGTGCCCTGTTGGGGTTGGGGCTCACGCTGCTCGTCGCTGGCCTGGCCCGGCCAGCCCCCGACCTGGCCGCCGGGGTCGCCCGGCTGACCGGTGCCGCCCCGGTGGTCGTCGTCGACACAGGGGCGGGGATGGGCCAGGCAGCGCTGAACCGGGCCGCGGCCCGCGTGGCTGACGCGCTGCACCTGGACCGCCACCGCGCGGACCTGGCCATCACCGGCACGACCGAGACTCGGATGGCCCTGGCGAAGCTCGGCTACGCCGCAGTTGGCGTCACCTTCCCCATGGTGATCAGCTCGATCCTTGCCATCGCCGGGCTGGCACTGCCGGTCGTGATCCCGCTGGCTGCATCGCTGGGCCTCGGGCTGGCGATGTCGTTCCTGCCCGAGGTGGAGTTGCGTCGCCGTGCTGACCTGGCCCGAGTCCAGATGCGCCGTACTGTGTGCGTCTACCTTGAGCTGGTCGCCCTCGAACGCGCCTCGGACGCCGGGGCGGTCGAAGCCCTGGAACGAGCTGCTGCGATCGGCAGCGGGCCGGGCTTCGGCCACATCCGCGATGCCCTGCTGCGGGCGCGACTCGAGGGGCGCACGCCATGGCAGCAGCTCTCCGCCCTGTCCGTCGAGCTGAAGGTGCCCGAGCTCGGCGATGTCGCCGACATCATGCGCCTGTCCGGCGAGGACGGCGCAGCGGTGCTGCCGACGCTGCGCGCCCGGGCCGCGTCGCTGCGCACCTGGTTGCTGCAGTCCGAGGTGACTGCCGCCAACGAGGCGAGCGAACGGATGTCGATCCCGGTCGCGCTGCTCGGCGTGGCCTTCATGGTCCTGCTCGGCTTCCCCGCCTTCTGGCGGATCCTGTTCGGCTGAACCACTGCTCCACCGCACCACCGCACGACCGCACACAAGCACCTGGCTCGACCCCGCGACCCGCACCACGGCCCCACCCCGCCCGAAGTCCCAACCCACACGCACCACGAGGAGAACGACGATGGACGCACTGCTGAGCACCACCTTGACTGTCCTGTCCGCGCTGACTGGTCGGGTCCGGACCGCCTGGGCGGATCGGGGCACCGAGACCGGCGCGAGCACCCTGGAGCTGGTCATCTTGATCCTGGGCCTGATCACCGTGGCCACGCTGCTGGTGGCCACGCTCACCGTCGCGGTGAAGTCCCGGACCGACCAGATCAACTGATGCGAGCGCCCGAGCGCGGGTCGGCCACCCTCGAGGTGGCGATCCTGGCGCCGGTCCTGTTGCTGGTGGTCTTCACGATCATCCAGGTCGGCCTGTGGTCCTACGCGCGCAGCCTCGCCCTGGGAGCTGCCCAGGAGGGCGTTGCCGCGGGCACCGCCTACCGCGCGCCGGAGCAGGCCGGCCGGCATCGCGCGCAGGAGTTCCTGGATGCCACGGCCGGGGACTCCCTGCGGGGGTCGAGCGTGACCGCCGTCGCCAGCCCCACCTCGCTTCGCATCGAGGTGACCGGTCGGGCACTGAGCGTTCTGCCCGGCGTGCCCGGCCTGCCGGTCCGGCAGCGCGCCGAGGGTTCGATCGAGAGGTACACGGCGCCATGAGCAGACCAGCGAGTACGGGTCCCGGGCGCGTCGTTGGGGTAGCTGCTCTGCCCGGCGCACCCAGCCCGGCCGATCCTCGGTCGCGCCGAGCATCGTGGCGGTGCGCGCGCGGTTCGGCGACGATCGAGCTGGCCATCCTCGCCCCCGTGCTGCTTGCCCTGCTGGGCCTGGTGATCGTGGCTGGCCGGATCACCGTGGCCGCGAGTGCGGTCGAGCAGGCCGCCTCGTCCGCGGCTCGGGCGGCGTCGCTGGCGCGCGATGCCCGCGCCGCCCAGGTCGGCGCCGAGCGCGCCGCGCAGGAGGCCCTGCGCCAGCAGGGGATCACCTGCCAGTCGCTGACCAGCTCGGTGGACACGTCGGGGTTCGCCGTCTCCGTGGGCTCACCGGCCAACGCGACTGCCACCGTGCGGTGCGCCGTTCCGTTGGCCGATGTGGCGGTCCCGGGCATGCCTGGCAGCCGGACGGTGATCGCCGAGATGACCAGCCCGATCGATACGTTCCGGGGGCGGTCATGAGTCGGGTGCTGTCGACGCGTGGCAGGCGCGGTGCCAACCCCGGTCCAGCGCGCAGTGCCGTCGATGACCGCAGTGCCGGCTTTGACCGCAGTGCCGGCTTTGACCGCAGTGCCGGCCGTGACCGCAGTGCCAGCCGTGACCGCAGTGCCAGCCGTGACCGCAGTGTCGGCCATCAGCGCAGCGCCGTCGACGACCGGGGGGCGGTCACCCTGTTCCTGGCCATCACCGTCGTCGGCCTACTGGTGCTCGCGGGCCTGGTCGTCGACGGCGGGGCGAAGGTGCGTGCGGTGCAACGGGCCGATCGGGTGGCGGCCCATGCGGCTCGGGCCGCCGGCCAGGCGGTGGACATCCGCGGCGTCCTCGCCGGGGATGAGGTCGGCGTCGACCGGCGTGCGGCGCTGGTCGCAGCCGATGCCTACCTGCGGGCAGCCGGGGCCGAGGGCTCGGCGCGGGTCGTGGACGGCGGGGCGGGGATCGCCGTGACCACCACGGCGTCGGTGCCGACGGTGTTCCTCGGCCTGATCGGCATCCCGCAGTTCAGCGTGCAGGGCAGCGCCACCGTGGCGCTGGTCCACTGAGGCAGGAGGGGAACGGCGATGATCACTGGCCTGGATCGTACGGCTTCATCGACAGGCCGCGGTGTGCGTGCGGTGATGTCGCTGGTCGCACTCGTGCTGCTCGTGGTGGGGGTCCCGACGCTGCTCACCCGGCTGGGGGCTGCCCTGCCGATCGATGTGGGTGCCCTGGCGCCGGGCGCGTGGTTGCGCGCTGACGATGGCCGGGCACTGCTGCTGCTCCTGCTCATCGCGGCGTGGGCGTCGTGGGCCGTGATGGTGGCCAGCGTCGTGCTCGAGGTGTTGGCGGTGGTCCGACGGGTCCCCGCGCCGGCGCTCCCAGGGCTGGCCCTGCCGCAGAGGTGGGCGGCGAGCCTGGTGGCTGCTGTCCTGCTGGCGATCACGTCCAGCGCCGGGGTGGGCGCGCCGGCAGTGGCGACCGGGGTCGCCGGGCAGGTGCCCGCGCTGCGCACCGCGGTGACCGCGACGGTGGCTGCCTCGGGGTTCGTCAACCCGGGCGGAGCGCGACCAGCTGCCCAGTCCGGTGCGCTGGCTGCACAGGACCACTTCGAGGAGGCGGAGCCCGCGGCGCAGCCGACGAGGACCCCGAAGCCCAGTCCGGTTGTGACCACCGCTCGCCACGACACGCTCTGGCTGCTCGCCGAGCAGCATCTGGGGTCGGGGGAGCGGTTCGTCGAGATCGTGGCCCTCAACCGCGGGGTGCCCCAGCCCGACGGTCGTTCGCTGGGCGACGACGGGCGCGTGTACCCGGGCTGGACGCTGACCCTGCCCGCTGACGCGAAGGCGGATGCACCGCGGCCCGACCGGCACAGGGTCGTCCGTGGCGACACGCTGTGGCAGATCGCCGAGGACGAGCTCGGGGACCCAACCCGCTACGAGCAGATCGTGGCACTCAACGACGGCGACCTGCAGCCCGATGGCCTGGCGCTGGCCGACCCCGACCTGATCCTGCCGGGCTGGGTGCTCGAACTGCCCGACGACGGCCGGTCGGTGGACGACGCAGGACAGGAGTCCGCTGCGACGGTCGAGAGCGGAGCCGACCAGGGTCCCGACGGCACCGACCAGCCGGACCACAGCGACGCCTCCGCGGACCAGCCAGATGAGCATTCAGGTGGACACGCGGCCGACGGCGAGTGGGACGGCCGGGAGCAGGCCCCCGACCTCGATCGTGGCGAGGCCAGCGGCGCGACCAACCCGGGACGGGGCGATTCCAGGGACGCGGACGCGGACGTCGAGTCCAGGGATGCCGAGCGCGGCGACTCGGGCAGCGACCCGACGGGGGGTTCCGCACCCGGACCGATCGATCGAGCTGCTCAGCTCGGTCCGACGTCCCGAACCGACGCCGACTCTCCGGATCAGAGGGCCTCGATGATCCCGCTGGATCGTTCGGTATCCGACCCCGAGACACCCGCGGCCGCACCGGCACCCGCGCCCGAGGTCGCGCCGGCGCCCACGGGCGGGTCCCCGCGACCTGCTCAGGCCGCACCCGACTCGACCGGCCGCGCCCAGTCCGCCCCCGCCGAGACGGCCGGGCCCACCTCGTCGGCCACCCCCCAGCCTGCTGCGGCTACCCCGGTGCCGGGGGTCCTCCCCTCGGCCGACCTGCCGTCCGCCGTTGCCGGGACGTCGCCGCACCCAGGTGCGTCCGGCTCAGATCGAACGCAGGCTGCGTCACCGGAAACGCCGGAGCTGATCGCGCCCGAGACCGCATCCTTCTCCCTGCCCGCCGGTGGTGCGGTCGGTGCGCTGTTGCTGCTCGGGTTCGGTGCCGAACTGGTGCGTCGACGCCAGCAGTTCCAGCGCTACCGCCGACCCGGCGAGCCGATGCCAGAACCATCCGCTGATGCTCAGGTCATCGAGGCGACCGCACGCGACGCTGCCCACGAGGCCGGTCCCGACCTGCTGACCCGATCGCTGGCTCAACTGGCCGCCGAGTCTGCGCGAAGTGGACAGCCCATGCCCGACATCCGGCTCGTGCGCAGCACGCCGGAGTCCGTGACCCTCGACCTCGCCACTCCGGCCGAGGGTGCGCTGGCCCCGTTCCATCCGGTCGACCCGAGCCGATGGACCCTCGATCCGGGCCAGCTGGCCACGCAGCTGCCCGCCTCCGGTCGCAATCTCCCACCTGGACTCCCGGGCCTGGTGACCCTCGGATTCACGGGGGACGAGACCATCCTGGTGAACCTCGAATCGGTGGGAACCCTCGCGGTGACTGGCCCCGACGCCCTCGTTGCCGACGTGCTGCGCGGCATCGCGGCCGAACTGGCCCTCGGACCGGCCAGCCGGAGCACCGAGCGGGTGCTCTGTGTGGCCGATGCCCAGATCGCCGCCGCTCTCGAGCCCGGAGCTGTGGAAGTCGACGCGGATCCCGACCGCGTCGAGGCAGCCCTGCGTTCGACGATCGAGCGGAGGCGGTCGGGGAACCTCGACGCTGCCGGGGTCCGGACGGACAGCGACCTACTGGGTGCTGCCCGGGCCGGCGCAGCAGTCGTGGATCGGGCCCGTGCTGAGTCGACCGATGAGGACCCCGAAGGCGACCCGGTGCTGGTCGTGCTCTGCGACCGCAGGCTCGGTGTCGACGTGCTGCCGAACTCCGGCTGTGCCCTGATCACGGCAGCCTTCGCCGACTCCGTCGGGGCCACGCTGGCTGTGCAGTCAGCGGGCAGCGCCCTGCTCCTGCCCGAGCGCCAGGTCCTGGCCCCGCTGTGGCTGTCCGCTGGGTCGACCGAGTGCATCGTTGACGCGCTGGAGTGCGCTGACCTCCCGGCTGTCCCGGCCCCGAGCACTGACGACGGCTTCGGGCCCGTCGACGTCCGGGCCGATCAGCCCGAGCCCGCGGTGATCGACCTGCGCGAGCTGGTCGGGTCCGATCGCGACGGTCGTCGACCGGGTGTCCAGTCCGAGTTGTTCGCCGTGACCCTCGAACCGTCCGACGGGGGTCCCGAGGATTCGGCCGGTGGACCGGGCCAGGAGCCCGGAGGTGGACCGGGCCAGGAGCCCGGATGCGGGTCGGTCGGGGAGCGTGAGGATGGGCCGGCCGGGGAGCCCGAGGATGGATCGGCCGAGTCGGCGACTCCCGCGCGCTTGCGCCCGTCGAGCGAGCCCATCCGCTGCGTTCCGGCGACCGGTCGCACGGTCAGCCCAGCCCCACGGGTCCTGCTGCTCGGGGAGGTCCTGGTCGAGAACGCCCACGGTGCAGCGGAGTCGACCCGCCTCGGACGCCTGGCCGAGACCGCGGCATTCGTCGCACTGAACCCGGGCGCGCGGCCCAGCGAGTTGCAGAGCGCACTCTGGCCCGGTCGCAGGTCCAACCCACAGACCTGCCGGCAGATGATCTCCCGGGCGCGCACCTGGCTGGGTCGCACCGATCAGGGCGAGTCGTACCTGATGCCGTTCTCCCAGAGCGAGGGCCGGTTGCGCCTGCGTGCGGAGGTCGGATCGGACTGGGACGACTTCCAACGGCTGGCTGCCCTGGGCATGGCCGATCCGAGCGACATCGACCACCTGACTGAGGCGCTTGCGATGGTCCGGGGTCGACCGTTCGGGGCGGTCGCCAGCCGCGAGTTGCCGTGGGCCGACCTGCACATCAACCAGATGATCAGCCTGATCACCGATGTGGCCCATGCGTTGGCCGCGCGCCACGAGCGGGCTGGTCGACACGCGGCGGCGGGTGAGGCCGCCCTGCGCGGGTTGCAGACCGAGTCCGAGGCGCAGGCGCTCGAGGAGATCGTCGCCCGGACGGCTCCCTAGGGCGCGTTCCCGCCCGGTCCTGGCGCAGGTGGGGCGCAGCAGCAGGACTCGTCGCGGGCCGGCGGGCCGGCGGGCCCCGGGCTGCCCGACCCGCGCGCACCCGTCAGGTCGTCCCCTGCCGCGGGACTACCCGGAGGAGTGCACGGCCACCGCGGTCCACAGGTAGGCCGCGAACGTGGCGAGAAGCAGGACCCCGCGCGAGGCCGGCACCCTGCCCGATCGGTCCGGGAACAGCATCAGGATGGTCATCAGCCCGAACACGATGGCGACGGTGGACTCGGCGCGCGGCACCGTGATCGGGTGGATCGCCGCGGCGACGCCGATGACCAGCAGCCCGTTGAAGATGTTGCTGCCCAGGACGGTGCCCACGCTGACATCATCGTGCCCGCGGACCCGGGCGGTCACGACCGTGGCCAACTCCGGCACTGAGGTTGCCACCGCCACCAGCACGGCGCCGACGGTGAACGTGTCCCATCCCAGGAGTCGGCCGAAGTCGGCTGCCGCCCAGACGATCAGCCGTCCGGCCAGGATCAGCAGCGCCAGGCCGAACAGCCCGTCGCGCAACACCTGTGCCACGGTCCGGGCCTGCGGATCCGCGGCCCGGGCGCTGCGCTCCCGTGAGGCCTGCACCACCGCCCAGGTCAGCCAACTGGCGAAGAACACCAGGAGCACCACGGCGTCCCCGCGGCTGATCACACCGTCACGCCCCAGGGCGAAGATCACCACCGGAGCGCCCAGGGCGACGGGCACGTCGCGGCGCAGGTCCTCTCGTCGGGCGGTGAGCCCGCCGAACAGGATCGCGATCGCAAGCACGAATCCCACATTCGCCACGTTGCTGCCCAGGACGTCGCCCAGGGCGATCTCCGGGTTGCCCGCGGTGGCTGAGTTGATCGCGACCGACAGCTCAGGACTGGAGGTGGCGAACGCCGCCACGGTCGCGGCGATGATCCCCGGCGCGATCCGTGCCCGAGTGGCTCCGCCGACGGTTCCTCGGACGAAGAGCTCCCCGCCCAGCGCCGCCGCGAGCACTCCGGGAATGAGGTAGAAGGCGTCGGGCATGGCCTCCATTCTGGTCGTTGGCCCTCGCGCAGGCTGCCCCGGTGGTCGCAGTGGGGGCGAGCGCCACCAACGGGCGTCTCCACGAGCCAAGGGGAGATGATGGCGCCATGCGCCACGACGAGTATGCAGCCCACGACGCCCTCGGCCTGTCCCAGTTGGTTTCTGCGGGCGAGGTCAGGGCCGCCGACCTCGTCGAGGCCGCGATCGCCCGGATGGACGCGGTCAACCCCACGCTCAACGCCGTGGTGCATCGGATGGACGACACGGCCCGTGAGGTCGCCGCCGGCGACCTGCCCGACGGCCCCTTGAGCGGTGTGCCCTTCCTGGTCAAGGACATGGACGGCTACCTGGCCGATGAGCCGTGCACGTTCTCCAGCCGTGCCCTGGTCGACTACGTGCCCAACCACGACTCCGCGCTGTTCGCCCGCTACCGGGGCGCCGGCGTGGTGTTCCTCGGCAAGACCAACTGCCCGGAGTTCGGCATCTTCGGGGTGACCGAGTCCGAGTTGCGCGGACCGGCTCGCAATCCGTGGGATCCCGGGCACACCCCGGGCGGGTCCAGCGGCGGCTCGGCGGCAGCGGTGGCCGCCGGGATCGTGCCGGTCGCGCACGCCGGCGACGGGGGCGGCAGCATCCGGATCCCGGCCTCGGCCTGCGGGCTGTTCGGGCTCAAACCCTCGCGGGGTCGTACGCCGCTGGGCCCTGACGAGGGGGAGTCGTGGAACGGCCTGGTCTCCCGGCACGTGGTCAGCCGGACGGTTCGCGACAGCGCGGCCTTCCTCGACGCCACCCAGGGGGCGGACATCGGCGCACCCTACGCCGCACCGCCGGACGGTTCGTTCCTGGCTGCGTCGGGCCGGGACCCGGGACGGCTGCGGATCGGCTTCTCGACGCAGTCGATGCTCGGGCGCTCGACCGATCCGCAGTGCGTCGCGGCCGTCGAGCAGACCGCCAACCTGCTGGTCGACCTCGGGCATGAAGTGGTCGAGGTCGACCTGCCGATCGACAGCGCGGGCCTGGCCCATGCCTACCTGACGATCGTGGCGGCGTATGTCGGCATGGAGGTGGCCGACACCGAGGTGATGACCGGTCGGGCACCCCGCGCCGAGGACTTCGAGGGCCCCACGTGGTTCCTCAGCCAGGTCAGCCAGGTGCTTTCCGCGCGCGACCTCGAACAGGCACTGGCGTTGACCGCGCAGACGACCCGACGGCTCGGCGCGCTGTTCACCGACCGGGTCGACCTTCACATGTCTGCCACCATGCCGCACCCGCCGGTGCGGGTCGGCGAGTTGGCGCCAACCTCGGTCGAGAAGGTCGCCCTGCGCGCCTTGCGCACCCTGCCGGTCAACGTCGGTCCGGCATTGCGCGCCGTGCTCGCGCAGCTGGCGGCCAACTCCCTGGAGAAGGCCGCCAACACCCAGGTGTGGAACATGACCGGGCAGCCGGCGATGAGCGTCCCGCTGCACTGGACGGTTGGTGGCCTGCCGGTGGGCGTGCAGTTCGCCGGGGCGTTCGGTGCCGAGGAGCAGCTGTTCGCCCTGGCCGGTCAGTTGGAGGCCGCCCAACCGTGGCTGCCCCGGCTGATGACCCCGATGACGGCTGCCCTGTAACCCAACCATCCCGGAAGGAACGACCTGCTGCCGGGCAGGGGACTGGCGGGATCGTCACGGGGGGGCCGGGGGCCGGACCGCGGAATGCGCTGATCCGGACAACCAACGACCGCCCCCGGACACAGGTGTCCGGATCAGACAATCCCTGCCCACTGCATCGTCGGCAGCGCGGTGCGCCCGGCTCAGTCGGTCGACAGCTCGATGTGGACCATCAACTCGTTGGCGAGATCCTCGAGCACGTCGCGCAGCGCGGCGATCTGCGCCGTTGGGGGCGCCAGCAGCGTGGCGGTGGCCTCGAACAGCATCCCGCCGGCCATCGGCGCCTCCCGGGTCTGGGTGCTCAACTCCTCGATGCTCACGTTCAGGTCGCTGAGCGCGCGGGACACGTCGTGCACGATGCCCGGGCGATCGCCGCCGACGAGCTCGAGGAGCAGCCGGATGCTGCTGTCGTCCTCGGCAGGGATGTCCGTGCGCTCGACCGTGACGTCCAGCAGGCCCTCGGTGCTCAGCGGGCCGAGTTCGTCGATCAGGGCATCCGCCGCGCGATCGGGCACGGAGAGCAGCACGATGCCGGCGAACTTCCCGGCCAAGCGGGCCATCTGACTGCGTTCCCAACTCCCGCCGTGCTTCGCGATCACACCGGACAGGGCAGACACCAGGCCCGATCGGTCGTCGCCGAGGACTGTGATCACGAGCGTCGCCATGCCCGGAAGGCTAGCGGGTCGGGCGCCCGACGGGACTTTGACGGGACCCCGACGCGCGTTCCTCCACCTCAGCGTCGCCCATGCCGGGGTTGCTCCACGTGTGCGTCGCTTCGACGACGCTGGTGAGGAGCAACCGGGTGTGGGCGGGTCCGGTCAGGTCCGGCGAGTCAGCTGGACTGGTCGTCGCCCGCATCCGACGTGGGCACGTCTGACGGGGCCTCGCTCGCTGCCGACTCCGGCGGCACCCACGGCCCGGCCTGGAACGTCATCCCCGCCGCGCGGAGCCGATCCACCATCGGCATGCCCAGCGCGGTGGCCGGCGTGAGCACCCCGGCGCGATCGGGCAGGTCCGGGCTGCCCGACGCCAGGAACAGCGCGGACTCCGCGAGCATCAACGACGTGACCGCGTAGCCCGGATCACCCTGCGCGGACACCGTGGAGACGTAGTGCTCACCAGCGGGCGTCCAGCCGTGGATCTCCATCGTGAACCGGCCCGCGGCTCGGTCCTCGGCGCTGGGCCCCTCACCCGGCTTGGGCAGCACCAGCCCGATGCCGGATCGGGTCGGGCCGAAGCCCAACGCCGCGCCCAGTGCGCCCATCCCCGCGCCCAGCCCGGTCGCCTTGGCCCGCGCGGCCACCCCCTCGCCGAACCCGATCGCCTCGCGGTAGCGGAACTCCTTCGAGTACGGGTAGCCCAGAAGCGCGTTCGACCGTCGCACGACCCGGGTGTTCATCTGGCCCATCATGAACGGCCCCAGCCAGCCCAGCTCCGGGTCGTGCACGGCATGCCCGAGGTCGGATTCGTCGCTGTCGTAGCCCTCGACGACGCGGTCCGGCTCCGCCGCGCGGTCCGGGGACAGCGAGTAGGGATCGGCGAGCAGTGCACGCGCCTGCGGATCGGCCTTCGCGGTCTCTGCGACCAGGCGCATGGTGGCCACTGTGCCGCCGGATGCCCCACCCTTGGTGTCCTTGACCACCAACGTGGTGCCGGCCAGCTCGCCGGCGGCCTCGTTCAGGACCAGCACGCCGAGGTCCGAGGGTAGCGAGTCGTAGCCACAGGCCACAACGATCCTCGCCCCCGACTCCGCCGCGATGTCGTGGAAGCCGTCGATGGCCGCACGCATGAACAGCACCTCGCCGTTGATGTCGGCGTAGTGCGTACCTGCCCGGGCACACGCCTCGACCAGCGGAAGCCCGTGGCTGGCGAACGGCCCGACGGTGGTGGCCACCGCCGTCGTCGAACGGGCCAGCTTGGTCATCGTGGCGCGGTTGTCCGAGTCGGCCAGCAGCAGTGGCCACTCCGCGGCGCCCTCGCCCAGACCGTCGCGGACCGCGCCCAGCTTGGCCAGCGACCGCCCGGCCAGGGCGATCCGGGTCCCCGCAGGTGCCCGCTCAAGCAGCCGCTCGGCGACGAGTTGACCGGTGAACCCGGTCGCTCCGAACATGACGACGTCGTACTCGCGCTCAGACATGACGCCACGGTAGCGCGGCGACGGTGTGCGCGGGCGCCACAGCCCGCGCCGGCGGGCCAGCCGGCGGAGCGGGGCAGGCGCGGGATCCCGGTCAGCGACCCAGCCGCTCAGCCCAACAGGGCCGCCGGCTCGCTGAAGTACCCGGCGGCCGCGGTCGCGCGCCGGTCGTCGGCGCTGGCCAGGACGCCGGCGTGGACATCGGCCCGGGCCCAGGCATCGACGCGACTATGCGGCGACCGGCACGATCTTCTGCCCCAGTGGGAACAACGCCAGCGGGACCATCTTGAACGCGGCGATGCCCCACGGGATGCCGATGATGGAGATGCACAGGCCGATCCCGTAGACCACCAGGGCCAGCGAGATCCAGATGCCGGCGAAGACCATCCACAGGATGTTGCCGATCAGGCTGGGGACGCCGGCCTCCGGATTGGGCACCGTCGTGCGCCCGAACGGCCAGAGCGCGAAATTGGCCAACCGGAAGGACGCGATCCCCCACGGGATCGTGATGATGAAGATGAACATGATCACGCCCGCGACGGCGAAGCCCAGGGCGATTGCCCAGCCGGCGATGATCAGCCAGACGATGTTTCCCAGGATTCGCAGGATCTCCATGATGGGCCGACGATACCCGCAGGAGTGCCCTGCCCCGCACCGGCGAGGTCGCGAGGCCGCCGCGCAACGGACAGGTGGCCTTCGGCCCTTCCGGGCGCGGCCGTCCACGAGTACAAAGGAACTATGGGTACCCCGCAGGCTGTGGTCCTCATCGAGGGCCTGTGCAAGGACTACGGTGGTCTGCGCGCCGTTGACGACCTGAGCCTCACCATCACCAAGGGCGAGGTGTTCGCCCTGCTGGGTCCCAATGGGGCCGGCAAGACCACCACGGTGGAGATCCTCGAAGGGCACCGGCAGCGGACCTCGGGCGTGGTCAGCGTGCTGGGCTCTGACCCGGCGACGGGCGGGCGTGCCTTCCGCGAGCGCATCGGGATCGTGCTCCAGGAGGCCGGATTCGACGAGGAGTTCACCGTCCGGGAGTTGGTCGCCATGTATGCGGGGCTCTACCCGCGTCATCGGGACACCGACGAGGTGATCGAGTGGGTCGGCCTGGCTGACAAGGCCAAGGTTCGCACCAAGGCCCTGTCCGGTGGTCAGCGCCGGCGCCTGGACCTCGCACTGGGGCTGATCGGTGACCCGGAGCTGCTGTTCCTCGACGAGCCGACCACCGGCTTCGACCCGTCCGCGCGGCACCGCGCCTGGGACCTGATCTCCTCTCTTCGCGAGACGGGCACGACCGTCGTGCTCACCACGCACTACATGGAGGAGGCTGAGCAGCTGGCCGATCGGGTCGCGGTGATCCAGGCGGGCCGGCTGGTGGCCCTGGGCACCCCTGAGGAGCTCATCGCCAATCAGGGGACCGACGCGGTGATCGGCTTCGAGCTGCCCGGCGGACTGGCTGCCGACGACCTGCCGCACGTGGGCTCGGCCGCCTGGCGCGTGCACGGCGAGCAGGTCGAACTGCGCACGGCCCATCCGACCCAGGACCTGCACGTGCTCACCGAGTGGGCACTCGAGCGGGAGCTCCGCCTGGACGGCCTGAGCATGACTCGGCCCACCCTCGAGGAGGTCTACCTCCAGCTCACCGGTGAGGTGTCGGGTGACTGACATGCCCCTGAGCCTGGCCGGCGCTGTCACGGAGCGGCCGGTGTCAGTGTCGAGGACCCTGCTGGGTCAGGTGCGCTACGCCAACCGCGGCTTCTGGCGCACCCCCGTGGCCGCCTTCTTCACGATGGTGTTCCCGCTGAGCTTCCTGGTCATCCTGTCCGCGCTGTACGGCAACGAGGTCATCGATCCCGACGCCGGCCTGCGGCTGGCGCAGTACACGACTCCGGTCTTCGCCGTCTTCGGCGCGTGCATGGCGACCTACGTGTCGCTAGCCAGCGCGCTGGCCTACGCGCGCCACTCCGGCGTCCTCAAGCGGCTGCGGGGCACGCCGCTGACCCCGTCGGAGCACATCGCAGGCCGGGTGCTGTCGGCGATCTGGGTGGCTGCCCTGGCCGCGCTGTTGATGATCAGCGTGGGGGTCGCCCTCTACGGGGTGCAGATCATCTGGGCCAACGTCCCGGCCCTGGTGCTGACCTTCCTGGTGGGCACCGGTTGCTTCGCGGCGCTGGGGATCGCGCTCGCAGTGGTGGCACCGACGCCCAATGCGGCGATGACCTTCGGCAACGCGAGCCTGATCCTGCTGTCGTTCATCTCTGGTGTGTTCGGCTTCGGCGGGGTGCCCGACTGGATGGATCGGCTGGCCTCGGTGTTCCCGCTCAAGCCCTTCGTGGACTCGTTCGCCGCCGGCTTCAACCCGTACATCGAGGCCTCGTCCCCCGACTGGGCCGACCTCGCCGTCATGATCGCCTGGGGAGTGGCCGGTGCGCTGGTTGCCAGCCGGGCGATGAGGGGTGAGCCCGGGACGCGGCGCCGAGCGCGGGGGGACCCCAATGCGGATCCCGTGGCCGACGGAGCCGGCCCGGGCCACCGAGCCCCCGCGCTGCTGCGCCCCGCGATCACCGCGACGGCTGCGCCCGGCCTGCTCACGGTGACCCGGCAGCAGGCCCGCTACGCCACGCTGCAGATCGTCCGGGACCCGATGTCGCTGTTCTTCGCCGTCGCGTTCCCGGTGATCCTGGTCATCTTCTTCTCCTCGATCTACGGCGACGAGGCGCAGTGGGGTGGGTTGCCGCTGCCGCAGTACCTCGCGGCCGCGTTCGCCGTCTACGCAGTGGCCACGAGCGCGTTCCTCAACCTCGCGGGCGCGATCGCCGACAACCGTGCGCAGGGCGTGCTCAAGCGCTGGCGGGGCACCCCGCTCCCACCGGGGGCCTACCTGGCCGGCCGGGTCCTGTCGGCGCTGCTGATCGGGCTGGCAACCGTCGCGCTCGTCTTCGTGGTCGGTGCGGTGTTCTTCTCGGTCACCCTGCCGCCCAGCACGTGGGCGGCGACCCTGCTGACGTTCACGTTGGCGATCGCGTGCTTCGCCGCCTGTGGGCTGGCGCTCGTCGCGCTCGTGGACGGCCCTCAGGCGATCATCGCGGTCGGCCTGAGCCTCCTGCTCCCGCTGTCGTTCGTCTCCGACATCTTCATGGCGGTCGAGTCGATGCCCACCCTGCTCAACGCGATCGGGTGGTTCTTCCCCCTGCGCCATGCGGTCGCTGCAGCCGTCACGGCCACCAGCGGCGGCGCGCTGGATTCCACCTTCTGGATGAACCTGGGCGTGCTCGTGCTCTGGATGACAGCGATGTCGCTGGTGGCCCGGCGATGGTTCCACTGGGAGCCCCGGGCGGGACGGCCCGGCCCGCGCAACCATGCGCGCCGCAGGGGTGGCCGGGTGTCGACGGTCGGCGCTGCCGGGTAGGTGCTCGCGCTGCCGGTGCGGTCCGCGGCCACTAGCGTCGTCGCAATGAGCGCCGCGCCCCCGCCGATCGCCGGCACGCCGATCGACCCGGCACCCAAGGAGGTGCCCGCCTGGGCCGAGCGTCTGGACCAGACGACGATCGGCGGGATCGCCTACCGCGCCCTGCGCCGCTACTCGTACGCCAATGTCGGACTGCTCGCTGCCGGCACCGCCTACTTCCTCCTGCTGGCGCTGCTGTCCCTGCTGGCCCTGGGCTACGGCGTGGCGGCCATCGTGGGCGCCGACCACTTGTCCAAGACCCTGACCGATGCGCTGACCGAGGCCCTGCCCGGACTGATCGGCGAGGAGGGAATCGATCCCGACCAGTTGCGCTCGACCGGCCGCACCGCCGGCCTGGTCGGCCTGGTCCTGCTCCTGTACGCCGGTCTCGGTGCGGTCAATGGCGCAGGCAGGGCGATGCACCTGATCATGGGTGCGCCGCCCGACCCGCGGGCGTTCCCCGCGGCGAAGGCCCGGCAACTGGTCACACTGCTGATGATCGTCCCCCTGGTCGTGGTCTCATTCGCATCGGCGAGCCTGACCTCGAGCCTGCTGCGCCCCGTGCTGGAGGCCATCGGTATCGACGGTGGCCCGCTGCCGGCCCTGATCGGCGGGCTGGGGCTGTTGGCCGGGTTCGGCCTCGACGTGCTCATCCTGTGGTTGCTGCTGGGCCGGCTGGGCGGCATCCGCCCGAATCCGCGGCCGCGCCTGGTGGCCAGCCTGCTGGGCGCTGTCGTGGTCGGGGTCATCAAGCAGTTGCTGGGGCTGATCGTGGCGTGGTCTGTGGACAAGCCGCAGTATGGGGCGTTCGCTGCCCCGATCGCTGCGCTCTTCGTGCTGTCGCTGCTGTCCACGGCGCTGTACGTGACTGCATCCGTCGCGGCCGCGATCAGCGATGCCGACGTTCCGCTCGAGGCCCTGGAACCCATCCCGCTCGAGGCCACGGACGCCGACGCGCACTGACGCGTCCGCCGGGGCGCGCCACGGTGCACCCGGCCAGCACAATGCGGATGTGGCTGCATCCGATCGGCAGGCGGTGACCCGCCAACTCCAGCGTGCCCTGTGGGCACTGGCCGGGGTGATCGTCATCGGCACGCTGGGGTATGCCGCCCTGGGCTTCTCGCTGCTGGATGCGGCCTACCAGTCAGTCACCACGATCACCACCGTCGGATTCCGTGAGGTCCAGCGGTTCGGTCCCGCGGAGAAGCTGTTCACGATCGGGTACGTGATCGTCGGGGTCGGCGTGGCCCTCTACACGCTGACCTCGCTGCTGGGCTACGTCATCGAGGGGTTCGCGGGCAACGAATGGGGAAGGCGCCGCATGGAGAAGCAGATCAGCGCGCTGCACGGTCACGCGATCGTGTGCGGCTGGGGTCGGGTCGGCCGGGCAGCGGCCCACCAGCTGAGCAAGTCGGGGCAGTCCGTGGTGGTCTGCGACACCGATGGCGAGCGACTCGAGGACTGCCCCTATCCGAACCTCGAGGGCGACGCGACCCGTGACGAGTTCCTGCGCAGGCTGGGCGTGGACCGGGCCAACGTGCTCGTGGCCACCTTGGACTCCGATGCCTCCAGCCTGTTCGTCACGTTGACCGCCCGTGCCCTGAACCCGGCTCTGGTCATCATCGCGCGCAGCCGGGTCGACGACACCGAGCAGAAGCTGTTGCGGGCAGGCGCAGATCGAGTGGTCAACCCGCAGCGGATCGGCGGCAACCGGATCGCGGCGTTCGCCCTGCAACCGCACGTGGCGGACTTCCTCGACGTCGCGATGCACGACCAGGACGTCGAGTTCCGCCTCGAACAGGTGGTCGTCCACGAGGGCTCGCCGTTGGCGGGCGCCTCGGTGCGCCAGGCCCGCCTGCACGAGGGCGATGGGGCGCTGCTGCTCGCGCTGCGTCAGAGCCAGGCCGGTGTGTTCCGCACCAATCCCTCGCCGGACGCGGTGGTACGGCCCGGCGACGTGGTGATCGTGATCGGGACAGCCGCACAGATCGATGACGTGCGCCGCGCAGCAGGCAGTCGCAAGACCGGAACTGCCCGATGAGCCCGACAATGCGCCGGCGCGCCATCCGCGGCTGGCTGGCGTTGTTCGCGCTGACCGTGATCGTCGGGATGCAGGCCGGCACGATCTTCAAGCCGCTCGGAGACGTCGGCGACACGCGTGCCGCGGACTGGGCGGACCTGCTCACCCCGTTCGCGCTTCTGGGAACTGCGGCAGTGGTCCTGGTCCGGGCCGGGGCAACGCGCGGGCAGTGGGTGCTGTTCGGCGTCGGCGGGGTGGCATTCACACTCGGGCACGGGCTGCACCTGGCCGCCAACTCGATCAGCAACGTCGCAGACGATGCCGTGGCTGACGCCGCGATCGTGCACCTGTGGGACGAGGTGGTCAGCCACTGGATCTGGTACACCGGGCTGTTCCTGGTGTTCAGCGCGCTGGCCTGGGCCCTGCGGGGAGTGGAGTTCCGACTCGGGCTGCTCGGCGGGATCCTCGCACTGCTGGTCGCCCTGACCCTGGCCAACACCTACATCGAGGGCGCGACCCCGTGGTTGGGGATGGCATTCCTGCTCTGTGGCGTCCTGGCCGGCCTCGCGTGGCGGGGCTCGTCGGTGGCTCGGCTGCTCCTGCTGATCAGCTGCGTGGGCCTGGCGCTGCTCGTGGGCTGGGGGGCCTACTGGTACCTCGCGGACGGCTCGGTCTTCCCCGAGTTCAGCGAGCTGGGCTGGATCTGATCGGGCCGGGGATGAAGCCTGCGGACCTGCGCGCGCACCTGCTGCGAGAGGGGATCAGCCCGGCTGTCGTGGATGCTCTGCTGCGCGTGCCGCGCGAGCAGTTCGTGCCGGCAGGGCAGCGATCGCATGCGTGGGAGGACCACGCGATGGCAATCGGTGCGGGCCAGACGATCTCACAGCCGACCGTGGTCGCGGTGATGACGCAGGCCGCCGATGTCGGCCCTGGTGATGTGGTACTCGACGTCGGGACCGGTAGCGGCTACCAGGCGGCGGTCCTGGCTGCTCGCGGGGCAACCGTGCACTCCATCGAGAGGATTGAAGCGTTGGCCGACCGGGCTCGAGACGTTCTGGCCTCGACCGGTTTCGACGTGCCGGTGGTGTGCGGCGACGGGACGCTCGGCCTGCTCGAGGCGGCGCCGTTCGATGCGATCGTTGTGGCCGCTGCAACCTCGGAGGTACCGCCGGCGCTGGTCGACCAGTTGCGGGCGCCGGGCGGTGGCGTGCGCGGGGGCCGGCTGGTGCTCCCACTGGGTCGGCCCTCGGGTGCGGGGGGCCGCCAGGAACTCGTGGTGCTCGAACGGACGCCTGACGGGCTGGCCCGTCGCACGATGCTCGACGTGGTGTTCGTCCCGTTGATCTGGCCCGGGCAAGATCGCGGGACCGGCGGGTAGCGAGGACCCGCGTCCGGCGGGTTGCGCGGGCGGCGGGTTGAGCGCGTGGCCGCCCTGCGCTGCTGGTCGGTGGCGGGACAGGCCGCGACTGCGGTGCCTCAAGCCAACCGGTGCACCAGCACGACTGAGTCCATCGCGACGGCGACGTCGTCGACGAACTTCGCCCTGACCTCGCTGACGAGTAGCTCGTAGCCGGACGGCAGGCCCAGGGCGGCGAGCACGTCGGCGGTGCCCATCAGCCGGTGCTGGTCCGGCCCACCGAAGCCGAGCAGTCCGTGCTCGGGATCGTGGGCGATCACGAGCAGGTGCCCACCGGGGGCCACCAATGCGGGCAGGTGGCCGTAGATGCTGTCGCGGTCCGGGGGCTCCGGATGCAGATAGGCCAGGCTGACCAGATCGAACGTCCCGGTCGGCGAGAGCGCGGTGAGCGCGTCGAGGTCGGTGAGGTCGCCAACCTCGAATCGCGCCGCCAGGCCAGCATCGGTCAGGGCGGCGCGAGCCCGGTCGACTGCAACGTCGGACCAGTCCACGCCCACGACATCCCAGCCCTGCCCGGCCAGCCAGGCCGCATCCGCGCCTTCGCCGCAGGCCAGGTCCAGGGCCAGCGGTTGGCGGTGCGGGTACAGGTTGCCGGCAGGCCTCGGCCCGAGCCCACCAACCAGATCGACCAACGCCTGGTTCGGCTGACCTGACCACACCGTGCTGGCTGAGTAGCGCTCGTTCCATCCGGCGGCATCCATGGTGGGAGTCTCGCGGGTCCAGTTCGGCCAACGCATCCCGGGCACCACTGCGCATCGGCCTGCCGTGCATCCGGGGTGCGCGCATGAGGCTGCACGCCCATCCCGGGCGAGCCACGGGCTACCCGCGGTAGCCTGCCCGAACAGTCCGCACGGTCCGTCGCGAGGGCACCTGCCAGGAACCGGAGGTGAGTATGTCGAGCCTTCCCGAGGAGCAGTGGCCCGCGGCGCTCGATTCACCCCTGCCGAGGGTTCCGGGTCCGGGTCCGGCACTGCCGGTCGCGCGCGTGCCCAGCGAGTCCCGGCCCACCGTGGCAGATGTGGTGGCCCGGATGGCTGACGTGTCCGCCGGGCTGCCGACCCGAGACGGGGTTCGTGCCTTCAACGACATGTACCTGACGACCACCCGCGAGGTGGCCCGCGCCCTCGGCGAGCACCGGTTCGTCGACCGCGAGTTCATGGACCGCCTCGACGTGAACTTCGCCGACCTCTACTTCGCGGCCCTCGACTCCTACGAGTCCGATCCGGTCAGTGCGCCGCGCTGCTGGTCGGCGTTGATCGGGGCCCGCGACCGTGTGGGTGCCAGTCCCGTGCAGTTCGCCCTGGCCGGGATGAACGCCCATATCGGCTACGACCTGCCCCGCGCCCTGGTCGCCACCACCCTCGAATTCGGCGGTGACCTGGGCCACGAGGGCCGGCGCTCGGACTTCCTGACTATCAACGCCATCCTGGCCACCACCCAGCCGATCGTGAAGGAGGCGCTGCTCGTCGGCCTGCTCGACGAGCTCGATGACGCGTTCGGAGAGGTCGATGATCGGATGGGGGTGTGGGCCATCGAGCAGGCTCGCGAGATGGCCTGGGGCTCGGCACGCGTGCTCTGGGCGCTGCGTGGCACGCGGGCGCAGCGCCTCTATGAGCACAGCATGGACCGGGTCGTCGAGGTGAGCTCGCGAGCGCTGCTGAGCATCTGAGTCCCCCGCGCGCCGTGCCCTCCCCTGGCCCCCCAGGGTCCATAATCCCGGTACCCGGCGACGAACAGGGGGATCCCATGGTGATCGAGCTGGTCGACGTGCGCAAGACCTACCGCAGCAGGCACGGGCGCACCGTCGCGGTCGATGATGTCAGCGTGGCCATCCCACGGGGTGGGGTGCACGGATTCCTCGGTCCGAACGGGTCGGGCAAGACCACCACGATTCGGATCCTGCTGGGCCTGGTCGCTGCGGACTCCGGCACCGTGCGGGTGCTGGGTGCCCAGGTGCCCGGGGAGCTGTCCGACGTGGTCGGATCCGTCGGTGCGCTGGTGGAGTCACCGCAGCTGTTCCCCGCGTTCAGCGGCCGGCGCAACCTGCGGATCCTGGCCACGATGGGCGGCCTGCCGGCCGCCCGCGTCGATGAGCTGCTCGAACAGGTCGGCCTGTCCGACCGTGCTGACGACCGGGTCAAGGGCTACTCGTTGGGCATGCGCCAGCGGCTGGCGATCGCCGCGGCGATGCTGAAATCGCCGCAGCTGCTGATCCTCGACGAGCCGACGAACGGCCTGGACCCCGCCGGCATGGTGGAGGTCCGCGAGCTGGTCCGGCGACTCGGTGCCGACGGCCACACGACCGTGTTCCTGTCCAGCCATCTGCTCGCCGAGGTCGAGGCGGTCTGCGACGCGGTGACGATTCTCAACCGCGGGTCGGTCGTGGCCACCGGCTCGGTGAACGAGGTGCTGGCCCGGGCCGGCTCCGGCGACCGGCTCGAGGTTCGCCTGGCCAGTGCCCTGGCTGGGGCCGGCTCTCCGGAGCTCCGGGCGGTCGAACTGCTCGCCGGTCAGGGCGTGCGCGCGACCGCCACCGGCCCGGGGGTGTTGCTCGTCGACGATGCCGACGGGGGCCGGGTCAACAGACTGCTGGGCGAGGCGGGCATGTGGGCGGCCGCGATCAGCCCGGTGCGCGCGGACCTGGAGCGCGCATTCCTCGAACTGACCGGTGACGTGGCAGCGGGGCCCGCCGGTCCTTCGCGTCCGGGGGGACCACCGGGTTCCGGTGGGATCGCCGGGACCGGGCCGCACGGGATCGAGGGGGTGTCCTGATGAGCACGTCCATCACCGACCGGCCGGCATCCGGCGCCCCGCGACTGGGCGGCCTGGTCCGCGCGGAGTTCCTGCGCGCCCGATCCCGACGATCACTGCGTTGGTTGGCCCTGCTGGCTCTGCTCGCCGTGGTCGGCGTGGCAGCGATCATGTGGGCCACCACCGGGACGGTCGGTCAGGCCGAGATCGATCGGGCCGCGGACCAGTTCATCGCCGAGCAGACCCAGTGGTACGACGAGTGCATGGCCGACCCGGTGATGTCCGAGGCCGACAAGGAGTTGAACTGCTACCAGCCGACCCACGAGGACGCCCTCCTGAACTCCCAGTGGACGCTGGACAAGCAGCCGTTCACCGACGACAGCCTCCTTGGCCTCCTGTACTTCGCCGGGGGGATCGGTCTGGCCGCCTGCCTGATGATCGCTGCGTCGGCAGGTGGCGCCGAGTGGAGCGCCCGCACGATGGGCCTGCTGTTCAGCTGGGAGCCACGCCGACTGCGTGTCTTCGCAGTCCGGTTGGGGGTGGTGGTGTTCCTGGCCGTCCTGATCGAGGCGGTGCTGGTCGGCGTGGGCCTGGGCCTCGGTTCGTGGATCGCCGGCCAGCACTCCCTGGAGCCGGGTGCGGCATTCATGGACACCAGCGGAAACAGCTGGACCCAGGTGGACCTTTCCGCCGGTGCGCAGATCGCGCTGCGCTGGCTGCCGCTGGCGGGACTTGCTGCGGCCGGTGGCTTCGGCGTCGCGATGGCCACCCGCAGCACGGGTTGGGCGATCGGGGCGGCGCTCGTCTTCGTGCTTGTCGCCGAGTCCCTGGTGCAGGCCCTGTGGACGTGGGGCTCGCAGTGGCTGATCCAGACCAACGCTGGCGCGTGGCTGCAGGGCGGGATGACCTGGACCGTTCGGCGGATGCCCGAGACCTACACCGGGTCCAGCGGGCTGTCGGACGAGCCGACTCTCCTTCCCGGTCAGGTCTTCATCTCCGCATGGCGTGCTCTCGGGGTGCTGGGCGCGATCGTCCTGGTCATCCTCCTGGTCGCTGGTGTGCTGCTGCGTCGCCGCGACGTCGACTGAGTGGCGGCGGGCCACGCAGGGGCAGCTGAGCCCTACGGCGAAGCCCCGACCGGCTCGAGCTGCCGGTCGGGGCTTCGGTGGTTCGGTGGTGCGGTAGGTCAGGCCAGGGCCTTGGCCTTCAGCGCATCGAACTCCGCCTGATTGATGGCGCCGGAATCGAGCAGTTCCTTGGCATGCGTGATCTGCTCAGCCGGCGTGGTGCTCTTGGCCGCGACCTGCTGGATGTAGGCCGCCTGCGCGGCCTGGGCGTTTGCGGCTGAGGTCATCTGCCTCTCGTTCATGCTCCGTCCACGGGCGATCAGGTAGATCAGCGCGCCGAGCCAAGGCACGAAGATGAGCAGCACCGCCCAGCCGGCCTTGCCCCAGCCGGACATGGTGTGATCGCTGAACAGGTCGAACAGGCAGCGGATCCACACCATGATCGCGGCGATCCAGATGAAGAACCAGAAGGTCCACATCAGGATCTGGCCGAAGGTCATGTCGTTCATGTCTTTCCTCTCGTCGGTGGGTCGCAGCGGTGCACGTCGGGACGTGACACAACCCTGCTCGCATGCTGACATTCGGCCCGCCGGGTGGCGTCACCCGAAGAGGGTGAGAAATCGGGCATGACGATACCTGCGTCCGACCTGTTCCGGGCGGACAGACCGAGCTCCCGGCCGCTCTCGACCGCATCCCGGCCGTCCGGACGTCGAACGCGCGCCACAACACCTCTGGGCGCCCAGAGGGAATCGCCCACCCACCCCGGGTGATGCGTTACGGGGTTCTGTGGCCCACAATGGTCCACGGCCCACACCGGGCCGTCCGAACGTTTCGGACCGTGCGTGTACTGGAGGTCACATGGACAACGAGGAACTGCTCAGCTCCGGACCGATCGACTACCTCGTCATCGAGTACCAGGAGCACCAGGCGACCGGGGAGGCCTTCGCCGAGTTGCTGGCACTGGTCGATGCGGGAACGATCCGCATCCTGGACCTGGTCTTCATCCGCAAGCAGGACGACGACAGCGTGATCGTGCTGAGTTGGAAGGATGCCGCGGACGGGATCCCGGAGATCGAGGTCTTCGAGGGCGCGGGCTCGGGCCTGTTGGGCCAGGAGGACTTCGACGAGATCGGCAATGCCCTGGCGCCGGACGCCGCGGCGGCCGTACTGGTCTTCGAGAACGTGTGGGCCGCACCCTTCGCGTCGGCTGTCCGACGATCTGGTGGCGAACTGGTCGCCAGTGGACGCATCCCCATCCAAGGCCTGTTGGCCGAACTCGGAATCGAGGACTAGATCATGCCCGGACTCATCCGCGGGGTTGCCCGCACCGCCGTCATCGCCGGAACCGCCACCCACGTGTCCAACAATGTCTCGCGCCGGCAGGCCGGCCGTTGGGCCGAGAAGGACCAGCAGCAGCAACCGCAGCAGTATCAGCAGGAGGTGCAGTACGTTCAGGCGCCTCCGCCCGTCGAGCAGGCGCCACCCGTCGACCTGGTCGGTGAACTCACCAAGCTCTCTGCACTCAAGGACGCGGGGGCGCTGTCCGACGCGGAGTTCGAGGTCGCGAAGTCCAAGCTGCTCAACGGCTGAACCTGCACGGCTCTGCACAGGAGGGGTACATGGGCGAGGACGGTTCCCAGCCACAGCTGGGCCCGGGTCCAGGGGTGCAGCCGCACCACGACCCGGGCGTTCCACCGCATCAAGCAGCACTGCAGGAACTGCGCGCCGACGCCGTACCCGGTGAAGCCGTGCCGAGTCTGACCGGGCACGGCGAGCCCGTGCCCGGTCAGCCTGTGTCCAGTCAGACTGTGCCCAGTGAGCCCGTGAAGGTGGGCGTTGATGCGGTTGGCACCGTGCCGCAGACCAGCGCTGCGCGGGTGTGGAGCCGGGCACAGCTGTTGAACTGGCGGCTGCTCCTGGTCCGCTTCCTGGTGGCCGGCGTCGCGGTCGTGGTCACAGTCGCGCTGGTGCCCGGTCTGCGGTTCAGGGGCTGGGAGTGGGGTGAGTTCGTGCAGATCGCAGTGATCTTCGGCCTGCTCAACGTCACGGTCAAGCCACTGCTGCAGTTCTTGTCCCTGCGGTTCATCTTCAACACCTACGGGTTGGTCGTCGTGCTCATCAACGCCGTGGTCCTCGGCCTGCTGGGGTGGCTGATGCCCGACCGTTTCCAGGCTGAACGACCGGTGGCGCTGGTGACCGGAGGCCTGGTCGTCGGGGTGCTCGGGCTGGTCCTCGAGACCCTGCTCGGCGCCAACCAGCCGGTCCTGGACCGGGAGTACCGGGAGAGGAACAGCGTGGCATGAGCAGTCTGGACGGCATCAGCGAGAACCTGCGACTGCAGCAGATCTACTCCACGCTGGTCCACTACGGCGCCGAGTCCCTGGTTGACGGCAGCGTCATCGGTGCACCGCGGAGGCGCCTGCAGCAGTGGGTGTACCAACTGCCCGAGCCCATCCCCGAACTGTCCATGGCAACGCGGACCCGGATCCTCCTCGAGGGACTCGGTCCGACGTACGTCAAGATGGGCCAGATCGTGTCCAGCCAGGTCAACGTCCTGCCTGATGACTGGCGGGTGGAGCTGGACCGGTTGCAGAACGAGGTCCCGACGTTCCCCTACGAGGTGGCCCGCGAGATCATCATCAGCGAGTTGGGTGCGCCCCCGGAGGACCTGTACGCAGAGTTCTCGCCCACCCCACTGGCCGCGGCCTCGTTGGCCCAGGTGCACCGGGCCCGGCTTCACGACGGCCGCGAGGTCGTGGTGAAGATCCAGCGCCCGAACCTGGACAAGCAGGTGCATGCCGATCTGGGGATCACCCAGACGATGGGCCGGGCGATGGAGGCCCGCAGCCAGGCCGCACGCGAGATCGGGTTGCGTGGGATGCTCGACGAGTTCAGCACCAACCTCGTCGAGGAGTTGGACTACTACGCCGAGGCCTACAACATGTCCCGGCTCGCGGCGAACATGGCCGACCTGCCCGGGGTGCACATCCCGGAACTGCACCGGGACCTGTCCACCCGCCGGGTGCTGACCCAGGAGTTCATCGCCGGGGTCAAGATCTCTGATGTCGACGCGATCGACGCCGCTGGCCTGGATCGTGCGGTGATCGGGCAGAACGCGTTGCGCGCGGCGATCAAGATGCTGCTGATCGACGGGTTCTTCCACGCCGACCCGCACCCGGGCAACCTGTTCGTGGACCTCGACACCGGTGTCGTGACGTTCCTGGACTCGGGGATGGTCGGGGAGTTGAGCGTGGTCCAGCGGATCAACATGATCGTGCTGCTGTGGACGGTCGTGCAGGGTGACATGACCGCGATGGGCCAGCAGTTGCGCTCCCTGAGCCAGCCGTTCCGTCCGGTGGACGACGCGGTCTTCATCCGTGCGTTCGAGCGGAAGATGGCCCGCTACGGCAAGGGGTCAGGTGCTGACTTCAAGGACATCCTCAGCGCCGGGATGGGAGTGCTTCGTGACAACGGCCTGCGCCTGGATCCCGCGCTGACCCTGGCCATGAAGGCGATGACCCAGGCCTCGGCGTTCTACGTCCCGCTGGCCCCCCCGGATCGCACGTTCACCTCCGCGGCGGTGGAGATCGTCCTGGAGCAGGCCCAGGCCCCCTCGACCGAGGTGATGGTCAAGGAGATGGCCCGCAAGGAGGCGGTCAGGCTCGCCGGGCAGGCGGCCCACGCTGCCCCGGAGTACCTCAAGAGCCTGGTCTCGTGGAACAACCAGCTCAAGAAGGGGAAACTCACCGTCTCGGTGGACACCTCGTCGCTGGACAGCCAGATGGAGGACATCCGCACGATCGCCTCCATGATGATGATCGCCCTGCTCGTCGCGGGTGGGATCATCGGATCGGCGATCGCAGCCACCGCCCTGAGTGGAACAGGCTCGTCGATGGAGGACTACGCGCAGTGGGGCTTCTTCGGCTCTCTGGCGCTCGGCGCGGTCCTGCTGGTCATCTACACGGTACGACTGTTCCGCGGCGATCGTTCTCGGCGGCGCTGACCGCCTGGCGCGGTGGTGGTGTGCAGGAGTGGTGTGCGGGGGCGGCCGGACCGCAGGCCTGGTGAGTGGACCGGTGGATCAGGCGCCGCTCAGCGTGTCGATGCACACCGCGGTGGCCAGCACCAGGACGTCGTTCTCGCCGGGTACCACCTGCACGCCGTAGGTGTCGCGGACCCGGAACCAGCGCTTGGACACCTCAGCGATCTTGCGACCGTCGAGTTCGATCTCGTACTCGTGGTCGACGATGTTGCCCTGTGCCGCCCATTGCGAGCCGTCGGCGAGATCGACGGTGAACCGATCCCGCAGGGGCGTGATCATCGCCTTCTTGATGGTGGCGACGGTCTTTCCCGAGGCGTCCTGGACCTCCATGACATCGCGCACGCGCACGGGCCGGTCCTGGATCTTGAGCAGCTCGCGGCCGTGGGGATCCTCAAGGAGCAGGGTCTTGCGGACGCGCAGCGCCTTGCCGTTGACCTTGAACGCTCGGCGACCCGACGAATCCTCGATCCAGGAGTCGTCCCCGATGGACAGCAGCTTCTCGCGCATCTGGTACTGGGTCGCATCCCCTCGCGCCCCGAAGTTCTGCCGTTCGTCGCGGCGCTCCTCGCGCCGATCGCGTCCTCGCATGTTCCGGTCCTCCTCGCAACGTCGGTCCCAGGGCGGCCTGCCCTGTTCCTGGCCAATCCTGTCCAGGTCCGTCGCCGTGCACCTCCCCCGGATCGGGTGAAGGGGTTTGCGAATCCGCATGAGGTCCGCGCCGCCGGACCAGATCCACCCCAGGAGGGTGTGACACGGCCCCCGGCATGGCCCATGATGGTCCCCATGGCACTTCATGAGTCGGAAATCCAGGGGCTGGAGCAGTTGGCGATCGCCCCGTTGTATGCACGTCCGAATGCCAGGGAGGGCATGCCGTCGCGGCTGCTCCCCGACGAGGGGATGGATCCCCGGGTGGCGTACACCATGATCCACGACGAGTTGATGCTCGACGGCAACTCCCGGCAGAACCTGGCCACGTTCGTCACGACCTACATGGACGACGAGGCGCGGCTGCTGTTCGCCGAGACCTCGGACAAGAACATGATCGACAAGGACGAGTACCCGCAGACTGCGGCGATCGAGGGCCGCTGCGTCCGGATGATCTCGCAGCTGTGGAACGCGCCGGTGGGTGCGAACGCCACGGGCACCTCCACGACGGGCTCCAGCGAGGCAGTGATGCTCGGCGGGCTGGCGCTGAAGTGGCGCTGGCGCCAGCGCCGTGCGGCCGCAGGCCTGTCGACCGACCGACCGAACCTGGTCATGGGCATCAACGTGCAGGTCGTGTGGGAGAAGTTCTGCCGCTACTGGGACGTCGAGCCACGCTACGCGCCGGTCGAGGAGGGCCGGCTGCAGTTGAACGCCGAGGAGGCGCTCAAGCTGTGTGACGAGAACACGATCGGCGTGGTGGCGATCCTTGGGTCGACGTACGACGGGTCCTACGAGCCGGTGCAGGAGATCGCCAAGGCGCTGGACGAGTTGGCCGCCTCCGGTGGCCCGGACATCCCGATGCATGTCGACGCCGCGTCCGGCGGCTTCGTCGCACCCTTCATCGATACGGACCTGGAGTGGGACTTCCGGGTGCCCCGGGTCCGGTCGATCAACGCCTCCGGGCACAAGTACGGCCTGGTGTATCCCGGGGTGGGCTGGGTGGTCTGGCGTACCCCGGAGGACCTCCCCGAGGACCTTGTGTTCCACGTGAACTACCTCGGCGGGGACATGCCCACCTTCGCGTTGAACTTCTCGCGGCCGGGTGCGCAGGTCATCGCGCAGTACTACAACTTCGTCCGGCTCGGTCGTGAGGGCTACCGGGAGATCCAGCAGGCCTGCCGCGACTCCGCGATGTACATGGCCTCGGCGATCGCCGAGATGGGCCCGTACGAGTTGCTCTCGGATGGCTCGGAACTGCCCGTCTTCCTGTTCCGTCTCAAGGCGGACGTGACCAACTACACCGTCTACGACGTCTCGGCGAAGATGCGTGAGCGAGGCTGGCAGGTCCCGGCCTACTCGTTGCCGGACAACCTCACTGGCGTGTCCGGCCTGAGGGTCGTCATCCGCAACGGCTTCGCCCATGACCTGGCCGGGCTCTTCCTCGACGACCTGGCCCGGGCGACACAGTTCCTCGAGGGCCTGTCGGCCAAGCTGCCGCACGATCCGAGCCACACCGAGTCCTTCGCGCATTGACCGGCGCCGGACCCGTTCCGCCGGGCCTGATCCCGCCGGATGCCACCGACGTGGTCTACGGGGGGCCGCGTCCGTTCATCACGTCGGCCTCCTGGTCGCTGCCCGATGGGCGCCGGGTCCGGTGGCGCTCGAGAGCGCATCGCAAGAGCACGGGGCACGGGCGTGGACTGACCTGGGTCATCGGGCTGTTGTTCGCCATCGGCTCCACATGCTTCATGCTGGGGCCAGTCCCGGCGTACAGCTCAGCGGTCGGGGCGCAGGCGACAGCGATCACGTTCTTCGTGGGTTCGTTGTTCTTCACGACGGCCGCCTACCTGTCCTACCTGCAGGTGGTCCGCGACGCAGGTCGCCGCTGGTTCGGCTGGGTGCCGCACGACATGGGGTTCTGGGCCACGCTGATCCAGTTCCTGGGAACGTTGTTCTTCAATGTGACGACCTTCGCCGGCCTGCTCGACGTCCCGACCGACCAGGTGAATCAGGTGGTCTGGCGCCCGGACGCGTACGGCTCGATCTGCTTCCTCGTCTCCTCGGCTGTCGCCTTTGCCGAGGCCGGTCACCGCTGGTGGTCGTGGCGGCCCGGCGAGCGCGACTGGCACATCACCGCCCTGAACCTCTGGGGGTCGGTGTTCTTCGGGATGTCGGCCATCGGTGCCTATCTGCTGCCCTCCGGTTCCCTGGTGGACGCGGCCTGGGCCAACGGCGGCACCTTCCTCGGGGCGGCCTGCTTCTTCACCGCGGCCGTGCTGACAATGGGCGAGACCGGTGCCGGGCAGTCATCGCAGAGCGACAGCGCGAGTGCCCAGGCGCAGTCCTGAGGGGGTGGCGGGCGCAGTGGGCGACCCGTCGGCTGCCCTAGTCTGGCCACCATGCCGCAGGAGGGTGCCCAGGATGATGCATCTGCCGCTGCGCGCGGCGCGCCTGGAGACCCCCGGCTGACCCCGGACCCGGCCCCCTTCTACGAGCCGTGGCGCGACCCGCACCGGGACTACGCCCCGTCGGAGCCCCCCACCACGTTCAGCGGCCCGGCGTTGGAGGTCGAGCGCAGGGTGCTCGGATTCAGCCGAGTGCTGGATCGGGTGCAGTCAAGGGTGGCACTGGTGGGCTTCGCCTACGCCGCGTTCAAGAAGTACTCCGACGACGAGGGCAGCCGGCTGGCCGCGCTGCTCGCGTACTACACGTTCCTGAGCCTGTTCCCGTTGGTGATCGGCGGTCTCGCGGTCCTGAACTCGGTGCTCGTCAACCGCCCGGACGCCGCCCTGCGAGTGGTCCACGACATTGTTCCGTTGGAGTACCAGGCCCAGGTCATCTCGGCCTACCAGGCCCTGCCGGACGGCGGCGGAGCCCTGGCCGTCGCCGTCATCGGCCTGCTCCTGGCCGGTACCGGTGGGGTCTTCTCCCTCTACGCGATGGTCAACCAGGTGTTCGCGGTGCCCTACCGGTTCCGGTACGGGTTCGGGCCTCGCTACGCGATGGTGTTCCTGCTCGTTCTCGTCCTGGGCGTGGGCGTTCTGGTGGTCGTGATCGGCTCCGCGCTGCTGAGCACGGTCGCGGACGTCGCGTTCATCCAGCGGGTCGGCGGCTGGCTGCTGATCTGGTCGGTTGCCGCTGCGATCCTCCTGATCGTTCCCAGGGTGCTGGCCCGTCGTCAGCTGGCCTTTGCGGAGATCTGGATCGGCGCGGTCCTGGGGGGCCTGGCGATGATGCTGTTCATGAGTCTCGGATCGCTGGCGGTGTCACACTTCATCTCCACCTCGTCGGCGGTGTACGGCGTGTTCGCGACCGTGGTGGGCATCTTCACAGTCATGTTCATCGTCTCCAACGCAGTCGTGCTCTCCTACGAGATCGGAGTGGTGTGGGCCTGGCAGCTGTGGCCCCGGGGAGTGGACATCAACCTGCTGTTCCCCGCCGACGAGCGGGCCTATGCACTGCTCAGCCTCATGGACGAGCGGATGCCCTCGCAGCGCAACGGGGTGGCCTTCGATGCCATCGGCCACGACGACCCACGCCGGGCAGACCTCGCACTCCTGCGCAAACGGTCACCCGGCGTCCCGCTGCGGCCCTACGACCTGAAGCACGGGCGGCCGGTCCCGGCCGACGAGACCCCGGCCGACCAGGTCCCGGCTGACGAGACCTCGGCATGCGAGACCCGACCTGAGCCGATCACGGGCGATGACTCCGCTCAACGCGTCGAGGAACCAACAACGGGTTCGGGAGTTGACGGGCCGACTGCCGGCGAACCATCCGGTGCATGACCTCGACGCCATCGTCATCGGCGCGTCCGGCTCCGAGCCCTGGATCCGCAGGGTCTCGGCTTCGAGTCCCTGACGGGGAGAACCTCAGGGTCAGCTTGGCTAGTGTGACCCTCATGCACGATGCGAACATCAATCACGAATTCCTCGACGGTGCGCTGGCCGGGGCCTACCCCGATGTCTACTACCACTTCGGACTGTCCAGCGAGGACCCGATCCTGGACCAGTTCCGCGACGTCCGCGCGGTCATCGTCGCTGGGTCCGGCGACCGCATCATCGAGTTTGCGGCGCGCTGGAGTGCGATGCACGCAGACGCGCCGATCATTGCCCTGCCCAAGGAGGAGCGGTTCGTCACGCGGTACTGCGCTGGCATCCTGTTCGCCTCGCACGGGATGGGCATGCCCAGTGCCTCGATCGCGGTGCAGGAGCTGATGAAGATGGTGTTCGCCCTCAAGGGCGGGGACCACGAGGGTATGGCCGAGGTGTTCTGGGCCCGGGTGGGCACCAGCGGGGGAGTGGGCCTGCCGGCCGGCACGGTCGTGGTCAGCACGGAGGGGGTGCTCGCGGACCTGAGGCCCTACCGGGTCCTGGATGGGATGGAAGGCGAGCACTGGTTCGACGGTCGGTTCCCGGCAGACGTCGCCGATGCGATCGTGGCCGCCAGCGTCGGCTCCGGGATCCCGATCGCTGCGGGCAGGACCGTGGCCACCCACGAGTTCTACCTGGAGCAGCACCGCCTCGACGGTGCCGTGCGCGTGCACACCTCGGCCTCGAAGCAGGCCTGGCTCGAGTGGGTCCACGAGGCGGGCGTCCGCAACATCGAGATGGAGGGCGCCATGCTGGCCGGCTACCTCAACCACTGGGGCTTCCCGAAGTTCGCGATGGTCTGCACGACGTTGCTCGACCGGCTCGAGGGCGACCAGGTGACCGCCTCTGCCGAGGAGCTGCACCAGTACAGCCAGCGCTCCGGGGACGTGCTGTTCAACTACCTGATCCAGACGGTGGGCTGAGCCGTCGACGTCTTCCTGATGCAGCACGGCGAGGCGATGGCTGGCGAGGTCGATCCGGACCGGCCGCTGAGCGAGGCGGGTCGCGCGTCGGTGGCTGGGGTGGCCGGGCACGCAGCCGCGCGCGGGGTGCGCATCGACCGGATCGTGCACAGCGGGAAGTTGCGTGCCGAGCAGAGCGCTGCCCTGCTGGCCGAGGCGACCGGGTGCACCGACGTGCGGGCCCGTGCCGGCCTGGGCCCAAAGGAGTCGGTGGATGCGGCGGCCGGGACGTTGATCGACGCGGAGAACCCCGGTGCGCTGGCGATCGTCGGGCACCTGCCGTTCCTCGATCGCCTGGCGTCCCTGTTGGTCACCGGTGACGCTGGTGGCCACGTGATCGCGTTCCGCAACGGGGGGTTGGTCCGGCTCCTGCCCCGGGACGGTGCGGCTGATACTGCCCCGGGTCCGGCGGCGGGGCAGGGACCGGCGGGACGCTTCACAGTGGCCTGGATCCTCACCCCTGAGCTGGTCGGCCCCCCGTCCTGACCAGACCTCGGCCAGACGGGATGGACAGCGGGCAGCGGGCGGATGCCCTGCGCCCTGCATGGCGGAAGCACCAGCAGGCTCGGGCCCCCGGACACCGGGCACGCGCAACAGCGACCGGACATCCACCGTCTTGCCTCATGTCAAGGTGATCGCGAAAGGTGAGCGCGTGCCTCACGTGTTTTGATCGCGAAGTCAGGCTTGGGCTCGGACGGTGGTGCGCCCGCGCGCTGAGTCGAGCAGCCGGTTCTGGATGGTGTTGATCTTGCGGGTGATCGCGGCGGGGTTGAGGTCGTGGTGGGCGGCGGCGAGTTGTTGGGCTTTCGGGCCGGTGAGCGCGCCGCTGGCCAGCAGCCGGGCGTATGGGGTGGCGGGTGGGTCGTAGATCCGCTTCTTGCGCCCGGAGCTGGTTTCGGTCCAGCCGATGGCCTTCACGCAGGGCAGGAGGTGGTTCTTGCGGGCCATGACCTGGGTCCAGAGCAGGTTCAGGTCCTCGAGTTCCGCGGCGGTCTCGTAGCGGTAGCGGAAGGCGTGTCGGCGGACCCAGTCGCCGTTGCGTTGCTCGACGTGGGCGTTGTCGTTGTGCTCGTAGGGTCGGGATCTGGTGATGGTGGGGATGTCGTGGTCATCGCACCAGGCGAGCATGCCCCAGTTCAGGAACTCGCTGCCGTTGTCGAAGTCGACTCCCTCCAGGGGGATCGGGTAGGTGGCCAGGATGTGGTCCATGCCGGCTTTCATGTGCACGAACGCCTTGTTGCGCACGGTCCGGGTCACGCCCCAGCCCAGGTGAGGGTCTGTTGCGTTGATGGTGACCAGGTAGTCGCCCTCGTTGCGGTGCCCGCAGTGCGCGACGGTGTCGATCTCCAGGTACCCCGGTGTCGCGGGGAATCCGTCCATCGCGGTGCGCAGCGGGATCGAGGCACGCAGGATCAGCCCGGGCCGGGTCGTGGACTTCGCGTGCGGGTAGCGGGCGGCCTTCACCGGGGCCAGGTAGCGGTCGATCGTGGCCGGTGACATCGCCCGCACCTCATCGAGCACCTGGTCGTTGATCCGATCGGCGACCTTGCCCAGCTCGTGGAATCGCAGCAGCCGTTCCACGGTGTCGCCCATCACCGGCGCGAGGTACTTGCCGCAGGGCTCACCGCTGAGGGTCCACACCTGCTCCAGGACCTTCAACGCGTCATAGGAGTACTTCCGCGGGCGTGGCTTGCGGGGCTGCGCCCCGGCGCGCCCCTTGCGGGCCAGGGCTTGGTGGATCGCGCGGCGGGCGTTCACCCGCGACCAGCCCGTCGCAGCGCACAGCTCGTCGAGCATCACCCCTTTGGCCTTCTTGCTGGCCCGCTGGTACTCCCTCGCGTAAGCCTTGGTCAGTTCCCGCCTGGTGGCCATCGATAGCTCCCTCACGACTTGTGAGCGAACCGTCCCCGCAGCCATCTGGCCACCGCGACACGCACCGCGTTTCGCGATCACCCATATCTGAGGCAAGCGCTCCGGTTCGCGATCATCTTTCGTGAGTCAAGTCGTCCACTGGAAATGACCGCACCGGACTGATAGCGTTACCGCCACGTCCAGAAGCTGGCGTCCGCGACACCGAACAACAGTCAGACCACGCCGACCGTGAGCCGGGTTGAGAAACAGCCCGTGGGCCACCCGGCGCTCCCCGTCCGTGCAGACCGCAGCGGACCCTCAGGTAGGCCCCCGGCATGAGATGAACTCTGGCGGGTAGTTGCAGAACAGCGACTGATCTCAGACACGCACGTGCGCTTCAGCCAGCAGGCCACGTCGACTTGGAAATGGTGAGCACACTCGAGACGAGGGCCCCATGCTGGTTCACATCGTTTGCAGACCTTTGACGAGCACGTCCCACATCCCCCAGGGCGAGATGCGCTTCCTGGCCGAGGCGCTCCGTGACGGCGGGATCGACATCGTCGATGATGTCGCAGCCATCCCCAGCGGTGACATCAGTTCCTCGGAGGAGGCCTGCGCCAAGGAGCTGGCGCTGCGCTGGTCCGGTCAGCGACCCGATCTGGTTCACACCGTCGGCGTGGTCGCGACGATGGCGGCCCTGCGCATCGCGGCTGAAACGCCCGCCGACGAGCGGGTGCCGATCGTTGCCACCTTCGACGAGAAGCCGGTGCCCGCGGAGGTGGAGCGGAGGCTGGCTGCGCGCGTCACGGCCCTGCTCCCACTGTCGCGCGCCGAGCGTGATCGTTGGCGCCACGAGCGGATCCGGACGCTGTGGTCCGGTGCGTTCCCATTCCCGATCCACGTCCCGGACTCCGACGACGTCCCGGGGGCAGGGGGGCATGTCGTGACCCTGGCCACCGGGTCGGACCTCGACATGGCCCTCGACTCGATGCGGCACTGGTCCGGGCGACTCACCGTGGCGGCCCGCCTGAGCCCGGAACGGATCAGCGCGGTTCACCACCGGGCCGCTGAGCTGGGGGTGGCCGACCGGGTCGACCTGCGGCCGAGCCTGCGTGGTCGGGACCGGGAACGCATGTGGGCCCGGGCCGCGATCGTGCTGGCCGGTTCGCAGGGCTCCCGACACGCAGGCCAGGTCCTGGAAGCTGCAGCACATGCGGTACCCGCGATCGCGGTCGCCGAGGACGCTCACCTCGATCACGTGGTGCCGATGTCCACGGGGCTGCTGCTCGACCCCGGCGCATCGGCACGGACCTGGGGCCGTGCGATCGCCGCACTGCTCGCCGACACCTTCCACGCCCGCAGCCTGGGCGCATCCGCCCTGTTGCGCGTCGACACCGCGAACGATCCACAGCTGACCGGCCAGCGGCTGGCCGGTCTCTATGGGCAGGTGGTCGATCAGGGGGGCGCCGACGAACTGCCCGCAGCCGAGTCGAGCACGCAGCCGGAGCCCCTGCGCACGCACGACGAGCGCGACATCCTGGCGATGGCACACCTGCCACTGGCCCGCCAACTCGCCGGTCGGTACACCGGCCGCGGGCAGAGCCGCGACGACCTCGTCCAGGTCGCGTCGTTGGGCCTGGTCCGGGCCGCCGAGCGGTTCGACCCGGCGCACGGCAAGGAGTTCCACTCCTTCGCGATCCCGACCATCCTCGGGGAGTTGCGCAGGCACTTCCGCGACCACGCGTGGGCGGTGCACGTCCCGCGCGGCCTGCAGGAGACCACGATGGCGGTGCAGAAGGCCACCGAAGCGGTCCGTGCGTCGGTGGGCCATGAGCCGACCGCAGCTGAGCTCGCCGATGAGCTGGGCCTTTCTGAGGAAGAGGTCGTGCTAGCCCAGCGCGCGGACGGCGAGGCCCGATGGACGCACTCGCTGGACCACCCGGTCCGCGGTACCGAATCGTTCGCGGACCTGATCGGTGGGTGCGACTCGGCGCTGGACCTCGTCGAACTGCGTCGCGACCTGCGGCGGCTGCTCGAGCTCCTGCCCGAGCGTGAGCAGCAGATCCTGCTGATGCGCTTCTTCGGCGAGCGCACCCAGAGCGAGATCGCAGCCCGATTGGGCATCTCGCAGGTGCATGTCTCCCGCGTGCTGTCCCGCACGTTGGCAGCCCTGCGTGAGCACGTGCTCAACGATGTGCCGCTGCCCGCCGCGTGGCAGCGCGAGGTCAGCGCCCGCCAGGCAACCGGCCAGGCAGCCACCAGATGGGCTGCTGCCACCACGCAGGCAGCCGCCAGCCCACACGCACTCACGCAGATCACCCCAGACCGCGCCGCCGAGCCGGCCGCCGCGGTCACCGCACCTCGCCGGGCCAGTTGAGGCCCGCACCCCCGTGGCGCGAACCTTCGCACCCGGCGGGGAACCTATCCGCACAACAGAGAGGTGACAGAGAATGGGAACCGACGACAAGATCCGCCACGCAGTCGACGAGGCCACCGGCAAGGCCAAGGAGGCCGCCGGCAAGGTCCTCGGCGACGACAGCCTCGAGAACGAGGGTCAGCGTGAGCAGTCGAAGGCCGATCTGAAGCAGGCCACCGATGACGTCAAGGACGCCTTCGGCAAGTGATCTGGAGCCGCAGGCCGCGACCGGAGACCATTCCGGTCGCGGCCTGCTCCTGGCCACCTCGATCTCCGGCCGCGGGCCCCACGGCAGCCGGAACGTCGGTGCGATGGCCACCTTGAGGTGCAGTAGTGATGCCTGCCCGGGCCCACTACGCTGAGGTAGCGGCCCTCGCCGCACATGTCTCAGCGGTGCGGAAGTGGGGACTGGCATGGAGATGCATGAACGGCCGTCCCCCCACTCGGCCGAGGGTGCCCTGGCCGACACGCTGGCCGCACTGCGCGACGAGATCGACGGCCTGCGCGCCGCAGCGCGCCTGCGTGCGGTCATCGAGCAGGCCAAGGGGGTGTTGGTGGAGCGGCACCACATCTCCCTCGACGAGGCGTTCGACCAGCTGCGCGTGATGTCCCAGGAGCACAACGTCCGTCTCGTCGAGGTCGCGGCCACCGTCGTCGGGGTCTCGGCCCCGGAGGGCCCAGACCTCGTGGTGCCCGCTGATGCCCTGCGTGGCCGGATCCCGCAGTCGCCCGCAGCGTCACAGAGCTGGACCTCCCTGCAGCAGCAGCCAGATGTCCGGGCGGGGGTGACCAATGCGCTGCTCGATGCGGTGGCCGGGGCCACCGACCATGGCGACGAGGCTGCCCAACTGATCTGCGACCTGTTGGCCGCAGATCACCCCGCCGCGGTCACGCTCTACCGGCTCTCCGCGGACGAGTCACTTCGCCTGATCGGGCATTCGGGGGTTGCCGGGGACGTCATCAGCTCATGGCGCAGCATCCCGCCGTCACGGGACATTCCCTACGTGCTCTGTGCTGTCGAGAACCGGGCGATGTTCTGGGCGAGCAACGCGGACTTCGTGGCGCAGTTCCCCAATGCCGACTCGACGCGCTCGACGTTCGAGGCAGTGGCCACCGTGCCGGTCGTCGACGCAGGCGTCGTCGTCGGCGTCGCTGGGGTCATGTGGTCGGCCGCAGAGGAATTCCCCGCGGAGCGCGTTGAGTCGATCACCCGGACGGTGCAGCGGGTCACCCCGATGCTGCTGCGGAACGCGGCAGCAACCGACCCAGAGCTGGAGTGGATGAACACCCTGCTACGGCTGCACCTGGATCCCTGGCTGCTGTTGGAGACCCTGCCCGGCACCGATGGGGCGGTCCGGGACTTCCTCGTTCGCGAGGCCGCTGAGCACCTGCCCGGATCGGATAGGTGGCTGGGGCGGCGCATGCTGGAGATCTGGCCGTTCCTGACCCAGGACGGCACTTCGCAGGCCCTGGCTGGGCTCATTCACGCAGGCGGGTCCTGGACGACCACAGTGGGCAGCGGCTCGCCCGCACCATGGGGCAACCCGGGCAGCCAGGTTCGAGCGGTCCGGCTGGGTCGGCGGATCGTGATGGTCTGGCGCCCGGGCCGGGTTCTGGATCGTCGTGCCAGCCTGGCCGGGGAGCTGCCCGGCGAGCTGTCCGATGACCAGGGCGGGCTCACCGCGTAGCGGCGTGGGTCTGGGTGGAGACCCCGACATCAGGTGAATCCGTGTGGCGATCCGCTGACGTATCGGGCGCCCAGTCTGGGGGTACACGAGGGACAGGTGCCGGCGCTGGCCGGGACCGATGTCAATGGACTGGGAGACCGGGATGGATCGGCTGGACAGCGCCCAGAACACCCCGCAGGATGCCGAGCAGATCGACGAGGAGATCCTCGCGGACAACGATCCGGCTGCATCCCCATCGGGACCTGTCCACCGCGCACGGTCTAGGTTCGCGACATGATTGACCGCGATCTGGTCCTCGCCCAGAACAGCGACCGGTTCCTCTCGGTGCTGCGTGATGTCCCCGACGGCGCCCCTGTTCCGTCCTGTCCAGACTGGTCGGCCGCCGACCTGCTCTGGCACCTGACCTACGTGCAGGCCCACTGGGCCGACATCGTCGAACGCCGGGTCCAGCTGGGCGACAGGTCGGGCACCGGTCCGGCCCCGGAACGGCCAGCTGACCGTGCGGCCGTGATCGCCCGGTTCGAGGTGGTCTCGGCGCGGTTGCGTGCTGCGTTGGCGGGCGCGGACGACGACGAGCCTGTGTGGACCTGGTCGGCTGACCACTCGATCGCCTGGGTTCGGCGCCGGCAGGCGCAGGAAGCCCTGGTGCATCGTGTGGATGCCGAGCTGGCTGCAGGCCTGCCCAGCATGATCGACCCGATCGCGGCAGCCGATGGCATCGACGAGCTCCTGGGGAACTTCGGGGCGCCCTCGCCGGCGTGGGGCTCCTTCGTGGCCTCCGGACCGGTCCTGGCGATCCGGGCCGCTGACGCCGAGGGAGCATGGCGCATCCGGGTGGGGCGCTTCCACGGTGTGGACCCGGGTGGGCAGGCGATCGACAGGCCGGACTTCGCTGCCGCACCGGCTGCCGAAGGCCCGCTGGCCGCCACGATCAGTGGGCCTGCCGACGCCCTGCTGCTGTGGTTGTGGGGCCGGGCCGACGGCGCGGGCCTCGACGTGGACGGGGATGCCTGCGCTGTCCCGCTGCTGCGTGCGGCGGTCGCGGCCAACGCCCGATGACATCCGCGGCGAGCATCCTGCGCGGTCGGGCAGCGAGCCCCTCAGTGCAGAACCGCCGTTGGTGGGTGTGTATGCAGGCGTCCATCGCGGGAAGATGTACGACGTGCCCGCCTCACGAGCGTTGACATCGCCGCGGTCCTGGATCCGTGGAGATTGAGTTCGCGGTCCCCGTCGGCTACCTGCTGGCGGGGATCGCCCTGCTGCTGGCCATCGTGCTGCCCAGGGTCCTGCACCGCTGGGCGCTGAGCCCGGCTCTGGTCTTCCTGGGCGCTGGCATCCTGGCCGGGCTGCTGCCGATCGCGGGGCGCCTGGAGGTCGAGGCCCACCAGGGCTGGATCGAGCACCTCACCGAGCTGTGCGTGATCGTGTCCCTCATGGGGGTCGGTCTGGCCCTGGACCGACCGTTGTCCTGGCGTGGGTGGGGCAGCACCTGGCGGCTGCTGGCGATCGCCATGCCGCTGTTCATCGCGCTGGTCTGGTCCGGAGCCTGGCTGCTCGGGATTGCGCCGGCGACCGCGCTGCTGCTCGCAGCCGTGCTTTCCCCGACCGACCCAGTCCTGGCCACCGATGTCCAGGTCGGCGAGCCGACCTCCGACCCGGGCAACGAGGACGAGATCAGGTTCGCGCTGACCTCCGAGGCAGGGCTGAACGACGGCCTGGCCTTCCCGTTCGTGTACGCGGCCCTGCTGCTCGCGGCGGCCGGGTCGTTGGAATGGGTCGGTGGATGGCTGGCCTGGGAGGTGGTCGGCAAGATCGTGCTCGGGTTGGTCTGCGGGGCCCTGGTCGGCGCAGGCTTCGGGCTGCTGGCCTTCCGGGCTCCCGTCGAGGCGCTTCGGCTGGCTGGCACCACCGATGTGGTGGCCGTGCTGGCCACCACCTTCCTCGCCTACGGAATCGCCGAGCTGATCGGCGGCTACGGGTTCCTGGCGGTGTTCGCTGCGGGGATGGCCCTGCGTGGACGCGCCCGGGAGCATGACTTCCACCGCGCCGCGCACACATTCATCGCCCAGTTCGAGCGGATCCTCACCATGGGACTGTTGTTGGCCCTGGGTTATGCGGTCGGCACCGGGTTGCTGGCCGGTCTCACGTGGCAGGGCGCGCTGATCGCGGTGGTCGCGGTGCTGGTGCTGCGTCCGCTGGTGGGCTGGATCGCACTGCTCGGTGCGCCTATCCCGGGCCCGGACCGGCGTGCGATCGCGTTCTTCGGCGTCAAGGGGATCGGGTCCTTCTACTACCTGGCCTTCGCCCTGGGCGAGGGGACCTTCATCGGGGCCGACGTGCTGTGGCCCACGGTCACGTTCACGGTCATGGTCTCGGCGGTCGTGCACGGCATCTCGGCCACCCCGATACTGCGCCGGATCGACCGGCGGATGGGTCGGGCGACCCCGGAACCGGTCTGATCGACGACGCGATGCGTCAACCGATCAGGCTGACACCACCGGGCCCGACGAGCAGGCCCACCACGATCAGGACGACGCCCCACAGCACCTGGCTGCGCACGATGGCGACGATGCCCGAGACGACGAGGACGACGGCGAGGATCCACAGCAGGAATGTCATGTCAACCAGGTACCCCTGCCTGTGAGGGCTATACCTGCCCCATCGGTGTGGAGCAGACTGGTCCGAGGGGAGCGTGACAGCGTATCGGCAGTCCGGGCGTGGGTAGGAGGTCCGCGTGCACCATGTGACGAGGCCCGCACCGGCCGCCAGCTTGCAGGATGCCATCGATGGCTTGGCCGCCAACGTTGCGGTGCTGGACCGGGAGGGCACGATCGTTGCCGTGAACGCTGCCTGGGTCCGGTTCGCAACAGAGAACGGCGACCCGGTCGGACTGCTCACCGGACCAGGGCGCAACTACTTGGACTCAATCGACTCCAGAGCCGCGCGTGACGGGGCCATTGCTCGGGCAGCGGCTGAAGGAGTGCGTTCGGTCCTGTCAGGTCCGTCGGGCAGCTTCTCGCTGGAGTACCCGTGCCACTCGCCCGAGCGTGAGGCGTGGTTCGTGATGCTGGTGGCTCCCTTCGGGCCGAAGGGTGTCGTGGTGGCCCACGTGGATGTCACCCCCGACCACCGACCGCTGCATGATCCGATGAGTCCGACCCCCAGCGGCGCGCTGGTGACCGGCCAGGTCGAGCTGGCCATCGCCGCAGCCCAGCCGGACTCCGACGAGATCGCGGTGCTCTATGTCGACATCGACGACTTCAAGGAGGTCAACGACACCGTGGGGCACGAGGCCGCCGATGCACTGCTGGTGCGGGTCGCGGCCCGGCTCCAGCAGACGGCGCCCGCCGGATCCATGGTGCGTCGGTTCGCCTCCGACGAGTTCGTGGTGGTCGTGCCCGGTGCGACTCGTGCAGCTGCGGGGCACCTGGCCGCAAGGATCGGTGAGGCGATGCGCGAGGCCTTCGAACTTGGCTCGGACACGGTCCTGATCACAGTCTCGGTCGGGGTGGCGCACTACCCGGACGATGCTGACACCGCCCGGGAACTCGTCCGGTGCGCCGATGACGCCATGGGGGAGAGCAAACGCCAGGGCCGCGATACCTGGCTGTTCCATGACAAGAGCGTCGCGCGGCGCCGTTCTCGGCGGCTGGCCCTCTCCCGCGGACTGCGCCGATCGCTGGCCGACGATCAGCTGCGGATGACCTACCAGCCCGAGGTCCGCCTGGCTGACCTCGCAGTGGTGGGGCTCGAGGCGCTCCTGCGCTGGGACTGCCCCGAGCTCGGGGATCCCTCGCCCGCTGAGTTCGTGCCGGTGGCTGAGACGACCGGACGGATCCTGCCGATCGGCTGGTGGGCCCTGAACGCTGCGGTCGCCCAGGTGGCCCAGTGGCGATCCGCCGGGTTGTCCCCCGGGGTACTGGCGGTCAACATCAGCGGCCGGCACTTCGGCCAGCCCCACTTCGCCGATCGAGTCCTGGAACTGCTCGCCAGCTTCGACCATCCCGCCGAGCAACTGGAACTCGAGATCACCGAGCATTCCGCCATGAGCCAACGGGAGGTCGGCATCCACGCGATGGGGCAGCTGACCCAGGCGGGGGTCTGCCTCGCACTGGACGACTTCGGTACCGGCTACTCCTCGTTGGCCAACCTGAGCGCGTTCCCACTGACGACGGCGAAGATCGACAGCAGCTTCATCGCCCGGCTCGACAGCGACCCCGGTGCCCGGCCCCTGGTCGCGGGGATGGTCGAGCTGATCCAGTCCCTGGGGTTGCGTTGCGTGGCCGAAGGGGTTGAGACCCAGAGCCAGGTCGACTTCCTGCGCGCCAGTGGTTGTGATGTGGTCCAGGGGTTCCGCTACGCCCGGCCGCTCACCCCACAGGAAGTGGTCGCATGGCTGCACGACCGGAGTTGACGCCCCGCGGGCTCGGACCTGCGGGCGAACTGATCGCGCTGGGCATCGATGAGATGCCCGGTGCTGCGGTCGTCGTCTTCGATCGAGATTTCTGCTACGTGCTCTTCCGCGGTCAGGCGGTGGCGGACAACACCCGGCCAACTGCGCAGGCGGAGGGTCAGATCGCCAGTGAGGTCCTACCTCCGGAGCGTTGGGCGGCGTTGGAGCCGGTCTACCGGGCGGCGCTGGCGGGGCAGACCACGATGACCGAGGTCGAGTCCGAGGACGGCCAGCGCAGCTACCTGGTCCGCACCGCTGGCGTACGCAACCCGGTCGATGGGCAGATCATCGGTGGGGCGTCAGTGGTCACCGACGTGACGTTGGTGCGTTCGGCCGAGCGGGCTCGCCTCGCGAGCGAGCGGCGCTCCCGGCTCACCTTCGAGTCCGCGCCGATCGGGATGGCTCTGGAGGACCTGGACGGCCGATTCGCGGAGGTCAACCCTGCCTTGTGCCAGATGCTGGGTCGGTCGGCTCAGTGGCTGCTCGGCCGCAGCCTGCGCGACCTGCTGAACCCTGAGGATGAGGTGGCTGATCGTCGGTTGCGCGATTCGATCCGATCGAGGGAACTGGCGTCGGGCCAGGGGGAGCGGTGCCTGATGCGCCCGGACGGCGAGGTGGTCTGGGTGTTGCACTCGGTCGGCCTGCTGACCGATGACCACGGGGTTGCGCAGCACCACATCTCGCACTACCTGGACATCACCGAGGCGCGCGGCGCACGCGAGCGGATGGCACACCTGGCCACCCACGATGGGCTGACCGGCCTGCTCAACCGGTCGGGGTTCCTCACCGCGATTGCGCCGATCCTGGCGCACCCGGCTCGGGTGGGGGCCGGGCTGGCGCTGCTGTTCGTCGACCTGGACGACTTCAAGGACGTCAACGACTGGCTCGGGCACAGCGGTGGGGACCTGGTGCTGGCTGAGGTGGGGTCTCGTATTCGCTCGGCGTTGCGTGGGCAGGACCTGGTCGCCAGGTTCGGCGGGGACGAGTTCGTCGTGCTCCTGACCGGGCTGCGCCGTGCGTCCGACGCGCAGATGATTGCCGATCAGGTGCACGACCGGGTGGGTAGTGTCATCGAGGTCGACGGGCACCGGATCCGTGTGCGCCTGAGCATCGGCCTGGCGGTGGTGGGCCATGACGAGCGGGCCGACGATGCCCTGAAGCGTGCGGACCTGTCCATGTACCGCGCCAAGGCGCTCGGTGGGGGGCAGACGGTCCTGGCCAGCTGATTCCGCCGGAACGACGCATCCGGCCCGGGATTCTGGCTCCGGCTGGTAGCTCGGCTGGTGGTTCCGGCTGGTGGTCCATCAACCGCCTGCTCCGCAGTGGCCGGTCCGTGCGTGCCTGGGACGCCGTTCGCCGGCCACCCACGTGAGGACAGGCGGGCGCGCATCCCACGATGGGGCGTGCGGGTTCGGTCTCAGCCTGGGTCCAGGGTGAGGGCAAGGGTGAGCTCGAGGGTGACGCGCGGATCGTCCAGCGCGTCGCCGTAGAGCGCGCGCAACTGGCCCATCCGGTAGCGCACTGTCTGCGGGTGGACGAACAGGGCAGCGGCCACGTCGTCGCGGCGGCCGCGGTGCAGCAACCAGGCGCGCAGGGTCTCGGTGAGGCGCTGCGCGACGGCGGGCCGCAGTTCGGCCAACGGGGCCAGCGCGCGGACCCGAAGGTCGGCCAGCGCTGCGGGATCGGAGCCGACCAGCAGCTCGGGCAGGTGCTCCTCGGTGTCGACGATCCCGGTCCCAGCTGCCGACCCCCCAGCGGCCAGCCCCAGCTCCCAGCCCCGGACTGCGCGCAGGTACGAGGTCCGGACCCCCAACCACGGGCGCACCGGGCCGAGCACGGCGCCGCGCGCGCTCAGACCGCGGGCCAGGCCGGAGCGCACTCGCTCGTCGGGATCCACGAGCAGCAGCACGGCCGCCCCGTTCGGCAGGTCTGGGAGATCCCTGCTCGGGACCAGCGTGCGTGGGTCGATCCGGGCGAGGACGGCGCCCACCTGCTTGCGGGCAGCACCACCGCGGCCAGTGCGGTCGGCGGGCTCCAGCCCGCCTCCTGGGCAGCCGTGCGCATGGCCTCCTCGGGTGCGCCGAGCAACAGCCCCTGTGCCAGCCGCTCGAGGGCTCGTGCTCGGGCCCGGTCGGCGATCGCCAGCTCCGCAGCGTGCCCGGACACGCTGGCCGCCGAGAGTGCGTCGATGTAGGCGAACACCAGCTCGGCGAAGATCACCACGTCCTGGGCGGGTAGGCCGGACTCAGCGGCCGCTCCCGCCAGCCCGCGCCAGGCCACGCGGGCTCCGACCCGGTACGCGGCCAGCAGGGCGTCCATCGAGCGGCCCTGCTGGGCCTCCACCCGGCCAAGGACCAGAGCCCCCTCCAGCACAGGGTTCAGCGGCGCACTCGCATCCTGGTCGGCAGCGGCCAGGGCCAGGAAGCCGCCCAGGGCGGTTTCGACCGCCTGCGCGAGCGTGGCCTGGGCGCTGGCGTCCAGGGTGCCGCGATAGGCAGGCACCTCGGTCGAGACTGCACCGATGGTCTGTTCGGCCACGTCGTGCAGGCGTTCGTGCAGGACGGTCAGATTCGCCGTGGTCAACCGCGGCTTGGGCTGCGTCTGCAGTGGTTGGGCTTCGGTCAAGGTGGCACCTTTATTCGAGGAGAACAATTACGGACTCATACTTCACCATCTAGGGTGACGACATTACCTCTCCCGGGGTGAATGATCCAGACATGATGACTGTGGCATCTCCTCTGCGCACTGGCCTGCGCCGCGCCCTCGGAGCCGTGACGACCCCCTTGCTGCCCGCCGACTACCTCGACGTGATCGCCCCGCTGCACAGCGGTGCCGCGCTGCGAGCTCGGATCGAGTCGATCGTGCCCGAGACCGCGGATTCCGCGACCATCCTGTTGCGCCCGGGTCGTGGCTGGGCAGGGCACGTGCCCGGCCAGTACGTGCGGATCGGTGTCGACGTCGACGGCGTGCGGCTGTGGCGTGCGTACTCCGTCACCTCCGGACCACGCGTGGACGGCCTGATCAGCATCACGGTCAAGGCGATGCCCGACGGCAGGGTCAGCAACCACCTGGTCCAACGCGTAGCGCCCGGGACCCTGATTCAGATGGACCAGGCCGCCGGCGAGTTCACGCTGCCCGACGCGGCGCCGGCGCGAGCCCTGTTCGTCACCGCGGGCAGTGGGATCACCCCCGTGATGGGGATGCTGCGCCATCGGTTGCCCGAGCTGGCCGACGTGGTCGTCGTGCACAGTGCGCCGACCCCCGATACTGCGATCTTCGGGCCGGTCCTGCGCGACATGGCCGCGGCTGGGCGGATCCGCCTGGTCGAGCGGCACACCGACACCGACCGGATCCTGGCGCCGCCCGAGTTCGACAGCCTCGTGCCGGACTGGCGCGCACGGCAGGCCTGGGCGTGCGGTCCGACCCGGATGCTCGACGCGTTGGAGGAACACTGGGCGGCAGCGGGCATGGCCGAACACCTGCACACCGAGCGGTTCCGCCCCGTCGTGCTCGTCGTCGGCGATGGCGGGCCGGTCACGTTCACGCGCACCAAGACCCACGTCCAGGCCAGCGGCGGCACGCCACTGCTCGACGAGGGTGAGGCTGCCGGCGTCCTGATGCCCTCAGGATGCCGGATGGGCATCTGCATGGGCTGCATCGTTCCGCTGGCCTCCGGGGCAGTCCGCGACCTGCGTACCGGAACCCTCACCATGGCAGCGCCCGGCGACGGGGTGAAGGTGCAGACCTGCATCAACGCAGCCGCTGGCCCCTGTGAGCTCGATGTGTAGCCCGCGCCGCACCGACCCGACCCCAACGCAGACCACGACGAACGGAGCCACATGACCGTCATCCAGAAGCGCGCTGACAACCCGGTCGCGCACCTGTCCGAGGCCGACATCGAGGCGATCGGAGCCGAGCTCGACGCGCTGCGGGAGGAGATCTTCGCCACCCTCGGCGAGGCCGACGCCGCGTACATCCGCAAGGTCATCAAGGCCCAACGCCTGCTCGAGATGGGCTCACGCGGGGTTCTGCTGTTCTCGCTGTTCCCGCCAGCCTGGCTGCTGGGCACCGCCGGGCTGTCGGTGGCCAAGATCCTGGAGAACATGGAGATGGGGCACAACATCCTGCACGGGCAGTGGGACTGGATGCGCGACCCCGCGATCCACTCCACGACCTGGGAGTGGGACAACGTGGCCCCGGCCGAGATGTGGAAGCACTCGCACAACGAGATCCACCACCGCTACACGAACGTCGTCGGCCGGGACAACGACCTCGGCTACGGGATCATGCGCGTCGATGAGGACCAGCGCTGGACGCGCGCGACCCTGGGCCAGCCGTTCTACAACTTCGTCAACATGTGCTTCTTCGAGTACGGGATCGCGGCCTACGACCTCGAACTCGGCAAGTACTACAAGGGCAGGAAGAAGGTCGACGCGCCCTTCAAGCGTGACCTGCGCAAGGTGCTGGGCAAGATCGGTCGCCAGGTGCGCAAGGACTACGTGCTCAACCCGGGGCTGGCCGCGCTGGTCAACCCGTTCGCGGCGGTGCCAGCCTTCCTGGCAACCCTGAGCGCCAATGCGGTCGCGAACCTGGTGCGCAACGTGTGGACGCACTCGGTGATCATGTGCGGGCACTTCCCCGAAGGGGTGGCCACCTTCGCCAAGACCTCGATCGAGGGCGAGACCCGGGGCGAGTGGTACGTGCGCCAGATGGTCGGCTCGGCCAACATCTCGGGGTCCCGGGCGATGCACACCATGACCGGCAACCTGTCGTTCCAGATCGAGCACCACCTCTACCCGGACATGCCCAGCATCCGCTACCAGGAGATCTCGCCGCGGATCCAGGACCTGTTCGAGCGCTACGAACTGCCCTATGTCACGGGAGCCCTGCCCACGCAGGTGGCCTCCGCATGGCACAAGGTCTGGCGCCTTGCCCTGCCCAATGATGCCTTCGCCCGGTTCAACAGGACGCCGCCGGCACCGGGATCCGAGGGTGAGCAGTCAGCCCCGGAGCCCACCGCGGACGAGGGCACGCTCGCGGCCTGAACGTGCGCACGAATGGCGACGGCACCGGTGATGGCAGGATAGGGCCATGACTTCTGCCGCCGCTGAGTTCGTGCCGACGTTCGATCCCGCCGACGGCGTGGTCGAGGTCGCGGGCCTGTCCAAGCGGTTCGGGCCGGTACAGGCGGTCGACGACCTGAGCTTCACCGTGGCGCCAGGCCGGGTCACCGGGTTCCTCGGGCCGAATGGTGCAGGGAAGACAACCACACTGCGCCTGTTGCTCGGCCTGGCCACCCCCGATGCCGGCACGGTGGTCATCGGCGGGGAGCCCTACGCCCGCCGCGCCCAGCCCGCCCGGCACGTCGGGGCGGCCCTGGAGGCCGCGTCGTTCCACCCGGGGCGCACCGGGCGCGACCACCTGCGCGTGTACGCACCGCAGATCGGGGTGGACGATGCCCGCTGCGACGAGGTCCTGGCGATGGTGGGGCTGGCCGAGGCGGCCGACCGGCGGGCCGGCGGGTTCTCGCTGGGCATGCGCCAGCGCCTGGCGCTGGCCACCACGTTGCTCGGTGATCCACAGGTGCTGCTGCTCGATGAACCGGCCAATGGCCTGGACCCTGAGGGGATCGCCTGGTTGCGGGCGTTCCTGCGCTACCTGGCTGGGCAGGGTCGCACCGTGCTGATCTCCAGCCACATGCTCTCCGAGGTCGAGCAGACCGTCGATGACGTCGTGATCATCGCGCGCGGGCGGCTGGTTCATGCCTCGTCGCTGGACCAGCTGGAGGCGATGGCCCGTCCAGCGGTGCGGATCAGTGCCCCTGACAATGCTGGTCTGGCTGCCCTGGTGGACGCGCAGGGCTGGACGGAATCGACGATGTTCGAGACGCCAACCACCGCGCTGATCCAGGACGTGGCCACCAAGCAGGTAGGGGTGGCGGCGTTCGCGCACGGCCTGGAGCTGCACGAGTTGGCTGGCGCCGGAACGAGCCTCGAGTCGCTGTTCCTGGCGCTGACTGCGGATCCCGAGCCCGGCAGCACTCCGGGGTCGGTCGAGCCAATGGGCCCGGGTGCCGCGCAGACCCCGGGAGCGGTCCGATGATCGCCGCACTGCGCACCGAGTTGCGCAAGGTCTCCACCGCCCGCACGTGGTGGCTGATGACCCTGGTCATGTTCGGCTACATGGCCGTGATCGGCGTGATCATGGCGTTCTCCCTGGTCATGGGCAACCGAGCTGCGCAGGAGGCGGGTCCGGCGGCCGTCGGCGGCGGGCTCGGGGGCACCGCGATGCTCGATCCGGCGGCTATCGCGACTTCCGTGTACACGTTGGCCGTGGCGCTGGGATACATCTTCCCCGCGATACTCGGGGCGCTGAGTGTCACCGTGGAGTTCCGGCACCGCACGATCACCCCCACGCTGCTGGCCGAGCCACGCCGCACCGTCGTACTGGCCAGCAAGCTCGTGGCGATCCTGCCCTATGGGCTGGTACTCGCCCTCGCCGGAACGATCGCGACCGTCGTCGGCGGAGCGACGACGCTGGCGATCATGGGCGAGCCGACGCTGCTCGGCGACAGCGAGGTCTGGGCCACGATCGCCCGATCCGTGCTGGCCCTGGTGCTGTGGGCGCTGGTCGGAGTCGGGTTCGGCTCGGTGCTGACCAACCAGGTGGCCGCGATCGTGGTGCTGCTGGCGTTCACCCAGTTCGTGGAGCCACTGCTGCGCCTGCTGCTGGCGCAGTTCGACGCGACTGAGGGCGTGAGCAAGTTCCTGCCCGGGGCTGCGGGGGAGTCCGTCGCCGGGTCGAGCCTGTACGTCAGCTCCGGGCTGGCTGACCTGCTTCCGTCCTGGGCGGGCACGTTGACGCTGCTGGGCTACGCGATCATCCTGGTCGTGATCGGCCGGCTGACCACATTCAGGCGTGACATCGGCTGAGGCGCATCTTTCAGGCGTGACATCGGCGCAGACGCACCGTTCAGCCGTGGCACCGGCGCAGCCGTCGGCTCACCGAGATTCTGACGAGTCGTCCTTGAACTCGGCAGCCCACAGGGCGTGCTCGTGACGGGCCCAGTCGCGCGGCACGAACCCGGTGCGCAGCCCGCTGCGGGCGATCGGATCGCCCTGGGCCATCCACACGTGCCCGGCGGCGACGACCACGATGGCCAGCGCAACGAGGTCGTGGACGAACGTGGCCCCCGTGCGCAGCTCGTCGCTGAACAGGTCGAACCAGTGCAGCATCAGGCCCGTTGCCAGCATCACGAGCACGGCACCCAGCACGAACGACGAGTTCAGCTTCTGGCCCGCGTTGAACTTGCCCGACGGGATCGGTCCGGTACGGCGGTCGAGGGAGCGCAGCCATCGGACGTCGTCGGGCAGGAATCGGTTGAGCCGGCGCACGTCGGCCCGGAACGCCCGCGAGCCCAGCCACCCGAGCATCAGGGGGACCGGGGTCAGCAGGCCGCTGACCAGATGTACCGTTGCGACGAGCTCGCGCCGACCCACCAGGGCCCCGAGCGAGCCGAAGTAGAGGATCGCGGCGGTCACCATGCACAGGCCGATCAGGAGAGCCAGGCTCCGGTGGATCCAGCGCTCCCCACGGCTGAAGCGGGGCAGGAGGTCAGGCGATCGGGTCATCACGTCGCCCGTTGGACTGGCCCACCCAGGCGTCGACGTCGTACCCGCGCTGCTCCCGGTACCCGGGCTCGACCCGGTCGCCGACCATGATCCGGTCGAGCCACTTCAGCGACTTGTAGAAGTACATCGCGGCCACGTACAGGCGTACGGGGCCGCCATGGTCATTGGAGACCGGTTCGCCGTCCATCGCCAGGGCGACCATGACGTCGTCGCGACGGGCCTGCTCCATGGTCAGCGATTCGGTGTAGACCCCGTCGGCAGATCCGAAGGCGACCGCCGGCGCGTTCGGGTCAGCGCCTACATGGTCGAGCAGGTCGCGCAGGAGCACGCCGGACCAGGCCACGTCGGGAACCCGCCAGCCGGTGACGCACTGGACGTCCTTGGTCAGCTCGGTCCGGGGCAGCGCCTCGAGGTCGGCGAAGGTCAGGTTCCCGGTCCGGGCCACCGCCCCGTCGACGGCGAGGCGGTAGGCCGGTGGCGTGATCTCATCGACGTGCCCCGCGACCGAGTAGATCCGGAACCGGCCCCCTCCCGGCAGGAATCCGAGCAGCCCGGTCGGATCCTTCGCGGCGATCGACGCCACCGATTCACTGATGCGGCTGCCGAACAGGACACCGAGGCCCGCGACCCCGAGCATGCCCAGGACGACCCGGCGTCCGACGGGCGCGCCGGGGTCGGGGCCCGGGGCGGGCTGCTCGCTGCCGGTGGGGTTCATCGCCCCAGCGTGCTGGCCGGTGCCTCCGGGCGCAACCGGCGGCGCCCCGGTGTGTCCCCGGCCGGGCCGCAGGCGGGTAGCGTTCGGACATGCCTGACCACGCAGTGCCCGACGTGACCGCACAACCCGCGCAGTCCGAGCAGCCCGACCTGATCGACGTGTGGGCTGACGCGATGGCCGACCTGCGCGACGCCGCAGCGAGGGCGCCGTGGCAGGCGCCCTCGATCCTGCCCGGCTGGACCGTGGCGGACATCGTGGCGCACACGCTGTGGATCGAGGCCTCCCAGCTCGGCCGCACCGATCCACCGCACGAGCCGGAGTGGGCTGTCCTGCCGCACGTGACCAGCCCGTTCAGTCGGATCACCGAGGTGCCGGTCGACCTACGCCGGACCCGATCCCGGGATGATGTGCTCGTTGAGTTCGACCGGACCATCGCCGATCGCGAGGCCGCCCTCCGCAACGCGCGCGCCAGCAACCCCGACGGCCAGTACCGCAACCCGCTCGGGTCGATGACCACTCTCGATGACCTGCTCTCCATGCGGATCTTCGACGCCTGGGTGCACGAACAGGACATCCGCCTCGCCGTCGACGACCCCGGTCATCTCGACACGCCGGCCGCGCACGTGGCGGCTGCGCGAATGCGCACCTCGCTGGGCCGGGTCTGGGGCAAGGGTGTGGATGCCCCGATCGGCGCCACGGTTCAGGTGACCTGCACCGGTCCGGGTGTCACCTTCAGTGACACCGTGGTGCGCAGCGAGGACGGCCGGGCCCGGCCCTGCGACCGGGTTGCCGAACCGACCGTGGCCCTGACAATGGACTTCCCGGCCTACGTCGCGCTGGCCTGCGGACGCGGTCCCGCACGGGTCGAGTCCGCCGGGGATGCCGAGCTCGCCGCGCGGACGGTCGCCCGGTTCAACATCGCCCCCTGAAGGAGCCCGCATGCTGCCCATGAGCTGGGACAGAAGCCCGGAATTCACCGGGACGTCGTCCTACCTGACCGACCCCGCGCTCGAGACAGCCGTGCGCTGCGCGCTCGTGCTGCGCAAGCCCCTACTTGTCCGCGGCGAGCCGGGCACCGGCAAGACCCTGCTGGCCGAGGCCGTCGCCCAGGCGCTCGGCATGGAGTTGATCACCTGGAACGTCAAGAGCACCACCCGCGCCCAGGAGGGGCTCTACACCTACGACACGGTGCAAAGGCTCTACGACAGCCGGTTCGGCGACCACGACGTGCGCGACATCGGCGACTACATCCATCTTGGCCCGGTGGGTCAGGCGTTCAGCGCGCCGCAACGGGTCGTCCTGCTCATCGATGAGATCGACAAGGCCGACCTGGAGTTCCCCAACGACCTGCTCCATGAGCTGGACCGGATGCGGTTCACGATCCCCGAGACCGGCGAGACGATCGCTGCCGAGCACCGGCCGGTGGTGATCATCACCAGCAACGCGGAGAAGGAGCTGCCGGACGCATTCCTGCGTCGGTGCGTGTTCCATTTCATCGATTTCCCGGACACGGAATTGATGGGCCGCATCGTCGAGGTGCATCATCCGGGCCTCGACGACGCGCTGCTGGCTCAGGCCCTCGAGGCGTTCTACGCGGTGCGCGGCATGGACCGGGTGCGCAAGAAGCCCTCGACCAGCGAGCTGATCGACTGGATCGCGATGCTGCGCCTGGCCCAGCCCGACGCCGTCGCGCTGAACGAGAGCACCCCGTTCCTGGGCACGCTGCTGAAGAAGGAGCAGGACCTCGCAGCGTTCACCGACCAGATCACCGGGCGCAACCGGCGCCGGTTCTGATGTTCCTGCCGCTGCTGTTCCGGCTGCGCACCGAGCGCGTGCCGGTCGGCACCACCGAGGCGCTCGCGCTGGGCCGGGCGCTGGCCGCCGGCGCGCACCGCAACAGCGTCACCGGGTACTACCACGTGGCCCGCGCGATCCTGATCCACCACGAGGGGCATCTCGATGCCTTCGACCGGGCGTTCGCCGCCGAGTACCGCGGGGTGCTGAGCCTGTCGGAGGAGATGCGTGAGTGGCTCGATCAGGTCGCGGCCCACGGTGAGCGTGCCGATGCCGATGCCGATCTTCCCGACCTCGATGGGCTGCTCGCCGAGTACCAGAAGCGGCTGCGTGAGCAGACCGAGCGCCACGACGGTGGGCCGTACTGGATCGGCACCGGCGGCACGTCCCCGTTCGGCCAGGGCGGGCGCGCAGCCGGTGGGCTGAGCACCGGATCGTCGGGGGGCGGGCGCGCCGCGATCCAGGTCGCCGATGCCCGGCGCTACCGCGGCTACCGCTCGGACGTGACCCTGGACATCCGCCAGCTGGAGGTGGCGCTGCGCCGGCTGCGTGCGTTCGTGCGCGACGGCGCTGCCGACGAGCTCGACATCGACGCCACGATCGACGCGACCGCGCGCAACGCCGGCGAGATCGAGGTCGTCACTCGCCCGCCGAGCCGGCCGAACACGCACGTGATCCTGATGATCGACGTCGGTGGGTCGATGTACCCGTACACCGAGCTCATGTCCCAGTTGTTCAGCGCCACCCGCAAGGCCACGCACTTCAAGGAGCTGCGCACCTACTACTTCCACAACACGGTCTACGGGCAGGTGTACGCCACCACGTCATTCGCTGAGCCGGCCACGATCCCCGACCTGATGCGCCAGTGCGCCGCGCACTACAAACTGATCGTGGTCGGCGACGCGTTGATGGCCCCCTACGAGCTGCACTCTGGCGGGCACTGGTCGATCGACGGCCCGGACACCGTCTCTGGCCTGGCCTGGCTGCGGATCCTGCGCGAGCACTTCACCGACGCGGTGTGGCTCAACCCGGAGCCCGCAGTGGGCTGGGCGGGGAGCACGATCGAGGACATCGGCGAGGTCATGCCCATGTTCCCGCTGACCGTCGACGGCCTGACCGAGGCGATGGCGCTGCTCAACCGCGGCGTGCGCCGCTGAGCCTCAACGCCGCACCTGACCGCCTGCCCGTGGCAAGGCCCCCCGCCCCGTCGTTGGCTAGGAGGGGTCGCGGAGCTTGCCGCTTCTTCCGAGGTTCGGGTCTGTGCATGAGGCGAGGTCGAAACAGCAGGGCCTTCGGCTACCGCCGTCGAGTTTCGACATGCTCACCTCGATGCGTCGTTGTCGGGTGTGGGGGTTGCGGGTTGCCTGCACCCAGCGGATCCATTCCCACCGGGCCATCGGGGTGATGTCGTCCCACAGTTCGCGGATCCTCGTGGGTGCCTGGGCCAACGCGGCGTCGAAGTCGTCCGGGACGTCGGGTTCCGGCCATTGCGGCGCCACGTCGAGGGTCACCGCGATGGCGTCGCCCGGGCCAACTCCGGCGCGCTGCAGCGCTGGGTCGAAGCGGATCCAGTGGCCGCGCCGGCCGTCGGGCTCCACGACGATGTCGAAGTCCTGTCCGTTGATCGTCGCGTGCGCGGCCACCTGACCCCGGGACGTGAGCCTCTTGCTGGCATGCTCCGGCAGGCGTAGGAGGGTCGTGTCATCGATCTGGGACAGGACCGCGGTGAAGCTCATCGGCGCCTGCTCGGGCGATCGGTCGGTTGGCATGCCGTGACCTCCATCGGGACCTGGGCTTGGCGCTGTGCACCGTACCCGGCCCGCCGTGCGAAGGATGCAGCGTAGGGCAGGCTGGCTGCCGCCGACGGCGCGAAGCGACGACAGCCCCGCTAACGGCGAAGGGTCGAGTGCGAACTCCCGAAAAGCTGAGCAAAGTTGCATGGCGTCCGGATGGGCCACGGCGAGCGGAGGCCCAACTCACGCCCAGCTTGTGGCACGATCGGGGGCTTCTCCAACAGCCCAGTACCAACTGCCGAGTGGAGCTTCGATGGCCTTGTGGGCCGCCGTTCATGCCGAGCGTGCCGCGCCTGCCGATGACCTGGGGAGCCTGAGCCGCGAGCAGTGGGCACGACAGTCGTTGTGTGGCTCGTGGACCGTCGAAGAGGTCGTCGCGCACCTGACTGCAGCCGCAAGCATTGGGCGCCTGCGTTGGCTGGGCAGCGTGCTGGGCGCACGCTTCGACTTCGATGTGCATAACCAGCGGCGCCTGGCTGAGCACCGCGGCGCGGACCCGGACGAGACCCTGCAGAGGTTCCGGCGCATCATCACCAGCACCACCGCACCCTCCGTTCACACCCCGGCGTGGCTCGGCGAAGTCGTCGTGCACTCCCAGGACATTCGATGTCCCCTAGGAATCGAACGCACGCCCCCTACCCAGGCTGTGACACAGGTGGCCGAGTTCTACGCCGGGCGCGACTTCACCGTCGCCAGCCGGAGCGCGATCGCGGGCCTGCGCGTTGAAGCCACAGACGGGCCCTTCGCCACAGAACGAGGACCACTGGTGACCGGGACGACCCTTGCCCTGACCATGGCCATGGCGGGTCGTGCTGCGTTCTGTGCAGACCTCGACGGGGACGGTGTGGCGACGCTGCGCGAGCGCGCCGGCACGTCGTGAAGCCGGCATTTGGGCGCACAGCCGACCGCTCACTCAACGTGCCGAGTGCTCTTCAGCAACCCAGTTGGGGAGGGCTCAGGTCAGGAGGCACCCGCACCTCGTTGCCCACCTTCCCGGCAGCGGTCGTTGACGCTTGAGGTGGCGGACACTGGAGCGGGCTGTCGCGGCAAAGAGGGGCAGGCCGGCCGGAGACCGAGGTCGTGCAGCAAGCTGGCGACTGGGCCATGTTCGTCGCACGCGACGGCGAATCGATTCGGCTCGTCTCAACTGTGTCCGGGAGCCCAGTCGGGTCAGTGGCTAGCGTCCCCCAGAACTCGACGGTCTCGTTGTGCTTCAGAGGTCGTCGGGCTCTCGGCCAGCGAGCACCTCTTGAGCCGTCGCGGCTGATTGCTGTGGAAGGGTGGATTGCCAGGCAGCGCAGCGCGCTCTGCGGGCTTCGGGCGTTCAGCGCACCGGGTCGGGGTCTCGCGGGAGCAGCGCGAATACGGTGTCGAAGCTGCCCCAGCCCCAGCCGACGTCGACCGCACCCTCCCAGGATCCGGCAACTTCTAGGCCGGCGCCGGTCTGATATCCCAGATGCCGGGTACCACTTCAGGACACCGTCGGGCGCGATGCCGTAGATGACCCCGTTTCCGCTGGAGAACAGCGTGGTGAACGACCCCCAGCCGACTCCCACTGGCTTCGCGCCGAGCCATGCGCCGGAGTCGTTCAGGCCCTGCCCGTCCCTGTGACCGAGGTGGTTATACCAGAGTAGGTCGCCGTTGGGGTTGACCCCGTAGATGATGCCGTCGCCACCGCTGAAGACGGTGGCCAGTCCGTCCCAGCCGACGCCGACCTCCTTGGGGCCCGCCCATGACCCTGCGTCCTCGACGGGTTGGCCGGTCGTGACCCCGTGGTGCCGGTGCCAGATCAATCGACCGTCGGGGGTGATGCCGTAGATGATGCCGTTGCCTCCCGAGAAGACCCGGGTGTACTGGCCGAAGTCGTGGTTGACCGTGGTTCGGCCCTTCCACGATCCCGCGTCGCGCAGCCCGGCGCCGGTGTTGAACCCGACGTGTTCATACCAGAGCAGTGCGCCCTCAGGAGTGATCGCGTAGATCACGTCACCGCCGCCGGGGATCACCGCAGGTAGCCCGGACCAGCCCCTCCCGACTGGACGGGCACCCTTCCATTCGAACGCTCCGTGCCGGGCCCCGTCATGCCGGAACCACTGCAGGATTCCGCTTGCGGGTATCGCGTAGATGAATGACGCCATGACGCCCGGCCCAGGCGGCGCGAAGGGAGGGTAGTACGGCTCGATGTAGCGGTCCGCTTGAACGCCGAACATCTGGCCTGGCGGCCGGCAATAGCCTGAGACGGTGCCGTCTTCCCTGGTGTGGTGGAAGAGCACGTAGGACGTGGGATCGACCGGATCGAAGGGGACCTTGAACCTGATGATGTGGCCGTGTTCGGGATCAACATTGCCCGTGATGTCGAACGTCAGTCCACCGCGCTCGTACCGGCCCTCCAGGGGATTCACGCTCGAAATACGAAGCAGTTCGGCGTGGGTGCCCTGATCGACCGACCAGCCCTCGAACCAACGGTTCACGTCGAAGTGGTCGATCGTCGGGCTTTGAGTGAGGGGCTTTCGTGACAGGCGGATTCCATACTCGACACCGCCGAATTCGGTGACACCCGCCGCGTTGGCCAGGTCATTCGCGCAGAATCGGGTAACGAAGCGCTGCCCGATCTCCGAACCTGGCTCACTGCGATTCGTGTCGTCCGCGACCCAGAACGTCATCATCGACCCGTCGCCTGATACCGAACCGTTCACGTCGTACCGGTTGCCGTCGCGGTAGTAGTCGCCCAGCTTCGTCGGCTCCGAATCCGTGCGACTGAAATCGGTGAACCGGCGAATCAGGAGCTCGCCCCGCCACCCGTCATGGTCCATAAACCAGTGACCCATCCACGCCGCCTCGGTCTGTGGTTCAGCGACCGGCCGAACCTCAGTGATGTACCGGCCGCCGAGGATCGGCTTGTCGTAGGAGTACTGAATGAAAGCGTTCTCGCCCCAGCTGTTCTTGACCTCGAAGACCCGCAGTGTGTCGTCATAGCCGATGATCAGAAAGCAGTGATCCTTGATGTCTGCGACGACTTCGAAGCCGGCCTGCAGTACCTGCTTGACCTGGTCCACGCTGGGACTGGGGGGCAGCGCCGCGAAGGTCGCGACCTGGTACCGGCCACGTTGATGGGAGCCCACGGGCAGGATCTGACTGTCGAACTCGAATGCGTCATTCTGCGGTTGGGTCGTCATGTCCCCGGCAGCAGGTAGGGAATCTCGGATCGCCACCATCTGAGCTTGGGTCAGGTAGGGGGCGTCGACTTCGTCGGGGACCGCGAAGCGGGCCAACTTATCCACCATGTCCGAGCTTCCCTGGAACCCGGTCAACGTGCTGTTGTTCTCAATCTGCGACGGACTGTTGACCCAGTCCGTGAGCAGTGCAGTGACCTTGTTGATGTGGAACACGTACTGCTCGGACAGATCGACCACGAGGCCGAACTGCCGCCGGTACGCCGCTTCCATCGCGGCACAGGCGGCGAACGCGTAGCAGGTACCACGGTCGAGTTGGGCTCGGAATCCGGTCTGCCACTGACTCAACGACACTCTGGACCGGGCTGCATGAGCCACATCAGGCTCAGGCAAGTGCACCAAACCCAATTCCAGCGCCCGGGAGTTCGCCAGATCAACGGCTCTCGAGTGCTCAACCGGGTCAGCCAGCAAGTGCGCGTTCTCCGACCGCAACGACTCAAATGAGAGCGGCATCGGTAACTCCGTCCTGGGAAGGCCGGCCCTTGGTCACCGGCAGCCGAAGTGATCCGAGTCATCCAGAGACGCAAGCACCCACTGCCCCGCGGCGCCCACATGGTGAGCAGGAGGGCTGATGACTACTCCTCCCAGACGCGAAGTAAGGTCAGGCTACGCTTATCAGGGGGCCGCCACAAGGGTTCGACGAGCCTTCCGAAATGTGCTCGAGACCTCGGTGTGCTCACGATCGTGTGCGACGATTCGAAGCCGTGTTACTGCTCGCCGTGAGCGCGTCCGGGAGCGGCGGACTGCAGCACCTCGAAGGGTGGTGCGGTGGGCGTCGGAATCGAGAATCTATGGACCATGTTCCTGAACGGCTGGGGGCGTCGTGGTCGAGTTGAGTGGCATCTGGCACCGATCTCGATCGATGCGAAGTGGCTCTGAAGGAGTCGAGAGCCCGGTAGCGACGATGCAACCCTGACGGACAAGGCGCTGGCGTCGGTCTGTGTTGAGATGAAGACCTGGCGGCGGCCACCTGTCGGGTGTGGTTGGACTGCACACCACCAACGTGGCCCAGGCGGTCAGCGCGACCGCACCGGAACCCAGCGTGTCGGCGCCGCTGGCAACCAGCTTGGGGACCGCGGCGCAATGACCTGGGTGTTGGTGCGCCGATGTCGACACAAACTGGTGGCGTGCTTGCTTGACCTCGTCGTTCACGAGCGTCCCGCCGTGATCGCTTTGCTCAGGTGGCGTGGTGATCGATCGCTACGCGATCAGTCGATCAGCGATGTCGAGTGCCAGCCCGATCTGATGGTCAAGGGCTGGTGCACTGCCCCACCAGGACACCGAGTCCACGACCAGCCCTTCGCCGGTGAACTTGATCGACCACAGCTCAGCAGGTCGCACGACACCGTCGCCGTGCTGGGCCAAGGGCCAGTTCTCGATACGCCGGCGCAGTGCTGCGTCGAGGATTCCAGCGGGATCGGTGTAGAGGAATCGTCCTTCGACGCCACCGTCGGGCGTGCGACGCGACGCTGGACTGGTCAGACGCCCGAACTTCTTCATCAGTCTGCCGAGGTCGGAATGGGGACCGGGCCGGCGCACTTCCACTTGCGGGATGGATGTCCCGGTCGCCGAGGGTCCGACCCGCAGCACCGGACACACCCACCGCACGAACGCCGCCGGGTCACTCTCCCCGGTCGGGGTGCCGTCATCGAGGTCGCAATACCAGCCGAGCTCAGACTCCCTGGGCTCCAGGCGGCAAACGTGGTCATCCGCACCGGCTACCACCAGGTCGCGGTCGGCCACGACCACCTCAACGAAGTCGAAGTGCGATGCCCTCACGCGTGGATGCTAGTCCGTCGGGCACCCAGGGGTGGCCGAATAGATCCCGGCGAAGGCGAGGCTGACACACGACTCGCGGCCGGCATGCGCAGTCCAGCCTGAAGGGTCGCGCATTGGTCCCAGTTCAGGACGAGCGTTCCTCTGCGAGAGCGGCGTAGGCATCCCTTGGTGCCTTCGCCGCCACGGTCCGAGTCCTCTTGCCTTCGTTCTGCTGTTCCAGCGTCGAGTTCGGTATATCTACCAGGTCAGGTTCGGGCGGTGGCTCCCCGAGGACCTGTTCGATCCGTCGCTTCTCGACTGCGGTGACACGACGAACGCATCTTGGACGGCAAATCCGTAAACCACCGAGGCGACCTCGGCCCGGCCCGTTGAGTCGAGGCGTGGATGCACGTCGGGGCCCACCGTCAGCCATGTCATGTCGTCATCGTCGATGGCCTCGAACCGTCGAGGCAGAGGCAAGAGCCTGCGCTGGTTGGCCGACGAGCTGATCTCGCGAAAGTACGACCCCTTTCGGCCTGTACGGCGCCGAGCGGGTGCGCGCTTCCCAGTTCGCCCACGCCGGGCTGCTGGAGACGGCCTGCCACATCGCCGAGGTTGAGGTGCTGACGCCGGTGCGGCACTGATGCGTCCGGCAGGAGATCGAGCTCTCGGGGGGCTGGTAGGGGTCGGCGAACGACGGCCGTCCGCCGAGCGAGCCGAGGAAGGACATGGGTGACAAATGTGACCTGCATCACATATAGTCAAGCTGCTCAACCCCGTTGGGAGGTCACCATGTCGTTGTGGGACGAGTTGCCCGGGTCGGCCGGTGGCGGAGGTGCCCTTGACACAATCGAGTCGGCGCTCAAGTCCGTTCCGGGCGTGCAGCAGACCAATCTCACCGACGACGACGGCACCTGGCGCATCTACAAGGACAGCGCAGACGTCGCCCGGTTCGGGCTGCCCGGTGCCGGTACCCCGATCGAGTTCCGCGACCCGAACGTCACGTTGACCGTCGGGCGGCATGTCGCCGACGATGGCTGGCGGATCGACCTGACCGCGCCGGTGGTCGCGATCGCGCTGCCGTTCCTCACCCCGGCCCGCTATGACGTCGCGAACGCGCTGCTGGTGCCGGACACGTCGCAGCGCGGGGTGTTCCTGGTGGTCGGCGGGCTGATCGTGCGCCTGCAGCAGCTCCAGGGTCAGGACGTGAAGTTCTCGCTGGTCAGCGCGTCGACGTCGGGCGACCCGGCGGACAAGATCTACGACCTGATCCGGATGGAGCCGGGCTACGCGATCGTCGGGCCCGGCAACTCGGTCGGCTTCGGCTTCCGAGGAGCCGTGCTCGACCTGTCCGACAAGGCCGGTCCGTCGAATCTGCCGGCGGGTGCGCGCACCATGCCGAACACCTGGCAGGGATTCTTCCTGCCGGAGATCCGGCTGTTCGTGCAGCCGAACGGGCTGGACGGGCTGCACGTCACCGCCGCCGCGCGGAACCTGTACATCGGGGTCGGCGCGTCGGCAGGGGTCACCGGCATCTTCGAGGCCGAGGTCGTCAACGGGACGTCGCTGTCCGTCGAGGCCTCCTTCCTCACCCCGACCGGCGCGGTGATCCCCGCCGCCGACGGGTCGGCGACGGTCCCGGCGAGCTCGACGCTCATCGTGTCCACGCACGGCGGATCGGGCTCGAACACCATCATGATCACCCCGGACAACGCCGCCGCGGTGACCGGCGACCGCGCGGCGATCACGACTGACGCCGACGGCACGTCGATCACCATCGCCGTGCACGACGCCACGGCCGGCCTGGACGAGACACTGACCCTGCACACCATCCTCGCGGCCGGCGCCGTCTCCGGGTCGGGATCGACGAAGGTTGTCGGCATCACCCCGAGCGATCCGTCGGCGCAGTGGCAGCTGCAGATCGACACGATCGACCCGGCGGTCGTCAAGCTGAGCAAGGCGCCGCCGGCCGGGACGACGATCGCGTGGTCGTCGCCGACGCTCACCTTCGTGGGCCCCACGAACGGCCCGACGGTCGCGGTCGACCTGGCCGCCCTGACCGACGCCGCACCCATCGACGGCGACCTGTCGGTGACGTTCTCCGGTGCCGCCGCCCAGGACATCGACTGCTACTTCCTCGTCGACCACCCGAAGACCGGTGAGTTCAACCCTGCGGCGGGCGCAGATCCGTCCGCCCGCGAGCTGAGCTGGGTACTCGGTGCGGACTCGACGCGCAACACGAAATCACCGTCGCGATCGGGCCTGGCCGCGGCCGGGACCTACCTGGAGACGGCGCAGGAACTCGCCGCGCGGATCCCCCACGACACCCATATCGCCGTCGACGGGTACGCCTCGTACGAGGCGACCACCTCCGATGAGTGGAACAAGAACCTGTCCGCCCGCCGCCGGATCGCCGCGATCACGATCCTCAAGCATGTGGGCTTCACTGACGTCCAGCCCGGGACCGCGACCGGCGACGACAACGCCCACGCCCACACCTGGCCCGCGACTGCGACGGCCAACCCCGCCGGCGCCACCCCGACGGAGGGCGACGGGTTCTGGTGGCTGGCCCGCGCCCGGGTGTCGGCCTTCGCGCCGATCACCGTCGGCGGTCACCTGCACGCCGAGGTCTCGCACTGGTCGAACGACACGCCCCCGGCCGAGAACACCCCCGCCCGCCAGCCACCGCCGTCCTGCTTCCGGCGCATCGGCGTGCGCGTGGAGCTGTTGCGTTCGTCGTTCATCCGGGCCGAAGTCTGGGGCGAGCTGGACGTCTCGTCCGCGGCAGGACAGGTCAAGCCCGGGCTCGACCTCCCGGCCGGTGGCAACCCGGGCGACGGGATCGTCGACTTCCTGGCGCGGATGCGGATCACCGAGGATCGCCAGGCATGGTCGGTCGAGGCCGAGGTCAAGGCGCATGCGGGCGACACGGACGGCCTCTACCAACGCAAACGCGGCGACGGCATCCCCAACCCGGTGATCGACGGCGTCGGCGCGATGGCGGTGATCGCGCCGTTGACGGCCGCGGTCAGCTCGCTGTCGCCGGCCGCCGGCGCGGCGGTCGCGCTGGTAGGTGCCGGGCTCGGAGCCTCCGGCACGGTGATGACGACCCAGGCGATCACCCTGTACGGGGTCGACGTGCTGGTCAGCCACGGGATCGTGGGCGCGTCCGGCGAGGTCGGAGACCCGTCCGCCGGCAACCGGGTCAGCGTCCTGTTCGACGTCGAGACCCAGTTCATGGTCGACGTGAAGATCATCCGCACCACGAAACCGGTCAAGGCCCGCTACAAGGCGATCGGGATGGCCGCGACCTGGGATGCGGCCGGCGCCCCGTTCACCCCAACGTTCATCTTCGACCCCGACAAGGGCTACACGATCGACGCCCCCGACGGGTCGATCGCAGCGGTGTCCCCGCTCGACCAGATCCTGCGGGTGTTCGGTTTCAAGGTCTCCCGCGACAACCCGATGTTCATCGAGATCCAATTCGGGATCGGCCTGGAGATCGGCATCCTCACGATCGACACCGCGACGGTGCGGGCCACCTTCGAAAGCGGTGGGGGCGCCCCGGACATCTCGGTCTCCCGGCTGCGCGCCACGATCGACGTGCCCGGAACGCTGCACGGCACGGGCGAGGTGTCGATCTCGGAGAACCTGATCGGCGGCGCGTTCGACATCACCGTCACCCCGGTCTCTGTCCGGATCGCCGCCTCGCTGTTCATCTCGAAGGGTCCCGACGGCAACGTCGGCGTGCTGTTCGGCGGGCTGGTTGAGCTGCCGGTGCCGATCGTGCTGGGCAGCTCCGGGCTGGGAATCTACGGGTTCCTCGGCGGGATGGGCGTCAACTTCGAGCGCGTGATGCCCGACACCGCGCTGCCTGCGCTGGACTGGGCCAAGCAGCACCTGGCGAACAACACGCTGTTCAACGCCCCGGACGCCTGGCAGTACTCGGCCGACCACTACGGTTTCGCCGCCGGGCTGGTGCTCGGCACTGTCGACGGTGGGTTCACCCTGAACATGAAGGGCGTCCTGCTGATCGAGGTCCCCGGACCGCGGATCGGCTTGATCATGCTGGCCAACGTGCTGTCCCCCGGACTGCCGGCGGTGACCGGCGACACCAGCGCGACGATCCTCGCTGTCATCGACCTGGACTTCGGCCGCGGCACGATCCTGATCGCGCTGCGGGTCGACTACGACATCTCTGGCCTGATCACCTTCCACGTCCCGGTGACCGCGTTCTTCGACACCAAGACCGACCCGTCGCACTGGTACGTCGAGCTGGGCAGCTACGAGGACCCGGTGAGCGTCAAGGTGCTCGGGGCTTTCGACGCGACCGGCTACCTCGGCGTGTACGGCAACGGGAAGACCCTGCCGACCGACCCGGTGCTCTCGTCAACAGGACTGACCTTCGCGGTCGGCTTCCACGTCTCCGCCGTGCTGATGGGATTCAAGCCGTCAGGGCTGTACCTGGAGGCGTCGGGTGGGTTCGACGCACTGCTCGCCCCCGACCCGATGTACCTCGGTGGGATCTTCGAGATCGGTGGCGAGCTTCGGCTCTTCATCATCTCCATCTCGGCGTGGGCCAAGCTCGTGGTGATCTACCGCGACCCGGGTGCCCGGCTGTACGTGCACGGCGAGGCGCACGGCAAGGTCGACTTCTTCTTCTTCAGCGTCGAGGGCTCGGTCGAGCTGACCATCGGCAGCCCGCCCGGCAACGACCCCGGCGAGCCGCCGCCGCTGGTCAGCGGGGTGTCGTTGATCGCCCGGTCGACGCAGGTGACGATCGAGGGGTCGGCGTCATCCGGCCCGGTCGACGGGTCGCTGGGGAAGGCCGCACCGGGCGGCGCCGGCGTCGTGCCGGTGGTGCCGATCGACGTGGTGCCGCTGGTCGAGTTCGCGGTGGCCCCCAAGGCCGACACCGCGACGATCGTCGGCGGCGTCCTGGGACCGTGGACGGCGCAGCCGTACAACCCGTGGATCCAGGTGGGCGGGCACTGGTGGCGCTACGACGTCACCGCGGTACGCCTGACCGGCGGCGCCCTGCTGCCGCCGACGTCGCCCGCACCGGCCGCCTGGTGGGTGCACGGCGCCGACGGAAACGGTCGCAAGGTCGGGCTCGGCCTGCTCACCTGGGTGCCGGTCGCCCAGCCGGCGGCGGTGCCGTACGGCGAGAACCTGGTCGACCACGTCACGCACATCTGGGGGCAGATCTGCTCCTCACCAGCCGGTCCGACGCCGCAGCTGTGGACCTTCGACGGCCAGCCGACCGGGCCGAACCCGACCGCATGGTTCCTGCCGGGGCTGCCTTGGCCGGACGCGCCGGGTTCGACGCGGTCTACCGCGGTGCGTACCGGGCTTCGCGTCGGCGAGGCGTGGCGGGTCGCCGAGTCGATCGACCCGCTCCAGGGCACCGCACCCGCAGTCGTGGTGGGCGGCGCCGTACCCTGCTTCGACGGACGGCACTCCGACCCCGCCGACATCGGGCAGAGCTGGGCGATCGCAGGCCCGCACGAACCGACCGGCACCCGCGGGCTGACCCTGCTCGATGCCGCCGTCGGCGCAGCGGGCCTCTACGACGCCGGCGCCCTGCTGCACACCGCCACACGGCGGTCGAGCCCGGTGCGCGTTCCGATGCGCTGCATGGGGGAGATTCTTCGCAGCCCCGCGCTCGACTCCGACGATCCCGCGCCCCACGCCGACGACGAGACCCGCAAACTCGTCGAGAACGCGTGGGCAGCGACCGGGTTCCGGCCCGACGAGCTGGCCGACGCCGTCTGGTTCGAACCCCAGGACACCGACGACGGGTTCACCGACGTCGGCGTGCTGCTGCTGATCGACCGCCGGGTCCTCGAGGGCGGGCTGATCGTCGTCGGCCGGACGGGCGACGGCAGCGAGGTGCGACGCTACCCCGTGCTCGGCACCGACATGCTGTCCGCGCAAAACCGTCCCTCCGACCAGTGGTTCGACCCCGGCGGGCCGTGGGCCGACCCGGTATCCCGCGCCGGGCACCTGGCCGCCCGGATCGGCGCCGAGGACGGGCTGGTGCTCGTCTGGGTCTACCTGAAGGGGATGGACCCTTCGGCCCGGCGGATCGTCATCGGGTTCGACCGTCCGCGGGCCCGTAAGCTCCCGCCGCAGCCGTTCTACGTGGTTGGAGTGGAGTCCGTGCTCGAGTCCGAGGCGCGCCGCTACGCCTGGGACGTCACCGTCAAGTCGTCGGACCAGGCGGCGGTCTCCACCGCGTTGGCCGCCGCCGGGACCGAACCGCTGCTCACCCCGGACAGCACCTACGAAGTCGAGATCGACTGGACCGCGACGGCGATCGCAGTCAGCGGCGACCAGTACAGCCCGCCGGCCGGCCAAGCCCCATCGGCAACGCTGACCGCGGCAACCGTCGGCGGATCGCAGGACCGCACCCAGAAGTTCACGTTCCGCACCGGTGCGGTGCCGACACCGCCGTCGCAGACCGACGACCTCACGCCGTGGGTGCTGGCCACTGAGCCGGACCGCGGCGAGGACGGCCTGTTCACCCACGCCGGGATCACCGTGACGTTCTCCAGCCAGCGGGTGACCGCGCTCTACGCCGCCTATGGCAAAGAGCTGTTCGTGCAGGTCCGGGCCGCCTCCGGGCACCACCCGCGGCTTGCCGACCAGCCGGACACGGCCAACCCGCAGGTCACCGTCGACTCCGGCTCGCCGTACCGCGGCACCGACCAGGCCTACGGGATGCAGCAGGCGTGGCGCGAGGCGCTCAGCGAGGTCGTCACCGGGAAGCCGTGCATCGACCAGGACCACGTCGACCCGCACGACGAGGTGCCCTACTTCCTGCCCTACGTGTTCGACCCGCTGACCGAGTACCTGCTCGACGTGCATGCCCGCCCGACCGGCACCACCGGCGACGGTGAGATCGTGTTCCGGGCGCCGTTCACCACCGGGCGGTTCAACGACCTGGCCGACCTGGCCCGCTACGTCTCTCCCGCACCGATCCAGCACCGCGGGGTACTGACACCCGGCGCGCTGGCGCCGCTAGTCGGCGACGTCACCGGCGCCGCGCTGGACCAGGCGTTCGAGGATGCCGGGTTGGGTGCGCCGCAGGTGCCGGCGTTCCCGCTGGTCCAGGTGCTGTGGACGACCGGCCCGACGCCGCAGCCAGTCGCGGTGGTCATCGAGTCGAACGAGCGTCTGGTGCGCACCCGGGTGGGACCGAAGAAGGTGTTCTCCTCCACCACCGACCCGGATCCCGTGCACCACTACTGGGCGCGAGCGCCGTACCGGTGGCTGAGCGTAGTGCGATCCGCGGGTGTCGGGGCTGCCATCGACCGCATCGCGGTCGGCCCAGGCGGCACCAGGGTCGTGGCCTTCCTGGCCGCAAATCAGCGTGGGTCAACGCTGAACCTCGCCCTGCAGGTGACGAAGGTGGACGGGACGACCGGCGCGTCAGCGGCCACACTGTCGGTGCTGCTCGCGCGGGCACCTTGGGAGGAGGAGGCCTGATGGCTCGCATCGCGAATCCCTCGGTGTTCCGTGCCGAGACGGTGATGATCGACTGGAACGCGATCGGCAACGCCCAGCGGGAGTCCGGCGGCCAGGTGGGCGACGCGCCGCCGCGAACCCGGGTCAGCTGGGCGTGCCACGGTTCGCTCGGCGTGCCGCACGGGGTGTTCACCGTGTGGTACCGCAGACCGAAGGCGGTCAGGCTCGTCCCGTCGGGCAACCCCGTCCAGAGCTACGGCTCACAGTCGTTGCTGACCTGGACCGGCGTCGCCGGTCGGGTCATCGTGCAGGGCACGGTGTCCGATCCGGGACAGCCCGTCACGGTCAAGCTGTGCTGGGGCGCCCCGACGCCGGCGTCGGTGGTCGCCGCCTCCAGCCGGACCGGTAACGGCACCATCTCGATCGACCTGCGGACGTCCGGTGCGACCTGCGCACTGGTCGCCAACCTCACCTCGCCGGTGGTGTCGGTGCAGCCGCTGGGGGACATCGTCAACGCAGCCGACTGGACGCCGTACGAGATGGTCGGCCTGCCCGTCGACGGTCCGCTCGGCGAATACGACGGGGACAAGCAGGGCATGTTCACCGCGCCGACCGACCCGACCAGCGCCGCGCTGGACCGGCTGTCCCGCGGGGCCCCGCCGTTCGGCTGGTACCCGGTACTGCCGTCTGGGGTGACCGCCCCCGACTGGCTGACGCCCGACGTGCCGCGGATGATCGCCGTGCTGCAGGGCGAGCTGCTCTCGCGGCTGGACGACCTGTATCAGCCCGGGCAGCCCGAACACGACCAGCGCTCGATCACCCGTCCGACGCTCGTGCCCGGACCCGGCACAACGACGGTCGGCGTCGGCCCGACGACCCAGATCGACGCCGCACCCTGGCCGATGCTCGCGATCCCCTCGCAGACCGACGCCTACCTCAACCTCGCCCTGGGCTTCGGCACCGCGTACCCGCCGATGTCGTCCGCCATCGTCGTGGCACAGATCGCACCCCCCGAGTTCCTGGTCACCGCCACCTACTCCGCCGGACCGGCGATCGACCTGAACGGTCAGACCATCGGCGTCGGCCCGGCCGGGGAGTACGCCGCCTACGCTCCGCCGGTGCGCCACGGCGTCACGGCGTCGCCGCTCGGACTGACCGCGGCCCGCTACTCGCTGAACGCACCGGCCGGCATCGACACGCCGTGGCGGGAGAACGTCCGGCTGTCCTGGCCCCGACCGACCGTCGGGGCGGGCTGGGCGCGAGTCACCGCGCAGGCGTACTGCCGCTACCCAACCGGCGCCGCGGATGCCGAGCCTGGCTGCGAGAAGAACGACGACTGGGGTGGTTGGCGGATCGGGTCCGTGCCGGGCGCCGACTCCGCGGGCAACACGTCGGTGATCGACCCGTACGCCGACATCCCGCTCGGTTCCGGCGGCCGTCACCTCGAGTACGGCGTCGCCCACGACGACATCTACGGCGTCTGGTCGCCGTGGGTCGAGACGCACCTGGACACCAGCGAACCGGGCGCGACCCTGCCGATCCTCGCCAACCCCGCACTGACCGCCCGCTACTCGGGGTCGGCGTCGGCCTGCCCGGCGAACCTGCGGGTGGAGACGATGCTGGAGTGGGTGCAGCGAACCACCACGGGCGTCGAGTTGACCGCGGTGCTCTACCCGATGGTCGGCCCGTACTCCCCGCCGCCGCCGGGCGTCGGGCCGGGCGTCGCCCCGGCGGGCTGCCACACCGCGTCCTGGTCATACACATTCGCTGGCGACATCCCAACCGGAGCGGGCTGCACCGTCACCCCGCTCGATCAGGACGGCTACGACGCGACCCGGACGGTCCCCCCGGTGCCGATCACGCCGGGCCCCGGCCAGGGCGACCCGCGCCGCTTCCGCACCGACGTCGACCTGGCGCCGCTGGACTTCACCGGAACCGGGCGCTGGGGAGTGGTGATCTGGGCGCGCCGGGCGACCGCGGTCGGACCGTCGCCGACCGGCTGGGTGGCATCGGACCCGAACCGCTGGGTGATCGCGACCGCCGGTTCGCCGGTGCCCGTCGTACCGCAGGCCGTCATCCTGCCCGGCGTCCCACTCGGTTCGATGCCGGACGCTGCCGGGTCCAGCCACGTCCGGATCGCCTGGGGCGCGCCGGCGAACGCACCGGTGAAGAACTGGGTGATCTGGGGGACCAGCGAGCAGAACCTGCGCGACGCCCTCGGGCTGGGCCCCGCGCCCAACCCGGTCCCGGGCGCGCGACTGCTTGAGCTGCGCGGACGCCTCGCTGCGCGCGGCGCCGAGGCGCAGCGTGCGTTCCGCCGGGTGCTCGAGGTGCCGGAGAACCCGGGCTCGCCGCGCGCGGCCGATGTCCCACTCGCGCGGGGCGCGTCGGACCTGCAACTGTTCGTCGTCACCTCGACCACGCCGACGGGCACCGACTCGCCGTTCCCGACCGTCGGCCTGGACACCCAGACCCAGGTGTTCATCGCACCGCGCGTGGTGAGCCCAGCGCCGCCGCTGGTCCGCACCGTCATCACCGAGACGGGGGTGGAGGTCGACCTGGAGGTCGCCTCGAACGTGCCGGTCGGCGGGTTCCGGCTGTACCGGACTCGGGTGTTCGACGCGGCCCGCCGTGCCGACTCGATGGGCGCACCGACGGTCGTGCCGGCGACGGCGGTGGTCGACGGCGGCCAGCCGAAGCGCGACGTCCGGTCCGGGGCTCCGCTGTACTCCGCCTCGACGACGTTGGCGACCAGCGCGGGGTGGCAGCCTGCGTATCTGCGCGCGGTCGCGGTGCCGGACACCTCTGGGGTGCCGGAGCTGGCGATCCGCGGGCTGTTGTCCGGCGAGTCGGACATCGTCACGGTCGCCACGCCACCGCCCGACGGGCCGGACCTCGCGCCGCTGGTGGTCTCCGACGGGACGCCGGACCACCTGGTGATGGTCGCCCGGACGTCGACCGCCGCCCCGGACGACTCCGCCTGGGGCGCACACCGGGTGGCCGGGACGGGTGCGACGACCTCGGAGGCCGACCTTGCCGCGCTGGCGACCGTCGCGCTCGCCGACGTCGTGACGCTCGGCGACGGCACTCCGGCACCGGCGACCCTGCCGACGCACGGCCAGGCGGTGCTGGTCCGCGGTCTGAGGTCGGCTGGTCGCACACCCCTCGCGGTGTGGTTCGCCCGGGCCGATGCGACGGCCGACGCCGACGTCGGGCTGCGGCTGGTCGACCCATTGGGTCGCGCGACCGTGCAGCGGGCCACCGCCCCCGGTGTGCCGGTGCCGCCGACACCGCCCCCGACCCTGACGCTGATGGGCGTCTCGCACCCGACGCCCACGACGACCCGGGTGACCGTCACGACCTCGGCATCAGCTGCGGACGTGCCGCCGGCGACGTTCTCCGCGACCGCACAGCCCCGGATGGTCCACGGTCCGCGACTGAAGATCTATCGCGGTTCGGCGGCGCTGCCCGACATCCCGGCGACGAGTGCGGCCGTCGCCCAGCCCCGGCTCATCGGGTTCGGCTGGCGCCGGCTCCCCGGGCCGTTCGGCTTCCGACGGATCCGCGCGTGGGATGTACTGATCCCCGCCGGCGCGCCGCTGACAATCAGGGTCACGATCATCGCCGGCGACGGCCAGTCCGCCTCCATCTCCACCACCGTCTGACGCCGACCGCCCCACCCCCCCGTCGGCGTCCTGACCGGGCCTGCGCCCGGGGGCTATCGGCGGTGGACCCCAGTAGCGCTGGCCACCTGGATGCACCGACAGGGTCCCATCGGCTCGCCAAGTCGCGCGACGACCAGACCACCGCGCTGAAGAACCCGCCGCCGCCGGCACAGCCCTGCTCTACGACCAGTTGCGGCCATCGGCCGCCATCCGCGCGAGGATCGCGTACGCAGTTGCCCGCGTGCGCACCACCCGATGCGGGGCTAGTTGCGGTGCTCGTCAGGCTCGCCAAGCGGGAAGATCCTCCCGGCTCGTCGTCACCCATCACTCACGCGGACCGCTGACCGGCATAGGACCCCGGACGGAAGTCAGCGGAGGTAGGCGCCCCCCTGAGAACCTTCAGCGAAGGGAGCGCTCGTCAGGGGGCGTGCGTCAACGGACAGGGGGCCCAACGGGGGTGCGTCATAGTGGGCGGTTACGCGGCATGACGTGGCTGCTCGGTCCACTCCCGTGTTGGAGTTCAGCTCGTCTTTGCGGCGGTGACCCGGCCGTCGTGGACGTGCCAACGCTGGTGGAGTCGGACGTGGTCCAGAAGTCTGCGGTCGTGTGACACCAGCAGCAGGGCCCCGTCGTAGGTCTCGAGGGCTTCCTCGAGCTGCTCGATCGCGGGCAGGTCCAGGTGGTTGGTGGGTTCGTCGAGGATGAGGAGGTTCACGCCGCGAGCTTGGAGCAGGGCCATCGCGGCCCGCGTCCGCTCGCCCGGTGAGAGCCTCCCGACCGGGCTGCTGACCTGGTCGGCCTTGAGGCCGAACTTGGCCAGCAGGGTCCGGACCTCGGCGGTCGCCATCTGGGGCATCGCAGACTCGAAGGCGCCGCCCAGGGGGAGGTCCTCGGCCAGCCCGGTGCGAGCCTGATCGATCTCCCCGACCGCAACCGATGCCCCCAGGCTGGCTCTGCCGGTCGTAGGAAGCAGCTGGCCGGCGAGAAGCCAAAGCAGCGTCGTCTTGCCAGCGCCGTTCGGGCCAGTGACCCCGATCCGTTCACCCGCCTCGACCTGGAGCGAGACCGGGCCGAACGTGAACGACGGGCCGAGGCTCGCCGTGGCCTCATCGAGGGTCGCCACAATCGAGCTGGAGCGCGGTGCGTCACCGATCGTGAAGCGCAGAGCCCACTCCTTGCGAGGCTCGTCGACCTCCTCGAGTCGTGCGATCCGGGACTCCATCTGGCGGACCTTCTGGGCCTGCTTCTCGGAGGTCTCCGCCTGTGCCTTGCGGCGGATCTTGTCGTTGTCGGGGGACTTCCTGATTGCGTTGCGGACGCCTTGAGAGCTCCACTCCCGCTGGCTGCGGGCCCGGTTGACCAAGTCGGCCTTCTTGTCCGCGTACTCGTCGTAGGCCTCACGAGCATGTCGGCGGGTGACGGCTCGCTCGGCGAGGAACGCGTCGTAGCCGCCGTCGTAGACCGCGACCTGGTGCTGAGCCAGGTCAAGTTCGACGATGCGGGTCACGACCCGTGAGAGGAACTCCCGATCGTGGGAGACGAGCACCACCGCGGAACGCAGTCCACGCACGAACGTCTCCAGGCGTTCCAATCCAGCGAGGTCGAGGTCGTTGGTGGGCTCGTCGAGCAGCACCACGTCGAAGCGGCTGAGCAGCAGCGCGGCGAGCGCAGCCCGGGCCGCCTGACCTCCGGAGAGGGAGGTCATCAGGGCATCCGGGCCGACTCTCAGGCCGAGGTCGGAAAGCATCGGCGGTAGGCGCTCGTCGAGGTCCGGTGCGCCGCTGGCCAGCCAGTGGTCCAGACCGTCTGCGTAGGCGTCCTCTGCTGCCCGGGAGTGGTCGCCTGCGCCCAGTGCGGTGGCGGCCTGCTCCATCGCAGTGGTCGCGGCGGCGGCTCCCGTACGACGGGCGACGTAGTGGCCGACGGTCTCTCCCACGATGCGCTCGTGCTCCTGGGGGAGCCAACCGACGAATGCGCCGCTGGGGGCAGTCGTGACTGAGCCGCCGAGCGCGCCCAAGTCGCCGCCGAGGATCCGTTGCGCGTGCTGTCGATGTGGGAGTCCCGATTCCCTGAGCTGCGATCGTCGGCTGCGGCGTGAGCCAGGACTCCCGGGACGCGGCCGCGCAGCGGACTGTGGCCCGGATCGCGCTGGACAGCGTGGAGGGGTTCGCCTTGGCGGGCTCGGGGGCCATCCGCAGCATGGGGTGATCGATCCTCCCACCGAGGACGTTGACTTGTTCACCGCCAACGCCGACGAGGACGCATTCAGCGTGGCGATCGATCATGTGACGGCCCGGCTGCGCAGCAACGGCTGCGAGGTTGAGTTGACTCGCCGGGCGGAGCACTTCGCTCGCTTGCACGTGGTCACGGCAGAAGGCGTCCAACTCGACGTGGACCTTGGCGTGGACTGGCGGGCGGACGACCCGGTGCGCTTGGCTGTGGGTCCGATCCTGAGCCTCGACGATGCGGTGGGCAGAAGGTCGGCGCCCTGTACAGCCGGGGTGAGGTCCGCGACTACCTCGACGTCAGCCCGGGCCGAGGGCCAGCGCGCTGATCACCATCGGCCACGCGGCGTGCCGGTGTCGGGCCGGTGCACTGCCGCGCGGCACACCCGCCGCAACACGATCCCCGCCACGCCCTCAGGCGCGCGTTTGGCGGCGGGCAGGGCTGCGGATCGGACCCGGGTGGGGCTGTCCTGAACTGGCAGCATGGGGGCCTGCCCGTGCCGTGGTGAACGGTGTTGCGCCGGTCCGCCTGCGCAGGCCGGCGCCGGCCCTCGGAGCACCGTGACGGTGGCTGCGCGGGGCGCCGGGCCTGTCGGTCCCCACCCGCTCCGGGGGGTGGGACCTTGGACTCTGTCCCCGTAGCGGGCTGCGGAATAGCGTCGATAGTGCACCAGCGCGCCTGGGGCGGTCGCACCGCGACGAGCCGGAGGATCGGCCAGCCTCAGGTGAGTCTCTTCGTAGGGAGGAAGTCCATGCCGAAGGTGTCCAAAGCCACTGCTGTCCAGCACTGGAGCGTTGAAGGCAAGTTCGATGCCGCCGTCGCCGAGATCGATGGGTACTCCATCGAGATCCTGAGTTGTGACGTCGACTTTGACCTCGCGTTCGCCCACAAGGGCCAGCCGAACGACCAGTGCCAGGCGAGCCACGTCGGCTACGTCGTGAAGGGCAAGTTCACATTCCACATGGCCGACGGCACCGAGAAGGTGTTCGAGGGCGGTGATGCCTTCGTCATCGAGCCTGGACACGTCCTATCAGCCGCAGCTCTTTCCGAGTCCGTCGTCTTCACCCCGATCGAGCAAGCAAGGGCCCAGGCTGCGGTGGTCCACGCGAACATGATGAAGTACGCCGCGGAGCACTACGGCATCGAGGCATCGGGCTAGAAGGCTACTGCTGCACTGCACTGGCCCACGCACACGCACGCCCACTGACCCGGGCTCCCCGCTGACCCAGGGCATCGCGTGGGCGATCGGCGTAGGGGTGGCAGTCGACATCGCAGACACCATCCGTCTGGCGCGCGCCTGAGCGGACGACGAGAAGACGACCTCCACGGAGTGCCCCACTCCGCCGCCGCGTGGGTGTCCAGCGCCCCTTGGCGTAGGCCAGCAGGTGCACTACGGCCATCACTCTGAGGTTCATCCCCAAGTTGAACCCGCAGCTCACCTCACCCTCGGTGTACGCGGCTTGATCAAGCCTGGCACCCACACCGCCGAACCGCTGGTAAGCCTCGATGACCCACGGGCTGAGGCCCAACAACCCCGCGAGCCCGACGCCCAGGGCAGCTTGGAACCCCCGCCGGCGCCGCACGCTGCACGCCGCGCATCGTCAACAACGACGTCGCAATAGGTACCCCGACAAGCACGCCGGCCATCGGTGGGTCGGATCACAGCCACGAAAGCCACCGCGAGGCCCAGCACCACCAGTCGCCACCACCGGAACCCACCCGGCTCGGCCCGGCGCAGCATCAGACCCAGCGCGCCGACCGCACCGAACGCGATCCACAGGTTGGGCATGACCTGCGTGGCGTAGAACCGGCTCAGCCACACCGAGGCCAGAAGCCCCGCTGCCAGCGGTGCCACAGCAGGACTGCGCACCCCCCGAACACGCAGCCACGGCCAATAGACAAGCGCCAATGCCAACCCCGACAGAGCAGCCAGGTACCCACGAATCACCACAGGGTCGTCGGTGATCTGCGCGATCGGGGCAACCAGCCACGTGATCCCCCGGGCTCGAGGCGCGCTGAAGTTCGCCGGCTCAGCGATCCCACTCACTTGGGACAAGTAGACGACCTCGTCACGGCCGAGCCCAAGAGCGCGAGTGCTCAAGAACGCCCACACCGCGTAGGACGCCCCCACTCCAATCAGAACGCCAGCCCAGAACCTGGCCGAATTGCGCCTCCCTGGAAAGGAACCCCCCGCTGGTCGAACTCACGCCACTGGCATCCCGAATCCGCATGGCATGCCTCCCCACTGCACGCAGCAGACCGGCAACGACCGGCTACACCGACATGCCAGCACCCGACGCGCCACCGGGCCAGAGGACACAGTCCCACTGTGAAGGGGACTGGCGAATGATCTTCAGGGTGGACCTCACGCCTCCGCCCCCGTCGGAAGTGGTTCCGTACATTCTGGGCTGTAGAGCCATGCCCGGGGTGTCTGAGCGTGCCATCGACGGCAGGGAAGGTCACAGGCAGGTCGTCGGTCACCCTGAGTGATCAGCAACACCCCAGACCGACACTGTGGCGACCACGGCGGGCGTGGCAGGTGCGCGCCTCCCTCTCGATCGAGCTGTGTGGGTATTGGTGCACGATCTCCCGGCCCAGAAGTTCTCCCAAGGTCCCGGGCTTAGGGCTCGCCAGTAAATAACCTTGCGATTCTCGTTTCCGGCACTACTGTTGTGCTATGGCCGTGGGTGCGGAGGTTGCGGGGGATCTCGCGGGCCTGTTCGCCTCGGTTCTGCCGCATTTGGATGAGCGGCAGCGCCGGTTGTCGATGGGCGCGGAGGCCCGGTTGCTCGGTCACGGCGGGATCAAGGCTGTGGCAGAGGCTGCGGGGGTGAGCTCGGTCACTGTGTCCAAGGGTGTGGCCGAACTGGAGTCCGGCGAAGCGCCGTTGGGGCGGACCCGCCGGCGCGGGGGTGGGCGGAAGGCCCTGACCGTGGTTGATCCGGGCCTGTTGGACGCGTTGTTGGGGTTGGTTGAGCCGCAGGAGCGGGGCGATCCGGAGTCGCCGTTGCGGTGGACGACGAAGTCGACCCGGACGTTGGCCGCGGAGTTGACCGGGCTGGGCATCGGTGTCGGCGTGGACGGTGTCCAACCTGCTGCACGAGGCGGGTTCAGTTTGCAGGCCAACTCCAAGCAGGTCGAGGGCGCCCGTCATGCCGACCGGGACGCCCAGTTCGGCTACCTGAACGCCCAGGTCGCCGATCACCTGGCGGCCGGGTGCCCGGTGATCAGCGTGGACACCAAGAAGAAGGAGCTGGTCGGGCAATTCAAGAACGCCGGCCAGGCCTGGCGACCGGTGGGGGACCCCACGTTGGTCAACGTGCACGACTTCAAGGACCCCGACTTGGGCAAGGCCATCCCGTACGGCGTCTACGACATCGCCGCGAACACCGGCTGGGTGTCCGTGGGTGACGACCACGACACCGCCGCGTTCGCCGTGGAGACGATCCGCCGCTGGTAGCACCACACCGGCAGAACCACCTACCCGCAGGCCCGAGGACTGCTGATCAGCGCCGACGGCGGCGGCTCCAACGGCTACCGGCTGCGTGCTTGGAAGACCGAACTCGCCGCTCTCTCGGCCGAGACCGGGCTGTCCATCACGGTCTGCCACCTGCCACCGGGCACCTCCAAGTGGAACAAGATCGAGCACCGACTGTTCTGCCACATCTCGATGAACTGGCGCGGCCGACCGCTGACCAGCCACGAAGTCATCGTCGACCTCATCGCCGCGACCACCACCGAACCGGTCTAGCAGTCCACGCCGAACTGGACACCAACACCTACCCCACCGGCATCAAGATCACCGACGAACAGATGGCCGACCTACCCATCACCCGCCACAACTTCCACGGCGAATGGAACTACACCCTCGAACCCACCCAAACGCCATAGCAGCGTGTTATTTACTGGCAGGCCCTTAGGACCATAGCCGTTGATGTGGTTCCTGGCCTGCTCGTCGACGTCACCGGTGATTGCCGGATCGGCGAAGTGCGCGACTGCAGCGAGCATGGTCGCGAAAGCTGGGGAACCAGCTCGGCGTGCGACTGCCTGGTGCGCCGATCAGGCTGAGCGTCACGGTCAACGCTGAGGGCGCCGCCGGTGTCTCGAATTGATGTGGACCCAAGGGAAGCATTCCGCTGAGACCCGGGCGGCTGCCGTCGCGACCTCCTGTTCTGGGCCGGATCCACGGGAGGAATGGCCCTTGGCGCGCACAAGCTGGCGGCGTAGCGTGAAGAGCAGCCCGGAGACGTCGGGGCGGAGTTATCGGACGAGGTGGTGGTGGCCATGCGTGCCACGAGATGGGTCCTTTCCGGATCGACGGTGCTGGGGATGTGCATCGGGCTGGGCCTTCCCGGCGTTGCCGCGTTGCCTGTTGCGGCCCCCTCGGACATGGTGGGGCTGACAGCCTGGCCGACGAGCGCCAGTTCCAAGGCCCTGCACCCGGCAAAGGCCTACGACTTCAACGGTGACGGTTACGCCGACCTACCCGTGGGGGTACCCGGGGAGGACGTCGGGCGAGTTCGTGACGCCGGCGCGGTCAATGTGATCTATGGCTCGGCAGCCGGGCTGACGGCGCGCGGAGACCAGATCTGGACCCAGCGCAGCCCCGGTGTGCCCGGCAGGGCGGAGCGCGGCGATCGATTCGGATCGGACCTGGCCTCCGGGGACTTCGACGCTGACGGGTTCGCCGACCTGGTCGTCGAGTCCAGCGGGGAGAACTCCGGGGGCGGTGCGGCGGTGTGGGGTTCGGTGACGGTGCTGCGCGGATCGAACTCGGGCCTGACCGCGCGGGGTGCGCGGGCGTGGGGCGCCTCAGCATTCCCGGATCGGGATGACGACATGGTCGGCGTGGGTGGGATGCGTTACGTGGTCGGCGACTTCAACGCCGACCGTGCTGATGACCTCGCCATCGGATACGACGTGCAGGCGACCTCATTCCCCTACGGCTGGCTGATCTGGGGCGGGCCCACGGGACTGAGCGGCCCGGTGGTGAAGGTCGTCGGAACACCGCTGGCGGCCGGGGACCTGACCGGAGATGGCGTCGATGATCTGGTCGTCACGACGTGCGGGTGGCCGTGCGCCACTCCCTGGCGGGTCGCTCTCGGGTCATCGAGCGCACCGCTGGTGCAGGTCATCAGCGCACCGTCGGATGGTCGGTACCTGGAGACCAGCGACCACATCACCGCGGACATCAACGCGGACGGGCGGGGGAGCTCCTGCGGATCGGCACGGCTGGTGATGGACCTCCCTACCTGCTGCTCGCGCAGGGCGTGACCTACGACGCGGTGCCGGCAGCCGCGGAGCTGACCGGATCCGAACTGGGTGTGGACGGCGATGCCATCTGGCACCACCAGGTTGCCGGCGATGTGACCGCCGACGGCGCCGCTGATGTCGTCATCGCAGTCTGGTCAGCTTCCACTGGCCAGGTGGTGCTGGTCCAGGGGGCGCCGGGAACAGGGATCGTGGCGCGACCCGCGCAGACCTGGTCGCAGTCCACTCCGGGCGTCAAAGGGGTCGACAGGCCCGAGGATGGTTTCGGCACGGCAGTCGCGATCGGGCGCTTCGGTGCCGGGAACCACTCCAGTGTGGCCATCGGAGCCCCGGCCGAGAAGCGCGGACAAGGGCGGGTGACTGTCCTGAAGGGCTCGGAGGACGGACTGACCGCCCGGGGCACCGTGTGTGGTCCCAGAACTCAGCGGGCATCAAGGGCCGCGCCGAGCGTGGTGACCAGTTCGGCACGGCTCTCGGCTGATCCGCGGCCGATGACCATCGCGGGGCGGTTCCCGACGAGCGAGGGCAGGTGTGGGATGACAGCGACACGGCTGAGCACCTGCACTTCCCGCGACGGGGCGCGCTTCAGGATCTACCTCGACACCCGCCTGACGCCGTCTGATCGCCGGGCCGTGCTCTCGCGGTTCGGGCTGACCGGTCAGCTCATGAGTTCGACGACGACGACGACGGCATCCAATGCGTGTGCGCCGGATGCGCCCCGCGGGTAGCTGGAATGATTCCGGGGCTTGTCGGCCACCGCGAGGGCGCTGGAAGCTGCAAGTGAGGAAGAGGCTCTTGGCGAGCCCGACGAGCGCCGCGGCCGGATCGTCGACATGTGGTCCTCAGCCCCCGCCCGCGGAGGCTGAGGACCGGGCCATCCCAGGGCATTGGGAGGGCGACCTGAGCGTGGGCGCCATGTCCGCCTCAGCGATCGAGCGGACCAGGCAACAAAGCTGCGGTCGGGCAGTGATCAGGTGCTGCGTGCCCCGGGAGATCGGCTGACCTACCTGTATGACTTCGGTGACGGGTGGGAGCATCGGGTCAGGCTGGACTCGGTGGCGCCGCTGACGCCGGAGGACCGGGAACCGAGCTGCCTGGGCGGGGCGAGGGCCTGCCCACCGGAGGACGTGTGGATATGGCTTCTGTCCGTCGCCTGCGGAGATGGCCTTGTTGCGCTGCGCGCCGGGCGCTGTACGCGGGCGGACATCGTCGCTCACACCCACCTCAAGACGGGGAGCCGGTGTATGCGTGTGGGGACTTCTACGGGGTGGCGTGCACCGTGCGGTCCAGGGCGTCGACCAGGTGCCGCTGGTCCTCGAACGCATCCAGGGTGCCCCGCCACTTGCTGCTGTGGGCCAGCGACCCGACGAGCAGATGGGCGTCGGCTCCCAGCCCCACGACTTCGGTGGGTCGGGCAGTCCCCCCAGTCCCACTGCGTCTCCTCACCGGCGGGTGTCGATCACCGCCACCGCCCGGCCCTTGGCCGGGTGGCACGCTTCGCACGTTGGACGCAGACCACGGACCCGGATCGCACGGGTGAACGTCGGATACGACTGGTCGAACCCGAGGTCGACGACCTCCTCGAACAAGGTCAACGCCAGCAGGTGCCGATCCTCGGTCACCGCTTGACCACGTAGTCCACGAACGGCTCGAGGAGGTCCAGACCCGACCGGGCCCGGACCCCGGCGGCGCGCTTCCCGGACAGGTACGCCCGGATTGTCTTGCGGTCATGGCCGGTATGCCGGGCGATCGCCGAGATCGACCACCCCTGACGAGCCAAAGCATGAACGTCGATGTCGTCCTCTCAGTGTTCAACAAGCGGCGGTACTCCTCCAAGACGCGGGCAACGGGGTCGCACGCATCCTCGAAGGGGCACCCACCGAATCCTAGGAACCACCGGAGGGTGGGGAAGTTCAGTGAGCAGAACTGGGGAGAATCACGTGAGCGGGATCAGGGGGAGGGCCATCACGATTGGTGGGTACCCTTCAGGGGACCGGGGGGCGAGGTGGCTCGCTGTCTTCGGCGAGCCTGGAATCGGAGGATCCGTGGACCTGGGTGAATGGACTGAGCAAGGTCGGGGAGTCAGTGCTCAGGATGATCAAGGTCGAGGGACGCTCGGGACTGCGCAGAGGGGTGCAGACGGGTCTGCAGGTCGCCGAGCAACTGATCGGCCTCCTTCCCGGGCGGCACGATGAACTGCCCCAGGGGGATGCGGTGCACCAGCACGAGCATCCAGCGCGTGTCCCAGTCGTCGCTGCGGCCACTCAGACCGCGAGGGAACGTCGCCCCGACGGGACGGGGCCAGCCGTGCACGTCCAAGCCCCAGCCACGCCATCGATCGAGGCGACCAGCGCCGAGATCCGCGCCTGGGCGCGGGAGCACGATCTGGCCGTCGGTGATCGCGGCGTCATCTCCAAGCACATCATCGAGGCCTACGCCCTCGCACACGCATCCTGACTTCGTTCCTGCGCATTGGTGCTCGTGGCGGCGCATGTGAGGTTGTCAGAAGTCGTGGACACGGCGGGGGGAGCTGCGATCGTTCTGGAATCGAGTTCTGGACGCCGGCGGGCGGGGCGTGTCGTGCGTGACGCTTCTGGCAGGAGCGCACCAGACCAGAGGTGAATCCCGGTCCCCCATTCCCGGCGCGCACGTTCCGCCGCGGACGGGAATGCCAGCTCATGACGATCGGGAACTTGGCCTTCTGCTCGGTGTGCAACAGTGCGTCGGGTTCCGGTGGGAAGGTCCGGGCCCCGGACGCATGCCCGGCTACGATCCGATCCATCCCGGCCTCCTGGGGGTCGGGAGAGCCACCGTGGTTGCCCGGCCCCTGTACGGTCGCCGGTTCAACTGTGGACTGACTCCGCGGGCGAAGTCGACGGAATGCCTTCGTGGTGGACCACGCCCTGTACTCGTTGACTGAGGTCCGACCCTGGCCGCGCAGCAGTGGGGATCGATGCCGATGACAGGCTTGGCTGGCAGTACGGACACCGACCATCGCCCGCATCAACTCCGGTTGCGCCAACTGCACGACCACCTGCTGCTGGATCCCGTCATGCAGATCGCGCTCCAACTGGCGACGCACTTCAACCTCGGCGCGAGCGGCTGCGGGGTCAGCGCTCTCTCGGTGGACCAGTCCGGCCTCGTAGGCGAGTACGACGAGTTGGACGCGGCTGGAGAGTCCCAACTTCGCCAGGATCCGGTTGACGTGGGTCTTGACCGTGGCTGTGGAGAGCACCAAGACAGTGGCGATCGCGGTATTGGACAACCCTTGGGCGATGAGCAGCAGGACTTCGCGTTCGCGGGGCGTGAGCGCATTCAGGCGGCGTTCCGGGTCCAGGTCGCTTGGGTCAGAATCCGATGTCGAACCTGGTTCGGCCGGTTCACGTGATCGGCGATGAAGTCCTGGCTGTGACTTCCGGTGCGAGGAGGGCCTCGCCTGCTGCCACCAACTCGATGGCCTGTGCGAGCCGGTCGGGCTCGGTTGTCTTGAGCAGGAAGCCCGATGCGCCGGCCTGCAGCGCCTGGAAGACGTACTCGTCCTGGTGGTAGGTGGTCAGGATCAGGACCCGCGTGTCGCTGTCGCGGACGATGGCCGCGCACGATGATCGGCGGCACGTGGCTCGGCGTCGTGCTGCTGCGACGCGGCTACCGGCCCACGGTGACCGCCGTTCTCCTTGCCCTGATCGTGCCCCTCGTGCTCGGCGTGTCGTCGCTGATGAGCCTGGGCTCCGCATTCATCCCCATGCTCTTCGCGTGGGGGTTCGCGGGACGATCGATGTCGACCTCAGGCGTTGAGGCCGTCGGGGGTTCGGCCTCAGCAGTGGCTCAGGGAGCGGATGCCCGCACAGTCTGAATGGGGACGCAGCATCGGTCTCGGGGCCGACCGTGGGCCATCCGGAGCGCCCGCCCTGGATGACCCACCGCCAAGTGTGGTCCCCGTCGACCTCAGGCGGGGACGTGGTTGACGACCGGGACCGGGGCAGGGTCAGTGGCGTGGCTGCGTCGGGCTGCGACTCCGGCGGTGAGGACTGCCAGGCCGATGATCACTTCGTACACCGGTCCATCGAAGGGCAGCGGCAGGGCGGTGATGACCCCGGCCACGAGCATCGCGATGCCCACCGTCCGGGGGTACACGCGTGCCCGCAGCAGGGCGATGCCCAGGAGGGCGATCGACGTGTTGAGCAGCCAGGCGGTCAGCATGCCAATGCCCATGCGCGGGGAGTCGATCGTCCCGTCGAGGACTCCGGGGCGTTCTCAGCCAGTGCGCTGGTGAGGAAGAGGTCGGCCCACATCCATGCGGCTTGGGCGATCATGTTGGCGACCACGAGGGTGAACGCGAACAACCCGAAGCGACCTGCTGAATCGGACGCGCGGACGTACAGGGCTGTGAACCCGATGGTCATCGCGATGGCCCCGAGCAGGCGTAGCGTCGCGCTGAGCGCGAACGTCGTGGTCAGCACCTGTGCGGAGAATGCCTGGCCGTTCGTGGTGGCCGCCTGTAAGGCGCTGCCGCTGGCCAGGAGCAACCCGCCGATGATCGCCAGGGTGTACCCGTAGGTGAGGAATCGAGACATGGTGGTGAAGCCCCTTTCGTGAAGTGGGTCCCGGGCGGGCCCACTGCCGCCTTTCGAAGGTAGGCACCAGTGATGTGCTGGGCGTCTGGCCGCGGAGGGATCTTTGGGTATGCCGTTCGGCAGACGCGGGACACCGTTTCGGGTCCCTATGCTCGCCCCATGCAGCCGCGCGTCGATGGAGATGCTGCCCGTGGACTTCCTACTCGCTGGCGGGTGGCCCTGGATGTGGTCCCGGGGGTGGCGCTGGGCGGGTTGGCCGGGCTGGCGGGGCTGACCAGTTCCGAGTACCCGAACCCCGGACCGGTCACGGCGATCCTGGTGTGCGCTGCTGGGCTGATGCTCGTGCTTCGGCGGACCCAGCCCACAGTGGCCTTCGTGGGGTCGATGGGCCTCATGACCCTTGTCAGTCTGGTGTTCGGCTCGTACCAGGCAGGCACGGCTGTACTCATCGGACTTGTCGCCAGCTACTCGGCCCTGTCATGGGGTGTGCCCCTGCCGGTATTCGTGGGGTGCTCGCCCTCTACGCGGGGAGAGGCGTGGGGCGAGCCTCTGCCCGAGGCCCTGGAGGGGCCGTGTTCGTCGTCGGGGTACTCGGGCTCTCGCCGGAGCCGGCGGGTACCTGACGCGGCGGCTGCGGGAGCTCACTGCTGCCAACATCGCCCTACGCGAGCTCGTCCAGCGCGAATCGGCCGCCACGGCACAGGCGGCGGTCCGGGACGAGCGGGCCCGAGTCGCCCGCGAGCTGCACGACATCCTGTCGCACAGCCTGGGCGTCGTGGTGCTGCAGACCAGCGCAGCTGAGCACGCCTGGACTGCTGACCCCGAGCACGCGCGGGAGGCCCTGCACTCTGCTCGTGAGACGGCTGTCGAGGCGGTCGAGCAGTTGCGGACCCTGCTGGACGTGGTGCGCGAGGACCCCTCTTCGGGGCGTTCACCGGTGCCCAGCATCGCCGACCTCCCAGCACTGGCCCAGCGGACGACGTCCGCGGGCTTCGAGATCGACATGGCCGTCCTGGGGAACCGCGTCCGGTGCCGGCTGCGGTCCAAGCATCGGTGTACCGCGTTGCACAGGAGGGCATCGCCAACGCGATGAAGCACTCCGGAGCGCACAGCGCCCGGCTCCAGGTGGCCTACGAACCGGACTGCGTGGTCGTCTCGGTCGATGACGACGGGAGGCACACCCCGTGGCGCGGCCGGTTCCCGGGTGGGACTGGTCGGCATCCGAGAGCGGGCCACGGTGTTCGGGGGTCGGGTCGAGGCCGGACCCAGGGACTCCGGCGGGTGGCGCCTGCAGGTGGCGTTCCCCACATGATCCGGCTGCTCCTGGTCGACGACCAGGCGATCGTTGCGGACCGGCCTGCGCACCCTCCTGGGAGTGGAACCGGACTTCGAGGTCGTCGGCGAGGCTGCCGACGGGGCCGCGGCCCTGCGCGCGGTCACAGAACTGGTGCCTGACGTGGTCCTGATGGACATCCGGATGCCGGTGCTCGACGGGATCGCCGCCACGGAGGCGATCGTGAGCAGCGGATCGCCGTCACGCATCTGTACCCTGACCACCTACGGCCTCGATCAGGTGCGGACGACGCCCTCGGCCGCCCTGCTGCTGCTGGTCCGCCAGTACCCAGCGCCTGATCGACGCCACCACCGCACTGGCCTGGCCGGCGGCTTGCCGGACGACAACAGCTCAAGCTCGTCCGTCGGCCTACCTCGGCAAGTCAACCTCGACCAAGACCCGGTGACCCACTGGCCGACCTGACCCCGAGAACGCGAAACTCTTGAGCCGCTGCTTTGCGCATGGCGACCGAGGTCGCCGAAGTCCTTGTGCAGCAGTGGGCAGCGGCGAACACCACGTCGCCCGCCTCCTTATGAAGCTGAGGCTGCGCGACCGCGTCCAAGTTGTGGTGTTCGCCCACCACAATGGCCTGGCCGGCTGACCAGGCCCCAAACCAAGACCTGGACCAGGCCCCCGGTCTTCGCGATGCGCATCACCATTCGCTAGGCAGTTTCGCGGACAGTAGCAGCGCCGCTGACCGGACACCTACGCTGAATGCAGCGCCGCTGACCGGGAGGGGACGCGGACAAGGGGGCCACGGCCCCGGCCTTGGGGAGGTATGTCCAGAAGGGGGAACTGAGGTTGGGGTAGTTCGCGGCGAGCGGCCCTGCCCCATCAAGAGTGACCGCGCACCCAAACCCGAAGGCCGATCCGCAGGCGGGCGGTTGGTGTGACCGGTCACCGCGTGGCGGTCCCCAGTGGGCGTCGATTGCCCCGGTACAGGCTGGCTTCAGCCGCCGGTGTCCCCATTCATGAAATCGCGGCTGGCCGGCGGTTGGTCGTGGGCGTGGTTCTCGCTGGCCACGCCGCTGGCGTTCGCCGGCAGCTGGATCGTGCTGCGGTGGCGTCGTCGTGTCGCCGGGGTGGGAACTCCGACGCGGGCCATCGGCTGGCTGACAGTCGGCCTGGTCGCGGTAGCCCTCCCGACGCTGTTTGCCTTGTGGATCTTCGGACCCTATCCAGCGCTCATGGGCGGCATGTTGCTCGTCGGGGTGAACGTGCGCAGCCGGCTGATGATCGGCTGGGCCATCATCGGTGGAGCGCTCGGCACACTTGCCGGGCTCTACTTCTTCGGAAACAGATCAGGTGACCTCGGGCACTGGATGCCCGGGCTCGATGACGCCGTCGGCATCACCGTGGCCATCATCACCCTGGCCCTGGGTATCCGCGCGTGGCTGCGCTCGCGACGAACATGACCGACCACCCAAGCGCCGCGCTCGACGACGTGATTCACCAGCGGGTGCGCCTCGGGATCCTCAGCATCCTGACCCAAGCCCGCGAGGCCGACTTCACCTACCTACGCAACACCCTGGGCGTCACCGACGGCAACCTCGCCCGGCACCTCGAAGTCCTCAACGAGGCCGGCTTCGTCGCCATCAACAAGACCTTCGAAGGCCGCCGACCACGGACCTGGATCACCATCACCGCACCCGGCCGGAGGGCACTCGCCC
>CAWAEB010000013.1:0-267493 GCA_963781015.1 uncultured Actinomycetes bacterium | reverse complement strand
GCCGGACAGGCCGGGGCCCTAGGCTGTCGGCCATGACCTCCGACCCCCGCCTCACCGCGGAGCAGCTGCGTAGCTCGGTGCAGGGCACCCTGGATGCGTTCGTGGCCGAGCAGGCATCGATCCTGGCTGGGATCTCGGCGGATCTGGTGCCGTTCACAGACACCCTGAGCAACCTCCTGGCCGGTGGCAAGCGGCTGCGCCCGGCGTTCTGCATGTCGGGGGTACCTGGGCGCCGGCGGCACCGACCTGCCCACCGCGCTGCGCGCCGCCACCTCGCTGGAGATGCTGCAGGCCTGCGCGCTGGTCCACGACGACGTGATGGACGGCTCGGACATGCGCCGCGGCCAACCGGCCGCGCACCGCCAGTTCGCGACCATGCATCGCGGGAGAGGGTCGGCTGGGTGACGCGGGTCGGTTCGGCGATGGGGCGGCCATCCTGCTCGGCGACCTGTGCCTGAGTTGGGCCGATGAGCTGCTCTACCGCTCGGGGTTCGACGCCGCCGCCCTGGCCCGTGCCAAGGTCGTCTATGACCGGATGCGCACGGAGCTGATGGCTGGCCAGTACCTGGACCTGCTCGAGCAGTCGCACAGCGATGGCTCCGCGCGACGCGCGCTGCTGGTCGTGCGCTACAAGTCGGCCAAGTACACGATCGAGCGGCCCCTGCACCTGGGTGCGGCGCTGGCCGGGGGGCGGCGACGAGCTGCTCGCGGCGCTCTCGGCCTACGGGTTGCCCCTCGGTGAGGCGTTCCAACTGCGTGACGACGTGCTGGGCGTGTTCGGCGATCCAGCGGAGACTGGCAAGCCGGCCGGCGACGACCTTCGTGAGGGGAAGCGCACCCTGCTGGTGGCCACCGCGATGCAGCGCGCCGATGCCGTGCCGATCCGCCCACCTGCGCGCGGGGTTGGGCGATCCGCACCTGGGCGCTGCGGCCATCGAGTCACTGCGGTCGATCATCGTGGCCACCGGGGCCCTGGCCGAGGTGGAGTCCGTGATCGGTCAACGAGACCGAGGAGGCGATCACCGCCCTGGACGCCGCTGGGCTGGCCCCCGACGTGCGCACCAACCTGAACGACCTGGCCATCGCGGCAACTGCCCGGAGCATGTGATGTCGATCGCGCTGGCCGAGCGCCTGGGCTCCGGCGAGCCGGTGTTCTCCTTCGAGTTCTTCCCGCCGAAGACCGACGAGGGGGAGCGCCAGCTCTGGTCGGCGATCAACGACCTGGCACCGCTGGCGCCCACCTTCGTCTCCGTGACCTACGGCGCCGGCGGGTCGACCCGGGACCGGACGGTGCGCATCACCAGCCGGATCCTGGCCGAGACGGTATGGATGCGGTGGCGCACCTGACCTGCGTGGGGTCCACAGAGGACGAGTTGCGCGAGGTGCTCACTCGCTACCAGTTCGCCGGCATCACCAACCTGCTCGCGCTGCGCGGGGACCCGCCGGGTGGGCCGGGCAGTCCGTGGACCGCGGTGCCCGGTGGGTTGTCGCACGCCGACGAGCTGATCCGCCTGGCCCGGCGCGCGGGGGACTTCACGATCGGGGTTGCGGCGTTCCCCGAGGGTCATCCGGAGTCCGGCGACCTCGATGAGGATGCCCGCGTGCTGGCCGCCAAGCAGGCCGCTGGCGCCTCGTTCGCGATCACGCAGTTCTTCTTCCGCGCCCAGGACTACGTCGACCTGGTGGCGCGCGCCCAGACACACGGGGTGACCATGCCGATCCTGCCCGGGATCATGCCGGTGACAAACGTGCGCCAGCTCGAGCGGTTCGCCGTCCTCTCCGGAGCGGCGTTCCCGGCCGAGCTCGCCGATCGCTTCCAGGCGGTCGCTGACGATCCGGGTGCCGTGTCCGCTCTGGGCATCGAGGTTGCCACCGAACTGTGCTCGGAGCTGCTGGCTGCGGGCGCACCCGGGTTGCACTTCTACACGCTGAACCGGTCGACTGCCACGCGCCAGATCTTCACCCAACTGCGCCGGTAGCTGCTGGTCAGGAGGAGCAACGATGGTTAAGGGGATCCGAGTCACCTGGTCGGGAACCGCCACCGGCGCAGCCAACGCGTGCGTGCGCACCACCGCTGCGCATCCGCGCGGACCGGTGCACATCGCGGCGTTGGCCGACTCCGGTGGACCGGCCCGGATGTCGATGGTCGGCGGTGCGGGCTCGGTGGTGGTCAGCCTGACCGTGGGCTGGTCGTTGCGCTGATCATGGACCGTTCCACCTATCTCCAGCAGTGGTCGGTGCTGCATGGTGGTGCCCGCCCGACGGGGGTCGTGGGCGGCTGGCTGACGGTGGTGCATGTTCTGGCCACACCGTTGGCGCGCCTGCGGGTGCCACCGGACGCGGTCACGCTGTTCGGGCTGCTGATCGCCGGGTGCGCGCCGCTCCTGGCGGGCCAGGGCAGCGCGGCGGCGGTGTTGGGCTCCGCACTGGTGATCGCGCTCAGTGGGCTGGTCGACTCCCTCGACGGTGCGGTGGCGGTGCTGACCGGGCGGACCAGCCGTTGGGGTGCGGTGCTCGACGGGATGGCAGACCGGATCAGCGATGCCGCGTTCGTGGCTGCGCTCTGGGTCACCGGGGCTCCCGGCCCGCTGTGCGTTGCAGCGGTCGGGCTGGGTTGGCTCCAGGAGTACGTGCGAGCGCGGGCCGGCGGGGTGGGGATGACTGACGTCGGGGTGCTGACGGTCAACGAACGGGCCACCCGGGTGATCGTGGTCGTGATGTTCCTGCTGGCCGGGGTCGCCCGCCCCGACGACAACCCGAACTGGTCCACCCTCGGCGCGGGAGCCCTCGTGGTGCTCGGGCTGGTGGGGCTGGCGCAACTGCTGGTCGTCGTGCGCCGGGCGCTGGGTGGGGGCCGCTGATGGACACCGAACAGGCTGCCCAGCTGATGCTGATCGTCGGGGTGATCGTGCTGGCTGCGGTGGGCGGCATCCGGCTGGCCTCCGGTTCGGCCTGCCCGGCCTGCTGTTCTACCTCGCGCTGGGGCTCCTGCTCAGTGACGAGGGGATCGGTGGGATCGCCTTCGACAACGCCGAGCTGGCGACTGCGCTGGGCTACGCGGGGCTGGTCATCATCCTGGCTGAGGGTGGCCTGACCACCAGGCCGTCCACGGTGCGGCCGGTGATCGTCCCGGCAGGCATCCTCGCCTCGGTCGGGGTGGCGCTGAGCATCTTCCTGGTCGCGCTGCCGCTGAGCTGGATCGCGGGGCTGGACCTGCGGGTTGCGGTGCTGATCGGGGCGGTGCTGGCCCCGACCGATGCGGCGGCGGTGTTCACGGTGGCGCGCGGGCTGCGCCTGCCCTCGCGGCTGCAGACCCTGCTCGAGGCGGAATCGGGGCTCAACGATGCACCCGTCGTGGTCCTGGTCGTGCTGCTGTCCACCACCGCCAGTGGCGAGCTGGCGCCCTGGCTGATCCCGATCATCGTGATCGCCGAACTGGTCGGTGGTCTGATCCTGGGGGTACTGGTCGGGCTGTTCGCGCGCTGGCTTCTGCCGCGACTGGCCCTGCCGGCCGCCGGGCTCTACCCGGTCGCGGTGGTCGCCCTGTTCATGCTCAGCTACGGCCTGGCCGTGGTGCTGCACACCTCCGGCTTCGCGGCGGTGTACGTCACGGCGCTGGTCCTGGCCGCCTCGCCACTGCCGCACCGGCGGTCGGTGCTGGGGTTCGTCGAGGGCCTGGCCTGGGCTGTGCAGATCGGGCTGTTCATCATGCTCGGCCTGCTGGTGGTTCCCGACCGGCTCGTCCAGGCGGCCGGCATCGCACTGCTCGCGGGGCTGCTCCTGCTGTTGGTGGCCCGTCCCGTGAGCGTGGTCGTCTCGTTGGCCCCGTTCCATCGGCCGGGGTGGGCAACGCGCACGTCGCGGACTGCGCCGATCCCGTGGCAGTGGACCGCCCTGGCCTCGTGGGCGGGCCTGCGCGGTGCGGTGCCCATCGTGTTCGCGACGATCCCGCTGGGTGCGATCGGCGACGACGGTGAGCTGGTCTTCGACGTGACGATGCTGCTCGTGGTCGTGCTGACGCTGGTGCAGTCCCCGACGATGCCGGCATTCGCCCGGCGGCTGGGGCTCGTGCGACCCGAGCAGGTCGGCGAGCTCGCAGTCGATGCCGCACCCCTGGACTCGATGCAGGCGGCGCTGCTCGACCTGGACATCCCCACCGGCTCGCGGATGGCGGGCGCCTACGTCAGCGAGCTGCCGTTGCCCCGGGGGGCGGTGGTCTCACTGGTCGTGCGTTCGGGGCACACCCTGGTGCCGGACCGGAACGCCCGGATCAGGACCGGCGACCGGCTGCTCATCGTGAGCACCCTGCAGGCGCGCCCGGCGGCCGAGAAGGTCCTGCAGTCGGTGTCGCGGGCCGGCCGGTTGGCCGGCTGGTCAGAGCCCGGCGAGTCCGGGCCGCCCGAGTAGGGCTGCCAGTGCCGGGCCGCCGGAGATGGCCCGCCGGAGTGGGGCTCGGCTGGTTCCTCCTCATCAGCGTCGTCGGGGTGGCGCCCCGGTGGAGGAACCACTGGGTGGGTGACGTCGACGTGGAGGAAGTCGCGTCGAATCTACGCTGGAACTGCGCGGGCTCGCTCGGCGAGAGCCACCGGCTCAGGCGCGGCCCACCAGGTTTGCCACGATCTCCGCGGACATCCCGACCAGGGGCAACCCGCCACCAGGGTGCGCCGACCCGCCCACCAGAAACAGTCCCGGCACCGGCGAGGCGTTCTGCGGGCGCAGGAACGCTGCGCGGGTGCCGTTGGACGAGGTGCCGTAGATGGCCCCGCCCGGGGCACCGGTTGCGCGCTCGAGATCCGCAGGCGTGCGCAGCTCGCGCCAGCGGATGCGCCCGGTCAGGTCGATGCCTCGCTCGGTCAGCCGGGCCAGCACCCGGTCGGCGTAGGAATGCGCGAGGCCGGGGGTGTCCCAGTCGATGGTGCCGCGGTCGAGGCCACCGGTGGAGTGCCGGGGTGCGTTGACCAGCACGAACCATGACTCACCATCGGCCGGGCGCATCGCCGGGTCGTCAGGGACGCAGGCGTAGATGATCGGGTCGTCCACCGGGGCTGGAGATCGGCCGAAGATCGCGTCGAACTCGGGGTCGTACTCGGCGGGGAACCACACGTTGTTGTGGCTGAGTCCCGGTGTGCGGCCCTGCACGGCCAGCAGCATCACGAACCCCGACAGCGACGGGGTGGCCCGGTTCAGCCGCCGCAGCGGGCCCTTCGGGGTGCGTTGCCCGAGCAACGGCCCGTAGACCGAACGCGCATCCGCGTTTGCGACCACCACGTCGGCGGGCAGCACCTCTCCGTCGGCGAGCTGCACCCCGCAGACCCGTCCGGAGGATTCCCGTTCGATCTGGATGGCTGGGGTCAACAGGCGCACGGTCACGCCCCGCTCGTCGAGTCGGGTGCGCAGGGCGTCGCCGAGGCTGCGCAGGCCCCCGGCGATGTGCCACGCGCCGAACGTGGCCTCGACATAGGGGATCGTGGCCAGGACGGCCGGGGCCCGGCGCGGGTCCGAGCCGGAGTAGGTCGCGTAGCGGTCCAGGACCTGGCGGGCCCGCCAGTCCGAGAGCGTGTGGCGGCCGAGGCTCCGCAGGGTCTGCCATGGCGCAACGGTGCGCACCGCACCCAGATCGCGCGCCAGTGGCACCAGGTCCCGCGCACCGGTCAGCGGGGACTCCAGGAACGGTCGGCGCGTCGTCGCCCACATCCTGCCCGCCCGCTCCTGCAGCGCACGCCAGTCGGTGGCGGCCTGCCCCGCCGAACGCATCGCCCATCGCAGTTGCCCCCAGGCCCACCCCGGCGCCCGGCATCGGCAGGTGCGTCCCGTCGGAGAACCGGTAGGTGAACCCGGGATCGAGCGGGACGAGTTCGACACTGTCCTCCAGCGGGGCCCCGGTCTTGAGGAACAGGTCCCGGTAGACCCGCGGGCAGGGTGAACAGGCTCGGGCCGGTGTCGAAGGCGTATCCGTCCCGACGCAGCACGCCGAGCTTGCCGCCGTGGGTGTCCGACGCCTCGACGACGGTGACATGGTGGCCCTTCACACGCAGCCGGGCGGCCGCGGCCATCCCGCCCATTCCGGCCCCGATGACCACCACGCGTGCCATGTCGGCCACCCTACGTGGGCCGCTGCGGCAGCAGACGGTGGGCCGCTCGGCAGCAGGGTCCAGCCAGGTCTGGAGGTTCGGTCAGCCGGCGGAGCCCCAGCCCGCGGCAACCCCCGCCCGGCCGGGCTAGGTTGGCTGCGTGAGCGACACTGCGCTGTTCATGCGCGACCTCGATGACCGCAGGGTTCCGCTGTCGGCGGGCATGATCGCGCGCTGGATGATGAAGGGCGGCCTGGACTCCACGGCCGCGGACGCGGCTGCCAGCGTGACCGTGGCCGACATCGTGAAGGCGTACGCAGCTGAGAGCGCCGGTGCCGACGACATCATCCGCCGGGATGACGTGTTCGCCCAGATCAGCCGGGTCCTGCTCGCCGAGGACCTGGTCGACGTCGAACGGCGGGTGCGGATCCGCCGCTGGGTGCGCACCGCAGGCCAGCCGTTCGTGGTAGCCATCGGCGGCTCGTCCGGCGTCGGCAAGTCCACGGTCAGTGCTGAGGTCGCCGACCGGCTGGGCATCGGCGTGGTGATCTCCACCGACCAGGTGCGCTCGGTGATCCGCAGCGTGCTGGCCCCCGACCTGCTGCCGGCCCTGCACCAGAGCTCGTTCTCCGCGGCGAAGATGATGCTCAGCAACCTGTCGGGCAACCGGCTGCTGTTCGCGTTCGAGGAGCAGGCCCGGATCGTCCAGCACGGCACTGCAGCGCTGGCGGTCCGCTCGGTCAAGGAGGGCCAGCAGGTGCTGGTCAACGGCGTGCACATCGTGCCGGGGCTGATGCAGGTCGACCCCGAACTGCCGCTGTTCACCTACGTGCTGACGGTGGCCGGTCCGCAGGAGCATCGTGGTCGGTTCATCCAGCGATTCCTCGACGGTGATCGCAAGCCCACGGCCTACCTCGAGCGGATGGACGCCATCCGTGAGCTCGACGACTACATCGTCGAGCAGTGCCACCGCCATCATGTCCCGGTGATCACCAGCACCACGTTCGAGGCCACTGTCATGGCGGTCACCGACGTCGTCAGCCGGGATCTCGAGGCCCGCTTCGACACGCACCCGAGGCCTGGTCCGGTCGGTCGCGCATTTGGGGGAGCGCCGGAGCTGCCGGTATAGTTCCCCTTGCCCTTGGGGTATGGGGTAATTGGCAGCCCAACTGATTCTGGTTCAGTTAGTCTAGGTTCGAAGTCCTGGTACCCCAGCTTGATGTGTGAGCGTTCCCTGATTGGGAAGTCTCTGCATCGCGCCGAGCGATCGGCACTGCAAGGAACGCACGGCCCCGTTGTGTAGTGGCCTAGCACGCCGCCCTCTCAAGGCGGTAGCGCGGGTTCGAATCCCGTCGGGGCTACGCGAAGGGGGACCTCCCACCGCTGGTGGGGGGTCCCTCCTACTGTCTGACGGCACGGTGGCCGACGCGACCAGCTCATGCCCGTGCCACGGTCGCACACCGGTCGCACACCGCGGCGAGGGTCGCCCCCGGCGACGTCTCAGTCCCGGCGCAGTGCCTCGGTCAGCCGCGCCGCCGCGCCCAGGACCGCATTCGAGTGCAGCCGACCGGGCACCCGACCCATCCGGTCCAGTGGGCCGGAGACCGACACCGCGGCGATCACCTTGTTCGACGGCCCGCGCACCGGGGCGCTGACCGAGGCCACGCCCTGCTCGCGCTCAGCCACGCTCTGCGCCCACCCCCGCCGGCGAACCCCGGCCAGGGTCGCGGCGGTGAAGGTCGAGTCGCGAAGTCCGAGGTGGATTCGGTCGGGGTCCTCCCAGGCCAGCAGGACCTGCGCGGCGGAGCCGGCATGCATGGTCAGCACCGACCCGACCGGGACCGTGTCGCGCAGCCCGGTCAACCGCTCCGCAGCGGCCACGCAGATCCGGCGGTCGCCCTGACGGCGGTAGAGCTGCGCGCTCTCCCCGGTCGCCTCGCGCAGCGTTGCGAGCGCCGGTCCGGCGGCAGCGACCAGGCGGTCCTGACCAGCCGCTGCGGCGAGCTCGGGCAGCCGCGGCCCGAGGACGAACCGTCCCGAGATGTCGCGGGCGATCAGCCGATGATGCTCCAGCGCGGTAGCGAGCCGGTGCGCGGTCGGTCGGGCCAGTCCGGTGGCGGCCACCAGCCCGGCCAGGGACAGGGGTCCGCCCTCAAGGGCGTCGAGCAGCATGGCAACCTTGTCGATGACACCCACACCACTGGCGTATGCTTCGTCCATAAGGTGATACTGCCGTTTCAATATATGAGACGTCAACTGCAGGGGACGGAGTCGGAGATGGGTCGCACGCTGGCGGAGAAGGTATGGGATGCGCACGTGGTGCGCAGCGCGCCCGGGGAGCCCGACCTGCTCTACATCGACCTGCACCTGATCCACGAGGTGACCAGCCCGCAGGCATTCGACGGCCTGCGGGCCGCCGGGCGCCCGGTGCGTCGGCCGGACCTGACGCTGGCCACCGAGGACCACAATGTCCCGACGATCGACATCAACAAGCCGATCGCCGACCCGGTCTCGCGCGCCCAGGTCGACGCGCTGCGTGCCAACGCTGCCGAGTTCGGGGTGCCGATCTACTCGCTGGGCAGCGCCGAGCAGGGCATCGTGCACGTCGTCGGCCCGCAACTGGGCCTCACCCAGCCCGGCATGACCGTGGTGTGCGGCGACTCGCACACCTCCACCCACGGCGCCTTCGGGGCGCTGGCCTTCGGCATCGGGACCTCTGAGGTCGAGCACGTCCTGGCCACCCAGACCCTGCCGCTCAAGCCGTTCAAGACCATGGCGATCACCGTCGAGGGCCGGCTGCCCGAGGGGGTCACCGCCAAGGACCTGATCCTGGCCGTCATCGCGCGGATCGGCACCGGCGGTGGGCAGGGCTACGTCCTGGAGTACCGCGGCGAGGCGATCCGGGCGCTGAGCGTGGAGGGCCGGATGACGATCTGCAACATGTCGATCGAGGCAGGTGCCCGTGCGGGCATGATCGCCCCGGACCAGACCACGTTCGACTACATCGAGGGCCGCGACAAGGCGCCGACCGGTCAGGACTGGAACGACGCCGTCGCGTACTGGCGCACCTTGGCCACCGACGACGACGCCCAGTTCGACGCCGAGGTCGTCATCGACGCCAGCGAGCTGAGCCCATTCGTCACCTGGGGGACCAACCCCGGTCAGGGCGTGCCGCTGTCTGCCACTGTGCCGGCACCGGCGGACTTCGCCGACCCCAGCGACCAGGCCGCCGCCGCCAAGGCGCTGGCCTACATGGGCCTGACCGCCGGCACCCCGATGCGTGAGATCGCGGTGGACACCGTGTTCCTGGGCTCGTGCACCAACGGCCGGATCGAGGACCTGCGCGCGGCCGCGGAGGTCCTGAGCGGGCACCGGGTCGCCGAGGGCGTGCGCATGCTGGTCGTGCCGGGCTCGGTCCGGGTCCGCCTGGCCGCGATGGCCGAGGGCCTGGACAAGGTCTTCACCGACGCCGGGGCCGAATGGCGCGAGGCGGGCTGCTCGATGTGCTTGGGCATGAATCCGGACACGTTGGCCCCGCAGGAGCGCAGCGCCTCGACCTCCAACCGCAACTTCGAGGGCCGGCAGGGCCCGGGTGGGCGCACCCACCTGGTCAGCCCGCAGGTTGCCGCAGCCACAGCCGTACGCGGCACGCTCAGCTCACCGGCTGACCTGGCCTGACCCCGCCCCGAGACCACCCAGATCCGAGGACACGACATGGACGCCTTCACAGTGCACACCGGCACCGCGCTCCCGCTGCGGGCCAGCAACGTCGACACCGACCAGATCATCCCGGCCAAGTACCTCAAGCGGATCACCCGCCACGGCTACGAGGACGCCCTGTTCGCCGCCTGGCGGACCGATCCGGAGTTCATCCTCAACGACCCCGCCCGCGCGGGGGCCAGCATCCTGGTCGCGGGCCCGGACTTCGGCACTGGATCCTCACGCGAGCATGCCGTGTGGGCGTTGCAGGACTACGGCTTCCAGGTGGTCATCTCCTCGCGGTTCGCCGACATCTTCCGCGGCAACTCCGGCAAGGGCGGACTGCTGACTGCCGTGGTGGACCAGTCGATCGTCGAGGCGCTCTGGGCCGCAACCGAGTCGGACCCGGGACTGCTGGTCACCGTGGACCTGCCGGCGCGCACGATCACGTTCGCCGACGTCGTGGCGCCCTTCGAGATCGATGACTACGTGCGCTGGCGGTTGCTCGAGGGCCTGGACGACGTGGGCATCACGTTGCAAAGTGCGGACCTGATCGGGAGTTTCGAGGCTTCCCGACCCGCGTTCGCACCCACTACCGCCTAGCGCGCCTGCGGCGTGCGGGAGTAGCCTGCGCCTGAACTTTCAGACTCCGCACCGGCACCGCGCCGGTGTGATCCGTGGAGGGAACCGGCTATGAACAAGGCTGAGCTGATCGACGTCGTGGCAGCCCGCATCGACACCAGCAAGAAGGAGGCGTCCGAGGCTGTCCAAGCGGTTGTCGACGCCATCACCGAAACGGTCGCCAAGGGCCAGAAGGTGTCCATCAGTGGGTTCGGCGTCTTCGAGCGCGCCGAGCGGGCCGCCCGCACGTATCGGGCGCCCTCCACCGGCGAGGCGATCCGCAAGATGGCCACTGCGGTGCCCCGGTTCCGTCCGGGCGGGGACTTCAAGGCCTCAGTGAATGGCGACCTGCCGGCCGAGGCATTGGCCAAGGTCAGCGAGACGGCCAAGCGGGCCACTGATCGCGCCTCTGGGGTCGCTGCTTCTGCGATGGACGTGGCCGCTGCGGCTGAGAAGACGGTCGAGGGGGCCGTCCGCAAGGCCGTGCCGGCGAAGAAGGCCCCCGCAGCCAAGAAGGCTTCGGTCGCGAAGAAGGCCCCCGCAGCCAAGAGGGCTTCGGCCGCGAAGAAGGCTCCCGCAGCGAAGAAGGCTCCGGCAGCCAAGAAGGCTCCGGCGGAGGCACCGGCCAAGGCTGCTGCCCCAGCCGCCACGAGGGCGAAGAAGGCCGCCCCCGCGGCCGCTCCCGCGGCGCCTGCGCCGATCATGTGACGGACACGCATCGGACGGCGAGATGACACCCGGGCCCAGCGGGCCCCGACGTGCTCTTCCCGCCTGCCCGCGGTGCCATGGCAACGCCCACCCGGATACCGTGCCGCCCAGCGGGGCGAGAATCGACAGCGAGGTGGTCATGTGCGCATGGTCCTGATGGGTCCGCCCGGAAGTGGCAAGGGAACCCAGGCTGAACAGGTGTGTGCCCGACTGGGCATCCCGCACGTGTCCACCGGTGAGCTGTTCCGCGGGCATCTGGCTGCGGTGTCGCCGCTGGGGATCGCGGCGGGAATGTTCATGGAGTCGGGGTCCTACGTGCCCGACCGGATCACCAACGCCATGGTCCGCGACCGCCTCGCGCAGCCCGATGCCGCGGACGGGTTCCTGCTCGACGGGTACCCGCGCACGCTGGAGCAGGTAGGAGTTCTTGACCGAGCCCTCGCCGAGACGGGCATCGCGCTGGACCGGGCAGTCGAGCTGACCGTGGACAACGACGAGGTTGTCGCCCGCCTGCTTGCGCGAGCCCAGGCCCAGGGTCGCGCCGATGACACCGAGGAGGTGATCCGGCACCGGATGCAGGTGTACGCCGAGCAGACCGAGCCGCTCACCCGGGTCTACCAGGATCGTGGGCTGCTGGTGCGGGTCGACGGCATGGGCAGCGTCGACGAGGTGCGCGACCGGGTGCTCTGCGTGCTCTGAGGCAGTGGACCGAGTGCCGTTGCTGAGGGCTGCGCCAATTCCTGAGATCCCGCGCTGGCCCGCCCGGGCGGTATACGGTGGCGGCTTCTGAGGGTCGAGGAGGTGGATGTGGGTACCAAGACGCTCTCCATGCGCCTGGGTGTCGGGTACCGCACGGCCGAGGTCCTGCTGTGGCCGTGGATGATGGCCCTGACCCGCCGGGACTGGCACGGGCAGGCGCACCTCGGCGCGCACGGCCAGGGCATCGTGGTGGCCCCGAACCACATCTCGTTCTTCGACCCGCTCGTCATGGCGCACTTCCTGCACGACAGCGGCCGCCCGCCACAGTTCATGGGCAAGCAGGCGGTCTTCGACGTACCCATGGTCGGCCAGCTCTTGAGCAGCACCGGCCAGATCCCGGTGACCCGGGACAAGGACCCGCACATCGCGCTGGCTGCGGCCGAGACGGCGATCCGCGCTGGCGGGTGCGTCGTGATGTACCCGGAGGGGACGATCACCCGGGACCCCGACATCTGGCCGATGAGTGGCCGGACGGGGGCGCTGCGACTGGCGCTGGATACCGGAGCACCGCTGATCCCTGTGGCGCAGTGGGGCGCCCACAAGGTGATGGCCCCGTACTCGAAGCAGATGCGGCTGTTGCCGCCCAAGCTCCTGCAGGTCACTGCCGGTCCGCCGGTTGACGTCGACGACCTGCGCGACCGACTGATCACCAGGGCCCTGCTCAAGCAGGGCACCGACCGGCTGATGGACGCGATCACGGCGCTCCTGGCCGACATCCGGGGAGAGGTTCCCCCGGCACAACGACTGGACTGGGTCGCCGAACAGCGCAACCAGGCCCGGGCTACCGAGGAGGAGAACTGATGGCACGAGTAGCGGTCATGGGCGCCGGATCATGGGGCACCGGATTCGGGATGGTCCTCTGCGATGCAGGCGGCGACGTCGTGCTGTGGGCCCGGGAACCAGAGGTCCAGGAGTCGATCAACACCACGCACACCAACGAGATGTTCCACCCGGGGATCGCCCTGCCCGAGCAGATGCGGGCCACCGGCGACCCTGCCGAGGCTCTCGCCGGCGCCTCGCTGGTGATCCTGGCGATCCCGGCCCAGACCCTGGCGATGAACCTGCAGGCCTGGCGCGAGCTGATGGAGCCCGACGCCGTGGTCGTGTCGCTGATGAAGGGCATTGAGCTGGGCACGATGCGCCGGATGAGCCAGATCATCTCCGAGGACGGTGGCATCCCGTCCGAGCGGGTGGCTGTCGTGTCCGGGCCGAACCTCGCTCGGGAGATCGCCCAGCGGGCGCCGGCCGCCACCACGGTGGCCTGCCCGGACGAGGAGTCGGCCAAGCGGTTGCAGGACGCCTGCACCACCAACTACTTCCGGCCCTACTGGACCACCGACGTCGTCGGTGCCGAGATCGGTGGCTCGGTGAAGAACGTCATCGCGCTGGCCAACGGGATGGCCGTGGGGCTGGGCTACGGCGCCAACTCGCAGGCCTCCCTGATCACCCGTGGGCTGGCCGAGATGTCACGCCTGGGGGTGGCGCTGGGTGCCAACCCGATGACGTTCCTGGGCCTGGCCGGCATGGGTGACCTGATCGCCACCTGCTCCTCGCCACTGTCGCGCAACCGCACCTTCGGCGAGAACCTCGGCAAGGGCCTGACCATGGACGAGACCATCGAGGTCACGAAGCAGACCTGCGAGGGCGTGAAGTCATGCCTGCCGATCCTCGAACTCGGCCGCTCGCACGGCGTGGACATGCCGATCACCGAGCAGGTGGTCGAAGTGGTGCACAACGCGATGTCGCCTGCTGACATGCTCGGGGCGCTGATGGGCCGCCAGACGAAGCCGGAGATGGGCGCGGACTGAGGCCTGCTGCGCGCAGCAGGGCGGATGCCCGATTGTCTGATCCGGACACGTGCACGTCTGATCCGGGCCTCTGTGTCCGCGGGGGGCCGGGCGATGTCCGGATCAGCCAATTCGCGGGCTGGTACGTCCACCGGGTCCCCAAGTGCTGCGGATCGCGGAGCCCGCTCAGCTGGCCGCGTCAAGGGCCGCGCGCAGGTCGGTCCACAGGTCCTCGACGTCCTCGATGCCGACGGACAGGCGTAGCAGTCCCTCGGGTACGTCCGCGCTCTCCTCGGGCCAGCGGCGGCGGCGCTCCAGCGTCGACTCGACCCCGCCGAGGCTGGTCGCGTGCACCCAGAGCGACGTGGCTGCAGCCACTGAGTCGGCAGCCTCGGCGCCCCCGTGGAGCTCCAGGCTGACGATCGCCCCGAAGGAGTTCATCTGCGTGCTGGCCAGCGGGTGTCCGGGATCCTCCGGGAGGCCGAGGTAGCGCACCCGAGCCACCGCTGGATGTGCGGCGCACCGTCGAGCCAGTTCGGCGGCGCTGGTGCAGGCACGCTCCCAGCGCAGCGGGAACGTGCGCAGACCGCGAAGGGCGATCCAGGCCTCCATCGGCCCGGGGATGGCCCCGCCGAGGGTGCGGTTGCGGCCGATCCGCTCGGCCAGGTCGGCGTCTCGTACGACCACCGCCCCGAGCAGCACGTCGGAGTGCCCGGCGAGGTACTTCGTCGCACTGTGCACCACGATGTGCGCGCCGAGGTCGAGGGGGTGCTGCCCAGGGGGGTGGCGAACGTGGAGTCGACCACCAGCAGCGCGCCGGCGTCACGCGCGGCTCGGCTGATCGCGGCGATATCGACCACCTCGAGCGTGGGGTTGGTGGGGGTCTCCACCCAGACGAGGGCGGCGCCCGCTGCAGCGGTGACCAGGTCCTGGGTGCGCGTCGGCACCTCGCGCAGGGCGATCCGACCGGAGGCCGACCAGCGCGCCAACTGGGTACGCGTGCCGCTGTAGGCAACCGACTGGCCCACGACGGTTGCTCCGACCGGGGCCAGGTCGGCGACCGCGGTGATCGCGGCCATTCCACTGGCGAAGGTCAGCGCCCGGCTCCCGGGGCCCTCCAGCGCGGCCAGTACCTCCTCAAGTGCGGTCCAGGTCGGGTTGCCCACCCGGGCGTAGGAGACCTCGCCCCCGGCGGCGAAGGTCGAGCTGAACACGGGCGGGGCGTTCAGCGGCGCACCAGGCTCGCGGGCCGGTCGTCCGGCGCAGACCGCGAGACTGGCCGGGGCCAGGCTGCCCGAATGGCCCCGGGGTGCGACGTCGTGGGCTGTCGGGGCATGTTCGTCGGCCATGTCATCGCAGCCTACCGGCGCCGCGCGGTTAGGGTCGTGGCCGTGGATGAGCAGCGACGGGTCCGGGTTGCGGTGGTGTTCGGTGGGCGCAGCAGTGAGCATGCGATCTCCTGCATCAGCGCCGGGAGCGTGCTCAGCGCGATGGATCGCGCGCGCTACGAGGTGGTCCCGATCGGCATCACCCCCGACGGCCGCTGGGTGGTCGAGCGCGACGAGCCTGCACGGTTGCGGATCACCGATGGGCAGCTGCCCGCCGTGGACGCCTCCGGCTCGCACGTGGTGCTGCCCGCAGACCCGACGCACCGGACGTTGGACGTGCGGCCCGCGGACCAGGCTGCGCAGGTCCTCCATGACGTCGACGTGGTCTTCCCGGTGCTGCACGGCCCGTGGGGCGAGGACGGCACGATCCAGGGCCTGCTCGAACTCGCGGGCATCCCGTACGTCGGCTCGGGCGTGTTCGCCTCAGCGGCCGCCATGGACAAGGGGCACATGAAGGCGGTGCTGGCTGCTGGTGGCCTCGAGGTCGGGCCCTACCAGATGGTCACCGCCACTGCGTGGGACGCGGACCCCGATGCGGTCCTCGCTCGGTTGGCGACGTTGGGGTTGCCGGTCTTCGTCAAGCCGGCCCGGGCCGGGTCCAGTGTCGGGATCTCCCGGGTGACCGACTCGTCGGAGCTGGCGGCGGCGATCGAGGCCGCCCGGGCCCACGACCCCCGGATCATCGTCGAGGCCGGGCTGCTCGGGGTGCGTGAGATCGAGTGCGGTGTCCTGGACAGTGCTGACGGCCCGTGGGCCAGCGTGCCGGCCGAGATCGTCGTCCGCGCGGGGCACGACTTCTATGACTTCGACGCCAAGTACCTCGACGATGCCGTCGACCTGATCGTGCCGGCGGACCTCCCCGCAGAGGTGGTGGCCTCGATCCAGGCCCAGTCCGTGGCGGCATTCGAGGCGCTGACCTGCGAGGGCCTGGCCCGGGTCGACTTCTTCGTGACGCCCGAGGGTCGGGCGATCGTCAACGAGGTCAACACGATGCCCGGGTTCACCTCCATCTCGATGTTCCCGCGCATGTGGCAGGCCAGCGATATGACCTACCCGGAGCTGATCGACCACTTGATCTCCGATGCGCTGCGGCGGGGGACCGGGCTGCGATGAGCCCGGCTGCGATGACCACGGGACCGCTGCCGGAATCGATCGAGGTACCGGTCGCGGGGATCGAGGTGCGCACCTGGTGCGAGCGCGATGTGCCCGCGATGGCCGACGCGATCGAGGCGAGCATCGAGCACCTGCGCCCCTTCCTGCCCTGGATCGCCAACGAGCCGCTGACCGATGAGGCGCGGATGGCGTTGGTGACCGGATGGGAGTCCGCGCGGCGCGACGGCGGCGATGCGGTGTACGGGATCTGGCGCGACGGCCGGGTCGTGGGTGGTACCGGTGCACACCGGCGCGGCGCCCCGGACGGTCTGGAGATCGGCTACTGGCTGCGCGCCGACGCACAGGGCCACGGGACCATGACGATGGTGGTGGCTGCGCTGACCTCCGCGCTGCTGGACCTGCCCGGGACCAGCCACGTCGAGATCCGCCACGACGTGGCCAACACCCGCAGTGCGGCGATCCCGCGGCGCTGCGGGTACCGGCTCGTCGGCCGCGAGAAGCGGCCCGCCGAGGCGCCCGCGGAGACCGGCTGGGGCCTGCTCTGGCGGATCGGAGCCGACCCGGTCTGACCCCTCCGGCGGGCCCACGAGGAGTGGCGGCGGCGGGGCATGGCTGCGAGCGGAAGCGCGGCCGGTGCCCCGGTAGGCGGGTGCGCGGCCGGTGATGCGAGCATCGGGACATGACGCAATCCGAGATCTCCGGCCACGGGGGCCACCACGTCGTCGCGGCCGCGCGGGCGCACGGCGTCCGCACGTTGTTCACGCTCTCCGGCGCCCACATCTTCCCGGTGTACGACGCGGCTGTCGGCGGTCGCGAGGGGTTCGCCGCGGCGCCCGACGCAATGGCTGCCGCCCGCGACGGGGCACTGCGACTGATCGACGTCCGCCACGAGGCAACCGCCGTCTTCGCGGCTGAGGCGACCGGGCGGTTGACGCGAACCCCTGGTTTCGCCGCGGTCACCGCCGGTCCGGGCGTGACCAACGCGGTCTCCGCGCTGGCCTCCGGGCTGTTCAACAACGCCCCCATGGTGGTGCTCGGCGGACGGGCCCCGGAAGCGCGGTGGGGCTCGGGATCGCTGCAGGAGTTCGATCATCCGGCGCTGGTCGGTGCGGTGACCAAGGCTGCCTGGACCGAGAAGGACCCGACCCAGGTGGGTGCCCGGACGTCGGCGGCCTTCGACCTGGCCAACACGCCGCACCGGGGCCCGGTGTTCCTCGACATCCCGATGGACCGGTTCTACTTCCCGGCCACCACGCCGGCACCGGCCGTCGCCCCGGGTGCCGAGCGCACGCCCGATCCCGATGCCCTCGACCGCGCCGCCGCAATGCTGGCCGGGGCGTCCGCGCCGGTCCTGGTGCTGTCCAGCGGGGTGTGGGCCGACCACGCCGAGACTGCGGCCGCCGAGTTGGTGGCCGAGTTCGACCTGCCCACGGTCCCCAACGGTCTGGGTCGAGGGCTGCTGCACCCGGGCCATCCGAACCTCATCACCCGCGCCCGCGCGGCTGCGTTCGCCGGCGCCGATGTCGTGGTGGTCGTCGGGGCCACGCTGGACTTCCGGCTCGGGTACGGCACGTTCGGCAGCCCCGCTGCGCCGGCGAAGGTCATCCACCTGACCGACGCCCCGGACCCGCGCAGCCCAGCCACCGTCGAGGTCGCGGTTGCCGGGGACCTGTCGCTGGTCCTGCGCGGACTCGCTGACCGACTGAGGTCAACCGGCACCCGCGCACCCGCCGACTGGGCTGCGGGCCTGCGTGCGGCGGACCTCGCCGCCCGGACCCGCGACGATGCCCTGCTGCGCAGCACGGCGTCCCCGATCCATCCGGCCCGGATCTACGGCGAGCTGCTGCCACGGCTGGCCGACGACGCGATCACGATCGGCGATGGTGGCGACTTCGTGTCCTTCGCCGGGAAGTTCGTCGAACCCGGTCAACCCGGTGGCTGGCTGGACCCCGGCCCGTTCGGCTGTCTGGGCACCGGCCTGGGCTACGCGATCGGGGCTCGGATCGCCCGGCCCTCGGCGCAGGTGACCCTCCTGCTCGGCGACGGTGCGGCTGGGTTCTCCCTGATGGACGTCGACACCCTCGTGCGCATGGACCTGCCGGTCGTCATGGTCATGGGCAACAACTCCGGCTGGGGGCTGGAGCGCGGCCCGATGCAGATGCTGCACGGCTACGGCGTTGCCACCGAGCTGAACCCAGCGACCCGCTACGACGAGATCGTCACTGCCCTGGGCGGCGCCGGTGAGCAGGTCACCGACCCGGAGCAGATCGGCCCCGCGCTGGATCGCGCCTACGCCTCGGGGGTGCCCTACCTGGTCAACGTCGTCACTGACCCGGCAGCAGCTTACCCGCGCAGCACCACGGGGATCTGAGTTCCGTCGGCCGACGAACGAACCTCAGCCCGCAGCGGGGATGGTCGCGGCGATGGCCGGGCTGAGGTCCGCAGCGACCGACGGTGCAGGTCCGTGCACCTCATCGACGGTGATCTCCACCGCCGCCACCCGCCCCACGGTGGTGAGCCGCCAGCCAGCAGACAGCTCCTGAGCGAACCAGTCGATATCGTCCACGGTGATCAGCAGGGCGTCGGCAGCCAGTCCGGCCGGCTCGGGGACTCCACAGCGCACTCCGACCGGCGGGTCGCCGTAGGCGGCGGTCAGCGGGGACTCGGGTGTCACGTCACGGCGTTCGCCGACGGTGGACAGTTCCGCAGGCAGCGCAGCACTGAACGCGGCGCAGGCGGCGCTGGCCACCGCGTCCGGGCTGTCGGGTGGCTCGACCGCCACGGGCCGGGCGGCACAACCGATCAGCGCCACAGCGCAACCGGCGGCCAGGATCGGGACAGCTGCCAGGTCACGCGGCAGCCGATGACGGCTCAGAGGTTGACCACTGGGCAGGTCAGGGTTCGCGTGATCCCCGTGACCTTCTGGATGCTGGCCACGACCAGGCGGCCGAGGTCATCGATCGAACTGGCCTGGGCCTGGACGATCACGTCGTAGGGCCCGGTCACGTCGTGGGCCACGGTCACGCCGTCGATTGAGCCGACCTCAGCCACCACCGACGGCGCCTTGCCCACCTCGGTCTGGATCAGGATGTAGGCATGCACCATCATGCGGGCCTTCCGTCGGGGCCACCCGAGTACCGGGCAGCGCTGGATTCAGACTAGCGTGGCGCCCTTGACGGCGGGGCGGGTGGCGAAGGTGGAGGACAGTCATGACCGGCACGGGTGAACTGATCAGCGACGTGGGGGAGTTCGGCCTGATCGCTCGGATCGAGGCTGCCATGGCCGGACACGACAGCGCGGGCGTCCAGGTCGGTATCGGTGACGACGCCGCCGTCGTCGAGATGTCCGGTGGCCGACTCGTTGTCAGCACGGACATGCTGGTCGAGGGTCGGCACTTCCGTCGCGACTGGTCCACCGCTGCCGACATCGGGGCCCGGGCTGCGGCCCAGAACCTGATCGACATCGCGGTGATGGGCGCCCGGGCAACCACACTCGTCGTCGCGCTGGGCCTGCCCGCGGATCTGCCGGTGGCGTGGGTCACCGAGCTCTACGCAGGGCTGCGCGCCGAGGCCGAGGATCAGGGAGCGACCATCGTCGGTGGCGACCTGGTTCGCAGCGACCGGGTCGTGATCTCGATCAGTGCGCTGGGCGAGTTGACGGGCACCACCCCGGTCCTGCGCAGTGGCGCGGCCGCCGGCGACGTGGTGGCCGTGGCTGGTCGGTTGGGCTGGGCGGCCGCTGGCCTGTCGATCCTGTCCCGAGGCTTCCGCACCCCGCGAGCGCTCGTCGACGCACACCGCCGGCCCGAGCCACCCTATTCGGCAGCTGCCGCGGCACGTGGCGCAGCGACCTCGATGATCGATGTCAGCGACGGCCTGGTCGCGGACCTCGGCCACATCGCGCGGGCGTCCATGGTGGCGATCGAGATCGACCCCACCCTTCTCGCAGTGGACGAGCCGGTCGCCGACGCAGCCGCTGCGTTCAACGCAGACCCGCTGGTCTGGGTCCTCACCGGCGGCGAGGACCACGCCGTCGCCGCCACCTTCCCTGCGGACGTGGAACTGCCTGAGGGCTTCACCGCGATCGGGACTGTTGCTGAGGTTGAGGACGTGGAGGTGCTCGAGGCGCCGGGCGTCACGGTGGGCGGTCGGGTGCCCCGCGTCTCCGGCGGGCACGACCACTTCACCGGATAGACCACGTGCCCGGCTGGACCACGTGCCCGGCTGGACCACGTGCCCGGCTGGACCACGTGCCCGGTTGGACCACGTGCCCGGTTGGACCACGTGCCCGAATAGACCATGTGCCCGAATAGACCATGTGCCCCGACGGCGGCGTACGCGGTCCTGCCGCCGTGGCGTCGTACTGACCTGTGCTGCGCTAGGTCCGGCGCCCACATGACGGGCCCGCGCATGACAGGGCCCCGGTCCCACGAGGGGATCCGGGGCCCTGCTCGCTGCTGTGATCAGGCGCGCGTGACCTTGCCGGCCTTCAGGCACGAGGTGCACACCTTGACCCGCTTGGGCGTCCCGCCGGTGACGGTGCGCACCGACTGGATGTTGGGGTTCCAGCGCCGCTTGGTGCGCCGGTGGGAGTGCGAGATGCTGTGGCCGAAACCGGGGCCCTTGCCGCAGACGTCGCAGTTGGCAGCCATTGCGTACTCCAGTTCCAGGGGGGTGGGTCCAAGTGCTGCGGGCCGGACGCCGGCAGCCATATGCGGGCCAATGTTATCCGAACCGGCTCGTGGCACCCAAATCGCGGCCTCGGCTCGGGCCAGGGACCCGTGCACCCGGCGCCGAGGGGTTCGCCCCACTAGCCTAGGCCGCGACCCGGAGGAGGAAAATGCACACCGTGCTTGAGACGGCCACGCTCGCCCAGTGGGCGGTGGTCGCACTCGACGGGCTGAAGACCCACCGCAGGGCCATCGACGCCCTGAACGTCTTCCCCGTCCCCGACGGCGACACCGGCACGAACATGTACCTCACGCTGGAGGCCGGCGTGGAGGCCATGAAGGTGTCGGCGCCTGTGGATCCGAAACCGGGCAACGAGCAGATGTCGGCCCTGGCCCGGGGCATGCTGCTCGGCGCCCGCGGCAACTCCGGGGTCATCCTCAGCGAGATCGTGCGCGGGATGTCCGCGGTGCGGGCCCGCAACCCAGACCGGCGCATGGACGGCCAGTTGCTGGCCGAGGCGCTGCGGGGGGCCTCGGCAGCCGCGTACAGCGCGGTGTCCACTCCCAAGGAGGGCACGATCCTCACCGTGGCGCGCGTGGCCGCTGAAGCCGCCGAGGCTGCCGCGCAGGAGACCGGCGGCGACCTGCTGGCGGTGACCCAGGCCGCGGCGGAAGCTGCCCGAACCGCCCTGTCGGAGACCACTGAGCAACTGGAGGCCCTGCGCCGCGCCGGCGTGGTCGACGCGGGCGGGCGTGGGTTCGTGGTCCTGACCGACTCCCTGCTGGAGGTGGTCACCGGGGTACGCCGCGACCTGCCGGAGTTCGCGCGGCTGGCGCCGCAGCCGGACTCGCTGACCTCGCCGGAGGACATGCTGCACGGGTATGGGGGCCCGGCCTACGAGGTCATGTACCTGATCGACGCCCCTGACGCGTCCGTGCCGGGGTTCAAGGCGCGGCTGGCCGGGCTCGGTGACTCGTTGGTCGTCGTCGGCGGTGAGGGACTGTGGAACGTGCACGTCCATGTCGACGACGCCGGGGCCGCGATCGAGGCGGGGATGTCCGTCGGGGCGCCCTACCGGATCCGGATCACCTACTTGGCTGCGGTGGTGGATGCCGGCGCTCAGCCGACCGGGCGGGCGCTGGTCGTGGTCGCGCACGGATCCGGGGTGGCCGACCTGCTCGAGGCGAGCGGAGTCACCGTGGTGCGGGCTCCCGAGCTGGGGCGACCCTCCACCGCGGAGATGCTGTCCGGTATCGAGGCGAGCGGCGCCCGCGAGGTCGTCCTGCTGCCCGGGGACAAGGACTCCCTGCCGGTCGCGGAGGCCGCGTCGCTGGCCGCGCGCGACAGCGGTCACCGGGTTGCTGTCATCCCGACCCGGTCGATCGTGCAGTCGCTGTCGGCGGTGGCCGTGCACAACCCCTCCGAGGACTTCGACGACGACGTCGTGGCCATGACCCGGGCCTCGTCGGCCACCCAGTACGCAGGGCTGACGACCGCGGTTCGCGAGGCGTTGACCTCCGCGGGCACCTGCAGGATCGGCGACGAGCTCGGTGTGGTCGGCGGGGACATCGTGGCGATCGGCACCGATGTGCACGAGGTCGCGCAACAAGTCCTGACCCGGATGCTGGGCCGCGGTGGCGCGGAACTGGTGACCGTCGTACTGGGCCTGGACACGCCCGAGGACCTCCTCGAGCGGATCGAGTCCTGGGTCGAGCGCACCCACCCCGGGGTCGAGGTCGTGGGCTACGAGGGTGGCCAGCCCCGTTGGCACGCGATCATCGGGGTGGAGTAGGTGGGGCGTCGGTGACGAAGCTGGTCGGCGCCGTTGGTGGCCTGGGCGTCAAGCGGCTGGCGACGCTGGGCATCACCACGGTGCAGGAGTTGCTCGCGCACTACCCACGCCGCTACGTCGCACGCGGCGAGCTGACTGACCTCGGCGCGCTGAAGGTCGGCGAGCGGGTGACCGTCCTGGCCCGGGTGGCCTCGGTCAACTCCCGGCCGCTGCCGAACCGGCCCGGTCAGCGGCGCAGGCGCAGCATCACCGAGGTCGCGGTCAGCGACGGCACCGGCCAGCTCACGCTGACGTACTTCAACCAGGACTGGATCGAACGAGACTTCCGCGTCGGCCGGCTCGGGCTGTTCGCCGGGACCGTGGGGCTGTTCAAGGGCCAGCGCCAGCTGCTGCACCCGGAGAAGGAGTTCGTCGACGAGCAGGGCGCCGACGAGGCGGCCGCGGAGTACGCGGGTCGGCTGATCCCGGTCTACCCGGCGGGCGAGAAGGTCAACAGCTGGGACATCGCCAAGGCCGTGCAGACCGCCCTGCCGATCGCCGACGACTGGCCTGACCCGCTCGACGAGGACCTGCGCGCTCGGGCCGGGGTGATCGATCAACGCACCGCCCTGGAGTGGATACACCGACCGGTGGACCGCCGCCAGGTGACCCAGGCGCAGCACAGGCTGCGCTGGGACGAGGCCTTCGGGGTGCAGGTGGTCCTGGCGCAACGCAGGGCAGCGGCCCTGGCTGCACCCGCGACGCCCCGGCCCGGGCTCTCGGGCGGCCTGCGGGACGCGTTCGACGCAGCCCTGCCGTTCACCCTCACCGACGGGCAGCGATCAGTGGGGGAGGTGCTCGATGCCGAACTGGCCGGCAGCCATCCCATGCACCGCCTGCTGCAGGGTGAGGTGGGTTCGGGCAAGACGGTGGTGGCGCTGCGCGCGATGCTGCGGGTGATCGACTCCGGTGGGCAGGCCGCGTTGCTGGCCCCCACCGAGGTGCTGGCCGGGCAGCACGCCCGGAGCATCGCTGCCCTGCTTGGTCCGCTCGCCCAGGGCGGGATGCTCGGTGGCTCCGCGGAGGGCACCCGGGTGGCGCTGATCACCGGGTCGCTGGGCGCCGCGGCGCGTCGGGCGGCGCTGCTGGACGCGGCAAGCGGGAGTGCGGGGATCGTGGTCGGGACCCATGCCCTGCTCGAGGAGCGGGTGCAGTTCGCCGACCTGGGCCTGGTGGTCGTCGACGAGCAGCACCGGTTCGGCGTCGAGCAGCGGGCCGCGTTGGGCGCCAAGGCCGGCGAGTCGGCGCGGGCGCACACCCTGGTGATGACGGCCACGCCGATCCCACGGACGGTCGCGATGACCGTGTTCGGCGACCTGGAGACCTCCACCTTGCGCGAGCTGCCGGCCGGGCGCAGTCCGCTGGTCACGCATGTGGTGCCGGCCCAGGAGCGTCCGGCGTTCCTGGGCCGCGCCTGGGAGCGTGCGCGCGAGGAGGTGTCGGCCGGGCGACAGGTGTACGTGGTGTGCCCGCGGATCGACGCGACATCCGTGGAGGCCGGCGACGATGATCCGCCCGCGGACGATCTGCTCGCAGGGTCGGGCCAGGGGCGATTGGACGCGCTGAGCTCCGGTGGGGGTGGCCCGACCGGGAACGGTGTGCGCACTGCGCCCCGACCCGGTGCTGCGGTGGAGACGGTCCTGCCGGAGCTGGCTGCCGGAGCGTTGAGCGGCCTGCGGCTGGCCACCCTGACCGGTCGCTTGAGCGGCGCCGAGAAGGACGACGTCATGGCCCGCTTCGTCGACCCGACCCGCCCCGACGGTATCGACGTCCTGGTCGCCACCACCGTGATCGAGGTCGGCGTCGACATCCCCAACGCCACGCTGATGATCGTGCTGGACGCCGACCGGTTCGGGGTCTCCCAACTGCACCAGTTGCGCGGGCGGGTGGGCCGTGGCAGCCACGCCGGACTCTGCCTGCTGGTCACGGAGGCGCCGATGGACACCCCCGCACGTGAGCGGCTGGATGCCGTGGCCGCCACCACCGACGGGTTCGAGCTGTCCCGGTTCGACCTGGCGACCCGTCGGGAGGGCGATGTCCTCGGCGCTGCTCAGTCCGGGGTGCGCCGCTCGCTGCGGCTGCTGTCGGTGCTCGACCACGAGGACGTCATCCTGGCCGCCCGTGAGGAGGCGACCCGCCTGGTCGCCGAGGATCCCGATCTCTGCGATCACCCCGCGCTCGCCGAGATCCTGGCTCGCGACTTCGACGAGGAACACGCCGAGTACCTCGACAAGACCTGACCTGTCCTGACGCGCGGCTCTGCCGAGTCCTGCCTGCGGCCACCGGAGCTTCAGGACGAGGACCGGCCGCGCGCCCGATGGGGCCGCTCCGAGCCGAGTCACTCGACATGCGCCCCACAACCGGGGGTCCGACCAGAGGGGCCCTCAGCGCAGACGAGCCGGGATCATCCGCTTCGCGGCTGGGCCCACCAGGGCGGGCAGCAGCGTGGTGCGCATGAGGGTGGTCGCGGTCAGCACCCCACCGAACAGGGCTCCGGCGACCCCACAGGTCACGATGTCCTGCCCGGTCAGGTACAGCCCCGGGATCGGCGTCGCAGGCTTGAGGAAGTCCGCCCGGAACCGCGCCGGCGAGTGGTCGATGCCGTACAGCTCGCCGCGGGCGTAGCCGGAGAAGTGCTCAGTGGTCAGCGGCGTGGAGATCTCGTGGAAGGCGACCTTGCCGCGCAGCTGCGGCAACTCCTGGTAGAGCGCCGCGAGCATGCGATCGGCGAGGCGCTCCTTGAACGCGTCGTATTCCGCGGCACGGTGCTTCCAGCGGCTACCCGCCCATTTCTCGAACCACTCGTAGGGTGCCGCCGTGATGACATCGATGGCCGCGTGCCCCGGGTTGCGCCGCTCGAAGTCCGGGTCCTTGGCCGCGGGGAAGGACACATAGATCATCGGCAGCTCGGCGTCCGGATCCGCCACCGCGGCGGCAAAGGTCGCGTCGTGATCCTCGTCGGGGTAGATCCAGAGGTTGTGCTTGGGCAGGTCGAGCTCCGCGGCGGTCTGCTCGAAGCCGAGGTACAGGCACAGGTGCGCGATCGAGGGGGTGACCTTCGTCAGGTCGGCAAGCAGCCCGGCTCGTTGGGCGACCTCGCGATCGAGCAGCCGGGCGAAGGTGTTGGCCACTCCCGCGTCGCTGATCACGATCGGGGCGCGGATCACGTGCCCGTCGGCAGCCATCTCGACGCCGACCGCGCGCCCCTTCTCGACCACGACACGTCGGACCTCGGCGTTGATCAGCACCATGCCGCCGGCGCGCTCGATGACTGGGATGATCGACTCGGCGAACACCGCCGACCCGCCGATGGGGTAGTACCCGCCGCGGAAGTAGTGGCTGACCAGCATGGCGTGCATCGCGAAACTCGATTGCGCGGGTGGCAGCCCGTAGTCACCGAACTGGGCGGTCAGGACCCCGATCAGGCGCTGGTCGTCGGTGAGCTCCTCGAGCACCTCTCGCGTGGTCCGGTCCGACCAGCGCAGGAAGTCGCGGCGCATGAGCGGCCCGGCGACGGCGGCCATCGGCCCGGGCAGCGTCTTGGCCGCATTGAACTGCAGCGAGCCGGAGGTCGCCGAGTGCACCGCCTCGAAGTACCCGTCTATCCCGGCCTCCTCGGCGGGGAACCGCGACACCAGGTAGTCGCGCAGGTTCCGCCGGCCCTTGGGCAGGTCGTAGCGCTCTCCGTCGATGATGACCCGGTCATAGACCTCGCCCATGTCGGCCCACTGGATCTGGTCGTCGCTGATGTCGTCCAGCAGTCGGCGCACGGTCGAGCCGGGCTCCATGCCGCCGACGTAGTGCACCCCGACGTCCCAGTCGTAGCCGGGCCGCCGGAAGACATGCGTGTAGCCGCCGGGGGTGTAGTGCCGCTCCAGGACGAGCACCTTCTTGTCGCCGTGCTTGGCCAACATCGCCGCGCTGGCCAGGCCGCCGATCCCGGATCCGATCACGATCGCGTCGTAGTCCTCGGTCACTGGATGGCGCTTGTAGGGCTGGGCGAGTCGACGACTCATGGGGGCACCCCTTCCTCTGGCTCGGCGGTGCTGGTTCGATCATGGCGCACTGGCCCGGTGGTCCGTTCGGCCGGGCTGGCCTGGTGGGCGAAGGCGCCCCGACCTGTCGACAGTGTCGGCTCAGGTGAGCTGGAACAGGTCTCCCGTTGACCGCGACACGCCCGCTCCCAACCGATCCGATCTGGGATGCTGGGCGGCACCGAGCCGCCAGACGGTTCGGTGCCTTCGCCGGACAGGGAGCCACACGTGACACGGATCATCGCCGGGGTTGCCCGGGGGCGGCGGATCGCGGTGCCCTCGGGTGCGGCGCGGCCGACGACCGACCGGGTTCGCGAGGCGATGTTCGCCAGCCTCGACCACACCCTCGGCGGGTTCGCCGGCACCCGCGTCCTGGACCTGTTCGCGGGCTCGGGGGCGCTGGGCATCGAGGCCGCGAGCCGTGGGGCGAGCAGCGTCGTCCTCGTCGAGCGCGACAGGGCGGCGGCAGCCGTTGCCCGAGCGAACGCCGCCACGGTCGGCGTCCCGGGCGTCCAGGTTGTCGCCAGGGCGGTCGCTGCCTTCCTGGCCGGTCCCGCGCACCCGTTCGACCTCGTGCTGGCCGACCCCCCGTACGCCATGACTGCCACAGACGTCGAGGCACTCCTGGGCCAGCTCACCGAGGGCTGGCTGGCGCCGGGAGCCAGCCTGATGATCGAGCGTGCGACCCGCGGCGGGGAATTCGTCTGGCCATCCGGGCTCGTGGCGCTGCGCCAGAGCACCTACGGATCGACCTGCCTTTGGTACGGTCAGGGCGCGCCCGAGGGAGAGGACCCATGATGCGCAGAGCGGTATGCCCGGGATCGTTCGATCCGGTCACGCACGGCCATATCGATGTCTTCAAGCGGGCCGCAGCCCAGTTCGACGAGGTCACGGTCGCGGTGCTGGTCAACAAGAAGAAGAACTCCATGTTCAGTGTGGAGGAGCGGATCGACCTGCTCGGCCTCGAGCTGGCCGGTGTGCCCAACATCCGGATCGACAGCTTCCATGGCCTGCTGGTCGACTACTGCCGGGAGAACGAGATCGGCGCGATCGTCAAGGGTCTGCGCGCGATCACGGACTTCGACTACGAGCTGCAGATGGCCCAGATGAACTTCGGGCTGGCCGGCATCGAGACCCTGTTCATCACCACGAACCCGCTGTACTCCTACCTGTCCTCGTCGTTGGTCAAGGAGATCGCGACCTACGGTGGCGACGTCAGCGGGCTCATCCCGCCCAATGTGCATGCCGCGCTGCAGACGAGGTTGTCCGAACTGAGCACAGGAGCGTCATGAGCCAGGATCCGGTCGCGGCCGACCCGCGAACTGCTGATGTCTACACGGTCCTCGATGACCTGTCCGACATCGTGGAGACCGCTCGCGCGATGCCGATGTCGGACAAGTGCGTGGTGCCGCGCAACGAGGTGCTCGACCTGCTCGACACCATCCGCTCGATGCTGCCGGCCGCGGTCCAGGAGGCCGAGGAACTGCTCGCCGACCGGGTCGGGGTGGTCGAGGAGGGGTACCGGGAGGCCGAGCGGGTGGTCTCCGAGGCCAATCGTGAGGTCGAGCGGGTGCTGGCCGAGGCCAGCGGGAACGCCCAGGCCATGATCGATCAGGCTGGCGCCCAGCAGGCACACCTGGTCAGCGGCCACGAGATCACCCGGGTGGCCCTGGAGGAGGCGGAGACGATCCGCGGCCAGGCGCGTACCGAGGCCGAGCAGATGCGGGTGGAGATCGACGAGTACGTGGAGGACAAGTTCGCAGCCTTCGAGGCGAGCCTGACCAAGACCCTGGCTGCGGTTCAGCGCGGGCGCGACCGCATCCGCGAGCGCTACGGCGTCAGCGCCCCCGAGGACGACTACGACCGGTAGTTGCTCGCCACGGGCCTGCACCGGCCGCAGTGGGCTTGCTCACGGCTCGCGCTCCGCACGTATTTCCCCGCCCGGCGGGCAGTGGGCTACCCTTGTGCGGTGGTCCTCGAACCGGGGGCCATTCGTGTGATGCCATCGGGAAGGTCCATGTCCAACCTCGACCCGCGCGACCCCCTGGTCTTCGATATTCGGGACCTGGGGCGCCGAGCAGGGTCGATGATGGAGGTGGACCGCACTGTCGGCGCACCCGCCGACCTCGGCGGTGGCGTGGCGGTGGTGCAACCCGGCTCCGACCTGGTGCTGGGGCTGCGCTTCGAATCGGTGGTGGAGGGTGTGCTGGTCTCGGGGACCGCTTCGGTCACCGTGAGTGGTGAGTGTGCACGGTGCCTGGAGCCCATCGAATGGGAGCAGACCGTCGCGCTGACCGAGCTCTACCTCCACGAGCCGGGGCCCGAGGAAGAGGAACTGCCCGTCCTGCACGGCGACTTCCTCGACCTGGACCCGGTCGTGCGCGATGCTGTGGTGCTGGCCCTCCCGCTGGCACCCCTGTGTCGGGCCGACTGCCCCGGATTGTGTGTCCAGTGCGGCGCCAGCCTGGCCGACGAACCGAAACACCGGCACGAGCAGATCGACACCAGGTGGGCAGGGCTCGCCGGGTACGAGACGACTGAGAAGGAAGACTGACGTGGCTGTTCCGAAGCGGAAGATGTCCCGCTCCAACACGCGCGCCCGCCGTTCGCAGTGGAAGGCCGCTCCGATCACCCTGGCGACCTGCGACCGCTGCCGGGCCCAGAAGCTCCCGCACACGGCGTGCCCCACCTGCGGTACCTACGCCAAGCGCCAGATCCTCGACGTCTGATCGCTGCGTGTCCCACGCACGGGCCGATCTCGACGTCCTCGCGCAGCGCCTTGGGGTCACGATCGACCCCGGGGCGCTTCGTCATGCCCTGACCCACCGCTCGTACGCCTACGAGAACGGTGGCCTGCCGCACAACGAGCGCCTGGAATTCCTCGGCGACTCGGTGCTGAGCATCGTCGTGACCGACTCGCTGTACCGGGATTACCCGGATGTCGCGGAGAGCAAGCTGGCCAAGTACCGGGCCGCTGTTGTCAACGCCCGCACGTTGGCCGATGTCGCGCGCGAACTCGGTGTCGGGGAGTTCCTCCTGCTCGGACGCGGTGAGCAGACCACCGGCGGGCGGGACAAGAGCTCGATCCTGGCGGACGCGCTGGAGGCGCTGCTGGGCTGCGTGTACCTCGAGCTCGGCCTGGATGAGGCTGCGGCGCTGATCCACCGCCTGCTCGACGAACGGATGGTGGATGCGGCCGGGCGAGGGGCCGGGCTGGACTGGAAGACCTCGCTCCAGGAGCTCGGCGCCCGCACGGGCGAGGGCGTGCCGGTGTACGAGGTCTCCTCGACCGGGCCGGACCATGCGAAGTCGTTCACCGCCGTGGTCAGGGTCGGGCCGGCGATCAGCGGTAGCGGCGCCGGGCCGTCCAAGAAGGCCGCCGAGCAGATCGCGGCCGCCGCGGCGTACGAGGCGATGCTGGCGGCATTCCCCGGGCACGCGACCTAGGAGCGTGCCGGGTCCCGCCCCCGCTGTTGCCCGAGTCGCGCTGACGCCGATGGTCCAGGAGCCCTGATGCCCGAGCTGCCCGAGGTCGAGGTGGTGCGTCGGGGCCTCGCCGCACACGTGCTGGGCCGCACCATCTCCGGCGTGGCGGTTCTGCACCCGCGTGCGGTCCGGCGCCAGCCGGAGGGGCCGGCTCATTTCGAGGCGGTGCTGACAGGTCGTACGTTCACCGGCACCGGCCGGCGCGGCAAGTTCCTCTGGTTGGACACCGACGACCCGGACCTCGTGCTGGCTGCGCACCTGGGGATGAGCGGGCAGTTCCGGGTCGAGTCCGCCGAACCCGCGCGGGGACGAGATGTGGCGGGCGAGGATGCGTTCGTCCTCGCCGCAGCCGGCCCGATGCACCGGCATGCCCGGGTGAGCGTGGACCTCGGTGATCGGAGGCTGTGGTTCGTCGACCAACGCACGTTCGGTTGGGTGGGTGCCTTCCCGGTCGTGCCGGATCGTGCCGGCGTGCTCGTGCCCGTCCCGGTGCGCGGCATAGCCCCGGACCCGACCGACCCAACCTTCGACGTGCGCGCTGTGGCCCGGGCTCTGCGAGGCCACCGGGTCGAGATCAAGCGACTGCTGCTCGACCAGTCCTACGTCTCCGGGATCGGCAACATCTACGCCGACGAGGCACTCTGGGCAGCGGGGATCCATCCACGTCGACGGGCCGACAAGCTCAGCGTGGCAGTTATCGTCCGGGCTCTCGAAGCGGCCACGGCCGTGATGGCGGCCTCGCTGGCCGAGGGCGGCACCTCCTTCGACAGCCTTTACGTGAACGTCAACGGCCAGAGCGGCTACTTCGGCCGTGGCCTGTCGGTCTACGGCCGTGCCGGCCTGCCCTGCCCGCGGTGCGGTGCACCGATCGTGCGCGAGCGCTTCATGAACCGCTCCAGCCACTTCTGCCTGAGATGTCAGTCGGCGCCGCGCCCGGCAGACTGGGGGCGTGGAGCTCAATACTGATCCCGCTGACAAGGTGCGGCTGACCGCGACCGTGTCCGGCTATGTGCAGGGAGTCGGCTTCCGGTACTGGACCCGGGCTGTGGCGATGGCCCACGACCTGGTCGGGGTGGCTGAGAACTGCCCCGACGACACTGTCCTGGTCGTCGCTGAGGGCCCGCGGGCGGACTGCCAGGCGCTGTTGGACTGGTTGCAGGGCAGCCGCAGGGATGCGCTTCGTCGGCCCGGCCAGGTCGACTTCGTGGACGCGCGGTTCAGTCCGGCCGAGGGTGGCTTCCGGTCCTTCAGCATCCGCTGACCGGCCGGCAACGACGCGTGGCTCGACGTATCGACCCGACATATCGGCCTGCTTGACCGGCGGGTAGGCCGAGTGGGAACCTTGAGCACGGACTTCCGGATTCGATCCTCAGGAGTGGCGATGGGCAAGGCGATCTACGGCCTGTACGGGGGAGTCGATCCGCGCACGCAGGCGGAACTGCTGGCGCTGCGCAACCGGGTCCGTGAACTCGAGGCGGAGCTTGCCGATCTCCGGGCAGGCGCTGCGCCGCTCGGCGCAGGGGGCCTTGACGCGCCCCTGGCCGATTCCGAGCTCGACCTCGAACTGCTGACCGCGTCGCAGACTGCCCTGGTCTGAGCGGTTCTGAGCCGGCAGAAACCCCGCGCTGAGCGCGGTGTGCTGCTCTGCCCGTCGGTCCGCATCGCGTAGGTTTCGGTCCGTGCACCTCAAGAGCCTGAACCTCAAGGGCTTCAAGTCCTTCGCCTCGTCGACCACCCTGGTCCTCGAGCCGGGGGTGACCTGCGTGGTCGGGCCCAACGGCTCGGGCAAGTCCAACGTGGTCGACGCCCTGGCGTGGGTGATGGGGGAGCAGGGGGCCAAGAGCCTGCGCGGCGGCAAGATGGAGGACGTCATCTTCGCCGGCACCTCCGGGCGGGCTCCGCTGGGCCGCGCCGAGGTCAGCCTCACGATCGACAACTCCGACGGCGCGCTGCCGATCGACTACGCCGAGGTGAAGATCACCCGCACGATGTTCCGCTCCGGTGGCTCGGAGTACGCGATCAATGGCACGACCTGTCGGCTGCTGGACATCCAGGAGCTGCTGTCGGACTCCGGCATCGGCCGGGAGATGCACGTGATCGTCGGGCAGGGCCAGCTCGACCAGATCCTGCACGCCACCCCTGAGGAGCGCCGCGGCTTCATCGAGGAGGCCGCCGGCGTGCTCAAGCACCGCAAGCGCAAGGAGCGCGCGGTCCGCAAGCTTGAAGCGATGTCGGCCAACCTGACCCGGGTGCAGGACCTCACCACCGAGTTGCGCCGGCAGCTGACGCCCTTGGGCAAGCAGGCGGAGGTGGCCCGGCGGGCCAACGTGGTGCAGGCCGACGTCCGCGACGCCGGCCTGCGGCTCCTGGCTGATGACCTGGCCACACTCAGCACCCAGTACGAGCAGGAGATCGCCGACGAGTCGGCCATCCGGGAACGCCGGGCGCTTGTCGAGGCAGAGCTGGCCAACGCCCAGGCCGCCGAGGCGATCCGGGAGGCTGCAGCGCTGGCCGACGCCCCGGCGCTGACCGCGGCGCAGGAGACCTGGTTCGCCCTCGCCGGCCTTCGCGAGCGAGTGGCCGGCACCGTCGGGATGGCCGCCGAGCGGGTGCGCAGCCTGGCCCCGGAGCCCGAGGAGGAGCGCCGCGGCCGGGCCCCGGAGGAGATGGAGAACGAGGCCCGAGCGATGCGCGGCCAGGAGGCCGACCTCAACCGGGCCGTCGAGGAGCAGCGCGACGCCCTGAGCCTGGCGGTGTCCGCGCGCACCGCGGCCGAGGCGGCCCTGGCCACCGCCGAGCAGGAGTTGCGCGCCGCGGTCCGAGCTGCTGCTGACCGGCGTGAGGGACTGGTGCGCCTGCAGGGCCAGGTCAACGCCGCCCGCTCGCGCACCGAGGCCCGCTCGGGTGAGATCGAGCGCCTGCGCGAGCAGGTCCGCGCCGCGCGCGAACGGGCCACTCGCGCAGACCACGAGTTCCGCACGCTGGAGGCTTCGATCGCCGGCCTCGACGAGGGGGAGGTCGACCTCGACACGTCCTTCGAGACCGCGCAGGCCGAACTGGCTGAGGTTGACGGGCGGATCGCTGACCTCGCTGCCCGGGAGTCCGCGGTCGATCGCACCCGTTCCGGGTTGTCCTCGCGGGTCGAGGCGCTGGCGCCGATGGTCGCGGTGGCAGACGCCTCCGGCGAGCTTGCCGGGGGAGCGGCGCCCGGGGTGTCCGGCACGGTAGCCGGGTCCCTGCACGTTGAACCCGGTTTCGAGGTGGCGATCGGTTCGGCCCTGGGGGCCGCTGCGGACGCGGCGCTGGCCCAGGACACAGACCATGCGCTGGGCGCCATGGACTGGCTGGCCGCCGAGGATCGCGGTCGGGCAGCGGTGCTCGTTCCCGAGCTCGGAAGCGATGACCGTGCTGGCTGGCCGGCGCTGCCCGAGGATGCTCGGTACGCCGTCGACGTCGTGAGCGGTCCCGGTGCGAACGTGTCCGCGCTCGCTGCGCTGCTGGACCGGGTGGTGGTCCTCGACGGTGACCTGCGCGCCGCCACCGAGCTGGCGGGTCGGCTGCCCGGGGTGCTGGTGGTGACCCGGGTCGGCGAGCTGGTCGGGCGCGGGCTGGTGGTTGGCGGGTCCCAGGCCGCACCGAGTCGCATCGAGGTGACCGCGTCCCTGGAGCACGCCCGTGCCGAGCTGGCCGAGGCTGCCCACGACGCCGAGCGGCTGCGCTTCGAGCTCGCGGCGGCGCGGACCACGCGGGAGTCGATCGTGCGCAGCGCCGACGAGGCCCTGGACCGGCTGCACGAGTCCGACGCGCGGATGGCGGCCGTGGCCGAGCAGCTGGGCAACCTCGGCCAGCAGTCCCGGTCCGCGACGGCGGAGGCCGAGCGGATCGAGCGGAACCTGGTCGCCTCCGAGCAGGCCCTGGCCGACGACTCGAGCACCCTGGCGGAGCTGTCCGCGCGGCTGGATCGGGCCGGTGCCGACCCGGTCGATGACGCCGAGCCGTCCCCGGACACCCGGGACGCTGCCGCGAGCGCCGCGGAAGCAGCCCGCCGCGCCGAGGTCGATGCCCGCCTGGCTGTGCGCACCAGTGAGGAGCGGGCCCGGGCGATCGCCGGGCGGGCCGAGCAGCTGGAGCGGACGGCGGCCAATGAACGTTCCGCTCGTCGCCGAGCCGTGGAACGCCGCGAGCGCAGGGCCCGTGCGGCTTCGGTCGCCGACGCGGTGGCGCAGGGCGGTGCTGCGGTGCTGGATCGACTGGACACCTCCGTGGGTGCGGCAGCCAGTGCACGCACCGAGGCGCAGGCCGCCCGGGAGCAGACCGATGCCGAGCTCGCCACCCTGCGCGGACAGATCCGGACATTGGCCGCAGACCTCGAGGAGCTGACCTCCTCGGTGCACCGCGACGAGGTGGCCCGTGCCGAGCAGCGCCTGCGCATCGAGAACCTGGCCGATCGTGCGATGGCCGACTTCGGCCTGGACACTGACGCCCTGATCGCCGACTACGGCCCCGAGCAGCTGGTGCCGCCCTCGTTGCGCGCGCCGGGCGACGACGTGGACCCGAACGCCCCCGACCCGCAGCCCTACCCCTACGTGCGCGCTGAGCAGGAACGACGGCTGCGCACGGCCGAGAAGGCACTGGCCCTGCTGGGCAGGGTCAACCCGCTGGCGCTCGAGGAGTTCGCCGCCCTGGAGGAGCGCCACCAGTTCCTCACCGAGCAGCTCGACGACCTCAAGCGCTCCCGCGACGACCTGCTCGACCTCATCCGCGACGTCGACGACCGGGTCGAGGCGGTGTTCACCGCCGCCTACGCCGATGTGGAGGCGCAGTTCGAGAAGGTCTTCGCCCGACTGTTCCCCGGGGGTGCCGGCCGGCTGGTGCTCACCGACCCGGAGAACATGCTCACCACCGGTATCGAGGTCGAGGCCCGCCCGCCGGGCAAGAAGATCAAGCGCCTGTCGCTGCTGTCCGGGGGCGAGCGGTCGCTGACCGCGGTGGCGTTCCTCGTGGCGCTGTTCCAGGCCCGGCCCAGCCCGTTCTACGTCCTCGACGAGGTCGAGGCGGCCCTGGACGACGTGAACCTCGGCCGCCTGCTCGAGGTGCTCGAGGAGCTGCGCGAGAGCAGCCAGCTCATCGTGATCACCCACCAGAAGCGCACCATGGAGATCGCCGACGCGCTCTACGGGGTGAGCATGCGCAACGACGGCGTGACGCACCTGATCAGCCAGCGCCTGCGCGAACGCCAGGCCGGCTAGCTCGCGATCGGGCGGCACCCGCGCCGCAGGCGGCCCGGTTCAGGGTCTGCGCCTCAGAGTGTGGCGGTCCGAGTCCGCCGCGCTGCGCCGAGCAGGAGCCCGACCACCGCGAGCAGCCCGCCGACCGCCAGGACGTAGACCGGGATCTCGGTCGGGATGCCCAGGTGAACGGTGATGCCCAGGATGCGCGACAAGCCCATCGGCAGCACGGCCATCTGGTCGTTGAACGTGGTGAGCGCGGATTCCAGTCCGGAGGCAGTCATGAGCCCGCCGAGCACCAGCATCGGCACCGCGACGCCCATGAGCACCAGGCCCACCGAGCGCGGACGGGTGCGTCCGTACGACGTGCGAAGCACCGCGTAGGTCACCAGGAACAGCCACAGGAAGGCCGCGATCGTCAGGGTGAAGTAGATCGTGCGCCACTGCTCATCGGTCCAGAACCGGTACCAGTAGGACAGCGGGCCGCGCAGGACGGTCACGGCACCGAGCAGCAGCGTCTTGACCAGCAGCGCGCCGCCGGCCGCGGCGTAGAGCGCGAACCCGTCGACGCGCCGCAGGAGCAGCCGGATGGCCAGCACGAACATGAGCATCGAGCCCAGTGTCGCCAGCAGGTAGCTCCAGGACAGCCAACCGCTGAACGCTCCCCGACTGAGCACGAGCAGCGTCACCGTTGTCAGGACGACAAGGACGGATGCCGACCGCGACCGCGGTGGCGCCGGGTCCTCGACCAGCCGCCACGGTCGCACCGCGCCGAGCAGCAGGCCGCGAGCGGCAGCTCCGAGCCCGCCCCGGTGCCAGCGCCGGCCCAGTCCGGTGCCCAGCAGGAACAGGGCAAGGATCGCCAGAAGGACCCCGGCGGTGACCACCCGCGACGAGGTCGTCCGATCCGCGTGGGCCATGCCGGCCTCGACCGCGAAGAAGCTGTACGCCGGGGTGTCGAGATCGCCGGTGTAGGTGGCCAGGTGCGTCTGCACCGCCGACTCGTACTCCGTGCGCGCCGTCAGCCACCGGTCCCACGAGGCTGTGTCACCGGTGTCGAGCCACTTGTAGTAGGAGAGGAACGCCGTCCGGTAGGCCGACAGCGTGCCGAACAGGTCGACCTCATACTCGAGTGAATGGATCATCCGATCCCGCAGCTCCGGGTCGTGCCAGGTGGCAGGATCGGTTGCCTGGACCGTCGCCAGCATCTGTCGGGCACCGGCGGTCGCCTGCTCGCCGAGGGCGATCGCCTCGGCCACCCGCCCGTCGGTGACATGGTGGACCGCGCTGAGGGCTGCTGTGTCCCCGGAGACGATGTCCCACTCGAAGATCCAGAGCATCGGCGGCGGCTCCAGGCCCAGGGCCAGGGTCTGCATCTGCGCGAACGGCTCGATGTACAGCCCCTGCCGGACGATCTCACGCGAGTCGCTCAGTACCTGCATGAGCGACTCGACAGTGGCCGGATCGTCGGAGAAGTTGGCCGCGACCCAGTCCTGCGTGGCGGCACTGACATCGGCATCCACATCCCAGCCGAGGCGGCCGGTGGCGTACACGTCGGCGTCGAAGAGCTGCCAGAAGCCGGTCTTGAGGTACAGCGACATCGGCCCGGCCCGCAATGGTCCGCCGTACTGGGTCCACACCCAGATGCCCTGGATCTGCGGGTTGGCCGCGGAGAACTCCTGCAGTGCCTGCTGCTGGTGGGTGCTCAGGTGGTTGGGAATCGAGCTGAATGCGTCGAACTCCCGACGCGCCTGGAACTCCACCACCCGAGCCTGCTCGCCGTGGGTGAGGGTCGGGTTGTGGGGCAGCCACGCGTAGTAGTCGCCCATCGTGTACTTGGTGACCACGACGAGGTTGGGTTGGTCCATCCCCTCGAGCACCTTGTCGTAGGTCTGCGGGTTGGTGTGCATGTCGCCCACGTCGCCCACGCCCACCGACCAGGTCCGGAAGAAGAGTGTCTTCCCAGCCTCGGCGGCAGCACCGGTGAACTGCGTGAGCATCGTGCGCACGGACTCGACTGTGGTCACCTCCAGGGCCGAGTAGTAGTCCCAGCCCTCGAGGTTGTAGACCGTGCCCGCCTCGCCGATCCGGATCATCAGCCCGCTGACGAACGGCATCGAGTCGAAGAACTCGCCGAGCCCTGCGCGGTAGACCTCCCACAGCCGCGGATCGTTGACGTCGATCCCGCCGAGCTCGGCGTCGAAGTAGTCCTCGAGCGGGCCGGTGAGGGCCAGCATGTCGGTCTTGAACACGACATCCATGCCCATGTCGGCTGCGTACTGCCACATCGCGCCGAACTGCTCGACCATCGCGTCGTGACGGGCTCGATACGGCGAGTCGGCCGGGTAGACCTCGGTTCCGTTCCCCACCGTGTCGAAGTTCACGTACTCGAGGAACCCGGGGATGACGAGCCCGTTGTAGCCGTAGGCGCGGATGTGGTCCACGTAGGCGGTGAAGTCGGCCTGCACGTCCGCCAGCCCGGCCGGGTCCACATAGGGCTCCTCGGCCAGGATCACCTCGCTGAACTCCTTCGAGTTGTGCGAGTAGTCGGTCTGCTCAAGCCAGGCCTTCGGGTCGGGCACCACTCCGACCGCACCGAGGTCCACGTAGCGGTACTGCAGGTCGGCCACGACCGGCTGGGCGGTGGGTTCGGGCAGGCCGTGTCCCGCCTCGATGGCCAGAGCGGCAGCGAACAACCCGTCGGCCAGGCCGTTGTCGTCGCCGCCGGTCAGGATCCCGGTGCCGAACTGGTATCCACCCTCGGGGACCTGGCCGGACGTGGCGACCAGCAGGGATCCCTCGGGGACGGCCGGGTCGGCGTCGGGGGCGTCGAGCTCGCCCAGGGCCTCCTCCTCCAGGCTCGGCCGCGTTCCACCCCGGGCCTCGACCGCCGTGGCGAGGCGATCGCCGGCGGCCGACAGGAGCGGGTCCTGCGTCGCGCCGATCGGCAGGACGATCCGGTCCAGCGCGAGATCTGAGGTCGGCGGGGCAACGGTCCCAGCTGCCGGAACAGCCAGGGGCGCCTCGGTGGGCAGGTCCTTGTCGTTGTACGAGGTCGCCAGGGCACTGTTCAGGCCCGTCGCGGCGAGGTACCCGATGAGCAGCGCGACGATCAGGTACACGAGGGCGACAAGCAGCCAGCGACCGCCACGAACCGATCCTTCGGACATGCCCGGATGCTAGCGGGGTGCCCCCACCTCCTGTGCAGGCGTCGCGCGATCTGCTCATGCGTGACCGTCTCGCGCCCTGACCCACGCGCCGCTGTCGGACCGGCCCGCCCCGGGGGTCGGACTCGGTGCCCGGACTCAGCCAGCGGGCACGACGAGCACCGGGACGTCGGCGAACTCGATGACGTTGAGCACCTGCGACCCGACGAAGGGCTGGCCCACGTGCCGCACTCCGGACCGGCCCAGAACGATGACGGTCGGGTGCCAGCCGGCCGCCTGCTCGAGGATCACGTGGGCCGGTCGTCCGGCCAGCCTGCGGGCCTCGATCGGGACCTGAGCCTGCGAGGCCAGCTGGGTGACATACGCCAGCAGGGCATCGGCCGAACGCTCGCGAGCCAACGACCCGTCCTGGGCATCAGGCCCGGGGTCGGCGCGCGGGCGTTCCTGATCCGCGACGTGGACCGCGAGCACCTGCCCCCCGAACTCCTGGGCGAACGTGATCGCGGTGCGTGCGGCGGCCAGCCCCGCGGGGGAATCGTTCACCGCCAGAAGGATGCGCATCATGGCCGGTGACCTCCTGCTCGGATGGAGTCGGCCGCCCAGCGAAGCCGGACGTGTTCGTCGTGCTCGTACTCGTCGAGCTGGATCAGCAGCCGGGCCCGGGCTTCATCCAGGCGTGGCAGCCACCGCCGCTGCAGGGCCCTCAGCTGTCGTCGCGTGCCCGCGATCTCCGCACTGATCGCGGCCAGGGCTGCCGTGGCCACCGCGTGCTCGACCCCTGCGCGCACCGCCTCCTGTGCCGCCGCGGTGGCCCGGTGCAGGGCGGCGTTGTCGGGCTGGAACCCGGCGGTTGCCGTGGGCAGTGTGCAGTCCGCACCCGCCGGGTAGCGCACCCCCATCGTCAGCCGCCAGTCGACCTCCACATGGGCGTCCGCGCCATCGGTGGCCAGACGCAGGCCACGCTCGCCGCTGAGCAGGGCCGACCTCAGCATCCAGGCCTCCAGGTCCGCGACCGTCCGCTCCCAGTCGGTCCGGGTGCGCTCGGCGCGCAGGGCGTAGTTGACCTCCTCCGCCAGCAGGATCCGCAGCTTGCGCTCGAGCAGGTCACTGCCCCGCGCGGCGACGGCCTCCCGGCGGACCAGCCAGGTCAACCCGGCCCGGCCCGGGGGCTGTCCATGCAGCTTCGTGGTCATGGCTGCTCCTGGTCCGGGGCGCCGGACGTGCGCTCGTGCGCGGCAATGAGATCCAGGGGGAGCATCGTCAGCTCGCGGCGTGGCAGCTCGCTCAGGACATCCCAGGCGAGGTCCAGGGTCCGGTCGAGCGGGCGGTCCTCGCCGGTGCCCTGGGACAGCAGCTCGGTCTCGAAGGCGTTCTCATAGCGCAGGTACTGCTGGTCGGTGCCGCTGAGGGTCTCGAAGCCGACGAGGTCGGCCAGTTCACGCACCTGACGGGCATGCGCCAGCGCGGCCATGACCTGTCCGGCGAGATCCAGGTGATCGGCCCGTGTCCGGTTGGGGCCGGCCCCCTTGCGCATGAGGCGCGACAGCGACTGCAGAGGGTCGACAGGCGGGTAGATGCCGCGCGCATGCAGGTCCGGGGACAGCACGACCTGACCCTCTGTGATGTAGCCGGTGAGATCGGGCACGGGGTGGGTGATGTCCCCGGCGGGCATGGTGAGCACGGGCAGGATGGTGACCGACCCAGGCAGGCCATGCACACGTCCGCAGCGTTCGTACAGCGAGGCGAGGTCGCTGTAGAGGTATCCCGGGTAGGCCCGCCGTGCCGGGATCTCCCCGCGGGCCGCCGACACCTCCCGCAGTGCCTCGGCGTAGCTGGTCATGTCCGCCATCACCACCAGGACATGGCGGCCCAGGGTGAAGGCCAGATGCTCGGCCACGGTCAGGGCGATGCGAGGTGTCAGGATCCGCTCGATCACGGGGTCGTCTGCGGTGTTCACGCAGCAACGCCAGCTCGCCGGCCCGGGACCGCGCCTCCAGGCCGTCGCGCACGGCGGCTGCATCGGCATGGGTCAGGCCCATGGCGGCGAAGACCACGGAGAAGGGCTCACCTCCCACGTGGGCCTGGGCCGCGACCTGCGTGGCCAGCTCCCAGGTGCGGCAGGCCGGCCACGGAGAAGATGGGCAGCTTCTGGCCACGGACCAGGGTCGCCAGCCCGATCGATGGCCGAGACCCCGGTGAGCACCGGGTCAGCCGGGGGCTGGCGCATCAACGGGTTCAGCGGCGCGCCGTTGGTGGCCGCACTCGTGGTGCCGTGGACGGGCGGCCCACCGTCGATGGGCACCCCGCGCCCGTTGCAGACACGGCCCAGCCAGCCGTCGCCCACCGGGATGTGCAGCGGTGCCCCGCTGAACCGGACCCGGATGCGTCCCGGGTCGAGACCGTCGGTGCCCTCGAGCACCTGGACGACGGCCAGGTCACCGTCGACCTCGAGGACCACCCCATGTCGGTCGCTGCCGTCGAGCAGGCGGATGGTGACGTACTCGTCCCACCCGACACCCGCGACTCCGGACACCACCAGCAGTGGGTCGCGCAACTCGGTGATCCCGCCGTGCTCGAGTGCTCCCCAGCGGCTCATGGGGACACCGCCCCGGCAGGAGTCAGGTGGTCCAGCGCAGCCAGCACGGCGTCGCGGTGACCGGCGACGCCTGTGACGTCGGCGGGTTCGGTCTCGTCACGGGCCCGCACCAGGGGGCCCCAGTCGACCTCCTCGATCACCGAGGCCGGCACGCCCAGCTCGATCAACGCCTGGCACCGGTCATGGACCGCCAGCACGGCGTCCACCAGCGCGGCACCCTTCTCCGGCGAGCAGGCTGCATCGTGGGCGGACAGCGCGCTCTGCTGCAGGACCGCCTGGCGCACGAGGCTGCCAGTGAGCAGCACCATCCGCTCGGAGCCGGGCAGGGATCCGACCCCCACCAGGTCCGAGAGCGCGGCCAGCCGGTCGGCGTCGGCCACCAGGGACAGCACCCGGCCCCGGCGCCGGGCCCAGGCCGGGTCCCCGCGGGCGGCGTGCCACGCGCCGACCGGCGCGGCATCCCGGGAGAACGACGACGTCCAGGAGACAGCCGGGTAGTGCCGCGCGTAGGCCAGGTCGCGATCCAGGGACCACACGCTGCGCACGAACCGCTCGGTGTTGGCCGTCACCGGTTCGGTGGCGTCCCCGCCCGGTGGTGAGACCGCGCCGATGACTGTCACGGACCCCTCCCGTCCGCCGAGCGTGCGCACGTGCCCGGCGCGCTCGTAGAAGGCGGCCAGCGCGGAGCCGAGGCTGGCCGGGTAGCCCTCCTCGGCGGGCAGCGCCCCGGACCGGGAGGCGAACTCGCGCAGCGCCTCGGCCCAGCGCGACGTGGAGTCGGCGATGACCACCGCGTGCAGCCCCATGTCCCGGAAGTACTCGCCGACGGTCATCCCGGTGTAGACGCTGGCCTCGCGGGCCATCATCGGCATGTTGGACGTGTTGGCGATCACGACTGTGCGATCGGTCAGCCGGCCGCCGGAGCGCGGGTCGACCAGGTCCGCGAGCTCGGCCACCACGTCGGCCATCTCGTTGCCGCGCTCCCCGCAGCCGACGTAGACGATCACGTCGGCCGTGCACCACTTGGCGACCTGCTGCAGCAGCACCGTCTTGCCCGTGCCGAAGCCACCCGGGACCGCCGCCGAACTGCCCAGCGCCACCGGGTAGAGCAGGTCCAGCACGCGCTGACCGGTGACCAGGGGCGCCCCGCCGTCGATCCGGCCCCGGTGCGGGCGGGGTCGACGGACCGGCCAGCGCTGGGCCATCCGCACGGCCCGTCCACCTACCTGGGCCAGCTCGTCGGACGCCCCGTACGGCCCCGCTGCCACGACCCGCTCGACCGTGCCGGCGATCCCGGCGGGCACCAGCACCCGCAGTTCCAGCGGCCCGGTCGGGTGGACCGTCCCCACGCTGTCCCCGGGTGCCAGGGTGTGGCCGGGTCGGACACTGGGCTCGAACTGCCAGGTGCGCGCGTCGCTGGGTGTTGCGCTGCCCGGCGTCAACCAGGTGCCGGCTCTGTCCAGAGGGCGCAGGAGTCCGTCGAACGTCCCGCCCAGCAGGCCCGGTCCCAGCTGGGCCGACAAGGGCTCGCCCCGGGCGACGGTGCGGTCGCCCGGGGCCAGCCCTCCTGTGTACTCGTAGGCCTGGACCGTGGCCACGTCGTTCCTGATCGACACGATCTCCCCGGGCAGGTTCAGCGGACCGAGCTGCACCACCTCGGACATCGCAACCCCGACCATGCCGGTGACCTCCACCAGTGGTCCACTGACCCGCACGATCCGACCTTCGGCGTGCGACTCACGGGGGGTGGTCCCGGTCATGGCGCCCACAGGTCCGCCGGCGATCCGCCGAGGCCGTCCGCGAGGTCGTCGGCCAGTCCCTCGAGGGCGAAATCGAGGTGCCGATCGCCGTGGCTGGCCCGGATCCCGCCCGCGGGCAGCTCGACCACCGCAGCATCGGGTCCCAGCTCGCGCTGCACCCGGACGCGCAGGGCGGCGAGCAGTCGTGGATACACGGGGTCGTGGCGCAGGCCGCTGACCTCGCTTCGGGCTGCTGCCCGCAGCTGTTCGGTGGCCTCCTGCTGTGCTGCCAGGATCATGGCGCGGGCTTCGCGCTCGGCGCGTGCCTGTTCGCGCGCGAGCACCTCGGCAGCGTCCGACCGGCCCTTGGCCCGGGCGTCGCCGAGCAGGGCGTCGGCCTCAGCGCGTGCATGTGCCACCGTCGCCGCTGCCTCGGCATCAGCCCCGGCCAGCGCCTCGGCAGCCTGGTTCCGGGCACGCTCGAGCAGGGCCCCGATGAGGGGAGCGAGGGGATCCGGAGCAGGATCGGTTCGAGTGGGCAGTGGATCTGTCGGGGTCACGGGGGCATCACCACCGTCAATGGCCCGGGCCCGGCGTCCTGCAGTGCACTGGCGGCCAGGGGCGTGAGGAACACCAGCGCGATGTCCTCGGGCAGGCCCGACCAGCGGGCGCGGACCTGCCCGGGATCCTCCCCGGGAAGGACCAGGACGCCAGCCAGCCCCAGGCCCTGCACGCGCACGGCCTGGCCGATGGCAGCGATGCGTCCCATGTCAGGCATACCCCATCAGGATGATGGCGACGATCAGGCCGTAGATCGCGATCCCCTCGGCGAGGCCGACGATCACCATCGCTCGTCCGAACAGCTCGGGGCGTTCGCTCATGGTGGCCAGCGCAGCGGAACCGGTACTGGCCACAGCGATGGCGGCCCCGATGCAGGATCCACCGACCGCGATGGACGCCCCGATCAGGGCGGCCCAGTTCGAACTGGCGTCAGCGGTTGTCGCGGGGTCCGCCGTGGCTGCCGCCGCCACGGCGGGGTCGGCGTTGCTCGCCAGCGCGAGGACCACCATCGCCAGGGCGGCCATGACCACCGTGGAGCCCAGGACCACGCGCATCGCCGCGCGGGAGTGGGTGCGCATCGCCACCCGGACGGCCATCGCGACGACGACGAGCACGGGCAGGCAGATCAACCACACAATCACGGGACACGCTCCTCGGTGGTGGGGATGGACCAGGGCTGGAACGGCCGGCCCTCGGAGACGAAGATCTTGGAGAACAGCTCGTAGTACTCCAGGCGCATCGCCTGGACGCCGGAGACCACCCCCTCCAGGACGAAGGTCAGGGCATTGCCCAGGACGAACACGAGGACCGCGGCTGCGATCGCCAGTCCGCCGGAGTCCCACAGCGCGGTCGTGGCATCCCAGACCATCGCCAGCAGTGCGGCGTGGGCAAGGCCGAAGGCAGCCAGCCGGGCGAAGGAGACCAGGTTGGTGCCCAGCCGGATCACCCCGTCGAACAGCTCGACCCCGGCCTCAGCCGCTCCGGCCCCCCCGCCGCCGGACGCGGCGAAGAGCCCCGCATAGGTGAGCACCAGCCCCGCCGCCCCGATGGCAGCGCCTGCCGAGATCACCCATGGCACGTCCAGGAACGCTCCCAGGGCGATCAGGCCGATCGCGAGGAACACGACGATGCCCGCGAAGCCGGAGGCCGCCACGAGGGCGAGTCGCCAGCCGCCCTCCCGCCACCGGTTCACGGTGCCGATCACGTACGCCCCGGCCAACAGGCAGGCCCCGACACCGATGCCCACCTCGAGGAGCAGGATCGGATCGTCCAACGGGTCGAACCAGAGCACCGGGAGCACCCCTGTCGGGCCGAAGAACTGGCCGAAGAGCACGCCGAAGAGGATTGCCATGAGGGCCGATCCGGTGACGAAGGCCCAGATGTGGCGGACCCCGGCCAGCCGCGGGATGCGTCCCGCCCCCAGCAGCAGTCCGCCGGCCAGCAGCAGAGCGCCCTGGCCGGCATCGGCGAACATCATGCCGAACATCACGGCGAAGGCCAGCCCGGCGACGACTGTGGGGTCCACGTCGGCGTACGGAACGGTCGTGTAGGTGTCCACAAGCGGCGCGAACGACTTGTTGAGCCGGCCACGGTCGTGCACCAGGGACGGCGGGTCGACCCCGCGGGGCGTGGGCAGGGTGACCAGCGCGCCCCCGTGGGTTGCCAGCACCGCCGCCAGCCCGTCGATCTCGGCAGCCGGAGTCCAACCGAGGACGCCGGCCACGCTGCCACGGCTGACCGCGGCCGCTGCCCGCTGCTCCAGCTCTGCCTCGCCAGCGATCAGGTCGGTGCGTCCCGCCTCGGCCAGGACCTCGATGTTCGGCTCCGACCGGGCGAGCTGCACCGGCGTCCCCTCGCTGGGCAGCAGTGCGAGGGCGGCCCGCGCCGGACCGGGGGTGGACTCGGGTGCAGACTCGAGCTCCGTGCGGCCGTTGCCGGCGACCTCCACCAGGACGTCGCGCAGGCTCTCCGTGGGCGCCAGGATCGCCACCCGCCGCATGCGGACCGGTTCGAGGGATTCACGCCACGGCATCGAAGGCCTCCAACGCGCTGGCCGTCGTGGCACCGCCGCGTGCGGCGACCTCCAGGGCGGCGCGGACCCGCCACGCGTCGGCGGCCAGGACGGCCACGGCGCCGATCACCGGCTCCGGGGTGCCGATCGGCCGGCGTAGCAGGCCGAAGCCGTCGCCGGCCACCCGCGCCCACCAGCGCGCCTCGGCGCGCCACAGGTCCCCGGCGTCGTCGATCTCGGTCAGGGCCCACCGCGCATCCGCGGGCAGGGACCCGACGAAGCCCTCCAGCGTGCGGGACGCCGTCCATTTCGTGCCCAACAATCGCGTGGCGAGCAGGGCGGTCGGTGCCGGGATGGGCCACTGATCGAGGAGGTGCCGCCGGGCGATCAGCAGGCTGGCGGCACCGACGGCCCATGCACGCGCACGCGGCAGGCCGGCCGACACCCGCTGAGCCCAGGCCAGGCGCATCCCGATTCGCAGGCCCTCGACGGTGTCCGACCCTGGATCCCGCCAGGCCGAGCGTGCCAACAGGGTGCGCATCTGCTCGGTGGATGTCGCGGTCGCCAGCATGGGCCAACTGGTGGACAGCCCACCGAGCCGGAAGGGTTCCTCCGACCCCGAACCAGCGATCTCCCGGAGTCGCTCGTCGACGTTGGCCACCTCGAAGCCGCCGGCCAGGATGCGCAGGAGTCGGGCGTCGCCGCGTGGCAGCCAACCGGCCAGCACCCGCATGTGCCAGAGCAGCGTCGCAGCCACGGCGTGCTGGGCCTGGGCCACGGACTGCCCCCGGTGGACGTCGCGACCGTAGGGGGAGCCGGCCAGCAGGTCCAGGGCCTGTGCGAAGGTCGCGGCGGCAGCCAGGTCCCGCGTTCCCGCCGCTCCGAGCCGGCGCTGCGCCAGGGCCCGGGCACGCACGCTGGGCGCCACCCAACTGGAGCTCATGTCGCCGCCTGGATCTCGGCATCGATCTGCTCACGGGCTCCGGCAAGCACCGTCCCCACGAGGTCGGCCTGCCGACTGCGGGCATGGTGCGCGATCGACTGTGCCTGCGCACGGGCCCCGCTCATGATCTGGCCGGCCGATGCCTGCCCTGCGGCGTGTGCGGCGGACGCCGCTGCTGCTCGCTCCGCCTGAGCCTGACGGTGCGCCTCGGCGACGATGGCGCGTCCCTGCGCGTGGGCGGCCTCCCTGCGGCGGTCGGCCTCTGCTGCTGCATCCGAGATGATCCGCGTCGCCTGTGCCTGCACCAGCGCCAGGGGAGCGAGTACGGCCTCCAACTCGGCGGAGCGTTCGGCCACGCGATCAGCGGGTACCCCGGCAGCAGACGGGGCGCCGGGCGTGGCACTGGGGCGCCAGCGCTCGAGCAGGTCGCGCGTGCTCATGTTCAAGGCAATACGCCCACGCAGTCGGGGTTGCAAGTGCCGATGGACCCGAACCCGGTCCACCCCTGCCGTGGGGACGCCGTTGCAACTCGTCTCCTCGGTCACATGGCCAGCGGCAGGCGGGGGCTCTGGGACAATGGTCCCAGGTCGGGGCAGCGCCCCCCGTGCGATGCCCCTGCACCCTGACCGACTCCCGATCGATTGGTTCCTGACGTGCAAGACGCATTGCCCTACATCATCCTCGCCGTCGCGTTGGCCCTGCTGGTCATCGTCGGTGGCCTCGCCCTCGTCCGCAGCCGCCGGAGCACCCCGCCGCAGCTTCCGAGCACGCAGCCCGGTCCCACCCCCGTCGGGGCCACCGGTACCGCGACCTTGACCCCGCCGGCTCCGACGACCCCCGCTCCGACCGCTCCCAGCCTTGAGGTTCCCGCTCCCACGGCAGGGCGCCTCGTCCGGCTGCGTGCACGCCTGGCCCGGAGCCAGAGCACGGTCGGCCGTGGCCTGCTGGCCCTGCTGTCGCGCGATTCCCTGACCGACCAGGACTGGGAGGACGTCGAGACCATCCTGCTGCAGGCCGACCTCGGCGTCGCCCCCACCATGGAGCTCGTCGACCGGCTGCGCACCCGCGCCCGGGTGGAGGGCACCGGCGATCCCGTCCGGGTCCGCGCGATGCTCGGCGAGGAACTGCTCACCCTGGTCGACCCGACGATGGACCGGGCAGTCGCCCACGGGCGCCCCGGCCAGCCGGCGATCATCCTCGTGGTCGGCGTGAACGGCACCGGCAAGACCACCACCACCGGCAAGCTCGCCCGCGTGCTGATCGCCGACGGCCAGCACGTCGTGCTCGGCGCGGCGGACACGTTCCGCGCCGCTGCCGCCGACCAGCTCCAGTCCTGGGGTGACCGGGTCGGCGCCACCGTCGTGCGCGGGCCCGAGGGCGGAGACCCCGCCTCGGTGGCCTTCGACGCCGTGCGCGCGGGCATGGAGTCCGAGGCCGACGCCGTGCTGATCGACACCGCCGGGCGGCTGCACACCAAGGTCGGCCTGATGGACGAGCTTGGCAAGGTCAAGCGCGTGATCGCCAAGCAGGGCCCCGTCGACGAGGTGCTGCTCGTGCTGGACGCCACGACCGGTCAGAACGGGCTGAACCAGGCGCGGGTGTTCTCCGAGGTGGTCGAGGTCACCGGGTTGGTGCTGACCAAGCTCGACGGCACCGCCAAGGGCGGCATCGTGGTGGCGGTGCAGCGGGAGCTCGGCGTGCCGGTCAAGCTGGTCGGCCTCGGGGAGGGTCCCGATGACCTGGCCCCGTTCGTCGCCGAGGAGTTCGTCGACGCGCTGCTCGACGCCTGACGCTGCTCGCCCAGCTTGCTCGCCCGACTGGCCGCTCGTGCTCCGATTCGGGTCAGATGCTCCCAGAATCCCTGGCGCATCCACCCGAGATCGGAGCACGAAGCTGATCCCTCACGCTGGGTCGTCCGGATGCGCGGCGACGCCTGCCAACCATGTGCCGCACAGGGCGTAGGCGTCGTTGAGTGAGCCGTCGAGCTCATTGCTCTGGGCGACGAGGGCGATCGACTCGGGCAGGCCTGCCGACCGGAGTCGCTGGATGAGTTCGGGCTGCAGTCCACAGACGATGAGCAGACCACCGGACCGGCCTATGTCGTGGGCGTACTTCTCCAGTGCTGTGATGAACGTCAGGTTGCTTCGCAGGTGGCCGCGCAGGCGCAGCACGACCCCGCAGGGGGGCGCGTCCGTGCTGGAGTTTGGCGCACCCTGGGGGAGTTGGGGTAGTTGGACGAAGATCCGGTGCACGGATGTGAAGACCGCGGACCCCTCGATGTCGAGGACGGTGATCTGCCCGGGGACGAGGTCTGTGGGGACCGGGGCTCGTCGCCAGCGGCCAGGTCCAATCGGTTCGAGCGCGGTCAGGTGGACCGATGCGGAACTGTTGATGCCGACCAGGAGCAGGGAGAGGAGCACGCCGATCAGCACCGCGATGTGGATCGGCACGAGCAGCGTCGCGACCATGGTCAGCACGGCCGCAGCACCCGAGGACTTGCTCGTCTGCCACGTGCGCGCCAGCAATCGGGGCTTGAGTGACCCGAAGCCGGCGAGGATCAGGAGCCCGGCGAGGGCGGGGATGGGCACTGCCGACAGGGCCGGGCCCAGGGCGACCACGAACAGGAGCATCCACAGCCCGCTGAGGATGACTGCCCACCGGGTGCGCCCGCCGGCCATCACGTTGAACGCGGTCTGCCCCACGCTGCCCCCGACGGGGATCCCGCCGACCAGGCCAGAGGCGAGGTTGGATCCCCCCTGTGCGTAGAAGTCCCGGGTCACCACGTTCGGCGACCCATCACTGTTGGGGTAGGCCGCGCCCACGCCGGCGACCTGGACCAGGATCACGATCGTGAGGGCCACCGCGGTGGCCACCAGGTTCGGGGAGATCAGGCCGAGATCGGGCAGGACCAACGGAGGAAGGCCGACTGAGATGGCGCCCGAGGCCGACTCGACGGTCGCGATGTCGGTCCCAGTGGCCCTGATCGCGATGGTGGGTATCACGATCGCCACGAGGGGCGCCAGGGCCAGCGTCTTCCCCCGACCCAGCGCGATGCTGATGCCGATGGCAGCGGCGGCGGTGAGAATCGCAGGGAGGCTGAACGACTGCCACTGCCGTAGCGTGTTCAGGGCCTTCTCGAGGGTGTTGGCGCCGGTGGTCGTCACCCCCGTTGCATCGGCCAGCTGGCCCAGGATGAGGATCAGCCCGACGCCGAACATGAACCCGGCCATGACCGAGGCAGACACGAACCGCATCAGTCGTGCGAAGCCCAGCGCGGTTGCGCCCAGCATGAGCACGCCGGCGAGGATCGTCAGCGTCGCCAGGGTGCGCATCGGGTCAGCGGGCGCACCGTTCATCACCTCGGCCGTGGTCACGGCCGCGGCCGAGGTGGTGGCCACGACCATGACGGTCGTCGACTGCATCAGGCCCCCGGCCACCGGCCCGGCGAACGATGCGTACAACCCGGCCATCGGGTTTGCTCCGGCAAGGACGGCGGTCGCCATCCCGTCGGGTACCGAACCGATGGCGCCGGCCAGACCCGCCATGGTCTCCCGACCCCAACTGACCCTGGTCACTGCTCCTACTCTCCGCAACCGTGTCGACAGGTTCCTCGGGTTGGTGTGCTCGTGCGATGGCGTGCCGTAGCCCACGCCGGCCAGGTATCAGGCTGGCGTGGGCTACGGCACCAGCTCACCCAGCAGCACCGTGGGCGAGGTTCGCCTGCGCATCGATCTGGTGCAGCTGCACCTCGTCCTCGAGGGCCCCGGGCTTCAGGTCGAACACCACGTTGCGCACGGTGCCGGTGAAGACGTAGGGCGCCCTGTCCTCGTACTCCCTGTCCACGACCAGCCCGTTGTCCCGGGAGATGTCCATGCCGCCGTAGCTGGAGAAGGCCACGGGCACGGTCCGCGGGATGCGACCTGATCCGATCGTGCGTCCGTTGGCCAGCAGGGTGACCTCGCCGCCCGTGCCGGGCTTGGGCTCGTCAGCCTCGAAGTGCATGGTCACCCGCACATCGCCGGTGGGCAGCGGCTCGGTGGCGTCCTGGCGGTAGGTCTCCACCCCGAGGAAGGAGTACGTGTGGTGCAGGATCCCGTCCGGGCCCACCCACAGCCCGAACCCGCCGATGAAGTCGGCGTTGGCCACGATGACGCCCTCGGCCCCACCCTCAGGGACGTCCAGGTCCGCCTCGATGGCGTAGGAACGACCCATGATGCGCGGGACCATGCCGCGCTGGACGTTCTGCACGTCCCCGGCGAAGTTGAACCGCGTGGTCGTGGGCAGCGGCGGGACGAGCCCGAAGAACACGCTGAACGCTCCGAGCAGTGGCAGGACCCGGTTGCGCTCGGCCTCCTGCCACCACAGCTCCTTGAGCTCTGCGAGCTTCTCGGGGTGCTGGTCTGCGATGTCGTGCGCCTGGGAGAAGTCATCGGGCAGGTAGTAGAGCTCCCACGGGTCGGCGTCCGGGTCCCAACCGGAGCCGGGGGCGAAGCGCGCCATCGTCTCGGGTGACATGTCCCACGGCGCCTTGTCCAGCCGTGAGCAGGCCCACCAGCCCTCGGAGTACATCGCACGACTGCCCAGCATCTCGAAGTACTGGGAGGTGTGCCGGTCAGCCGCGCCCGCGTCGTCGAAGGTGTACGCGAAGCTGGTGCCGTCCATCGGTTCCTGCTCGATGCCATCCACCAGGCGCGCCTCGGGCAGGCCCACGACCTCCAGGATCGTCGGGCCGACGTCGACGCAGTGCGTGAACTGGTTGCGCACCACCTTGTCCGGGGAGATCCGCTTGGGCCAGGAGACCACCATCGGATCACGGGTCCCGCCCAGGTGGCTGGCCATCTGCTTGCCCCACTGGAACGGGGCGTTCATCGCGTGCGCCCACGCGGCCGCGCAGTGCGGTGCGGTGTCGATGCCGCCGATCGCCTCGATGCCTCCGTACTTGTCGATCAGCTTGAGCTGCTCCTCGGCGTCGAGCACGACCCCGTTGAGGAAGGTCATCTCGTTGAACGATCCGGTGATGGTGCCCTCCATGCTGGCTCCGTTGTCACCCCAGATGAACATGATGAGCGTGTTGTCCATGTCGCCCATCTCCTCGACGGCATCCAGGAGTCGGCCGATGTTCCAGTCGGCGTTCTCCTGGAACCCGGCATAGACCTCCATCTGGCGCGCGTACAGGGTGCGCTCGGCGTCACTGAGGGAGTCCCAGGCGGGGAAGATGTCCGGGCGCTCGGTCAGCTCGGTGTCGGCGGGCACCAGCCCGATCTCCTTCTGCCGGGCCAGGGTGCGCTCGCGCAACGCGTCCCACCCGTCGTCGAACTTGCCCTTGTATCGGTCGGCCCATTCCTTGGGCACGTGGTGGGGGGCGTGGGCGCAGCCGGTGGAGTAGTACAGCAGCCACGGCTTCTCCGCGTCCTGGGCGCTCACGGAGTGCAGCCACTCCACGGACTTGTCCGTGATGTCGTCGGGGAAGTAGTACTGCTCGCCGTCCTTGCCCTCGGGGACGCCGATCACGCCGTCGTCCTGGGTGATGATCGGGTCGTACTGCCCGGCCGCGCCGGACAGGAAGCCCCACCAGTGGTCGAATCCCCAGGCCTTGGGCCAGCGTTCGAACGGACCCGCAGGGCCCTGCACGTTGTCGGGGGTGAGGTGCCACTTGCCGAACCCTCCGGTGACGTAGCCGTTCTCCTTGAGCAGCCGGGGCCACGGCGTGCAGCTGCGCGGTGTTGCCCCCGTGTAGCCGGGGAAGGGGCCGGGGTACTCCACGATCGAACCCATCCCCGCGCGGTGGTGGTTGCGCCCGGTGAGCATGGCCGCCCGGGTGGGCGAGCAGACCGCGGTGACGTGGAACGAGTTGTACGTGATGCCCATCTCCTGAACCCGTGTGAAGGCGGGACTGGCGACTGGGCCGCCGTAGGTCTCCACGGAGCCGAAGCCCGCGTCGTCGATCAGGATGAGCAGGATGTTAGGGGCGTCATCGGGGGCCTTCACCGGTGCGATCAGGGACCAGTCGGCCACCGAGTCGGCGATGGTCCGCCCGGTCACTCCGCCGAACGCCCGGTCGGGGATCGGCAGCACGGTGCGGTCGGGGTTGAACTTGCCCATCGCCTCGCCCAGCGCGCGGGTCAGCTCGTCGATGCCCTTCTCGTCGGACTCGACCACGGACTTGACGGGGCTGCCCGGCAGGGCCTGCTGCACCGCCAGCCGCTGGGCCGCCGGGAACACGCCGATCATCACGGCGGTGCCCGGGGTCAGCGCCTTGCTGACGTCATCCTGGATGGACTTGGTCAGCTTGTGGCCCGCGAACTTCCCGACGATCGCACCGCCGGCCGCACCGACGGCGACGGCTGCCAGCACGGGTGGGGAGAACAGCCCGACAAGAACGCCGACACCGCCACCCCAACCCGCACCCTTGCGGCCGAGGTGGTTGCCTGTGTCGGCGACGGTCACGCTCCCCTGCGCATCCTTGCTGACCAGGATCATGCCCTTGGTGCTCAGGTCCTTGGAAGCGACCAGGGCTACGACGGCGTCGAACTCGCTCTGGGCCAGATCGGGATCCCCATACGGTGCAACGAGCAGCATCTGGGTCGTGTCGGACATCGGGTGTCGTCCTCTCGGTTGTGCGCGGCCGAGCGTGTTCGGCCGCGCGTGTGGTCAGTCCGTGTGGTCAGTCCGTGGCTCGGTGGGTCGTTGGCGTTGCTGGTGTTGGTGCTGTGGATGTGGGTGCGCCGTGGCAGCGTTTCCATTTGGCTCCGCTGCCGCAGGTGCAGGGGTCGTTGCGCGATCGTTGGGCGTCGGCGGTGGCGTACCACTGCCGTAGCCCGGTGGCGTCCCGGCCGGCCCGCAGCTCGTGGGCCATGAAGCGCATGGGTGGGTCGATGTGGCCGAAGAACGCCTTGTATCCCGCGCACAGGTGGTGCAGCCCGGGTTCCCCGGTCGGGGTGGTGGCGAAGCGGTCCTTGGGGCAGCCCCCGTTGCAGGCGAACCGGACCTCGCAGTCGCGGCAGTACTGGGGCAGGGTGTCGCGTTTGGCGTTGCCGAAGGCCTCCTGCGCCGGGGAGTCGACCAGTTCCAGCAGCGTGGCCCCCTCAGCGATCGAACCCAGCAGGTACTCGGGCTCCACATAGTGATCACAGGAGTACAGGTCACCGGTGTGCTCCAGGGCCAGTGCCGTTCCGCAGGTGGGCGCATGCACGCACAGCCCGACGTAGTCCATACCCATCCAATGCGCCAGCGCCGTGTCGAACATCTGCACGAACACATCACCCACGTCGCGGCGGGCCCACTCCTCGAACACATCGATCAGGAACCGACCGTACTGGGCGCCGGTCACACTGCGGTGGGTGACCGCGGCACCGGCCTGCCGGTACAACGGGCGGTCCTTGGCCCGCACCCCCCAACCCGAGTCCGCCATCGCCAACTGGTCCTCAGGCAGACGTTCCACGATCGGGATGAACTGGATATGCGCAGCGCCCAGGTCATCACGCAGGAACCGGTACACCTCCAGGCCATGGTCGGCGTTGGCCGCGTGGATAGTGGTCAACACGTTCCAGTCGACCCCGTGACCGGTCAACACCTCCCACCCGGCCATCACCCGGTCGAAGGTGGGCTTGCCGCCCTTGTCCACCCGGTACGTGTCATGCATCGCCCGCGGGCCGTCGACCGACAACCCGACGAGGAACTCGTGCTCAGCCAGGAACTGCCCCCACTGATCATCGAGCAACGTCCCGTTGGTCTGGATCGTGTGGTGCACCCGCTGCCCCGGCTTGCGATGCGCCGCCACAAGCTCCACCGACCGGCGGAAGAAGTCCAGACCCATCAAGGTCGGCTCACCGCCCTGATAGGCCACGATCACCTCATCATCGGGCCCATGACCAGCGAGCAACTGGCTGATATAGCGCTCCTGCACCTCGTCACTCATCCGGAACGAACTACCCGGATACAACTGCTCCTTGGACAAGAAGAAGCAATACTCACAATCCAGATTGCACACCGCACCCGTCGGCTTGGTCATCACATGGAACGGGTGACCAGTCACAATCGGCCACCCCAGATAAGGGCCGCTCGCTCCGTGCGATCCGGCTCATGCATGCGTGACTCCTCAGGGTCCCCGACTCGGATCGGCGGTTCCGGCACCACGAGTCTTGTCGCTGAGGGCGGGAACGTCTTCATCCCATCAGGACGACCCGTAGGTGACCGATACTACGCGGACCGGTTCCGGCCAGGCTCAACGAACCCTGGCATTGAAGCGACCAGCGCGCTTGCCGGCTGCGCCCGCTGGTATTGGCGCAGCTCGTGCGCGCGGGGATCGCCCGATCGGGATGACGCCAGCGCTGCGCCGATGTAGCAGGCTGGGCTCACGTTCGCAGCAATGAGGAGGAAACATGGAAGAAGCCGAGGTGGACATCGATGAGATGGGACCGGTCGACTATCTCGTGGTCGAGTTCCCTGCCGGCCAGAGCACCTTCACCGGTGAGTTGGCGGCCGAGCTCGTACGGCTCTCAGATGAGGGACTGATCCGCGTGCTGGACATGCTGATCATCCAGAAGGCAGACGACGGGACGGTCGAGGGATTCGAGATCCAGGACTTCGACGTGGACGAGATCCGAGCGCTGGAGGCGGATATCGCTGACATCCTCGCCGCAGAGGACGTCGAACACCTTGCGGCTGCCATGGAACCGGGCAGCGTGGCCGGGGTCGTGGTCTGGGAGAACCTCTGGGCTGCACCATTCGCCTCTGCCGCGCGTCGCGCCGGAGGTCAGCTCATCGCCACCGGACGCATTCCGATCCAGGCCATCGCCGCATCGATCCAAGCCGACGAGGAAGGTCAGTGACATGCCAGTGAGACCCGCTCGAGCAGCACGCCGAGGTGTCGTAGGTGCCCCTGTGGCACGCACCGCCGCGACAGTAGGAACCGTCGCGGTCGTCGCGCACGGCGTCAATCGCCGGGGTGACCGGCGCGACGATCGGCGTGACCGCAGACGTTGATCGATCCGGGTCCGACCCGGTCGATCCGGATCGGGTCCGAGCCGGCCGGCCACCACCTGCGCACCCAACGCCCTGCCCACCCAGCTCGCGGTTGGCGTAGGGCGGATCACTCAGTGCTGGATCACTCAGCGCTGGAGCGCCGCGACCGCAGCCAGGTATGCCTCGTCGATGGGCAGTTCGCGCAGGTGCCGCTGGGTCATCAGGACTGCGGCTGCCAACTCCGGCACGGGCACCATCGCGGCCAGCATCACCCAGATGGCCATCCGCTCGCCGACTCGTCGAAATCGTAGGTCGCGGACCGCGCTGCGCGCCTCGAGCAGCGAGTCGACCTCCGCCCGATCGGCCGCCAGCGCCTCGGCATGCTCGGTTCCCAACCGATCGGCCAGGATGTCGAAGAAGCCTGCGTGCACACCCAGCCGGGCACAATCACGCAGCACCTGGGCGCGCAACACGTTGTGGCTGCCCTCCCAGTTCTCGTAGACCACGTTGTCGCGCAGCAGCCGGGGTAACACGCTGAACGTCTCGATAGCCCCGTTGCCGCCGAGCACCTCGATGGCCCGGTTCACCGCGTCGTGGGAGAGCACCGAGGTCTGCAGCTTGTTCAGGTTGACCGCGACCCGGAAGAACGCTGCATCCGCCTCGCCGATCGAGCCCTCGTCGGTCTGCTCCTGGAGGCCGGCCAGCATCAGCGTGGACGCGAGGCAGGCCACGGCGTCGGCCCGGATCCAGGCCAGGGTCTCGGCCACCAGCGGGAATTCCCCGATCGGCTGGCCGAAAGCGGTCCGGTGCGCGGCGTAGGTGGAAGCGACCACCCAGGCGCGCCGAGCATGGGCCGCACACCCGGCGGCGTTGAACAGCCGCGACGTCGTGATCACCAGCTCCATCACGTTGCGGAAGCCGTCGCTGACCGGGCCCAGCGCTGTGGCGTGCGCGCCGGTGAAGTCGATCTCGCCGCTGGCCATCGAGCGGGTGCCGAGCTTGGTCTTCAACCGGCGGATCCGGTAGCCGTTGGGCGTGCCGTCAGCCAGCACGCGGGGGACCAGGAACAGGCCCAGTCCCTTGGTCCCGGTGCCCGGATCGGCCACCCGTGCGGTGAGCAGGAACACGTCGGCGTCGGCATTGGAGCAGAACCACTTCTCCCCGTCGATCATCCACGGGCTGCCCGGTCCGCCATCATGATCGCCCTCGGGCGTGGCCAGCACCGCGTTGGCGCCCACATCCGACCCGCCCTGAACCTCGGTCAGGAACTGCGAGGCGGTGAAGTTCGTGTCGAAGTCCGGGTCGAGCAGGCCGGGGAGGAAGGCGGCCTGCTGCTCGGCAGTCCCCAGGTGCTGCAGCGTGCGGATCGCGCCGGCGTCGCAGGCCAGCGGGCAGTTGTGCCCGGCCTCGCCCGCCTGGGCGGTCAGGTAGAACAGCGTGAGGATGAACCGCTGCGGAGCCGGGGTGACCGGCCGGCGCGGTGAGGAGCCGGCTGTACGCCCGTCGACGCCGACCTCCCCATAGGCGGTCATCACACCTGTGCCATAGATGGCCCGCCCCGCGTCCCGGTAGCTCGGGTGATGTGCCACCGCAGCGGTGTAGCGCCCGATCGCGTCCCAATCCTCGAGCAGGGGGTGGTTGCCGGGCAGGTCGTTGCGTCGAGCCGCGTCATCCAACGGACCGGCGACCACCTGGCCCGCCGCGTGCAGTGCGTCAGCGCGCACGCCCATCCCGTGGTGGGCGATCAGCGCCTCGAGGTCGGCGTCGTCGGCGAACAGGTCGCGGGGCTGGGCGGTCAGCCAGTCGGCCAGTGCGTCGCGGCCCGCGGTCGCAGCGGACGGCGCCCTGGGGGCCGGGGTGGGTGCGGGTTCCGTGCCTGCCGGTGTCGCGTCGGTGCTCATCTCCGCAGGGTAGACCGGCCCGCGCCTGTCCCGGCAGGGTCAGGCGCGACACACATTCGTAACACGAGCTCCACCAGCGTCACGCGACCGAAACCTGATCCGCGGCTACGTGCAACACGCCCCCACGAACCTTGCGACCACGGGCCCCCGACCGAGGGGCCGTTACACGCAAAGGAGCGAGGAGATGCCCGAAACGGCCCTCAACGCAGGGGACACCGCATGGGTCCTCACCAGCGCTGCCCTCGTCCTGCTGATGCTGCCGGGCCTGGCCCTGTTCTATGGCGGCATGACACGCAGCAAGGGCGTGCTCAACATGTTCATGATGGTCTTCGGGGCACTGTTCCTCGTGGGCGTCATCTGGATCCTCTACGGCTACTCGATGACCTTCGCCGCGGGCGGACCGTTCGTGTCCAACCCGCTGACCTACTTCGGGCTCGAGGGCCTGATGGTCGATGATCCCGAGGCAACCCTGCCGACCATGGCCTTCGTCGGGTTCCAGGCGATGTTCGCTGCGATCACGGTCGCGCTCATCGCCGGCGCTGTGGCCGACCGCACCAAGTTCTCCGCCTGGATGGTCTTCGGCGGGGTGTGGGTCACCCTGGTCTACTTCCCGGTCGCGCACTGGGTGTGGAGCGCTGACGGCTGGATCTTCAACGGCGAGGGCATCCTCAACGGCGTCCCGGCGATCGACTTCGCCGGCGGAACCGCTGTGCACATCAACGCCGGCGCCGCGGGCCTGGCCCTGGCACTGCTCCTGGGCAAGCGGATCGGTTGGCCGAAGTCGGCCATGCGCCCGCACAACCTGCCGTTGGTCATGCTCGGTGCCGGCCTGCTCTGGTTCGGCTGGTTCGGTTTCAACGCAGGCTCGGCCCTGGCAGCCAACAACGCCGCGTCAGTGGTGTTCGTCAACACGTTCGCCGCGACCTGCGCAGCGGCCATCGGCTGGCTGCTCACGGAGAAGATCCGTGACGGGCACGCCACCAGCCTGGGCGCTGCCTCAGGTGTCGTCGCCGGCCTCGTGGCCATCACTCCCGCCTGCTCCGCCGTCAGCCCGCTGGGTGCCCTGGCCCTGGGCCTGATCGCCGGTGTGCTCTGTGCCCTGGCAGTCGGGCTGAAGTACCGCTTCGGCTACGACGACTCGCTCGACGTGGTCGGGGTGCACCTGGTCGGTGGCCTGGTCGGCACCATCCTGATCGGCCTGCTGGCCACCGAGGCGGCCCCGGCGGGTGTCAACGGCCTGTTCTACGGCGGGGGACTGGCCCAACTGTGGTCCCAGACCGCGGCAGCAGTCACGGTGATGGTGTTCTCGTTCGTGATGGCCCTGCTCATCGGCCTGGCGATCAAGTCCACCATGGGCCTGCGGATCGACGCTGACGACGAGGTCGCCGGCATCGACACAGCAGTCCACGCTGAGGTCGCCTACGAGTTCGGCAACTCCGGCGGCGGCGCGTTCGCCGGTGTCGGGGTCAGCTCCATCCGTTCCCACGAGGAGGTCAAGGCATGAAGCTCGTCACTGCGATCATCAAGCCGTTCAAGCTCGAGGATGTCAAGAATGCGCTGGAGGCGTACGGGATCGCCGGACTGACGATCTCCGAGGCCAGCGGCTACGGTCGTCAGCGTGGTCACACCGAGGTCTACCGCGGGGCGGAGTACACCGTGGACATGGTGCCCAAGGTGCGCGTCGAGGTGCTCGTCGAGGATGACGACGCAGCCGCCGTCGTCGATGTGATCACCAAGAGCGCACAGACCGGTCGGATCGGCGACGGCAAGGTCTGGACGATCCCGGTCGAGGGAGTCGTTCGGGTCCGCACCGGCGAACGCGGCCCGGACGCCCTGTAGGGCCACCCAGGTGAGGCCCACGGTCCGCCGTCCCCGCAGGGGCGGCGGACCGTGGCATTGCCGCACTGAACCAGCACCGAAGGCCCGTTGCCATTGCCCTCGCGTACGGAAGGCCACGACATGAGTGCACAGACCTCGCAACCACCGGCGCACGTCGACTACCTCGCTGCCCGGGCCGACCTGCTGGGGGCGCCTGGCCGCCCGAGCGCCCAGGCCCGCAGGGCGCTCACGGCGCTGACCGACGACTGGCTGATCGGGCTGTTCGAGGCCTCCGGCGCCCGGGAGTTCGGGGCCACGCTGGTGGCCGTGGGCGGGCACGGTCGTGGCGAGCTGTCGGCCGGCAGCGACCTGGATCTGGTGCTCCTGCACCCGGGAGGCGCGGGGATCGCCGAGGTCGCCGACCGGCTCTGGTACCCGATCTGGGACTCCGGCCTGCGTCTGGACCACTCCGTGCGCACCATCGCGGAGGCCCGGCGGATCGCGGCTGCGGACATCCGCGCGGTGCTCGGGCTGCTCGACTCGCGCACCGTGGCAGGCGAGGGGGCGGCGACCAGCTCGTTGCGGGGTTCGGTGCTGGCCGACTGGCGGGGGCTGGCCGCGGCTCGGCTGCCGGACCTGCGGTCCGCGGTCAACGAGCGCGTGGCCAGCCACGGCGAGCTGGCGCACCTGCTCGAACCGGACCTGAAGGAGTCCTACGGCGGGCTGCGGGACCTGACCGTCCTGCGGGCGATCACAGCCTCGTGGGTCACCGACGCCCGGCACTCCGAGCTTGCGCCGGCCAAGACCCTGCTGCTCGACGTCCGCGATTCGCTGCACCGGGTCGCCACCCGGCCGACCGATCGGCTCACCCAGCAGGAGCAGGGCCCGGTGGCCGAGGTTCTGGGCATGGCCGACGCGGACGTGCTGCTGCGGTCTGTGTCTGCGGCGGGACGATCCATCGGGGTGGCGTCGGACTCCGCGTGGCACACCGTGGAACGGATCGTGCGCGCCCGGCCCAAGCTCGGGTTCAAGCGGATCACTCTGCGCGGGGCCGCCCGGAGCCCGCTGGCCGAGGGCGTGGTGCTCCAGGACTCTGAGGCCGTGCTGGCCACCGATGCGCGGCCCGACCGGGACCCGGTGCTCATCCTGCGAGCGGCGGCTGCGGCCGCTCAGGCCGGTATCGGCCTGAACCGGCACACGCTGGCCAGACTGGCGGAGGAGTCCGCGCCGATGCCGGTGCCCTGGCCCGCGCCGGCCCGCGACGCCCTGGTGTCGTTGCTGGGCGCCGGCCGATCGAGCATCGGGGTCTGGGAGGCGCTGGATCAGGCCGGGGTGGTCAGCGCACTCATCCCGCACTGGGAGGTGGTGCGTTCGGCCCCGCAGCACAACCCCGTGCACCGGTTCACCGTCGATCGGCACCTGATCGAGACCGCCAGCCAGGCATGCGCGTTCACCCGCGAGGTGCATCGCCCGGACCTGCTGCTGGTCGGCGCGCTGCTGCACGACATCGGCAAGGGCCGCCCCGGCCACGACCACACCGATGTCGGGATCGGCCTGGTCGCCGAGATCGCCGAGCATCTCGGCTTCTCGGCCGCGGACAACGCGGTCCTGGTCGACATGTGCCGGCACCACCTGCTGCTGCCCGACACCGCGACCCGACGCGACCTCGACGACCCGCAGACCATCGAGTCGGTCGCGGGCCTGGTGGGCACCACCGAGATGCTCGACCTCCTGGCAGCACTGACGACAGCGGACGCCCTGGCCACCGGCCCGTTGGCGTGGACCGCCTGGAAGCGCGGCCTGGTGGCCGATCTGGTGGCGCGGGTCCGGGGTCAGCTGCACGGTGAGGACATTCCCAGCGAGCCACTGTTGACCGAGGAGCAGCAGGCGATGGCCGGGGGAGAGGGTGTGCGGGTGCTGCTGCGCGAGCACGACGCGGGTCATGACCTGACGGTCTCGGCTCCGGACTCCGTCGGGCTGCTCGGACTGGTCGCCGGCGTGCTCGCGATGCACCGGCTCGAGGTGCGCTCCGCGGTGTCGTGCGGGGTTGACGCACGGGCCGTCGAGGTGTGGGGGGTCAACCCCCAGTTCGGCGACCCGCCAGCTGCGGATCGGCTGCGCGAGGACATCCGCCGCGCGATCGCCGGCCAGCTCGATGTCACTGCCCGATTGGCCCGCAGGGACGAGGCCCAGCGCCGGCCTGACGCGCCCGCGCCGGCACCGCCCCGGGTCGAGGTGATCCTGGGGGCATCCCGGCGCGCGACGGTGCTCGAGGTGCGTGCCCACGACGAGCCGGGCCTGCTGCATCGCGTCGGCACCGCGATTGCAGGCACCGGCACGGACATCACTGCGGCCCGGGTCTCCACCCTGGGCTCGGAGGTGGTCGACGTGTTCTACCTCGTCGACCGGCACGGCCGACCGCTGGATGGCTCGCTGGCGCGGGCCGTGGCAGATGCGGTCAGCGACGCCTTGGCCGAGGCCGGGGAGTAGGCCTCGCCTGGGAGCAGGCCTGGCCTGCGAGCCGGGGTGCGCACGTGGGTCAGGCCTGCGCCTCCGAATCGAAGCTGGCGGACTCGGCCGCGGCCCTCAGCGCCAGGAGCGATGAGCGGATGTTCACCCGGTTGTGCTCCTCGCGCGGGCCGGGGATGAACACCGAGCCGCCCGCGGTGATCAGCCGTCCGCGCACCCCGTCCCGACGGTCGACCCACGTCTCGGTGACCACGCAGCCAGTCCCAGTGGGCTCGATGACGTAGCTCCACGTCGAGATCGGGAACGGCCAGACGTCTACGTCGAAGGCGAACTCGCGGCCCGGCTCGGCGGCGGTGACCCGGCAGCGGGTCGCCCAGCGCCAGGGTCCGTGTCGGTTCATGCCCCAGAAGGTGTCGCCCTCGCTGAGGGGTCCGGTGCTGCGCAGGGTGCCGCTGGCCTCCTCGGAGATGCGGGCCACTCCGGAGCGGTCGGCGATCAGGTCATAGACCGTCTGCGGGGTCGCGCGGATCTCGATCGACTCGGTGACAGTGCTCAGCATGGGCGCAGTCTAAGCACCCCAACGGGGCCTGATCGGGGTGTTCTGCTCGTCCTCGACAACCGCCCTGCGCGGGTGCGGCGAGGCTGTCGTCGGATCCCTCGTCAGTGCCAGGTCGGGGGCGCCTGGCCGCGGAACGCCCGCGGACGTGTCAGGATTCGGACCCATGAACGTCAGCGAGGTCGAGCAGGTCGTCGAAGTACTCTCTCAACGGGGTTTCATCGCCTCGGTGCACCGTCCGGCGCTGAACCGCACCTGCGTGCGCGTGGTGCTGCCCGGCGGTGCCGAGGCTCTCTGGGACACCGACGGGGCCGCCGGGCTCGAGGCGCAGGTGATGGCCAACGGGATGCTCGTGGGGTTCGTGCCCACGATCCCCGGATCCGCCCACTTCGACGTGGCGCAGACCGTGGATGCGATCGCCGGTGCCGAGTACGTCGGCGGAGTCCTGTGAGCCGCCACGAGCTGGGCGGGATCCGGTGAGCACCCCATCGCACGATCCGGTCGATCCCCCTGCTGTCGTGCCGGAGGGGCCCGGGGCAGTGGGCACCAGTGATCTGACCTCCTCGCTGGACAAGCGCAAGACGATCATCGGGGCGATCGTCACGCTCGTCGTGCTGGTGATCGTCTTCGTCGGACTGATCCCCAAGTTCGGCAGCTATGCCGACGCGTGGGCCGAGATTCAGGGCATGACCCCGGCGGCGCTCGCGCTCATCGGGGTGAGCGTCGTGGTCATGTTGTTCGTCTACGTGTGGCCCTATCAGGCGGCCATCCCGGGTCTGCACTTCAAGCCGGCCTTCGTCATCCGGCAGACCTCGTTCATGATCAGCAACACGATCCCCGCCGGGGGGGCCTTCGGACTCGCGGTCCAGTTCGCGATGCTGGCCGGGTACGCGGTCACGGCCGCCGCTGCGACCGCAGGCATCGCAGTGACGAGCCTGTGGAGCCTCTTCATGACGCTCACGCTGCCGGTGTTCGGCGTGCTCGCTGCGTTGACGACGGGGGAGCTGGAGTCCCAATGGGTGTGGGTGGCGATCGCCGGGATCGGCGCAACGGCGGCCGCGATCGTGATCCTCTGGCTGATCCTGCGCAGCGAGGAATCCGCCCGGCGGATCGGCAACCTCGGCAACCGGCTGCTGGGTCCGATCAATCGCCGCCGAGCGAATCAGATGGATGCCGTGGGTATGTCCCTGGACCTGCGCGACAGCACCAAGGACGTCGTCTTCGAGCGGTGGCGCTGGGTCACGGTCTCGAACTACATCGTGGTCGTGGCTCAGTTCGCGGTGCTGTGGTTCGCCATCCAGGGAGTCCTCGGCGACGCGTCCACGACCCTCACGATCGCGGGTGCCTTCGCCGCGTTCGCGATCTCGCGGATGGCCAGCATGATCCCGGTGACCCCCGGGGGCCTGGGCACCGTGGACGCCGCCCTGATCGCGTTGCTGACGACCTTCGGGCTGACCAATGACCAGGCGGTGGCCGCCGACCTGGTGTGGCGCGCGTGCTCCTGGATCCCGCAGGTCGTCCTGGGCATCGTCACCTTCATCTACTGGCGGATCAGGCAGGCGCGAGTCCCCGGGAACGCCACCGCCTGACCCGCATTGCAGGGGCCTGATGGGTCCACCCGGCGGCGCGCCCGAGTCGCCACCCGACGTGGGCGCGAACATGTCGGACCGGCCCGGCCGCGGGCGACGGTAGAATCCCGTCTCGTGTTCGCATCCCTGTCCGACCGGCTGTCCGCGACCTTCAAGGGTCTGCGTGGCAAGGGCCGGCTGTCCGAGTCCGACATCTCCGCCACCATCCGCGAGATCCGGGTGGCGCTGCTCGAGGCCGATGTCGCGTTGCCCGCGGTCAAGGTCTTCACCGACCGGGTGCGCGAGCGCGCTGTCGGGGCGGAGGTCTCCGGTGCGCTGAACCCGGCGCAGCAGGTCGTGAAGATCGTCCACGAGGAGCTCATCGAGCTGCTCGGTGGGCAGACCCGCCGCATGACCCTGGCCAAGACCCCACCCACAGTCATCCTGCTGGCCGGCCTGCAGGGTGCCGGCAAGACCACGCTGGCCGGCAAGCTGGCCGTGCACCTCAAGGACCAGGGCCACACCCCGATGCTGGTCGCTGCCGACCTGCAGCGGCCGAACGCGGTGACCCAGCTGATGGTGGTCGGGGAGCGTGCCAGCACCCCGGTGTTCGCCCCCGAGCCCGGCAACACGGGCGCCAACCCTGCCGACACCTGGGGCGACCCGGTCGCGGTGGCCCGTGAGGGCGTCGAGCTGGCCAGCGCAGCCCAGCACGATGTCGTCATCGTCGACACCGCCGGCCGGCTGGCCATCGATACCGCGCTCATGGAGCAACTGCGCCAGGTCCGCGACGCGATCTCACCCGACGAGACGCTGCTGGTCGTCGACGCGATGATTGGCCAGGATGCCGTGGCCACAGCCAAGGCGTTCCACGAGGGCGTCGGCTTCGACGGGGTCGTGCTGACCAAGCTCGACGGCGACGCCCGCGGTGGTGCCGCGCTGTCGGTGGTGACCGTCACCGGCGTGCCGATCATGTTCGCCTCCACCGGTGAGAAGCTCACCGAGTTCGAGCTGTTCCACCCCGACCGGATGGCCTCGCGCATCCTGGACATGGGTGACGTGCTGACCCTCATCGAACAGGCCGAGAAGGCGTTCGATGCCAAAGAGGCCGAGAAGATGGCCGGCAAGGTGCTGGCCGGCGAGGACTTCACCCTCGATGACTTCCTGTCCCAGATGCAGGCCCTGCGCAAGATGGGCAACTTGGGCAAGCTGCTGGGGATGCTGCCCGGCATGGGCGAGATCCGCGACCAGATCGAGAACCTCGATGAGAAGGAGATCGACCGCGTCCAGGCGATCATCCAGTCGATGACCCCTGCCGAGCGGGCCGACGTGAAGGTCCTCAACGCGTCCCGACGGGCCCGGATCGCCCGCGGCTCGGGTATGCAGGTCAGTGATGTGAACGGCCTGATCGAGCGCTTCGGTGAGGCGCAGAAGATGATGCGCCAGATGCGCTCCGGGGGCGGCATGCCGGGAATCCCTGGAATGCCGGGGATGGGCAGCGGGTCGAAGAAGGCGAAGGGCCGAGCCCAGGCACCCCAGCGCGGCGGGAAGAAGAGTCGAAGCGGGAACCCGGCCAAACGCGCCCTCGAGCAGTCCTCGCCGGCCGCTGGCGCACTGCCCGCGGGCCTTGGTGGCCTGGAGGGCCTGGACCCGGCCGCGTTCGACCCGAGCATGCTCGACCCGGAGGCTCTGAAGAGCATGGGCGACCTGCCCCCGGCGTTCAAGGACCTGCTCGGCGGCAAGTGACGCGGGCCCGTCCGGCAGCTGAACCTGTCGTGCCACCTGAGGTCGTCGGCTGAACCTGTGTGGTTGTCCACCCTCTAGCGTGGTCAACCGCACAGGTTGATCAGCACTCGCAGACGTGCTTGGCGCGGACGTGGCAGGATCCTGGCCGTGCCACGCGATCGACTGAGCCTGCCGGCTGCCCGCAGGATGGCCCTGGCCGCGCAGGGGTTCGGCCGCCCCCGGCCGGCCGGGCCAGTCAGCGCCCGCCAGCTCGGCGACGCCGCCCGGCGGCTCGGCGTCGTGCAGATCGACTCGGTGAATGTGCTCGCCCGCGCCCAATACCTCCCGTTGTTCGCCCGGCTTGGGCCCTACGACCGGGCCCGGTTCGACGCCTGCTCAGCGCGAGCGCCTCGGTCGCTGTTCGAGTACTGGGGACACGAGGCCGCATTGCTTCCGGTGGCCATGCACCCGTTGATGCGCTGGCGGATGGACCGCGTCCACGACGACGCGTGGGGCGGCATGGTCCGCATCCAGCGCGAGCAGCCCGACCTGGTCCGAGAGGTTGCCGACGTGGTCCGGGCCAGCGGCCCGATGACGGCCACTGACCTCGAGGCGGTGCTCGCGCACATCGAGCGTGGGCCCAAGGAGCACTGGGGCTGGAACTGGTCGGCGGTCAAACGCGCCCTGGAGTACCTGTTCTGGTCCGGTGAGCTGACGTCTGCAGGCCGCGACGGTGCGTTCCGCCGCAGGTACGCCGCGCCGGAGGCGGTCCTGCCCCGGGCTGTCCTGGATGCGCCCACCCCCGTACGTGCGCAGGCCCAGCGCGAGCTGGTGGCGATCGCTGCGCGGGCGCTGGGCGTGGCAACAGCCGCCGACCTCGCCGACTACTTCCGGATGCCCAGTGCCGAGGCACGGATGGCCGTCGTCGACCTCGTCGCTGACGGTGAGCTGGTCGAGGTGGATGTGCCCGGGTGGCCGCCCGCCTACGCCCCGGCTGGGTTCCGCGTGCCGCGCCGCGTCGCGGGCAGTGCCCTGCTTGCCCCGTTCGACCCGTTGATCTGGTTCCGCCCACGCACCGAGCGGCTGTTCGGGATGCGCTACCGGATCGAGATCTACACCCCCGCAGCCCAGCGTGTGCACGGCTACTACGTGCTGCCGTTCCTGCACGACGAGGCCCTGGTGGCCCGCGTGGACCTCAAGGCCGATCGCGCCACCGGCCGGCTGCTCGTGCAGGCCGCGCATCCCGAGGCGGAGGTCAGCACCGATGCCCTGGACGCACTCGCCCGCGAGCTGCAGGTGATGGCGGGCTGGTTGGACGTGCCGCAGGTGGACGTCGCACCCGCTGGACAACTGGCAGCTCGGCTGCGTGACGCGGTGCGTCTTTGAGCAATCCGGGTCCGGGATGGCACAATGAGCGCGTCCCATGCGGGTCGTGGTCCCTCTCAACCGCCGACCGGCATGATCCATGCGTTCCTCGTGACGTGGGTAACCCCATGTTCGCGTCCACGGGGATCCACCCCCGAACCGAAAGAGACACCGACACACGTGGCCGTCAAGATCAAGCTCAAGCGCCTTGGCAAGAAGAAGAACCCGCAGTACCGGATCGTCGTGGCAGACGCGCGGACCGCGCGCAGCGGGCGCTCCATCGAGGAGATCGGGATCTACCAGCCCCGTCGTGAGCCCAGCCTGATCCAGGTGGACTCCGAGCGCGTGGCGTACTGGCTGGGCGTCGGCGCGCTGCCGACCGAGCCCGTCCTGGCGATCCTCAAGGTCACCGGCGACTGGCAGAAGCACAAGGGCCTGCCGGGCGCGGAGGGCACCCTGCGTGTGGCCGAGCCGAAGGCCGACAAGCAGATGGTCTTCGAGGCCGCTGTGAAGTCCGCCGAGCAGTCCGGCAAGGCCCCAAAGGCCAAGGCTCCGACACCCAAGGAGGCCCCGGCAGCGGTTGACCAGTTGACCGACGCTGTGGAGGCGGTGGTCGCCGAGGCCAAGGCCGACGCGGAGGGCTCGTCCCATGAGACCGCGCAGTCGGCTGAGGAAATGCCCCAGGCATGAGCGCGGTCATCGAGGATTCGCTGGAGCACCTGGTCTCGGGCATCGTCGAGCATCCTGAGGATGTCAGCGTCCGGGTCCGCTCCGGTCGTCGTGGCCCGCGCGAGCAGGGCGGGCAGACCTTCCAGGTGCGGGTCCACCCCGATGACATCGGCCGCGTGATCGGCCGTGGCGGGCGCACCGCCACCGCGATCCGAACCGTCGTCAGCGCCATCTCGGGTGGTCGCCCGGTGCGCGTGGACTTCCTGGACGCTGACGAGCGCTGATGCGCGTGGTGGTCGGCCGGATCGGCCGGGCCCAGGGCATCCGCGGTGAGGTCACCGTCGAGGTCCGCACAGACGCCCCCGAGGAGAGGTTCTCCCCGGGGGCCGTCCTGTCCCTGGACCCCGGGGGCGGCCTGCCGGCGCAGCTCATGGTCGAGGGCCATCGCTGGCAGGGCGGGCGGCTCATCCTCGCGCTGGAAGGTGTCGAGGACCGCAACGCTGCGGAGGCGCTACGTGATGCGCTGCTGCATGCCGAGGTCGACCTGACCGACACCGAGGACGACGAGTACCACGACCTGGCTTTGATCGGCCTGTCGGTGCGTGATGCCTCCGGTGCGGAGCTGGGCCGGATCGGTGAGGTCCTGCACCTGCCCAGCCAGGACGTCCTGTCGGTGTCCCGCGAGGGCGCGGCCGAACTGCTGGTCCCGTTCGTGACGGCGATGGTGCCCGAGGTCGACCTGGTCGGTGGCTTCGTCGTCGTCGACCTTCCCGAGGGCCTGGCCGAGCTCACGGAGCCCTAGGGCCGCTGTATGCGCATCGACGTCATCTCGATCTTCGGCGAGTACCTGGCTCCCCTGCGGCTGTCGCTGGTCGGCCGGGCCATCGCCGACGGCCCGATCGACCTCGAGGTGCATGACCTGCGCGACTGGGCCCACGACCGGCACCGGACCGTGGACGACTCGCCCTACGGGGGTGGGCCGGGCATGGTGATGAAGCCCGAGCCGTGGGGCGAGGCCCTGACCGAGGTGCTCGGCCAGGGAGACCCGGGCGCACCGGTGCGCCTGGTGGTGCCCACCCCCAGCGGGCAGCGGTTCACCCAGGCCATGGCCGCACAGTGGTCAGCCGAACCGCGGTTGGTGTTCGCGTGCGGGCGCTACGAAGGCATCGACGCGCGCGTGTGGGACTGGGCCCGCACCCGGACCGCAGGCGGAGTGCCGGTGGTGGTTGAGGAGGTGTCGATCGGTGACTACGTCCTGGCCGGCGCCGAGGCGGCCGTCCTGGTGATGGTCGAGGCGGTCGGGCGGCTGATCCCCGGCGTGCTGGGCAACGAGGCCAGTCACGCCGATGACTCGTTCGCCCCCGGCGCGATGGCTGACCTGCTCGAGGGCCCGGTCTACACCCGGCCCCCGGTGTGGGCGGGATTGGCGGTGCCCGACGTGCTCACCTCCGGTGACCATGGTGCGGTGGCCCGCTGGCGCCACGAGCAGGCGCTGGCCCGGACCCGGGAGATGCGCCCGGACCTGCTGCCCTGATCTGGCCGCTCGCGGCGCGGCTCGGGCAGCGGCCACGGATCCGCGCATTTCTGGGCGGGGCCCTGCTGTGGCAGACTTGGGGGGCTGTCGTCACGCGCCGCCGCCACAGGGGAGCCGCGTCCTACGCGCCAGCACCCATCCGACCCACATCTGCGGGCGACCTGTGGCTCCCGCCAGGAAGCGATCATGAAGAAGCTCGACATCGTCGACGCAGCGTCGCTGCGCTCCGACATCCCTGACTTCCGCCCCGGCGACACCGTGAAGGTCCACGTGAAGGTCGTCGAGGGCACCCGCTCCCGGGTGCAGATCTTCCAGGGCGTGGTCATCCGCCGGCACGGCGGTGGCCTGCAGGAGACCTTCACCGTCCGCAAGATCAGCTTCGGCACCGGCGTGGAGCGCACCTTCCCGCTGCACACCCCGATCATCGAGAAGATCGAGGTCGTCACCCGTGGCGACGTGCGCCGCGCGAAGCTCTACTACCTGCGCGAGCTGCGCGGCAAGAAGGCGAAGATCCGCGAGAAGCGCGACAACGTCTGACGGCCAGTGCCCCCACGCACCGCCGAGGAGGGCCCCCGCCGGATCATCCGGGCTGGGGCCCTCCTCGCTGTCGGTGCCGTGTTGGTGGCTGTGCTGGTCAACGCAACGGTCGGTGAGGTCCGGGCAATCGAGTCCGACTCGATGATGCCCACGCTCGCTGCGGGGGAGCGGGTGGGCATCGCCAAGGCGGGTCTGGACCGCTGGGACCTGAGCCGTGGTGCCCTGGTCGTCTTCGACGCCGCAGACCTGTGGGCGGCTCCCGACGACCCGGCGGGCACGGTCTTCGTCAAGCGGATCGTGGGGGTCGGCGGTGACCGGATCACCTGCTGCACCCCTGACGGTGGCCTGCTGCGCAACGGCCAGCCGTTGGCCGAGCCGTACCTGGCCGGCGGGCGCAGCGACCAGGTCGCCTTCGACGTGCAGGTCAAGCAGGGGCACTACTGGCTGATGGGTGACAATCGGGAGGATTCCTCCGACGCGCGTGACCACCTCGGGGACCCGGGGGGCGGGAACATCCCGGCGTCACGCATCATTGGCACCGTCGAGGCGGTCGTGTGGCCCCCGGGATCAATGCGCCGTCTGGAAGGCAAGCGATGACTGAACCTCTGGGTCCACTCGAACCGGTCGAGCCCGAGGTGGTCGCCGAGCATCGTGGTTCGGGGTTCCTGCGTGGCCTGCGCGAGATCGTGATCGTGGTCGTGATGGCCCTGGTGATCTCGGCCCTGGTGCGCACGTTCCTGGTCCAGGCGTTCTGGGTGCCCAGTGGCTCGATGGAGCAGACCCTGATCCGCGGTGACCGGATCCTCGTGTGGAAGCCCGGCGGTGAGCCGGGTCGGGGGGACGTGGTCGTGTTCCGCGACCCAGCGGACTGGCTGGCCGACCCGCCGCCGCAGACCGGGCTGCGCGGGGCGATCGATGAGATCGGCACCTTCGTCGGGGTGCTGCCCAGCACCACGGGCGACGACCTGGTCAAGCGGGTCATCGGGGTCGGCGGGGACACCATCGAGTGCTGTGCCCCGGACGGTCGGATCATCCGCAACGGCGAGCCCATCGACGAGGCCTACATCTACCCCGGCGACACCACCGACCAGGTGGCCTTCCGGGTGGAGGTGCCTGAGGGCCGGCTGTTCGTGATGGGCGACCATCGCTCGGACTCGGCCGACTCGCGCTTCCACCTCGATCAGGACCAGGGCACCGTCCCGGTGCAGAACGTGGTCGGCACCGCCAAGGTCATCATGTGGCCGATGTCGCGGTGGGCGACCCTGCCCAGCGAGGTGGAAGCGCCCGCAGCAGCTGGGCCTGCAGCACACGCGCAGTTGCCATGAGCCAGGCCCCGACACTGCGTGTCGAGCGCGCGCTGCTGCGCTCGGGGGCGCAGTTGCTCGCGTGCATCGACGAGGTGGGTCGCGGTGCCCTGGCCGGCCCGGTCAGTGTCGGCGTCGTGGTGATCGACCTGGGCACCGGTTCGGCCCCCCGGGGGCTGCGCGACTCGAAGCTGCTGACCCCGCGCGCACGTCGGGAGTTGCTGCCGCGGTTGCGACGCTGGCCGATCGCGCACGCCGTTGGCCACGCCGACCCGTTGGAGATCGATGCGGTCGGTATCATCAGCGCGCTGCGGGTGGCTGCGGCGCGTGCGTTCGCCGGGCTGGGGGTCGCGGCCGACGTCGCGCTGCTGGACGGCAGTCACGACTGGTTGGCCGTCCCCGTCGAGCCGGATGCACTGTTCCCCGACCCGCGGCGCACGATCGGAGAAGGGCTCGCGGACCTGTCCGTGCTGCCCCCGGTGGTGCACACCCGGGTGCGCGGGGACCTGACCTGCGCCGGGGTCGCGGCGGCCAGCGTCCTGGCCAAGGTCGAGCGCGACACACTCATGGTCGACCTGGCCCAGGCGCACCCGGAGTACGGCTGGGCGCTGAACAAGGGCTACAGCGCCCCGGACCACATCGACGCCCTGCGTCGGCTGGGCCCGACACCGCTGCACCGACGGTCCTGGCACCTGCCGGGCGTCGATGCAGCGGACGCCTGTGATGTGCCGGCTGGGGTGTCCGGCGGTGCGGGCCCTGGGAGTGCCGGCGGTGTCGGTGTGGATGCTGGCGGCGCAGGCACTGTTGGTGCGCCGGAGCCGGAGTTTTCCACAACTGTGCGCTGACCCCCTTCCCGGATCGCCGGTCCGCGGCGATGGTTGACCCGGGGGTGGCAGTGATGGGGGATCGACGAATCCTGGGCAAGGCAGGTGAGGACGCCGCGGCGCGGTACCTGACCGGGAGCGGCATGGCAGTGGTCGCGCGCAACTGGCGCTGCCGGTACGGCGAGGTCGACATCATCGCCCGCGACGGCACGGCACTGGTGTTCTGCGAGGTCAAGACCCGCAGCGGCACCGGGTTCGGTGGGCCGTTGGCTGCGATCACCACGGCCAAGCAGGCTCGGTTGCGCCGATTGGCCGCGCTGTACCTGGCTGAGGTCGGCGGGCACCGCGGCTCGATCCGCATCGACGCCCTCGGGCTGCTCCGCCGTGGTGACGGTGACTTCGAGGTCGAGCACGTGCGGGGGGCCTGCTGATGTCGCTGGCCAGGGCGCACGGGGTGGTGATCTCCGGGGTGGACGCGCATCTGGTGCAGGTGGAGGCACACCTGTCCTCCGGACTGCCGGGGATGTCCATCGTGGGGCTGGCCGACACAGCAGTGGGGGAGGCCCGCGACCGGGTGCGGGCCGCAGTGCTCAACAGCGGTGCGCGCTGGCCGCAGACCCGCATCACCGTCGGGCTCTCGCCCGCGTCGCTGCGCAAATGCGGTTCGGGGCTCGACCTGGCCATCGCGTCGGCGATCCTGGCCGCGGACGGGCAGATCCCGGCCGAACCGCTGGCCGACGCGATCCTGTTTGCTGAGCTCGGCCTGGACGGTCGGGTGCGCCCCGTCCGCGGTGCTGTGGTCGCTGCTGTGGCAGCCGCGCGGGCGGGGCGGCCCCGGGTCGTGGTGGCCGCGCGCAGTGCCGCGGAGGCCGACGTCGTGCCCGGGGTGCAGGCGGTCGGGGTGGGCTCGCTGCGCCAGTGGGGGCAGATGCTGACCGGGGCAACGGTCGATGAGGTCGATGACGACCCGATCGGTGATGGGCTCCTGGGCGTGGCCGCCGGACGGGGGCCGGTCGACCAGCCGCCGGCCAAGCCCCTGGACCTGGCCGACGTGCTCGGCCAGCCTGAAGCTGTCGCGGCCCTCGAGGTGGCCGCGGTCGGTGCTCATCATGTTGCGATGATCGGCAGGCCCGGGGTCGGAAAGACCCTGCTAGCTGAGCGGCTGCCCACGATCCTGCCGGACCTGACGGACGCGGATGCGCTGACCGTCACGGCCATCCGCTCGATCGTGGCCGATGTCAGCGGGTTGGTGCGCAGACCACCCTTCGAGTCGCCCCACCACACCGCCACCGTCGCGGCCCTGGTCGGCGGCGGGCGCGGCGGGCAGCCAACCCCGGGGGCAGTCACATTGGCCCATGGTGGGGTTCTCTTCCTGGACGAGGCCGCCGAGTTCGGTGCCGCCTGCTTGGAGTCGTTGCGCCAACCCCTGGAAGCCGGAGTGGTCTGCATCGCGCGCGCCGGGTTCACCTCCCGGATGCCGGCAAGGTTCCAGCTGGTCCTGGCCGCCAACCCCTGTCCGTGCGGGGTCGGGGATGGCAACGGCGCCCAGTGCCGCTGCCGTGCCCAGGACCGGCGCCGCTACCTGGCGCGCCTCTCCGGCCCACTGATGGACCGGGTCGACATCCGCCTGACCCTGGGGCCGCCCGGGCGGAGCACCTGGTCGGCGGACGCCGGTGACGCCGATTCCGCAACGGTGCGGGCCCGGGTGGCCGCGGCCCGGGTGCGCGCGGCGGACCGGTGCGCGGCACTTGATCTGCCCGCGGTCCCCAATGGCGCCCAGCCTTCGGCGCTCCTGCGCGGGGTGCTCGCCCCGGACCCGGCCGCCGCGGACCTGTTGGGTGCCGCGATCACCAGTGGTCGGCTCAGTGCCCGGGGCGCTGATCGGGCGATCCGGGTCGCGTGGAGCCTGGCCGACCTCGCGCAAGTTGGCCGACCCGGGCTGGACCACGTGGGTCGCGCGCTGACCCTGCGCGGAGAGCTCTGGGAGGCGGGGGCATGAGCGCCACCGACGCGCAGCGGATCCAGACCATCGCGCTGGCCTGCGCGGTGGAGCCTGGCACGCCCGGCGTGGCCGATCTGGTCGCCGAGGTCGGTGTGCACGAGGCGTTGGCGCGATCGGTGGCCGGCCGGCGTGGCGGTCCCGTGGTCGGGAGGTTGGGCCCCGAAGAGGTGCCGGGGATGCTGGCGCGGATGACGCATGTGGGCGTGCGGGTGCTGGTCGCCGGCGACCCGGAGTTCCCGACCCAGTTGCTCGACCTGCCCGAGCCGCCGCTGGCACTCTGGGTTCGTGGCCCGCTGGACCTGCGTGCGGCGGCGTTGCGATCGGTGGCCATTGTCGGGGCCCGGGCCTGCACTGCGTACGGCGAACGGGCCACGGCCACTCTCGCCGGTGGGTTGGCTGAGGACGGTTGGGCGGTGATCTCCGGAGGTGCGTTCGGCATCGATGCCGCAGCGCACCGGTCTGCCCTGTCTGTCGGCGGGCAGACCGTGGCAGTCCTGGCGTGCGGGGTCGACGTGGCCTACCCGCGCGCACACGATGCCCTGCTGGCACGGATCGCTGACACGGGCCTGGTGGTCACCGAGCTTCCGCCGGGCAGCCAACCGCTCAAGCACCGCTTCCTGGCCCGCAACCGCCTGATCGCGGCCCTGGGTCGCGGCACGGTCGTGGTGGAGGCGGCCCGGCGCAGCGGTGCGATGGCCACAGCCTCCCGCGCGCTGGAGCTCGGCCGCGTCGTGATGGCCGTGCCGGGTCCGATCACATCCATGGCCAGCGGAGGCACCAACCGGCTGCTGCACGAGCAGTCGGCGCGGTGCGTGAGCGACAGCGCGCAGGTGTCAGCGCTGCTCATCGGGCCGGCGTTCCAGCGTGGCTCGTCGAGCCGAGTATTGCCCGCCAGCACGGGAACGGACCGGGTCCGGCCGGGGCAGGATGAGTCGGGGTCGGTTGCGTCAGGGCCGGGTGAGCCGGGGTCGGTTGCCTCAGATCCTGGCGCCGACGTGCGGCCCGTCAGTCCAGGGGCCGCCGCAGGGCCCGAGGCCCCAGGGGTGCAGGCCGTGGCCCTGCAGGCTGCGGCCCGGGTGGCCGCAGCCGGGCTTCCCCCCGACGTCGAGCCGGTGCTGGCCGCCCTACCAGCCCGCCGGGCCACGACGGTCGAGGTGATCGCGGCACGGGCCGGGCTGCCCGAAGTGGTGTGCCTTGCCCACCTGGGTCTGCTGGAGATCGCGGGACTCGCCCGCCGAACCGCCGCCGGATGGCGTGGTTGCGCGTGATCGGTGCGGCACGATGACCGTGTGAACAGCCCGACTGGCCTGCCCGAGGTGCTGGAGCAGGCCCGTGCCGACTTCGGCGACCACTTGCGCGACGAGGCCGGCCGGGGTGCCAACACGGTCCGGGCCTACGTGTCGGACGTCGGTGACCTGCTGGAGTTCGCCGCGCGACGTGGTGCCACCAGACCGGCGGACCTGGACCTGATGACGTTGCGCGCGTGGTTGGCCGACATGGACCGGCGCGGCGCGGCCCGTGCCTCGCTGGCTCGCCGGGTGGCTGCGGTGCGCAGCTTCACGGGTTGGGCGTTGCGCCAGGGCCTGATCCGCACGGACCCGGCAGCACGGCTGTCTGCGCCGCGGGCGCGGCGTGCCATCCCGGAGGTGCTCAAGCCCGGTCACGTCGACGCCCTCATGGCCGTGGCCGCGATCCGCGCAGACGACAACGACCCGGTGCACCAGCGCGATGTCGCGATGCTCGAGCTGCTGTACGCCACCGGGATCCGGGTCTCGGAGCTTGCCGGGCTCGACATCACCGACCTGGACTGGTCCCGGCACACGGCTCGGGTGCTGGGCAAGGGCGCCCGGGAGCGGGTCGTCCCGTTCGGTATCCCCGCCGCACGGGCCCTGGAGACCTGGCTGGCGCAGGGCCGCCCGGCACTGGATGCCCAGGCCAGCGGCGCTGCACTGTTCCTCGGAGCACGGGGTGCCCGGATCGATCCACGAGTTGTGCGTCGTGCCGTGCACACCGTGCTGCGCCACGTCCCGGCAGCCCCCGATGTGGGACCCCACGGCCTGCGTCACTCGATGGCCACCCATCTCGTGGAGGGCGGCGCGGACCTCCGAACCGTCCAGGAGGTGCTCGGGCACGCTAGTCTCGGCACGACCCAGATCTACACCCACGTGTCCATCGAGCGGCTGAGGAGCAGTTATGAGCAGGCTCACCCCCGCGCCTGACGGCGACGTGCGTGGGTCGGCAGCCGTTGCCCTCGACGCGGAGTTGATCGATCCCGACGAAGCAGTCCAGGAACTCGAGGATCCAAGTGCCACCCTGGGCCGGATCTGGCGCGAGTACAAGGCGACCGGTGACCCTGCCCTTCGCGAGCAGCTGATCCTCCAGTACGCACCGCTCGTGCGCTACGTGGCCGGCCGGGTCGGTGTCGGTCTGCCCGCGAGCGTCGAACAGGGCGATCTGGTCTCCTACGGGGTGTTCGGCCTGATCGACGCGATCGACAAGTACGACCTCGAGCGGGCGATCAAGTTCGAGACCTACGCGATCAATCGGATCCGTGGGGCGATCATCGACGAGTTGCGTTCCTTCGACTGGATCCCTCGGTCGGTGCGCACCAAGGCCCGAGACGTCGAGCGGGCGATCGCCTCGTTGGAGGCGCGGCTGCAGCGCACACCGAGCGAGTCCGAGATCGCCGACGAACTCGGGTTGGACCTCCCTGAGCTGCGCCGGGTGTTCAGCCAGGTGTCGTTCGTGCACGTCGCGGCGTTGGACGAGATGCTCGGTTCGGCCGAGCACGGTGAGGGCGCCACCCTGGGCGAGCGGCTGGAGGACGAGCGCGTCGACGCACCGGGTGATGCCCTCGATGACGAGGACACCCGGCAACTGCTCGCGCGCGTGATCCACACCCTGCCCGAGCGGGAGCAGATCGTGGTCACCCTGTACTACTACGAGGGGCTGACGCTTGCTGAGATCGGGCTGGTCCTCCGCGTGACCGAGAGCCGGATCTGCCAGTTGCACACCAAGGCGATGATGGGGATGCGCACGCGGATCGGCTCGGTCGACTACTGAGCGACGGCGCCCACCGAGACGCCTGGAAAGGCCCTGGTCCACTCACGCCGCGCCCGCAAGGACGCTGTGCTCACCAGGGTCGCAGCCGAGCGCTGGTGCGCCCGAGCAGGAGCATCGGGTCCAGATAGGTGCGATCCCGGCGCAGCCCGAGGTGCAGGCACCGTCCACTTCCACAGTGCCCGGTGCCGGTGGCGATCACCCCGATCGGCGCACCGACCCGGACCTGCTCCCCCGCCTCGACCGAGGCCAGTACGGGCTCGTAGGTGGTCCGCAGTCCCCCGTGGTCGATGCTCACCACCCCACGGCCGGCCAGGGAGCCGGCGAACACCACCCGTCCGCTGCCGGCAGCGCGGACGGTGGCACCCTCCCGGGTCCGCAGGTCCACCCCCCGATGCCCGGGCAGCCAGCGATGCTCCGGGGGGTCGAACCGGGCCTGGACCCGCAGGGGCAGCACTGGTGATCGCCACGTGGCGGCCCGGCCCCCCGTGCTCGTACTCACGCTGACCTGCACCTCCACGCCCACTGCGACGGGGGCCGCGTGGGCGATCGACACCCGGCCGGGCCCCCCGATGAGCGCCACGCAGATGACCGGGGCCAACCACCACACCGTGCGCGACGCCGTGGCCGCTGGGGATCTCCGCATGCCCCCACCCTGAACCCCGCCCCGGCGAATGCACCCCTGCCCCTGTGGATCTGTGGACGACGGCCCGCGAACTGGGGTGTGGTGATTTCCGGCGCGTCGGGCATTGGTCGTAGGATGAGCGCACGGATCCGTCCGGATTCGAATTCGCATGCCCCGGTACCTGTGGTGGCCGGACCGGTCTGCTCACGCAGCCCGACCACCTTGGGGCATCAGGTCGACCACCGCCCGGTGGTCGTGACAACCGAGCGCACGGGAACCGCCCGTGCACGAAAGAGGAACACCCATGGCCGTCGTCACGATGCGCCAGATGCTGGAGAGCGGCGTCCACTTCGGACACCAGACCCGGCGCTGGAACCCCAAGATGAAGCGCTTCATCCTCACCGAGCGCAATGGCATCTACATCATCGACCTCACCCAGTCGCTGACCTCCATCGATCGCGCCTTCGCCTACGTCAAGGAGACTGTGTCGCGCGGCGGCAGCGTCATGTTCGTGGGCACCAAGAAGCAGGCCCAGGAAGCGGTGGCCGAACAGGCCACTCGGGTCGGGATGCCCTATGTCAACGAGCGGTGGCTCGGCGGCATGCTCACCAACTTCCAGACTGTCTACAAGCGGCTGCAGCGGCTCAAGGAGCTCGAGCAGATCGACTTCGACGACGTGGCCGGCTCCGGGATGACCAAGAAGGAGCTGCTGGTCCTGCGTCGCGAGCGCGACAAGCTCCTGCGCACCCTCGGCGGAATCCGTGAGATGACCAAGATCCCGTCGGCTGTCTGGATCGTCGACACCAACAAGGAGGCCATCGCGGTCGGCGAGGCCCGCAAGCTGGGCATCCCGGTCATCGCGATCCTGGACTCCAACTGCGACCCGGACGTCGTGGACTTCCCGATCCCGGGCAACGACGACGCCATCCGCGCCGTGGGCCTGCTGACCCGCGTCATCGCCGACGCTGTCGCCGAGGGCCTTGTGGCCCGCGCCAGCGGCGCCAGCACGGGCGGCACCGCAGAGCCCCTGGCTGAGTGGGAGGCCGAGCTCCTGGCGGCACACGCAGCCGAGGCCGAGACGGCTGCCGTCGCGGACGCGGCCGTTGCCGAGGCCGTCGTGACCGAGGTCATCGCTGAAGAGGCTGTCGCTGAGGCGATCGTCGCCGAAGCGGTTGCTGAGGAGGCTGTCGTTGAGGCTGTGGTGGCTGAGGTCGTCGCCGAGGAGGCTGTGATCGAGGCTACGGCCGGCGAGCTGCCCGTTGAGGTCGCAGAGGCTGCGGTCGAGGTGGCCATCATCGACGAGGCCATCGCTGAAGAGGCTGTCGCTGAGGCGATCGTCGCCGAAGCGATTGCCGAGGAGGTCGTCGTCGAGGCCGTGGTGGCTGAGGTCGTGGCTGAGGAGTCGGTCGAGGTGGCCGTCGTCGCCGAGGCCGTGGCCATCGAGGCCGCCGACGATTCGGCCAAGACCGCCGAGTAGCCCGTCCGCCGCTCCTAGCTGTGGCGCCAGATCCCTGGTGCCACACCCACCGGACCGCCCACGCGCTTGAGCGCGGGCGGGGACCGGTGCACCTATTCAATCCGGGGCGCGCGCCCCATCGTGGGGGCCGCTGTGCCCCACCAGAAAGGACAGCCCATGGCTGCGATCACTGCTGCGGATGTCAAGAAGCTCCGCGACCTCACTTCCGCCGGGATGATGGAGTGCAAGAAGGCCCTCACCGAGGCTGACGGCGACTTCGACGCGGCCGTGGAGATCCTGCGGATCTCTGGCGCGGCCAAGGCCGCCAAGCGTGGTGCCGAGCGCACCACCAAGAACGGCCTGGTCGCGGTGAAGGGCGGCTCGCTGGTCGAGCTGCTCTGCGAGACCGACTTCGTGGCCAAGAACGCGGACTTCCAGGCGTTCGCCGACGAGATCGTGGCGCTCGCCGACGAGGCCGGGGCTGCCGACCACGACGCCCTGGCCGGCATCGAGATGGCCAACGGCAAGACCGTCGCCGAAGCCATCCAGGAGATGTCTGGCGTCATCGGCGAGAAGTTGGAGCTCGGCCGGGTCGACCTGCTCGAGGGCACCATCGCCATCTACATGCACAAGCGCGCCGCGGACCTGCCCCCGCAGGTGGGCGTGCTCGTCGGCTATGAGGGCAGCGAGGACACCGCACGGGCGATCGGTATGCAGATCGCGGCCATGCGTCCGGAGTACCTGACCCGCGACGAGGTCCCGGCTGATGTCGTGGCCAACGAGCGGCGCATCGCCGAGGCAACCGCTCGTGAGGAGGGCAAGCCCGAGGGGGCCCTGCCCAGGATCGTCGAGGGCCGGGTCAATGGGTTCTTCAAGGACCGCGTGCTGCTCGAGCAGTCCTCGGTCCAGGAGAGCAAGAAGACCGTCAAGGCCTACGCGACGGAGAACGGCGTCACGGTCACGGGGTTCGCCCGGATCGAGATCGGCGCCTGACCCGATCCACGACCTGTTCCGCCTCGGCGCGCTCGCGCTGACCCGCACGAAACCGACGCCCCCGGCGCAGCGCAGATGCTCCCGGGGGCGTGGTGCGTGCGCAGTAGGGCAGAATCAGGGCCGTGATCCTGGACCAGCCCACCCTTGAAGGAACTGTCGAGCGCTGGGCCCAGGCCCCTGAGCAGGGCTGGCATCGCGTCCTGCTCAAGCTCTCGGGGGAGGCATTCGCCGGGGGCGGTGGCCTGGGTGTCGATCCCGACGTGGTGTCCAGCATCGCGCGACAGATCGCCGACGTGGTGCGGGCCGGAGCGCAGGTGGCGGTCGTGATCGGCGGCGGCAACTACTTCCGCGGCGCGCAGTTGCACGAGCGCGGCATGGACCGCTCCCGCGCTGACTACATGGGCATGCTCGGCACCGTGATGAACTGCCTGGCGTTGCAGGACTTCCTCGAGAAGGAGGGCATCGACACCCGCGTCATGACCGCGATCCCGATGTCCCAGGTGGCCGAGCCCTACATCCCGCGCCGCGCCCAGCGGCACCTGGAGAAGGGCCGGGTGGTCATCTTCGGGGCGGGGTTGGGCGTGCCGTTCTTCTCCACCGACACGAGTGCCGCCCAGCGCGCCCTGGAGATCGGAGCCCAGGTCGTCCTGATGGCCAAGGGTGTGGACGGTGTGTACGACGATGACCCACGCACCAATCCCGCCGCGTCCAAGTTCGACCAGTTGGACTACGCGGAGGTGCTCGCCCGCGGCCTGAAGGTCGCTGATGCCACCGCGATCTCGCTGTGCGCGGACAACGACCTGCCGATCATCGTGTTCAACCTGCTCGTCGTGGGCAACATCGCCCGGACCATCGCAGGTGAGAGGATCGGCACGTTGATCGCGGTGGAGGACTGAGCGCCTGATGGCCCAGGCACGACGCGTGCCGGTGTGCCTGGTTCTGCCGCTGGACCCGTTCGCTGAACTGCTTGACCTGACGCCAGACCTGGTGCCCGACCTGATGGAGGAGATCCGATGATCGACGAGGAACTGTTCGAGGCCGAGGAGAAGATGGACAAGGCCGTCACCGTGGCCAAGGAGGACTTCGCCACGATCCGCACCGGTCGAGCCACTCCACAGATGTTCAGCAAGGTGCTGGTCGACTACTACGGCGCGCCCACCCCGATCAACCAGCTGGCCTCGTTCCAGACCCCCGAGGCCCGGATGATCCTGATCAACCCGTTCGACAAGGGCTCGATGCACAACATCGAGAAGGCCATCCGTGACTCGGACCTGGGAGTGAACCCGGTCGACGACGGCCAGGTCATCCGAGTGGTGCTGCCGGTGCTGACCGAGGAGCGCCGCAAGGAGTACATCAAGCTGGCCAAGCACAAGGCCGAGGACTCCAAGGTGTCGATCCGCAACATCCGTCGGCACGCCAAGGAGCATCTGGAGAAGATGATCAAGGACGGCGACGCCGGTGAGGATGAGATCCGGCGAGGGGAGAAGTCCCTCGAGGAGCTCACAGCCAGGCACGTCACGCTCATCGAGGACCTGCTCAAGCACAAGGAAGCCGAACTGCTCGAGATCTAGAGCCAGGACCGGGGGCCAGACTGCAGAGAGGACGGTGCGCGATGAGCGGATCGACAGGCGCACCACCACCGGGGGAGCAGCTCCCGCTGGGGCTCGGCGACGAGCAGGCAGGACCCGCAGGCACTGCGGCCAAGTCCCCCGACCCCCAGGCTGCGCCGCAGCCTCCCAGCGGGCTGCCGGCCGACGGGCCCCCGCCCGTGACGGAGCCTGCCCCGGCCGAGCCCGCGGCCGACGAGGCACCGAAGTCCAAGGCCGGGCGCAACCTCCCGGCGGCCATCGCGGTCGGGCTGCTGCTGGTGGCCATCGCCCTGGCATCGCTGTACTGGCAGCTGTGGCTGTTCGTGGTGCTGATCGTGGTCGCGATCGTGATGGGCACGGCCGAACTGGCCAATGCCCTGTCGAGCAGGGGGATCCGGCTGGCCCGCATCCCGTTGCTGATCGCGGCGATCGTGATGCCCGTTCTCGGCTTCACACTCGGGCCGGACGCCGCGCTCATGGGCATCGGGCTGCTCTTCCTGGTGACCCTGGTCTGGCGGCTGTTCGAACAAGGCCCCGAGGACTTCGTCCGCGATGCCACCGCCAGCGGGTTCGTGCTGTCCTACGCGCCGCTGATGGGCGCGTTCGCCGCCCTGATCGCCGCGTCCCCGGACGGTGCCGACCGGGTCGTGGTCTTCATCGTGCTGTCGATCGCCAGCGACATCGGCGGCTACGCCACCGGGGTGCTGTTCGGCAAGCACCCGATGGCCCCGCGGATCAGCCCGAAGAAGTCGTGGGAGGGATTTGCCGGTTCGGTGACACTGCAGGTGCTCCTGGGGGCTGTGCTGTTCGTCGTCCTGCTCGAGTCCGACTGGTGGAAGGGCGCGATCGTCGGGGCGATCATGACGGTCACCGCGACCCTCGGCGACTTCCTCGAGTCGGCCATCAAGCGGGACATGGGCATCAAGGACATGTCCCATGTGCTGCCCGGCCATGGTGGCGTGATGGATCGCCTGGACAGCATCATCCCGAACACGGTGGTGGCCTACACCCTGTTCGCCCTGACCCTGGGCGGGATCACCTGAGGTGGGCCAGCCCCCCGGTCTCCTCGTGTTCGAGGCCCCACGACGAGGAAAGCCGCCCACGCACCTGGCCGACATGACCCTGGCCGAGCGCCGCGAGGCGGTGGTCGCGGCCGGGCTGCCGCGGTTCCGGGCAGACCAGGTCAGCAACCACTGGTTCGCCCGGCTGGTCGACGACCCGGCGCAGTGGACCGACATCCCGGCGGCGCTGCGCGAACCCCTGGCCGCCAGCCTGTGCCCACCGCTGCTGACCAGCGTGCGCGACATCACCTGCGACGCCGGCCTGACGGTCAAGTCGGTGTGGCGTCTGCACGACGGGGCCATGGTGGAGTCGGTCCTGATGCGTTACCCGGCCACCCGGAACAGTCGCGAACGCGTCACGATGTGCGTGTCGTCGCAGGCCGGCTGCGGGATGAACTGCCCGTTCTGCGCGACCGGGCAGGCCGGGCTGACCCGCAACCTGTCCACGGCCGAGATCGTCGAGCAGGTCCTGGCCGGGGCGCGGGCGGTGACCCGCGGGGAGGTGGCCGGCGGTCCCGGACGGGTGTCCAACGTGGTGTTCATGGGCATGGGCGAGCCACTGGCGAACTACTCGGTGGTGATCGCTGCGGTCCGCCGCCTCATCGAGCCGGCCCCGGATGGCCTGGGGATGAGTGCGCGAGGGATCACCGTGTCGACTGTCGGCCTGGCCCCGGCGATGCGTCGGCTGGCCGGGGAGGGCATCCCGGTCACGCTGGCGCTGAGCCTGCACGCCCCCGACGACGAGCTGCGCGACGAGCTGATCCCGGTCAACACGCGCTGGAAGGTCGCCGAGGCCATCGATGCGGCCTACGAGTACAGCCAGGCGACCGGGCGGCGGGTGTCCATCGAGTACGCGCTGATCCGTGACATCAACGACCAGGCCTGGCGTGCCGATCTGTTGGGCGCGCTGCTCAATGCCCGGGGTCGGGGCTGGGTGCACGTGAACCCCATCCCGCTGAACCCTACACCGGGTTCCAAATGGACCGCCTCGGACCCGGCGGTGGAGCGGGCGTTCGTGGCCGCGCTCGAGGCGCGCGGGATCCCCACCACCATCCGTGACACCCGCGGCCAGGAGATTGACGGCGCCTGCGGCCAGCTGGCCGCGACCGTCAGGGACTGACTGTCGGCGCGCAGGGCCCTGGCCAGTGCCGGCCGTTGGTGGCCCGGCCGTTCGTCGTCGGGCCGGTGCCGCTCATCGAGCCCACAGCCAGGGTCGGTTCGCGCAGGTGACGGTGGGCTTGAACCGGGGCACACTCGTGCAGGTACCGCGTCCTACCGGAGAGGGATCACCATGGGGATCTACGCCGACGTCCACGCCCGGAGCATCGCCGACCCGGACGCCTTCTGGGGCGAGGCCGCACAGGCCATCGACTGGAGCGTCGCGCCGAGCACGGTGTGCGACTCCAGCGCGGCCCCGTTCTACCGCTGGTTCCCCGACGGCCGGCTCAACACGTGCTTCAACGCCGTGGACCGGCACGTCGAGGCGGGTCGGGGGGACCAGCCCGCACTGGTCCATGTCAGCCCGGTGACCGGGACGCAGCGCACTTTGACCTACGTACAGCTGCTCGATGAGGTTGCCCGGTTCGCGGGCGCACTGGCCGGGCTCGGCGTGGTCGCCGGTGATCGGGTCGTCCTGAGCATGCCGATGGTCCCCGAGGCGGTCATCGGGATGCTGGCCTGCGCCCGGCTCGGTGCGGTCCACTCGGTGGTGTTCGGCGGGTTCGCCGCCGAGGAGCTCGCGGTGCGCATCGACGATGCCCAGCCGAAGGTGATCCTGTCCGCATCCTGCGGGATCGAGCCCAAGCGGGTCGTTGACTACAAGCCACTGCTCGACCATGCGCTGGCGCTGGCCAGCCACCAGCCGGACGCGTGCGTCATCCTGCAACGTCCGCAGCTCGAGGCGGCGATGGGCCCACTGGACCACGACTGGGCCGAGCTCGCAGCCGCGTCGGCGGCGGTGGGTTGCACCGACGTCGCGGCGACCGACCCGCTGTACATCCTCTACACCTCGGGAACCACCGGACGGCCCAAGGGAATCGTGCGCGACAACGGTGGGCACGCCGTCGCGCTGGCCTGGTCGATGGCCAACGTCTACGACATCGGGCCGGGAGACGTCTGGTGGGCGGCCTCGGACGTCGGCTGGGTCGTGGGCCACTCGTACATCGTGTATGCCCCGCTGATCGTGGGGGCCACGACGGTGCTCTACGAGGGCAAGCCGGTCGGGACCCCGGATGCCGCCGCGTTCTGGCGGGTCATCGCGCAGCACCGCGTCAAGGCGATGTTCACCGCCCCGACAGCGATCCGGGCGGTGCGCCGTGAGGACCCCGAGGGGGCGCTGATCGTCGATCACGACCTCAGCAGCCTGCAGACGCTCTTCCTGGCCGGCGAGCGGCTGGACCCAGACACCTACCAGTGGTCCAGCCGTGTTCTCGGTGTGCCGGTGGTCGACAACTGGTGGCAGACCGAGACGGGCTGGCCGATCGTCGCCAACCCGCGCGGCCTGGAGACGCTGGCGATCAAGGAGGGCTCACCCTCGGTGGCCGTGCCCGGCTACGACGTGCTTGTCCTCGACGGCACGGGCCAGGAGGTGCCGCCCGGTACGGAGGGCAACATCGTCCTTCGGCTGCCGCTCCCACCGGGCACCCTGCCGACCCTGTGGAACGACGACCAGCGCTACATCGACTCCTATCTCAGTGCGTTCCCCGGCCATTACACGACCGGCGACGGTGGTTACATCGACGCAGACGGGTACGTGTACGTCCTCGGGCGCACAGACGACGTGATCAACGTGGCCGGCCATCGATTGTCCACCGGGGTCATGGAGGCAGTCGTCGCTGCCCATCCGGCCGTGGCCGAGTGCGCGGTGATCGGGGTGGCAGACGCGCTGAAAGGCCAGGCGCCACGGGCATTCGTGGTGCTCAAAGCGGGTGCCGATGTGGACCCGGCCGAACTCACCAGGCAGATCGTTGCCGACGTGCGCGAGCGGGTGGGTCCCGTTGCTGCGTTCCGTGAGGTCGAGATCGTGCCCGCCCTGCCCAAGACCCGCTCTGGCAAGATCCTGCGCGGCACGATGCGCGGCATCGCCGACGGACGGCACGAGCCCGTGCCCTCGACGATTGAGGACGCCGGCGTGCTGGACCTGCTGACGCCGCTGCTGCGCAAGCACGCCGAGTCGTAGCTCGGGGGCGATTCGAAGGCGAACCCCTCGTTCGAACTGCTCGCCCGCGGGTCAGCCGGTGGACTCGTGGGCGGGTACGTCCCCGAGCCGACGGCGCAGGTCGGTGACTGCGGCGTTGCGGTGCGTGGAGAGCAGCGCGATCAGCGCATCGGCATCGTTGCCCTGCGCAGCGGCCAGGATCTTGCGATGGTCTGCGGCACCACGGGCGACGTTGCTGGGATCGGCGAACCAGCGCGCGCGGTAGGTGTCGGAGGCGTCCCAGAGCGTGGCCAGGATGCGGTCAGCACGCGGCCCCGGGCGCAGGATCGCCCAGTGGAAGGCCCGGTTGGCCGCTGCCAGGGCACCGTGATCGCACGGGTCGGCGGCCTCCTGGGCGGCCAGGTCCGCATGGGCGAGCCGAATGGCAGTGCGGGCGTCGTCGGCTGGGGCGGTCAGGGCGCGGCGTGCGAGGTCATCCTCGATCAGGGTGCGCAGTGCGTAGATCTCCTCGAGCTCGCCGATGTCGAGCTCGGCAACCCGGTATCCGCGGTGCGCCGCGTAGCGCACCTGGCCGTCCGCCTCGAGCGTCCGCAGGGCCTCGCGGACAGGCACCCGGCTGACACCCAGCTCCGCGGCGAGGTCCTCCTGACGTAGCGCGGTCCCGCCCGGCAGCCTGCCGTCGAGGATCCGTGCGCGCAGCTCGGCCAGCACTGCCGCTTGGGCGGTTGGCGGGCGCTGGAACTCACCCATCCGCGGGTACGTCCGGCGATTGCGGAGCAGCCATGGGCGCCCATGCGTGCGGGGGAGCGGACCGGTAGCCCACGGGGGTCCGGGACAGGGTGATCGGATTGGCCACTGCGAGCACGCCGCCTGCGCTCGCCACGGGGGCCAGCCCGAGCTCCTCGGCCAGGGTCAACGCTGCGGGCAGGTCGTTGACCGGGCCGGCGGGGACACCTGCGGCGGTCAGTTCGGCGACCCACTGCACTGCCGGTCGAGGGGCCAGCAACTGCTTGAGGCGTGCGGTGAGCAGCGCCCGGTTCGCCACCCGTGCCGGATTGGTCGCAAAGCGTGGGTCGCCGTCGAGTGGCTCGCCGAGGACCCGGCTGAGTGCCGCGAACTGGCGGTCGTTGCCGACCGCGAGGACGAGCAGGCCATCGCCGGTCGGGAAGGTGGCGTACGGGGCGATGCTCGGGTGGGCGTTGCCCATCGGCATCGGGGTGGGGGCCCCGGCGAGCACCGCCTGTGCCTGGTTGACCAACGCCGAGAGCGTCGAACTCAGCAGGTTCACCTCGACCAGCTGGCCGCGGCCGGTCCGGGCGCGATCGGCCAGCGCGGCCAGGATCCCGACGGCCGCGTGCAGGCCGGTGACCACGTCCACCAGGGCCACCCCCACCTTGGTCGGCTGGTCCGCCGTCGGACCGGTGATGCTCATCAGGCCGCCCATCGCCTGGACGAGCAGGTCATATCCCGGCAGCTCGGCGCCCGGGCCTGCTCCGAACCCTGAGATCGAGGCATAGACGAGTCCGGGGTTGAGGTCAGCCAGTGCGGGGAAGCCGAGTCCGAAGCGGTCCATCGTGCCGGGGGCGAAGTTCTCGACGAGCACGTCGGCCGCGGTCCCCAGCCGTACTGCACGGGCTCGGTCGGCGGGTGCTGCGAGGTCCAACCAGAGGGAGCGCTTGTTGCGGTTGACCGACTGGAAGTAGGCCGCGGTGCCGTCCGCGGAGTACGGCGGACCCCAGGTGCGGGTGTCGTCGCCGTGCGGGGGTCGCTCGACCTTGACGACGTCGGCACCGAGGTCGCCCAGCATCATCGTCGCGTACGGGCCGGCCAGCACCCGGCTGAAGTCAGCCACCCGCAAGCCGGCCAGCGGACCCGTCGCTGTATGGGCCTCCCGAGCCACGGGCCAGGCGGGATCGGCAACGGCGCTGTCGTCCATCGGCAGCCCGCGATCGGGGTTGCGGTGGGTCATCGGTACGCCGCGATCCCGGTGACGGCCTGCCCGATCACCAGTGTGTGGATGTCGTGGGTGCCCTCGTAGGTGTAGACGCTCTCGAGGTTGTTCATGTGCCGGATCACCGGGTACTCCAGCGAGATGCCGTTGCCGCCCAGGATCCCGCGCGCCTCCCGGGCCACCGCGAGGGCGGCGGACACGTTGTGGAACTTCCCGACGCTGACCTGCTGCGTGCTCAGCGACCCCGCGTCCTTGAGCCGTCCCAGGTGCAGGGCAAGCAGGTGGCTGTTGCCGACCGCGACCGTCATCTCAGCGAGCTTGCGCTGGGTCAGTTGGAAGCCGGCGATGGGCCGGCCGAACTGCTCGCGGGTGCCTGCGTAGTCCAGGGCCGCATCGAGGCATTCGCGTGCCGAGCCCGCTGCACCGAACACGATCCCGAAGCGCGCTTCGGCCAGGCAGCCGAGCGGCCCGGAGAGGCCCCGTGCGCCGGGAAGCATCGCGTCGGCGGGCAGCCGCACGCCCTCGAGGGCGAGCTCGGAGGTGACCGAGGCGCGCAGGCTGAGCTTGTGCTCGATCGTGCGCGTCGAGAACCCGGGTGCGTCGGTGGGCACGACGAACCCGCGGATCGTGTCCTCGGCTCGGGCCCAGATGACGGCCACGTCGGCGATCGACCCGTTGGTGATCCACATCTTCGTGCCGCTCAGGACCCAGTCCTTGCCGTCCCGGACGGCGTGGGTGCGCATGGACCCGGGATCCGAGCCGGCATCCGGTTCCGTCAGGCCGAAGCAGCCGATCAGCGCGCCGGTGGCCATGCCGGGCAGCCACTGGGCGCGCTGCTCCGGCGAGCCGTACGCGTGGATCGCATACATGGCCAGCGACCCCTGGACGCTCACCAGGGAACGGATCCCGGAGTCGGCCGCCTCGAGTTCCAGGCAGGCCAACCCGTAGGAGGTGGCATCGGTCCCAGCGCAGCCGTATCCATCGAGGTGCATGCCCAGCACGCCGAGCGCGCCGAGCTCACGGGCCAGGTCACGGGCCGGCAGCTGCCCGGACTCGAACCACTGCCCCACGTGTGGGCGCAGGTGGTCGTCGGCGAAGCGCCGGACGGTGTCGCGGATGGCGCGCTGCTCGTCGGTGAGCAGTGTGTCGATGGCGTACAGGTCGGTGGGGGTGATCCGAGTCGAGGAGGCGGGCCGGGTGCCGTCGCCGGATCGGGTCGTGGTGGGGGTGGCTGGCATCGGAACCTCGAGTTCTCGGTGATGGTTGGTCCATCATATTGGATCCAATATCCAATGGTGCCAGTGGACGCACGTGCCCTCCAACCCCGGCGAACCGCCTGCCGGCAGACCGGGGGCCCGCGGGGTGGGAGCATGCGCCCATGACCGCCCACCCCATCGATGGCCTGCTGAACCTGCTCGATCTCGAGCGCAGGCCGGGGGACGTGTTCGTCGGCATCAGCGACGACGTCAGCTACACCCGGATCTTCGGTGGGCAGGTGGCCGCCCAGGCCCTGGTCGCGGCAGGTCGGACGGTCGACGCCGAGCGGCACGTCCACTCACTGCACGCGTACTTCCTGCGCCCCGGCGACCCGAAGCAGCCGGTGGACTTCCACGTGGAGCGCATGCGCGACGGCCGTGGGTTCAGCGTCCGCCGGGTCCTGGCCCACCAGCACGGCAAGGTGACGTTCGCGATGAGCGCATCGTTCCACCTGCCCGAGGCCGCTTCCATCACGCACACCACGCAGGCGCCCGTCGTCCCTGCGCCCGGGGAACTGCCCGCGCTTCGCGACCTGATGGCTCCGCATCTCGAGGTGCTCCCGGCGATCATGGTCGAGGCGACGCTCCCGGTCGACATCCGGCCGGTCCGCGGGTTCGGGCAGCAGCTCGATCTCGTGGTGGGGCGAGGCCCTGGCCGATCATCCGACCCAGACCGGCGGCTCGGAGAACGCGGGGGAGGACGTGGTCTGGTTCCGCGCCGACGGGCCCATGCCCGAGGACCCGCTGCTGCACGTGTGCGTGGCCACCTACCTGTCGGATGCGACCCTGCTCGACGCCGTCCAGCGCAAGCACGGCTTCCACGTCGGGTCCGGGGACCTCGACGTGGCCAGCCTGGACCACGCGATGTGGTTCCACCGCCCGTACCGCGCCGACGAGTGGGCGCTCTACATCACCTCGTCACCGGCTGCGGAAGGCGGACTGGGCTACGCCCGGGGCCGGATGTTCGACGCCGCGGGCGAGTTGATGATCTCGATCACCCAGGAGGGGCTGTTCCGCCGACCGACACCTCCGGGAGCACCCCTGGCCCGTCCGTGAGGAGCGCGGGTTCGGCGGGCAGCGCATCGTGGCGGTGACCTCGACCATCGGCTCCACCGGGCGCCTCGGCGCGAGCCAGGCGCGGCCGGGCCAGCGCGGCCACGAGTAGGCCGACCAGTGCTGACGCCGATCCGACGGCCAGGCCATGAGCGGAGTCACCGGCATCGATCAGCGCACCGGCCAGCGCCACCGCGGCGGCGGACCCGACCAGCACCCCCGAGATCGCCAGGGCCAGGGACTCGGTGAGCCGTGCGCGGGGAAGTGCGCGTTCGATGATCTGCAGCGCACCGATCATCACGGCTGAGACGCCCAGCCCGGAGGCGAACATCGCTGCGGTATAGCCCGGCAGTCCGTCGATGAACGGCAGACCCGCGGTTGCCAGCGCCAGCATCAGGGTGCCGACCAGCACCTGGTCGGCGAGCCGCCAGGTCCCGGGCCGGGCGCCAAGGAGCAGCCCGGTCAACCCACTGGCCAGGGCGAACACTCCCAGCAGCCACCCTGTGACCGCCACCGCGTCACGCTCCTGTGCGAAGGCCACCGTGGACACTTCCAGCGCGCCGAAGATCGCGCCCATCAGGACCATCATCAAGGTAAGGACCTGCAGGGTGCCCGAGCGCCACACGGCCGGGCCGGAGTGCGCCGACCGTGGCGCCGGGGCGGGCTCGGTCCTGCGCTGCGCGGCCAGTGCCAGGGAGCCGGAACCAGCCAGCAGCAGTCCGGTCGCGACGGCCGACCACGGGGCGAAGGCCACTGCCAGCCCGGTCGCCAATGGAGGCCCGATCACGAAAGCGACCTCATCGAGCGTGGACTCCAGTGCGAACGCCGAGGACAGCTCGCGAGGATCCTTAGCGATCCCCGCCCACCGGGTGCGCACCATCGCCCCCAGGTTCGGCCCGGACAGACCCGCCAGGACACCCAGCGCCAGCCACGTCACGGTGGGCGTGCCCGCCATGACAGCCATCGTCAGCGCAGCCACAGTTGCGATGTGGACCCCGATCAGGGGCGGGATCACCCGGTGCTGGCCGAACGTGTCGGCGAGCCGGGCGCCCAACGGTCCCCCGACAGCGCCTGCGAGCGTGACTGCCGCAGCGACGGCGCCAGCCAGGGCATACGAGCCGGCCTCGGCGACCACGAGCAGCGTGATCGCCAGCCCGAGCATGGCCATCGGGAACCGGCCCACCAGGCCGGCAGCGCTCATCGCCCGAGTCCCGGGGTGGGCGTAGATCGCTCGGAAGGCCTGCATCGGTGCGTTCTACCCCGTCGTCCGGGCGAGCAAACGCGCCATGTCATCGATCTGGCACCAGAACTGCTGGATCGATGACATGGCGACGCGCGGCGGCTCAGCGCCCGCCGGGCACCCGTGGCTGGGGACCGGCCCCGACGTTGCCGTAGCGGTGTGCGGTGATGCACACGCTCTGCTCGTGCATCCAGCGCGGCGCCTCCACCGACACGCTGCCCGCGATCGGGCGCCGATCCAGGCTGACGCCGGCGTCGAGACCGACCAGCGCCAGGTCGCCGGGGTCCTCCGCGGACAACCAGCGCACCCGGCTGACCCCGCCCCGGGCCACCCGGGCGCGCGCCTGCGTCACCGACTCGATGACGGTGTCAGCGCCTCGGGACACAGTCGCACTGAGCACGATCTGGGTCCCAGTCCGGGCGGCCAGCCGACGCACGGACTCGAGGTCCGCCCCTCGTGTGTCGGCGTCCACGCGGACCAGGACCGGGGCCGGCAGCGGGCGGTAGCGGATCAGGTTGCGTTCCACCGTGAGCCCGGCAAGGTCGCGAGCGACGCTGCCGACCGATTCCCACCAGGCCTGCACGTCGGAATTGCTCAGGGCCGCCTCCCCGGGCGCCCAGTCGCGCAGGCAGGCCACGTAGTTCTCCCCGCCGGCCTTGGCGTTCGGTCCGACGGAGGACTTCTTCCAGCCTCCGAACGGCTGCCGATTGACGATCGCGCCGGTGGTGCCGCGGTTGACGTAGGTGTTTCCGGCCTCGATCCGGGAGATCCAGGTCTCGCACTCGCCGGTGTCGAGGGCGTGGATGCCGGCGGTCAACCCGTAGTCGACGGCGTTCTGCCACTCGATCGCGGTGTCCAGGTCCGGGGCGCGCATGACCCCGAGCACCGGGCCGAACCACTCCGTGCGGTGCGTCCACGAGCCGGGCTGCACCCCGAGCTTCACACCCGGGCTCCACAGGTGCCCGGTGTCGTCGAGCTGGCGGGGCTCGACCAACCAGGACTCGCCCGGATCCAGGACGGTCAGGGCGCGGCGCAACGCGCCCTCGGCCGGGCGGATCACCGGGCCGATCACGGTGGCGGGATCCGGGCCCGGACCGACCACCTCGGTGGTGACCGCGTCGCGCAGTTGACGTAGGAACGCGGGATTGTCGTGCACGGAGGCCTCGACGATGGCCAGGCTGGCCGCCGAGCACTTCTGCCCGGCGTGGCCGAACGCGCTGGCCACCAGGTCCTTGACCGCTGCGTCGATGTCAGCCGTGGCCGAGATGAGCAGGGCGTTCTTGCCCGAGGTCTCGGCCAGCAGCCGCAGGTCCGGGCGCCACGAGGTGAACAGCCGGGCGGTGTCCCACGACCCGGTGAGGATCACCGCGTCGACCCCGGGGTGGGTGATCAGGCGCTGGCCCACCTCGTCGTCGCGGGTGGGCACGAACTGCAGCACGGTGCGCGGCACCCCGGCACGCCAGAGCTGCTGGACCATCAGCCAGGCAGTGGCAACCGACTCCGGGGCAGGCTTCAGGATCACGGCGTTGCCGGCGGCCAGCGCGGCGAGCACCCCGCCGGACGGGATCGCGTAGGGGAAGTTCCACGGCGGCACGACGGCCACCACCCCGACCGGGGTGCTCGCACCCGGCTCATCCAGGGTCAGGATCGCCGAACGCCCGTAGAAGCGCGCGAAGTCGATCGCCTCGGTCACCTCGGGGATGCCCTGGTCCATCGTCTTGCCGGCGTCCAGCGACATGACCGCCAGCGTGTCGTGGCGTTCCTCGCCCATCACTCGGGCGGCCTCCCACAGGATCCGTGCCCGGTCGCGAGGGCCGAGACCCTCCCACTCGGCGATCGCGGCCTGCGCGCGGGCCACGGCCTCGTCGACGAGCTCGGCGGTGGCCACGCAGTAGGCGTACCAGGCCGCGCCGTCAGCGCTCGGATCGCCGCCCGGCTCGACACCGTCGGTACGCTCCTCACCGGCCACCACCACCGGCACCGGACGGTCCCAGCCGGGCCGCTGCCGGTTGAGGGCTGCGTCGATCAGGCCGCGTTCCTCGGGACGGGTCAGGTCGATCTCCGGTTCGTTGGCGAAGGTGTCCTGCGTGTTCGGCTCGCTCCCGACCTCCTCGAGGGAGCTGTGCCGACGCGACTCGGTCGTGACAGTGTGCCGGGCCGCCACGGCGTCGCGGAACCGGCGCTCCTGCTCGGCGAACGTGTTCGAGCCCACGGTCAGGCTGAATGATGCACGCAGGAAGTTCTCGGGGGCGGTGTTCTCGTCGAGGCGACGCACCAGGTAGGCAACCGCCGAGGCGAAGTCGTCGCGCACCGTCACCGGGGCGTAGAGCAGCACCGACCCCACGTCCTCGATGATGGCCAGCGCCTCCGCGTTGGCCATCCCCTCGAGCATCTCCATGTCGATCTGGTCGGACACCCCGCGCTCGGCGGCGACCTCCAGCGCCCAGGCGAGGTCGAACAGGTTGTGGCTGGCGATGCCGACCCGCACCGCATCGGCGTTCTCCGGGCGCACGGCCGCGTCGACCAGGCGCTTCCAGGAGGCGTCCACGGCGGCCTTGGAGCCGTAGGGTGCCGGGGTCCAGCCGTGCAGCTGGCCCTCCGCGGTCTCCATCGCGAGGTTCGCACCCTTGACGATGCGCACCTTGATCTGCCCGCCGCCGGTGGCGCGGCGCTGTCGCGACCAGGCCAGCAGTCGCTGGAAGGCAGCATGGCTCTCGGGCAGGTAGGCCTGCAGGACGATGCCGGCGTCGGTGTCGGCGAAGTCCGGCTCACCCAGTACGCAGGTGAAGGCGTCGAGGGTCAGGTCGAGGTCGCGGTACTCCTCCATGTCGAGGTTGACGAACGTGCGGGGCTCGGTGGAGTTCGCGGCCCGGTACAGCCGACGCAGCCGCTCGGCGACGCGGTGCACCGATCCGCCATGGTCGTAGGTGCTCAGCTGTGCGGCGATCGCCGAGATCTTCACCGAGACGTAGGTGACCTCAGGGCGACCGAGCATCTCGATGACCCGATCCAGGCGCCGGATCGCCTCCCGATCACCGAGCACTGCCTCGCCCAGGACGTTGATGTTCAGCCGGGCCCCCTCGGCCGCCCGGCGCTCGAGGTGGGTGCGCAGCGGCGTGGGCTCGGCGGGCAGGATGATGCCCGTCGAGGCGTCGCGGACCTGCCAGTGCACGAGCCGCATCGAGGACTGCGGGGCCACCTTCGACACCCGGCTCAGGGCCCGCAGTCCGATGTGGTCGCGCACGCCCAGTGCGGCCGGGTTCGACGCGGTGGCCGCCTCGCGCAGGGTGGATGCGGCGCGGGCGGGATCGCTGATCCGCATGACCTCGTCGGTCAGGGCCATCGTCACCGGCAGCCCGGCGGGGTCCGCGAGCAATCGGGTCAGGCGTCGCCGGTTGCCCTTCTCGCGCCGGGTCCGTTGCCCTTCGGCAGCGGTCATCCAGCGGGCCGCGCGGGCCACCGCGCGGTCAACCACGTCGTCGGCATCGGGGCGGGGGGAGGGGAGGTCCAGGGAATCGGTGTCCACAGGTTCATGGTGGTCCTGCTGCGGCCCGGACTCAATGCGGGCGGCACCACGTCGGATCGCGGCCATGCCCGACTCCCGCCCCTGCCTCAAGCGTGGGACCCGACAGGACGCGTCAGTGCCCCAGCAGCCGGTCGAACAGCGCGGCCCGCCGGGCCGGTCGGCCGGTGCGTGCCTCACGGTCGTCGGCAGAGCTCATCATGGCCAGCCCGCCGTTCGCACCCAACCAGCGCAGCGGCTCGGGCTCCCACCGGCGCGACCGGTGGTTGACCCACGGGAGCGCGGTCAGCTCCGAGTGGGTCCCGGTGATCAGGTCGGCCACGGTGCGCCCGGCCAGGTTCGACGTTGCCACGCCGTCGCCGACGTACCCGCCCGCCCAGGCCAGTCCGGTTCGCTGGTCCAGCCCGCAGGAGGCGAACCAGTCCCGGGTGATGCCCAACGGACCACCCCAGCGGTGTGTCACCCGGTACGGCGTGACCGCGGGGAACAGGTCAGTCAACGCCTGCCACAACCCGTCGTGCACGGCATCGGCCCGGTCGAAGGCCGGATCGATCCGGGAGCCGTAGTGATACGGCGCCCCTCGACCGCCGAACGCCAGGCGGTCGTCAGCGGTGCGCTGGCCGTAGATGATCAGGTGCCGGCCGTCGGTGAAGGTCTCGCGCTGGGCCAGTCCGATCCGGGCCCAGACCGACTCGGGCAGCGGCTCGGTGGCCAGCATGAGCGAGTAGACCGGCAGGACGCTGCGCCGGTGCCCGGGCAGCTGGGCGGTGAACGCCTCGGTGGCACGCACGACGTACGGGGCGCGCACGTCGTGACGCGCGGTCCGGGCCACGCCCGGCTCCAGGCTGGTGACGGGTGTGTTCTCGTAGATGCGCACCCCGCTGGCCTCGACCTCGGACGCCAGCCCCCGGGCCAGCGCCGCTGGCTGGATCGCAGCGCAATGAGGGGTGTACGTGGCGCCCAGCACGTCGCTGGCGCCGGCTCGGGCGGTGGCCTCGTCCGCATCGAGCAGGCGGTAGTCGTCGGTCCCGAAGCCCCAGTCCGGCCACGCCGCGATCTCCGCACGCGCGCGCTCGAGCTGGACCGACGTGCGGGCCAGGCCCAGCGTGCCGCCCTTGGCCCATCCGATGTCCCAGCCGTGCGTGGCGGCCACCCTGCCGACCTCGTCGACCGTGTCGTGCATCGCGTGCTGCAGGGCTTGTGCGGCAGTCCTGGAGCTGCGCCGGGCCACCGCGCCGATCGGGGCGGGGAAGAGCGCGGAGCACCAGCCGCCGTTGCGCCCGCTTGCGCCGAACCCGGCCACCTGGGCCTCGAGCACGGCGATCCGGGTGCCGGGCGCGCTGCGGCTCAGGTAGTACGCGGTCCACAGACCCGTGTAGCCCGCACCCACGATCACGACGTCGACATCGAGGTCGCCGTCCAGGGCAGGTCGGGGCGGTGGCGCGGGCCCGAGGCTGTCCCACCACAGCGAGATGCCGCGCAGGCCGCTCACCGCTGCCCCGGCCCGTGCGGGCCGGGCGCGGGGGCCCCGCTCGTCGGCACGTCGGTCACACCGGGTCGCCGCGCACCGCGCGGGGCAGGTCAGGCACGGGGTGGTCCTGCACACCGGGCTCGGCGACCGAGCTGCCGGCAACCAGGTGCATCGGGACCTCGCCGGCCCAGACCGGCCAGTCCGCCTCGTCGGAATCGTCTGGCCCGCCGGCGCGGGTCTTGACCGAGAACTCGTCCAACGGCAGGGCGAGGACCGTGGTGGCCGCGACCTCCTTGCCCGTGATCGGGCGCAGGGCATCCCAGCGGCCCGGCGTCAGGTGCTCGGTCAGGGTGTGCAGGGCGGCCGACTTCTCATCGCCGTCCAGCGCCTGCGCCGAGCCGAGGATCACCAGGCTGCGGTAGTTCATGCTCGACTCGAACGCACTGCGCGCGAGCACCAGTCCGTCGAGATGCGTGATGGTCAGGCAGACCGGGGCGCCGCCGGCAGCGGAACGCAGCATCCGTGAGCCGGTCGAGCCGTGGCACAGCACGCGATCACCATCCGGGGCGAGCGCCACGGGTAGGACGACCGGGCACCCATCAGGAGCCACGAACCCGAGGTGCCCGATGAGCGCGTCGGCCAGGATCGCGTGGGCCGCCCCCGATCGTGTGTGGTGCGATCCGCGTGCCGGGAGGGCGTGGTCCGTGCGCTCGGACGTGGTCCCGGGGCCGGCTGATCCGGCTGCGTGGTCACAGCAGCTCCTGCCCCCGGGTGAGTACGTCGCGCAGGATGGCCTCGATCTCGTCGAACTCCGGCTGGCTGATGATCAGCGGCGGTGCGAGCTGGATCACCGGGTCGCCGCGGTCGTCGGCACGGCAGTACAGGCCGGCGTCGAAGAGCGCCTTGGACAGGAACCCACGCAGCAGCCGCTCGGCCTCCTCGTCGTTGAACGTCGCCTTGGTCGCCTTGTCCTTGACCAGCTCGATGCCGTAGAAGAAGCCCGCCCCGCGCACATCCCCGACGATGTCCAGGTCGCGCAGCTTGTCCAACGTGGCCTTGAACGCACCCTCGTGGGATCGGACGTGCTCGTTGAGCCCCTCACGTTCGAAGATGTCGAGGTTGGCCAGCGCCGCTGCCGCCGAGACCGGATGTCCGCCCCACGTGTAGCCGTGCATGAACGTGTTGGCGCCGGTGGCGAACGGCTCGAACAGTCGGTCGTGGACCATCATCGCGCCCAGCGGTGCGTAGCCCGACGTGATCCCCTTGGCGAACGTGATGATGTCGGGCTGCACGCCGAAGCGGTTCATCGCGAAGTGGTCGCCGATGCGGCCCATGGCGCAGATGGTCTCGTCGGCCACGAGCAGCACGTCGTAGGAGTCGCAGATCTCGCGGACCCGCTCGAAGTAGCCAGGTGGGGGAGGGAAGCATCCCCCGGAGTTCTGCACCGGCTCGAGGAACACCGCCGCGACGCTGTCCGGTCCCTCGAACTCGATCGCCTCCCCGATCCGGTCAGCAGCCCATCGGCCGAACGCCACCTCGTCGTCGGCGTGGATCGGCGCTCGGTAGAAGTTGGTGTTGGGCACCTTGTGCCCACCGGGGACCAAGGGCTCGAAGGGGATCCTCGCCCCCGGGATGCCGGTGATGCTCAGCGCTCCCTGCGGGGTGCCGTGGTAGGCAACGTTGCGGCTGATCACCTTGTGCTTGGCCGGGCGACCAGTCAGCTTGTAGTACTGCTTGGCCAGTTTCCACGCTGACTCGACCGCCTCACCGCCGCCGGTGGTGAAGAACGTCCGGTTGATGTCCGGTGGGGCCAGTGCGGCCAGCCGGTCGGCCAGCTCGATGGCGGCCGGGTGGGCGTAGGACCACAGCGGGAAGTACGCCAGCTGGCCGGCCTGCGCGGCCATCGCCTCGGCGATCTCGATGCGGCCGTGCCCGACCTGCACGGTGAACAGCCCGGCCAGTCCGTCAAGGTAGGAGCGGCCCTGGTCGTCGAAGATCCGGGCACCCTCCCCGCGCACGATCACCGGCACGTGCCCATCGCCGGACTCGTAGACCGAGTGCCGTGTGAAGTGCATCCACAGCCGGTCGCGTGCGCGTTGGGCCAGCGCGTCTTCGCCGGGCTCGCTGAAGGAAATCTCGCTGATTGTCATCGGGTACCCCAGGTGTAGATCTGCTTGCGCAACTTCAGGTAGACGAAGGTCTCGGTGCTGCGCACTCCCGGGACTGCTCGGATCTTGCTGTTCATGATGTCCAGCAGGTGCTCGTCGTCCTCGCACACGATCTCGGCGAGGATGTCGAAGCCCCCGGCGGTGATCACGACGTAGTCGACCTCGTCGATCTCGGCCAGGCGGTCGGCCACCTCGCCGAGATCGCCATCGACCCGGATCCCGAGCATCGCCGCGCGAGGGAAGCCGACCTGCATCGGGTCGGTGACCGCCACGATCTGGATGACGCCCGACTCGACCAGGCGCGCGACGCGTTGGCGCACCGCAGCCTCGGACAAGCCGACGGCCTTGCCGATCGACGCGTAGGCCCGCCGCCCGTCCTGCTGCAACTGCTCGATGATCGCCTTGGCCGTATCGTCGAGCGGCACGGCGCGGGGCCGAGGGGTCGCGGGCATGCCGGCCATGCAACCCCACAGCACGCCCAGATGCAAGCGAATCGGTGGTCAACGGACCGACAATCTGCGGAATGCGCGGAATGAGCGGGTCGGCGATTGCGAAATGGCGACCGCGAGCCACTGCCATCGCACACGTCCTCGGCTAGACTCGCAGCCCCGCAGGCGACGGCTCAGCCGTTCACTGCGCCCGCCGTCAGTACTTTGCGTCCGTCCAGTCCGTCCGCATCTGCCGCGAGGAGACCCCGTGAGCCGTACCATCCGCAACTTCGTCAATGGCCAGCCGATCGACTCCGTCTCCGGCCAGACCCAGGACCTGGTCAACCCGACCACTGGGGAGGTGTTCGCCCAGGCCGTCGTGTCCGGTCCCGAGGACGTCGACCGCGCCTACCGGGCCGCCTCGGACGCCTTCACCGGCTGGGGCCGGACCACCCCCGCGGAACGCCAGGCCGCCCTGCTGAAGATCGCGGACATCGTCGAGGCGAACGCCGAGGAGCTGATCGCCCTCGAGAGCGAGAACACCGGCAAGGCGCTGGCGGTCACGGCAGCCGAGGAGATCCCCCCGATGGTCGACCAGATCCGGTTCTTCTCCGGCGCTGCGCGAATCCTGGAGGGCAGGTCCGCGGGGGAGTACATGAAGGGCTTCACGTCGATCATCCGTCGCGAGCCGGTCGGGGTCATCGGTCAGGTCACGCCGTGGAACTACCCGATGATGATGGCGGTGTGGAAGTTCGCCCCGGCGATCGCCGCGGGCAACACGGTGGTGCTCAAGCCCTCGGACACCACCCCGGTGACCACTGTGCGGATGGCTGAGCTCTTCGCCGACGCGCTGCCCGCGGGCGTGCTCAACGTGGTCACCGGGGACCGGACCACCGGGCAGGCGCTCATCGAGCACCCGCGCCCGGACATGGTCTCGATCACCGGTTCGGTGCGCGCGGGCATGGCCGTGGCCACCAGCGCTGCGGCCGACGTCAAGCGCGTGCACCTCGAGCTCGGCGGGAAGGCACCGGTCGTGGTGTTCGAGGACGCCGACATCGCCGCGGCCGCCGAGTGGCTGGCCGTGGCTGGCTACTTCAACGCCGGCCAGGACTGCACCGCGGCCACCCGGGTGCTGGTGGCTGATGCGGTCCACGACGAGTTCGTGGCCGCCCTTGCTGAGCAGGCCCGCGCGATGCCGACCACGTTCGAGGGCGGGCCGGGGGACCCTGACGCCCTGGTGCCGCCGATGAACAACGAGCGCCAGATGGGCCAGGTGCTCGGATTCCTGGAACGCACTCCGTCGCACGCCGAGATCGTCGCCGGCGGCACGCGCCTGGGCGACCGCGGCTTCTTCGTGGCCCCGACCGTCGTGGCCGGCCTGCGCCAGGACGACGAGATGGTGCAGAACGAGATCTTCGGACCCGTCATGACCGTGCAGCGCTTCGCCGACGAGGCGCAGGCCCTCGAGTGGGCCAACGGCGTGCAGTACGGGTTGGCCTCCTCCGTGTGGACCAAGGACCTCGCCCGTGGCATGCGGATGGCGCGCAGCCTCGACTTCGGCGCGGTGTGGATCAACACGCACATCCCGCTGATCGCCGAGATGCCGCACGGCGGCTTCAAGCGTTCGGGCTACGGCAAGGACCTGTCCATGTACGGCTTCGAGGACTACACCCGGATCAAGCACGTGATGATCAGCCTCGAGGAGGACTGAGCCAGGGCCTGGGCCCGTGCGTCGGGCTGGCAGGCGCGAGGCGTGGCGGGGTGGAGCGGCCACAACCTATAACCTTCAACCATGACAAATGTGACCGTCTTTGACACCAAGAAGTATGACCGCGAGCACCTGGGCAAGGTCCTGGCGGCCGCCGGCCTGGACGTGAAGTTCCGTGACTACCGGCTGAACGCGGAGTCCGCGGAGACGATCGGCGACGACTGCGAGGTCGTCTGTGTGTTCGTCAACGACAGGGTGGACCGTGACGTGATGGAGGTCCTGGCAGCCAAGGGTGTGAAGATGATCGCCCTGCGCTGCGCAGGTTACAACGGCGTCGACGTCAAGGCCGCCACGGAGCACGGGATCCTGGTCGCCCGCGTCCCGGCCTATTCACCGTACGCAGTGGCCGAACATGCCGTCACCCTCGCGCTGGCTCTCAACCGTCGGATCCCGCAGGCGACGCGTCGGGTGCGCGACATGAACTTCACCCTCGACGGCCTGGTCGGCTTCGACATGAACGGCAAGACCGTCGGCCTGATCGGTACGGGCAAGATCGGCAAGATCACCGGCCAGATCTTCAAGGGCTTCGGGATGCGCGTGGTGATGTGGGACCCCTACCCGGATCAGGCCTGGGCAGACGAGCACGGCCTGGAGTACGTGACCCTCAGCGAGCTGGGCCGGGAGTCAGACATCGTCTCGCTGCACGTTCCCCTGTTCCCGGAGACGTACCACATCATCAACGACCTCGTCCTGGCCGCGTTCAAGCCCGGGGTGATCATCATCAACGTGAGCCGCGGTGCCCTGGTCGACACCAGGGCACTCATCGATGCGCTCAAGTCGGGTCAAGTCGGCGGCGTGGGACTCGACGTCTACGAGGAGGAGGAGGGGAAGTTCTTCGAGGACCTGTCCGCGGAGGTCATGGACGACGACGTCCTGGCCCGCCTCATGACCTTCCCCAACGTCATCGTGACGGCGCACCAGGCCTTCCTCACCGGCGAGGCGCTCGATGAGATCGCCCGCGTCACCTGCGAGAACATCGTGGCCTTCGGCAGTGGCGAGCAGCCCGAGGAGTCGCGGATCCTCACTGGGTGATCCGCGCCGATCCTGCCCGGGCGCGCACGCAGGGCGAACCTGGTTGACCGGTGGAAGTCCCGGGCGGTGGCTGACCAAGGGCCATGGTGCCGGCGGGCTCAGCGCACATGCGCGGGCAACAAGGGCCCTGACTCGTCACCGGGCGTTCTGTCGGCTATCTTTCCCGAATCGCGGGACAAATCGCAGGACTGCAACGAAAAACGCTGCCAGGGCGTCAAGACGGCACGAAATCAGTGCCGGCTGACCGCCGACTGCGGCACCGAGGCTCGGAGGCATGCGTGGCACTTCTTGGACAGTTCATCGATGGACGCCATGAGTCAGGCCATGGCGGACGGATCGACATCGGCAATCCTGCGGACGGCTCTGTCGTGGTCGCACTCGGGGAGGCGACCCCCGAGGACGTCGACATCGCCGTCGCAGCCGCGCGGGCTGCCTTCCCGGCCTGGGCCGCAGCCACCCCCGGTGAGCGATCCGCAGCCCTGCTGGCCCTGGCTGACCGGATGGAGGCCCGCGCCGAGGAGTACGCGCAGGTCGAGTCCGCCCAGTCCGGCAAGCCGATCAAGCTGACAGGCGAGTTCGACGTCCCCGGGTCGATCGACAACGTCCGGTTCTTCGCCGGTGCCGCCCGGCTCCTGTCCGGGATGGCCCAGGGCGAGTACGACGGCACGCACACCTCATCGATCCGCCGCGAGCCCATCGGCGTGGTCGGCTCCATAGCCCCGTGGAACTACCCGCTGCAGATGGCCATGTGGAAGGTGTTGCCCGCCGTGGCGGCGGGCAACACGATCGTGCTCAAGCCCGCTGAGCTCACTCCGCTGACCTCGCTGATGTTCGCCGAGGACGCGGTCGCCGCGGGCATCCCCGCCGGTGTGATCAACGTGCTCACCGGACCGGGACGGACCGTGGGCGAGGCGCTGGTCACCCATTCGGACGTCGCGATGGTCTCCTTCACCGGGTCCACCCCGGTCGGCCAGCGCGTGATGCAGCTGGCCACCGGCACCATCAAGCGAGTGCATCTCGAGCTCGGCGGCAAGGCGCCTTTCGTGGTCTTCGATGACGCCGACCTCGATGCCGCCGCCAACGGGGCGGTCGCCGGGGCCCTGATCAACTCGGGCCAGGACTGCACCGCCGCGACCCGCGCGTATGTCCAGCGGCCGCTGTTCGACGGCTTCGTGGCCCGGGTGGCCGAGCTGATGGACACCGTGCGCCTCGGGGATCCCACCGATCCGCAGACCGACCAGGGCCCGTTGGTCTCGCGTCGCCAGCAGGAGTCGGTCCACGGCTATGTGACTCGTGCCGTGGCGGCCGGGGCGACGGTCGTCCGGGGCGGCCAGCTGCCCGGCGACGGCCCGCTGGCGGCCGGGTCCTTCTACCCACCCACCCTCGTCGTCGACGCCGCCCAGGACTCCGAGATCGTGGCCGAGGAGTTGTTCGGGCCGGTGCTGGTCGTCCTGCCCTTCGACACCGACGGCGAGGGGCTGGCGCTGGCCAACGACACGCCGTACGGCCTGGCCGCGTCGGCGTGGACCACCAACACGTTCCGGGCCCAGCGGGCCAGCCGTGAGATCGCCGCGGGCTGTGTGTGGATCAACGACCACATCCCGATCGTGTCCGAGATGCCGCACGGCGGCTACAAGGCGTCGGGCTTCGGCAAGGACATGAGCCAGTACTCGCTGGAGGAGTACACCAACATCAAGCACGTCTCGACCGAGATCACCGGCGAGGTCCGCAAGGACTGGCACCGCACGATCTTCGGCGACCGCTGAGCCCGCAACCACAGGACAGGCAGGCCCTCATGACAGGTTCGACGTTCCGCCAGGGTGGCCCAGCACTTGCGCGCCGGCGCGTGCTGCAGGCGGCTGGCATCGGCAGCGCGGCGATGGTGGCTGCTGCGTGCGGGGCGAGACCGCCCCGCACGACATCCAGCGGAAGTGGCTCCGAGGAGATCCCGGCGATGACCCAGCCGGACCAGTCCGCCGACAGCAAGCAGGTCAACTGGTCGACCTGGGTGGGGTACATCGACACCGACGACGACGGCAACCGGCCCACCGTGGACGCCTTCACGGCGAAGACCGGCATCAAGGTCGACTATCGCGAGGACGTCAACGACAACTCGGAGTTCGACGCCAAGGTGCGCCCCCAGCTCGAGGCCGGGCAGGACATCGGTCGGGACATCGTGGTGCTCACCGACTGGATGGCTGCGCAGTGGATCCGCAAGGGATTCGCGCAGAAGTTCGACCGTGCCTGGGTGCCCAACGCGCGCAACCTGATCCCGCGGCTGTCCGAGGTGCCCTTCGACCCGGAGCGCGATCAGTCGCTGCCGTGGCAGTCCGGCTACGCGGGACTGGGGTTCAACGCCACGCTGCTCAAGGAACTGACCGGCAAGGACGAGATCCGCACAGTGGCCGAACTGTGGCAGCCGGGGCTCAAGGGCCGGGTGACGATCCTGTCGGAGATGCGTGACTCGATCGGCGTGGTGATGCTCGGCCAGGGAAACGATCCAGAGGATTTCACCGAGGATGACTTCAACGCTGCGAGTGCGGAGATCCAGGAGCAGATCGACGCCGGACAGATCCGCCAGGTTTCGGGCAACGACTACATCGGCGCCATGGAGAACGGCGACGTCGTGGCCGCCATCGCGTGGTCCGGTGATGTGGCCGCCCTCGGTGACCCGTTCCGGTTCCAGCTCGCGGAGTCCGGCGGGATGCTGTGGACCGACAACATGCTGGTCCCCGCGATGGCCAGGCACCGCAACAACGCCGAGCGACTGATGAACTTCTACTACGACCCGGAGATCGCAGCCGAGGTCGCCGCGTGGGTGCAGTACATCTGCCCGGTGGAGGGCGCCAGGGAGGTGATGGAGCGCATCGATCCCGCATTGGTCGACAACCCGCTGATCTTCCCCACCGAGGAGGACCTGAACAGGGTCTCGGTGTTCAAGACGCTCACCTCCTCGGAACAGGTCAAGTACGACCAGGCCTTCCAGTCCCTCATCGGCAACTGAACCAAGCCGTCCCGAGCCCATCGGCAACTGAACCGCAGGAGGAACCATCCCCATGGCCACCGAACCCGCCAAGCAGGTCGAGGACCTCCACCTGGTCCGGCTCACCAAGCGCTACGGCGACGCCGCCGCAGTCGATGACCTGTCGCTGACGATCCCTGCCGGGTCGTTCTTCGCCCTGCTGGGTCCCTCGGGCTGCGGCAAGACCACCACGCTGCGGATGGTCGCCGGCCTGGAGGTCCCCACCGCGGGGATGATCCGGATCGGCGAGGCCGACATCACCGGCCTGCGCCCCTACAAGCGCCCGGTCAACACCGTCTTCCAGTCCTACGCGCTCTTCCCGCACATGGACATCTTCGAGAACGTCGCGTTCGGCCTGCGTCGGCGCGGGGAGAAGAACGTCGACACCAAGGTCATGGAGATGCTCGAGCTCGTCGAGCTCTCGTCGATGGTCCGGCGCAAGCCCGCGCAGATGTCCGGCGGCCAGCAGCAGCGGGTGGCCGTGGCCCGGGCGCTGATCAACAAGCCCGACGTCCTGCTGCTCGACGAGCCGCTGGGTGCCCTGGACCTCAAGCTGCGCCGCCAGATGCAGATCGAGCTCAAGCGGATCCAGACCGAGGTGGGCATCACCTTCGTGCACGTCACCCACGACCAGGAGGAGGCCATGACGATGGCCGACACCATCGCGGTGATGAACCAGGGCAGGATCGAGCAGCTCGGCGCCCCGCAGGAGATCTACGACACGCCCCGCACGGCGTTCGCCGCCAACTTCCTGGGCCAGTCGAACCTGGTGCCCGGCAATGTGGTCCGCCGGGGCGACATGGTGACGATCAGCGCGTTCGGCCAGGAGTTCTCCCTTCCTGCCGTCAATGTCGCCACCAGCAGCGACAAGCTGATCGTGGGGGTGCGACCCGAGAAGCTGGCGCTGCACCGCTCCGGTGAGCAGGTGTCCGCCGGGCGCAACTCCCTTACCGGGGTGGTGACTGACACGTCGTTCGTCGGAGTGTCGACCCAGTACCTGGTGGCCACCCCCTGGGGTCAGGAGCTGATCGCCTTCGAGCAGAACATGACCTCCGGGGACCGGCCCGCCGTGGGCAGCACGGTCACGGTCTCCTGGCTCCCGGAGCACTCGTTCGGTCTCGACGGCAGCGACGACCTGAACGCCGGGATCGACGGTGACGTCCGGGAGGTCGGCTTCTACTCGGCCGCCGATGCAGTGGCCGGTGTCGCCCCACACGTCGTGGGGAGCTGATCATGCAGGTACCCGCCTCGGGAAGTGCGGTCGACACCTACCTGGTCGATGCCATGGATCCCGGTGCCCAGGCCCCGGTGAGCCCGGGCACTGGACTGCCGAGCAAGCGCAGCACCCCCTACTGGCTGCTGCTGCCGGGCATCGCCTGGCTGGCGATCTTCTTCGTCATCCCGCTGTTCTCGCTGTTCTCCACCTCGCTGCAGTCCCCGGTCAGCGACAACCCGGATGACGGCTACTACTTCAACTGGGACTTCGCCAACTACGGCGAGGCCCTGAGCCGCTACGGGGAACAGTTCCTGCGCTCGTTCGTCTACGCCGGGATCGCCACGGCACTGGCCCTGGCCATCGCCTACCCGCTGGCCTACTTCATCGCGTTCCGGGCGGGGCGCTGGAAGGCGTTGCTGCTGGTGCTGGTCGTGGCGCCGTTCTTCGCCTCGTTCCTGATCCGCACCTACGCGTGGAAGACGATCCTGGCCGACGAGGGTGCCATCGTCGACGTGCTCAACACGTTGAACCTCCTCCCCGACAACCGGATCCTGAACACGCCGCTGGCGGTGGTGACCGGCATCACGTACAACTTCCTGCCGTTCATGATCCTGCCGCTGTACGCGTCCCTGGACAAGATCGACCCGAGGCTGGCCGAGGCCGGCGCGGACCTGTACGCCACCCCGTTCACCACGTTCCGCAAGGTGATCTGGCCGCTGTCCATGTCCGGGGTGGTGGCTGGCACGCTGCTGACCTTCATCCCTGCGGCAGGTGACTACATCAATGCCAAGCTGCTGGGTTCGACCAACGACCGGATGATCGGCTCGGTCATCGACAGCCAGTTCATCATCGTGCGCGACTATCCGATCGCCTCCGCGCTGAGCTTCCTGCTGATGGCCTCGATCCTGATCCTGGTCACGGTCTACGTGCGGCGTTCCGGGACTGAGGAGCTGCTCTGATGTCGATCACCAACCTGGACCCGCGGATGCTCGACTCCGAGCCCGCCCAGCGCTCGGGATGGACCCGGTTCGTCGCGTGGGTGCGCGAGCACACCCTGGCGATCTATGCCGGCCTGGCGATGCTCTACATGTTCCTGCCCGTGGCTGTGGTCGTCCTGTTCTCCTTCAACAAGCCGGTCGGCCGGCAGAACACGCGCTGGAACACGTTCTCACTGGATGCCTGGTTCAACATCTGCAAGGACCCGACGATCTGTCGGTCGGTCGGGGTGAGCGCCTCCATCGCGCTGCTGGCGACCCTGATCGGCACGGTCCTGGGCACGATGATCGCCTTCGCCCTGGTGCGCCATCGCTTCTACGGCCGGTCGACGACGAGCCTGCTGATCTTCCTGCCGATGGCCACCCCAGAGGTCGTGCTGGGCTCCTCGCTGCTGGCGCTGTTCCTGAACATGTACTGGGGCGACTGGCAGATGCCGTTGGGATTCTGGACCATCCTGATCGCGCACATCATGTTCGTCATCAGCTTCGTGGTGGTGGCGGTCAAGGCCCGGCTGGCCGGTCTCGATCCACGCCTGGAGCAGGCGGCCATGGACCTGTACGCCGACGAGAAGACGACGTTCCGCTACGTGACCCTGCCCCTGGTCGCCCCCGGGATCGGTGGTGCCGCGCTGCTGGCGTTCTCGCTGTCGTTCGATGACTTCATCATCACGAACTTCAACTCCGGCTCCACAGTGACGTTCCCGATGTACATCTGGGGTGCTGCGCAACGAGGCATCCCGCCGCAGGTCAACGTGATCGCCTCGATCATGTTCTTCGGGGCGCTGGCCATCGTGCTGATCGCCCAGGCGAACGGCGCTCGGCGGCGGCGGGCCAAGTCGTAGGGTGGGCGGCATGGGAGATCTCGGCACCCCGCAGTCCGGCAGGCGGCGCGAATCGCGGCCGCCGCAGTCCGCCGGGGCCCCGCAACTCGGTCGCGCCCCGCAGCTCGGTGGAGCGCTGCCCGGGGGACCTCGGTTGCCCCGGCGCAGGCTGCTGCAGGCCGGGGGCCTGGCCGGCAGTGCGCTGGTCGCCTCCGCGTGCGGGGCGCGCCCGCCGCGCACGTCCACGGCCAATGCTGCATCGGGCGACATCCCGGCGCGCACCCAACCCGATCAGTCCGCGACGAGCAAGGAGCTGGTCTGGTCCAGCTGGGTGGCCTACATCGACGAGGACGACGACGGTGGCCGACCCACTCTCGAGGCCTTCCAGGAGAAGACGGGGATCAACGTCGAGCTGCGGGAGGACATCAACGACACCGCGGAGTTCGACGCCAAGGTCCGACCCCAGCTCGACGCGGGCCAGGACATCGGCCGGGACCTGGTGGTCCTGACCGACTGGATGTGTGCGCTGTGGATCGCCAAGGGCTATGCCCAGTGGTTCGATCGCGCCTGGGTGCCGAACGCGCGCAACCTGATCGATGGTCTCAACGCCGTGCCGTTCGACCCGGAGCGGGACCAGAGCCTGCCCTGGCAGGCCGGATACACGGGCCTGGGCTTCAACGCGAAGCTGCTCAAGGAGTTGACCGGCAAGTCCGAGATCCGCACCGTCGCCGAGCTGTGGGACCCCGCACTCAAGGGCCGGGTGACCATCCTGGCCGAGATGCGTGACAGCGTCGGTCTGATCATGGGTGGGCAGGGCAACGACCCCGCGGACTTCACCGACGACGACTTCAATGCAGCACTTGCCGAGATCCAGGCGCAGATCGACTCCGGCCAGATCCGCCAGGTGACGGGCAACGACTACATCTCCTCGATGGAGAACGGGGACGTCGTGGCGGCGATCGCCTGGTCGGGGGACATCGCCGAACTCGGGGACCCGTTGAAGTTCGTGCTGCCGGAGTCCGGTGGCATGCTGTGGAGCGACGACCTGATGGTCCCCGCGATGGCCCGGCACCGCAACAACGCCGAGCGACTCATGAACTGGTACTACGACCCGGAGATCGCCGCGGAGGTCTCTGCCTGGGTGCAGTACGTCTGCCCGGTCAAGGGTGCGCAGGAGGCGATGGCCCGGATCGATCCCGAACTGGTCGACAACCCGTTCATCTTCCCCACCGAGGCCGACCTGGCTCGGGTGTCGGAGTTCAGGTTCCTCAGCCCGGCTGAGCAGGTGACCTACAGCCAGGCCTTCCAGACGGTGATCGGCAACTGATCGATCGGGCAGCTCGCCGAGCCTCAGGAGGCCTGGAGCAGCACGACCTTGTCGCCGCGCTTCCAGATGGCATCCCCGGTCATGGTCACCTCTTCGGTGCCTCCGCGGGCACGTCGCTGACCGTGGTGCTCACCGAGCCCAGCGACTCGGAGCCGAGGTAGACCCAGACCGTCAGTTGCGCGGAGGCGGTGCTGTCGCCTGTGTTGCGAACCGTGCCGGTCACGGACATGCCGTTGGCGTCGTTGGGGGAGCTGGTACGGGTCCAGTAACCAGTCACCGGAGCGCAGTTGGTCCGAGGACGGCGCCGGGGGCGCGTCGGCGGCGGACTCCGCCTGGTTGGGGGTGTTCGCCTCGCCGGTCGTGGCACCGTCCGTGCCGGCGCCCGGGCTGGCCCCGTCGCCCCCGTTCGTCGAGTTCAGCAGCAGCCAGCCGCCCACCAGGATCACGATCCCGAGCACGACCAACACCAGCCAACCGCGCCGCGAACGACTGGGGGACGTTGTGGTGGCAGGGGTTCGTCGGGGGGCGGTGCGTGATCGCACCGGTGGCGGAGCCGGGCTGGTCCGTGCCGGCGGTGCGGCGCGGGTGGCGTCGGATGGCGCCACAGACCCCGGCACCCCGATGCCCGGCACCCCGATGCCCGGCACCCCGGGATCGGCCTGGGTACCGGTCTGAACGCCCGCTGCCGTGGTCGGCACTGACGATGCGATGACCGTCGGGGCGACCAGCGTCGGTTCGGTGACCGGTCCGATGCCCTGCGCGCTCGTCGGCACGTCTGGGATCACGATGGGGCTGGTCGGGGGCAGGCCCGGAGCACTGTCAGGCGCGGGGTCCAGCAGACCCGCCTGGGGTGAGGTGCCATGCCCTCGCAGGCGATCGAGTACCTGGCGTGCGGTGGGGCGGCGGCCCGGGTCCTTGGACAGCATCCGCAGCAGCAGCGCGCTGCGGTTCGGGTCGACGCCGGTCAGGTCGGGCTCCCGGCTAGCGATGCTCATCAGTACGGCCACCGACGCGCCCTCACCGAACGGGGGCCGCCCGGTCGCCGCGTAGGCCAGCATCGAGCCGAGGGCGAAGATGTCGCTGGCCGGGCCCACAGGGTCCAGGGTGGCCTGCTCGGGAGACAGCCAGGCGGGGCTCCCGGTGACCAGCCCGGTGGCGGTCAGCGAGGTCGCGTCCTCCGGGTGGGCGATGCCGAAGTCGATCAGCACCGGGCCGCGCTTGTTGAGGATCACGTTGCCGGGCTTGAGGTCGCGGTGGGTGATCCGGTGCACGTCGAGGATCGCCAGCGCCTGGGCCATCCCGCGGGCCAGGTCCCACCAGCGGTCCTCGCCCAGCGGCCCCCGGTCGGTGATCTCCTCGCGCAGGGTCGGCCCGCTGACGTACTCGAGGGCCAGCCAGGCAGGTTCGGACTCGATGTCTGCGTCGAGGTACTGGCAGATGTGCTCGTCACGCACTGACTTCAGGATCGCGACCTCGCGACGGAACCGGTCCCGGGTGGCCGGGGCGTCCAGCAGGCCGGGCCGGATGACCTTGAGCGCAGCGGTTCCATGTTCCGGGGCGGTGGCCTGGAAGACCACGCCCATCCCACCGGCCCCGAGCCGGCTGTGGATCGCCCACGGACCCACCTGCCGGGGATCGTGCATGGACAACGGGGAGCCCAGCGTGCGTTCGGTCATGGGCACCTCCCAGCGCGCGCGCGTCAGTACCGCGCGGATCGTGGTCGGGCCCAATCTAGTCGATGGCACGCCGCTCGACGCACCTGTGCTGGCCGGCAGGCTGAGTGGCCAGCGACCTGGACGTCTGCCGGGTGGCCGACTGCCGAGGGGACGACTTCGGGAGGCCGCAGGACCGGCGCTTCCCGGGCCCGGTCGCTACACTGGCGTCGCTGCGGTTCACCGGGTGGTGCCTGACCATCGACCGCGCGGCCGTATCGTCCGGAGGACCCGGGGCGGCTCACCTGAGGTGCGATATCGGTGCCGTACTCACGATCGCGCGTCCGTGACTCCTCCCGCGCTGCCCTGGCCGACCTGACCCATGCGCCGTACTGGCTCGACCGGCCGATCCGACCGGAGCCGCGCCCCGCACTGGTCGGCCGCACCACGGCGGACCTCGTGATCGTCGGCGGCGGGTTCACCGGGTTGTGGACCGCCCTTCTCGCCCTCGAAGCCGATCGGGACCGCGACGTGGTGGTGCTGGAGGGTGATCGCCTCGGGGAGGGCGCATCGGGTCGCAACGGTGGGTTCATGGCAGCCTCCATCACGCACGGCTTCGGCAACGGACTGACCCGCTGGCCTGAGGAGTTGACCGAGCTCACCCGGCAGGGCCACGCGAACCTGGCGGCCATCGCCGAGACGATCACCCGGTACTCGATGGACGTCGACCACGCCCTGGCCGGGGATTTGGATGTGGCCACGGAGGAGTACCAGGTCGAAGAGCTCGCTGAGCTGCCCGAACTCGCTGAGCCGTTCGGCGAACGGTTCGAGTTCCTCGACGCCACCGCCACCCGGGCGATGGTCGACTCGCCGCTCTACCGTGGCGCGGTCCTGGACCGCGAGGGCGTCGCGCTGGTCGACCCGGCCAAGCTCACGTGGGAACTGGCCAGGGTGGTGCGTGAGCTGGGTGGCCGGATCCATGAGCACTCGGCCGTCACCGGACTGACCAAGGCGCCCACCGGGGTCGAGGTCCGCACCGAGCACGGGCAGGTGCTGGCCCGGCAGGTCGCCCTGGGCACCAGCGCCTACCCGAACCTGCTGCGCCGGGTGCGGCCCTTCATCATCCCGGTCTACGACTACGCCCTGGTCACCGAGCCGCTGTCCGACGCCCAGTGGGCCAGCATCGGCTGGGAGTTCCGCGGGGGCGTTGGTGACGCCAACAACCAGTTCCACTACTCCCGGCCCACCGCGGACGGTCGGTTGCTCTGGGGCGGCTTCGAGGCGATCTACCACTACGGCAGCCGGATGGGTCCCCAGCTCAATCGAGATGACCGCACCTACGCGGTGCTCGCCGAGAACTTCTTCGAGACGTTCCCGCAGCTGGCGGGCCTGAGGTTCTCGCACGGTTGGGGTGGGGCGATCGACACCTGTTCCCGCTTCAGTGCCTTCTGGGGCACCGCGATGGACGGGCGAGTGGCCTACAGCGTGGGCTACACGGGCCTGGGAGTCGGGGCCACCCGGTTCGGTGCGCAGGTGATGCTCGACCTGCTGGCTGGTCGCCGGACCGAGCGCACCGCGCTGGAGATGGTGCGCACCAAGCCGATCCCGTTCCCTCCCGAGCCGATCCGCAGCCCCGCGGTGGCCGCGACCCGCTGGTCCCTCGACCGCGCCGACAACAACGGCGGGCATCGCAACCTCTGGCTGCGCACGCTCGACCGGCTCGGCCTCGGCTTCGACTCATGACCGGGATGTTCCATGCAGCGTGGGTGGCTTCTGTTCCCCGCATCCTGCATGGATCATGCTGCGATCGACCCGAACGCAATCCGCCCGACCCGATTGAGAGGCACGCATGAAGCACGTCACCCACTGGATCAATGGCCGCCGGTACGCCGGCCCCGAACATCCACCTGCCGCCGATGTGGTCAGCGGCGCACTGGCCTCACTGCGCGACCGCGCAGCGGACCTCATCGATCCGCAGCGCACCGGCGACATCTTCGATCCGGCAACGGGCAGGGTGAGCGGCAGCGTCGACTTCGCGTCCGTACGGATCATGGACGATGCCGTGGCGGTGGCGAGGAAGGCATTCGAGACCTGGGGCAGCACCTCGATCACCAAGCGCACCACGATCCTGTTCGCGTTCCGTGAGCTGCTCAATGCGCGCAAGGAGGACGTCGCCGCGCTCATCACAGAGGAGCACGGCAAGGTGCTCTCCGATGCGCTGGGCGAGGTGACCCGCGGGCTGGAGGTCGTGGAGTTCGCCTGCGGCATCCCGCACCTGCTCAAGGGCGGCTACTCCTCGGGGGTGTCCACCAGCGTGGACGTCTACTCGATGCGCAAGCCGCTGGGCGTGGTCGGCATCATCTCGCCGTTCAACTTCCCCGCGATGGTGCCGATGTGGTTCTTCCCGATCGCGATCGCGGCGGGCAACACGGTCATCGTCAAGCCCAGCGAGAAGGACCCGAGCGCGATCAACCTGATCGCCGAGCTCTGGAAGGAAGCTGGCCTGCCTGACGGGGTGTTCAACGTCGTACATGGCGACAAGGTGGCGGTCGACGCACTGCTGACCCACCCGGAGGTGAAGGCCATCTCGTTCGTCGGGTCGACCGCGATCGCGAAGTACGTCTACGAGACCGGGACCGCGCACGGCAAGCGCGTGCAGGCCCTCGGTGGGGCGAAGAACCACATGGTCGTCCTTCCCGATGCCGACCTCGACCTGGCAGCCGACGCCGCCGTGAACGCGGGCTTCGGCTCCGCCGGCGAGCGCTGCATGGCGATCTCGGCGCTGGTGGCTGTCGGTGACGTCGCCGACCCGCTGGTCGAGGCGATCAGCAATCGGATGGCCACGCTGATCACCGGGGACGGTCGGCGCGGCTGCGACATGGGTCCGCTGGTCACCGGGGTGCACCGGGACAAGGTCGTGGGATATGTCGAGGCGGGCGTCGAGGCCGGTGCCGAGTTGGTCGTCGACGGACGGGACCCGGTGGTCGACGGCGACGCTGACGGCTTCTGGCTCGGGCCCACGCTGTTCGACAATGTCAGCCCGCAGATGAGCATCTACACCGACGAGATCTTCGGGCCGGTGCTCTCGATCGTGCGGGTGCAGACCTACGAGGAGGCGGTGGCCCTGGTCAACGAGCACCCGTACGGCAACGGAACCGCGATCTTCACCAACGACGGCGGCGCGGCCCGCCGCTACCAGGACGAGGTCGAGGTCGGCATGATCGGCATCAACGTGCCGATCCCGGTGCCCATGGCCTACTACTCCTTCGGTGGCTGGAAGGCCTCACTGTTCGGCGACACGCACGCGCACGGGACCGAGGGAGTGCACTTCTTCACCCGGGGCAAGGTCGTCACCTCCCGCTGGCTGGACCCCAGCCACGGCGGCATCAACCTCGGCTTCCCCACCCACGGCTGATCCCGCTGGCCTGCGTAGTCGATTCGGCCCACGAAGCCGGCGGAATCGACTACGCAGGCGGTGACCAACTACTGGTAGGAGACCCAACGGGGTTGGGGCTTGACCTTCTTCATGGTCGCTCTCGGGCTGAGCATCGGCCGGTCCTCGTCGATGAAGTTCTTCCAGCCGAACTTGATGGCCTTCGGCGCGCCGGCCCGCAGCGCCCGCCAGGTCGCCTTCTTGGCCGGCTGCGAGCCCAGGCCGTCCATCTGGATGACCATCGCGATCTCGGCGTGCGAGGTGTTCAGCGCGGAGCGGTTGCGGATCATCGGCGTGCGGAACTGGTGGAGCAGCAGCATCTTCTGCGGCAGGCCGGCCCCGCGGGTGAGGTCAGCCAGCCAGGCGGACACGCGATTGATCTCGCGCGCGTCCACCGACCCGACCTGGCGCAGGTGACGCTGGCCGGGCTTGAGTCGCCACTCCGGATCCAGTGCCAGGCCGACGTGCGGCTGCTTCAGCAGCGAGCGGTACCGCTTTGCCTGGGTGAGGAAGTCGGTCCGGCCGGGTTGCAGGTCCAGCACCACGTACACGCCGTTGCGCCCGGCGGCCTTGACCAGCGGCGCGAGCTTCTTGACCGAGGACTCCGCGGAGTAGTCGCCGTCCCGGCCCGCGGACGCCGACGCGATGGTCGCGATGATCTCCAGCGACGGCACAACTGTGCGCGTGGTGTGTGCCCGGTAGGAGGCCGCCACCTTCTTGGCGCGCCGGATCGTGGCCGACGTGCCCTGCTCGCCCAGGACCCCCAGCGCGCGGGTGCCCGGGTGTCCGTACAGCGCGACGTAGGTCTTGCCCTCGAAGACCTTGGTGCCGCCGCCGGGCAGGGTGGCCGCGCCGAAGGCCGCCTGGGCGGTGGAGGTCGGAATCAGGGCCGAGCTGTGGCCGACGTGCGTGAACGCGGCGATCTCGGGAGCGCCAGCAGGAATGGTCGTGCCCAGCGACATCACGTGCGTGGACGGCGCACGTGGCGCTGCCAGCGCAGTGGGGGCGGCCGCCGCACCGGCCGCCAGTCCGACGGCGGTTGCCATGGCCACGCTCAGCTGCATGGTTCGTCGCATCGCTGCCTCCTGGGCTGGGACCTGCGCGCAGGGTAGCCCCTGAACGCCCGGGACCTGCGGGAATGGGCCGCGCGGTCCGACTCACAGCCCGCTTGCGTCACTGCACCTTCACGCCACGAGCGCCCCCGCGCCACCGCGCCGAACACAGAACCCCTCATGCGGGCAGGAGCAGGTCCGGGTTCACCCGCCGGGCCCAGCCGGTGGCGATCAGGTACTGAGCCGCCAAGTAGGTCAGCATCACGACCAGTCCCCGCCCCGGGAAACTGAGGTCGGCGAGGTCCAGCCCGATCAGCATGTCCGAGATCAGGAAGAGCAAGCCACCCACACCGATCCGCCTGTCCACCCCGGCAGCCACCGCGGCCATCACGCACAGGGCCAAGCTGTAGACCGCGATCGGCACCTGCAGGTCACCCAGCCGTGGGCCGAGCGCCAGGTTCGCGCCGATCCAGAAGACCAGGTACCCCACAGCCACGGAGGGCCTGCGGCGCACGTTCGGCCACGCGCCCATCCCCAGGAACCCGATCACGTAGCAGACCTGCATCGCGAAGAAGCCGACCATCCCGACCAGGAAGGTGGCGTCGAACTCCAGGCCCACATCGCCGACGGTGGCCAGCACGAGGCCCGCCACCAGCAGTTTGGGTGCAGCCCCTCGCAGTGTGACCAGTACCCACACGAGCAGGGCCGGCATCAGCAGGCCCTTGGTGATCACGCGGACGAGGCCGTCGTAGCCGACCAGGTCCATGAGCAGGTAGGCGGCCCACAGGGATCCGATCAGAACCCAGGCCGACCGCTGCCCCTGGACGTCCTGGCCCGGGGTCGCGTTGTCTGTCCCAGACATGGCCCGGACGCTACTCCGCCCGGTGCCCGCCGGCTCGGCATGGACCCACCGTGGGCGGATAGTCTCGCGCTGCAGGTCGCCGCGCGCCCCGCCGGCGCGAGTGTGAGGAGAACACATGCGAATCCTGGTCATCGGCGCCGGTGGCGTCGGATCGTCCGCGGCGCTGATCGCCGCCCGCCGTGACTTCTTCGAGGCGATGATCATCGCCGACTACGACGCGGAGCGTGCTTCTGCACTGGTCGCCCGGCTCGACGATCCCCGCTTCGCCGCCGCTCAGGTCGACGCGAGCAGTGCGGATGCGGTCACCGAGCTGTGTCGCGCGCACGGCGCCACGCACGTGCTCAACGCGGTGGATCCGCGCTACGTGCTGCCGATCTTCCACGGGGCGTTCGCTGCCGGCGTGCACTACATGGACACTGCGATGAGCCTGTCGCACCGGCACCCGGAGCAGCCCTACACGCTGCCCGGGGTGATGCTCGGCGATGAGCAGTTCGCCGAGCAGGACGCCTGGGCCGCCAACGGGCAGCTCGCCCTGGTCGGGATGGGCGTGGAGCCGGGCCTTGCTGACGTGTTCGCCCGGTACGCCGCCGACGAGCTGTTCAGTGAGATCGACGAGATCGGCGTGCGCGACGCCTCCAACCTCGTCGTGCGCGACTACGACTTCGCTCCCTCGTTCTCGATCTGGACCACCATCGAGGAGTGCCTGAACCCGCCGCTGATCTGGCAGGCGGACCGAGGGCACTTCACGACCGAACCGTTCAGCGAGCCGGAGGTCTTCGAGTTCCCGGACGGGATCGGGCCGGTGGAGTGCGTCAACGTCGAGCACGAAGAGGTCGTGCTCATGCCACGGGTTCTCGACGCCAAGCGGGTGACGTTCAAGTTCGGCCTGGGCGACGAGTTCATCGAGGTGCTGCGCACCCTGAACAAGTTGGGTCTGGACCGCACCGAGCCGGTGACCGTGCGCGGCCAGCAGGTCTCCCCGCGCGATGTCGTGGCGGCCTGCCTGCCCGACCCGCTGACCCTGGGGGACAAGATGACTGGCAAGACCTGCGCGGGCGTGTGGGTCACGGGGTCCGGCAAGGACGGCAACCCGCGCGAGGTCTACATCTACCACGTGGCCGACAACGAGTGGACCATGGCCGAGTACGGCGCCCAGGCAGTCGTCTGGCAGACCGCGATGAACCCGGTGGTCGCCCTGGAGCTGCTGTCGTCGGGCACCTGGTCAGGTGCTGGCGTCCTCGGTCCGGAGTCCTTCGATGCCAAGGCCTTCCTGGACCTGCTGCGTGATGGGTACGGCGAGAACTGGGTCGTCCAGGAGCGCACCCCGAGCGCCTGACGAAGGTCGGACGCCATGCTCGCGCTCTCGGTGGGGATGGCGCTGTTCTTCGGCCTGTCGGTGCTGTTGGCCAGGATGCGCGGCGAGGGCGGGTCGGTCCAGGCGTTCATGCTGGTCATGGCGCTCGCCTTCTCCGCACTGGCGGGCGTGCTGTATGTCACCCGCTGAGCGCTGGGTCGTCCAGGATCGAGCGCCCACGGGCTGAAGGCACTGCTCGACCGGACCGCCCTCGCGGTCCGTTGCGCGCCGATGCCCTGCAGCCCTACCGCACGTCCGTCCGGTGACACGCTGGCCCGACGGGTCGCTCGATCAGGCGGGTTGCCAGCTGCCAGATCGGGCCGGGTCGACGTCCCTCCGGCGATGCCCAATGTGCCTGCGCGCCCTCCTGCGCGTGCTCCTCGAGCATCTCGGCCCACAGCGGTTCGATGAGTTGGTACGTCACGGCGCGCTCGAGGTCGTGGTAGACGTCGAAGCCCCGCTCGGTCAGCTCGTAGGTCACACCCGAACCGTTCGCCGGCATTCGGCGCATGAGGCCTGCGTGGTGCAACGGTGCCAGCAGCGCGTGCGGGATCCACCTCGGACCGCCGAACGCCCTGGTCAGCGAGCCTGGGCTGATCCGCCCTGCGTAGGCCTGCCAGAACGCGTCGTATCCGGCTCCACCCGTCGCGCCCAGGTGCAGCCAGCGCGCGACCGGAAGGCCCCCGGACTCGATGGCGTCGATGTAGGTCTGCACGCCGAAGTGGTTGACGAGGAAGTCGCGCCCCAAGTACGTCGAGGACCCCGCACCCATACCGAGGAAGCGCCGCCGCGTGATCGAGGTGTAGGTCGGCGATCCGCGGAGGTTGAACGTCCACACGCTGCGGCGCTCATACCCGTGCCCGTGCGCGATCCTCGTCGCCTCGGCCAGGACCTCGTGCTCGCGCCGGCGATCGTGGCGGGCCGCCCCGAACGGGGTGTACCCGAACCGCATCAACGGATAGGTCGACACCTGGTCCGCGCCCAGAGCGAAGCACTCCTCGAGGTCGCGCAGGAAGGCACCGGAGAGCCGGTCATCGAGTTCCACGTCGACGATCAGGTCCACGTCCACGAGGTCGAATCGGCCAACGGCGGCCACGACCGCGGCCCGGGCCTGGTCGGCGTCATGCGGGCGGCGCAGCCTGTGCAGCACCTCGTCGGAGAAGGATTGTGCGCCGATGCTCACAGCGTTGAACCCCATCGCGGTCAGGTCGTCGAGTCGCGATGGGGTGCCGTGCGTGGGCAGTACCTCGATTGCGCGGGTGCCCGCGACAGGGATCCGGGCAACGATCGGCGCGAGCAGCTCCGGGAAGAGGGTGGGCGTGCCCCCGCCGACGTACAGCGAGGTGAATCCGCGCGGCCCGGCCGCCCCGGCGGCAAGGTAGCGGTCCACCTCCTGGCTCAGCGCGGCGAAGTAGGCCAGCGGCTGGTCGCCGCGCGGGACAATCTTGTTGTAGGGGCAGAACGGGCATATCCGGGTACAGAACGGGACATGCAGGTAGGCCCCGAGCGGGCCGTCGGACAACTGCACGACCTCGTCCGGGCGCAACCCGATGCGGGTGCCACCCACAGGTCCAGCCTGCCACCTGGCTCGACCCCGATGTCGGCCCGGTGCCCGTCGCGCAGGTGGCGTAGTGGGGAACGCGGCCCGCTCAGCCCAGGTCGAGGATGGCCGCCTCGATGATGTCCAGGGCCTCGGCGAGCAGGTGCTCGGGAATCGACAGCGGCGGCAGGAAGCGCAGCACGTTGCCGTAGGTGCCGGCTGTGAGCACCACCACGCCCTGGGCGTGGCAGGCCTTGGCCACGGCGGCGGTGGCGGCCGCATCCGGCTCGGTGGACCCGGGCACGACCAGTTCGACGGCGATCATCGCGCCCCGTCCGCGGACATCGCCGATCCGCCCGGAGCGATCCGCGATCGAGCGAAGCCTGGGCAGCATGGTGTCGCCGACCCGGCGGGCCACAGCATTCAGGTCATGTTCGCGCATCTCGGCGATCGCGCCCAGCGCGGCCGCGCAGGCGACCGGGTTGCCGCCGTAGGTGCCGCCCAGGCCCCCGACGTGCACGGCGTCCATGATCTCCGCGCGCCCGGTCACCCCGGCCAGCGGGAGCCCACCGGCGATGCCCTTGGCGGTGGTGATCAGGTCGGGCACCACGCCTTCGTGATCACAGGCGAACCAGTCCCCGGTGCGGCAGAAGCCGGTCTGGATCTCGTCGGCGATGAACACGATCCCGTTGGCCCGGGCGTACTCCACCAGCTCGGGTAGGAACCCTTCTGCCGGGGCGATGAAGCCGCCCTCACCGGCGATCGGCTCGACGATGATCGCTGCGACGTTGTCGGCACCGATCTCCTTGTCCATCCGGCTGATGGCCCGGGCTGCGGCCTCCGCCCCGGACAGCCCGTCGCGGAACGGATAGCTCAGGGGCACCCGGTAGACCTCCGGGGCGAACGGTCCGAACGACTGCTTGTAGGGCATGTTCTTGGCCGTCAGCGCCAGGGTCAGGTTGGTGCGGCCGTGGTAGCCGTGCTCGAACGCGACCACTGCCTGACGGTGGGTGAACGCCCGGGCGATCTTGACCGCGTTCTCCACCGCCTCGGCCCCGGAGTTGAACAGCGCGGAGCGCTTCACGTGGTCGCCGGGCGTCAACTCGTTGAGCGCCTCGCAGACCGTGACGTAGGACTCGAACGGGGTCACCATGAAACTCGTGTGGGTGAACTCGGCCACGGCACGGGTCACGTTCTCCACCACCCTGGGCGCGGAGTTGCCGACCGTGGTGACGGCGATCCCCGAGCCCATGTCGATCAGGGAGTTGCCATCCACGTCGACCAGCACGCCGCCGCCCGCCGCCACTATGTACACCGGCAGGCTGCTGCCCAGACCTGCTGAGACCGCGGATGCGCGCCGGGACTGCAGCTCCATGCTGCGCGGGCCGGGGATGGCAGTGACCAGGCGGCGCTCCTGGGGGAGCGTGGGTCCGCCGGTGGTCAGGGCGGCGTCAAGGCTCATCGGGTGCTCCCTCTGCTTGGGGCGGGTGGGTAACCGGTTCGGGCCGGGTCCCGGCTGGGCGTGCTGTGGCTGGTCGTCCTGTGGCTGGGCGTGCAGTGGCTGGTGCGGCGGGGCCGGTCCGGGCCGCGCACGCTGCGCTCGGGATAGCGTACGCGCCTGACGAGGGTCACGCGTGCCTGGGGCGCAGTCCAGTATCATGCCCAAAGCGCCGCAAATAGTGAGCAATCCGCACTCAAGGTGCCTATCGTCGACGGATTCCGTCGCATCAGGGCGGAATTGTCCCGCTGGACCGGGTCCGACCACCACGCCGGCCAGCCGTGCGCCACCGTCGGTGGTGACGGGCTACGTGCGCGGTCCCTGGCCATCTGTGGGCGCCGGAAGCCCGGGCATCGGTGACAATGGGCCCATGACCTCGGCACTCCCGACCCCGACACCCCCGACCGGGCGCCGGGACGTCATCCTGCTGGGAAGCACCGGCTCGATCGGTACACAGGCCCTTGACGTGATCGCACGCAACCCGGACCGGTTCCGGGTGGTGGGTCTGGCTGCTGGCGGTGCGAACGTCACCCTGCTGGCCGAGCAGGCCGCAGCCTTCGGCGTGCCCCTGGTGGCGATCGCGGACGCTGAGCGTGTTGCCGAGCTCGAGTCGGCGCTGGCCCGCGCCGTGCCCGTGGGCAGGCGGCCGCAGGTGCTCAGCGGCCCGGAGGCCGCCGCTGAACTCGCGGGCAGTGCCTGCGACGTGGTCCTCAATGCGATGACCGGCGCAGTGGGCCTGGCCCCGACGATGTCCGCGCTGCTGGCCGGCCATCGCCTGGCGTTGGCCAACAAGGAGTCGCTCATCATCGGCGGGCCGCTGGTGAGCGCCGCTGCTGCCCCCGGGCAGATCGTGCCGGTCGACTCGGAGCACTCCGCCCTGGCCCAGTGCCTTGCGGGCGGGCGCCCGGACGAGGTCCGCCGGTTGGTGCTGACTGCCAGCGGGGGACCGTTCCGTGGCCGCAGCCGCGCCGAACTGGCCGACGTCACCCCCGAGCAGGCGATGGCGCACCCGACCTGGGCGATGGGGCCGGTGATCACGATCAATTCGGCCACCCTGGTGAACAAGGGTCTCGAGGTGATCGAGGCGCATCTGCTGTTCGACATCCCGATGGACCGGATCACCGTGATGGTCCATCCTCAGTCCGTGGTGCACTCGATGGTGGAGTTCGTCGACGGGTCGACGCTGGCCCAGGCCAGCCCCCCGGACATGCGCCTGCCGATCGCCCTGGGCCTGAGCTGGCCCGAGCGGATCCCGGACGCCGCACCGGCGCTCGACTGGAGCACGGCCCACTCCTGGACATTCGACCCACTTGATGACGCCGCGTTCCCGGCTGTCCGGCTGGCCCGGGCCGCGGGCGGGACCGGCGGTACCGCGCCAGCGGTGTTCAACGCAGCCAACGAAGAGGCAGTCCACGCGTTCCGCGTCGGTGCCCTGTCGTTCACGGGGATCGTGGACACCATCGACACCGTGCTGGGCGAGCATGTCCCACTCGTGGGTCCGGACTTCACCGTGGCGGCGGTCAACGACGCTGACGCCTGGGCCCGAGCGCAGGCCCGGACACTGATCGAGACGGGAAGGCGCTGATGGAACCACTGCTGTTCGTGCTGGGGATCGTGCTGGCAGTCATCGGGGTCGGGGTCTCCATCGGCCTGCACGAGATCGGCCACATGGTGCCTGCCAAGCGCTTCGGCGTGCGCGTGCCGCAGTACATGATCGGGTTCGGACCCACGCTGTGGTCCAAGAGTGGCCGGGAGACCGAGTACGGGGTCAAGTGGATCCCGTTGGGTGGCTACATCCGGATGATCGGGATGTTCCCACCACCCAAGGGTGCTCCCGAGGGGTCGGCCGGGCGTGGCACCACCGGGCGATTCCAGATGCTGGCCGAGGAGGCCCGTGCCGCCGCCTGGGAGGAGGTCTCTCCCGGCGACGAGAACCGCCTGTTCTACCGCCTGAGTGCCCCACGCAAGGTCGTGGTCATGCTCGGCGGACCCACGATGAACCTCATCCTGGCTGGACTGATGTTCGCCATGCTGCTGGTCGGGATCGGGATCCCCACGCCGACCACGACCGTGGCCGAGGTGGGTCGCTGTGTGCCGTCGGTGATGGCCTCCGAGTCCGCCGCACAGGCAGCCCTGGCCGATCCCGCCGGCGGCCGCAGCGCTGCCGAGTGCACCGACGCCGACCTGGTCGCGCCCGCGGTGGCCGCCGGTCTGGTCGCCGGGGACCGGATCACGTCCATCAACGGGACGCCGGTCGATGAGTGGGACCAGCTGACCGAGGTGACCCGGGCCAACCCGGGTCAGGTAGTCGTGCTCGGCATCGAAGGCGCTGATGGCCCGCGCGAGGTCGAGGTGGCCATGGCCACCGCCTACCGGCCAGTGCTCACGGACGACGGGCTGGCCGGCGACGAGATCGTGGCCACCGGCTACATCGGCGTGGTGCCGCAGTCGCAGTACGTCTCGCAGCCCATCAGCCAGGTCCCGGTGCAGATGTGGGACGTGGCCGTGCGCAGCGGTCAGGCGCTGGTCTCACTGCCGGTCCGGGTCTACGAACTGGCCGCGGACATGGTTGCGGGCAATGCGCGCGACCCCGAGAGCCCGGTCAGCGTCGTGGGTGTGGGTCGGATCTCCGGCGAGGTCGTGGCCGCGGACGAGCCGGTGAAGTCCAAGTTCGCGATCCTGCTGAGCCTGATGGCCAGCCTCAACCTCTTCCTCTTCCTGTTCAACCTGCTCCCCATCCTGCCGCTGGACGGCGGGCACGTGGTGGGTGCGATCTACGAGGGAGCCCGACGCAGCGTCGCGCGCCTGCGGGGCCGGGCTGACCCGGGGCCGGTGGACGTGTCCAAGTTGCTGCCGCTGTCCTACGGGTTCGGCGTCGTGCTGATCGCAGTGTCCAGCGTGGTCATCCTGGCCGACATCATCAACCCGATCTCCCTGTTCGGCTGAGCTGCCCCGTGCCGGACGAGACCGCGCAGCCGGTACCCGATCCAAGGCCGGTACCCGAGGCGGGGCTGATACCCGATCCTCTGCCGGTACCAGAGGCCGGGCCGGTACCAGAGGCGGGGCCGGTACCAGAGGCGGGGCCGGTACCAGATCCGCAGCTGGTACCCGATGAACGGGCGGGGGCGGGGCTGGCTGCGCAGGTGCAGTCCCGGTCGGTCTGGTTGCGCGCGGCCGGGATCGGGTTGATCGCGGGCCTGCTGTCCGGGCTGTTCGGTGTGGGCGGCGGGATCGTCATGGTCCCACTGCTCATCGCATGGTTCGCCCTGGACCAGCGGCGGGCTGGCGCCACCAGCCTGTTGGCAATCGTGCCGATCGCCACCGCATCCGCGGCCGGCTACGCCGTCACCGGCAGCGTCGATCTCGGGGCCGGCCTGTTGCTCGTGGTCGGTGGGGTGATCGGCGGTCAGTGGGGCACCCGGCTCCTGCCGCGCACCCCGATCCCACGTCTGCAGTTCTGGTTCGGTGTGCTCAGCCTGGCCACCGCTGCCCGGCTGGTGTTGGGGGGCGGCGCCGGGCCGATCGGTGGACTCGGCGGCATCTGGCAGGCAGCGCTCCTGCTGCTGGTAGGGCTGGCGGCGGGAGTGCTGGCGGGCCTGCTGGGGGTCGGCGGCGGGATCGTCATGGTCCCTGGCCTGGTCCTTCTGGCCGGCAGCGACGCCGACACTGCACGCGGTACCAGCTTGGTCGTGGTCGTCTTCACCGCCCTGACCGCCACCGTGACCAACCTGCGCAACGGACTCGTGGACGTCCGCGTCGGGCTGATCGCGGGGTTCCTCGGCGTCCCGGCGGGCCTGCTGGGCGCGGCCCTCGGCCAATGGTTCCCCGAGTGGATCGCGCTGATGCTGTTCGCCGGCCTCCTGGTCTACTCCGGGGTCCGGATGCTGCTGCGCGCCCGCGCCGCACCCCGGGCCGAGGGCACGACGTAGGCGCTTCCCTTTCGCGAAGGCGCTTCCCGAATTCGGGAAGCAGATCGGCAGAACGGAAGCGTTTGCGTGGGCCTCCGGCTGGGTCGCGCCGTTTCGCGCTGCGCCACTTCGGGTGCGGCAGGCGATACTTGACCCATGTCCGTGAGCCTCGGTATGCCCGCCCTGCCCCCGCCCGTCCTGGCCCCACGCCGCACTACCCGCCAGATCATGCTCAAGCACCCCACGCATCCGGTGGCGGTCGGCGGCGACGCGCCGGTGAGCGTGCAGTCGATGGCCACCACGCTGACCTCCGATGTGAACAGCACGCTGCAGCAGATCGCCGAACTCACGGCGTCCGGCTGCCAGGTCGTGCGGGTCGCGGTGCCCAGCCAGGACGACGCCGACGCCCTGCCCGCGATCGCGCGCAAGTCCGGCATCCCGGTGATCGCCGACATCCACTTCCAGCCCAAGTACGTGTTCGCAGCACTCGAGGCCGGCTGCGCCGGGGTCCGGGTGAATCCGGGCAACATCAGGGCCTTCGATGACAAGGTCAAGGAGATTGCCGCCGCTGCACGCGACCACGGCACCCCGATCAGGATCGGGGTCAATGCCGGCTCGCTGGACCCGCGGCTGCTCAAGAAGCACGGCAAGGCCACCCCGGAGGCCCTGGTCGAGTCCGCGCTGTGGGAGGCCGGCCTGTTCGAGGAGCACGGCTTCCGTGAGATCAAGATCTCGGTCAAGCACCACGACCCGGTCGTGATGGTGCGTGCCTATGAGCTGCTCTCGGAGTCCTGCGAGTACCCGTTGCACCTGGGCGTCACTGAGGCCGGGCCCGCGTTCCAGGGCACCATCAAGTCGGCGGTCGCCTTCGGTGCGCTGCTCAGCAAGGGCATCGGGGACACGATCCGCGTCTCGCTGTCAGCCCCGCCGGTCGAGGAGGTCAAGGTCGGCCTGCAGATCCTGGAGAGCCTGAACCTGCGCGCCCGTGGCCTGGAGATCGTGTCCTGCCCGTCGTGCGGCCGGGCCCAGGTGGATGTCTACACCCTGGCCGAGCAGGTCACCGCAGGGCTCGAGGGCCTCGAGGTGCCGCTGCGGGTGGCGGTCATGGGCTGTGTCGTGAACGGCCCGGGTGAGGCGCGGGAGGCCGACCTGGGCGTGGCCAGCGGCAACGGCAAGGGCCAGATCTTCGTGAAGGGCCAGGTCATCAAGACGGTCCCGGAGGCCAAGATCGTGGAGACCCTGATCGAGGAGGCCATGCGCCTGGCCGAGGAGATGGACGTCGCCGGCGACCCGTCGGTGACCGTGAGCTGATCCGATGAGCACGACACCGAACGTTCCGGGCCAGACCCCCGGCACGGGGGTCACAGGCGCGCCGGCCCAACAGCCTGCACCCGCCCCGCAGCCCTCGCCCGCACCCCAGCCCTCGCCCGCACCCCAGCCCTCACAACAGCCTGCGCCGGCCACCGTCCTGCCCACCGGTGAGGGGCAGGTGCCCGGGTGGTCCCAAGAGGCGTTCGAGGCAGCATTCTCCGACGCCGAGGTGACGATCGGCCGGTTCAACCTCGCGGTCTTCGGCAAGACCGGGGTCGGCAAGTCGACCCTGGTCAATGCGATCTTCGGTGAGGCCGTCGCAGCCACCGGGATCGGCCGGCCGGTGACCCTGGGCAGCCACCTGTACGTGCACCGCACCGGCAAGCTGGGTATCTACGACACGCAGGGCCTTGAGGTCGGGCGCGACACCGCGACGATGATCGACGAGCTGCGCGGGTTCATCCAGAGATCCCGGACGCTGCCGTTCGCCGAACAGGTGCACCTGGCCTGGTACTGCGTGCGTGCCCCCGACCGGCGCTTCGAGGAGACCGAGGCGGCATTCATCCGAGAGCTCGCCGGGCTGGGCCTGCCGGTGATCCTGGTCCTGACCCAGGTTCCCGGGCGTCGGGACGCCGCGGACCATCTGTACCTGGCTCCGGACACGTTCGAGTTGGCCGGCCAGATCGCGGAGATGGGGCTGCCGATCCACTCCGGGGCCCCGATCATGGTCAATGCGCTGGCAGACCCGTTCTTGGGAGCAGAGCAGCACGGGCTGCTCGACCTGCTCGATGCGTCCTTTCGCTGCGCTCCGGAAGACGCCGCCGAGGCTCTCGTGGCCGCGCAGAAGATCGACCCTGCGCGAAAGGCTGCCGCGGCGCAGAAGGTGGTGAGGTCCGCGGCCGCGGCGGCCACGGCCGCCGGATTCACCCCGATCCCGTTCGCCGATGCAGCGGTGCTGGTCCCGATCCAGGTCGGGATGATGGCTCGACTGGCCAACATCTACGACATCCCGGTCCAGCGCGCCACCGTGGCCAGCCTGGCCGCAACGACGGTCACCACCCAGGCCGGTCGGGCGGCAGCCACCGGCCTGCTGAAGCTGGTTCCCGGAGTGGGCACGGTCGTCGGGGGTGCGATCACCGGCGGCGTGGCCGGGACGGTCACCATGGCGGTCGGCACCGCGTGGCATCGGGTCTGCATCGGGATGGCCGAGGGCAAGTACCAGACCGTCTCGGGCACGCTGGACTCGGCGATGATCCGGAAGGTCTTCAACGACGAGGTGGCCTCGATCATGCGACGTCGCGGGTTGGTCGGGAAGAAGTGACGTGATCGCCGCGGAGCTCCGAGCACCGAGCGCGGTTGCCGAGGTCGGATCGGATGGGTGGTTGGTTCAGGTCCAGCGCCCCGATCCGGTACCCGGCGCGGGCGAGGTGCGGCTGGCGGTCAGTGCATGTGCGGTCTGCCGCACCGACCTGCAGATCGTCACCGGCGACCTGCCGCCGCGGAGTCTGCCAGTGGTGCCGGGGCACCAGGTCGTCGGCCGGGTCATCGCGCACGGACCCGGGGTTGACCCGGTCGAGCTGCCGCTGGGGACCCGGGTGGGCGTGGCGTGGACCGCAGGGTGCTGCGGTCAGTGCGCGTTCTGCAGCACTGGCCGGGAGAACCTGTGCGCCGATCTGACCTTCACGGGCTGGGACCGCGACGGGGGGTACGCCTCGGCGATGACCGCGCGCGCGGACTTCGTGCACCGGCTGCCCGCAGGGTTCGACGACCTGTCGGCAGCGCCCCTTCTGTGCGGCGGCACGATCGGCTACCGCTCGCTGCACGTTGCCGGCGTGGACCTGGCCGACTGCCGCGGCCGGCGCCTGGGCCTCTACGGGTTCGGGGCCTCGGCCACGATCGTGATCCAGCTGGCGGTCCATGCCGGCGCGCAGGTCCACGTGGCCACCCGTTCGCCGGCCGAGCAGGCGGCAGCACTGGCCCTGGGGGCCGCCTGGGTCGGCGGGTACGACGACCTGCCGCCCGAGGAGCTGGACGCTGCGATCACGTTCGCGCCCTCCGGCGACGTGGTGGTGGCCGCCCTGCGAGCAGTGGGCCGGGGTGGCATCGTGGCGATCAATGCCATCCACCTGGACCGGATCCCGGCCTTCGAGTACGACCTCCTCTGGGGTGAGCGGCAGTTGCGATCGGTGGCCAACGTCACCCGCGCCGATGTTCGCGAGTTCCTCGACCTGGCCGGGGCCATCCCGATCCGCACCCGCACGGAGGTCTTCGCCCTGGCCGAGGCCAACACGGCGCTGACCCTCCTGAACGCCGGCCAGATCCGCGGTGCCGCCGTCCTGCAGCTCCAGGGCTGAGGCCCTGCAGTTCCGGTGGGTCGGCCGGCCGGGCGGAAAGAGGAGCGGGCTTCAGAACAGGATCGTGGCGAAGGTCCCGACGATCTGGAAGCCCACCTGATGGTAGGTCGACACTGCCGTGTGGTTGTAGTCGTTGACGTACAGCGACACGGTGGGCGAGACGTGGGTCCGCGCGTGCTCGACGACCGCGGCCATTCCGCTGACGCCCAGGCCCCGCCCCCGCATCGCCGGGTCCACCCACACGCCCTGCACCTGGCAGGCCCGGTTGGTGGCCGAGCCAATCTCAGCCTTGAACGCGATCCGCTGGTCAGACACGATCGCCAGGGCGCGCCGATCGCGCACGATCTGGGCCAGCCGGCCGCGATAGGCGGGCCCGCCCCCATGCGCCACCGGAGAGACCCCGACCTCCTCGGTGAACATCGCGATGGCGGCCGGCATGAGCAGGTCCAGCTCCTCGGGGTGCAGCACGCGCAACGCGGGGTGGGCCGGATAGGTGGACGGCCCGGAGATCGCCATCAGGTGCTGGCGCTCACGGATCTCGCGGGGAACCCCCCACGCCGGGGCGAGCAGCCGCCACAGGTCGAGCACCTCGTCGGCGGGGCCGACCATCGACGAGCAGCGCCGGCCCAGGCGTCGGGCGTGCTCGGCGAACGCGGCTCGCGAGATCGGCGTGGTCTCGATCGGGATCAGGTTGGCCCCGGCGTACATGGCCGAACGCAGCTGGCCGCCCTCGAACCAGCCCCACATCATGTTGCCGAGCGACCAGGGTTCCATCGGGTCGACCAGCCGGGAGGCCACGAAGCAGTGCCGGACGGGGTCCCGGTCGACGAGCTGGAGCAACTCGGGAAGGTGCCGCGTCGTCAGCACCTTGAGCTCTCCGGGCACGACGGCCATCCTGCCACGCCGGGATATCCTTGCCCGGCACCGGCGACCCGCCCCACGCGCGTGCCGCCCTCGTTGCAGGACCGACAGGAGACCCTCCTCGTGCTGACCCGGATGTCCACACTCTTCCTGCGCACCCTGCGCGAGGATCCTGCTGACGCGGAGGTGCCCTCGCACCGGCTGCTCGTCCGGGCCGGGTACGTGCGCCGGGTCGCACCGGGGATCTTCAGCTGGCTGCCCCTGGGCTACCGCGTGCTGCGCAACGTGGAGGCGATCGTGCGCGCGGAGATGGACGCCTCGGGATTCCAGGAGGTGCACTTCCCCGCGCTGCTGCCCCGCGAGCCCTACGAGCGGACCAACCGCTGGACCGAGTACGGGCCGAACCTCTTCCGCCTGCAGGACCGACGCGGCAACGACTACCTCCTCGGACCCACGCACGAGGAGATGTTCACCCTGACGGTCAAGGACCTGTACTCCTCGTACAAGGACCTGCCCGTCAGCCTGTACCAGATCCAGACCAAGTACCGCGACGAGGCCCGGCCGCGAGCCGGGATCCTGCGCGGGCGGGAGTTCGTGATGAAGGACTCCTACTCCTTCGACACCACCGACGAGGGCCTGGAGGCCTCGTACGCCCGGCACTGCGAGGCCTACGTCCGCACGTTCGACCGGCTGCGGCTCGACTACACGATCGTCTCGGCGATGTCCGGGGCGATGGGCGGATCGGCATCCGAGGAGTTCCTGGCCGGCTGCCCGGTCGGGGAGGACACCTACGTCCGCTGCACGACGTGTGACTACGCGGCCAACGTCGAGGCGGTGGCCAGTGTGGCGCCCGCGCCGGTGCCCCTGGCGGGCCTGCCCGCCGCGCACGTGGAGGACACCCCGGACACCCCGACCATCGAGACGCTGGTCGTCGTGTCCAACGCGCGCGCCGAACTGGCCCGCGGGGACCGGCCGTGGGAGGCCGCGGACACGTTGAAGAACGTGGTCGTCAAGGTCGCCATGCCCGACGGCACCACCCACGCACTGGCGATCGGCCTGCCGGGGGACCGCGAGGTCGACATGCGCCGTCTGGAGGCGGTGCTGCTGCCCGGCGAGCCGGTGGCCTTCGAGGAGGCGGACTTCGCCGCGAATCCTGCGCTGGTCAAGGGCTACATCGGACCTGGAGCGTTGGGCGAGGAGAGCACCTCGGGGGTCCGTTACCTGCTGGATCCGCGAGTAGCCGACGGCACGCGGTGGATCACCGGGGCCGACCAGTCCGGCCGGCATGTGTTCGACCTGGTCGCCGGCCGGGATTTCGTCGGCGACGGTCGGATCGACGTGGCCGAGGTGCGCGAGGGTGACGCCTGCCCGGAGTGTGCGGCGGCCGGGCGCGTGGGCGAGCTGACCCAGGCCCGCGGCATCGAGATCGGCCACATCTTCCAACTGGGTCGCAAGTACGCCCAGGCCATGGACCTCACAGTTCTCGACGAGCGTGGCAGGCAGACCGGCGTGACCATGGGCTCCTACGGGATCGGGGTCTCGCGGGCGGTCGCTGCGATCGCTGAACAGCACCACGACGACCGGGGCCTGATCTGGCCGCGTGAGGTGTCGCCGGCCGACGTGCACCTGGTGGCCACGGGCAAGGACGATGCAGTGTTCGCGGCAGCCGAGGCGTTGGCCATCGACCTGGTCGCCGAGGGCATGCGGGTCATCTACGACGACCGGCGTGGTGTGTCGCCGGGGGTCAAGTTCAACGACTCGGAGCTGATCGGGGTTCCCCTGATCGTGGTGGTCGGCAAGAAGCTGGTCGACGGGGTGATCGAGGTCAAGGACCGCAGCAGTGGGGTGCGCGACGACCTGCCGCTCGACGGCGCAGCTGCCCGGATCATCGAGCGTGTGCGGGCGTTGACTTGACCGGGACGAGCCGGTGGCCGTGGGGCCGCCACGGGCTGACGCAGCCGGCGGCGCGGCGACCGGTGCCGGCGCCCACCGGTCCGGTCGAGGCGGTCATCTTCGACTGGGGCGGCACGCTGACCCCGTGGCATGACGTGGACCTGACCGCGGCCTGGTACGCGTACACGTCTGTGTACGACCCGCGGCATGCTGCCTCGTTGGCTGCGGAGCTGTTCTCGGCGGAGATCGAGCGGTGGCAGGCGCAGCACCGCAGCGCCGGGGCGACCAGTGCCGGGCGCCTGGACCAGGTCCTTCTCGACTGCGGGATCGACCTGGACAGCGCTCGGCACATCCAGGCGATGGCCGCATACCTGGCGGCATGGGATCCGCACACGTATGCCGACCCGCAGGCTGCTGCGGTTCTTGGAGGGCTGCACCAGCGTGGGGTCCGGGTGGGCGTGCTGTCCAACACTCTGTGGCCCCGCGAGCACCACGAGGCCGTGTTCGATCGCGATGGGCTGCTCGGGCTGATCGATGCTGCGGTGTACTCCTCGGAGCTGCCGGTCGGCAAACCGCACCAGGATGCGTTCCACGCGGCGCTGGAAGCGGTGGGCGTGCAGAGTGCGGATCGGGCGGTCTTCGTCGGCGACCGGGCCTGGGATGACGTGCACGGGGCACAGGTCGCCGGTATGCGCGCGATCTTCGTACCGCACAGCGACATCCCCGACGATCAGCGCGGCCCGGTCGACGCCGAGCCGGACGCCGTGGTGCACCACCTCATCGAGGTGCTTGACCACGTGGACCGCTGGAACTGCGCACCGTAGCCCGCTGCAGGCCGGTTCGGTCGGCATGGCGGGCACCCACCAGTTCCGGCAGTTCCTCCTCCAGGGCGACGTCGGGTCGGCTCTGGTGTGGACGAACCGACCCTCGGGCGGCGCCGGGATGGAGGAACTGCGCTCGGTGCATGGCTATCGGCGCTGTTCGGCGAGATGCCCGCGGCGGCGATCCCCCCGGGTTCAGGTGCCGGAGTCAGCGGCCGCCACCCTCTGGGCGTCCAACTCGTCGCGTCGGCTCTCGGTGCGCATCAGGTACCACCCACCGATCAGCCCGACGAGGCCGAAGATGATCCACTGCACCGAGTAGACGAGGTTGTTCAGGCCCCGGTGGCCGGGCGTGCTCAGCGCGGTCAGCTCGGCGTCTGCGGCGGGAGTGGCATCAGTGAGCTCGATGTAGGCATTGAACCGGTCGGTGCCCTCCGGGCGGATGAGTCGGTCGGGATCAGCGGCCCAGGCCTGGCCCGGGGGAGCGGCCTCGGTCTGCTCAGTGATCTCGGCGGGGCGCAGCCGACCGGTCACCGATACCGTGCCGGCAGGTGCGGGCGGAACCGTGGGGGCGCTGGTCGCCGCGGGCCCGTCCGCCGGGGTCCAGCCCCGGTTGACCAGAAGAACGCCGGTGTCGGTCACCAGCGGCGTCACGATCCAGAAGCCGTTGCGGCCGTCGAGCGGGCGTCGGCGCACCGCCACCTCGGCGGCAGAGTCGAACGTGCCCGTGGCCGTGACCGATCGCCACTGGAGATCCTCGACCAGAGGGGACGCGTGGCCGGTTGGAGCTGGGTCGAGCAGCTCGTCGACCGGGACCGCGGGCGCGGAGAGCGCGGCGTCGAGTTGGTCGTTCTCAGCCAGGCGAACCTGGTACCGGTTCCACTGCCAGCGCGCCAGGAACAGGGTCAGCACGACCATCCCCAGGATGAACACGATGAAGCCCACCCACCGCCGTTGCCTGAGGATTGCCAGCACGTGGACAGCCTACGTCGGCCCGCGGGGCGCTGGGACGGGCCGGCAGGGCCCCGCTCGGAGCCCGGCCCGACCGGCTTCCTGGTCAGCGAGCAGGGCTGCGTCGCGTGCTCCGACCGACAGTGCGGCCCCAGTGCCGCCGGCCGAGAGCGCCGGCCGAGAGCGCCCGCAGATGGTGCCACCGGCCGAGTGCGCGTTCATCGCCTAGGGTTCCCCCGTGGAGTCTTGGTCCGGGCCGGAGCCCGTGGAACTGCCCGGCAGGGGGCCGGTCCTGAGCCTGTTCGACACCTCGACCGGACGGGTCCGCCCGACCAACCCCGCCAGCGAGGCCCGGATGTACGTCTGCGGGATCACACCCTATGACGCCACCCACCTCGGGCACGCCGCGACCTACATCGCCTTCGACCTGGTCAACCGGTACTGGCGCGACCTCGGGCACACGGTCCACTACGTGCAGAATGTGACCGACGTGGACGACCCGCTGCTCGAACGTGCGATCGCCACCGGCCAGGACTGGCGAGAGCTGGCCCGCGCGGAGACGGCTCTGTTCGCGCAGGACATGGCGGCCCTGGCGGTGCTGCCGCCCCGGGACTACGTCGGAGCCGTGGAGTCGATCCCGTCGGTGGCGCGCTGGATAGATCGCCTGCGCGACGCGGGCTTCGTCTATGGCGTCGACGGCGACCTCTACTTCGACACGCTGGCCTCGCCCGGGTTCGGGACCGTCTCCGGCCTGGATGAGGCAGCGATGCAGGCGATCTTCGCCGAGCGCGGCGGCGACCCGGCCCGTGCGGGCAAGCGCACTCCGCTGGACTGCATGCTCTGGCAGGCGGCGCGTCCCGACGAACCCGCGTGGGACACCGACCTGGGTCACGGCCGTCCCGGCTGGCACATCGAATGCACGGCGATTGCGCTGGACCACCTCGGAATGGGCTTCGACGTGCAGGGCGGCGGCTCGGACCTGGCGTTCCCACACCATGAGATGTGCTCAGCGCAGGCGCGGGCAGCCACCGGTGCAGCAGCGATGGCCGGGCACTTCGTGCACGCTGGGATGGTCGGATACGACGGCCACAAGATGAGCAAGTCGCGTGGCAACCTCGTGTTCGTGTCCCACCTGCGCCGCGACGGGGTCGATCCGGCGGCGATCCGGCTGGCACTGCTGGCCCACCACTACCGAACGGACTGGGAGTGGACGGCTGCGGATCTGGGGGCCGCGCAGTATCGGCTGGCCCGGTGGCGAGCGGCCTGCACGCTGCCCAGCGGACCGGGTGCCGATGAGCTAGTTGCGGGGGTTCGGGCCCGCCTGGCTGACGACCTGGATGCGCCTGGGGCGCTGGGTGTGGTGGACGCCTGGGCCGACACGGCGCTATTGCGGGGCGCTGCTCGGGCAGGTGCACCGGGGCCAACGCAGGGCGACCCGGGTGCGGTACGGGAAATCGATCCGAATGGCGATCCGGGGGCACCGGGGGGCGTCCGGCACCTGTTGGACACGCTTCTGGGGGTCGACGTCTCCTAGTCTGAGCGGGTCTAAGGAGGCCCCCATGACCGAGACCCCACTGGCTCAGACGCCGTTGACTTCCGCCGCCGCCTGGCAGGCGCTGTCTGCACACGCAGAATCCCTGTCCGGCACCACCATCCGCGACCTGTTCGACGCAGCCGGCGACCATGACCGGGCAGCGGCACTGAGCGCCGAGGGGGCCGGCTGGCACCTGGACATGTCCAAGCAGCGGGTGACCGCCGAGACGATCGACCTGCTCGTCGCGCTGGCCGAGGAGCGTGACGTCGCCGGCCGCCGTGAGGCGATGTTCACCGGGGTGCACCTGAACAACACCGAGGATCGTGCGGTCCTGCACACCGCACTGAGGCTGCCCCCGGGAGCGGAGCTGACCGTGGATGGCCAGGATGTCGCGGCGGACGTCCACGAGGTCCTGGCTCGGATGGGGCAGTTCGCCGAGCAGGTCCGGGGCGGGACCTGGCTGGGCCACACCGGCCGGCCGATCCGCAGCGTGGTCAACATCGGCATCGGGGGTTCGGACCTCGGGCCAGTGATGGCCTACCTCGCGCTGCGCAGCTTCAGCAAGCGGGACCTGGTGATGCGGTTCGTGTCCAACGTCGACGGCACGGACTTCGTGGAGAACACCCATGACCTGGACCCCGCCGAGACGCTGTTCCTGGTCGCGTCAAAGACCTTCACCACGCAGGAGACGATGACAAACGCGCGCACCGCGCGGGACTGGCTGGTGGCCGGGCTCGGTGGGGACTCCGCGGCGGTCGCCCGGCACTTCGTGGCAATCTCGACGAACGCCGAGAAGGTGGCCGAGTTCGGCATCGACACCTCGAACATGTTCGGGTTCTGGGACTGGGTCGGCGGGCGGTACTCGATGAGTTCGGCGATCGGGCTGTCGACGATGATCGCGGTCGGCGCGGACCAGTTCGGGGAACTGCTGGCCGGCCTGCACGCGATGGACACGCACTTCCGCAACGCACCCGCGCGCGAGAACCTGCCGCTGCTGCACGGCCTGCTGTGCGTGTGGAACCGCAACTTCCTGGGAGCCACGGACTACGTCGTGCTGCCCTATGACCAGTACCTCGTGCGGTTCCCCGCCTACCTGCAGCAGATGATCATGGAGAGCAACGGCAAGCGCGTCACCGCGGCCGGCAGGCCGGTGGACTACGACACCTCGGCTGCGTTCTGGGGTGAGCCCGGGACCAACGGGCAGCACTCCTTCTACCAGATGCTGCACCAGGGCACCACGACCGTCCCTGCGGACTTCCTGTTCTTCACCAAGCCGGTCAACGACGTGGGCGGTCACCACGACCTGCTGGTGGCCAACTGCCTGGCCCAGTCGGGGGTCATGGCCTTCGGCCGCACCGCCGACGAGGTGGCGGCGGACGGCACCGCGGCGGAGCTGGTGGAGCACAAGGTGATGCCCGGCAACCGACCGAACAACATGCTGGTCGCCTCGGATCTGACTCCGTTCGCGCTGGGGGCACTGGTCGCGTTGTACGAGCACTCCACGTTCGTGCAGGGGGCGATCTGGGACATCAACTCCTACGACCAGTGGGGTGTGCAACTCGGCAAGGTGGTCGCTGACTCGATCGCCCCGATGCTCACCGGGGAGGCTGAGCCGACGCTGGACGCGTCAACCAACGCGCTCGTGCGGCGCTACCTGGCTGACCGCGGACGCTGAGGGTGGGACCGGCTGAGAGCTGCGACACCGTCAGGGTGTGGGCGGACTGGATCTGTGGGCCGGCGCAGACCTGAGTGGATGCTTGCCTCTTCTCGCCCGCCTGACGGGCGCTGACCAGCTCGGTCGGTGCCGGCCATCAGGAGATCAGCCCTTCTTGGCTGCCCGGGTCGGCTGGGCCTTGGCCGCCTTCTGGGCCCGGCGCGTGTTGCGCCGCACCTGGGTCAACCGGATCGTGCCCACGATCATGACGATGGCGGCGCCCGCCACCGCTGCGATCAGCAGGGCTGCGCCGAGTGGCAGACTCCCGCTGAACCACAGGTAGTTGACCTCCACGGTCTGCTGGTTCTGCAGGATCAGGATGATGATCAGACCGAGGATTATCAGGGCCGCGCCGGTGGCGAGCCACGCGGCGGCGGCGCGGGTCTTGGCCAACGATTCGGCGGGCAGTGGCTGCTTGACCTGCGGCTGGGGGGAAGGCTCGGCCGCTGGCCTGGATGCCGGTGCCTGCGTCTTGGAGGGCAGGACCTCACCCCCGGGCTTGGGGGTGCTTGAGGAGGGGCTCGAGGCGCTGCCGGATGTGCCGGGTGTGCGGTTCACCGCAGCAACGGGGCCCTCGACTGTGCTCGGTTCCGCGGCCGGTGACGCGTCTGGCTTCGGCGCCGAGGACGGCCTGGTGGTCTCGGGTCCATGCGGATCGATGGGCTCTGCCATGACAGCGATCCTCGCACAGCATCGCGCCATGAGGGCGACTCCCACCGACCTGGGCGCCGTGTTCCACGGCCGTCTGGATCCATGATCCTCGTGCCACGCGAACGGCGTGATGGAACCCAGAACCGCTACGGCAGGGGTGTCGGCAGTGAGTTCCTCCCGCTGCTGGGTCGGAGGTTGTCCACAGGCCGGATTCGGTGTCCCGCCGATGTCGCACCCTCCGGGTACTGCTCGAACAGGTGTTCGGAGATGGGGGAGATCGGATGGATACTTCAGTTCGGGACCGATCGTTGGTCGATCCGCGTGCAGTGGCTTCGTTGGACCATGCATCACCGGAGGTGAGCTCGTCGTGGGTCGGCCTCTCCATGATGGCCTTCGGGGAACTGCCGCCGATGGGGCTGGCGGCGGGGGAGCGTCCGGCGGCTGACGTGGAGGTGCTGTGCTCGGCCGTGGCGATCGCTGAGTGCGAGTTGGCACGACGCATGCATGCAGCGTCGGTGTCCGGATCGTTGCCGTTGACCGGTGCGGGTGCTCTGCCATTGGCGCGCGGGTGGTCGGCCGGTTGGGCCAAGCGGCTCGCGTCCGCTGGGGAGTTCGCAGCCAGGTGGCCCCAGATCGGTTCGGTATGGGCCGCGGGGGTGATCACCAGTGAGCATGTCCAGGCGGTGGCCCGGCACGCAGACTCGCTGACTGGGGCGCAGCTGGGGGCGGTTCTCGACGAGTTGGTGCCGCTGTGGGGTCGGCTGACCCCGCGGGCGGTGGGCATGTTCGTGGAACGAGTCATCCGGATGCTGCATCCACCGCCGGACCCGGAGCCCGATGAGCGCGACGCATACGAGAGCCGGTCACTTGGCTTCGCCTTGACCGGCGATTCGGTGCTGCTGTCAGGGGTGCTACCGCGGCTTGAGGGTGAAGCGCTGATCGCAGCGATCGATGCGTTCGCCGACAGGCTGCGTAGCGAGGCCGATCACGTGCCGGCCAGCTCCAGGCGTGCGGATGCCCTGAAGGCCCTGGTGAACGCTGCGCATGCGTCCGGAGGGCTTCCTTCACGGGGCGGGTTGCCAGTCTCGGTATCGGTCACGATGGACACGACTTCCGCAGGGGATGTCGTGTGGTCCAGCAGCCGCGGCCACACCTTGACCCGGGCCGAGGCGCGGTTCGCCTGCTGTGACGCGTTGGTCACCCCGATCGTGCTCGACACCTATCGGGCAGTGCCCGACTCAGGCGACGATGAACTCCCAGGTGGGGTCACGGGGGTCACGGGGGTCATGAGGGTCATGGGTGGGCGATTGAGCGTGCACGGTGATCCCGGCGCCGGCGCGATTGACCCTGGTGAGGGCCATTCGCGGGGCGTCCATCTGGTCCGCGCCGATTCTCAGCATGACGATCCTGGTGGTCCCCATCCCGGGGCCACCCATCCCGGTGGTGCCCATCCCGGTGGTGCCCATCCCGGTGGCGTCATGTCCTTTGATCCCGAATCCGGTGGTGACAACGCCGGTGGGCCCGGCTCCGGGGCTCTCGAGTCCGTTGGGCGCAGCCCGACGGCTCGCATTTCAGCTCTCGCAGTGACACTGCTCGGCACGCGAATGCCGCTGGCTGTGGGGCGCACGGCACGCACCGCGACCTCAGCCCAGCGTCGAGCGCTGGCTGCCCGGGACCGGGGTTGCATCGTCCCGGGGTGTGGGATCGCGGCAGAGAACTGCCAGACCCATCACGTCCACGAATGGGCCGATGGGGGTGAGTCCGACTTGTCGAATCTGGAGTGCTGTGCTGGGCCCATCACCGGCAGGTCGACCTCGGGATGTGGACCATCACACCAGCGTCACCCAGTGCTCCGCCGGCGCCTGCCCCGGATCCTGGTGGCGCGCCTGGGGCGCCCTGGCCGGCCAACAACGGCGCTCCCTGGACTGTCACCCGAACCCCACGTAGCCGCTGGCGACTGTGAAGACCTCAACGGCAACCAGGTCGGTGAGGGCGCGAGATTCCGCGATTGGCACGCGGGTCAGCAGGTCAGCAGGTCAGCTGGTCTGCAGGACCTGGACCTCGACGACTTCCTGCTGACGCTCGTTGGCCAGCGTGAAGGTGATGACCCCGGTCTGACCTGCCCCGGACCAGGCGACCTGCCAGTACGTCGTGGCCTGGACGGTGAAGGTGCCACCCGGCTCGTTGACTGAAGGGGTGACGTAGCGATGCCCACACGAGGGCGATGGGCCCGTGCCCTGATCCGGGGACCACGGCGTACCGGCCGATCGGCAGGTGACGGTGCTGCCGTCCCCGAGGTCCCAGACGACCTTGCTCACCTCAGCCGTGGCACGGACCGATACGGAGCCGGCAGTCGCGGTACGGGTGATCGGCCCGAACGCGTTCGGGCCATCGTTGTCGACCCACAGCCAGGCATCGAGACCGACCAGAAGGGGTGCTCCGGGAGTCATGGGGGTCATCCCGATCGTGGGTGCGACCAGCCGCATCCGCTCGATGGCCTCCTCCGCCAGGGTGACCGGGTCCACAAGCACGGGAGCGCCCGCGGCCCCCGCGTCGGGTGCCCAGAATGTGTACGAGCCCCCGCCCACGTTGCCGCCGGCGGTGCCCGTCTCGCCCGAGCCGGGCGGCCTGCAGGAGTACAGCGTGCCGTCCGTGTGGTCCCCCCAGCGCGGATCCTCGGCAGGAGGCTGCGGCGAGAGTCGCTGCACCCAGCACTGCTTGTCCTGCGACCAGACGCCATCGGCTGCGGTGCAGTCGATCTGCTGGTCTTGGTACGTGCATGTCCGCTTCTTGCTGCCCGCCGAGGTCGCAGCACCTGCGGCTCCGCCGCGCCCAGCGTCGGTCGAGCCGCTCCGGCCACCGGGGTCCTGGGCGATCAGGGTCAGATCGGCATTCTGGGATCCGTCGCCGCCGCCAACTTGGACAAGATCGTCTCGCGGGCCAGCGACGACGGTTGGCGCCACGAAGGCCACGGTGAGTGCCGTCGCCACCGAGACACGCAGCAGACGGTTCAGCACGCTCGGTCCTTCGGGTCCCTGGCAGCTTTCACCTCAGCGACCGCCCACCCTGGGTCGGGAAGGTAGGTAGTCTGGATCACCCGATACTGGGCTTCACCGCGAACGCCCGGCGTGCGGTTTCCTTGGGCATCTATGCCGGTGAGCCCCGTGCCGTCGATGCATGCCCACAGCACCACACTGTTGGGATCCGTCTCGAGGCTCACCTTCTCGGGCTCCGCGGATACGAGCACCAATTGGGCCCCCTGCGGCTCGGAGCGGATTCCCTTTGCCAAGTTCTGGGAAACTCCGTTCCGTTCTGTCTCAAGGAAGCCACCCGTCACGTAGTTGTCCAGGTCATTGATCCCCGTGCGGGCTCCGCTGTACAGGTCGACAAGGGTCTGCCGATACGCCATGACCACCTCGGTGGCTTCTTCGAAGGCCTGCTGCTGGGCGGCGGTCAACGTCGAGGAGGGCGAGGGGCTGGCCGACCCGCTCGGGCTGACTGAGGGCGCCGAGGCCGACGTGCTGGGTACCTCGCCGGGGGACTCATCAGGCCCGGGGTCGGACCCAACTGAACACCCAGCGAGCAGCATTCCCGACCCCACGCCGAGAGCGAGCGCGGTCATCGACATCGTTCGTCGCACGGGCACTGCCATATCCCCCTCCTTCGGCCGAGTTGGTCACGCACCTCAGTGCGCACGGCGCGGCGAACCAGCCGAAACGTGCGAAAAGGGTACATCAGGCAGGTGAATGCCCCCAGTTCCTCGTCCACAGCCCGTTCCCGGGCAGACATCCTGGCGGACGCAGGTATCCCGGCGGACGCAGGCATCCCGGCGGACGCAGACATCCTGGCGAAGGCTGGCCCCTCGCCGCACCGGCCCGCAGATGTCGCGCGCTGAGGAGATCCTGCCGGGGACCTCCGGCGGGGCGAGCGGGTGCGACGGACTGGTGGGTCGCATGGCACGCTGTCCGACGACGCTCCACCTCCCACCATCACAGAGAAGGGGACCCCCGTGCCGCTGTCCGCAGTGCTCTTCGACATGGATGGACTGCTCGTCAACACGGAGCCGCTGTGGCTCGAGGCCGAGCATGCGACGCTGTCGGCGCTGGGCGGCACCTGGGGCGAGGCCGACCAGCACGCCGTCGTCGGTGCGTCCATGGCCCACACCTCCGCGCACATGGCACGAGTCAGCGGAACCGATCGTTCGATCGACGAGATCGCCGAACTGCTCATCGGCAACATGCTTGGGTTGCTGGAGCAGGTGCGCATCCCGATCCAACCAGGTGCCGCCGAACTGCTCGGTGAAGTCGCCGGCTCCGGTGTGCCCTACGCCCTGGTCTCGGCGTCGGTGCGCCGGATCATCGACGTCGTCCTGGGCCAGCTGGCAGCAGCCGGGCTGCCCGGATTCCCTGTCCAGGTGGCCGGCGACGAGGTCCCCCGCAGCAAACCGGACCCGCTCCCCTACCTGCATGCCGCCGACCTGCTGGGCGTGGACATCACCCAGGCCGTGGTGCTGGAGGACTCCGCAAACGGGGTGCGTGCGGGCCGGTCGGCCGGTGCCACGGTCCTGGCCGTGCCCCATGTGGTGCCGATCGAGCCCAGCGACCGGGTGGTCGTGCGCGAGTCCCTCGTCGGCCTGGCGCTGGCCGACCTGAGCGCACTGGTGCCCTGAAGCGCACCCACCCACTCGAACCCGTTGGGACGCACTCGCACCGGGCTGGTTGTGGATCGATCGTCAGCAGGCATGGCTGCTGACGCCTAAACTTCAACCGACTCACTCGAGGAAAGGTTCACCCCATGCCTGAGGCAGCCGCCGCCATGCCCGAACCCGCCACCGCCGGGTCGCGGCCCGCAGCCTGGGCCGTCGGCCTGAGCAAGGTCTACGGCGAGGGGGACACCTCAGTCGTCGCCCTACGTGGCGTGGACATCGAGTTCGAGGCGGGTCGGTTCACCGCGATCATGGGCCCGTCCGGTTCGGGCAAGTCCACGCTCATGCACTGCATGGCCGGCCTGGATTCGGCCACCTCGGGCACGGTCCACATCGGCCAGTCCGACCTGACCACGATGAAGGACAACGACCTGACCAGACTTCGCCGCGAGCGGATGGGCTTCGTCTTCCAGGCCTTCAACCTGGTGCCAACCCTCACCGCGGAGGAGAACATCACGCTGCCGCTGGACATCGCCGGCAGCAAGGTGGACAAGCAATGGTTCGACCTGGTCGTGGGCACGGTCGGCCTCGCCGACCGGCTGACCCACCGGCCCAGCGAGCTCTCCGGCGGCCAGCAGCAGCGTGTGGCATGCGCCCGGGCCATGGTCACTCGACCCGAGATCATCTTCGCCGACGAGCCGACCGGCAACCTCGACTCCCGCTCGGGTGCCGAGGTCCTGGGCTTCCTGCGCCGCAGCGTCGATGATTTCGGCCAGACGATCGTCATGGTGACCCACGACGCACACGCAGCCTCGTACGCCGACCGCGTGGTGTTCCTCGCCGACGGGGAGTTCGTCGATGAGATCGTGGACCCGAGCGCGACCGCCATCCTCGAGCGGATGAAGAACTTCGAGCAGGCAGCCGGGGCACACGGTGACGTGGACACCGCATGGGTCGACCAAGCCGGGCCCCGGCGTGCCGGGTCCGAGCGCGCCGAGTCGGGCAGCACCGAGTCGGGCAGCACAGCCCCCGCCGCGGGCGAGCAGGCCTGATCCATGCTCAAGGCAACCTGGCGCTCACTGAAGGCGCACAAGGCCCGCATGCTCATGTCCGGGCTCGCCGTGGTCCTCGGTGTGGCATTCGTGGTGGGCACGTTCATCTTCACCGACACCCTCAAGGGCACCTTCGACCAGCTGTTCAGCGGTCAGGCCCCGGACGTGGTCGTGACCCAGCAGCTCGAGGTCGGCGGTGGCGACGGTACCGGATCGGTGGTCTCCACCGTCCCCGCCGAAGCGCTGACCACGATCACGGAACTTCCGGGAGTGCGGTTGGTGACCGGCGACGTGCAGGCCCAGGGCGTGGCCCTGATCGATGCCAACGGTGAGCCTGTCGGCGGCATCGGCCCGCCACAGTTCGGTGGGTCCTATCCGGAGTTCCCCGACGAGCCGCAGTTCAGCGGTGTGACCGTCGTCGATGGTCGGGCTCCCAGTGCGCCCGAGGAGATCGCCATCGACGAGGCGGCCGCCGAGAAGGGCGGCTTCGCCGTCGGGGACACGATCACCGTCGTCACCCAGGGTCCGCGGATCGAGGCCCCCCTGGTGGGCATCGTGCGGTTCGGAGTCAGCGGCAGCCTCGGCGGGGCGACGTTCACCCTCTTCGAGCGGCAGTACGCCCAGGACACGTTCATCGGGTCGGATGCCTGGAACCAGGTCTCGGTCCTCGGTGACGGGTCGTTGAGCAACGAGGCCCTGCGCGACGAGGTGGCCACCGCGCTCGGTTCTGGCTACGAGGTCAAGACCGGCCAGGAGGTGCAGGACGAGACGGCGGCGCAGTTCAGCAGCGCCCTCGGGTTCGTCAACACCTTCCTGCTGGTGTTTGCGTTCATCGCCCTTTTCGTGGGCACGTTCATCATCCTCAACACGTTCTCGATGCTGGTCGCCCGACGCACGAGGGAACTGGCGCTGCTGCGTGCGATCGGGGCCAGCAAGCGCCAGATCACCTGGTCGGTGGTGGGGGAGGCCCTGTTCCTCGGGCTGCTCGGTGGGGTGCTTGGCATCGGGCTGGGCATCCTCGTTGCCCTCGGGCTGCGCGGCCTGCTGGCGGCCATCGGTGCCGAACTGCCCTCCGGGGACCTGGTCATCGCCCCGCGCACGGTCATCGTCGGCGTGCTCGTGGGAGTGGTGGTCACCGTGTTCGCGGCCTGGTTCCCCGCCCGGCGCGCCTCCCAGGTGCCCCCGGTCGCGGCGATGCGCGACGAGGTGGCCCTGCCCGCGCGCAGCCTGCGGCTGCGAGCCATCGCCGGTGGGGTCCTCACGGCTGTCGGACTGGTGCTGATCGCCCTCGCGGTGGTGAATGCCGACCTCCCCCGGCGCCTGACCGTCTTCGGGGTGGCTGCCGCTTCGCTGTTGATCGGCGTGATCGTGCTCGCCCCGGTGTTCAGCCGGGCGCTGGTGGGCTTCGTCGGTGCGCCGATCGCGCGATCCGGGGCGGTGGGCCGGCTCGCGGTCCGCAACGCGCAGCGGGACCGTCGCCGGACGGCAGCGACCGCGACGGCCATCCTGATCGGCCTGGCGCTGGTCACGGCCATCGGCGTGCTGGGCTCCTCGACCACCAAGTCGGTCAACGCGCTGGTCGACGACGTGCTCACCGCGGACTTCATCGTGCAGCCCACGAGTTTCGTGCCCTTCTCACCGGAGGTCGGTGATGCGCTCGCCGAGGTGCCGGGGGTGGCTTCGGTCTCCCGGGTCCGGCAGGCGCCAGCCCTGGTCAACGGCGAGCAGACGGTCGTGGTGGGCGTGGATCCGCAGACCATCAACAACGTGCAGTCCCTGGGTGTGGAACCGGGCGCCCTGGCCGAGGGCACCACGGTGGTCGACATCAAGACCGCGGCCGCGGCCGGCGTGCAGAAGGGCGACGAGGTCGACGTCACCTGGGGCAACGGCGCCACGGACACCCTGACCATCGCCCAGGTGTACCCCGGCGAGGACGCCTTCGCCGGGTGGGTGGTCTCCATCAGCACCCTGGAGGCCGCCGACCTGCCCGCTGTGGACTCGTTGCTCTACGTGACCCTGGACCCGGGCGCCGACCCTGAGGCGGTCCGCACGGCCGTCGACGCGGTGCAGACGGACTTCCCAACCGTACAGATCCAGGACCAGACCGAGTTCAAGGACTCGATCACCGGCCAGATCAACCAGCTGATCAACCTGATCTACGGCCTGCTCGGCCTGAGCGTGATCATCGCGATCTTCGGCGTGATCAACACCCTCGCCCTGTCCATCATCGAGCGGACCCGGGAGATCGGGATGCTGCGCGCGGTGGGCACCCTGCGCAAGCAGGTGCGCACGATGATCCGCTGGGAGTCGATCGTGATCAGCTTCTTCGGGGCGTTCACCGGCGTGGCCCTGGGCCTCCTGCTGGGAATCGCCCTGCAGCGACTGCTCGTCGACGAGGGCATCTCCCAGCTGGGGATCCCGTGGTCGCTGATCGGGATCGTGCTGGTGGCCACGGCGATCGTCGGGGTGCTGGCCGCAGTGTGGCCGGCCCGACGGGCGGCGAACCTGGACGTGCTCGCGGCAATTCGCACCGAGTGAGCCGGGCTGGCCCGGGGGATCCGGCCCGGGTGATCCGGCCCGGGTGATCCGGCGCAGGTGATCGGTGACCGGTCAGGGAGCCGCGGGCACACCGACCGTGGTGGCCTCTCGAGGGTTGTTCGGGGGCGCCGGCAGGGGCGGGGGAGTTCCACCGAAAGCTGGGCACAGGGCCTTGTGCGCGCACCAGTCGCACAGCTTGGAGGGGTTGGCCCGCCAGTCGCCGGTGTCCATCGCCCGTTCGATCGCCACCCAGAGCGCCTCGATCTTGCGCTGCGTGGCCCGTAGGTCGCCCTCGTCGGGCTGGTAGGTCAGCACCACGCCGGTCGACAGGTACATCAACTGGAGCATGGTGGGCAGCTGCCCCTGCATGTGCCACAGCGCCAGGGCGTAGAAGCGCATCTGGAACATGGCACGGGCCTCGAAGCCCTCCCCGGGTGCCCGGCCGGTCTTGTAGTCCACGACGCGGGTCTGGCCCCCGGCGGCGCGGTCGAGCCGGTCGACGAACCCGCGCAGGGTCAGCCCGGAGGGCAGCTCGACCTCCACCCGCAGTTCGCGAGCCGCCGGTTCGAGGCGGGTGGGGTCCTCCATGGCGAAGTAGGACTCCACCAGGTCGCCGGCCCCGCGCAGCCACTGGCCCGGGTCCTGGCCGGCCTCGGCCAGCATGTCGCTCACTTCTGGTCGCTCCGCGACCAACAACTGCCACTGGGGAGCCACCAGCCCGATCGCCTCGTCCAACGTGCGCCGCTCGGCGGGCAGGTCGTACAGCGCCTCCAACACGGAATGCACCAGGGTGCCGCGCACCGCTGCCGGGCTGGGTGGCTCGGGCAGCCGGTCGAGGACCCGGAACCGGTAGAGCAGCGGGCAGGACTGGAAATCCGCCGCTCGGGACGGCGAGAGTGAGCGCACGGGCCGCGGTGAGAGGTCGGAGGGTTCGGGCATGAGGCCAACCTACGTGCCCCCTGTGACATCGGGACCGAACTCGGCGGCTGGCAGTGCTGCGACGCGATGAAGGAGTGTCGTGGCAATCGTGAGGTGACCGACGCGGGGGCCACGGATCCTGCCGCGGAGCAGGCGGCACATCCGCACAGCCTCAGATCGGCCCTACGATGGATGAATGGCTGCCCCGACGACCCGGATCGCCGGGATCCCCGTGGAGATCCCGTTCTCCGGGATTCTCGGCGTCGCCGTACTTGCCTACCTCTGGGTGCCCGCGTTCGAAGCTGACAGCAGCTCACCGTGGCTCCTGGCTCTGGCGTTCGCGGTCCTGCTGAGCCTGGCCACGCTGATCCACGAGTTCGCCCATGCGCTGGTGGCCCAGGCGTTGGGCTTCCCGGTGCATCGGGTGGTGCTCCAGCTCCTCGGCGGGGTCACCCACTACGAGCGCCGGCGCGAGGCACCCCTGGCTGAGGCCCTGGTGGCCGCCTCGGGGCCGCTGGCCACCTTCGCGGTGGCGGGAGTGAGCTGGGTCGTCGGCCAGCAGCTCGAGCCCGGTACGGCAGGCGCGGCCCTGGCGGCGGCTATGGTCTGGGCCAACGTGGTGATCGGCATCTACAACTCCCTGCCGGGCATCCCGCTGGACGGCGGCAACGTGCTCAAGTGCCTGATCTGGGCAGCAACCGGCTCCGAGCGCCGGGGCACCGTGATCGCCGCCTGGTCCGGCCGCGGACTGGCCGCGCTGACCCTGCTCACCCCGATGGCACTGGCCCAGTGGGCCGGGGCGCGGCCCGACCTGATCGTGTACCTGGTCGCCGGGCTGCTCGCCGCCGTGCTGTACACGGGCGCCACCGCCCAGTTGCGCGGGGTCGAGGTGCGTACGCGTGCGGCCAACCTGACCGCGGGCGGTCTGGCCCGACGGGCCATCCCGGTGGACCACGACCTACCGCTGGGCGAGGCGATCCGCAGGGCGACTGCGGCGGGTGCCGGAGCGCTGGTCATCGTCGACTCCCGCGGGATGCCGACCGGGATCGGCCAGCAGGACGCCATCGCAGCTGTCCCGGAGCAGCGCCGACCCTGGATCTCGGTCGGCTCCGTGTCCCGACCGATCGATGCCGGGAGCACCATCAACGGCGACCTGGCGGGCACCGACCTGATCACCGAGGTGGCCCGGCGGGGCCGCGAGGAACTGCTCGTGCTCGATCCGGCGGGGCTCGTCTTCGGGGTCCTGCTGGTCGGCGACGTCGAGACCGCCCTGCGTGGTTGACACACGCCAGCGACGGGTCAACCCGGCGGGTCAGGCAGCGTCGGTCAGGCGGCGTCGGTCAGGCGGCGTCGGTCAGGCATATCGGCCAGAGGCAGCGCTGGTCGGCGGCCCGCGCCGCGCCGCATAGGGTCGCACCCATGACCGAGCAGCCCATCGCGCGCGCCGACCGGCACGGGCCCCTGCAGCCCGGGGACCTCGTCCAGCTGACCGACCCCAAGAGCCGCCACCACACCATCACGCTGGCTGCGGGCAAGGAGTTCCACACCCACAAGGGCGTGCTGGCCCACGACGACCTGATCGGCCAGCCGGAGGGGATCGTGGTGACCACCGCAGCGGGGGTGCCCTACCTGGTGCTGCGCCCGTTGCTGGGCGACTTCGTGCTCTCGATGCCCCGGGGTGCCACGGTCATCTATCCCAAGGATGCCGCCGCGATAGTGGGGCTGGCCGACGTCTTCCCCGGGGCCCACGTGGTCGAGGCGGGCGTCGGGTCCGGGGCGCTGACCTGCTCGCTGCTGCGCGCCGTGGGCCCGACCGGTCGGGTCACGTCCTTCGAGCGACGGGCGGACTTCGCCGAGATCGCCCGGGGCAACGTCGAGCGGTTCCTCGGCGGGGAGCAGCCGAACTGGGTGCTGGAGGTCGGTGACCTGCAGGACGTGCTGCCCGGGATGCTCGCGTCGGACGGCCCCGCCGAGACCGAGATGCCGAGAACCGGCCTGGTGCATCGAGTCGTGCTGGACATGCTCGCCCCGTGGGAGTGCCTCGAAGCGGTTGCCGATGCGCTGATGCCCGGCGGGATCCTGGTCACCTACCTGGCCACAACCACCCAGCTGTCGCGGATGGCCGAGACGCTGCGCGTGGATGGTCGGTTCACCGAGCCCAAGGCCAGCGAGCTCATGCTGCGTGGGTGGCACCTCGAGGGCCTTGCCGTACGCCCGGAGCATCGGATGACCGGGCACACCGGATTCCTGCTGACCACCCGCCGATTGGCCCCCGGCACGGTGCTGCCGGCCAAGCGCAGCCGCCCGGCGAAGGGGGCCTACGGGCAGGACTACGACGGTCCCGGGTCCAGCCCGCGCGACGGCGCAGCCCCCGCCCCGGGTGCCGGCGACCCGTCCGACGCGCCGCGCCCGCCGCGACCCCGCCCACAACTGCCCTGACCATCCCTGCCCATCCCTGGGCCCGCCTGCTGCCCAGGCCCGTGAGCACGCCTGTGAGCGCGCCCCGAGCGCTGGCCGAGTGTGCGACCCCGGACGGCCGCACGCGCATTTCGGCTGCGCGAGCTGCGGGGTTGTGGATAGAGTCCTGCGCATCGGCACCGATGCCAGGAGGTGGGCCATGCCCGGTCAGCCCGTGCCCCCCGAGTCCGAGGCGCGCATGCGCGACCTGCAGGCCGAGATCGAACGGCTCGCAACGACGAACCGTCGCCTGACCAGCACCCTGCGTGACGCGCGTGACCAGGTCGTGACCCTCAAGGCCGAGGTGGACCGGCTGGCCGATCCACCCAACGGCTTCGCCGTGTTCCTGGCCGCACACGAGGACGGCACGATCGACATCCAGGCCCAGGGTCGCAAGTTGCGCGTCCGACCCGCCCCCGGGATCGGCGAGCTCGTGCCAGGCCAGGAGGTCATGGTCAACGAGGCCATGAACGTCATCGCGGGCCTCGAGTTCGAGCGCGTCGGCGAGGTCGTCATGTTCAAGGAGATGCTCGAGGGCGGGGACCGGGTGCTGGTCATCGGGCACACCGACGAGGAGCGGGTGGTGCGCCTGGCCGAATCGCTGCGCGGGCAGACCATCCGCGCCGGCGATTCGCTGCTGCTCGATCCACGGGCGGGCTATGTGTACGAGCGGATCCCGAAGTCCGAGGTCGAGGAGCTCGTCCTCGAGGAGGTCCCGGACGTCGACTACGCCGACATCGGCGGCCTGGGCGGCCAGATCGAGATGATCCGCGACGCCGTCGAACTGCCCTACGTGCATGGCGAGCTGTTCCGGGAGCACAAGCTCGCCGCTCCCAAGGGAATCCTGCTCTACGGCCCGCCCGGCTGCGGCAAGACGATGATCGCCAAGGCAGTGGCCGCCTCCCTGGCGCGCAAGGTCGCCGAGCGCGAGGGGCGCAGCGCGGCCCGCTCGTACTTCCTGAACATCAAGGGCCCCGAGCTGCTCAACAAGTATGTCGGCGAGACCGAGCGGCACATCCGGCTGGTGTTCCAGCGCGCCCGGGAGAAGGCCAGCGAGGGCACCCCGGTGATCGTGTTCTTCGACGAGATGGACTCACTGTTCCGCACCCGCGGCACCGGCGTGAGCTCGGACGTCGAGAACACGATCGTGCCGCAGCTGCTCTCGGAGATCGACGGTGTCGAGGGCCTGGCCAACGTGATCGTGATCGGAGCCTCGAACCGTGAGGACATGATCGACCCGGCCATCCTGCGTCCGGGCCGCCTGGACGTGAAGATCCGCATCGAGCGCCCCGACGCGCAGGCCGCCGGGGACATCCTGAGCAAGTACCTGACTCCGGACCTGCCCCTGCATCCCGACGATCTTGCCGAGCACGGCGGCTCGGCGCAGGCCACCTGCGAGGCGATGATCCGCCGCACTGTGGAGCGGATGTACACCGAGTCCGAGGAGAACCGCTTCCTTGAGGTGACCTACGCCAACGGCGACAAGGAGACCCTGTACTTCAAGGACTTCAACTCCGGGGCGATGCTGGAGAACATCGTCGCGCGGGCCAAGAAGAGCGCGATCAAGGCGTTCCTGGACACCGGCGGCAAGGGCATCCGCGTGGCGCACCTGCTGACCGCTTGCGTCGACGAGTTCCGCGAGAACGAGGACCTGCCCAACACCACCAACCCCGACGACTGGGCCCGGATCTCGGGGAAGAAGGGTGAGCGGATCGTGTTCATCCGCACGCTCGTGGCCGGCAAGCAGGGCACCGAGGCTGGGCGCTCCATTGACACGGTGGCCAACACCGGTCAATACCTGTGAATCTGTCACTTTGGTAACAGGAGCATGCGCGTCGGGCGCGCATCGACCGGGCGACGTGAGTAGTTTTCCCTCTGTAGGTGTACCCCCCCCACGCAGAGGAGGGCCTGATGGCCACCAGCACAGCACCTCCCAAGAAGAAGTTGGGAGTGTTCGGGCAGCTTCAGCGCATCGGTAAGGCGCTGATGGTCCCGGTCGCGATTCTGCCCGCCGCCGGCCTCCTGTTGGGCATCGGCGCGGGCATGAAGAACATGTACATCCAGATCGCCGACCCGACCGACGGGAAGGTCCCGCCGGGTCTGTTCAACCTGGTCGCCAGCACGATGGAGGGCGCTGGAGATGTCGTCTTCGGCAACCTCGCCCTGCTGTTCGCCATCGGCGTCGCGATCGGGCTGACCGCAGACGCCGGTGTCGCAGCGCTGGCAGCCACCACCGGCTTCCTGGTCATGAACAAGACGATCGGCGTCTTCATGGGCATCCAGCAGGTGACCATTCCGGCCTGTCCGGACAACGCCATCCAATGTGAGGTCGAGTCGGTCACCACGACCACTCAGCTGTCCGCCACGACGGACTACTTCGGCTGGCCCGACACCCCATCGGCGGCGTTCGCCAGCATCCTGGGCATCCCCAGCCTGCAGACCGGCGTCTTCGGCGGCATCCTCGCCGGCGCGGTCGCCGCGTGGGCCTACAACAAGTACTTCCGGATCGAGCTGCCCGCGTTCCTCGGGTTCTTCGCCGGCAAGCGCTTCGTCCCGATCATGACCGCCTTCATGTCCCTCCTCCTCGGCATCGCGCTGTGCTTCGTCTGGCCGCCCGTCGCCGACGGCATCAACTGGCTGGCCACTCTCATGGAATCGTGGGGCGCCATCGGCGTGTTCTTCTTCGGGCTGATCGAGAGGTCTCTCATCCCATTCGGCCTGCACCACATCTGGTACAGCCCGTTCTGGTTCCAGTTCGGGTCATGGACCAACGATGCCGGTGTGACGTTCACCGGCGACAACCGCATGTGGTTCGGCCAGTTCGCCGAGATCAGCAGCGGGATCACCCCTAACCCCGTCGTGAACGGCGTGGCGACGGTGAACAGCCCCGAGTTCACGGAGGGCACGGGCAAGTACCTGACCGGCAAGTTCCCGTTCATGATGTTCGGCCTGCCAGCGGCGGCCTACGCCATGTACCGCCAGGCCAAGGACAGCCAGAAGAAGATCGCAGCCGGCATCCTCGGCTCTGCGGCGCTGACGTCCTTCCTGACCGGGATCACCGAGCCGATCGAGTTCACGTTCCTCTTCATCGCCCCGTGGCTGTTCGGCATCCACGCCGTGATCGCGGGCCTGTCGTTCATGGTGATGTACATCACCGGCACCCAGATCGGCCTGACCTTCTCGGGTGGCTTCATCGACTACTTCCTGTTCGGCCTGTTGCCTTACGGGTCGACCCGGGAACCGTTCTGGAACGTGCTCATCTTCGGGTTGATCCTGATTCCGGTCTACTACTTCCTGTTCACCTGGGCAGTGAAGTGGAAGGACCTGGCCACCCCGGGCCGCGAGTCCGACGAAGAGGCCATGGCGGACTATGGCGAGCATGAGCTGCAGCTCTCCGATGAGGAGAAGCTCGCGGCGCTCAGTGCCGGCGACCACAAGTCCGAGGCGGAGATGTCCCAGGCCGAGAAGGTGCTGGCGGCCTTCGGCGGGTTCGAGAACATCAGCAGCGTCGATGCCTGCATCACCCGGCTGCGGATCTCGGTCAATGACAAGAGCAAGGTCGACAAGGCCAAGCTCAAGCGCCTCGGTGCCGCCGGTGTGCTCGAGGTCGGCGACAACATGCAGGCGATCTTCGGCACACGTGCCGAGATCCTCAAGGGCGAGATCCTCGACCTGCCGGGGGCTCCTCAGCGGTAGGTTTGCGCCTGCAGGTGGTGCACCACACGACGAGGGCCGGTTCCCAGTTGGGAGCCGGCCCTCGTCGGCGACTGCGCGGGGGTTTGATCTCTTCCGGTTGCGGGTATGGCTCCCTCTCGCGCTGCGCTCGGATGCGGCGCCCGGCCGGGCCCGCGCCCGGGGAGGAGCAGCGATGAGCACCACCACGTCACATCCTGACCAGGTGCAGGACCATCGGTTCTGGGCCAAGGTCCGTTCCGTTGCCGGCCGCGTGCCCTTCACCACCGAGGTGGTCGCGGCCTACTTCGCGATGCGCGACAAGCACACCCCCTGGCGACACAAGGCGATCCTCGCCGGGGCGATCGCCTACTTCGTCATGCCCCTGGACGCGATCCCGGACTTCATCCTGCCGATGGGCTATGCCGACGATGCTGCTGCGATCACCGCAGCGATCGCGGCGGCCTCGATGTCGATCCAGGACGTCCACCGCATGCAGGCCCGTCGGGCCCTGGGCCTGGTCACCGAGGGCGACGTGGTCAGCGGCTCCGTCTCGGAGTAGCGGCCCGAGCTCCAAAGCAGCGGCAGGCCGGTGGCAAGCCCGCCCGCGCCAGCCCGCCCGGGAATACCGGCCCCGGGCAAGCCCGCCCGCGGGAATCCCGGCCCCGCAGGCAGTGCGGACCCCCGCCCTATGCTGGGCGCATGTCGGTGCACCGGGTCATGGGGCTGGAGACCGAGTTCGGGATCAGCCACCCGGGTCACCCCAACGCCAACCCGGTGCGCATGTCCGGGCTGGTGGTCAACGCCCACGCGATCACCTCCGGTCGGGTCCGCCTGGCCCAGCGCTGGGACTACGACGAGGAGTCGCCGCTGCGCGACGCCCGGGGCTTCGACCTGACTCGAGCCGAGGCCGACCCGAGCCAGCTCACCGACGATCCGAGCACCGCCAACGTGGTGCTGACCAATGGGGCCCGGTTCTACGTGGACCACGCCCACCCGGAGTACTCCAGCCCTGAGGTCACCAACCCGCGCGATGCCGTGCGCTGGGACCGCGCCGGGATGCTGGTCGCTGCCCGCGCCGCAGCAGCGGCAGCTCAGTTGCCCGGCGGCCACCAGATCGTGCTCTACAAGAACAACACCGACGGCAAGGGCGCCTCCTACGGCACGCACGAGAACTACCTCATGGACCGGCGCACCCCCTTCCTGGCGATCGTCGAGGCGTTGATCCCGTTCTTCGTCACCCGGCAGTTGTTCACGGGGGCCGGGCGGGTCGGCCTGGGTCAGGACGGGCGCGGGGCCGGGTTCCAGCTGTCCAGCCGCGCGGACTTCTTCGAGGCCGAGGTCGGCCTGGAGACCACGCTCAAGCGGCCGATCATCAACACCCGTGACGAGCCACATGCTGATCCCGCGCTCTGGCGCCGCCTGCACGTGATCGTCGGTGACGCCAACCTGTCCGAGACCGCCACCCTGCTCAAGCTGGGTGCGACCGCACTGGTGCTGGAGATGATCGAGGCCGGCGGACCGGGCCTGGGGATCACCCTGGCGAACCCGGTCGCGGCCATTCACCAGGTCTCCCACGACCTGACGCTGGCCGTGCCGCTGGAGTGTGTGGGCCGGGCGCCGATGACCGCGCTGGAGATCCAGGCACGTTACCTGGCTGCTGCCCGCGGTCACTGCGAGAGCCAACCCGGGCGGGTGGACGACCAGACCCGCGAGGTGCTCGACCTGTGGGCCGAGGTGCTCCAGACGCTCGCCACGGACCGGTGGGCGTTGGCCGATCGGCTGGACTGGGTGGCCAAGCTGGCCCTGCTGGAGGGGTTCCGCGCCCGCGACGGCCTGGGCTGGACCGCGCCCCGGCTGGCGGCCATCGACCTGCAGTACGCCGACACCCGCCCCGAGAAGGGCCTGGCCATGCGCCTGGAGCAACGCGGTTCGCTGGCCCGGTTCACCACCGACGAGCAGGTGGAGGCCGCCTGCACAGTACCCCCGGAGGACACCCGAGCCTGGTTCCGCGGCGAGTGCGTGCGTCGGCACGGCGCGCACATCGCGGCCGCATCGTGGGACTCGGTGGTCTTCGACATCCCGGGGCGCTCCGCCCTGGTCCGGGTGCCGACTCCGGACCCGGTGCGCGGGACCCGGGCGCACGTGGCTGCGCTGCTGGACTCCACCGAGGACGTAGGGGCCTTGGTCGCCGCTCTCGGTGGCTCCTGAGCCGAGGCCCATCAACCCCCCGCGAACCTGCGACGCGTCGCCGGCAGGCGTGTGGCTGTCGGACTTCGGCACTAGTGTCGGACAGGAGCCCGAGGAGGAGCCAGTGAGCCAGTCCAGTGAGCATCAGCGATCCCGGTCCGAGCAGGAGCCCGAGCCTGCGCCCGGGTCGGGCCCGGCGCCGACCGCTTCGGCGCGCAAGGAGGCCATCGACGCTGATGTCGACGCGCTGCTCGACGAGATCGACGACGTCCTCGAGGAGAACGCCGAGGAGTTCGTTCGCGGCTTCGTCCAGAAGGGCGGCCAGTAGGTGGCAGGCACCCCGGCGCGGGTCGGCAGTGGACTGACGGCCGCGTTCACGATGGTCGGGGAGGCGTCGTTCGCCCAATTCCTCGCCGCGCATCGACCCGACCTGCTCAGGCAGGTCGGCGGGGCTCAGGTGAGCCTCGATGTGCCGCACGGCACGACGATCGTGGCGGTCACGATGCCCGGTGGGGTGGTCATGGCAGGTGACCGACGGGCAACGATGGGCAACGTGATCGCCCAGCGACACATCGAGAAGGTGTTCGCCGCAGACGAGCACTCCTGCATCGGGATCGCCGGTTCCGCGGGGATCGCCCTCGAGCTCGTGCGGCTGTTCCAGGTGGAGCTCGAGCACTACGAGAAGATCGAGGGCTCGGCGCTGTCCCTGGACGGCAAGGCCAACCGGCTGGCCTCCCTGCTGCGCTCGAACCTGGGCCTGGCGATGCAGGGCCTGGCTGTGGTGCCGCTGCTGGCCGGTCGGGACCCCGAGCACGCGCGCGGCCGGATCTTCTCCTACGACGTCACAGGGGGACGTTACGAGGAGCACGCCTACTACTCGGTCGGCTCCGGGTCGATGTTCGCCCGGGGTGCGCTGAAGAAGCTCTACAGCCCCGACATGGACGCCAGCACCGCGATCCGGGTCTGTGTGGAGGCCCTCTACGATGCGGCGGACGACGACTCGGCCACCGGTGGACCGGATCTCGCGCGGCGGATCTTCCCGGTGGTGGCAGTGGTCGACGGCACAGGCTTCCGTCGGATCGGGCCGGCGGAGATCGAGGCGGTGAGCACCTCCGTGGTGGCCCGGCGGATGCTTCGACCCGATGGTCCGGTCGCCGACCTGGGGCTCGACGAACCAGGCCCATCTGAGGGCGGGTCGGGGGAGGCATCGTCATGAGCATGCCGTTCTACGTCTCTCCCGAGCAACTGATCAAGGACAAGGCCGACTACGCCCGCAAGGGCATCGCGCGGGGGCGCAGCGTGGTGGTCCTGCAGGTCAGCGAGGGGATCCTGCTGGTCGCCGAGAACCCGTCGCGCGCGCTGCACAAGATCTCGGAGATCTATGACCGGATCGGCTTCGCAGCCGTGGGCAAGTACAACGAGTTCGAGAACCTGCGGGTGGCCGGTGTCCGGTTGGCCGACATGCGCGGCTACGCCTACGACCGTCGCGACGTGACCGGTCGCAGCCTGGCCAACGCGTACGCCCAGACCCTGGGCACGATCTTCACCGAGGCGGCCAAGCCCTACGAGGTCGAGATCGTCGTGGCCGAGGTGGGTACGCGCGCCGAGGATGACCAGATCTACCGGCTGACCTTCGACGGGTCGGTGGCCGACGAGCACGGGTTCGTGGCAATGGGGGGCTCCTCGGAGGCGATCAGCGCGCACCTGGCTGAGCACTGGCGTGCGGGACTGTCGCTGTCTGAGGGACTCGCGCTGGCAATCGCCGCGCTGTCCCAGTCGGCTGCGCCCGGGGCGCAGCCCAGCAGGGAGGAGCCGCGCGCGATCGAGCACAACCAGCTCGAGGTCGCGGTGCTGGCCCGGGACCGGCCGCGGCGCACGTTCCGACGGATCGGGCCCGACCAGCTGCGTGAGCTGGGCGATGGTTGATCCGCTCGGTCGGCGGATATTCGGCGTCGAGACCGAGTACGGGGTCACCTGCACGTTCCGGGGTCAGCGTCGGCTGAGCCCCGACGAGGTGGCCCGGTACCTGTTCCGCCGCGTGGTGGCCTGGGGGCGCAGCTCGAACGTGTTCCTGCGCAACGGGGCGCGGCTCTACCTCGACGTCGGCAGCCATCCCGAGTACGCCACCGGCGAGTGCGACGACCTGCGCCAGCTCGTGGCTCACGACCGGGCCGGCGAGCGGATCCTCGAGGGACTGGTGGTCGACGCCCAGCGGCGCCTGGCCGACGAGGGGATCGAGGGCGAGATCTACCTGTTCAAGAACAACACCGACTCGGCGGGGAACTCCTACGGGTGCCACGAGAACTACCTGGTGGGGCGGATGGGGGAGTTCTCCCGGATCTCCGACGCCCTGATCCCGTTCCTGGTGACCCGGCAGCTGATCGCCGGGGCGGGCAAGGTGCTGGCCACCCCGCGGGGCACGACGTACTGCTTGAGCCAGCGCGCCGAACACATCTGGGAGGGCGTCTCCTCGGCCACGACCCGCTCGCGGCCCATCATCAACACCCGCGACGAGCCGCACGCCGACTCCGAGAAGTACCGCCGGCTGCACGTGATCGTCGGGGACTCCAACATGAGCCAGACCACGACCCTGCTCAAGTTGGGCAGCGTCGACCTGGTGCTGCGGATGCTCGAGTCCGGAGCAACGATGCGCGACCACTCGCTGGAGAACCCGATCCGGGCCATCCGAGAGATCAGTCACGACCCAAGCGGCTCCCAGACCGTCCGGCTGGCCAACGGTCGGATGCTCTCCGCCTGGCAGATCCAGACCGACTACCTCGAGCGGGCCGAGCGGTTCGCCCAGGGCAGCGGCCTGGCCGAGCTCCCCCTGTACGCCCGGGTCCTGGAACTGTGGCGGCGCACCCTGACCGCCGTGGCCGATGACGACCTCGACGCGGTGGACACCGAGATCGACTGGGTGATCAAGCGCCGACTGCTCCAGCGCTACATCGACCGCCATGACCTGTCCTGGAGCTCGCCGCGGATCGCCCAGCTGGATCTGGCCTACCACGACATCTCGCGCACCCGGGGATTGTTCAACCTGCTGGAGGCCAAGGGCATCGCCGCGCGGGTGGCCGACGACATCGAGGTGTTCGCCGCCAAGTCGACGCCGCCGCAGACGACCCGTGCCCGGCTCCGCGGGGAGTTCATCACAGCTGCCCAGGCAGCCAGGCGGGACTTCACAGTGGACTGGGTGCACCTGAAGCTCAATGATCAGGCGCAGCGAACCGTGCTCTGCAAGGACCCGTTCGCCAGCGTTGACGAGCGGGTGCGGCGGCTCATCGAGTCGATGTGACGGCGACTCGCCGGGAGCCGAATTGTCGGGTCCGCGGTGAGGCCAACTAGAGTGACGCGGGTGAATCCACGATCTGCTCTCCCCCTCCGTTCCCTTGCCCTCGCTGGCGCCAGCCTCCTGCTCCTCGCGGGCTGCTGGACCTCCTCGGGCACCGAATCAGCCAGCGACGCCGGCAGCGCCGAGGCAGCCGTCGTGCCCGAGCAGTCCGCCGCCGCGGTGCCCGGAACGGAGCCGCTCTGCCCGGCCGGCTCGGCGGACGCTGACACCTACGAGTGCGCCGGAGTGACGGTGACCGGGGCCAAGGACGAGGAACCCACGATCGAGTTGGCCGCAGGCTTTGCGCCCGCCACCGAGCTGGGTGTCGCCGACGTCTACGTGGGCTCCGGCGACCCGGTGGCGCCGGGCTCGACCCTGACGGTCAACTACGTCGGGATGGGCCAGCAGTCCGGCGAGGTGTTCGACTCCTCCTGGACGCGCGGCGAGCCGGCGACGTTCCAGCTCGAGCAGGTCATCCCCGGCTGGCAGCAGGGCATGGTCGGCATGCAGCCCGGTGGTCGACGGCTGCTGATCATCCCCGGCGACCTGGGCTACGGCCCGAACGGCAACCCGCCGATCGGGCCGGACGAGACCCTGGTCTTCGTGGTGGACCTGGTCTCCGCGACCCCTGCGCCCTGAGCACAACGACGGAACTGAAACGCCTGACTCAACGCCCGCCGAGAGGAACCTCCCATGGCTGACCTGACCAAGCCCGAGATCGACTTCCCCGAGGGCCCCGCCCCGACCGAGCTGGTCATCCGCGACATCATCGTCGGTGACGGAGCCGAGGCGGTGGCGGGCGCCCAGGTGACCGTGCACTACGTCGGCGTGGAGCACGACACGGGCGACCAGTTCGACGCATCCTGGGACCGCGGCGAGGCGATCACGTTCCCGCTGGCCGGGCTCATCCAGGGTTGGCAGGACGGCATCCCCGGGATGAAGGTCGGTGGGCGCCGGGAGCTGGTCATCCCGCCACGACTGGCGTACGGCGAGAACGGTCGGCACCGCCTGTCCGGCAAGACCCTCATCTTCGTGATCGATCTGCTCGCCGTGCGCTGATGGCCGACGGAGGTGCCCAGCCGGCCAGCGCGAGCCAGCCGTACACCAAGGCCCAGCGGCTGCTCAACCTGCTGATGGCCCTGCGCGGCACCGAGGTGGGGCTGACCCGTGAGCAGATCCGCGCGGTGGTGCGCGGCTACGGGGCGGATGCGTCGGAGGCGGCCTTCGAGCGCATGTTCGAGCGCGACAAGGACGAGCTGCGTTCCATGGGCGTGCCCGTGGCGACCCTGACCGACCACTCCGGAGTGGTCACCGGCTACCGGCTCGAGGGGGACTGGACCCTGCCCCCCCTGAACCTGACCCGGGCTGAGCTGGCCGTACTCGGCCTGGCTGCGCGGGCGTGGCAGCGCGCCGACCTTGCTCCGGCCGCCCTCAACGCACTGCGCAAGGTGGAGGCCCAGCTGGGGATGAACTCCCCGGCCGCGGGCGCCGCCCCGGTCGCGGGGCTGTCCACGGACTCCCCGGTGCTCCAGGAGCTCATCGAGGCGTGCAGCGCCCGCACTGTGGTGTCCTTCGACTACCGCAAGGGCGCCGATGGGCCGGTCGGTCGTCGGCACGTTGCGCCGTGGGGGACCGTCTGGTGGCGTGGGCACTGGTTCCTGGTCGGCTTCGACACTGACCGAGCTGACATCCGCGTGTTCCGTGCCTCCCGGATCGCGGGGAAGGTGCGCATCGAGCCCGGTGCGGGCAGTCACCCGATGCCCGACGGCTTCGATGCCCGGGCCGCGATCGGGCGGTTCGCCCGCAGCGACGAGATCGCCCTTGAGATCGCAGTCGCCCCGGGGGTTGCTGCCGCGCTGCGTCAGGGCGCTGTGCTGATCGGCTCCGGCGCGGAGGGGTCGAGCGAGTGGGACCTGCTCCGGCTGCCCGTCGAGGACCTGCGCTCCGGGGTCAGCGCAGTGCTCGCCCATGGCCCCGGCGTCCTGATCCGCGGGCCCCAGGCTGCCGTCGCTGAGGCCCGCCGTCAGCTCGACGCATTGCTCGACGCACTGACCAGCGCCGCGCCGGCGGCCGGTCGCTCGATCAGCACCGGTACGCCTCCCGGCGGGCCCGGTACCGCCCAGTTCAGTCGGCTGCTGGCCCTCGTGCCATGGCTGGCAGCGAACAGCGGCGTGCGGGTGGCCGACGCAGCGGCCCACTTCGGCATCTCGGAGGAACAACTCCTCGATGACCTCGACGCGGTGATCACCTCCGGGGCCGACGACTGGACCCTGTTCGACATCCAGTACTGGGGGGACGACGGGATCATCGAGGTGATCGATGCCCTGGACCTCGATGCCCCCCTGACCCTGACCCCCGACGAGGGCTTCGCCCTGATGGTCGCCCTCAACGCACTGGCTGCCGTCCCCGACGCCGCTGCCAGCCAGGCGCTCGAGTCGGTGACCGCCACGCTGGCCGCCGCACTGGGTCCGCACGCCCCGGCCCCAGGCGCCCTGACGGTGCGGGTCGACCTGCCCGAGGACGTCGTCGATGCGGTCGGTCGCGCCCAGGCGCAGGGCCGCGCAATCGAGTTGACCTACCTCGGGGCAGTCCGCGACGAGGTCACCCAACGGATCGTCGACCCGCTCGGGGTGGTCGTCGTCGATGGGTACGGGTACCTGCGGGGCTACTGCCGGGTGGCCGGTGGGCTGCGGATGTTCCGGGTCGACCGGATCCAGGCGATCACGGTCAGCGCCGAGCCCGCCCGACCGGTCGCTGACGCCCCCGAGGTCGCCCCGATGGCGGTGCGCCTGGGCGAGAGTGGCCGACGCATCGTTGTGGACGTCGGCAACGCGGAACTGCTGACCGGCCGGTACCCGGTCACCCGGCGCTGGTCGCTGGCTGGCGGTGGGGTGCGTGCCGAGCTGCCCGTGGGCGACTTCGGCTGGGCCCGCCGCCTGATCCTCGGCTCGGCGGCTGAGGTGGTCCTGCGCGAGCCCGGGGACCTCGTCGCCGAGTTGATCACGACGGTCGGGAGCCTACATGCCCGATATGCGGTCCCGAATTAGCTGCAAAGTGACCCGGCCGGGTACCGTGTTGTAGTTGCAACGCCACCCTCCGTGGTCAGATGATGCAGGAGAGTGCCGCAAGGGGGTCCTCAAGTTCGGCGCACGGGGCGTCGAACTGATCTGCATCTGATGTCGACCGCGTTCGAGGAGGTGGACGATGACGACCATCAAGGCCACGTGCCCGCGATGCGGGGATGTCGACCTCGTGCCCGCCGATGTGCAGGTGACAGTCGCCGCTGAGTTGGGCTGGTCGACCTACACCTTCACCTGTGAGGGATGCTCGGAGGCCGTGTGCAAGCCGGCCGACGCCGACGTGGTGCAGCTGCTCACCGGGGCGGGGGTCCGTGTGGATCACCTGCAGATCCCGCTGGAGTACCTCGAGGCCCAGGTGCTGACGAGTACCAGTGGGCCGATGACCCGCGATGACCTGCTCGACTTCGTGCTCTGGCTGGAGAGCACGACCGACATCGTGATGGCGGCCCAGCAGGACGCCTGACTCGGTGCGGTTCCCTGGCCCCGTGTCTGCCCCCCCCCTCGTCGCTGCCGGGCGCGTTCGGCGCTGCGATTGGGCAACGCGCCCCAGCGGTCGTACCCTCGTAGCATCTCGTGACTTCGGGTACTGACGCTGGAGGGTCCCATGCCCAACCTCAAAGGCTCTGAGCTGCTGATCCTCTTGCTGCTGATCGTCCTGCTGTTCGGCGCCAAGCGGCTGCCCGACGCCGCGCGCGGGGTGGGCCGTTCGTTGCGGATCTTCAAGGCGGAGACCAAGGGGCTGACTGAGTCCGACACTTCGCAGCCGGGTCCTGCGCTCGACCAGACCCAGGGCAGCGCTGAGCGGGCGACGGGGATCGTCGATCCCTCCCAGCAGGCCCCGGCCGGCCACGAGATCCCGAAGCCCCCCACCAGCCAGTCGTGAGCGCGCCGCCGGTGCCCGGCGACACCACCGACCGCGCCGAGGGAACCTCGGGCGCGATGCCGTTGGCCGATCACCTCCGTGAGCTACGGGGCCGCTTGGCCAAGTCCCTGGTGGCCATCGCCGTGGCGATGGTGGCCGCGTGGTACGCCTACGACGAGATCTTCGCGCTGATTCGTGCGCCCTTCGACGACGTCGTGGCCCAGGCAGCCGCCGACGGCCGGGACATGACCCTGGCCTTCACCGGGGTCGCCGACCCGTTCGTGATGCAGCTCAAGGTCGCGGGCGTGTCCGGCATCCTGCTGGCCAGCCCGGTCTGGCTCTACCAGTTGTGGCGGTTCGTCACCCCCGGCCTGCACCGAAACGAGCGGCGCTGGGCGCTGGGCTTCGCATTCGTGGCCACCCCGATGTTCCTGGCCGGGGCTGCATTGGCCTACACGTTCCTGCCGCGCGGCCTGGAGATCCTGCTCGGGTTCACCCCGGAGAACATCGAGAACATCATCTCGGTGGACCGCTACCTGTCGTTCTTCCTGCGGATGATGCTGGTGTTCGGCCTCGGGTTCCTGCTGCCGCTGCTGGTCGTCGGCCTGAACCTCGCCGGGGTGCTCTCCGCGCGCAAGCTGGCGTCCTGGTGGCGCTGGGTGGTCCTGGGCGTGGTGATCTTCGCCGCAGCCGCAACCCCCACCGGCGACCCGTTCAACCTGGCGCTGCTGGCTGTGCCCATGCTGGTGCTGATGCTGCTGGCGTGGGTCGTCTGCTGGCTCAACGACCGACGCAGGTCACGGCGCCGGTCCGCAGAACCTCAGTGGGCCGACGACGAGACCTCGCCGCTGGAGCCCTGACACCTCCGCGTTCGGCTCAGCACCGGCACGCCACCGGCACGCCACCGGCACACCACCGGGTTGGGGCCCCGGGTGCAGTAGCGTGCTGGCCCGTGGAGCCCCCCGCCCAGCGTGCGCGCATCGGTGTCCTGATCAACCCGACGTCTGGAGCCGGACGCGCCAGCAGGCACGCCGCGCAGGTGCTGCGCGGGCTCGGCGGTCGCGGTGACGAGGTGGTGGCCATCCAGGGGCAGTCCGCCGAGGACGCCGAGCGACTTCTCGCCCAGGTGATGGCTGACGGCGTGGACACCCTGGTGGCGGTCGGTGGGGACGGAACCGTCCACATGGCGCTGCAGGCCGTCGTGGGCACCGACACCGCCCTGGGCATCGTGCCGCTGGGCACCGGCAACGATGCGGCGGCGTCAGTCGGTCTGGCCGCCAACCGGCCTGAGGATGCGGTCGCCACGATCCTCGCGGGCAACGCCCGGCCCTTCGACGTGGGCCGGGTCGAGGCCGCCGACGGTACGGTCCGCCACTTCCTGTGCGTGCTCAGCTCAGGGTTCGACTCCAGTGTGAATGAGCGCGCCAATGCGATGACCTGGCCCAGCGGGACCGCCCTGTACGTCCGGGCCCTGCTCGCTGAGCTGCGCACGTTCCGGCCCCTTGAGTATCGCAGCATCATCGACGGTGAGGTACGCAACGCGAAGGCCATGGTGGTGTCCATCGGCAACGGGCCGTCGTTCGGTGGCGGGATGCAGGTCTGCCACGGTGCCGACATGCACGACGGCGAGCTGGACCTGATCTGGGTGCACGCCCTCTCCCGGCGCGCGCTGCTGGCGCTGTTCCCCCGGATCTACACCGGTTCGCACCTGTCCCACCCAGCCGTTGAGATGCGCCGGGTGCGCACCGCCACGCTGGATGCTCCCGGCCAGATCGCCTTCGCGGACGGCGAGCGGGTGGGCCCCCTGCCGGTGGAGGTCCGCGCCGTGCCGGACGGGGTGCGGTTGATCGTGGCCGGGTAGCGTCAGGCCCATGCAGCCTCCAGCGGACGTCGAAGGTGCCCTCCAGCGTTTCCGCGGGCTCTACGAGTTCGGTCTCGACGAGTTCCAGGAGCGGGCGTGTGCCAGCATCCTGGCCGGGCGCGGGGTGCTCGTGGCCGCTCCCACCGGGTCCGGCAAGACGGTCGTGGGGGAGTTCGCCATCCATCTGGCGATCGAACGGGCCACCAAGTGCTTCTACACCACGCCGATCAAGGCATTGTCGAACCAGAAGTACAACGACCTGGTGGCCCGCTACGGCGCGGACCGGGTGGGCCTGCTGACCGGGGACAACTCGATCAACGGGGAGGCTCCGGTGGTCGTGATGACCACAGAGGTGCTGCGCAACATGCTCTACGCGGGCTCGCACACGCTGACCGGGCTGGCGTTCGTGGTCATGGACGAGGTGCACTACCTGGCCGACCGGTCGCGTGGCCCGGTGTGGGAGGAGGTCATCATCACGTTGCCCGAGAGCGTGAGCGTGGTTGCACTGTCAGCCACGGTGAGCAACGCCGAGGAGTTCGGCGCCTGGCTGGCTGAGGTGCGCGGGGACACCGACATCGTCGTCGAGGAGCACCGCCCGGTGCCGCTCTGGCAGCACGTGCTCGTCGAGCGCGAGTTGCACGACCTCTTCCTCGATGACCGGGGCCGCACGGTCAACCCGGAACTGGTCCGCCTCGCCCGCCACGACCAGCGCATCACCAAGGCCCGGCGCGACTACCGCAACGGGGGCGGCCGCGCCGGTGGGCCGAACCGACCGGTGCGCTCGCCCTCAGGTGGCCCCTCGGCACGTCCGGCTCGGGGTGGTCGGCGTCCGCGCCCCACCAGCGGAACCGCCCGACCCGACGCCGTGCGGGTCCTTGCGCGCGCCGACCTGCTCCCGGCGATCGTGTTCATCTTCAGCCGTGCCGGCTGTGAGGCCGCGGTGGAGCAGTGCCTGCACGGGGGTTTGTCGTTGACCACCCCGGCCGAGCGGGCCGAGATCCGCGAACGCGTGCTGGCGCGGGTGGTCGACCTGCCGCCCTCGGACCTGTCCGTGCTCGGCTTCGACAGCTGGCTCGACGGTCTCGAGCGCGGCGTCGCTGCCCACCATGCGGGGCTGATCCCGACGTTCAAGGAGGCGGTGGAGGAACTGTTCCAGGCCGGGCTGGTCAAGGTGGTCTACGCCACCGAGACCCTGGCCCTGGGCATCAACATGCCCGCCCGGGCGGTGGTCCTGGAGCGGCTGGTCAAGTGGAACGGCGAGACGCACGCCGACATCACGCCCGGGGAGTACACGCAGCTGACCGGCCGGGCCGGGCGCCGAGGAATCGACGTCGAGGGGCACGCCGTCGTCGTGTTCCATCCGGGCCTGGACCCGGCGGCGCTGGGAGGGCTTGCCTCGACCCGCACCTACCCGCTGGTCTCGAGCTTCCGACCCTCGTACAACATGGCTGTCAACCTCGTCGGCCAGCTGGGCAAGTCCGCGGCGCGGGAGGTCCTGGAATCCTCGTTGGCTCAGTTCCAGGCCGACCGGGCCATCGTGGGCCTGGCTCGCAAGGTCCAGCGCAACAACGAGGCGATCACCGGCTACGAGGAGTCGATGGCCTGCCACCTCGGCGACTTCGCCGAGTACGCCGCGATCCGGGCGCAGCTCTCGGCGGCGGAGAAGGGGATGGCTCGGGCCGGGGTGGCCGCGCGGCGCAACGAGGTGGCCGAGTCGCTGGCCGACCTGGTGCCGGGGGACGTGATCGTGGTGCCGGCGGGGCGTCGCGCCGGGCTGGCTGTGGTGGTCGACCCGGGCCTGACCCTCGGCGAGGATCCACGCCCGGTGGTCCTGACCGTCGACCGACAGGTGCGCCGCCTGGGCGTGGTGGACTTCCCGGTCGCCCCGCACGTGCTGGACCGGATGCGGCTCCCGCGCTCCTTCTCGGCGCGCTCGGCCAACAGCCGACGCGAACTGGCAGCCCTGCTGCGCACGCGCACCGAGGGCATCGAGATCCCCAAGCCCGGTCGCCGGCACAGGACCCATGACGAGGACGGCGCGCTGGCCGCACTGCGCGCCCAGATGCGGGCGCACCCCTGCCACGGCTGCAACGAGCGTGAGCAGCATGCCCGCTGGGCCGAGCGGGCGCACCGGTTGCGCAGCGAGACCGTGGGACTGCAGCGTCGGCTCGAGGGCCGGACGAACTCGATCGCCCGGCAGTTCGACAGGATCTGCTCGGTGCTCACCGAGTTGGGCTACCTCGCGGGGGCCGTCGACACACCGAAGGTCACCGAGGCTGGGCATCAACTGGCCCGGATCTACGGCGAGTCCGACCTGCTCGCGATGCAGTGCCTGCGCCAGGGCCTGTGGACGGGATTGACCGCCCCGGAGCTCGCTGGAGCCTGTTCGGCGCTCGTGTACGAGTCGCGCGGGGCCAGCCAACCGGGTGCGGGACCGCCGAGGGTACCGCCCGGCCTGCGCGGGACCCTCGACGCGACCATGCGGGTGTGGGGCGAGCTGGAGGTGCTCGAGAAGGGCCGTGGGCTACCGGCCACGCGCCAGCCGGATGTGGGATTCGCGTGGGCGGTCCATCGCTGGGCCGGCGGCGGCACGTTGCGCTCGGTCCTGGACGGATCGGAGCTGACCGCGGGTGATTTCGTGCGCTGGTGCCGGCAGGTGATCGACTTCCTGGGCCAGTTGTCCAGCACCACGGCCGACCCGCAGCTCACCCGGACGGCGCGCACGGCGATGGACCTGGTCCGCCGGGGCGTGGTGGCGGTGACCGTCGCGGAATGATGCCGTTGTGGAACGGTGCTGCGCCGTGACACGCTGGGCAGCGGTGAGGCCCCACGGCGAAATCGCCGATGGCTGGGCGGATCTGGGACCAGATCGGGACACGGAAGTCCGAGCAAGGGGATTGGCTTCTCCGGGGGAACGGGGCACTATGGGTGTGTGGTCCGGGAGCGACTGCACGTCTGCAGCGGCCTGAGCGCGGAGGTGTCCGCCGATGGTCGAAGTTGCCCAGCCCAGCCGTTGCCCGGTTCAGGACTCGGTCAGGCCCTGGGCCTCGGTGTACTGGCCCGAACCCTGCTCGCTGTGCGATCAGCGCTGGACTGGATGCCCGGGCGGATCCTGGTGCTCGCCGACGACGGCCTGGCCGTGAGCAGTCAGGAACGGGTTGCCCAGAGCGCCCACCTGTGCACCCTGGCGGGGATCGTGGTCCTCGCCGACGAGGAGATCGACCTGTCCTACCTGGGCGCAGTCGAGTCCAGCGTTCCGATGGTGCTCATTGCGCGATCGCGCGATCAGCGCTGCCTGCGTCGGGCGGTCCGGGTCGGGGTCGAGGTGCGTCGGGGCGTGCCCCAGGTGGACCTGCGGCCACACTCCCTCCCGCATCCCCGGCACGCCGGTGTGCACGCCGACACCACCGCTCCGGGCACCGTGGCGCACTGACCGTCGCGGCGAGGACAAGATGCCGTCCGCAGCTGGTGCGGGGAAGACAAGGACCCGGACGCAGTGCCGGGTCAGCCCGACGCACCACCCAGATCGCCGAACGTCACAGCGGAACCGCGACACGCGGGGTCGGATGCGCCGTCACGGGCTGCCGGTCGGGTAGAACCATGCTGTGTTCCTCGACAGCCGGCGGACTGTCGGCGCTGTCCTTGCCGCCCTCCTGGCCCTGAGCGGAGGCGCGGCGATCGTGCGCGGTCCGGCCACCGCGGCTGATGGCGGCAACCCTGCTGCGGTGGCCCCAGTGCCCGGCATCGACCTGCGGATCGAGCGGGTCAGCCCCAAGCCGGAGACCTACGGGGTCGGGATCGTGGTGCGGATCATCCTCGACCGGAATGTGCCCAAGGCGGCGCGGACGGCGGTGACCGACCGGATCACGGTGAGTTCTTCGGTGCCGCTCGGTGAAGCAGGATGGGCGTGGACGGATCGACGCACCGCGGTCTACCGGCCCAAGGAGTTCTGGCCGGCGCACGCCACCGTCTCGATCCACGCCGATCCCACGGGTGAGGTCATCGGCCAGAAGTCCGGGCGGGACCTGCGCTGGGCCGGCGAGGCCGACAGCACCTTCACGATCGGGCCCTCCCGAGTCATGACGATCGACGCGCGGACCGACCAGGCGATCGTCGTGCGCGATGGGAAGCTGGTGCGCACCATCGCGGTGTCGCTGGGCATGCCCGGGTGGGAGACTCGTTCGGGCATCAAGGTCCTGATGGAGAAGTACAAGGTCAAGCGGATGACCAGCGAGAGCATCGGCGCGGAGGACCCGTACGTGCTTGATGCGCCCTATGCGATCCGGCTGACGCGCAGCGGGGAGTTCATCCACGCAGCTCCGTGGGCGACCGCCCGGCTGGGCGTGCGCAACGGTTCGCACGGCTGCACCAATGTCTCGGACGACGATGCGGTCTGGCTCTACAAGCACCATCTCTACGGTGACCCGGTGATCACGACGGGGACGAAGCGGCGAATGGAGACCGACAACGGGGCCGGTGGCGTATGGAACGTGCCCTGGGAGACGTGGCTCACCGGGGGCGTGAAGTAGCCGGGAACGGTCAGTCCGCCCCCGCCGGGCCGGTCAGGGTCAGGCTGGTCCAGTCAGGCCGGTCCAGTCACGCCGGAGCCGCCGTGGCCTGGTCCAACGCCGCCTGGAGACGGCCGATGGCAGAGCCGACCCCCCACCGGGTGGCGAGCCCGGCCAGGGCATCCGGGTCGGCCGGAGCCGCCGGGATGGTCGGGTCCACCTCGGGCAGTGGGACATCGGCGGCGCGCACCACCTGATCGGCGCGGGTGAGATAGTCGCGGTGCGCGCGCAGCGCGCCGACCAGGCGTGGGCTGATCCCGCTGTCGGGACCGTCCACGGCGGCCAGGACCCCGGCCACGTCCCCGAACCGGTCCAGCAGGCTGGCTGCGGTCTTGGCCCCGATGCCCGGAACCCCGGGCAGGCCGTCGGAGGGGTCTCCGCGCAGCAGCGCGAGGTCGGCGTACTGCGCTGGGCCCACCCCGTGCGCGGTGCGCACCCCGGCCTCGTCGAGGACCTCGACCCGCCGGATCCCACGCCCGGTGTAGAGCACGCGGATCCGCGCAGCATCGTCGACGAGTTGCAGGAGGTCACGATCTCCGGTGACGACCTCGACCGGTTCGCCTCGGCTGGCGTGCCGTCGGGCCAGGGTGGCGATCACGTCGTCGGCCTCGAAGTCCGGCGCCCCGACCCGGGCCAGGCCCAGTGCCGCCAGGATGTCGACGATGATCTCGACCTGGGCGCCCAGCGTGTCCGGCTCGTCCTCGCCGCCATCGACAGCCACCCGGTGCGCCTTGTAGCTGGGCAGCAGGTCCACGCGCCACTGCGGGCGCCAGTCGTCATCCCAGCAGGCCACCAGCCCGGTCGGCCGGCGGGATGCGACCAGCGCGGCAGTCATGTCCAGGAATCCGCGCACGGCGTTGACCGGGGTCCCGTCGGGGGCGGTCATCGACTCGGGGACCCCGTGGAAGGCGCGGAAGTACAGGCCGGCGGAGTCCAGCAGCATCAGCATGGCGAGCATCCTGCCACCGGGGCCCGCCGGGCGGATGCAGCGCACACCGTCGGGGGTACGGTGGCGAGGTGACCGAGCGCATGCTGCCCACGCCCGAAGCCGCCGACCTGCTGGCCCTCACTGCTGAGATCGCCGACAAGGAGCTCGCGCCGCGAGCCGCTGCAGCCGAGGCTGCCGGTGAGTTCCCGCGCGAGGTCTTCACCACGATGGGCCGCGCCGGCCTGCTCGCCCTGCCCTATCCCGAGGAGCTTGGTGGCGGTGGGCAGCCCTACGAGGTGTACCTGCAGGTGCTCGAGGAGCTGGCCGGGCGCTGGATGAGTGTCGCGCTGGGGGTCTCGGTGCACGTGCTGTCCTGCTTCCCGGTCGTTGCGTGGGGCACCGACGAGCAGCGCGAGCGGTGGCTGCCCCGCATGCTGGGGGGGCAGGACCTGGGCGCCTACTGCCTGTCCGAGCCACACTGTGGATCCGACGCCGCCGCGCTGAGCACCCGCGCGGAGTTGGTCGACAACCAGTACCGCGTGTCGGGGGTGAAGGCGTGGATCACCCACGCGGGGGTCGCGGACTTCTACAACCTGATGGTGCGCACCAGCGGCGAGGGCGCGCAGGGGATCAGCTGCCTGGTCACCGACGCCGACACGCCCGGCATGACCTTCGCCACCCCCGAGCACAAGATGGGCGGCATGGCCTCGCCCACCGCGCAGGTCATCCTGGACGGGGCGCAGGTGCCGGCGGTCGACCTCGTGGGGGAGCCCGGGCAGGGCTTCCGGATCGCGATGCAGGCCCTGGACTCGGGCCGCTTGGGGATCTCGGCGTGCGCGGTCGGGCTGGCCCGCCGTGCGTTGGACGAAGCGGTCGCGTACGCCCGGGGCCGGAACGCGTTCGGCCAGCCGATCGCCGGGTTCCAGGGGTTGCAGTTCATGCTCGCCGACATGGACACCCAGATCCACGCGGCGCGTGCGCTGCTGCTGGAGGCTGCCCGGCTCAAGGACGCGGGTCGGCCGTTCTCGATCCCGGCCGCCCGAGCGAAGCTCCTGGCCACCGATGTGGCGATGCAGGTCACCACCGATGCGGTGCAGGTGCTCGGCGGTGCCGGTTACACGACCGACTTCCCCGTCGAGCGCTTCATGCGCGAGGCCAAGATGCTGCAGATCGTGGAGGGCACCAACCAGATCCAGCGGCTGGTGATCGGCCGGGCGCTGGTGCGGGGCTAGCCGCACGCAGGCCGCAATGCCGTGGGGTCCCGTTGGTAGGGGGCGAGTTGCTCCGCGCTGGCGTCGGTGGGGCGGCGCTGTGGTGGATGAATCGCCCGGCTGGTGGAGCTGGCGAGGAGCAACTGTCGCCGTTGTGCGTTCGGTCCGGACATGTGGCCAGACGGTTAGGATCGCGCCATGGAGGACATCGATCGACAACTGATCCAGTTGCTCGCCGCCGACGGCCGGATGTCGTTCACCGACCTCGGCAAGCACCTCGGCCTGTCCACGTCCGCGGTGCACCAGCGGGTACGCCGATTGGAGAAGCGCAAGGTCATCCGTGGTTACCGGGCGCTGATCGACCCGGATGCGCTGGGCCTGCCGCTGACCGCGTTCGTGTCCATCAAGGCCTTCGACCCGTCCGCCGAGGATGAAGCCCCGGAGAAGCTGGCGGCGCTGCCGGCCGTGGAGGCCTGCTACTCGGTGGCCGGCGACGAGGCGTACATCCTCAAGATCCGGGTTGCGGCCCCAACTGATCTCGAGGCGCTGCTGGCAGCGATCCGTGGGATCGCCGGTGTCACCACGCGCACCACGGTCGTGCTCTCGGTCCCGTTCGAGGACCGCCTGGCCCAGTAGGGACCCAGAACGGTCAGTGGTCGGCGACGTCCAGTTCGGCTGCGTGGCGAGCCCACCACGCCCGGCCATCCGCGGGCAGCGTGTGGATCGGGTCGTAGTACCGGTACCCGCGCTCCAGGGCATTCGGGTCGTCGAACTCGATGCCGGTGCGGTAGTTCTTGGTCCATTCCGAGATGCCCAGCGTCTGGTCGTAGGTGTGCACCTGGTGCACCCAGCGCTTGCCCACGTAGGGCACGTCGCAGACGATCCTCGGAGTGGCGAATCCGGGCAGGTAGCCCATGATCGAGTGCTGCAGGTCCTGCGCGGTGGACAGCGGCACCCGCCAGTGCTCTGCGTTGGGGATCATGTCGCACATGTAGAAGTAGTAGGGCATGATCCCGGCGCCGTCGAGCAGCGTGAAGCACAGGTCGAGCAGGTCGGTGGGGGTCGTGTTGACCCCGTTGAGCAGAACGCCCTGGTTGCGGACGTCGCGGACGCCGGCGTCGAACATCGCCCGCACGGCCTCAGCGACCAGTGGGGTGACCGAGGCCGCATTGTTGACGTGCGTGTGGATCGCCAGGGAGACCCCGCGCTCGCGCGCCTTGGCTGCCACGCGGCCCATACCGGCCACGACGTCGGGGGACAGCCAGTGCTGCGGCAGGGCCATCAGCGCCTTGGTGGCCAGCCGGATGTCACGGATGTTGTCGATGTCCAGCAGTTCGTCGAGATAGGACTCCAGCCGTTGCCAGGGCAGGTTGGCCACGTCGCCGCCGGAGACCACGACATCACGCACCTGGGGGTGGGCGCGCAGGTAGGCCATGTGGTCGGACTGTCGGTCGACCGGCTTGAGGATCAGCTTGAACTTGTTGACGCTGGGCGTGGAGTTGCCGACCAGGTCCATCCGCGTGCAGTGCCCGCAGTACTGCGGGCAGGTGCTCAGCAGTTCGGCGAGCACCTTCGTCGGGTACCTGTGGGTCAGGCCCTCGGCCACCCACATGGCCTGCTCGTGCAGGGAGTCCCGTGACGCGTACGGGTGGCTGCCCCACTCGGTGAGCCGGTCTGAGATCACGGGGAGCATGTAGTGCCGGATCGGGTCGGCGTAGAACGCCTCGGTCAAGGATCCGGGTCCGGCCGGGGTTGCGCGGCGCATCATCGTGTTGATCATCTGCGGCGGCACCAGCATCGACATGGTGGCCTTCTGCGCCAGGTCAGCGTCGAGGTCCTCGTAGACCCGCTCGTCGAGCAGGTCGCCCATCAGGGCATGCAGCTGCTTGGAGTTCTTGATGCAGTGCGCACGCTGCCACTGCGCCGAGCGCCATTCGGCCTCGGTGACCTGCGCCCAGCCGGGGAAGCGGGTCCAGTCCGGCTCCTCGACGATGGCCCGCTGGTAGGTGTAGGGCTGCTCGGGAGCCACGCCCGGGGCGGGAACGCCCGACGGTTCGGCAGTCGGCAGGAACGGATCAAGAATCTGCGTCATCGCCGCAGCCTAGCGCAAGGAATCCCGGTTCAGGAAGACTGTGTCCGGTGTTTCTTCGGCGCGCGTGACTCGCTAGGCTGGCGTCGGACGGTCGTGGGCAAGCGGCCGGAACAGGGCGTGTGCAGGGACGCGCAAGCCCCCGCAAGCCCAGGGGAGGCTCCATGGAACACCGCACCACCAGCGCGGTCGGCGTGCACCGCGTCCTCGAGCCCGAGGGCGTGCTGCCCCAGGCTGCCTGGCGGCTGGACGCCTCGCCGCAGATCGGACCCGATGAGGTGCGCGTGCGCGTGCACCGGCTCAACCTCGACGCCGCCAGCTTCCAGCAGCTGCACGACAAGCACTTCGGTGACGGCGACAAGGTGCGCGCCGAGGTGGTGGGCATCATCAGCAGCCGCGGCAAGATGCACAACCCGGTGACCGGATCGGGTGGGATGCTCATCGGCGAGGTCGAGGAGGTCGGGCCGGAATCGCCGTTGGGACTGGCCGTGGGGGACCGGATCGCGACGCTGGTCTCACTCACGCTGACCCCGCTTCAGATCACCGACGGGTTGGCCGCCTGGGACGGCATGGACGAGCAGGTGCCGTGCCAGGGCACTGCGATCCTGTTCCGCCGCTCGATCGTGGCGACGCTGCCCGATGACCTGCCCGAGGCGCTGGCGATGTCGATCAACGACGTGTGCGGCGCTCCGGCGTTGACCGCCCGAGTGGTGGCCCGGTATCTCGAGAAGGGGATCACCCCGACGGTCGCGGTGCTCGGCGGGGCCGGCAAGAGCGGTTCGCTGTGCCTGGCCGCGGCCCGGGCCGAGGGTGCTGGGCGCACGCTGGGGATCGTGCCGGTCGACCGTGAGGCGCAGACGCTGGGCGCGGCGGGGATCGCCGACCTCGTGGCCCTGGCCGACGCCCGCGACCCGGTCGGGGTCGCCGACGCGGTGGTCGGGGCGCTCGGCGCGCCGGCCGACATCACCATCGTGTGCGTCACCGTGCCCGGCTGTGAGCACGGTGCGGTGCTGTCCACCGCCGAGGGCGGCACCGTCATCTTCTTCTCGATGGCCACCTCGTTCACTGCGGCCGCGCTCGGGGCCGAGGGCCTGGCCGCGGATGTGACCATGCTCATCGGCAACGGCTATGCGCGCGGTCATGCGGCCTACGCGTTGGACCTGCTGCGCACCAACGCCGCCCTGCGTCAGCTCTTCGAGTCCCGGCTGGCCGGCGAGCACCGGTGAGTCCGGCGCGCATGCGCCACGGAGCGCGTCGATGAGGCTGCTGCTGCGCGGCGGGACGATCCACGCCCCCTCCGCGCCGGGTGCAGGGGCGATGCTGGTGGTCGATGACACCGTGGCCTGGGTCGGACCGGACACCGGAGCCGATGTGCACCGCGACTCCGCGGACGCGGTGGTGGACCTCGATGGCGCCCTGGTCGCACCGGCCTTCGTCGATGCGCACGTCCACCACACAGCCACGGGTCTGACCCTGCTCGGCCTGGACCTGCGCGGGGCGCCCAGCCGCGAGGCCCTGCTGGAACTGGTCAGCGCCCACGCCCGGGCCGGTCGGGGGCGTCCGGTGGTCGGCCACGGCTGGGACGAGACGCAGTGGTCCGACCAGCGGCTACCCACGCGCCAGGAGTTGGACCGGGCGAGCTGGGGCTCGGTGGTATACCTGTCCCGGGTCGACGTGCACTCCGCGATCGTGTCCAGCGCCATGGTTGCGCTGGTCGCGGGCCTTGCTGGCGCCCGCGGCTTCGAGGACTCCGGGCGGGTCACGGCACGTGCCCATCACCTGGTTCGCGCGTATGTCACCGAGGGGCTGCCCGGTGGGCTGCGTGAAGCCGCCCAGCGTGCCACGCGGGAGCATGCCGCTGCTGCGGGGGTCGCCGCCCTGCATGAGGCGGCCGGTCCGGACATCAACGGTGCCGATGACCTGCGCGCACTGCAGGAACTGGCCGCGACCACGGTGGGCCCTGAGCTGGTCTCGTACTGGGGGCAGGCCGGGGGCCCGGATGACGCCCGCACACTGGGCGCGGCCGGCGCGGCTGGGGACCTGTTCGTCGACGGGGCACTCGGCTCGCACACCGCGCTGCTGGGCGAACCGTACTCCGACGCCCCGGGGGTGACCGGAAACCGGTACCTGGATCGGGAGGCGGTCACGCAGCACCTGGTGGCGTGCACCGAGGCTGGCATGCAGGCCGGGTTCCATGCGATCGGCGATGCGGCGATCGACCTGGTCGCTGCCGGGCTCGAGGCGGCCATGGAGCGCTGCGGGCAGGCCGCGGTGCGGGCGGCGCGGCACCGGATCGAGCACCTCACGATGGTCAGTCCCGCGCACGCCGACGTATTGGCCCGGGCCGGCGCCATCGCCAGTGTCCAACCCCTGTTCGACGCGCATTGGGGGGCACCCGACGGCGCCTACGTCGCGCGGCTGGGGCCGCAGCGGGCCGCCGGCCTGCACGACTTCGCCGGCCTGGTCCGGGCCGGTGTGTCGCTCGCCCTCGGGTCCGACAGCCCGGTGACCGCGATCGAGCCGTGGGAATGGGTTCGGGCCGCGATGCACCACCACAACCCGGCCGCCCGGATCAGCGGTCGAGCGGCGTTCAATGCCGCCACCCGGGGCGGCTGGCGAGCGGCCGGCCGCGACGATGCCGGGGTGCTGGCCCCCGGCGCGCCGGCGACCTACGCGGTATGGGCGGTCGAGGAACTGGTGGTGGCTGCGCCCGACAGTCGGGTCTCCAACTGGAGCACCGACCCCCGCAGCGGAACGCCTGGCCTGCCCCGGCTGGACCCAGGCACTCCCGCGCCGCGCTGCCTGGCCACCGTCCTGGCCGGCCGCACGATCCACCTGGCCGACGACTCACCGGCAGGCGACTCACCAGCAGGCGCTGGCCTGCCAGACTCTGGGAGCGTGCACTCATGAGGCTCAACCTGGATCCAGGGACCGTGGCCCACGCACGTGCGCTGGCCGCCCGGGCCGGTCAGCCTGTGGTCGACCTGGCCCAGGCGCACACGACGGTCTCGATCGAGCGGGCGGTCCTGCGGATGGCGGGGCTCGAGGGCGCCGATGTCGAGGGCATCCCGTGGGTGAACCGGCTCGTGGACACCGTCAATGAGCAGGTGGGGCTGGACCATGGGGTGGCGCTGCCCGTCTGGGATGCGCTGGCCGCCCAGCGACGGACCGGCATCGGCGTCGGCGCACCGCTGCTCACCCTTGCCCAACGGGCGGCAGCCGGGTCGGTCGAGTTCCGCGTACCGGAGGGCCGCGCAGCCGCCGGGGCCACGACCGCCGCGCTGAAGGCGGCCCGCGGCGGGGTGCGCAGGGTCGACCGGCAGCGGGCGGCACGCGACAAGTTGCTCGTGCGCTATCCCGTGGACCACAAGCCGTGGATCTACCTGATCGTGGCCACCGGCAACATCCACGAGGACGTCCCCCAGGCGCAGGCCGCTGCGCGCGAGGGGGCCGACATCATCGCGGTGATCCGCTCGACCGGGCAGTCGCTGCTCGACTTCGTGCCCGAGGGTGCGACGACCGAGGGGTACGCCGGCACGTACGCCACGCAGGAGAACTTCCGGATCATGCGCGCGGCCCTCGATGACGTGTCCAAGGAGCTTGGCAGGTACGTGCGGCTGACCAACTACGCGTCAGGCCTGTGCATGCCCGAGATCGCCGCGCTGGCCGGCCTGGAGCGCCTGGACATGATGCTCAACGACTCGATGTACGGGATCCTGTTCCGCGACATCAACCCCATCCGCACGTTCACCGACCAGCACTTCGCCCGGCAGGTGCACGCCCGCGCGGGCATCATCATCAACACAGGTGAGGACAACTACCTCACCACCGCCGACGCGGTGGACGCCGCGCACACGGTGACGGTCAGCCAGCTGCTCAACGAGTACTTCGGGCACGCAGCCGGCCTGGCCGACTGGCAGCTCGGGCTCGGACACGCGTTCGAGATCAACCCGGAGATCCGCGACTCGTTCCGCCTCGAGCTCGCCCACGCCCTGCTCGCCCGCGAGCTCTTCCCGGACGCACCGCTCAAGTGGATGCCGCCCACCAAGCACATGACCGGTGACGTGTTCCGTGGCTACCTCCTCGACGGGTTCTTCAACCTGGCCGGAGCGCTGACCGACCAGGGCATCCTGCTCGTGGGGATGATGACCGAGGCGGTGGTGACGCCCTGGTTGAGCGACCGGGACCTGGCGCTGCAGAACGTGCGCTACGTGATGGACGCGGCCGGCGGTCTTGCGCAGGACTTCCATCCCGCGCCCGACGGACTGATCGTCACCCGCGCCCATCACGTGCTCGCTGAGGCGGTCGAGCTGCTGGAGCGGATCGGTGACCACACGCTGCTCGAGGCGATCGCCGACGGCACGTTCGGCCTGATGAAGCGTCCGCCGGACAAGGGCAAGGGCCTCGACGGGGTGGTCACCCGCGCCGAGGGCTACCTCAACCCCGTGTCCCGAGTCCTCGAGGAGGTGCCGGCATGAGCAGCGTGATCCGGCCCTATGGAGACGCGACCGGCGACGGCATGGTGCAGGTCTCCTTCACCCTGCCGATCCCGCACGACAAGCGCGCCGAGGGCGCCGCGGCCCAGTTGGCCCGCAAGATGGGTATCGACCCGGCGCTGGTCGTGCACGCCAAGCCGATGGGCTCGGACTTCACGTTCTTCATCGTGTACGGCCGGGTCAACCACCTCGTCGAGTTGGACAAGGTGGAGGTGCTTGAGCGGGACTTCCCACTGCTGACGCCCAAGGAGGTCAACGCCGTCGTGCGCAAGCGGTTGCGTCGGCCGCTGGTCGTGGTCGGGGCCTGCATCGGCACCGACGCGCACACCGTGGGCATCGACGCGATCCTGAACATCAAGGGCTTCGCCGGCGAGAAGGGCCTGGAGTACTACTCAGCGATCGAGGTGTACAACCTCGGTGCGCAGGTGGCCGTCCCGGAGCTGGTCGAGGTGGCTGGGAAGGTCCGGGCTGATGCGGTGCTGGTCTCCCAGGTGGTCACCCAGCGCGACGCCCACCTGCACAACACGCAGGAGATGACGGCAGCGTTCCGCGAGGCCTTCCCCGCAGCTCGCCGGCCGCTACTTGTGGTCGGCGGTCCACGGTTCGATGAGTCGATGGCCGCCGAGCTTGGTGTGGACCGGATCTTCGGCAAGGGCACGACGCCCGCGGATGTGGCGTCCTACTTGGTCAGCCGACTTGTCAAGGAGGCATCAGCATGAGCGGTGGCAGCAGCGATAGTTCTGGCAGTGGTGGCAGTGGTGGCAGTGGTGGCAGTGGTGGCAGTGGTGGCAGTGGTGGCAGTGGTGGCAGTGGGCCGGTCGAGCCCGTACCGGCTGGCGAGCCCGGACCCGCTGGTGCTGCTCCGGTTCCTGGGGCCCCGGGTCCCGGGGCGCTGATCGGCCTGCGAGTCACGCACCGGCGCTACGTGCCCTACTCGCACGCGCACTACGCCGGCAACCTGGTCGACGGCGCCTACAGCCTGGCGATGTTCGGTGATGTGGCCACTGAGCTGCTCATCCGCACCGATGGCGATGAGGGCCTGTTCGCGTCCTATTCGGATGTGCAGTTCCGCAGCGCCCTGCGGGGCGGCGACGTGGTGGAGGTGGTAGCGACCCTGGTCCGGGCCGGTCGGCGCAGCCGCGAGATCGAGTTCACCGCGCACGTCGTCTGCAGGGGGACCCCTGAGCGTGGGGCGAATGCTGCTGAAGTCCTGGCCGAGCCGATCCTGGTGACCAGCGCGCGCGGCACGGTCGTCGCCCCCACCTGAGCGCCGCCCAACCGCCGCCCGACTCCGCGTCTGCGCCCCCCGCTCGATCCCGCCGCGTGCCAATACCGGTCCTGGCAGCGGTTGGCCGGGCCCGCCCTGCGTCGGATCTAGCGAGCCAGCCGACAGTTCCTCCTCGCCAGCGACGCCGGGGCGACGCCCACGTGAAGCAACCGCTGGGTCGGTGACGCTAGGGTGGAGGGAGTACAGGGCGGACGGATGCGGTCGGCCGCACCCATCTGGGCGATGATTGCCCCCATGACCGTCACCGCGCGGACCACCGGAATCCCGGTGCTCGGGGTTCGTGCTGTGACGGCGATGGTGGCCGGAATCCTGCTGGCCCTCGCATTCCCTCCCTTCGACTGGCTCTCCGGGTGGCTGGCGGTACCCGCGTTCGCCGTCCTGGTCGCGTCTGTCCGCGGGCTGCCGTCGCGACGTGCCGGAGGTTGGTTGTCCGGTCCCGGTGCGCTGGTCAGCCGGCGCGTCGGGGGCGACATTCTTCCTGGTGCTGCTGAGCTGGCTGCGGGTGCTCGGTCCGGACGCATGGATCGCCCTGGCCCTGCTGTGCGCCGCGTTCTGGGCCGCGGCCGGCGCAGTCCTGCCTGCCCTGCTCGCCCGCCCGTGGTGGGCGCTCAGTGTTCCGTTGCTGTGGGTGTGCATGGAGGCCCTGCGGGCTCGCATCCCATGGGGTGGGTTCCCCTGGGGTCGACTCGCGTTCGGCCAGGCTGGAACCGATCTCGTCGGCTGGGCGGCGATCGGGGGTGCAGCGACGGTCACCTTCACAGTGGCGCTGGCTGCCACGTTGCTGCTGCTGGCCTGGGACGCTGCCCGTGCCCGCCGCCGACACCCAGCCCTTCTCGCCGTGCTCGGGATCGCAATCCTGATCGGTGGGGGAGCGCTGGCCCGCGGCGCGGACTGGGGCGGTCCGGACCAGTCGGTCCAGCCGATCGCGGTGGTGCAGGGCAACGTTCCGCGACTCGGCCTGGACTTCAACGCCCAGCGCCGCGCCGTCCTGGACAACCACGTGCGCGTCACCGAGGCGCTCGCGATAGCCGTCGACGCGGGTCGCTACCCACAACCAGTCGCGGTGATCTGGCCCGAGAACTCCTCGGACATCGATCCACTGGCCAACGCCGACGCCGCACGGGAGATCGACCGCGCCGCCAACGCGATCGGGGCGCCGATCCTGGTAGGTGCTATCCGGACCAATCCCGAGGACCCCCCGACCGACGACCATCCCGGGACCATCCTGAACGTGGGGCTGGTCTGGGACCCGGTGAGCGGGCCGGGCGATGCCTACGTGAAGCGACATCCGGTCCCGTTCGGTGAGTACCTGCCCTTCCGTGACCTGCTGAGCCGGTTCATCACCCGGTTCGACCGGATCCCGCGTGACTTCGCACCGGGGTCCGAGCCGGGCCTGCTGCAGATCGGGCCGGTCCCCGCGGGCGTGGTGATCTGCTTCGAGATCGCCTACGACGAACTGGTGCGTGATGCCGTGCGGGCCGGCGGCCAGGTCCTGGTCGTGCAGACCAACAACGCCACCTACGGGCGCACCGGGCAGCCCTGGCAGCAGTTGGCCATCAGCCAGGTGCAGGCCGTTGCCAGCGGTCGCACCACCCTGGTGGCCGCGACCTCGGGGGTCAGCGCTGTGATCGACCCGCACGGTGCCCTGACCTGGCGCGCAGATGAGTTCACCTCAGCGGCGACCGTGGCCGATGTGCCGATGCGTGCCGGGCTGACTCCAGCGATCCGCGTGGGCGTCCTGCCCGAGCTGCTTGCGCCCGTGCTGCTGGGGCTGGTGGTCGCACTCGGTGCTGGTCGCAGGGCGCGTCCCCGGCGCGCGCACCGGCCCGTCGATGGGGATGGCGCCACGTTGTGACCGCATCATCACCTCGGTCGGCAGTCCTCATCGGCGCGTGGGCTCTTCGATCATCGCGGCGCGCTTCGCCGGGTTCTCATCGGGTCGCTGGCTCGCATGGTGATCCCGGGCACGCCGGACATCAGCCGCTCAGAGCTCGACGAAGACCTCGTCACCCTCGACGCGGACTGGGTAGGTGGTCAGAGGCGCGGGTTTGCGCCCGGCTCCGATCAGGCGTCGTGACCAGCGCGGCACCTCCCGGCCTGCGACGCCGGAGACCCAGTCGAGGTTCTCACCGCTGCGCACCACGAAGCGGGAGTTGTGCCACGGGCAGGTGACCACGCCGTCGTCGAAGTGCTGGCCGCCCGGGCCCGAGGTCAGCGACAGGCCCAGGTGCGGGCAACGGTTGCGCACCGCGCACAGGCCCTCGTCGTCACGGGCCACGACCACCTTGGTGCCCTCCACCTCCAACGCGGTGAGTTGCCCTGCGGGGAAGTCCGCCACGGTACCGATCCGGATCCTGCGCGGCATCTGCGCCTGCCCTTCGAATTGGGTGTCGCTCGGTCGGCTGCGACGCTACCAGTCGCCGGATCGCACACCGCCTGACCCCGGTGCCCCGTGGGACACTGTGCTGGTGAATGAACCGTTCGCCGACCTCGGCCCGATCCTGGTGATCATCCCCACCTACAACGAGAAGGAGAACATCGCCCGCATCACCGCCCGGGTGCGTGCTGCGGTGCCTGAGGCGCACATCCTGGTCGCCGACGACAACTCTCCGGACGGCACCGGCCGCCTGGCCGACGAGTTGGTCTCCGCCGACGAGCACATCCATGTGCTGCACCGGCTGGGCAAGGAGGGGCTCGCCGCGGCCTACATGGCCGGGTTCGCGTGGGGGCTTGAGCGTGGCTACGAGGTCCTGGTCGAGATGGATGCCGACGGATCTCACAAGCCGGAGCAGTTGCCCGCCCTGCTCGACGCGCTGCGCGAATCTGACCTGGTCCTGGGCTCCCGATGGGTGACCGGGGGCGAGGTGGTCAACTGGCCGAAGACGCGTGAGGTGCTCTCCCGCGGCGGCAACCTGTACACCCGGATGGCCCTGGACGTTCCGCTGCGCGACGCCACCGGTGGGTACCGCGTGTTCCGTGCCGGCGCGTTGCGCGCCTTGGACCTGCACCAGGTGGCCTCACAGGGCTACTGCTTCCAGGTGGACATGGCCCGCCGGGCGATCGCTGCTGACCTGCGGGTGCGTGAGGTGCCGATCACGTTCGAGGAGCGCGAGTTCGGTACGTCGAAGATGAGTGGCAGCATCGTGCGTGAGGCGCTCTGGCGCGTCACAGTGTGGGGCGCTCAGGAGCGGGCGGCCAGGGCGCGTGCGGCAGTGCGCCGGCGGCGGGCGGCCCGGGCGGAGCGTCGCAGCGACACCGGGGAGCGCTGATGGCTCGGCTGCTCACCCTGGCCGCGCTCGCGCTGCTCGCAGTCGCCGAGGTGGCCGCGGTGCTCGCCCTGGCGGATGCGTTCGGCGGGGCCGTCACGCTGATGATCCTGGCCCTGGACATGCTGCTCGGCATGCTGGTCATGCGGTGGGGAGTGCGCAGCGCGCCGCCGGCCCGGGGATGGCGGATCGGCGCGGGCGCATTCATCGCGCTGCCGGGTGTGGTCCTGGACCTGGTCGGGCTGGCCCTGCTCGTACCTGCGATCCAGCGGTGGGTGTCCGGCCACCTCCTGCGAGGTGCCGAGGCAGCCATGCGTGTGCGCGGGGTGAGCGTGGTCACCGTCACCGATGCCTCGGGCGCCACGCGGACGACGGTCGTGCCCAGGGACGTGATCCCCGGTGAGGTGATCGACCCGGATCCGGACAGCCCGACGGACCGGGCCGGCGCAGAGCCGGATCCCGGTCCGAGGATCGTGCGGGGCGAGATCGCCGCGGACGAATGACCCAGGTGCGCTGACGCCACCAAGCCCGGGTCGATCACCTGTTGCCAGCGATCGACCGATCAGGCGGACTTGCGGACCTGCTGGCCGCGCATCTGGTGCAGCAGGTCCAGACGCTCCTGCAGGACCTCCTCGAGGTCGGTCATCGTGCGACGCTCGAGCAGCATGTCCCAGTGCGTGCGCACGGCCTTCTCAGGCTTGCGCTCGGGCTCGACGCCGTTGCGCAACGTTGCGGGGAGGCCGCAGGTGGCGCACTGCCAGTCGTAGGGGATCTCTGCCTCTTCGGAGAAGGGCAGCGTGGTGGCGTGCCCGGCGAGGCAGTCGTAGGTGGTCATCTGGCGAGGTGCGAACTCGACGTCCGCATCACTCTCGTAGCTGGTACTGCCCAGTCGTGTCCCGCGCAGAGCGCCGTCGCTCATGTTGTGCCTTTCCGCGTGTGTGCCCGGATCGGGTGCCACGCCACTGAAGTCGGCTGGTGGCCGCTGGGGGTGATAACACCGAATGACGCGCGATTCATTCCCCGTCTCGCTGGGGCGCAAACATGCGGGCTCGTCAGTGCTCACAGGCCATGATGGACTGATGGCGATCAGGAGGGTGCGGGTCTCCCGGGTCGGGAGGATACCGCTGACCGAGGTGTCGGGCTTGACGACCAGCGTGGACGCGGCTGGGCAACCGATCCTGCTGGCCGTGGGGGATGCGGCGGCGGTCGTTGCCTGGGCCCCGGTGGATGACCTCGCCACGTCGTGGCAGACCGAGTCCCTGGCCGGCCTGCGCGGCAGTGAGGTCGAGGGGAGAAGCCCGCAGCTGGAGGCGATCGCTGCCGACGGGTGTGGCGGGCTGTTGCTGGTGCAGGAGTCGCCGAACCGGGGTGAGTTCGTGGACGTGGCGGCCCGGGAGGTGGTGGCCCAGATCGAGCTGGTGATGCCCGACGTGGCCGGTGCGGGTTCGGGCTGCGGATCTGTTGCGGTGGGCCTTGCGGACCTTGCGCGGTCGTGGGCGGACGAGGACTGCTCGCATGCCGAGGGTGCGGTCCTGCTGGCCGACGGTCGGCTGCTGGTGATCAAGGAGAAGGACCCCAGCGCTGTGATCGAGTTCGGTCCAGCGGGTGCCGAGCCGCTCGGATTCGGTGCCCAGCGGTGGCTGGCTCGCGGGGCTGCGTGGCAGCCCGGCGCCGGGGAGATCCGCCTGGTCGCCCTGGCCGCCTGGTACCCGGAGCCCGACCTCCATGACCTGATGCCCGACTTCAGCGACGCAGCAGTGCACCGCGGACGGCTTCTGCTGCTCAGCGACCAGGGCGAGGCTGTGGCGGTGATCGCTGGTGCAACCCCGGGCGGAGACCTGTTCGACGGGCGGTTGACCGCTGAGCATGCGGTGCGGCTCAAGGGCTTGGCCGACAAGCCCGAGGGGCTGGCCGTCCTGCCCGACGGCGACCTCGTGGTGGCGTGCGACCTGCGCACGGCCAAGGCGGACAACCTCTACGGCGTGCCGCTGCTCGAGTGGGCCCCGACGGACTGACTGCAGGGATTCAGCGCCATTCGCCGCGGCGCTGGAGGACGTCGCGCAGCATGGTCGGCTGGTCGGTGATCAGGCCGTCGACGCCCAGGTCGAGCAGAGCGCCCATCTGATCGGCGTCGTCGATGGTCCAGACATGCACCGCCAGGCCACGGGAATGTGCCCGTTGGACGAAGGACGCGGTGACAACCGGGATGGGGCCCACCCGGTCTGGAACCTGCACCGCGCAGGCCGCGGGGCGGGACGCAGGGCGTCGGCCGGGGGCTCGCACGACGAGTCCGGCGACCTCCCGGGGCCCCATCGAGGTGGCCAGACGCGGTCCGGCCAAGTGCCGCAGCCGGTGCAGGCGGCTCGTCGAGAAGGCAGCGGCGCAGACCCGGTCCCATGCGTCCGCCTCGGACACCGCAGCCAGGAACGGTCGCACAGTGTCGTCGGACTTGACGTCCACGTTGAAGCGCACCCCCGGCCAACGGCGCAGGGCGTCGACCAGGGCGATCGGATGCTCACCATCGGCCAGACGGGTGTTGCGGACATGCGCCCACGGCAGGCTCGAAAGCTCACCACTGGCATCAGTCGTCCGGTCCAGGGTCGCGTCGTGGACGACCACAGCCCGGCCATCGATGGTTGCCCGCACATCGGTCTCGATCCAGCGCAATCCCAACTCGACCACGCGCTGGAACGTGGCCGGTGAGTTCTCGGTGGCCTCCCCGGCGCCACCGCGGTGGGCGATGGCCAAGGGGTGCACGTCGGCGAGGAACGGGTGCAGCCCGACGGTCACGTCAGCGTCGAACCTTCAAGTAGTCGGTGTTACTGACCTTCCACCGCCCATTGGGCTTCTGGACCTTGGCCCGCCAGCGGCCGTTCTTCGGCGGCACCGTGCGCAGCACGGCCCATCCGTTGGTCCCGGACTTGACGATCCCTATCGTCTTGTACTTGCGCGATCCCGCCTTCTTGAACTCGAAGCGCACCCAGGTGCGGGCGGGCTGCACCCGCCAGCCGCGATCGACGAACTTCGCCTCGACCCGAACCACGAACTCGCTGGTTCGGCCCCGCTTGGCCGGCTCGGGCCGCGCGTTGAAGCGCTTGAGCCTCAGGTTCGTGTAGGCGGGCCTGGCTCCGCTGGCCTTCGCGGCCGTGACCGCGCGATCGGCGCGCAGAATGCCCTGGCCGAGCTGGTCGTCGCGCCCGTTGCCGCTGATGTCGTCCGCAGCCGTCGTCTTCACCACGGCTGATGCCTGGGCAGACGTGAGCTTGGGGTTGGTCGCCAGGACAAGGGCCAGCGCCCCTGAGACATGCGGCGCAGCGAACGAAGTGCCTGAATCCACGGTGTACCCGCCACCTGGGGCAGCGGCCCAGACCGCCTCACCGGGCGCCGCGAGGTCGATGTGCGGGCCCGTGTTGGAGAAGAACGACGGGTTGCCGGTGCGGTCCACCGAAGCCACTGCCAGCACGTTCGGTGAGGCGGCCGGGTACTGGACCTCGTTGCCCCACTGGTAGCTGTTGCCTGCCGCGGCCACCACGACCGCTCCCTTGCTGAACGCGTACGCACACGCCTTGTCCAGCACCGGATCACGGTCAGGGCCGCCCAGTGACAGGTTGATCACCCGGGCCCCGGCGTCGGTCGCCGCGATGATCCCTCGGGCCACAGTGCTGCTGTCGCCGTACCCTGCCGGGTCCAGCGCGGAGACCGGCAGGATGCCTGCCTGTGGCGCCACCCCGGCCATCCCCACGCCGTTCAGGGAACCGGCGATCAGGCTGGCCACTCGCGTGCCATGGCCGTTCTGCTCCGGCAGGGGTGTGACTCCGGGCAGCAGGTCGATCTCGCGCAGGACCCGACCGGCGAGGTCGGGATGGGTCGCGTCCACGCCGGTGTCCACCACAGCGACGACCACGCCGGCGCCCTTGCTCACCGACCAGGCTGCGGGCGCGCCCACCATCGTCAGGTTCCACTGTGCGCCGGCCATCGGCTCCGGGTTGACTGCACCGAACGCGTGAAGGCGGGTTGTCGGGGCGGCGACGACGCCCGGCTCGTCGCTGAGCTCCTGCGCGAGTTCGGCGGCATCCGCCGGGCTGTCCGCCCGCAGCTTGGTGACAGTCGGTGTGCCGGAGCCGTCGTCGGTGATGACCGAGACCTCGTTGTTCGTGGACCGCAGGTTCTCGTCGGTCTGCGTGACATCGGTGGCCTCAACCGGCAGGACGGTCTCCTGCGCCAGGCCCAGGTCCACGGCCGCGACAGGATGCGGATCGGCGGGCTCGTCGGCCACAGCGGGGGAGATGCCTGCGAGCAGTCCCAGGACGCTCACGCCCGCGATCAACGGACGGGTGAACCGCGACACGAGGGCTCCTTCGGGCTGACGATCCACGCGCACTGCAGTGGATCTGGGCAAAGTATGACCGGTGGGTCGGACACCGGGAACCTGGCCACCGTTCGCTGCACGCTAAGGGCCGAATAAGCCAGCGCGCGTGGGTCCGATGGCGATAATGGGTCGGTGTCTGAGGCCCCGACTGCCGGTCCCGATGGGCGCGCCGAGCCGGGTGCGCCGGTGCCCGGGGTCGGCCGGGTGTTCCTGCGCCTGGGGCTGACCTCGTTCGGTGGGCCGGTGGCCCACCTCGGATACTTCCGCACCGAGTTCGTCGTCCGCCGCCGGTGGCTGGCGGAGTCGCAGTACGCCGACCTGGTGGCCCTGGCCCAGTTCCTGCCCGGCCCGGCGAGCTCGCAGGTCGGGATGGGGATCGGGCTGACGCGCTCGGGCCTGGGCGGGGCGGTACGGGCCTGGCTGGGGTTCACGCTGCCGGCGGCGGTGCTGCTGATCGGCGCTGGGCTGCTGGTCGGCGGTGGGGTGCCGATCCCCGACGGGGTGGTTGCGGGTCTCCAGGTCGCGGTGGTCGCAGTCGTCGCGCAGGCGGTCGTCCAGATGGCCCGGGGACTGCTGCGGACCCCCTTCCACGCATTCATCGCCGTGGTGAGTGCAACGGTGCTGCTGGTCGGCTCCGCGTTCTGGCTGCCCCCGGTGGTCCTGGCAGCAGCGGCTGCCCTCGGCGTGTTCGCGGACCGACAGGGTGGTGCCCGCGCGCCGGCGCGCGAGGAAGTCCTCAGGATGCCCAGCCTGCCGAGGTCGGTCCCGGGGGGTGCACTGGCCGGCTTCGCAGTGCTGCTGCTCGTGCTGCCGGTCATGGCCCGGATCTGGCCCAGCGACGCGCTGGTCGTGATCGCCGGCTGCTACCGGGCCGGGGCGTTGGTGTTCGGCGGCGGCCACGTTGTGCTGCCGATGCTTGAGCAGGCGGTCGTCGGGCCGGGGCTGGTCAGCGAATCCGAGTTCCTGGCAGGGTATGGCCTGGCAGCCGCGGTGCCCGGTCCGCTGTTCGCCTTCGCGGGCTACCTCGGTGCTGCTGTCGGGGGAGTGCTGCTCGGCGCGGCCGCGGTGGTGGCGATCTTCCTGCCGGGGTTCCTGCTCGTGGTGGGCGTGCTCGGTCACTGGCACCGGGTGGCGCAGCGCCGGTCGGTGCGCAGTGCCCTGGCCGCGGTCAACGCGGCGGTCGTGGGACTGCTGGCCGCAGCACTGTACGACCCGGTCTGGGTCACCGGGATCGCCGACTGGGCGGATCTGGTGCTCGCAGGTCTCGCCTTCGGTGCATTGTTGTGGCTGCGAACAGCCCCGCACGTGGTGGTGTTGGCCTGCGCGGCAATCGGGTGGGCGGTCCTGGGCTGAATCCCCGATCAACAGCCAGACTCCGTGCCGGGGGAGCGCAACGGACTCGCAATCGGGGGTGTTGCGGGTCCGCGGAGGCGTTCGAGGACGCGCTGGCGCGCGTGAGCGCCGAGCTGTCGCAGGCCGCTGCAGCCGCAGCCGAGGAGCTGAGGGCTCAGCGCCTTGCCGCGGCCAATCCGAAGGGCAGCTGGCCGGGCAGCGATCCGAGCTCGGCCGCCGTCCACGGCCAGGGCAGTGCTCAGGTCAAGGACCGCACGCCCAAGGGCGCCGGTCACACCAAGCGGACGGCCTCGTCGCAGGCCAAAGGTGCGCGGCGGCAGGTCAAGGGCGACAGTCGCTGAGGGGCCGTCAGGGGGCCGTCAGGGGGCCAGTGCAGAGGAGTGCGTTGGCGTTTCGCCCGGGGGATGGGCACGGCCACGGCCACGAGTCGCTCAACGATCCCAGGCGGGGTCGGTATGCAGCTCGACGTTGACCCAGAGCAGGCGACCGGGCTGGGTCAGGTCGGCCATGAGCCGGCGTCGGACCCGGTCCGCGTCGTCGACGGCCCAGTCCTCGTCGGCGCCCACCAGGAAGTCCAGCTCGATGTAGACCTTGCGGCCCAGCTTGCCGATGCGCGTGGTGGGGGTCGGCAGGCCGAACTCTGCCTGGGCGAGGGCAATCGCAGCGTTGATCGGGTCGGTGACCGCGGGATCCGGAGCGCCCTCCAGGAGCTCGCGGAAGGATGCCCGGAGCATCCGAAGTGGAGTCGGCAGGATCAGGACCGCGGCCACCAGGACCAGTACCGGATCGACGAAGGGCGCGAGGCCGGAGAGGCTGGTGGACTGGATCGCCAGCGCGACGGCGAACCCGATCACCAGTGCAACCCCGAGCACGACGCTCGCTGCCCACTGGGTCACCTCCGCGGCCACCAGGTCCGACCCCTGGGCCCGCTTGGCCAATGCGGCACGCAGGCCGAGGCTGGCCACAAGCGTGAGCACCGAGTAGACCAGCGCGGACCCGATCTCGGTCTCGCCGCCGCCGGCGAGGATCACGCCCACCGCATCGACGCTGGCGTAGCCGAACGTGCCCAGCAGGACGATTGCCTGGATGGCCACGACCAGCGGGGCCAGCGCCTCACGGCCGAAGGGGTAGTGCGGGGTGGGTCCGGCCGCGACGAGTGCGGAGGCCCGCAGGCCGAACCAGGACAGCACGAATCCGATGATCGAGTAGAGCCCGTCGAACAGGATCACCTGCGACTCGACGGCCAGGCCCCACACGATGCTCACGACGGCGAGTACGAGGGCAGCTGCGGCGGACAGGCGCAGGGCCCGGTTCTCGCGCGCCGTCGCGTCGTCGGCCGGTAGGCCCCTGGTCTCGACCTGAGCTGGGGTGGAGGGCGTCATGTGCTGCCGATGGCCTCCGGCGTCGCCGGCTCGGAGGGCGCTGCGAACAGCTCGACGAATCGCGTGAGGAAGCCCGGTGTCCGGTCCACCCCGCTGGCGCGCGCGGCCGCCATGATGTCGTCGGCCTCGTGCGGCGCGAAGTACCCGGCGAATCGGTAGGTCTGCACGCGGGTGGCCAGGCCGTCGAGGTCCAGCTCGGGGTGGAACTGGGTGGCGTACACCCGTTGGCCCACCCGGAACGCCTGCACCGGGCAGTCGACCGACCCGGCCAGGGCCACGGCGTCGGGTGGCAGCGTGTGGATCGCCTCCTTGTGGCCCCCGAACGCGCCGAAACCACCCCCGGCGATGCCGAAGAGGGGATCGCGGACGCCCTCGTCGGTCAGGGTGATGTGGATGGCACCGACCGGCTCGCCGAAGGTACGGTCCACCACCGCGCCCTGATGACGACCCAGGGTTCCGATCCCGTAGCAGGCACCCAGGAACGGGAAGTCCCGATCGACCACCTCGTCGAGCAGCCCGGCCAGATCGGCCTCGATGCGCAGCTGCAGCGCGGACTTGCCGGCCTGGTCGTCGCTGACCTGGAAGGGCCCGCCGCCGAGGATGATGCCGGACCACCGGTCGAGGTCGAGCGCGCCGAGTGGTTGCTGATCCAGGCGCACCCGCCGCAGCTGGGGCTCATCAAGTCCGCAGCTGCGGAGCATCGCCGCGTACTCGTCGTCGGCGGCAACGTCCTCGGGGCGGATCCCGAGCAGCAGGAACGGCTTCACGGAAGAACCCTAGTGTCCGAGTACGGGGCTACGATGCCGGCCGGGGACGCGGGCGGGAGCGAGGAGTTGCAATGGGTGGCGAACTTGGCCAGGGCGATGACGTGCCGGTACGGCGATTGGCCGACAGCCACGACCTGATCCGCGTGCAGGGCGCGCGGGAGAACAACCTCAAGGACGTCAGCGTCGAGATCCCCAAGCGGCACGTCACGGTCTTCACCGGGGTGTCCGGGTCGGGCAAGAGCTCCCTGGTGTTCGACACGATCGCTGCCGAGTCCCAGCGGATGATCAACGAGACCTACAGTGCGTTCCTGCAGGGCTTCATGCCCACGCTGACCCGGCCCGACGTGGACCTTCTGGAGGGTCTGACCACCGCGATCATCGTGGACCAGGAGCGGATGGGCGGCGATGCCCGCTCCACCGTCGGAACCGCCACCGACACCAACGCGATGCTGCGGATCGTGTTCAGCCGGCTGGGCCAGCCACATATCGGCTCCTCGCAGGCGTACTCGTTCAACATCCCCTCGGTCAGCGGGGCGGGTGCGGTCACGGTGCAGCGGGGCGGGCAGACGGTCAAGGAGCGGCGCAGCTTCGCCATCACCGGTGGCATGTGCCCGCGCTGTGAGGGCCGGGGAGCGGTCACCGACTTCGACCTGACCGCGCTCTACGACTCCAGAAAGTCGCTCAACGAGGGTGCGCTGACGATCCCGGGATACAGCATGGAGGGCTGGTACGGGCGGATCTATCGCAACAGTGGGTTCTTCGACCCGGACAAGCCGATCGCGAAGTTCACCAAGCGCGAGCTGGCGGACCTTCTGTACAAGGAAGCCACCCGGCTCAAGGTGGACGGGATCAACGTCACCTACGAGGGCCTGATCCCCAAGCTGCAGAAGTCCATGTTGAGCAAGGACATCGATGCGCTGCAGCCTCACATCCGCGCCTTCGTGCAGCGTGCCGTCACCTTCGGCACCTGCCCGGAGTGCGGCGGCACTCGGCTGGCGAAGCACGCGCGGGACTCGAAGGTCGAGGGGATCAACATCGCCGAGGCGTGCGCGATGCAGATCAGCGACCTCGCCGAGTGGGTGCGTGTCCTCGACGAGCCGTCGGTCGCACCGCTGCTGGCGGCGTTGCGGGCGACACTGGACTCGTTCGTCGAGATCGGCCTGGGGTACCTGAGCCTGGACCGACCCTCGGGGACCCTGTCCGGGGGCGAGGCGCAGCGGACCAAGATGATCCGGCACCTCGGGTCCTCGCTGACCGACATCACCTACGTCTTCGACGAGCCGACGATCGGGCTGCACCCGCACGACATCGCGCGGATGAACGACCTCCTGCGCAGGCTTCGCGACAAGGGCAACACGGTGCTGGTGGTCGAGCACAAGCCGGAGGTCATCGCCATCGCCGACCACGTGGTGGATCTGGGCCCGGGTGCGGGGACGGCCGGGGGAGAGGTGGTCTTCGAGGGCAGCGTCGAGGGGTTGCGGGCCAGCGGCACGGTCACCGGTCGGCACCTGGACGACCGGGCCCGCCTCAAGGGGTCGGTGCGTACTCCTGTGGGGGAGATGGCGGTGCGCGGGGCCAGCGCGAACAACCTGCGAGACGTGGATGTCGATGTCCCGCTGGGCGTCCTGGTGGTGCTCACCGGGGTGGCCGGGTCGGGCAAGAGTTCGCTGATCAACGACTCGGTGTCCGGGCGCGAGGGGGTGGTGACCGTTGACCAGGGCGCGATCCGCGGGTCGCGTCGCAGCAACCCGGCGACCTACACCGGACTGCTCGACCCCATCCGCAAGGCGTTCGCGAAGGCCAACGGCGTGAAGCCAGCACTGTTCAGCGCCAACTCCGAGGGGGCGTGCCCCAACTGCAACGGCGCCGGGGTCATCTACACCGACCTGGCGATGATGGCCGGGGTCACCAGCACCTGCGAGGTCTGCGAGGGCAAGCGGTTCGACGCCTCGGTGCTGGACTACCACCTCGGCGACCGGGACATCAGCGAGGTGCTGGCGATGCCGGTCAGCGAGGCGGTGGAGTTCTTCGGCGCGGGGCCGGCGCGAACCCCGGCCGCGCACACGATCCTGGCCCGGATGGCCGATGTGGGCCTGGGCTACCTGACCCTGGGCCAGCCACTGACCACGCTGTCCGGGGGAGAGCGCCAGCGGCTCAAGCTGGCCACCCACCTGGGCGAGAAGGGCGGGGTGTTCGTCCTGGACGAACCGACCACCGGGTTGCACCTGGCCGATGTCGAGCAACTGCTCGGCCTGCTCGACCGACTGGTCGACTCCGGCAAGTCGGTGATCGTCATCGAGCACCACCAGGCGGTCATGGCGCACGCGGACTGGATCATCGACCTCGGCCCGGGCGCGGGCCATGACGGCGGTCGGATCGTGTTCGAGGGCACGCCGGGGGACCTGGTCGCTGCCCGGTCGACATTGACCGGGGAGCACCTCGCTGCCTACGTGGGCGGTTAGGGCGGAGGAACGGGGAGATCAGGCAGGGTCCTGGGTCGTGCGGTGGGGTTGCACCGGATGCGTCCGAGAGATGACTGCCCGCGCCCGGGCCGGCAGGTGGACCCGTTCCCAGCACTCGCCACTACGATCCTGAGGCATGGGCAGCGACGCAGCGCACGACCTCACGGCCCTGCTGAGAAGCAAGATCCCGCTCGTGGTGGTGCAGACCCGTGACGAGGACCGGGTCCGTGCGCTGATCCGGACTGCCGCGTCCCGCTGCCATCCGGCGCTGCCGGTCTTCGAGTGGCGTGTCACCGACGGCCTGCGCCGGGTCGACGTCGACCTCGGCGCCGCGCAGAAGTTCAACTCCGAGCCCAGCCACGCCCTCGATGCGATCCGCATGGGCATCGCGGGTGTCTACGTGCTCATCGACTTCCACCCCTACCTCGAGGACCCGGTCAACGTCCGGCTGCTCAAGGACATCGCCCTGGACTACCCGAACACCGCGCGCACCGTGGTGCTGGTCAGCTACGAGCTGGACCTGCCCGGCGAGCTCGACACCTACGCCGCCCACTTCTCCGTGGCGTTCCCCAGCCGGGCGGAGCGTCGCGCTGTGGTGGATGAGACCGCGAAGCTCTGGGCTGCCGAGCGGGGCCGGCTGGTGCGTGCCGACGAGGAGTCACTGAGCCTGCTGGTGGAGAACCTCGAGGGGCTGTCGCTGACCGACACGCGCCGGCTCGCCCGGACGGCGATCTTCGATGATGGGGCGATCACAACGCAGGACGCCCCGGCCGTGATGGCGGCCAAGTACGAGTTGCTCAACCGCGGCGGGGTCCTGTCGTTCGAGTACGACACAAGGGCTTTGACCGACGTCGCCGGGCTGGGTCGCCTCACGCAATGGTTGGCTCGGCGGCGCGCGGCCTTCGACGGGACCGCAGCCGGCCTGGACCCCCCGCGCGGCATCCTGCTGCTCGGCGTCCAGGGCTGCGGCAAGTCGCTTGGCGCAAAGGTGTCCGCGGGGGTCTTCGGGGTTCCGCTGCTCCGGCTGGACATCGCTGCAGTGCACGACAAGTACGTGGGGGAGTCCGAGCGGCGCCTGCGAGAGAGCCTGGCGACCGCCGACGTGATGGCGCCATGCGTGGTGTGGGTCGACGAGATCGAGAAGGGGCTGGCCGCCTCCGACAGCGACCCGGGCACGGCCAACCGGGTACTCGGGACGTTCCTGACCTGGCTGGCCGAGAAGCGGGGCCGGGTGTTCGTGGTGGCCACAGCGAACGACATCTCAGCGCTCCCGCCGGAACTGATCCGCAAGGGCCGCTTCGACGAGGTGTTCTTCGTGGACCTGCCGAGAGCCGCCGTGCGCGCCGACGTGCTGGCGATCCATGCCGCGCGACGCGGCGTCGCCCTGGATCCAGCTGAGTTGGCGACCATCGCTGCGGTGACGGAGGGGTTCTCGGGAGCCGAGCTCGAGCAGGCAGTGATCAGTGCCACCTACGCGGCGCATGCCGACGGAGGGCCAGTTGGGGTCGACCACGTGCTGGCTGAGGTGCAGGCCACCCGTCCGTTGAGCGTCGTCATGGCCGAGCGAGTGGGGGCCCTGCGGCAATGGGCCAGCACCCGGACGGTCCCCGCCGACTGACTCGTCGCGTCGAAGAGGGTCAGCCGGCGGGCCACTCGCCGGTCATGCGTTGGAACAGATGTGCGCCTGCCCGCTGGGTCGCAGCCTTGACCAGGGCGAAGGTCGCACCGTGCAGAGCAGCCGCGACCAGGACCGCTCGGAGCGGGTACTCCGCATCGAGCGGCTTCGGGGGTTCAGAGTTCGGCCCGTGAGGTGCGTGCTTCCATACGACCCGGACCACCTGGCCGGCGATGAGATGGGCCGTGATGGTGGACGTGATGCCCATCGACTTGTGGAGGAGTTCGGCAGAAGTGCTGTTGGGCTCGAGAGGTGGCATCGTCATGGTCCGGTCCATTCTGCCCCAGCGCCGTGGCTAGAACTTCTCGGGGACTGCCTGGAACGTGTCCGCGGGCGCCCCCACGGCCTTCACCTTGCGCGTGGGCAAGGACACGCCCTCAGACGGCACATGCTCGTAGGGGATGTGCGCCAGCAGGTGCGAGATCACGTTGAGCCGCCCGCGCTTCTTGTCGTTGATGTGCGCCACGAACCAGGGCGCCCACCCGGTGCTGGTGGCGGCGAACATCGCGTCCCCGGCGACCGTGTACTCGTCCCACTTCTCGTAGGACTCCACGTCCATCGGGCTGAGCTTGCACACCTTGCGTGGATCGTCGATACGGCGGGTCTGCTCCTCGGGACTCACCTCCAACCAGCACTTGAGCAGGATGATCCCCGAATCAACCATCGCCTTCTCCACCGCCGGGACCCTGTCGAGGAACCTGTCGACCTCATCCATCGGTGCGAAGCCCATCACGCGCTCCACACCAGCACGGTCGTACCAACTGCGGTCGAAGATGACCACCTCGCCACCGGCCGGGAAGTGCGGCAGGTAGCGCTGGACGTACATCTGGCTCGTCTCGCGGTCGCTGGGGCCGGCAGCGCCACCACCCGGAACACACGTGGGCTCACCCTCTCGGTGATGGGCTTGATCACCCCACCCTTGCCAGCGGTGTCGCGGCCCTCGAAGACGATGCACACCTTGGCCCCGGTCGCCTTGGCCCGCTCCTGCATCGCCACCAGCTTCACCGTGCAGGACCCGCAACTGCTTCTCGTAGTACTTCGCCGATATCTTGGCCTGCTTCGCCGCCGCGGTGCTCGGGCCCTCCTTGGCCCTGCCCTCGGAGCGCTTGCTGTTCGCGTGCTTCTTGGACATGTGACCCCGCCAGTTGGGCGATAGCGTCTTCGGTTACGTCCGGCCCATGGCCGTGTGCCGTTGTCAGGCGTCCGTGCGCAGGCGTCAGGCGTTGGAGGCCGCGGGTACGTGCGATCCGTCGCCGTCGGCCACGGGATCGGCGTCGGAGGTGTCGTGGGGGCGGGTCAGTGCCTTGCCCAGCTCCCACAGCACGAACAGGATGACCGCAGGAGCCGCACCGATCAGCCACTGGGTGTCGGTGAGTGCGTCGTTGCCCAGGAAGGACGACAGCCCTCCGCCTCGGGCGATCAGGACCGCGAGCACGATCTCGCCCAGGATCGTGATGTTGAGCACCCTGTTGTCAAAGGTCTCGGTGCGCAGGATGCTGACGCGCTCGTCGCGGCATTCGAATGCGGCAACGACCAGCATGAGGGAGAACGCGACCAGGCCCATGGTGCTGCCGATCTCGAGTTTGCCGTACTGGTTCTCGCCGAACACGATCAGCAGGTTGATGGCCACGGACATGAACAGCCCGACCAGGGCGACAGTGGTGATGACCGGCGGGGTCATGATCGAGGCTGAGCGCGGACGGGGCTTGCGCCGCATGAGTCCAGGAGTTTCCTTGTCCAGGCCCAGGGCGATGCCGATGGGCGCGGTGATCAGGAAGTTGATCCACAGGATCTGCGCGGCCGAGAACGGCTGGCCGCCGGCGATGTTGAGCAGGCTGGCCATCAGGAAGGTCACCACGTAGGTCACCAGCGCGACGAGCATGAAGCGGATGTACTTGAGCATGTTGTCGTAGAGCTTGCGGCCCTCGCTGACCGCCCGCACGATCGTGGCGAAGTTGTCGTCGGTGAGGATCATCCGCCCGGCGTTCTTGGCGACCTGCGTGCCGGATCCCATCGCGATGCCGATGTCGGCGGCCTTGATCGCCGGCGCGTCGTTCACACCGTCGCCGGTCATGGCCACGACCTCGCCCCTGTCGCGCAGGGTCTTGACCATGAGCACCTTGTGCTCCGGGGCCACCCGGCCCACGACACCGATGCCATCGATGCGGCTCATGCGCTCCTCGTCGGTCATCGCCGCCAGCTCGGTGCCCAGGATGGCCTCGCCGGGGATCCCCAACTGCTTGGCCACGGCGGCGCCGGTCACGACGTCGTCGCCGGTGACCATCCGGACCCGGATGTTGGCCTCCTGCGCTGCGCGGACCGCGGCCATGGACTCCGCCCGGGGCGGGTCGATCATGCCGACCAGCGCGGTCATCTGCAGGTCGGTGACCATGGCCAGCAGGTCGCCGTCGGGATCGAAGTCGCCCGGGTCCATGTCGCGCATCGCTGCGGCCATCACCCGAAGGCCCTTGCCGCCGAGGCGCTCCTGCTCCTGGTTCGCGCGATCCAACTGCTGCTGGCCCCAGGCGATGCTCTGGCCGTTGGCCAGGGCGGTGGTGGCCTTGGCGATGACCGCCGGGGCGGCACCCTTGACGAACACACGCACGACCGGTTTGCCCGCGTCGTCGGTGGCCTGGCAGAACGCGGCCATGAACTTGTACGTGGGGTCGAACGGCAGCGTGGCCAGTCGCGGGAACGCCGCCTGGGTGCCTTCGATGTCCAACTGCGCCTTGTGCCCGAGAACCAGCAGGGCGCCCTCGGTCGGGTCGCCCACCACCTTGCCGGCGACGAGCTTGGCGTCGTTGGTGATCAGGAACGGCAGGATCGCGGTTTCGATCGTGTTGGTGTTCCCCGCGGCGTGGTGGATCTCACCCTCAAGGGCGTAGCCCATCCCGCTGACCGAGTACCGGTCGGTCGGGTCGATGACCTCGACGACGGTCACCTGATTCATCGTCAGCGTCCCGGTCTTGTCCGAGTTGATCGCCGAGGTCGAACCCAGGGTCTCCACGGAGTCCAGGCTCTTGACCACCGCACCATGCGCGGCCAGGTTCGTCGACCCCGAGGACAGGATCACCTGCAGGACTGTGGGCATAGCCATCGGCACGGCCGCCAGGGCCAGGGCGATCGCGGTGGTGAAGATGACCTGCGTGGACTCCCCGCGCGAGATCCCCAGCCCGAACATGATCAGGATCGTCAGTCCCGCGGCCGCGGCGATCCACAACGTCAGGGTGTCCAGCTGCTGGGTCATCGGGGTCTTGAGCGTCGGCGTGGACTTCAGCATCCCCGAGATGTTGCCCACCGCGGTGTTCCCGCCGGTGCCGGTGACGATCATCACCCCGCTGCCGTGGGTCACAGGGGTGTTCATGAACGCCATGTTCGACTGGTCGCCCAGCACGGGGTTCTCGTCGGTGACGACCTCGACACCCTTGGACGCCGGCACGCTCTCGCCCGTCAACGCCGACTCGTCGATCTGCAGGGACGCGGCCTCGACGATTCGGCCATCGGCGCAGACGTCGTCACCGGCGGCCAGGAGCACGACATCGCCGACCACCACCTGATCGGCGTCGACCTTGACCTCCGTGCCGTCGCGCCGGACCCGCGCCGAGGTCTTGAGCATCCCCTGCAGGGCGTTCATCGCACTCTCCGCCTTGCCCTGCTGGCGCAACCCGGTCAATGCGTTCAGCGCCGTGATGAGCAGCACTGCGATGCCCGTGGAGATCTCGCCGATCAGCATCGAGGCGATCGCCGCGGCGACCAGGATGATCTGCATGTAGGACTTGTACTGGCCAACGAACAGCTGCCACGTTGGCGGCGGGGACTCCGCCGCCAGGGCATTGGGACCATTGGTGGCCAGGCGCTGGGCGGCCTCGGCGGTGCTCAGACCGGTGGCCGGGTCCACCTTCACCGCACTCGCCGTGGCCTGCGCCGAGGATGCGTACCAGGCGGTCGTAGGTGGGCTGGACTGATCCGTGCTGGACGTGGCCATCATCGTTCTCCTGTGGGTGGCTTCGGGTGTGGCATTCAGTACTCGTCGATGTCCCTGTCGAAGTCGTAACCGATCGCGCGGGCGAGCATCGGTGCGCCGGCCACTGCGCGAGCCGCGCCAATCGTGGGGGCAACCGCGGCGAGGGTCGACATGAGTTCCGCCTCCGTCGCGCCGGCGTTCAGGGCGTCGGACACGACAGCACCATAGGCGACATCAGATGCTCCAAGGGCCAGCAGCGCACCGAGTCGGACGAGCGCGCGTGTGCGGGGGTCCAGGTTCATGCCTTCAAGGTCCCCCAGGGCGATCCCCAGGCTCGTCTCGATCCGATCGTCCAGGTGCACCGTCAGCGCCCGGAGCCACTCCCGCTCATCGCCCATCGGATCTCCACAATCCTCCGCCGTCGCCGGATGACGTCCTGGTCGCATGCCCAGTGCAGTTCTATTCAGCGTTGCGGCCGACGTCATCACCCGAGAGGGATGACTCCCTGAACCGGCCGGACCGACTCACGCCTCGAGAAGGCCGAGGCTGCGGGCTCGGTCCACCGCGTCCGCCCGGGACGATACGCCCAGCTTCCGGTAGATCGACAGCGCCTGCGTCTTGATGGTGTGGGGCGAGAGGAACAGCCTGTCGCCGATGCCTCGGAACGTCAGGTGGGTGGCGAGGAAGGGCAATAGGCGCAGTTCGGCCACGGTGAGTGAGAAGACTCGTGACGAACCTCCGGTGAAGTGCTTGACCTGCTCGTCGATCGCCGCCATGTCCGCGCAATATCGACCCAGCAGGGGCCGCCGATGCCGTATCTGGCGCATCTCGACTGCCAAGGTGCGCGCTGCGTCGATGTCTCCCCTGAGCAGATGACAGCGCGCGACGAGAAGGCTCACCTGGACGGCGAGGTAGGGGATCGCATACGACAGCTGCGGTCGGAGAACGGCGACCTGGGCCAGCGCAGCGTCGCTGGCCCGGATGTCACCACGGTGGCACTCGACCAGGGCGATGACGGCGTGGGTCAGGGCGTTGGGGCTGTAGGTGCGAATGCCCATCGTCGTCACGACGTCCAGCGCATCATCGGCCCAGCGGGCTGCCTCGGCCCACTCGCCTGCCTCGATCGCCAGGGCCGCGCGTTCCGCGATCGCCACGCTGCGGGCCTGGTGTGCGCCGAGACCAGCTGCGATGGCAGCTGCATCCTCGAACGAGTCCCCTGCGTCGGATGCGTCACCGAGCATCAGCTGCGACAACCCGCGCAGGACCATCGACGTCGGGGTGAAGGGGCTCGACGGTGACATCAACCGGATCGCCTCATCGGCATCGACGCGCATCCGCTCAGGGCCGAACTGGCACAGCAGGGCGCGGTCACGGGCCTGCCACGCGTGGATCGGACTTCCGTCCGGGAGGGTTCCCTCGTAGGTCGCGGCCTGCGCCCGGGTGTGCCACAGCTCTGCTTCCGCCGCTCTGCCCACGAGCGACAGCAGCAGGACCCACGTCGACGCCAGCTCGGGGTGGGCTGTGAGGTAGCCGTTCTTCTCGAGGCGCCCGATCCACTTCTGCACTGTTGCGCCCCGGCCCGCAGCCCACAGCGGCTGGGTGAAGGCCAGCAGCAACGCGCCGAGCCGGTCATCGTCGTGCGCCCTGTCGGCGTAGCTCATGGCCAGCTCGACCTCACCCTCGCGCGCGCACCAGTCCGATGCCCGGCCGAGAAGTTCGGCCACCTCGTCATCGGGCTCGGTCCGGTACAGGTCCGCGCGAAGGAGGTCCCGCAGGAGCCCGTGGTAGCGGTACCACTGCCGGCCGGTTCCGAGCGGCAGCACGAGCCTGATCGATGCGGCGAGCCTCTCCAGGAGCGCGCCTGATCCCCTCTGCTGCAGCACGTGGTCGCACAGCGGGCCGGACAGACGCTCCAGCACCGATGTCCTGGTCAGGAAGGCGGTCAGCTCGGCCGGAAGGGTGGACATGACCTGGTCGTGCAGGTACTCGGCCACCAGGCGGTGGTCGCCGCCGAGCCCAGCGAACTCGGGCAGGGCACCTTCTCGGATGCCCAGCGCCCCCAGGTAGAGCGCCGCAGGCCAGCCCTCGGTGCGCCTGACGAGGCTGTCCAGGTCCGACTCGGACAATGCGACACCAGCCGCGTCGAGCATCGTGCGCGCCTCGTCGACGCCGAAGGCGAGGTCCTCGGTCCCGATCTCCATGACCGTGACCTCGGTGCGCAACCGGGCCAGCGACGCTGGCTGGGTCCGTGCGCACAGCACCAGGCACGAACCGTGAGGCATGTCGCGGATCAGTTCGGTCAGCACGTCGATCGCTGCCTGCGAGGTCACGTGCTGCACGTCATCGAGCACCAGTAGCGTAGGTGGCATCGCGCTGAGCGCACGACCCACCGTGCGGACTGTGGGGGGTCGTGCGGGCACCGTCGAGGTATCGATTGGTGAACCGGCCGCGGACAGCGCGAGGGCAAGCCACGAGAGCAGGCTCGCGGGATCGTCGTCCTGGCTGTCGAGGGTCACCCAGGCGACCGCACGAGTGTGCTCCGCTCCCGCCCACTGGGTCAGGAGGGTCGTCTTCCCGTACCCCGGAGGGGCGATGATCGTGACGAGCCGAGCGTCGCTGGCGAGCAGCCGCTCCAGGAGGCGGGACGCAACGATCCCGTCACGCAGAACAGGTGGGTGGACCTTCGGCTCCGATGGTGCGGGGCCCCGATCATGGTCAATGACATCGATGCCTGCGGGCCGTGTCATTGCAACCTCCCGACGGAATCTGGCGAGCAGATTAGCACTCCCGCTGGGGTGACTTCTCGATCCTGGTTCCTTGCGTTGAGCCCCCTATGTGGAAGGAGGGACCTCGAATCCGTGTTCCGGGCTCAGGAGTGTTGACAGCGTCTGGACGGCCCAGACCACGATTGACCTCGGCACCCAGGTCAGCGCTGGCGAAGCACGCTGCCGACGAACTTGCCGATCGGGGACTGCTCTCCGGACCTATGGCCGTCGGCATGGGACTCCGGGTTCACCAAAGCCGCAGCCCGCAACGCAGGCGCCAGCCAGGCCTCGTACTCCGCAGGTGACCAACCATGCGCGTCGGTCAGCTGCAGGTACACCTCCGGCATGGTCAGGGCGTCCATGAGGGCCACGAGTCGGGCACTGTCCGGGCCGGGAGCAGTCTCGCCCGCCAGGCCCTCGGCGAGCCGGGCGATGCCCCGATGACGGCGGGTCAGCACGGCCTTCACCTCGTCGCGAAGTTGCGAATCGCAGGCCGCAGCTTCGGCGTGGATCTGCACGACGTCGGCCCCTGTTTCCCATCGGGTGCGGATGGAGCGCGCAAACAGCGTGAGTGCCTCGTCGCGGTCGGCGGCGCCCAGCGCCTGGGCGAAGAGCTCCTCGGCCGCGGGCTGGTGCACCACCGACTCGCGCAGTGCTCGCAGTATCCCCGCCTTGGACCCGTGAACCGCATACACCGTCTGCACAGCGACTCCGGCTTCAGCGGCGATCGCCTGCAGCGTGGTGGCCCCGTACCCCCTGGCCCGGAAGAGCCGACGACCCGCCTCGGCGATGGCTGTCCGTGTCTGGGCGGCGCGTTGATCGCGCAGCGATGGCTGCGATCTGACGGGTCCGGGCCTGTCCGATGCGTCGAGCACTTGACAGCACCTCCACTCTGACTGGAGTCCGACTCTAGTGAATGAAGTGCAACTCTACCAAATCGCACAAGGAAAAGGACCATGACTGCCGAGCTGCTGGAGTTCCGAGCGCGCCGGATCGTCGAGGAGGGTATCGGGAGCGGCGATCTCAGTGTGCTGGACGGGTATGTGGCACCCGATGTGGTCGAGCATCAGCGCGGCAACAACCCCGGCACGGATGGGGCCAAGGAGGTGGCCAGCACTCTGCACCGCTGGATGACCGGGTTCGGACTGCGCGTCCAGTCGGTGGTGGTCGACGGCAACACCGTCTGGGTTCGAAACCGGGCACGGGGATCAACAGGGGCGCTGTCATGGGCCATGCGCCCACCGGCCGCCAGGTGGATATCGAGGTGTTCGATGTCATGCGCTTCGAGGACGGCCGCCTGGTCGAGCACTGGGGCGTCGCCGACCGACTCGGGATGATGTTGCAGCTGGCCTGGCCGGCCCGTCGGGACGCCCGCCTGCTCAGTGACTCGCGGGGAGCCGGTCGCCCTGGAACGAGGTCGTCCCCACCTCGGCGTGAGGCGCTATCCGGGCGCACTGGGCTTCGAATACGCGAGAACTGATACCAGCCCTTGGCATCCCAGAACCAACCACACAATGACAACGTCGAACCGAACCGGGCTTGCGAAGGTAGCCGTGGACTCCAATTGTGCGGTCCGTGAGGCGCCCGGCTGGCCTTATGCCACGCACGCCAGCGCGATCCAAGAGACATTGATCTCTGGCCCTCGGGTACTTGGCCCTCCTTCTTTACCGTCCTACGACGCTAGAACTCGGACATGGCGCGGTAGCACGCTGCAACGGTCGGTGCTGGACGGATGGGCGGGAACGGCCATCCTGTAGGCCTTTTGGGCGACGGTGTAGCCGATCCAGATGTCGAGTTCGAGGTCGAGAGGTTGAGTCCGATGACGCAGTGGTTGGCGCCGCAGTGGGTGGGCATTCTGATTGGGTTCGGTATTGGCGCGGCTGCGCAGTTGTGGGGGATCGCCAATCCGGAATCGATCATTCGACTGTGCCGGTGGCGTGATCGGCTGTTCGTCGGCTGTGTGACGGTTGGTGGCGCGGTTGCGGTGCTGGTGTTGTTCGGCGTGTATGCGCTGGGCATCGCGGAACCGCACTTCGGCCTCAAATCGTTCTACATCTGGGGGATCTTGGTGGGAGGCATCTTCTTCGGAGTGGGGATGGCCGCCTCCGGCTACTTCCCGGGCTCGGAGTGGATGGCACTGGGGGAGGGCCGGCGCGACGCGCTCTTCGCGGTGCCTGCTGGGCTTATGGGGGCCCTCGCGTGGACGGCGCTCAACGAGACTTCCCTCGGGCAGTGGCTGGTGAATACCGACAATTACGGTGAGATCTTCTTCTTCGGCAAGACCACCTCAGAGGTCAGCGCGACGACCATGTTCCTGATCGCAATCCCGTTCGCGATCTGCCTTCTCCTGATCGCCTGGTTCGTCAAACGGTTCCCCGAGTCGGACCACGTCTGCCTGCGCGCTCAGTTCAGGGGCAAGCTGGGACATGACGAGGACAATCCGAAGTTGCGCGAGGCTCGCGAGGACACCGTCGAGATGCTGCTCGAGGGCACGATCGCGCGGAAGGGCGGGAAGGCCGAGAAGTTCGCCTACGCGATGGCCACCGAGCCCAACGGGTACTCGAAGCTCCTCGCCGGGGTGGCGATCTTCGTCGGCCTCATGATCGTCCTGGGAATGTATCTCCATCAGATCTTCGGCGAATCTACGACGTACTCCTGGATCGTGGCCAACACTCTCTGGCCGGACGCCGCCTACTCCCAGCAGATCATCCCGACCATCGGCTGGGAACCATTCTCTGACATCGGGACCTACCTTGGTGCATTCTTCTCGGCCGTCCTGATCTCCAAGCGCTACACCGCATACCGGTCCGTGATCCCGCCGTCGTGGCGCAATCGCTTCGGGCCAGAGGAATGGAAGCGCGCTATCGGCGTGTCGCTGGGCAGCTTCGTCATGATCTTCGGCGCGAGGATGGCTGGCGGCTGTGCTTCGGGCCACATCCTCAGCGGCACCTTCCAGATGGCCGCCAGCGGCCTGTTCTTCGCCGTCGTGGTGATCATCACCGCCGTGATCGCCGCACGACTCATCTACGGCAAGACCTCGGAGAAGGTCCACCCGCCCGCGCAGACGCAGGAAGCGAGCAGCTCGACGATGCCACGAGCACAGTGCACTGCTGTCCTATTCGAGAGGGGACAATGACATGCCGCGCCAGGAGTACAAGTACCTCACGGTCAGGAGTTGGCCGGTCGCGATCCTCATGGTTGTGGGAATCATCGCGACCGTCGTGATCGCCGGCCTCACCACGGGCGGGACTTCCAGCTACACCGCGGACTGGTACGCATGGTGTGCGACGCTCATCGTGCCGGTGTTCATGACGCTGTCGGTCGTGGCCTGGTACAACACACACCCACGCTACGAGGAATCGGAACCGGTCGACTGACTCGAACTGGTCGCGTTCCAGGCGGCCCTCGCGGGGCCGCCGCAGCTTCCACAGCGGCGGGAACGGGCTCCTTGCCTCAGATGCGGCGCGAGCACCGGAAGCAAGAAGGGACCCATGAGCACGGAGTCGCAGCAGCCACAGGGTGCCGAACCCCCGGATGCGATGGCGCTGATGCGCTCGCCGGCCTACATCAAGGCACTGATCCTGGCCGCCATCATCGGCGTGCCCGTCTCGGCGATCGCCTACGCATTCCTCGCTCTGGTGGACTGGTTGCAGGGGTACCTGTTCACTGACCTGCCTGGCACGTTGGGCTTCTCCGCAGCGCCGTGGTGGTGGCCACTGCCGCTGCTGGCCCTCTCGGGCCTGCTGGTCGCCCTGAGCATCAGCCGGCTCCCCGGCACCAGCGGCCACTCCCCGGCGCTCGGCTTCACCGCCGGCGGAGGCCCGGTGATGCCCGCAGAGTTGCCGGGTATCGTGCTCGCGGCGCTGGCGACGCTCGCCCTCGGGCCCGTCCTCGGGCCGGAGGCGCCACTGATCGCGATCGGCAGCGGGCTGGGCTCGTTCGCCATCCTGCAGTTCCAGAAGGGCGTCCCACCGACCGCGGTCACCCTCATGGCCACCGCGGGAAGCTTCGCGGCGGTCAGCACCCTCCTGGGCAACCCGCTGGTCGGTGCCTTCCTGCTGCTTGAGGCAGTGGGCATCGGTGGCGCGATGCTCGGGGTCGTCCTCATCCCCGGCCTGCTCGCGGCCGGTGTCGGCTCGCTGATCTTCACCGGACTCGACTCGCTGACCGGTCTGGGCACGTTCTCCCTGGCCATCCCGAACTTGCCCACTTTCACCACCCCCACCGTGGCACTCATCGGGTGGGCGATCGTCTTCGGACTCGCGTGCCCGCTGCTCGCGTGGGCGATCTACTCCATCGCCCGGTCCCTGCGCCCCCTCGTGCACGCCCGACGCGTGCCCGTCACCATCGCGTTGGGCCTGCTCGTCGCGCTGTGCGCCATCGCGTTCGCCGCACTGACCGACCAGAGTGCCGAGGCGGTGCTGTTCTCCGGGCAGGGCGCGCTGCCCGACCTGGTCACAAACGCGGGAACGTGGACCGTCGGGGCGCTCGTGCTGGTGATCCTGTTCAAGGCTCTGGCCTACGCGTTGTCGCTGAGCGCGTTCCGCGGCGGGCCGGTCTTCCCCAGCATGTTCATCGGCGGGGCTCTGGGCGTGCTGGCCATGAACCTGCCGGGGATGCAACTCGTCCCGGCCGTCGCCATGGGCATCGGTGCGATGTGCGTGTCGATGCTGCGCCTGCCGTTCACCTCGGTGCTGCTTGCGACGCTGCTCATGTCCTCGTCAGGCCTCGCGGCAATGCCGCTGGCCATCGTGGCCGTTGTCGTGGCGCACGTGACCATGGCCAGCCTGCCCCAGCCTCGGGAGAACCTGTTCAGGCAGACCTTGCCCGTACCGGCGAACGCCGCGCACTGACCCGTGGACCCACCCCGCACATCAGGTACGGATCGCCGTCATGGGTGGACGCGCAGCCGCGGGAGTCATCCCGGTGGAGTGCCCCAGAGTCTCAGGGTGTGAGCACCGCCGGGCAGCGGGGTGGCGTCGAGGCAACCCCGGTCAGGTGTTGCCTCCCGAGACCGGTGAGAGCGCTTCGGCCAGCGCAATACGCACCCGGTCGATCGACGCCTGCAGGGCGTTCATCCGGGTGGCGACGTGTGGGTAGTCATGGCGTTGCTGGATGTCGGCCATCCGGGCCTCGGGTGTGACCGGGCTACCGGTGGGGTGGGAATGCATGTCGGAGTACGCGAGTGCATCGCAGAGCAGTGATGCCTCGTCGGGGAATTGCCTCAGGAGCTGCCTGGTCCGCTCGTCAGGGGCGAGCAGGGCGGCGTGGGAGTGATGGGCGACGAGTGCCGCCAGACGCACCGAGTAGCCATGGTTGGCGAGGAACACTGCTCCGTCCAACGGGTGGAACCCGGACTGGGCCAGAGCCGGGGCGTAGCCGATGTCGTGAATGGTGGCAGCGGCGATCAGTAGTTGGTGCTCCTCGGGCGTGAAGAGGACGGCCAGGCTTGCCGCGACCGACCCGGCCCGATGGACGTGGGCCAGGCGGGTCCCGTTTCCCGCCAGCAGACGCCGTGCCAAGGCCCTGGCCTCCTCGGGGGAGGGGACGCCGCGCTCAGGGCTGCTGCGATCCTCGGCCAACACACCGTCCTCCCGGTGGATTCGTGGCGGATCCGGAGTCAGACGGTTCGCCGTCGGGACGCCGCCGCGGGCGTACCGAGCGGGCCGGGCCCGCCCAGCACGCCCGGGCGACATGCGTGGAACTTCGGGTGCGGGTCAGGCCTCGGCTGCACCGGCCTGGACAGCCGACTCGTCGGCGACCTCGTGAGCAGTGGTTGTTCCGCCGAGTTCGGTGAGCTTGGCCTGCACCGCGGCGGACTGGTCGGGATGTGCCAGGACGCCGACCGCCGCCTGACCGGCGGTGAGGTCGGCACCGATCCGCGCCTTGTCCTCGTCGGTGAGCTTGAGGCCCTTGTGGTGCAGGGACCCACCCACGGCACCACCGACCATGCCGACCCCGCCTCCGACGACGGCTGTGGCGACCCCGTAACCGAGGAACGCCGGGCCGAGGACCAGCAGGCAGGCCCCGACGCCGATTCCGGCGCCCACGCTCGTGGCTCCGACCTTCTCCACGGCCAGGTTCCCAGACGGGTCCAGGACCAGGACTCCGATGGCGTCACTCTGCGCGGCGCCGGAGTCCTTGAGGGCCAGGGCGGCGCCATCGGCTGCGGACTCGTCGGCGAAGAACGCGAGGATCAAGTGCTTGTCAGACATGCAGAACTCCTTGGTGATGGGGATCCCATCGGCCTCTGGGCCGGATGGGGTGTTGTGTTGATCAGGGCTCCTCGACGACGGCCGTGATTTCCTCGGCGACGACCTCGACGTTGCCCTGAGAATCGACGGCTGCGATGGTCTCGTCGATGACCACGTCACCATCTGGGGTCTCGATCGACACGAGATCGTCGATGACTGCCTCGCCGGTTGCTTCATCGACCGCGACGACGATGTCCTCCTCGATCACATCGCCGGCGTCGTCCACGGCGACCTCCACGCTCTCGACCACGTCGATCACCTCATCCTGCTCGCTCATTGATGTCCTTCCTGGGTTGTGAATGGCGCCCGCTGGTCACAGACCACGAGCGCTCGAGCCGCCGCACCGTCAACCTGCACTCCGCTGGCATCCAGGACCCGTCGGCCCGCAAAGTCGACCACATGCTGTCCCGGACCCCGCACCGGAGGAGGTCCCCAGGACCGGGAGCGCGGTCCAGCGATCGACGGAACCACAGTAGCTCGACCCGCTGCCGCGCGTTGCCAGGTCGACGTGATCGTCTCGGAGTGGCTCGGCGGGTTCGGGATCGACGAGGGGATGCTGGTGCCGGTCATCGTCGCGCGTGACCGATGGCTCAAACCGGGTGGGGTGATGATCCCCGGGTCGGTCACCGCTTGGGCGGGTCTGGTGCACGACCGGTACCTCAGCGACACGGTGGACTTCCTGGGTGCCCACCCGTACGGCCTGGATCTGGGCCTGCTCGTCGAGACGACGGTCAACGAGATCTCCTACTCGGGAACCTTCCGGCACCTGGCCGCCTCCGACAGTCGCTCGCAGCCGGGTCTGCTGTGGACGACGGACGCGCACACCATCCCCCTCGACCAGGCCCAAGCGCCTCACGAGGCTGAGGTTGTGCTCAATGTCCACACCACGGGCACGGCCAACGCGCTGGCGCTCTGGTTCAGCGCTGAACTGGCACCCGGCGTCGCCCTATCCGTGGGTCCCGGGGACCTACCCACCCACTGGGGGATGACCACCGCACCGCTGCGGCGGGCCGTGGAACTCAAGCCCCCGATGTCCGTGTGTGCCAGGGTGCGCACAGCCCTGGCCCGGCCGATGGGAACGTGGACCCGATGGGCGATCGCGATGCCCGCGGGGGAGTGGGAGGAGCACGACGAGCAGGCCGTCTGGGAGGAGATCCCCGACTGAGAACCGTCTGGGTGCAGTGATCGCCGGCGTGGGAGTCGACCCCGTGAGGCTCAGTCAAGAATCCGGTTCCAGTCGTCCTTCATGCTGACCACGGTCCAGCCCTGGGCGGGTGCATGGGCCAGGATCCCCTCGGCGCCCGTGGTGTAGGCGTACTCCCGCTCAGAGTCGTCATGGTTGATGAGCAGGGCGAACTGGGCTGATGCGAGCATCTGCTCATCGATGTCGCCGTTGCCCCCGGCGATCAGGGGCAGCCGCCCCGTGCGGGCGAAGATGTGGGCAGGTTTGCCCGGGCCCAGGGCCAGCGGACCGTAGAGGTGCTCGGTGCGCACGATCCGGCCGTCGACGAACGCCACGTCGGGGGCGCTGCCGATCACGTCCTCCCGGTTGATGCCCCAGATCTCCTCTGCGGACACACGCATGAAGTCGCGCCCGCCACCGGAGCACACGTAGACCCGGAACTCGTGGTCGCGCAGGTGGTCGAAGAGTTCCAGCATGGGCTGGTACACCAGCTCCACGGCCGGACGGTCGAACCTGGGGTGACGCTGGTGGGCGGCCCACTGCCGGACCTCGTCGTCGAACTCCTGCGGCGTGGCACCCTTCCAGGTCTGGCCGAGGTTGCTCTCGAGGAGAGCGAGCAGCTGCGGGTCCTGACGTGAGAGCCCCGCGAAGAAGTCCGTGTTGTGGGCGAGCAGCGACTTGTACGGCTCGGTGTCAGCCAGTGACGGGTCGGCCTGCACCTGGGCGGTCCACTTGCCGAAGATGAAGTCGAACTGCGCGGGCAGCGGGCGCTCCACCGACAGCGTCCCATCGTTGTCGAAGGTGGCGATGCGTTCCAGCGGCGGCACGTAGGCCGCACCGGGCGTCGTCACGGCACTGACGAAGTCAAGGATCGCCCGCTTCGTCGGGCCGTCGTTCCAACTGGGGAGCGGTGTGTGGCTCATGCTGGTCCTTCCGGGGCGGTCCCTCGACCGCGAGCCACGCTACTCGACACGCCCTGACCACGCGGGGGCGCCCCCGCCGATCCCGACGGGCCACGTGAGGATTGCAGTAGGGGATCACACGACACCCCCAGTCCAGTCGGCCAGCGTCCTTCCATCTGGTCGCGGGTGTGGATAACATCCCGGCTGCACACTCCCAGTGTTGGGGGTCGAGTCGAAGGGTGCCCCAGATGCCTAAGCAAGATTCAGAGACCTCCACCGGCGAACCGGTGCAGGCGTGGTTGGCCGAACACGTGGGCAGCGCGGCTCGTGCCGAGTCGGACTTTGACGATCCCAAGCTGGAGTACCGGCGCCTGTTCAGTGAGTTGTGGGGGACCTTCCTGCTGGTCCTGGTGGCCGCAGGCGGTGGCGTGATCGGCGCAGAGGCGCTCGGCGGCGATCTCACGTTGGCGATGAAGGCCTTGGCCCCGGGCATGATGGTGATGGGCATCATCTTCTTCATGGGCACCATCTCGGGGGCCCACCTCAACCCGGCGGTGACGCTGGCCTTCGCCGTGCGCGGGAACTTCCCGTGGCGTCGGGTGCCGGGCTACTTCGTGGCCCAGATCGTGGGCGCGCTGCTGGCGTCGTGGTTCCTGCAGCTGATGTACGGCGGGATCATCAACGGCGCCACCGAACCTGCCGAGGGCGTCAGCATGGGAGTGGCCATCCTCACCGAGGCGGTGCTCACCCTCGGCCTGGTCAGCGTGATCCTGGGTACGGCATCCGGGGCACGCAACGTCGGCATCAACGGTGCCATCGCAGTGGGTACCTACATCGGCCTCGTGTCGGTGTGGGGGGCTCCGGTGACCGGTGCGTCGATGAACCCGACGCGGTCCTTCGCCCCGATGCTCGTCGGCGGGGACCTGACCAACTACGCGATCTATCTCATCGGGCCGATCGTGGGCGCCATGATCGCGGTGGTGTTCGAGAGGATCCTGCGGGGCAAGGCCACCAAGGCCGGCGCCGACGCAGCCCAGGGCATCCTCGACGCGAGCAACCCCGCCGGCCTGTGAACGGATTGGCCCGCTGTTCGCTCGCCCCAGTGGCGAAGGGCTAGGGCGCTGCAACCAGCACAACCATTCAACACGAAGGAACTCGCATGGATGACAAGAACCTGATCCTCTTCGCCGCCGGCTACTCGCAGTCCGGTGTTGCCGTGCAGGACTACGAAGCACTCAAGGCTCTCAAGGACGTCGGGGCCTACGTCATGACGGCCGTGATCATGGACCGTGACGCCGAGGGCAAGATCACCGTTCGCGACAAGGAGCACCTGGCCAGTGGGGGTGCCCTGCTCGGTGGCGGGGTCGGCGTCGTCGTGGGCATCTTCGCCCCGCCGCTGCTGGCCGCCACGGCGATCGGCGCCGGAATCGGCGCAGTGATTGGCGGCATGGTCAAGCACCACCGCGAGCACGGCCTGGAGGTCGAGCTCGACGAGGTGCTGCCGAACAACTCCTCAGCCATCATCGCCTTGCTGGCCGACGTCTACCAGGACAAGGTCGACGCCGCCCTTGCCAACGCGGACAAGAAGGTCGTGCGCCCGGTGGACGCCGCCGACGCCAAGAACCTGGAGGCGGCGTTGACCTCCACCTCCGACTCGGACATCGTGGCCCAGCTCAACGCCTGACGGATCTCCTCCCACGGATGGGTGTGCCCCGGCCCGAACCTGCCAGGGCGCACCCATCAGTGCATCACGTCTGGCGGTTGCGTCAGCGTCTGGCTCCTATACCGCTTCTCCGACGACAAGACCGACTGCCCCGATCGGACACCAACATGGACATGAAACTCGAACTCGTACCGATCCCGGTCGCTGACGTGGACCGCGCACGGTTGTTCTACATCGAGAAGCTCGGCTTCAGCGCCGACGTGGACGTCCAGCCAGCCCCCGGAGTGCGTGTAGTGCAGGTGACCCCGCCCGGGTCGGCCTGCTCGATCGGATTCGGCACCGGCCTGCCCGCCTACGAAGGACTGCCTGGGACGATCCGGGGGCTGCATCTCGTCGTTGCCGACATCGACGCGGCATGGGCCGAGTTGACCGAGCGCGGCGTGGATGTCGGTCAGATACAGGACGTGGGCGGTGGCGTCAGGTACGCGGCGATCACTGACCCGGACGGCAACACCCTGACCCTGCAGGAGATGGCGTGGCGCACTGGTGACGCCTTCTAGTTGAGCAGTGCGGGTCTGGCAACCGGGCGGCGTCTCGCCTGAGAGGTGTTGCTCACCTGCCTCCGGCGGGAGTGCCTGAGCGCGGCGGAATAGGCTCCGCAGGAGTCCACCTCGAGCGAAGGGACCGCCGTGTCCGAGATGCCCGCCACAATGCGTCAGCTCCATAGCCTGGTCACACCCGAAGGCGAATTGCAGCTGTCGGTCGCGACAGTGGACACGCCGGTACCGGCCGAATGGGAGGTCTTGGTGCGGGTGGACGCGGCGCCGGTCAACCCCTCCGACCTGGGGCTGCTGCTGGCGATGGCTGATGTCACCCAGGCCGTCGCGGGTGGATCAGCGGACGACCCGACCGTGACGGCACCGATCGCTGCGCCGGTCATGCGCTCGCTGGCGTCGCGGGTCGGTGACCCCATGCCGGTGGGCAATGAGGGGGCCGGTGTGGTGGTGGCAGCGGGGGAGTCCGCGGATGCGCAGGCGCTGCTGGGACAGATCGTGGGGTTCCTCGGCGGGGCGGCCTACGGCGAGTACTGCCTGGCCTCGGTGCGGATGTGCCTGCCGCTGCCCACGGGCGCGAACGCGGCCGACGGCGCATCGTCGTTCGTGAACCCACTCACCGCGCTGGGGATGGTCGAGACCATGCGCCGCGAGGGGCACACCGGGCTGGTGCACACGGCGGCCGCGTCCAACCTCGGGCAGATGCTCAACCGGATCTGCGTGGCCGACGGTGTGCCCCTGGTCAACGTCGTCCGGCGTCCCGAGCAGGCTGCGCTGCTGCGGGAGCAGGGCGCCACACATGTGTGCGACTCCAGCGAGCCGACGTTCGAGGGCGATCTGGTGGCGGCGGTGCGGGAAACGGGCGCCACGCTGGCCTTCGACGCGGTCGGCGGGGGGCGGTTGGCCGGCCAGATCCTCAACGCCATGGAAGCGGCCAACGTGCCGCCTGACGCGCCCTACAGCCGCTACGGCAGCGACGTGTACAAGCAGGTCTACGTGTACGGCGCCCTGGACCCGCGCCCGATCGAGCTGCGCCGCCGGTTCGGCTTCGCCTGGGGCGTCGGCGGCTGGCTGCTGATGCCGTTCCTCATGCGGACCAGCCCAGATGACCTGGACCGGCTGCGGCGTCGGGTCGCAGAGGAACTCACGACGACCTTTGCCAGTCACTACACCGACGAGATCTCATTGCGCGAGGCCCTGGACGTCCAGACGCTGCAGCGTTGTGCGCGCCAGGCCACCGGGCAGAAGTTCCTGCTGCGACCGCAGCAATGACTCAACGGCGCTCCCGGTATTGATTCAGGCCGCCGCGATCATGGGCCGGATCGGCTGACCGATCCCTCTGTGAGGGTGGTTGCGCTCGGGCTGGCGCCAAGACTGACAAGATCGGACCGTGGAACCGGAGTTGCCGGCGCTGTGGGACAGGGAAGACGCGGCCTTGATCGCGGATGCGGGACCTGCACCCTGTCTGTGCTTCTGGCCGAAGCGGGCCACCACGTCCACGGTGTCGACTTCTCTGCGGGCATGTTGGGCATCGCGCGGAAGAGGGCCCAGTCGATGGCCGTCTGGTTCATCGAAGGTGATGCCACAGACCCGCTGCTGCCCGGCCGGTCGTTCGACGTCGTCCTCAGCCGGCACGTCGTGTGGGCGCTGCCCGATCCGGCGGCCGCGCTGAGGAACTGGCTGGGGCTGCTTCGAGTGGGCGGCCAACTCATCCTGGTCGAGGGAGACTGGTCGACTGGTGCCGGCCTGAGTGCAGCCGACTGCCTGCGGCTCGTGCGGCCGCTCGGCGGGACGGTTCAGCTCCGTAGCCTCGATGATCCCGCGCTTCGGAGATGCCCCATTGCTGATGAGCGCCATCTCGTGGTCAGCCACCCAGCGATCAGGACCGACGCCTAGCCGATGGGCGATCGAACAGGCGCTACCTGGACCGTGGATCTACCGGTGGGGGACGACGGGGCGAAGTCGGTGTGGTCCGGCCGGGTCAGCACCCTTCGAGGCCACGATGCCCTTGACCGCGCCGGCAACGTCACGCGCCGTCACATCGACCTCGCCCACGCGGATACCGCCGACAACATCATCGAGTTCCCTGCTGACACGTTCGGCCTCGTCGACCACGGGCGACCTCGCCGCCCCGGGGGTCAGGTCCCGGGCGGTGACCGAGCGCCGGGTTGACCGGAGCTCGGCCATCCGGGCCACCTGCTGCTTCCACTGGTCGATGAGGGCCTGGGCCGCTGGATCACGGTCGACGTGGGCCAGATCGGGGCTGTAGAGCGCCTTCATCGCCGCCAGCTTCATCTGGGGAGCAGCCTGCGCAACATCGGTGTCCGAGGCTGCCTGGGCCAGCCGCTGCAGAGCTGCCTGGCTGAGATCCGTGATCTCGGGGAGCTCGGTCCACCTCGTGGGCTTGGCACCCTCGACGCTGAACTCGAGCAGCAGGTAGCTGAAGCCGGATGCAGGTCGCCACGCCTGCTCCTGGTCCGACCAGTGCAGCAGGCCGTGGTCAGCGACCGTGAACCTCGCAAGGTCCTGGCTGGATTGCGCCGGCAGATCAGTGACCAGGTAGAAGCCGGCGCGCGGCTGGTCGGCCGGGACAGACGTGGTGAACGCGAGCACTCCTGCGACGTCCTCGTTGCCCAGGAGCTCGTCAACCCCGCTCGCGATCTTGGCTGCGACCGGCGCGGCGACTGAGAGCTGCGGCACGAGAGTGAGAGTGGCGATGTCGGTGAGGAACGTCGTGGCGCGGTCGAGCAGCGATGACCCGGGCGCGGCCAGCAGCGCCACGGTGACGTCGACGTCGCCGCCGTTGAGTGGAAGTTCGCCGCTCAGTGCCAGGTCGTTGACCTGGTACACCGCGAACTCGGGCGCGTCCTCGGCGTTGGCCGTCCGGGAGAACCTGGTGTGATCGATGGTCTGAGCCACGGTGATCCGCTCGCCGCCCATCGGCCAGCCGATGGTGCTCTGCACCAGGGGAATCCGGTCGGCGAAGTTCGTGCGGGAGAAGCGCAGAGACATCTCGGTCAGACGCACCTGCAGGTAGTGGTTGCCCGCCCCGGGCTGGATCGTCGCGGAGGGGGGCTGGGACTGGACCCAGCCGTGAACACACCGCTGCGACTCCTGCCTCCAAAGGGCGCCGACCTTGTCCAAGAAGCCCATGTCGCCACTCCGATCCTCATCGATGGGTGTCGGTCGCCTGATACGCGCCCGACGGCTCGTCAACTTGTGGCGGCGACGCTATCCCCGGCACCAGCCCGCAGGCAATGGCCCGGGCGTTGCTCGGGGCCACCACCCACCGTGGCGGCCGCGCCGTTTCGCGATGTACGGAGGCCGACCATGCGGGATGCTTGGTCGCTATGAGCCTGGTCCCGAGATCGCCGACGCAATCCGGTCGGACTTCGACGCCATTGGAGCTGTTCTTCGATCTGTGCTTCGTGGTCGCCATCGCCCAGGCAGCGGCCCAGCTGCACCACGCTGAGGTGGAGCATCACGTCTCCACCGGGATCGTCAGCTTCCTGATGGTGTTCTTCGCGATCTGGTGGGCGTGGATGAACCTGACGTGGTTCGCCTCCGCGTACGACAGCGACGACACGTGGTACCGGTTGGCCATCTTCGTCCAGATCGCAGGAGTCCTGGTGGTCGCAGCGGCGATCCCGGCGGTGTTCGAGGACCAGGTGTTCACCGGCGTGGTGTTGGGCTACGTCATCATGCGCCTGGCGATGGTCAGTCTGTGGCTGCGTGCGGCTGCTGGCGATGGGAGGAGGCGCCGCACGTGTCTGTCCTACGCGGGTGGGATCACGGTGCTTCAGGTCGGCTGGGTGTTGTGGCTGCTGGTGCCGTCCGGCCTTCAGATGCTGGGATTCCTCCTGCTGATGGCCCTGGAGTTGATGCTGCCGTTGTGGGCCGAGCGCTCCGGTGCCACACCATGGCACCCACACCACATCGCAGAACGGTACGGCCTGCTCACCATCATCGTGTTGGGTGAGAGCATCTTGGCCATCTTCCTGGCCTTCCAGGCGACCAGCGATTCCGGTGACGGCACCTCAGACCTGGTGGTGACGGGGGTCGCAGGAGTGATCATCGTGTGCAGCATGTGGTGGCTGTACTTCAGCAAGCCGGCGGCGGCCACGGTGACCACGGCTCGAATGGCATTCGAGGGCGGCTCCGCCAGGCGGGCCTTCCTGTGGGGGTACGGTCACTACGTCATCTTCGCCTCGGCAGCCGCAGTCGGCGCCGGGATGGCCGCGGCCGTGGACCTTGCTGGTGGTGACGACCAAGCGGGCGGTCTTGCGGTGGCGATCCCGCTGGCCCTGTTCGTCGCGGTGGTCTCGCTCCTACCGGGGCTCGCCGCTGTCCGCGTACAGGTCATCACCGGTCTTGCATCCGCAACCGTCCTCATCATGGCGGCGGTCTTGGGCGTGCCGTTGATCGGACTGTCCCTGGTGATCCCGATCCAGTTGATCCTGCTCACCGCCGTGGACCGCGCCTCCTCAGCGGGGGCGGGTCCGGGCCCGGATCACCGACGGTCGGAACCGACACCAGCAGGGGCAGATGTCACACGATCCGCACGGACGTGAGTTCTTCGGGCGACCGGCCCATCGAGCGCAGGACATCAGCCAGCAGAGTCGAATCCCGCACCTCGGCGAGGAACTGCTCGTGACCTCCGCGCACTCCGAACAGCCGGCCCTTCCACACGAGGTAGATCACGACGAACACATTCATCGCGAGGGCCGCCCCCTTGAGCGGGGTGGGCCTGTTGACCAACTCGTAGACCTCCAGGGGAACGAAGGCCGAAGTGGCGATCACCGCGAGGTACTCAGCCCAGCGCAAGCCGCCCCATAGGCCGATCCCCTCGATGATCTCCAGGACCCCATAGGCGAGGAGGCCGAGGCCGGCCAGCCGCAGCGGGTCACCAGATCCGCCGAGGTACTTCTCGATCTCCGTGAAGAGCCACGAGTCCGTCAGGTGCACCCCGAGTTGCTCACCGAGCGGTCGGGCCGCCACCGCCAGGCGTTCGATCCAGTCGAGCAACGACGCCCGGGAGTCGGCCACCTGGAACGCCGCGATGCCAGCGACGATCATGAGCAGGCCCCGCACCCCGCGCTCCACGGCCAGCAGCCTGAGCAGTCCGAAGCGCCGGCCATGCGGACCGCGGGCCGGCAGGGGCAGATCGGCCACGTGCGCACCGACCTCGGCCGTTCCGAGCACCTCGGCCACGGCGATCTCATCACAGGCCACCCACGTCCCGCATCGCAGGCAGCGCAGGACTGCTGCGCCGTTGGGTGCACCGCTGAGCGGACCGGTCGATGGACGTAGCCCAGCGTCGTCGACGAAGGCACACACATGGCCGCGCCGCGCGCAGCGGCGCAGCACCCAGCCGGCATCGCGGCGGTTCGTGAGGCTCGGCGCGCCCGTTACCAGCTCGTTCACCGCGTCATCATGCCCTGCCGGGTGATGCCAGCCGGTGGCCGGCGCCGCGTCACCCCTGATCGGTTGGTGCGCCCGCTCCGGTGCTCGCGGCGGCCGCCGGCGCCCGACCGTGCGGCGATTTCACCCGGTTCGGGTGAGGTAGGAAGCGGCGCATAGGGGAAGTGTTCGGCGTATGACAACCAAGAAATCCGAAATCCAGTCCGGCACCGGTTCTGACACCGCGGTCGGCTTCGCCTTCTTCGCAGCCACCATGATGATCATGGTGGGCGTCTTCCAGGCCATCCAGGGCCTGATCGCCATCGTCAACGACAGCTTCTACGTGGTCGGCGAGAAGTACGTCTTCCAGTTCGACGTCACCACCTGGGGATGGGTCCACCTGGCCTTCGGTGCGCTGCTGATCGTCGCCGGAATCTTCCTGTTCAGGGGTGCACCCTGGGCGCGGTGGGCGGCCATCGTCCTGGCCGGGGTAAGCGCCGTGCTCAACTTCATGTGGCTGCCCTACTACCCGCTGTGGAGCATCCTGGTGATCGCCATCGACGTGGCCATCATCTGGGCGCTCACGGCGCACGGCCGGGCCATCGACGCTGCGCTGCGCTGAAACCTGACGGCGGGGAACGTCCCGCGGGGTGCCGGGAGGAACCTCGTGGGACGCGTTGGCGCGTGGGCTGCTGTGAGCGGCAGTCGGCGTCCTGGCGGCGCTCCCACCGATCCACCCCATCCGGGCCATACTGTGCAGTCACCGCATCGCCCGGGGAGGAACCATGAGCACGCCACGCAGCCAGACGTGGTCCAAGATCTTCCTCACGCTGGGCGCGGTCGGGCTGTTCCTCACCGGAATCCTGGGATGGCTCAATGCCGCCGTCGTGAACGGGGCGAACTTCGCCGAACTGGTCAACCAGGTGCGTCAGGACGAGGCGGTCAAGACCCAGATCGGTGACGCGATCGCCGTGGCCGCGCTCGATGCGCAGCCGGATCTGGTCGCTGTGGAGCCCGCGATCGCGGCAGGTGCGGCGGCCGTGGTCGGCAGCCCGATCCTCGACGGTGTGTTCACCCCGGCCATCCGTTCGTTCCACGGTGCACTCACCGAGGCCGGCAGCGACTCGGCCGTTCTGAAGGTGGCCGACCTGGGGGCCACGATCACGACGGCCCTGGACAGGTTCGTGCCCCAGGCCGCCACCGTGCTTCCGGCGAACCTGAACGTCACCCTTGCTGAGGTCGGCGGGCAGGAGGGCATCGCCGGTCAGATCATCCCCGTCATCCAGGCGGTGTCCGCCTTGGCCTGGGTGGTGCCGGTGATCAGCCTGGTCCTGATCCTCCTCGGGCTCTGGCTGGCGCCGAGGCGCCGTCTGGCACTGATCCGCCTGGGTTGGATGATGGTCGTGGTCGCAGGATTCCTGGGCCTGATCGTGCTCGGCCTGAACATCGGTGGGGCGCTCGTGGACGACACCACGCTCAGGGGGGCGGTGATCGGCTCCGCCATGCAGGTCTTCAGCGAACCCCTGTCGATCCGGTTCGTCGCCATCGGTGTCATCGGTGGGCTCGTCATCGCCGCGGCAGGCGGGCTACTGCCGCAGGTGGACGTCGAGGACACCGCCCGGGCCGCAATGGCCGTGGCTGGTCGACGGCCCCGGGCCACCTCCCTGGCGATCCTGCGGGCCATGGTGGTCATCGCCGTGGGGCTGATTATCGTGCTCTTCCCCGCCATCAGTTCCGAGGCAGTCGCTGTCGTCGCCGGCCTGGTCGTGCTCCTCTACGGGGTCACCGAACTGGACGTCATCGCCGAGCGCTCCCGGGCAGCTGACGACGCCGAGCGGGAAGCCGCCCTGGCCGAGGCGGGTCCGATCCCACCGGAGGGCCAGCGACGGAGCGCCGCCTGGCTGATCCCGGTCGCCGCTGGAGCCGCGGGCCTGGTGGTCCTCGCCGCACTGGTGATCCCGGGCAACCTCCCTCAGGACACCGCACTGGCGACCGCTTCTGCGGTCGATACGGACGCGTGCAACGGCCACTCCGAGCTGTGCGACCGACGCTTCGACGAGGTCGTGATGCCCGCGTCGCACAACTCGATGTCCGTCGCGGACGGGACCTGGTTCCTCGCTGAGCAGCCCAAGGACATGGTCGATTCGCTCGATGACGGAATCCGGGGGCTGCTGGTCGACACGTGGTACGGCCAGCCGACTGCCGATGGCGGTGCCCTGACCGCCGATCAGTCCGTTGCCGAGGCCGAGGCGGCCCTGACCTCCACCTACGGCGCCGACGTCGTTGCCTCCATCCGGCGCACGATCGACCTCGTGCGCAGTTCGAAGCCCAGCGGGCCCGTCGAGCCGTACTTCTGCCACACGGTCTGCGAGATCGGCGCCACCCCCATGCAGCCGACCATGGACCGGCTCAACGACTGGATGGACGCCAACCCCCGCGAGGTCGTCGTCCTGTTCATCCAGGACACGGTGACCCCGGCGGACACCGACGCGGTCCTACGCAAAGCAGGACTCACCGACAAGGCCTACGTGCATCCAGACGGGGCACAGTGGCCAACGCTGCGCGAGATGATCGAGTCCAACAAGCGCCTGGTGGTCAAGATGGAGAACACCGGGGGAGGGGAGCAGTTCCCCTACCTGCACCAGGGCTTCGACCTCGTCCAGGACACGGAGTACACGTTCCGGTCGGCGCAGGACTTCACGTGCACGATCAAGCGGGGCCACCCAACCCACTCGTTGTTCGTGGTCAACCACTGGCTGGCCGGTTTCACCACGCTCATCTCCAGCGCGGAGGAGGTCAACGCCTACGCCGTGCTCGAGGCCCGCATCGATGACTGCGAGGTCGAGCGTGGCCGCAAGCCGTCGATGATCGCGGTCAACTGGTACGACCGCGGAGACCTGTTCCGGGTCGTGGACAGCTCAACCAGGTCGGCTGAGGGGCAGGATCCCTGCTGCGGGCCAGCGTCGATGCCGGCACGGCGCGCGCGGTCAGCCCTTCTTCAGTTCCTCGGCGAGCATCACGATGATGCCGCTGGGGCCGCGGACGTAGGTGAGCTTGTAGACGTCCTCGTAGGTCGCCACGCCGCGCAGCGGATGGCAGCCGTGCCTCGCGGCGATCTCGAGGGCCTCGTCGATGTCGTCGACCGAGAAGGCGACGCGGTGCATGCCGATCTCGTTGGGCCGGGTGGGCTCCGTCTCGATCGCGTCGGGGTGGATGTACTCGAAGAGCTCGAGGCGACCGCTGCCGTCCGGCGTCTGGAGCATCGCGATCTTGGCGTGGTTGCCGTCGAGGCCGACGGCGGTGTCGGTCCACTCGCCGCTGACCGTGTCACGGCCGAGGACGGTCAGACCGAGGTCGGTGAAGAAGGCGATCGTCGCTTCGAGGTCGCGGACGGCGATGCCGACGTTCTCGAGTTTGATGGGCATGCGTCGCACGCTACCCACTCGGGGCGCCGTGCCCAGGTTCGTGGGCTGCCGGTTCCGGCTCGGTCGGGCAGAGGACCGTCCTGCGCGATTGGGCGTCGTCCAGCCTTCTGCCTCTTTGTGGACGAGCAGACCGCGCGGGCCCAGTCCGGCGGAGCTGCGCTCGTCGGCGTGGCGCGACTGCTTGCGCGCCACGCCGGCACCCGGTAACGTACAACCTTGTGGTTGTATATGTGCCCACCCGGGCCGAGCTCTCCGACGACGAGGTGGACCGGATCTTCCGGGCCCTCGCCGACAGGACGCGTCGCGACATCGTGCGGCGGACCCTGGCGGGTGAGGTGACCATCTCGGCGTTGGCCGGCAGCTATGACATGTCGTTCGCGGCAGTGCAGAAGCACGTCGCCCGCCTGGAGGAGGCAGGGTTGGTCACCAAGCATCCCCACGGCCGAGAGCGCCTCGTCCGGGGCAACCCCGAAGCCATCCAGCGGGCGCAGCTGTTGCTCGACCGGTTCGAGCACTTGTGGGTGGAGCGGGTCGCCCGACTCGACGCCCTTCTCGCCGACGACCTCCCCTGACCGATCCCCTCTCACCCGAAGGACCCGACGTGCCCATCACCTCCGTCACCAAGCACCCCGCCGCCCTGACAATGACTGTCGTGGCCGACTTCCCGGTCCCGCTGCACCGGCTCTGGGATGCCTACGCCGATCCGCGGCAGCTCGAGCTGTTCTGGGGCCCGCCCACCTACCCGGCCCGGTTCACCCGTCACGACATGGTGGCCGGTGGTCGCAGCGACTACACCATGACCGGCCCGGAGGGAGATGTGTCCCGCGGGTACTGGGAGTACCTGGACGTGCAGCCGTTGGCCTCCTTCGAGGTCCGTGACGGGTTCGCCAACCCGGACGGAACCGCCAACCTCGAGATGCCCTCGATGCGGATGGTGTTCCGCTTCGCCGCCACCGACACGGGCTCGCAGGTGTCTACGACCACGCACTTCGGCTCCGTGGAGGACCTCGAGCAGCTCAGCGCAATGGGCATGGAGGAGGGGCTGCGGGCTGCGATGGGCCAGATGGACGATGTCCTGGCCGATCTCACGTCGTTCGTGGCAGGCAGGGTGTGCGAGGCGCAGATCCTCAGCGACACCCAGGTGCGGGTCAGCCGGGTCATCCGGGGTTCGGTGGAGCAGGTGTGGGCTGCGCACCACGAGCGCGCCCTGATGCAGCGCTGGTTGCTCGGCCCGGACGGCTGGACCATGCCCGTGTGCGAGGTTGCCTACGGCGTGGGGGAGCAGTACCGCTATGAGTGGGAGGCTGCCGACGGATCGCAGCGCTTCGGTTTCACCGGGGAGTTGCTGGAGTCCAGCGCGCCGCACCGGGCCGTGACGAGCGAGCAGATGATCGGAATGGACGGCCCTGGGACCACCAACGAGATGACCCTGACCCCGGTCCAGGGCGGCACGCTGCTGTCCCTGCTGATCACCTACCCCAGCGCCGAGGTCCGCGACATGGTGCTGGCCACCGGGATGACGGGTGGCATGGAGGCCAGCTACACCCGGCTCGAGGACTTGGTGCTGTCCGGGCGTTGAGCCTTCACGGGTGCGCTGACCATCAGACGGAGCCCATCACCGCTGCGGTCCAAAGGGCCTCTCGGCGGTTGGGCAGGCCCTCCCCGGACATCGACACTCATCCGGGAGGGCCGGTCGATACGCTGCGGGGCGTGCCCCGGACCCTGAATCCGATACCTGCGTTCATCGGGATCTTGCTGGGCATGTCGATGGGAGCGCTGGACGGCACCGTCGTGGTGACCGCCCTGCCGACGATGGCCGCTGATCTGGACGCGGGGTCCAAGGCCGGCTGGATCATGACGGCCTACCTGATGACCGCGACGCTGTCCACGCCGGTGTGGGGGAAGTTCTCCGATGCCTTCGGGCGCCGGCGACTCCTCATGACCGCGGTCGGCATCTTCCTGATCGGTTCGGTGGCCTGCTCGCTCGCGCCGAACATCGACGCGCTCATCCTGCTCCGCGCAGCCCAGGGGCTCGGCGCGGGCGGCTTGATGACGTTGGGCCTGGCCGCGATGGGGGACCTGTTCAGCCCCCGCGAGCGGGGGAGGTATGCGGGGTTCACGGGTCTGGTCTTCGGTTCGGCGATGCTGCTGGGGCCGATCATCGGCGGCGCGCTGGCGGAGGGCCCGGGCTGGTCGTGGATCTTCCTCATCAACGTGCCCATCGGCCTCGCCAGCCTGTTCCTGGTCCATCGGAACTTCCACGTCCCCGTCACCCGCGCACCCCTTGCGGCTCGACTACGCCGGGGTGGTGCTGCTCACCGCCACCCTGCTGGGCCTGCTGGCCCTGTTCGAGGGAGGCGGCGCGCGGTTCGAGTGGGCCTCTCGCGAGGCGTTGCTCCTGCTGGCGGTCTCCTTGGCGGGCCTGGGACTGTTCGTGTGGCGGGAGACCCGGGCCGCCAACCCCCTGGTGCCGCTGCGCCTCTTCCGCCAGGGTCCGTACGCCGTGGCAGCGGCAATCGGCGCCACGGTCTCGGCTGCCCAGCTGTGCGTGTTCTTCCTTGTCCCCTCGTTCCTGCAGCTGGTCGCCGGGATCCCCGCCGCCCAGGCGGGCTTCGCCATGCTCCCGATCACCCTGTCCACGGTGCTGCTGGGAGTGCTGACCGGCCGCTACATCTCGAAGTCCGGGCGCTACAAGGAGCCTCTGATCGGCGGGACCGCCGCCCTGACCGTGGCCGCGCTCCTGCTCTCGCGGCTGGATCAGAACAACACAACGTCCTACGTGCTGGTCGCCGGGATGGTTGCCGGTGCAGGTCTGGGCATCTGCAACAACGTCATCACGGTGGCCGCCCAGAACGCGATCCCGGTGCGCGACCTCGGGGTGGGTACTGCTTCGCTGTCGCTGATCCGCTCCATGGGCCAGACCATCGGGGTCGCCGCCGCAACCGCCGTGCTGGCCACCACGTTCCGGGATCTGCTGCCCGACGCGGCGGATCCCACGGCGCTGGAAGAGGCCAGGGCGTCGATCGGCCCGATGGACCTCGACACGCTCAAGGACACCGCCCCCGCGCTGTTCGACGCCTTCGTCGACGCCATGTCCCAGGCCACGGCGGCTGCGTTCATGGTCGCACTGGTGGCCGCCGCGATCGCCCTCGCGCTCTCACTGACCATGCCCAGGCGAGAGCTGCGTACCTCGTCCGGCGCGGACCACCTGGCCGCGGAGGCGGCTGAGTTCCCCAGAGTGAACCGGACGTGCCGTCGCCGTCACCGGTCCACGTGTTTGCGGGCTTCGGGCGCAGCCCACTCGGGCCAGGCATTGGGCCGGCGTGCTGGTTAGCCTGCGTTCATGGTCGGTGGGGATGGTGAGCCGTTCGACAGCGATCGGTGGAGGTCCGGCGAGTCGCGTGCGGTGAACCTTGCTCACTGGGAGGAACGGGTCCCCGCCCATGTCGCGTCGCCTGACTACGGCGTTGACGAGATGATCGCCGACCCGCAGCGGTTGTCGAGCACGGTGCGCTTCGATCTGCCCCGGCTGGGCAGCGTCACCGGTGTGCGCGGTGTCCATCTGCAGTGCCACTTCGGGACCGACACGGTGTCGCTGTCCCGGCTGGGAGCCACGATGGTCGGCCTGGACTTCTCGGCCGAGGCGGTGCGGGCGGCCCGTGGCATGGTTGCGCGGTCCGGTGACGATGTGGGGTTTGTCCTCAGCGACGTCTACGACGCCGTCGAGGAACTTGGTGCCGAACGGTTCGACCTGGTCTACAGCGGGATCGGGGCCCTCTGTTGGCTGCCGGATATCAGCCGATGGGCCGGCGTGGTCGCGGACCTGCTCGCTCCCGGCGGGCGGTTGTTCCTGCGCGAGGCACATCCGATGCTGTGGGCCCTGGATGACAGTCCACACGACCGCCGACTGGTTGTCGAGTACCCGTACTTCGAGGTGACGGAACCCACCCGGTTGGAGGAGCCTGGCACCTACGTGCAGACAGACGCTGAGTTCACGCACAATGCCACTCACTCCTGGAACCATGGACTCGGCCAGATCGTCACAGCTCTTCTCGCCCGGGGGATGACGATCACCATGCTCGAGGAGCACGACAGCGTCCCCTGGGATGCCATCCCGGGGCTGATGGATGGCCCCGTGGACGGGGAGTACCGGCTGTTCGATCGACCTTGGCGGCTGCCCCTGACCTACACCCTGCACGCGGTCAAGCCCCCGCTCCCACACCGAACTCGGTAGGCGCGGACCTCCCCGGAGATGGTCGTCGCCGGCCGGCCGCCCGCACGCCTGGCGCACGAGTCCACCACGGGCAATACTGTCCTGCTGTGGTGAACGTACCGAAGGTCGGCCCCGGGGCAGCAGCCCCCGGTGGCGAGGGGAGCGAGGGCGAGAACGCCCGGTGGGTCCGCAGCTTCCTGATCGCCGAGCCCGGGAAGACGTACCGGACCGAGTCGACTGACGACGACCGCGAGGCCGCGGCCAGCCACGCGGTCGAGGCAGCCGCTCGTCGCACTGACCGACGAGGTCGTGCGCGGTGCCCGGGTTGGCGGGCCAGGTCCACGCCGACGCGCCCGACCAGCCCTTCTAGGCCGGCGGAACCCAGCCGCGGGAAACTGCCAGCATCGCGGCCTGGGTGCGGTTCGCGCTGCCGGTCTTGGTCAGGATCGAGCGCACGTGGTTCGCGGCGGTGTTCTCGCTGATGGACAGTGCGTCGGCGATCTCGCGGTTGGATGCACCCTGGCACAGCAGGCGTAGCACCTCGAGTTCGCGTTGGGTGAGTCCGCTGTCGGGCCCGGTCGTGGTCCCGGGGCGCGTGCGGTGAGCCCGGGGAGGGCCGAAGGACCCGGTGCTGTCCGATCGGCTCCGGCGAGGGCGCGCGCCTGCGCGACGGCGTCGACGACGTCGGGCGCCGTGGGGCCGTGGATCCGTGCGAGGTGGCGAGCCCGGGCGGTCAGGGTCAGCGCGAGGTCGACCGCGAAGCCGCAACGCCGGGCCAGTTCGGCGGCGGCGTCGAAGGACGGGGATCGGATCGGCGTCGCCGAGGGTGGCATCGATCATCCCGAGGTAGCGGTCCGCGGCCCCGCTGAGTGCGACGAACTGGTCGGACACGAGGTTGAGGCCCGCGATGCTCGGCGACCAGGGGTCGAAGCCTGCGCAATGTCACCGGGTCGTCGAGGAACAGGCGCTGCCTCCACGAGGTAGGCCAGGACAGTCGGCATGTACTCCGTGCGCGGTTCCGTGCGCAGCGTGTCCTCATCGGCCAGCGTGTCGAGCAGCCGGCGCGCCGGTCGCGCCATGCCGCAGCTCGGTGTAGAGGGCCAGCCGGGCCGGTGCCCAGCAACCCGAGGCCGGCTCCTGGCCGGTGACCACGTTCCGAGCCCCGCCGAGCTGGCCGGTCTCGCGGTGGATCTGGAACATGTGCACCCCGTAGTGGGCCACCGCGTCGCACGCCGTGCCGCTCGACGATCCAGTCCCGGAGCCAGGCAGCGACCTGCGACGCGCCGGCGAAGTCGCCACGCATGAACCTCAGGTCGAACTCGACGACCTCGGGCCAGTAGGCGAACCACAGGTGCCCGCCGAGGTCGTAGGCGAGCCGGTAGTCGACCACCCCGGCGCGGACGTCCTCCATGCTGCCCGGCGCGCAACCCCAGGAGGCACCGGAAGAAGCCTGAGGCCCCGAGCTTCTGGGCATCACCGGGACGCGCCGACGCGGTCAGCTCCCGAGCGGCCCGCAGGGCCTCGTCCGTGCGACCCGGGCCGCCCGAAAGCCAGCGGCAGGCCGCATGCCAGCACGTGGGCGACCACCCGGCTGTCGCCGAGGCGCCTGGCCTCGGCCAGGACCAGCGTCGTAGAGCCGGACGGCGTCCGGTGAGTCGAGGACCTGACCCAGGCCGCGACTCAGCCCGACAAGCCCGCGCAGGTAGTGGGGATCGCGCAGGTCACGTGGGTACTGCGCCAGGGCCTCGACGAGCAGCTGCACCGCGTGCAGGTCACCGCCCAGGAGCGTGGCCTCGGTCTCGACCAGGGTGGCCGCAGCGAGCCGTGTCGCCGGCGTCGACCGCCTCGCTGGTCACCTGCTCGGCGATCGTCTCGGGCCGCCGCCGTAGTCACCGGAGCTCTGCAGGGCGTCCGCGGAGCACAGCAGGAGCCTGTGCCGCTCCGCCGCGGTGTCGGACAGCTCAGCGGCGCGCCGGTAGTGCTGCGCCGCCTCGACGTACGCCCACGAGCAGTCGGCGAGTTCGGCGGCCCGGATCAGGTAGTGGCGAGCCTTGTCCACCCGGCCGTACGCGTTCAGGTTGTGGTGGGCCAGGCGCTGCACCTCCGGCAAGTGTCTGCCCGGACCTGGCCTCGAGCACATCAGCGACGACGCCCGTGCCCAGCGGCCAACCGGGCGGGCGGCGTGAGGTCCAGGACCGACTGGCGCGCGAGGGCGTGCGGGAACCCGAAGCCCTGCTCGTCGGGCAGTGGGATCAGCAGCCCGAGGTCGAGTGCCCGGTCGAGGGCGGGCATCGTCTCGACCGCGGACGCGGTCACCGCCTCGAGCAGCGAGGTGGGGAATCGTTCACCGAGCACGGCCGACAGTTCGAGCACCCGGCGCTCGGCGTCCGGGAACGCCCGGATCCGGGCGCCGAACAGCTCCCGGACCGTCTCCGGGACGTGCAGCGCGGATCCGGCTGGACCGGGATCGCCACGCCGGCGCAGGTCCCGGCAGATCTCCTGGAGCAGGAACGGGTTGCCCGCAGTCTGGGCCAGCAACCGGTCAGCCATCTCCGGGGCCCGGGCAGGGTCGATGCCCGCCTCGGCCACCACCATGCGACCGATGTCCTCGGTGGTCAGACCGCTGAGCTCGAGCGGTGCTCACCCCGGGTTGGCGGTACAGCTCGGTCAAGGTCCCCCGCAGCGCGTCGGAGAGGTCCGGGCGGGTGTTGCGCGAGGTGATCAGGACCACGCATGTGCGCCAGTCGGGGGCACGTCTCACGATCCAGCCGAGGAGGTCCATGGTCGATGGCGTGGCCCAGTGAAGGTCCTCGACAACCAGGACGACGGGACGCTCGGCGGACGCCCGCCGCAGCACGCGAGACCACGGCTTCGAAGGCCTCAGGAGCGCGCGCGCGAGTGCCTCTCCGGGCGGTGGGTCCCTTGCCCCGCACGGGGGCGCAGCCAGCAGATCGCGCACAGCATCCAGCTCGGGTCCGGTGGCGTTCCCCGCCGAGGTCCTCCAGGAGACGGCCCAGCGGCGCACGGAACGGCTCGTATGCGACCGGCGCATCCGGCATGCAGCAGCCGACGAGGACCGCGGCACCATGCTCGGCGAACCGCACGCTGGCCTCAGCGACCAGCCGGGACTTCCCGGCCCCGGCCTCTCCGAGGACGAGCACGGCCTGCCGCCGTCCGGCGACAGCGGCCCGCCACGCCCCCTCGAGGACGAGCAGCTCGTCGGCTCGTCCCACGAACTGCGGCCCCTCGGGATGCGCCCACCACTGCGGGAGGGCGAGGGGGGGCTTCGGAGGCGGCGTGCGACTGTCATGGACGTCCTCCTCCCGCGGGGATTGGTCACAGGCTCGCATGGTCAATCCTGACTATCAAGGCCCTGTCCCGGGCCGCGCCTGAGGATGACGCACAGTGGTCATGTGCGAGATCCGTTCACGCGCCTACCGTTCCCAGTACGGACGCACCCTCGCCGGGAGGAGCCGATCATGGGGCACTACGACACCAGCGACCTGCATCGCCGGCAGTACTCCGACGACGTGGGCCACGCAGTCCTCGGCTCGAGCGCGCAAGTCGCCTCGACAACGGCGCAGGCGGGCCGTTCCTGGTCCCCCTGGTGGTGCTCGCCCTCGGACTCCTGTTGGGGATGTGGGGTCCGCTCCCCGGGCTGGGCATGGTCCTGACCATCGGTGGGGTGATGGGACTGGTGATCACCGCCGGCCTGATGCTGAGCGACGGGCTGTCCTGATGGCTGCGGGCGCTCGTCGCGGGCACCTGGCTGCACCGATCTGCGCGGCCGCCCTCATCGCGGGATGCTCCACGGCGGCCCGGACAGTCCCACGCCCTCCCCATCCGGATCCATCGGCGCGGCGATCGCGGCCGACGCTGTCGCCGACATGCTTCCCAACGACCTCCAGGCCGAGACCAACTGGGGCATGGACGAGTCCGCATGGCAGCAGTGGAAGCAGACCGCCACCTCGATGCCCTGGCGCATGGTCGACGCCGGCGGCGTGCAGCAGGCATCCTCCTGTGTCGGGCAGGGCGCGCCGACGGTTGTCTACGTCGACGGGTGGGATTCCCCGGCGGCGGCGTACTGGTCGCTGGTGGCGCAGGAGCAGGCCAAATCCAACCGTGTCTGCCTGTTCGATCGACCGGGGATGGGGTTGTCGCCCGTGCGGCGCGGTGCCGCCCCGCACAGCACCCCGGAGCAGCATGCCGAGGAGATGCTCGACATGCTGGAGGTCCACGGCGAAACCGGCCCCTTCGTCCTTGTCCCGTGGTCCTACGGTGGGCTCGTCGCCCAATCCGCTGCGGCACAGCATCCTGAACTGGTCGCGGGCATGGTTCTGGTCGACGCGACGTCCCCGCGGCTTCCGGGCCTCGACGAGCCGTGGCAAGGCGAGAATGGCATCGTCGACACCGACTCCGTCGCGAGCACCGTGGGCGAGGGATCCGACATGGGCGACCGGCCCGTGATCGTCCTGGCCAGGGGACAGACCGAGAAGGGCGCCTCCGTGGGCTGGGAGGAGACCTGGAGTGACCTGCAGCTCCAGGCGGCCACGATCTCGGACAACTCCCTGTACGCAATCGTGGACGACTCCGACCACCAGATCCCGCTGCGCAACCCGGCCGCTGTGGTCGCCGCCACGTCCGCGGTCGCGGAGTCCGTCCGCGCGGGCAACGCCGACCTGCCGACCTGTCCCGACGACCTGGCTGCCGCGCGAGTCACCTGCGCAGGCTCCTGACGATGACCCCGGATCGACACCACCCTCTGCCTCAGCGGCCCCGCCAGCGGGTGGCTTCCTTCGAACATCCCGTTTGCCGGACTCGCGCTCCGCAATCACAGGGGGTGCTTGCGGATTGCGCGGTGGTCGACGGCAGTCACGAGGACCTCTGGACCGCGAGTCGATGCGACAGGCGCAACGAGGCTAGGTGGTGACCCGGACCCGGACACCACCCACTACTGGACAGGAGCGAACCATGAAGGATCCACGTTGTCTGCTCGGCTTCCACCGCTACGCAGAGCACCAGATCGAAGGCGGTAGCGGCGTCTACCTGGAATGCCGCCGCTGCCAGAAGGTCGACGACAGCTTCGAACCCAAGGGCAGCGGAGTCATCAAGGTCATCGGGTTCTGATCGCCCACCCGTCACACGCGCCACGCGACCCGTCGCCCCGCCCCCGGCATGCGGTCAGTTCGCTGGCCCACCTGCGCTCCCTGTCTGCGGCGGGAACGTCAGGATCGCGCTCTGGAGCCGGCCGGCTGATCACCAGATCGGCCCCGGTCCGGGAACAGCATGGACGGCGCGACCACGACCGCGCCATACTGCTCGGGGTGCTCCGACCGCAAGGTGTTCGGCGGGGTCGCCCCCCAGTGAGGTGGCGGCATGGGTCTGACAGTGGCCGTGACCGGGCCGACCGGTGAGTTGGGGATCTCGGTAGTGGGCGCCCTCGAACGTGTTGACGCGGTGGACGCGATCCTGGGGATGGCCCGCAGTCCCTTCGATCCCGCGTCCCGGGGGTGGCGCAAGGCCCGGTACCAGCGCGGTGACGTCCGGGACCGGGCCGCGGTCGATGCCTTGGTGGCCGACGCGGATGTGGTGGTCCACCTGGCGTTCGTGGTGTTCGGATCACATGGCCAGAGCGCGTCGGTGAACGAGGCCGGGTGCCGCAACGTGTTTGAGGCGACCGTCGCCTCGCCCCGACCCCGCAGGCTCGTCTACACCTCGTCAGTTGCTGCCTACGGCTACCACCGGGACACCCCGGTCCCCATCCTCGAGACCGTGGCGGTTCGGGGCTCGACCGAGCACTCCTACTCGGCGCAGAAGGCGCAGTGCGAGCAACTGCTCGCCGACGTGACGGCGGGCACTGACCTGCAGGTCTACGTCCTGCGCCCGTGCATCGTGGCCGGGCCGCTAGCCACCCAGATCGTTCGGCTCCTGCCCTGGCGCCTGGCTGCGGCCCGGCTCGAGGGACCCCTGGGCGCCGGCCTGGGTCGGGTCCGGCGGGTCGTGCCGGTGTCCCGTGTGTTGCGCCCGGTCCTGCCCGATCCCGGAGTCACCCTGCAGTTGGTGCACCACGACGACGTGGCCACGGCGATCGTGGCCGCTGTGCTCGCTGCGGGGCCACCGGGCGCCTACAACCTTGCGGCTCCGGGGACCGTGACGCTGGGCGACTACACCCGGGCCGTGGGTGCGGTGCCCGTCCGAGTCCCACACGCGGTGGTGGGCCTCAGCTCCCGGCTTCTTTCCATGTCGCCGGCCACACCTGCCTGGGTGGAGTGGCTGCACACACTGCGCGTGCCGATGCTCATGGACACCACCAAGGCCCACGACCTGCTCGGCTGGACCCCCCAGCACAGCGCCGCCGAAACCCTGGCAGCCACCGTCTCCGCCTAGGCCCCTGAGGCCCCGAGTTGTCAGCGCCTGCCCTATCAATCCGTGCGACGTGGCGGGTGGGCGGCGATCCCCTCGGCGTGTCGGGGGAGGGGTGCGAACCAACCGCCGCGGTCGAGCCCCAACACAGTGTGCCGGTACTGTGGTGGGGCTCGGGCAATTCGGATTGTCCGCTCCATTCGCGCGCCCTTGGAGACCATGCGTTCGACGACAACCGTCCCGAGGACCGCCTTCGGCCTGACCACCTTCGCGGTCGCGCAATGCGGCGCGTCCGGGCGCCTTGCGGGTCTACTCTCGCTGGCATGACCACCCAAAAGATCAGTGTCCAGGACGCACTCTGGCTCAGCATGGACCGACCGAACAACCTGATGGTGATCGACGGCGTGCTCTGGTTCCTCGAGCAGCCGGACTGGGATGCGGTCCGTGGCGTCGTCGAGGAACGCCTGGTGAAGCGCTTCCCGGTGTTCTCCTCGAAGGCGGTGAAGGGCGACGACGGCCTGTCCTGGGTCTCGGACCCGGACTTCGATATCAGCAACCACCTGCTCAGGGCCGATTTGCCGTCGCCCTGCACACTCACCGAGGCGCAGGAGTTCGTCGGGGCCCAGCGCAGTCGTCCGCTGAGCAAGGACAAGCCGCTGTGGGAGTTCCACATCATCGACAACGTGGTCCGTGACGACGGCGTGACGGGCGCCATCGTCATGGTCCGCTTCCACCACGCGATCGCCGACGGCGTGCGCCTGGTGCAGGTCATCTTCGGTCTGTGCGATCCGATCGAGGGGGACATGGGCGTTGCCGCCTCGGTGGGTGGGGGCCGCGGCCTCGACGCTTCGACGAAGTCCGGCGCCAGTGGTCCACTGGACGCGGTGGTGGGGGTTGCCACGGGGCTCGGCGGCCAGGCGGTGTCCGCCGGCCTGGGCGCGGTCTCGTCGGTGCGGTCGACCGCGGAGTTCGCCCTGGGCGCTGGGACGTCGGCAGCAGCCGGGCTGGTCGGGAGGACGGTCGGGGCCGCCACCGATCCGGTGGGTACGGCAAAGGCCCTCCCGGGTGCCATAGCCGGCATGCCAGGACACGTCTCCTCAGCGGTCGGCCATGGGCAGGCCATGTTCGACGATGCGCTGGGCATCATCGGGGACCCCGGGCAACTTGTCGATGCCTTCACCGCACTCGCCCCGGTGCCCGATGAGGTGCCGAACACTGCCGCATCGGTCGCGAAGCTGGCCTTCTCGATGCCGAGCGTCAAGACCAGCTGGAGCGGCACCCCGGGAACCGCCAAGTCCGTGCACTGGGTCGACGCCATGCAGCTGGACCGGGTGAAGGAAGTCGGGCGGGGAACCGGGGCAACGGTCAACGACGTGCTGCTCTCGGTTGTCGCCGGGACACTTCGGGACTATCTCGCCGAGCACGGCGAGTCGGTCAGCGAGGTGATGTGGATGATCCCGGTGAGCCTCAAGCCGTTCGACCCGGGGATGCCCGAAGAACTCGGCAACCACTTCGCCCTCGTAGCGCTGAAGATGCCGCTGGACATCGCTGACCCGAAGGAACGACTGGCGGAGATCAATCGACGAATCAACAAGATCAAGAAGTCGCACGAGGCGGTGATCACGTTCGGCGTCCAACGTGCGATCGCGACCTCGCCGGAGCAGATCGGGGTGTTCCTGACCAACTTCTTCGCCAACAAGGCCGTCGGGGTGCTGACCAACGTTCCCGGGCCGAGGGGCCCGATCGCGCTGGCCGGCACGCCTGTCGAGGGCGTCCTGGGTTGGGCGCCAACCTCCGGTGACTGCCCCATGACCATCACGATCTTCAGCTACAACGGCCGCGTGCATGTGGGGTTCGGCGTGGACCAGGACCTGATCCCGGACGGCCACCGACTGCCCCTGCTCTTTGCGGACAACGCCCACGAGTTGTACACGGCGGTGACCGGCAAGGACGCGAAGTCGGACGCCACACCGATACTCCCTTGAGGTAGCGGGTCCGGCAGGACCGCCTCCGGCGGACGAAGGTCGCCGGTGAGGTCGGGATCGCACCCAGCACTGCTCACGCGGTGTTGGGCGCGGTGCCAGCGCATGGGCTTGGCGGACCCGTTGACGCCGCTGATGGCCGCCAGTCGCATCCCGTGCTTGAGCCCAAGCTGATAGATCTCCTTGACCTTCTCCCACTCGATGTTGCGCCCCACGGGGTAGGTCTCGAAGCGGCCCAACAGGGCGAGCACGATCGTCTCCGCCAAACAGGCGTACGCCACCCCCGGGGGCGCTGCCGCGGCAACAGTGCCGACCCCAGGAAGCCGGGGAAACCGGTGATCAGCAAGGTGCTCATGCACGTCCCTTCATTGGACGCGCGAATCGGTGCTGATCCAGCCTTGGACCACGCCGCCATCCGCCCTGCATCCTGTTGCGCGGCCGGATCACGTCGCGCGCTGAGGCCCCCGCGGAGGCGTCGCGTGTGAGTTGGGAACGTGCCTCGGGGCGGAGTTCTGCCTCGGATCGGTCGTCTCGTCCGATGTGCTCAATGCGGTATTCGGACGACGATCGGGTCCTTCAGGTGGCCACGAGCGAGCACGCACATTGGCCGCAGGACCTCCACCTGCCGGTCGGTCACGATCTCCCCTGGAGCATGATCCGGGTGGACGGTGTCGGCCTCCGGATCCCGAGTCCAACACCCGACGACAGCGCTGCTCCCACGATGTCGAATGCACGGCTGCGGGGGCCGACCGAACCGGGCTCGCAGGAACCTCCGACCCAGGAATCGCATGTTGCACAACACGAGGCGGCTGGCTTCCTCCTGCACTTCCGCGAGGCGGGCTGGTACCAGCACCGCTTCCACAAGGGCCATGACCCAGAGGTGGCTGCTGAGCCGTCGTTCAGCGCATGCCCCGTCTGCCGACGACCCACCCGAACCATGCCCCCAGGACGGGACCCCCGACCATGATCAGGGCGTTGATGACCCCACCGACCGGGCTGTACTGGAACACCTCGATGGGGCCGGCTTCATACCCGTCCGGGTGACCCACGACCGAGATCACGTAGTTCGCCGACCCGATCGCACCAACGACCAGCCCGAGCAGCCCAAAGACCACGGCACCGACGACACCGCCCCACGGGATCTTCCGCGCGGTTTGCCCAGTCATGTCGCACCCCCTTGACCCGCTATCGACGCTACCACCGACGCTCTGCCGTTGCGGGCGCCGCCACTGCCCCTTTGCGGTTACCGCCGGGGGGACAGAATGTCCCAGCGAGGATCCCCTCCGGAACGGCCCTCAGCCGACTACCTGCCGGGATCGTTGGTCGGTCAGCTTTCCCCTGCGGGACGCGCTGCGCCAACACCGCGGCGATGCCACGAATCGCCGGGACACCTTTCCGCATCTCGAACGTTGCACAGCGTCCCTCGCGGGGAGGACGGGGACACGCGGAAGTCCGACGATCGGGCTCAAGGCGCCAATCCACCGTTCCCGTGGATGTCCTCCACCACGACGCTCGTCTACAGGTTTACGGCGCCACGCCCGTGCCGACAACGGTGGGCGTCGCCGGAGCGCCGTTGACCATCGACACCGGCCCCTTGACAGTCGTTGCCCCCACGCAGGCGGTCGTCGTGTGCCGGGTGAGGTTGAGGTCCACCCATTTCTCGCCCTTGGCCGCCGGATAAGGCAGCTTCTCGGCGCCTACGGCGACCTCACGCTCGGTTCACGTGGGCGCGACCCTGCGGTAGGAGAACTCGCCGCTGTAGTCGGACTTCGCGGCCAGCGCCTGCACGGCGGCTTCGGCGACGCCCTTGGCCTTGGCTACCACGCGGCCGTCGCGAGCCTGGGTCACTACGGTGAGGACGCGGCCGGTGGACGGGACATTGCGCAGCCCGTTGGTGGGTGCCACCTGCGCATCCTCAGCGAGCGAGTCGACCCAGGCCCGCACCTTCGCTGCCTGCACCTGAGGTGTGCCCAGCACGCCGTCGGTGGACGGGATCTTCACCCACGACGCCTTCCGAGCCATGGACGCGCTGTGATCGTCGGCTCCGTCAGAGACCGTGACGGCGCGCGCCACCATCGCGTTGGCCTCGTCGGCGACCGCCTGGGTGTGCGCGGTCGTGACCGGAGGCTCCGCGTCGATGAACTCGACCCTGGCAGTCGTCGACGTCAGTCCCCGCCCGGCGCTTGCTATCACGTCCCGCAGGCTCGCCATGACGACGGACTGGCCGATCACCGCTGGGGTGACGACGAATGACTTCTTGTCCTCGGCTCGCCGCACACTCGCCTCGGTACCCACCGCGCCTGACTGCTCGACCGAGCTCGTCAGCGACGTCCTCCAGCCTCGTTGGGTCGGCCGTCAGGACGGCCTCGAGGTCGCGGGGCGACACGAGGGATGTTGCGTAGGATGACATGGACGCGTTGGCGGCGAACACCGCAGCCACGGTGGCGTCGACCTCGAGGGTGTAGCCGAGGTCCTCCAAGCGCTCGTGCCGGGTGCTGCCCGCTGCCGGCCGCAACGTCACCGAGACCTCATCGAACGCGCTGCTGGGCGGATGCGGCGACCTCCTCGCGTGTCATCCCCCCCACCTAAACTCCGCCCACGGCGGTCCGCGGAAGGGCGCGGTCGAAGAAGTGCACCGTGTACGCCGTGCCAGCGGAGCCGAGAACGACGAGCAGAACGACAGTGACGCCGATCAGCGCCTTGCTCCGCGTCTCCATGGTGGTCGACCCCTCCCTGACCACACAGTCGGGCCGACGCCTGGGGCTGTGAATCGGCAGTTCGTACGCGTCTAGCACCCAGACCCGCTACCCCGCTCACCATGTCAGGACATCTGAACTGGTTGAGAGTAGAGGCACGCTGGCGAAGCCAGCCTCGCCCAGCTGGCTTCCTGGGCCGACCTGCAGGGACTCCAACGGCTCGGCCGAGACCAAACGTGACCAAACGTTGCCGGAACCATGGGGAACCTGACGCAACAGCAACAGCAGCAGTCAGCGGTGGACTCAGCGCGCAGGTCAGGGGAGATCAGCCTCGGGAGATCAGGCCTCCGACTAGCGGGCTTGGTACAGTCCATGGTGGCTCCAAGAACCTCAACACGGAGGAACCATGACCATGAAATCAGGGTACGACAGGTACCGCGCGGCCGATCATACGGTGCCGGAAGAAGGCTGGGCCTGGAATTTGTATGGCGCGGGCGAAGAGAACATGGGCAAGGATGATCAACCCGAACTGCTGCCCATCCCCAAACCCAATGCCGACCAGATGCTGGTGCGCATCGACAGTGTGGGACTCTGCTTCTCCGATGTGAAGATCATGCGTCAGGGTGGCAGCCACCCGAAACTCTACAATCGCGATCTGAGTAAGGACCCTAGCCGACTGGGGCACGAGGTCAGCCTGACGGTCATCGAGGTCGGAGAGAACCTGAAAGACCGGTATCACCACGGCCAGCGGCTGGCCGTGCAGCCCGACATCTATCAAGATGGTAAGAGTACGGCCTATGGCTATACCATTCCCGGTGGTCTGATCCAGTATCACGTGATGGGCGCGGAAATGCTCGACACCGACGATGGCGCCTGCCTGCTGCCCGTCAGCGACACGATGGGGTATGCCGAGGCCTCCACACTGGAGCCCTGGGGTTGTGTCATGGCGTCCTACACCCAACGCCGCCGCCTGGATCCCCAGACCGGCGGGATCATGTGGATCATGGGCCGGCCCGGAGATGAGCGGGAGTACCTTTTCTCCTCTGGCCTTGACGCCCCGGACACCATCGTGATGACCGACGTGCCCGCCTCAGTGAAGAAGCTGGTGGAGCAGACCTCGGCCAAGAAGATCGTGCGCGATGGCGTCGGCCCGGATGACTATCAAGCGTTGGTGGACGAGGTGACGGACGGCACCGGCTTTGACGATATCGTCATGCTCGATCCCCGTTCCGCGGCAACGGTGGGTGCCGTGGCCAAGCACATCGCCCGGCGGGGCACCCTCAACATGGTGGGCCAGACCGCCCTGGACGGCTTGGTGGACACCGACGTGGGCCGCCTGCACTACGACTACACCGCCTATCTCGGCGGCCAGGGACCGGACATCGCCGCCTCCTATGGAGAGGCGCGCAACCGCTGTGATCTGCGTTCCAAGGGCACCACCGTTTTCGTGGGCGCCGGCGGCCCCATGGGTTTGATGCATGTCCAGCGTGCCATTCAACAGCACAACGGCCCAAGCAAGATCGTCGCCACGGAAATGAGCGATGACCGCCTCAAGAGCCTCCAGGATCGTCTGGCCCACCTGGCGGAGAGCAACGACTGCGAATTGTTCACGTTCAATCCTCAGGCCCAGGACCAATCCCTCCACGACTTCGTGATGGAGTTGACCGACGGCCAAGGGGCCGACGACGTGGTGGTCAGTGTCCCCATTTCCGCTGTGATGGCCGAGGGCGACACGTTGATGAACCCCGACGGCATGCTGGTCTTCTTCGCCGGTGTGCCCAACGGCACACTGGCGCCGCTGAACCTGGGCGCGGTCTACCTCAACAATGCCCAATACACCGGAACTTCCGGATTGACCATCCACGATCAGCAGCAGGTGGTGGACCTGGCCGATCAAGGTGCTCTGTCTCCGGGATCCATCGTGGGCGCTATCGGCGGCATGACGGCGGCTAGTGACGGCCTCCGGGCCCTGGTGGAAGGCCGCTACTCGGGCAAGGTCACCATCTGGCCCCAGATCCACGACCTTCCCCTGATGGGGCTCGATGAACTGAAAGAGAAGATGCCGAACATCGCCGAAAAGTTGGGGCCCGGCGATACGTGGACCGACGAGGCGGAGAAGGCGTTCATCGAAGAATTCTGGAAAGGGTGATGGCGACCTACCAGTCACCGTTGGTCACCTGATCCCGCAGTTCACGGCAGGAATGCTTCGGCGAACTCCATTGATTGATGCCCTGCCCAGTAGCAGCCCCCACTTGCGCCGCACACTCAGCCGCGCGGGTGGGGGCTGTGCTTTCAGCACCACGACCCGGCACGCCGGGGATGGGAGCGGTGGGGGCGGCATCCTGGGCGCGATGACGCCGGCGTCGGAGGTGCGACAGCGGATCGGGCGGGCGGTGTGTCCCGCATCTACTGGTGTCGGGCCGCGATGACGGTCCCCATCAGCCTTTGCCTCAGTCTCCGCGTCTTGCACGAAGGCATGAGACTCATGCTCCGAGCGCAGCCCCGATCACCGATCCGTAGGGTCCGCGCCGCCGCGGCCCAGTTCGTAGGTTGCGTGCACGTCAGTCCGGTTCGGGCGGAGCCGATCGCTGGGGTGGGCCCTGGCCGAGCCGACCGCGGCCGTCGCCATCTCCGGAGCGGGATCCCGCACGAGATGCCGACCGCGGCCGTCCCCTGACCGGGGGGAACACCCATGTGTGTGCTCACCTTGGCAGGCCTGTGGATCTACCAAACAGCCCCGACCACCGGCACCGTTCGCGGAACACTCGGCTATGAAGTGCCGGGTGGGGCGTGCGTCTGTTGACACACGCCCCACCCGGTTTGGTCGGGCACGGATCAGCACTGGTCACATGGCTGATCCGTGTTCGTACTACTCGGCCGGCGTCTCCTTTGAGCTCTTGGCCTTGCGGGCGCGCGACGCGGGCTTCTCCTGCTCCTCCTCGGGCTTCTTCGCCTGGGCAGCAGCAGCATCGCGCTGGGCCAGGATGTCGTCCCGACGGACGCCGTAGTAGCAGGCCTCCATCATCTCCTTCATGTGCTCGAGGGTCGAGACCCGCGGATTGGCCGGCGCGCACTGGTCCTCGAAGGACCGCATGGCCAGGACGTCGAGCGATTCCATGAAGACGGTCTCGTCGATGCCCATCTCCTGGAAGGAGCCCGGCATCCCGAGTCGCGAGCGCAGTTGTTCGCAGGCGCTCGCGTATGACTCGACGCCCTCGTCCGGGGTGCTGGCGGGAAGGCCGAGCTCCCTGGCGATGCGCTGGAACCGCTCTGGTGCGGTGTAGGTCTCGTACTTCGGCCAGCTGTTGAACTTGGTGGGGATCTGGCCGTTGTAGCGGATGGCCTCGGCAAGGAACACCGCGTTCGTGCGACCGTGGATCTGCTTGAACGTCGAGCCGACGGTGTGGGACATCGCGTGCACCACACCGAGGAAGGCATTGCCGAATGCCATGCCGGCAATGGTCGCCGCGTTGTGCATGGTCTCGCGCGCTTCCGGATTGTTGTCGAGGACCGACTTCTCGATGTTGGCGAAGATCAGCTTGATCGCCTGCAGCGCCATGCCATCGGTGAAGTCGTTGGCGTAGACGGAGACGAACGCCTCGGTCGCGTGGGTGAGGGCGTCCATGCCCGAGTCCGCCGCGACGAAGGACGGCATCAACTCGGTGAGGTTCGGGTCGATGATGGCCACGGTGGGTAGGAGCGCGTAGTCCGCGAGCGGGTACTTGAAGCCGGTCTCCGGATCGCCGATGACGGCGAAGGGAGTGACCTCAGCGCCCGTGCCCGACGTGGTCGGGATGCACACGAGCTTGGCGAGGTTCCCCAGGGGCGGGAACTTGAAGGCCCGCTTGCGGACGTCCAGGTACTTCTCGCGCAGGTCGGCGAAGTCGATATCCGGGTGCTCATAGAGCAACCACATGACCTTGGCCGCGTCCATGGGCGAACCACCGCCGAGGGCGATGATCGTGTCGGGCTTGAACGCCCGCATGGTCTCCGCGCCCTTGAGGACGGTGCCGATGCTCGGCTCCGGCTCGACATCGTCGTACACCTGGATCATGACGTCGTTGGCACGACGCTTGAGCACGTCGCGGATCTTGTCGACGAACCCGATGCGCGTCATGGTGTGGTCTGTGACGATCGTGACCCGCTCGACCTTCTTCATGTCCGTGAGGTACCGGATCGCGTTGGGCTCGAAGTAGGTCTTGCCAGGAACCTTGAACCACTGCAGGTTGTTCGTCCTGGCTCCGATGCGCTTGATGTTCAAGAGGTTCACCGCCGAGACGTTGTTGGACACGGAGTTGCGGCCGTAGGAGCCGCACCCCAGGGTGAGCGAGGGGATGAAGGCGTTGTAGACGTCGCCGATGCCGCCGAGCGAGGTCGGGGAGTTGGCGATGATACGAACCGCGCTGCAGCGCTTGCCGTACTCCTCGATGAGTTCCTTGTCCTCGGTGTGGATCGCTGCGGAGTGACCCAGGCCGTCGAACCTGACCATGGCCACGGCCATGTCCAGCGCCTCTTCGCGCGTGGCGGCCTTGAGCACAGCGAGCACGGGCGCGAGCTTCTCGCGGGTGAGTGGCTCGATGGGGCCGACGCCCCCGGTCACCTCAGCGAGCAGGACTGTGGTGCCCTTCGGGACGGTGAAGCCCGCGTTCTCGGCGATCCACTCGGGCGACTGGCCGACCACACTCGCGTTGAGCTTGGCGCCCGCGCAGTTCTCGGCACCGGCGCTCGCACCGAAGATGAACTCCTCCAGCTTCGTCTTCTCCTCAGGCGTGCACACGTGGGCGTGCAGGCGCTGGAACTCGGCCATCGCGGCGTCGTAGATCGACGCGTCGATGATCGCCGCCTGCTCCGAGGCGCAGACCATGCCGTGGTCGAAGTTCTTGCTCAGCACGATGTCGGTGACCGCACGGCCAAGCTTCGCGCTCGCCTCGATGTAGGCCGGCACGTTCCCTGCGCCCACACCGAGCGCAGGCTTGCCGCAGGAGTAGGCAGCCCGCACCATCGCGTTACCACCTGTGGCCAGGATCAGGGCCACACCCGGGTGGTTCATGAGCTTGCCGGTGTTCTCGATCGAGGGCGACTCGATCCATTGGATGCAGTTCTCCGGCGCGCCTGCGGCGACGGCCGCGTCTCGCACGATCTCAGCTGCCTGCACGGAACAGTTCTGCGCGTTCGGGTGGAACGCCAGGACGATCGGACAGCGGGTCTTCAGCGCGATCAGGGACTTGAAGATCGCCGTCGACGTCGGGTTGGTCACCGGCGTGATCCCGGCGACCACACCGACCGGTTCGGCGATCTCGATGATACCCAGGACGTCGTCGCGAGAGATGATCCCCACCGTCTTGGTGTTGCGCATCGAGTGCGTGACGTTCTCACAGGTGAAGATGTTCTTGGTGGCCTTGTCCTCGAACACACCTCGGCCGGTCTCCTTGACTGCGGCCAGGGCCAGTTGGCCATGCTGGTTCAGCGCGGCGACCGAGGCCTTCTTCACGATGTGGTCGATGGCTTCCTGATCCAGCTTCTCGTACTCGAGCAGGGCGACGTTCGCGCGGGTGACCAGAACGTCGATCTCGTCGGCGCCGGGCGGCACCTCGGGTTGCGGATTCACGATGAGGCTCCTTGGGGGTTGGCTGGGGTCTCGCGCCGATCCGCCAAGCACCACGACCGAAATCGATGCACGGATCGCTGCGGTCTTGGCTGGGTTGGGGGTGACCACAGTGACCTGTGACCCGGCGGACGGATCAACACCGCAGACGTTAGGCCCCACGAGCGCGCGCAGGCAAGGTCTTTGGACCCCCATCCCGTAGTGACTGGACTCACACACCGTCCCGGCGGGGCCCCTCGCCGTGTCTGGCCCGGCAGCCCCGCCGGGCCAGTAGCTGCCCTCCCAGGTTGTGGCCCCGCCCGTCTGGTGGCGGCCGTTCGACGACTGGCGACGTGGCAGACGGGGCCCGCCGGGCTACCCGCGCCCTGGCCGACACGTCATCGGCTTCGCCCGTGCCGCCAGGACACGGTCGTTGATGATGTGCTTCGTCTCCGGGACCAGGGGCACGTTCAGCGAGACCATGTCCGCCTCGCGCCCGAACTCGCTGAGCGTGACGTACTCGAGGCCACGCTCCTCGGCCCACGCCTGATCCCGGACCGAGGGCCACATGCGTGCCCGCATCCCGACGCCCCTGAGGATCTGCGTGGCGACCTTGCCGATCTTGCCCGTGACGCTGCGATCGATGACCTCACAGGTCACCATGTCGTTGACGAAGACCGCCTGGTCGATGACCACCGCGGCTCGGCCCAGCGCCACGCATCGGACCCGGCGAAGGTGGCCCAAGGACGGCGCGGGTCGGCCGGTGCGGGGTTCACCCGGGGTTCGGGACGAAAGTCCCGTGTGGTCAGGACGTCCTCGGGAACCACTAACGTGAAGGATCCAACACGATAGACTTCTACTCAGACTCAGCCACCCCTATCAAGGAGCGAGATGACGTTAGCATCCGAGCATTCGACCACCGGCGCCGGGCCCTGGAAGGGCTTCGATGAGGGATCTTGGCGCGAGAACGTGGATGTCGCGGGCTTCATTCGGGCGAACTACACCCCCTACGAGGGCGATGCGTCCTTCCTCTCCGGCCCGACGGGCCGGACCGAGGACCTCTGGCGCTTCGTCGCCGACCTCATGGTCGTGGAGCGTGAGCGGGGCATCCTGGATGTGGATCAGCACACGCCCAGCAGCATCACCGCGCACCAGCCGGGCCGTATCTCACCCGACATCCCCGAGTTGATCGTCGGGCTGCAGACTGACGCGCCGCTCAAGCGCGCGATCATGCCCAACGGTGGGTACCGGATGGTGGAGACCGGGCTGAAGGCCTACGGCTACGAGCCCGATCCCAAGGTCGGCGAGATCTTCACCAAGTACCGCAAGACCCACAACGAGGGCGTGTTCGATGCCTACACCCCGGCGATCCGGGCTGCCAGGTCGAGTCACATCGTCACAGGGCTGCCCGATGCATACGGTCGCGGGCGGATCATCGGTGACTACCGGCGCGTCGCGCTCTACGGCGTGGACCGGCTGATCGCCGTCAAGAAGCTCGAACTGGCGACGCTGGACGATCGGCTGAGCACGGCGGACGTCATCCGCGACCGTGAGGAGCTCCACGAGCAGATGCGTGCGCTGGCCGAGCTGATCGAGATGGGCGACATGCACGGTCTGGACCTGCGCCGTCCGGCGCAGAACGCGCACGAGGCGATCCAGTGGCTCTACATGGGGTACCTGGGTGCGATCAAGGAGCAGAACGGCGCGGCGATGAGCCTGGGCCGGGTCTCCACGTTCCTCGACGTCTACCTGGCACGCGACATCGAGGCGGGCACGTTGACTGAGGAGTCCGCCCAGGAGTTGGTGGATGACTTCGTGATCAAGCTGCGGATGGTGCGCTTCCTGCGGACCCCCGCCTACGACGCACTGTTCTCCGGGGATCCGACCTGGGTCACCGAGTCGATCGGTGGCATGGGCTACGACGGTCGGCCGCTGGTCACCCGGTCCTCGTTCCGCTTCCTGCAGACCCTGTACAACCTGGGTCCCGCGCCGGAGCCGAACCTCACCGTCCTGTGGTCCTCGGCACTGCCGACCGGCTTCAAGGAGTTCTGCGCGAAGGTCTCGATCGACACCTCGGCGATCCAGTACGAGTCCGATGACCTGCTGCGGGAGTTCAATGACGGCGGCGACGACTGCGCGATCGCGTGCTGCGTGTCGAGCATGCCGGTGGGCAAGCGTATGCAGTTCTTCGGGGCCCGGGTGAACCTGGCCAAGACCCTGCTGTACGCGATCAACGGTGGTCGTGACGAGATCAGCGGAAAGCAGGTCGTCGACCTCGGCGCGGCGGTCACCGGCGACACCCTGGACTTCGACGATGTCTGGGCGCGTCTGGACGAGGCCATGACATGGCTGGCCGACGTGTACGTCAACGCCTTGAATGTCATCCACTACATGCATGACAAGTACGCCTACGAGCGCCTCGAGATGGCCCTGCACGACTACAACCCGCATCGCACGCTGGCGTGTGGCATCGCCGGGTTGTCTATCGTGGCCGACTCCCTGTCGGCGATCAAGTACGCCGGAGTGCATCCGGTCCGCGACGAGACCGGGCTCATCACCGAGTTCGAGCTCGATGGCGAGTACCCGGCGTTCGGCAACAACGACGCCCGGGTCGATGACCTGGCCGCCAAGATCGTCAGCGTGTTCATGGACAAGGTCCGGGCCTTCCCGGCCTACCGTGAAGCCACCCACACCCAGTCGGTGCTGACCATCACCTCGAACGTCGTCTACGGTTCGGCCACCGGTTCGACCCCCGATGGGCGCAAGCGCGGCGAGCCCTTCGCCCCGGGAGCCAACCCGATGCATGGTCGCGACCACAAGGGTCTGATCCCCGCGGCCCTGTCCGTGGCGCACCTTCCCTACGAGGACGCTCAGGACGGCATCTCGCTGACTGCCTCAGTGATCCCCTCAGGGCTGGGCAAGACCGAGCAGGAGCGCATCGACAACCTGATCGGGGTGCTTGACGGCTACACCGACAGCCGCGGCTTCCACATGAACGTCAACGTCCTGAACCGGGAGATGCTCCTGGACGCCATGGAGAACCCGATGAACTACCCGCAGCTGACCATCCGGGTCTCGGGGTACGCCGTGAACTTCGTGCGGCTCACCCGCCAGCAGCAGCAGGACGTCATCGACCGCACGTTCCACATGAGCGTCTAGTCACGCTCATGGCCAGCACCAAGCTCAACCCACCGGCGCCTGATGTGGCCGATGGTTCGCGGATCGGGTTCGTTCACTCCAGTGAGACCACCTCTGGAGTGAACGGGCCCGGCCTGCGTTACACGGTGTTCCTGTCCGGGTGCCCACTGCGCTGCCTCTACTGCCACAACCCCGACACCCAAACCATGCGGCTGGGGGAGCGCACCACGGCCAAGCACGTCATCGAGGAGGCGGGCCGCTACCGGGCGTTCGTCTCCCGGGGCGGCGGGCTCACCATCACCGGCGGCGAGCCGCTTCTCCAGGCCGCCTTCGTCGAGGACGTCTTCGTCGGGGTGAAGCAGGCCTACGGCATGCACACAACGCTGGACACCTCGGCCAATGGCGGGCACCGGGCCACTGACAACCTGCTGGCCAACACCGATCTCGTCCTCCTGGACATCAAGGCCGGCAACCCCGCCCTCTACGAGAAGGTCACCGGCGGTGGGCGGCTCAGCGACGTCATGGACTTCGGGGCGCGCCTCGTGGAACACCAGGTGCACGTGTGGATCCGGTTCGTCCTCGTCCCCGGCCTGACCGACGCTCCAGATCAGATCGCCGAAGTGGCCGACCTGACCGCCGAACTCGGCGACATCGTCGACCGGGTCGAGGTCCTGCCCTACCACCGGCTCGGCGTCGACAAGTACGCCGCCCTGGGGCGGGCCTACCCACTGCTGAACACCCCTACCCCCACCCGCGAGTCGGTCGACCAAGCAGTGGCCATCTTCCGCGAACGAGGCCTCACGGCGCTGGCCTGAGAAGGGGGCACTCTCGCGCCCCCAGGGCCCCCGAGTCCTCGACGATGATTCGGACTGCGCCACGCGCGGTTGGCGACGGAATCGCTGGCGACAAGCCGGGGTGCCACCGGCGCCGCGGGCACTGCTGGCCAGCCTACGAGCGACACCCGCGTGCGGCTCCCTTCACCGCGGGCGTCGGGCCCGACACGACCGCGCAAGCCGAGCAGCGGATGCGCGCTGCGGGCGTGGAACGGGTGGACGACGAGGCGAACCCGGCAGCGGTCCGCTGAGCCCGCCCCCTCGCTTTACCCGCGATTGCGAAGCGCGTGGTCGTCACCGGCAGGTCGGAATCGGGCGGGGTGAGGGGCGCGCAGGCCAATCGTCCGTGCCACGGGCCGGCCCAACCCCTGGCTCTGGGCGCTGAGCACCACAGCACGATGGCCTTCTAGCCAAGGACCCTCCCGAGCCGGGAGGCCGGGGCGCCAGGTTGAGGTCCACCTGGTCGGGCTGGCCCCTCGGCCCGGCCATTCCGGCCAACACCAGGGTCGCCTCACGAAGACCGTCTCGCCGGCGTCCGTCACCGCGATCTGCGATCTCCCGCAGGGCTGCTTGTTGGGGGATTTCCCCGCCGCAGGCACTGGGTTGAGCTGGCGGACAGCAAGGCAAGGGCAGCAGGTTCTGCGCCCGTTCAGCGAGCAGCGCCACCTTCACCAGGACTACGCTCTCTAGGCAACTGGTTGGCCGACCGAACCATCGGGAAGGAACAGACCAATGGCAACACAGACTGGTGATCCGCAGGTGCCGATGGACTACTCGCAGCCTTCGGGTACGTCGCTGAGGGTTCGGGTGCAGAAGTTCGGCACGTTCTTGTCGAACATGATTATGCCGAATATCGCGGCGATCATTGCGTGGGGGCTGATCACGGCGTTCGTGATCCCGGTGGGGTGGACGCCGAATGAGAAGATCGCGACGACGGTGGGCCCGTCGATCTTGTACCTGTTGCCGATCTTGATCGCCTACACGGGCGGGAAGATGGTGTACGGGGTTCGTGGTGGTGTGGTGGGTGGGTTCTCAGTGATCGGCGTGATCATGGCTACCAGTGATCCGTTGTTCATGGGTGACAACCCGAGTGTGCCGATGTTCCTGGGTGCGATGATCATGGGCCCGTTGACGGCGTATGTGATGAAGCACATCGACGGGTTGTGGGCGGGGCGGATCAAGCCGGGCTTCGAGATGCTGGTGGACAACTTCTCCGCGGGTATCTGGGGTGCGATCATGGCCGTGCTGGGGATGTTCCTGTTGGCTCCGCCGTTGTTGTGGATGGTTGACCGGTTGGGTGATGCTGTGGACTTCCTGGTCAACAACAACATCCTGCCGTTGACCGCGGTGTTCATCGAGCCGGCGAAGGTGTTGTTCCTCAACAACGCGATCAACCATGGGGTGTTGACCCCGTTGGGTATCCAGGAGGCGACCGAGACCGGTAAGTCGATCCTGTTCCTGTTGGAGGCCAACCCGGCCGCGGGTACCGGCATGCTGCTGGCCTACATGGTGTTCGGCAAGGGCATGGCTCGGGCGACTGCCCCGGGTGCGGCGATCATCGTGTTCTTCGGTGGCATCCATGAGGTGTTCTTCCCCTACGTGCTGATGCGTCCCCGGCTGATCCTGGCCACGATCTTGGGCAGCATGACCGCGATCTTCATCAACGTTCTGTTCAGCACCGGCCTGCGGGCGCCCGCAGCTCCCGGGGTCGATCTTCGCGATCTACGCCCAGACCCCCGGGGGTGACTACCTGGGTATCACGTTGTCGGTGATCGGTGGCATGGCCGTGAGCTTCGCGGTCGCCGGGTTCCTGCTCAAGACCGACAAGGGCGACTGGGACGACGGCGATCTTGAGGTCGCCACCGAGAGCGTGGCCGGGATGAAGGCCCAGGGCAAGGGCTCGGTGGCCTCGGCGATGGTCAGCGGGTCCGGGGACACCCACACCGGTCCGATCACCAGCATCGTGTTCGCCTGCGACGCCGGGATGGGTTCCTCCGCGATGGGCGCCTCCGTGCTGCGCAAGAAGATCAAGGACGCCGGGTTCCCCGAGGTGACGGTGATCAACAAGTCCATCGCCAACCTCGAGGACACCTACGACCTGGTCGTGACCCACAAGGACCTGACCGAGCGGGCCAAGCCCCGCACCCCCTCGGCGATCCACGTCTCAGTGGACAACTTCATGGCCAGCCCCCGCTACGACGACATCGTGACCATGGTCCAGACGTCCAACCAGGCTGTCACCGTCCCGGCGGGTCCTGCCCCGGCAGCCCCACCCGCCCCGGCAGCCCCGGCACCGGCAGCCCCGGAGATGGGGGTGTTGCTTCCCGACGAGGCCATCGTCCTGGCCGGGACCGCACGTACCCGCGACGCGGCGATCGATGAGGCCGGCGCCCTGCTGGTCGCCACCGGTGCAGTCACCGCGGACTACGTGAAGTCCATGCACGACCGGGAGAAGTCAGTGTCGACCTACGTCGGCAACAGCCTGGCCATCCCACACGGCACGAACGAGGCGAAGCTCTCGATCAACCGGACCGGATTGTCGTTCATCCGCTACCCCGAGGGCATCGACTGGAACGGTGACGGGGAACTGGCCCGGTTCGCGGTCGGGATCGCCGGCGCAGGTGAGGACCACCTCGCCCTGCTCGGCGCCATCGCCCATGTGTTCCTCGACGCGGACAAGGTCGCAGCCCTCGACGCGGCCACCACGAAGGCACAGGTAACCGCAGTCCTCGAAAGCGTGCGACTGGACTGAGCCGACCTGACGTGGCCGGTACTGGCCCGACCGGTACCGGCCACGTCAGGGTGCGACTCGAACCCGACCGACAAGACTGAACTCGCTGAATGTCTCAACGAGAGGTATCCGTATGATCGTCACTGTCACTCTGAACCCCAGCCTGGATCGGACCCTGTCGGTGTCCGAACTCGTGCGTGGGGAGGTGATCCGGGCCGACTCCACGATCGAGGACCCAGGCGGGAAGGGCGTCAACGTCACCCGTTTCCTGACGACCCGCGGCTCGGACTCGGTCGCGGTGCTCCCGGTGGGCGGCTCGATCGGACGGGGACTGGTCGGGCTGCTCGACGAGGCCGACATCCCCTACCGGTCCATTCCGATCACCGGACGGACCCGGGCCAACGTGGCGGTGGTCGAGCCCGATGGCACCACCACCAAGCTCAATGAGCCGGGGCCCGACCTGGGCGCGGACGAGATCGATGCCCTGGTGGCTGCTGTTGCCGAACTGGCAGACCCGGACGGCTGGGTCGTCGTGGCTGGCAGCCTGCCCGCCGGCATGGACACGGCCGTCCTGGCCCGGCTGGCCGAGGTTGCTCGCTCGGTCGGCGCCCGGTTCGCACTGGATGCCAGCGGCGCCGCCCTGGCCGATGGTCTAGCCGCCCATCCCGACCTGATCAAGCCCAACGAGGAGGAGCTTGGCGAGATCCTCGGCCGGGTGCTCAGCACTCGCGATGAGGTCCTGGCTGCCTGTGACGAGGCCCGGGCCCGCGGCGCCGGCGCGGTGATCTGCAGCCTGGGTGCCGAGGGGGCAGTCCTTGTCGATGATCATGGCCGTTGGTCAGCTGTGGGACCAAAGGTGCCGGTGCTCAGCACCGTGGGCGCGGGTGACAGCCTGCTGGCCGGCTTCCTGCACGGCGGTGGATCGGGGCCCGATGCGCTCAAGGTCGGGATCGCCTGGGCTGCCGCGGCAGTCCAGACCCCCGGCACGGGCGTCCCTGCTGCCGAGTTGATCAACACCGATGCAGTCGAAGTCAGTGCCATCCCGCTGGGGGGCAGCTGAGCACACGCAACACCCCTGACCCCCCGCCCCTCCGGACGTCCTGAGCCCAGTCCGAGGGGGCGCCATCAAGATCCCACCCGGGCCACTCGCCATTCGCGGCGCTCGCCGTCCCGACCCCGGTCGACCGGGACCCGCCCTCGCCGGTCAGCCGAGGCTATCCTGATTCCCCGCCGGGTAGAAGGAGGGATCTGTGACCAGGACAACTGCTGATCGGCATCGCGTGGTGGTCGTCGGATCAGGATTCGGTGGTCTGTTCGCGACGCAGGCGCTGCGGCGCGCCGATTGCGACGTGACGTTGATCTCGATGACCACGAGCCACCTGTTCCAGCCGTTGCTCTACCAGGTGGCAACCGGGATCCTGTCCATGGGTGAGATCGCCCCGGCCACGAGGGACATCCTCAACGACCAGGTGAACGCCACCGTCCTGCTCGGCGAGGTGACCGACATCGACCTCGAAACGCGAACGGTGACCTCGCAGGCCGCGCCAGGTCCCCTGGTCACTTCCTTCGACAGCCTCATCGTTGCGGCCGGTGCGGGGCAGTCCTACTTCGGCAACGACCAATTCGCCGAATTCGCGCCCGGGTTGAAGACCATCGACGACGCGCTGGAGCTGCGCGGGCGGATCTTCGGGTCGCTCGAACTCGCCGAGCGAGCCACGGATCCCGCTGACGTCGAACGGTTCCTCACCTTCGTCGTCGTCGGCGCCGGCCCCACGGGAGTCGAGATGGCCGGGCAGATCGCCGAGTTGTGCCACCGATCCCTCAAGGACGACTTCCGCAACGTGGACACGACGAAGGCGCGAGTCGTCCTGCTCGACGCGGGCCCTGCGGTTCTGGGGCCGTTCGGGCCGAAGCTGTCCGCCGCGGCCGAGAGGATCCTTACGGACACGGGCGTGGAGGTGCAGCTCGGGGCCAAGGTCGTGGGGCTGGACGCGGCCGGTGTGACCTACGAGAACGCTGCGGGCGAGCCGACCTTCATCCCCGCGGCGTGCAAGGTCTGGGCAGCCGGGGTGGCGGCCTCCCCGCTCGGGGCGATGCTTGCGGTGGGCTCGGGTGCGCAGGTCGACCGGGCAGGCCGGGTCATGGTTGAGCCCGACCTCACCCTGCCGGGCCACCCGGAGGTGTTCGTCGTCGGCGACATGATCGCCCTGGACGACCTGCCGGGCGTGGCACAGGTGGCCATCCAGAGCGGCAAGCACTCGGCGGCGACGATCCGTGCCCGGCTCGAGGGCACGCCTGACCCCGGGCCCTTCCAGTACCACGACAAGGGCAGCATGGCGACCATCACGCGCTTCAGGGCGGTGACCAGCGTCGGTAGGTTCAAGACGGCCGGCTTCTTCGCCTGGGTGCTGTGGTTGGTGGTGCACCTGATGTACATCGTGGGGTTCAAGAAGCGCCTGACCACGCTGCTGCACTGGACCATCAGCTTCGTCGGGCGCACGCGCTCGGAACGGACCACGAGCGCCCAGCAGGTGGCAGCCCGCAACCGGCTGCGCCTGGACCCCGACGGCACGCCGCTGTGGCCGGGCGCGGTCGGGGAGCACCAGTCCAGAGAGTCGGAAGGCTGACGCGTCGCGGGGCACCTGGTCGAGACCCCGTGCTGCCAATCCGGGTGGTTTTCTACCGTGTGGACATGAGGCCTGTTGTCGGATGCCGGTGCTCGCTGGAGGGCGGCGGTCCCTGCCCAGGGGCCTCGGACGGTCGGGCCATGATCGGTCGTGGCGGAATCCGCGCCGAACCGTCCACGGGTTCTTCTGCTCGGGGTAGTTGGCGCCGCGAGCCCAGGTTCCCCCAACAGGACAGGCACTCTCGGCTACCGAGGCACCATTGTCGGTCCACGCGCCGTGACACCCGCGTCGGCGCACCCCCTTCTCCGGGCCGCGCGACCGCGCAACCTGCCGACCAAAGCGCGTACGGTCGTGTGTCCATGGCCGACCAGTTGCAAGGAGCACGCACATGACCGAGTTGTACCTCGTCCGGCACGGCCAGACTGAGTGGAGTGCCAACGGTCGACATACGTCGGTCACCGACCTGGACCTCACGGAACGGGGCGTCGAGCAGGCGACTTCGCTGCACACCCGACTGAACCCAGCGGACTTCGGACTCGTCCTGTCCAGCCCTCGGTTGCGGGCCCGCAGAACCGCCGAACTGGCCGGCTTCGACAATGTCGAGATCGATGAGGACCTCGCGGAGTGGTTCTACGGCGATCTCGAGGGCCTGACCAGCAAGCAGATCCGGGAGGTGCACCATGGGTGGCGGATCTGGTTCAACGGCTGCCCGGGAGGCGAGTCCGCCGACCAGGTGCGCGCCCGACTCACCCGCGTGATGACCCGCGTGCGCGATTCTGGCGTGGACAACGCGATCTGCTTCGCCCACGGCCATGCCCTGCGCGTCCTGGCGCTGTGCTGGTTGGACTTCCCGCTGGTCTTCGGCCAGAGCTTCCCGGTCGAGGTGGCCAGCGTCTCAGTGCTGGGCCATGAGAAGGAGTCGCCGGCCGTCATCCGGTGGAACACCTGAGCGACCCCAGGAACAACGACCACCGCACGGCCGGTGCAACGGGCCATGGGTGGGGACCATCGATCCTTGATCGAGGTCCGGGCGGGGTCGGGGTCAGCCACGATCGGCCAGGTCGTACTCCGCGATGAGGTAGGGGTGGTCCGGGTCGTAGGTCGTCAGCGGGTGCGGGTCGTCGGCTCGGCCGATGGGTCGGCACTGGGACCCGGTGATCCCCAGCCGCGCATCACCGAAGTCGGCGCGCAGCCGGCTGGCAGCCTCCTGCAGCACCCGGACGACCTCGGGATGATCGTTCGTGCGGTCGTGGGTCTCCCCGGGATCGGAGACGACGTCGAAGAGCTCGGTCGCCTGCTCGTCCCCGTGCCGCAGATGCAGTTTCCATCGTCCAACGCGCACGGCCTCGAGGCTGTCACGGTGGAAGTACCCGAACTCCGCACGGGGTGACGCCGTGCCGGGCGGTCCCGTCAACATCCCGGTGAGGCTCAGCCCGTCGATCGGCGCACCGCCGGCGGTCGACCCGCCCGCGAGCTCGACGAAGGTCGGTAGCAGGTCCATCGAGGTGACGAGGTCGTCGCGTACCTGCCCCGGGTCGATGGCGGCGGGCCACGACACCAGGCAAGGCACGCGCTGGCCACCCTCCCAGGTGGTCCCCTTGGCGCCGCGCAGCGGGGCGTTGCTTGCACCCGAGTGTGCCCGGGACCCGTTGTCGCTGGTGAACACCACGAGCGTGTCGTCGACCAGCCCCAACTCGGTCAGCTCATGCAGGAGCACGCCGGTGCTCCAGTCGACGCACTCCACCGCGGCCCCGTACGGGCCGTTGCCGGAGTCGCGCAGGAACCGGTCGGGGGCGTAGATCGGGGCGTGGACGTACATGTGCGCGAGGTACAGGAAGAACGGCTCCTCGCGATGCTCCCGGATGAACTGCACGCACTCACCGGTGTACCGCTCGGTCAGCGCCGCCTGATCGGGTTGCTGCTGCAGGATCGTGTCGTCCGCCATGAGCGGTAGCGGTGGGAAGTCGCGGTCGGCGCCAGCCTGACGGCCCATGTCGTTGGAGTAGGGCAGGCCGAAGTACGTGTCGAATCCGTGGTCGGTCGGCAGGAAGCCCGGTTGGTCGCCGCAGTGCCACTTGCCGACGAGCATCGTGGCGTAGCCCAGGTCCCGAAGCCGTGTGGCCATGGTCTGCTCGGCCGGGGCCAGGCCGAGGCCCATCCCGGGGAACAGCACCAGCTCGCCCGTCGAAGCTGCCGAACCCGATTCGTGCCGGGTAGCAGCCGGTGAGCATCGCCCCGCGCGACGGTGAGCACACCGGGCTGGCCATGTAGAAGTCGGTGAACCGGATCCCGTCGCCGGCCAGGGCATCCAGCACTGGGGTCCGGTTGACCTGGGACCCGAAGCAGCCGAGGTCCCCGTACCCAAGGTCGTCGCAGTTGATCAGCAGGATGTTGGGACGACTCCTGCCGGGCTGCTGGGTATTCATCTCGCTCGCTCCTTCCAACGGACGCGGTGGGACGCAGCGGACGCGGCGAACGTCCCAGCCTCCTCCGCACAGTCCAGGCCAGTCCAGCGGGCGGCTCAGCCCCGGGCATGCCTGATGGGATGGCTATGGGGGGCCGTGGGCTCACCCACCTACGAGTGTGCGGGTACGGGGCGGGCGGCCACACGCGATCAAGTTCCGATATGTCCTAATACGCCCCGTTGCCCAGGGGACGAAAGCGGCCATATGTCCCCGTACCGGGCGTGGCGTGCCGAGGCGAACGATGGGTCTCGATTGTCGTGGGGGAGTGGCCAGAGCCTCGGCGAGGATGGTCTGTGGTGTCGTGCGGGGGAGTTCATGCAGTAGGCCGAGGCGGGCGCCGCGGGTGGCGAAGAGGGTCCTGAGTGCTTGCCGGAGGGCGGCGCCGGTGGTGTGTCGGCCCGGTGCGCCACCCAGCCTGACCCAGGGTCCGTCGGGGTGCGAGGTCGCGTTGCGGTGGTCGGGGGCGTCCGCCAGGTCTCGGCCGGGTTGGTCCAGCGGTGCTGCCAGCGCGATGGGGGAAGCTCCGAGGGCGATCGTCCCCGGGTCCTCGGTGATCGGAACGGATTGCCGGCGTGCCCGACCTGGGTCTGGACGAAGGTCCAGGAACGTCAGCAGGTCGACAGACACCAGTCGAACTCAGGAACGGTCAGCACGGCGCACCGTCGCGGTCCAGGTCGGTGTCCGGTGCCCCTGGTCGACCGGACCTGGACTCCTGCTGCGATTCCCCTACTTGGTTGGCCGATAATGCACATTACGTCAAGTTGTCGTCGGAGCACCGCATGAGCCGGACAGTTGCGCACGCCCGGGCCACCCCCGGAATGCCTCCTGACGACGGTGAGACCTCAGGCGGCGGGCAGGGCTTGGGACGCGGCGACAGCGAACTCAGCAGGTCGGGTCAGCATCCATCCGTGGTTGCCACGGACCACAGTCGTCGAGGTGGACGGTGCGCTGGCCAGTTGGCCCGCCGGAACGATCGAGTCGCGGTCGGCGAGGAACAGGTGAACCGGCACCTTCCCTGCGTGCAGCGTCCTGAGTTCGCCGGTGAGGTCCGCGGTCTTCGCCGCGTACGCGGACCTCACCAACGGCAGCGGGTGTCGGATGACGGCGGTGACCGAATCGGTGGCCCGGATCGCCAGTTCCTGGCTGAACTCGGTGACCACCGCGCGCGTCAGCGCCACCCACGACCCAACTGAGGACCCGGCTCCGCCCACGGGGCAAACCAGCAGCAGCGCCTGGAAGAGATCCACATGGCGCACCGCGACCCGGGCCGCGATCCCCGCTCCGAACGAATGCCCGACGACCGGGACTCGCGCACCGGCCACCGGGCTGACGGCCAGCGCAGCCGCCAGGAAGTCGGCGTAGCCGCTCAGCGACGACCGGGACACCGGCAGCGGCGCGCTCCTGCCGAACCCGGGCAGGTCCATCGCGTGGATGGTCCATCCGGCAGCGGCCAGGCCCTCGATCGCCCGGCGGTACCCGTGGACAAGCATCCCCCACCCATGCAGGAACAACAGCGGGCGACCCGCCTCAGGTCCGTAGACATGCCAACCCACGGATTGCCCGTTGACCGGGAACGTGAACAGCTGCACACCAATGGGCACACCCTTGTGATCGGCTCCCATGAACCACCGGTTGATCCCACGAGCCCCTGCCACCCTCGGACGTTTGCCGGTGCCTGGCTGGGCCGCCGCCACCTGGGATGGTCGATGGCCGATCCAGGCGATGACGTCAGCGCCAGCACGTTACGTCCGGCGACGTATGGGTCGTCGGGGAGGTTGGCCTCGTCCCACTCCCCCCGGGTTTCGCGCACGATCCATCCGTGGAGCGGGCGAGGAGGCGCGCGAGGGCGTGGGGACCACGCTGGTCCTGCGCGGACTGGGTGTCATGGTCGAACGCGGCGTGCAGGTCGCCTTCCTTGGGGGACGCGTGCCTCTCCCCCGGTCGGTCTTCGCTCGCCGGACTCCTGACTGCACCGTCAAGTCCGAGGTACCACCGCCGAGGTCGCGCCCTGTCCAGGGCGGCGTCTCGCGGCGGGTGAGCAACCACCCGAGTACCGTCAGCGCCCATGGCCGTGGACCAGAACATCGTCCTGCTCCTGCTCTACGCGGTGGCGCTGCTGGTGGCGGTCCTGATCTCCGCGCGAGCCCACCGAACGGTCCTGTCCACGGCGGTGCTGTTCCTGGTCGTGGGCATCGTGGCAGGCAACGGATCGCTGGACATCGTCGCGCTCACGCCTGACGACCCGATCGTGCTGTGGTTGGCTGAGGCTGCGCTGTTCGTGGTCCTGTTCACCGACGGGATGCGCCTGGGCTGGCCGGACCTGCGGGCGGCCTGGCGGCTGCCCGGTCGTGCGCTGCTGTTCGGGATGCCTCTGACCATGGCCATCACAGCTGCCCTGGCCTACTGGCTGACCGACCTGAACATGCTGGAGTGCCTGCTGCTCGGCGCCGCGCTCGCACCGACCGACCCGGTCTTTGCCGCAGCCCTCGTCGGCAACGTCCGGGTCCCCCACCGCCTGCGCCAGATGCTCAATGTCGAGTCGGGCCTGAACGACGGGCTCGCGCTGCCCGTGGTCATCATCCTGCTCGAGATCGCGTCCAAGGAGGAGCCGCAGATCGGCACGGTCCTGTTCGAGTTGCTGTTGGGTGTCGTGATCGGAATCGTCGTGCCCTGGGCGGTTCTGCGTCTGGAACGCAGCCGGGTGTTCGCATCCAGCGGCGAGTACATCGCCATCACCGCGGTGGGCATCGCCCTGCTTGTCGTGGGGCTGTGCCTGCTGACCACGGCCAACCTGTTCCTGGCCGCCTTCACAGCCGGCATGACGGTGGCCACCTTGGGCAAGCGCGAGGTCGAGGCCTTCCAGGAGATGGGGGAAGTGCTGGCCGAGTTGCTCAAGCTCGGTGCCCTGCTGGTCTTCGGGCTGCTGATCTCGATCCCGTTCCTGCGGGAGATCCCGTGGCCGGGGTGGGTGTTCGCAGTGCTGGCCCTTGTGGTGGCACGACCCCTGGCGCTGCTGATCTCCCTGGCCCGCTCGACATTGGACATGCGGGAGAAGGCCGCCGCCATGTGGTTCGGCCCGAAGGGCTTCGCCTCGGTCGTCTACGGTCTGCTGATCCTGGAATCGGGCATCGATGCCGCCGACGCGCTGTTCCACCTGACCGCGTTGACCATCACCCTGTCGATCATCGCCCATGCCTCGACCGACGTGGTCGTCGCGCGCGCCTTCGACGATCCCGGGTGACCAGCCACCCGGCGAATCCCGCAGCGCCCACGGGTCGCCGGCATTCCCGCCGAGACGAAGGACGGGAAGGCGATCGTCATCGAATAGTTACCACGCAACCGCGAGGGAGCGGTTGACTCGTCGTGAAACCTATGCGACTTTGTGATCTGGATCACACTATGTAGACGCGGACCGAGGAAGTTGTCACAGGTCCGAGATGGGAGAGGCAGGACGTGACCGACGCCCCGAGCACTCCCCTCGTCGAGCTCCAGCAGGTCAACAAGCACTTCGGTGAGCTGCACGTACTGCGCGACATCACGATGTCGGTGCAGGCCGGCGAGGTCGTGGTGATCATCGGCCCCTCAGGATCGGGCAAGTCCACGCTCTGCCGCGCCATCAACCGCCTGGAGACCATCGACTCCGGGACCATCTTCCTGGCGGACAGCCGCTGCCGGCCGAAGGCCGGGCGCTGGCCAAGCTGCGATCCGACGTGGGCATGGTCTTCCAGTCGTTCAACCTGTTCGCCCACAAGACGATCCTCGACAACGTCACCCTCGGGCCGGTCAAGGTGCGCGGGGTCAAGCCCGCAGTCGCCCGCGAACAGGCGATGGCACTGCTGGAGCGGGTCGGGGTCGCCGATCAGGCCGACCAGTTGCCGGCCCAACTGTCCGGTGGCCAGCAGCAGCGAGTGGCCATCGCCCGGGCGCTGGCGATGAACCCGATGGTGATGCTGTTCGACGAGCCCACCTCCGCACTGGACCCGGAGATGATCAACGAGGTCCTCGACGTGATGGTCGCGCTGGCCCACGAGGGCATGACGATGCTCGTCGTCACCCACGAGATGGGGTTCGCGCGCAAGGCGGCCGACCGGGTCATCTTCATGTCCGACGGCTCGATCGTCGAGGAGGCGACCCCCGAGCAGTTCTTCACCGCCCCACGCACTGATCGGGCCAAGGACTTCCTGTCCAAGGTCCTGAGCCACTGACCACCGACCACCGACCACCGACGAACGAAAGGCCCGACCGATCCAACCACCGGCGACCACCGGCCGTCCCCACCAAGGAGGAACACATGAAGGACACCCGACCCACCCGATGGGCGGCCCTTGGAGCTGCCTCGATCCTGGCCCTGTCTGCCTGCAGCTCCAGCAGTGGGGACGCGGCGAGCCCCGCCTCCCCCGACGCCATGCAGTTCGAGGAGGGCACCACGATGGCCAAGCTGGCTGATGCCGGGGCCATCACGGTCGGCACCAAGTTCGACCAGCCGCTGTTCGGGCTCGTCGGCCCCGACGGCGTCCCGGTCGGCTTCGATGTCGAGATCGCCAAGATGCTGGCCGCGGAGCTGGGCATCCCGGAATCCGGGATCACGTGGACCGAGACAGTGTCGGCCAACCGTGAACCGTTCATCCAGGACGGCCGTGTGGACATGGTCGTGGCCACCTACACGATCAACGACGAGCGCAAGGTGGTCGTCGACTTCGGAGGCCCGTACTACGAGGCTGGTCAGTCGCTGATGGTCCGTATCGATGACGACTCCATCACCAGCGAGGCAGACCTCGCCGGGAAGACGGTGTGCTCGGTCGACGGCTCCACTCCGGCAGGGAACATCGCAGCCAACTTCCCGGACACCGAGCTGAAGACGTTCCAGGCGTACACCGACTGCCTCGAGCCGCTGCGCAACGGCCAGGTCGACGCGGTGACGACGGACAACGTGATCCTCGGCGGGTATGTGGCCGAGTACCCGGAGGAGTTCAAGATGGCGGGTGAGCCGTTCACCGTCGAGCCCTACGGAGTCGGCATGGCCAAGGGCGACGACGCGTTCCGCGCCTGGATCAACGACACGCTTGAGGCGTCGTTCACCGACGGGCGCTGGGAGGCCGCCTGGGCCGCGACGGCTGGAACCGTTCTGCCCACAGCCACGCCCCCGATGGTTGACCGCTACGGATCGATCGCCAGTTCACCCAGCGCGTCCGGATAGCGCCGTGTGGTGCCCGGGGACCTGGGTTCTTCGTGACCACAGCCCCGGGCGCCACCTGACGTCGGGCACATCTGCCCGCACAGGCCGCTCCAGGTGAGGAGGATGCGTGGCCGACGTCATCGAGTCACTGCCGGCGTACCTCGCCGGGTTCTGGATGACCCTCTACCTCACGGTCATCTCGGGCGCGTTGTCACTCGCCCTGGGCACGATGCTGGCGGCCGCTCGGGTCTCGCCGCTGCGGTCGCTGCGCACGGTCGCCGGGGTGATGGTCGAGATCGGACGCAACACCCCCCTGACCCTGGTGTTCGTGTTCTTCGTGTTCATCCTGCCCGGGATCGGCATCATCCTGCCCCTGGGCCGGATCCCGGCCATCATCGCCCTGACCGTCTACACCTCAGCGTTCGTCTGTGAGGCGGTCCGGTCCGGGATCAACTCGGTCGGCGTCGGGCAGGCCGAGGCCGCCCGAGCGATCGGCCTGAGCAGCATCGGGGTCATGCGCCTGATCGTGCTCCCCCAGGCGCTGCGGACAGTGGTGCCCCCGTTGATCAGCGTGCTCATCGCCCTGGCCAAGAACACCTCCGTGGCCTCCGGGTTCGCGGTCGTCGAACTCACCGCGACCGGTCGGGCGTTGGCCCGTGACTATCCCGCCAACGTGATCTGGATGCTGCTGGGCGTGGCCGCCTTCTACCTGCTGATCACGATTCCGGCGGGTGCCATCGCGGGCCGGGTGGAGCGGAAGGTGGCGTTCGTCCGATGAGTCGCAGCGTCCTGTACGACGTCCCGGGGCCCAGGACCCTGCGCCGGGAGCGGATCGCGTCGGTCGTGGTCGCGGTGCTGCTCCTGGCCGGTGCGCTGTACATCCTGCGGGGCATGATCGATCGAGGCTTGTTCGATGAGCGCTGGTTGATCTTCGTCGACCCGCCCAAGGGCCAGGAAGCCATCGACGTGTGGACCTCGCTGCTGCGCGGTCTGCGCGCAACCCTGACCGCTGCAGCCGTCGCCGCCCCCACGGCCCTGATCATCGCCTTCGGGTTGACCACGGTGCGTGCCTCTGGGTCGCGCTGGCTGAGCCGGCCTGTGGTGATCCTCATCGAGTTCCTGCGTGGCATGCCCGTACTGCTGATGATGTTCTTCGGCCTGTTGGGGTTGGGTCTCTCGGCGTTCTGGGCGGTCGTCTTCGGGCTGGTCTTCTACAACGCTGCCGTGTTCGCCGAGATCCTGCGCGCGGGCCTGGCCGCGCTGCCCAAGGGTCAGGTGGAGGCTGGAACGGCGATCGGGCTGTCGCGGTGGCAGACCCTGCGAATCATCCAGTTCCCGCAAGTGGTCCGCCTGATGCTGCCCAGCCTGATCAGCCAGTTGGTCGTTCTGCTCAAGGACTCCTCGCTGGGCTTCATCGTGGGCTACCCCGAGCTTCTGCGCACCATGCAGCTCGACTACAGCTTCTTCGGCGACCGATACCGGTTCCCCCTCTTCGTGGTGACGATCGGCATCTACCTGATCGTCAACCTCACCCTGTCGCGGCTGGCCGCCGTGGTGCAGCGTCGTGTGTCCGGGATCGCGTGAGCTCTGTGGTGCGCACCGTACCGGGGCCTCGGTCGTGCGTGCTCAGTCATCGCTGCTGGCCCCCAACCAGGCCGGTTGCGCCCGGGCCCGTTCGTCGCGACGTGCATCCAGGTCTGGGCGGCGCCACCAGGGGTAGGTGACGGCCATGACTGAACACTGCGTCCATGACCGTGCCACGGCAGACCAGCCCGATCAGCGGACCAGCGCCGACCTGATTCGAGTGTCACTTGTGGCGGTGTTCGCCATCCTCCAGCCCGCGAGCAGCCTTCTGGCCAACCTGGTCCCCGGCGAGCAGGCAAGCACTGGCGACATCTCGGACCGTTACGGACATCTGCTCACGCCGGCCGGATACGCCTTCGCGATCTGGGGGCTGATCTACCTCGCGAGCCTTGGGCTGGCTGTCTACCAGGCGCTCCCCGCTCAGCACGCACGCGCCGTTCATCGTGCCACCGGGTGGTGGATCGCAGCCGCATTCGCGGCCAGCACCGCCTGGGTGCCGATCTTCGTCAGTGGCGCCCTTGGGCTCGCACAGGTCGTGATCGTCGCGCTGGTGGTGCTGCTCGCGGTTGCCCTGGCGCAGCTCACCCTGCTGGGGCCAGCGCAGTCGGCCGGTGAGCAGTGGTTGCTGCGGATGCCCGTGTCGGGCTACCTGGGCTGGGCCACCATCGCCACCGTTGCCGGGACGGGCACGGCTGCGCGCTGGGCAGGTATCGAACTGGCCGCCAGCACCGCCACTGTGACGGCGGTTCTGGCCCTGCTCGTCCTGGCCGTCCTCGCGGCGTGGATCGGCTCACGGACGCTGGCCGCCGCGGGGTTCGGCGGATTGCTGGCCTGGGGGCTGGTCGCGGTCTTCCCGCGCCTCATCAAGTATCCTGTCCAGATCCTTCACTGAAAGATTCTTCTCCCTGGCAAAGAACGATGTCATAGCCGGGAAGGAGTTATTGAAGTATCCCTCTAGCAGCCCGAACAGCTGGTGCTTTGAATACTCCTTTTTCGACACCAGGGGATAATAGAGGAACACATTGGCATATGCCCTGTGATCAACATAACCCTTCTTCTCGAGCACCTTCAGTACCGTGGAGATGGTGTTCCGTGCCGGCTTCGGATCGTCAAAACGGTCCCTGATATCCTTCACCACTCCCTCCTCCAGATCCCATAAAATCTGCATTATCTGTTCTTCAGCCTTCGTCAGTTGCATAACACAATCTTTTAATTAATACCATAGCTATGCCCGTTGCCGGACACTTCTTTTCAATCAATCCTTCACTACAAATATACGACTATATTTATAGACGTGCAAGTTTTTTTGTATTTTTTCGTCTATTTTTATAGTCATTAGTGTAATTAGTTATTTATCAATGAATTAAGTGATACTAAGTGATAGGAAATTGATTGTAAGAATTCTGATTAGGGTATTGGATAATCAGCGACGTGATTCAGCAGAGAGGAGGGACGAATAAAATTTTATTCCGGATGGGGAATGTTATCCATTGTCCTACAATACTTTAACGCCCTACGGGGTAAACGATCGGCAAGCCTTCCAGACTATTTGACTGCAGGCCTGATGTCAGAACCCCTCAAGCAGATTTAAGAGCTTCTCCCGCTCGGTGCTGCCCGGGGCTGTCCGGAGAAGTTCATTGAGCCAGTTGCCGTACATGGGATTGGGCAACACGATGTATTTTGTGCCGAACAGCCGCCGGTCGGCATCAACAGCCGCAAAGCCGTGGTCAGGTCCCCGTTTTTCATAGATGCCGCTGTGGTCAGCGAGATTGTCCCCTACCAGCAGCAAAATCTCATAGTCCTTTTCAATCAGCGCCCGCCGCTCCACCTTTGAGGAGGTCGTCTCCTTAAGCAGCATGTGTGTGCTGTCAGCATTGACAAACCCCAGGGCGGCCATGTTTTCAATCGTCGGTCCCATCTCCTGCACGGTTCTGTTTGAGACATAGAAGACCTCCACCCCCATCGAGTCGGCATACCGGGTGAACTCCACTGCCCCGGGAAGAGGCTCAGCCCTGGCAAGCTCAACCCATCGCAACCAGTCTTCATCGTTATACTCCTTTTTCTCAAACACCTGCCATCCCTGGAAGGGACTGTTGTCAAGCAGCGTCTCGTCAATATCGAGCACCACCGCAGCAGGCTTTGTCCGGCCAGCCCATGCGAGGTTTTCCGCAAGAGCAATCTCCGCACTGCGGAAACACTGGTAGTAAAGCGCCCGCATCTCGGCCGACTTCTGGTACCAGAGAGTTGCCAGTATCAGGTGGTCCTGGTCCTCTGAGGCTCCGGGAGGATCGCGTTTCCCGAGGCCCGGGCAGGATCGTCCTGTTTGTCAGCGGGCTCCCCGGCAAGCTGGCCCGGCCTTTCTTCGGCCGCCCGGGCGGAGGGCTCCTGTTGTCCGGCAGGCAGAGCTGATTTCTGCTTAACGGCGCCACATGATGCCAGTATAATCAGTCCGGTAACAATAATGAGCTTTTTCATGCGTTTTTATTCTGTTGAAAATAAACCAATTGTCAAAATCGGCTCTTTTTTGTTGTTATCTCCTAAGTAACAAATAATTGGCTGATGCGGACAGTTATGTTTAAAAGATATTTAACTTTAACCGAACTATACCAAAACTTAATCTGCAATGTCAACCTTAAAGCTGATGCTGGGGATGATCCCCGCAACCTCTAAACTGGAACAGGAAGAGAAGGCGTTGTTAGCCGAGTATGAGAAACTGATCTCCTTTACCGGTTCCGAAGCCCTGGCAAAATACAACCTGCTTCACGAGAGCGTCAATTCAGCCGGCTTCAGGCAGAAAAAAAAGGAGATCGAATCACTCACCTACAAAGGCTCGGAGGAACACGCCAGGGAGACTGAATTCCTCGGTCTGAAAAAGGCAAAGGACATTGTCTCCTACTTCAAAACTGAAGGAAGCGCCCTGCTCAGGAATTTCAACTCTCTTGAGGGCTCATCCAGGATAAAGGAGATAGAAGACCTGCAGCTTTATATCCAGTCACCGGAGTTCAAACAGAAGGAGAGGATGAAGCCTGTGACATTCAAGCAGACTGAAGAATATGGAAAATGGCTTGAATTCAAGAAACTCAAGGGAGACAAGGAGGTAAAAAAGAATCTCAATCCGTCAAAGGTGGAAAGGTTCCGCGAACTGCAGTCGTTAGTCACATCATCAGCCTTCCTCCTGAAGAAGAACATGAAACCAGTTACTTTCAAGGATACCCCGGAATACCAGAAACTGCTTGATTTCAAGAGCAAGAGGGGCGCTCCTGACGTTGTCTCCTATTACAAGTTCAAAACCTCAAAGGAGTATAACAACTACATCCACGTTAAGGATACCTCGCGGCTGAAGAGGCTTGCCGAGCTGGAGGAGTACCTGAAAACAAAGGCTTTCACTGAAAGGAAAGAGTATCTTCTTGATAAGCGCCGCTTCGAGAAAACCGAGATGTTCAGGGAGCTGAAGGAGTATGAAGCCCTGAAAAACTCGGCCGACATCAAATGGTATTTCAGCGTTAAGGATTCAAACAAGTTCGACATAATCAAAAACCGCAAGCTCACCTTCAGTGATGAGTTTGAAGAGACTGCTCCGGATACCAAAAAATGGCTGAACAAATATTACTGGGGAGAAAAGCTGCTGCACGACAGCTACAGCATAGCAACCGACCTTCACTGCTACACTCCGTCAGATAATTTCGAGGTGCGCCACAGCGTACTGCGCATAATCACCAAACCGCAGAAGATCAACGGCAAGGTATGGGATCAGGAAAGGGGTTTTTACACAAAGGATTTCGCCTTCACATCAGGCATTCTGAATACCGGAGCCTCATTCAGGCAGAAGTACGGGATCTTCACGGCCAAGATCAAACTCACCGATCCGAACGTGCGTAACGCCTTCTGGCTGATCGGCGACCGGATCACCCCTCATATTGATGTATGCAGAGCAGGAAACGGGAAGGTGTGGTTTGACCTCTTCACCTCTCCGGGCAACCACTATAAGAAGAGCCTCGGATCAAAGTATCTCTCCGATTTCTTCATCTACAGCCTGGAGTGGACTCCTGAAAGCCTCATCTGGAAGATCAACGGCGTTGAGGTAATGCGTCAGACTTCAGGCGTACCGCAGGAGGCCATGTACATCAACCTGGCCGGCGGGGTCGACAAGCCCATTGGCGGCATATCGTCGATGGAGGTCGACTGGGTAAGGGTCTATCAGCTAAAATAATATCCGTTAAACGGTGCTCTTAGGGAGGCTGTCTCAGACGAGGCAGCCTTTTTTATTGCGGCAGTCATGACTTCTGCCTGATCTTTTGCGGGACTTTAGATCTGACATCCGGTTTAACCCGTATCCGGTATTTATCTGACATCTGTTTGCCCTGTATGCCGCATATGACATTTTTCCTCCGGGGCTGAACTTTCTGACATATTTTTTCCCCGGCCTGTAACATTTGGCATGTGACAGCCGTCTTTAGGGTATCAGTGCAGTGATCTTAATGACCGTAAAAGAGTACAACAACGCTGTAAAAGAGTTCGGTGACCATATCTACCGCTTCATCTACCGCAGCCTGAAAGACAGCCACAGGGCAGGTGACATCGTGCAGGACACCTACGAGAAACTGTGGCGGTGCGTCACTGAGGTTGAATACGCGGTGGTGAAATCGTGGCTCTTTGCAACTGCCTACAACAGGATGATAGATGTGATCAGAAAGGACTCGCGGGTGGTGGGTGTTGAACATTATGACGAAAGCGCATTGTATGCAGATGAGAGCGGAAGTGATCTTAATGAGGTCCTGCACAGGGCCCTTGAAAGACTGCCCGAAGCACAGCGGTCAGTCATACTCCTTCGTGATTACGAAGGATACAGCTACCGGGAAATAGCTGACATTACAGGTCTCTCCGAGGCACAGGTCAAAACCTATATCTTCAGGGGACGCGTAACCCTGAGAAATTATCTTGTAAAGACATCGGTATGGCAATGACAGACGACGGCTGGTTCCCCCGCCTGACACCACCGGATGACAGGTTTCCCGGGTTTGAAGGTCTGCTCCGCAAGCCGGAAGAGCTTACTGACGATCAGTTTGATCTCCTTGCTGCAGCCCGGGCTGAAAACGCAATTGATGCAGACTCGATGTCAGACATGGAGGCAGCCATTGCTGCGAATCCCTCAAGGCTGCAGCGTGCGGAAAGCTTCAGAAGCATAAAGCTTACGCCTTATGATGACAGATGGGCAGGAAGGGACAGGCTGCTCAGACAATCACCTGCCACTCTGGTCAGCAGACGTTATCTGGTTCCGGCCCTGCTCTCGGCAGCAGCAGTTGCGGCCATCATTTTTCTCTGGCCTTCCAATGCCAGGCAGCCGGCAGGCACACTGCCCGGCACTCTTCCGGAAGTGGCAGTTTTATCCGAAGCCCTGATCGCTGCTCCGTCACCGGTAATTATACCGGCAGCAGCCGAGGTGGCAACCGAAGGGAATATTGCTGCTCTCAATCAGGAAATGCCAGTGTCCATACCGGCAAAGGAAAATACCAGTGCAAAAAGTACTGTCAGCGTCATTGAAACCACTGATGCCAAAAGACCATTACAAAGCATTGAACCTTCCGGAGTGACAAATTCCGGTCATGTTATTGAACCCTATGAAGCTGCAAGTCCCGTTCAGGTCGTTGCAACCGCTGAAGCATCCGTACCCGTAAGGGTTACCGAAGCCCATACCGCGGAGCCGGTTTTGTTGATCGCGGATGCGAATAATACCAGTCTCAACCCGGTGGAAGTGAAGAATGTTATGGCTGCACCCGAACAGGCACCCTCATCACAAGAGATACCTGCCACGGAGAAAGAGTCAAACTGGGTAATCAGGGGTATCTCGGCACTTGCAAAGGCAATTACAAAAGAGGAGAAGAGCATTGACGGCTATGTGATCGCAAGCACCTGCGTAAATGGCATCAGCAACGTCCTTGGACTGGAGATGGAGCTGCAACAGACAAGCAATGACAACGGTGAACCGGTTGCTGTGAAATTCAACTCCTCCCTCATATCAGTTTCAGCGCCCGTGAACAAAAATTCACAATGAGTGTAACTTTCACTGCCCGCTGTTCGTCCCGGTAATATATAACAAACAAATATCAGCCATGAAAAGAAAACTACTGACAGTCGCCGTGATACTGGCTCTTATAGTTCCGGCCAGGGCACAGGAGAAGGAAGAAAAACTGAAGGAACTTGAAAAACTCGAACAGCAAACTGAACAGAACGTCAAAACCGACACCCTGGTTTACGAAGAGGAAGTAATTATCGATGAAGAAGAGGGGATATTATTATCAGGATACCACCCGCGTAAAAGTCGGGGAGACAGTGACAATCGAGGAGACCGGTGATGAGACAATCATAAGGATTGGAAGGAAGGCTGTCAGGATCGTCGAGGATGATAATGACACTGAGATAAGTTTCGAGGAATACGAAGATCCTGACCATTCGGATCATCCCGCGCGTGCCTTCAGAGGTCACCTGGGGGGAATTGAATTTGCCTTTAACGGTTATTCATCTGACACGTGGGTCCGGAATGATGAACCGCTTGAAAACTGGCTTGACCTGAACACAACCAAATCATCAAGCTTTAACATTGTCACACCGCCGGTAAGCCTTGGTTTTTCACGCCGGTTCGGACTGGTGGCTGCCCTGGGCATTAATTGGAATAACTACTTTTTTGATAACAACAACTCAATCGTTGTCGATGAGAATGGAATCGTCGTCCCAAGTTATCCGGAAGACGGAATCACGTACAAGAAAAGCAAGCTTGCCACTACTTACGGCACTCTTCCGGTTATACTTGAAGCACAGATCCCTGTCAGGCATAACAGGACCATCAACCTGGGTGCGGGAGTGATAGGAGCCATCAAGCTTGGATCGCACACAAAAACCGTATGGTATGCTGATGATAAGAATAAGGAAAAGAACCAGGACGATTTCAATCTCAGCGTCCTGAGATACGGTTTCACCGCAAGGGCCGGATATGAAATGATCCAGATTTACGGCACCTGCTACCTCTCTCCGATGTTCGAGGAAGGACAGGGTCCGGTACTATATCCATGGGAAGTGGGTCTTGCACTGACATTCAATGACTGAAATAAATCAGACATGACACAGGCCGGAGAGGGTATTTGCAGCAAATACCCTCTCTCTTTTTTATATATCTTTGCCGCAATACCTCATGCAACAGGGCGTTAGGTATCAAACCCGGAAAACAAAAGGAGATGAGACTACTTCTGATCAGCAATTCAACCAATGCCGGAGAGGCATACCTTGACTATCCGAAGAATAATATCAGGGAATTTCTCGGCAGCAAAAAGGTAAGGGCGCTTTTTATTCCCTATGCCGCAGTCACCTTCTCATATGATGAATATGAGGAAAAAGTGAGAAACCGTTTTGCCGAAGTAGGGCATGATGTGGTGTCAATCCACCGGTTCAGCGACCCGGTAAAGGCCGTGATGGATGCCCCTGCGATAGTTGTCGGCGGAGGCAATACCTGGATGCTCCTCAAATGCCTGAGAGACAAGAAGCTGATCGGTCCTGTCAGGAAGAAGGTGCTGGCCGGCACACCATATGTTGGCTGGAGCGCGGGATCAAATGTGACATGCCCCACCATCATGACCACCAATGACATGCCAGTCACCGCGCCTTCATCATTCAGGGCTTTCGGCCTTATCCCCTTCCAGATCAACCCTCATTACCTCGACGCCAACCCGGCGGGTCATGCCGGCGAGACACGCGAGCAGAGAATACAGGAATTCATTGAGGTCAACCGGGAGATCTTTGTTGCAGGCCTGCGTGAGGGCACCATGTTCCTTCTCGAGGGAGGGCGCCTCTCACTCATCGGACCGCGCAATACACGAATCTTCAGACACGGCAGCGAGCCCATGGAAATAACGCCGGGCAGTGACCTCTCCTTCCTGCTGAAGAAGATCAAGAAATAAAATCACCGGCGCCGGGTCAATGAGATGGTTCAAAAAAATAGTGCTTGCAACAGGCGGTCTGCTGCTGCTGACAGTGATACTTCTTGTAATCTATGTATCGGTCAGACAGGAGAAGATAACCACGGCACTGATTGCAAAGCTCAATGAGAGCGTCAACACCAGGGTCTCATACGGCGGTCTGCGTATCACCATTTTTGAATCATTCCCCGCTATAACCGTCAGGTTCCGTGACCTGCTCGTGGAACCCTCACCTTATTACGACAAGACACAGTTCGCAGGCGAAAACAATGACACCCTCCTCTATGCCTCATCTCTCTCCCTGACGGTGTCAATGCCCTCTCTGATGACAGGCACCGTGGCCGTGCGATCCATCACCGCGAGAGACGGAGAGGTCAGCCTCCTTACAGACAAGAGAGGTGATATAAACTACAGGGTTTTTCAGGAGAGTAACAAGGAGGGAAAGAACGTAAGACTGAAAAACATCAGCGCCGTAAACATCAGGGCGGTATGGAATGACAGAAGCTCGGGAATGAGAATATCGGGCGGAATAGGCGAAGCAACACTGGGAGGTGAGATCTTCCGGACAGGCATCTATCTGAATACAACTGTCAGCGCCGCCATTGACTCGGTGAACCTCAACAGCATGGCGTTCAGGTCTATCCCTGTCACTGCCGAGGTCAAACTCCGCAAGTCGGCCAACTCCCTGACGGTAGCAAAAGGAGCTCTTGAGATTGCCGATCTTAAATTCGATATCAGCGGCAACGTAAACTACTCCTCCTCAACCATTGATCTGGCAATTGACGGGAAAAAAATCAACATAGCATCTGTGATATCTCTCCTTCCCGATAAATGGAGATTATTCACCGGCAACCTTACTCCGTCAGGAATAGTGGACCTCAGATGCAAGATCACCGGCCCGTACGGTGAGGCCGGTAACCCGCACATCGACGTCAGCTATGACCTCTCCGGCGGAAGAATGAGACATCTTGCCAGCGGCTTCAGGGTCAACAACCTCGAATTCAGGGGCGGACTTACAAACGGTGCTCTCAATTCGGCGGAGACATTCCACTGCACCGTCGACAATCTTACCGCCACATACGGATCCGCCTCGGTGAAGGGCTCTCTCATGATCAACAACCTCAACAGGCCCCACATCTCCCTTGCACTTGACGGCGACATTAACTTCAACGACCTGAACATGATCATCCGGTCGGGTTACATACATGATCAGACAGGGTCAATTGCAGGAAGCGTGAGACTCTCCGGCACTGTTCCTGAGGGCGTTGGAAGTGTTGCCGCCCTGCCCTCTCTCAAGCCTGACATATCACTCGTA
>CAWAEB010000012.1:0-95165 GCA_963781015.1 uncultured Actinomycetes bacterium | reverse complement strand
GCGCCGAAACCGCTGGCCAGCCAGGCCAGGAAGGCCAACGTCAGCCCGAGCACCTGCACAGTGAGGTAGAGCAGGGCAAATCCGAACAGGCGCAAGGCCCGGAACCGACCGGGCACCACGAACGGAAGTACGACGAGCAGGAACACCACACCGGGGATCGTGAATAGCAACAGCCAGACACCTACCGCCCAGAACACCGGATCGATGACCAGCCGCCGGACCGCGCGAGGGGGCAGCCCGACCCTCACCCTCCCGACTGCCGATCCATGCCGCCCCGGTCGGCCAAGCTCGGCGAGGTACTGGGCGCTGGCCTCACGAGCCAGTTCGATGCGTTCGGCGACCCGGGACATGTCCAGGGTGTCGAAATTGGCGCGTTCCGTCGGCTTGGGCGCGCTTCCACCGGTCGGCAGGACGTGCACCTCGATCAGCCCCTGTGACTTGGCCAGCGACGCCGTGAACCGAGCCCGACGGGCCACCTCGAAGGCGACGATGGGCACCTCCCACGGCTTGCTCGGAGGGGCCAGTGCCTGCTCGATACGACCCACCTGGAGGACGAAGGCCCGGTCCGCGCCGGCCTTTCGAGCCCGGTCCAGGGGGATCGAGTTCACGAGGCCCCCGTCCAAGAAGTGCTCGCCGTCGATCTCCACCGGTGGGTACAACCCCGGCAGTGCAGAGGAGGCCAGAACCGCCGGAACGATCGGGCCCTCCGTGAACCAGTGCTCGGCAGCCCGCTCGATGCTGGCTGCGACACAGGCGAACTCGACGGGGAGGTCCTCGATGTTGGTCACGTCAAGGTTCTCGGCCAGCAGCCTGCTCAGCGGCCCCGGGTGGGACGCAGCCCGGGCGCGGCTCGAGGCGATCGCGCTGACCCGGCTGCGCAGGGACCCGGCCAGCGGGCCGTCGGTGACCGCGTGCACCCAGAGCGCCTCGATCCGGCGTACCCCGGCCGGGGTGGGGTCCGCGGCCAGCAGGGCACCGTTCATCGCCCCGATCGAGGTCCCCAGCACGAGGTCCGGGGTGATCCCGGCGGCCAAGAGGGCCTTGAGCATGCCCACTTCGGCCGCACCGAGCACGCCCCCGCCGCCCAGGACGAATGCGGTCCGCGCGGTCATTGGTTGATTGTGCACCCTGGCCATCGGCGCAGGCGCGCGCGGGACACGCCGACGCGCACCAGACAGTTGCGCAGGCAACGATGGCGTTGTACCTTCTGGCCAGGTCAAGAGTCCCAGCACACAAGCCCTGGCTTGCTGGGCGGCAACCCTCCCGCCGCGGTGGGGTGCCCCAGGTGAAGACCTGGTTGCTACTGCCGCCGGCAGGACGCAGCAAGCGCGGGTCTTGACAGTCAAGACCCCGGACCCTCGACGCGGGTTCGGGCATCGGGTCTCCCGATTCCGGACCAACGTCACACCCGCACCTGCCCACCCGGGCCGATCCGAGGAGACGTAGAAGATGAACAACGCCTGGTCCTTCGAGACCCGCCAGATCCACGCCGGCCAGAGCCCCGATGCCGCCACCAACGCACGGGCCCTGCCGATCTACCAGACCACCAGTTACACGTTCGACAGCTCCGAGCACGCGGCGAACCTCTTCGCGCTCAAGGAGTTCGGCAACATCTACACCCGAATCATGAACCCCACGCAGGCTGCGGTCGAGGACCGGATCGCGTCGCTGGAGGGCGGTGTGGGAGCGCTGCTCGTCGCCTCCGGGCAGTCGGCAGAGACCCTGGCCCTGCTCAACATCGCGGAGGCCGGGGACCACATCGTCTCCAGCCCCAGCCTGTACGGCGGCACCTACAACCTCTTCCACTACACGTTCCCGAAGTTCGGCGTCGAGGTCACGTTCGTGGATGACCCCAGCGATCTGGACAGCTGGCGGGCCGCTGTCCGCCCCAACACCAAGGCGTTCTTCGGAGAGACGATCTCCAACCCGCGAAACGACATCCTCGATATCGAGGGCGTTGCCGCGGTCGCGCACGAGGCCGGCGTGCCGCTGGTCGTGGACAACACGGTGGCCACCCCGTACCTGATCCGCCCGTTCGAGCACGGCGCGGACATCATCGTGCACTCTGCGACGAAGTACCTCGGCGGTCACGGCACGGCCGTGGCGGGCGTGATCGTTGACGCAGGGACCTTCGACTTCGCTGCCGATCCGCAGCGCTTCCCGAACTACAACGAGCCCGACCCGAGCTACCACGGCCTGGTCTACGCCCGTGATCTCGGGGTGGGCAGCCCGCTGGGGGCCAACCTGGCGTTCATCCTGAAGGCCCGCGTGCAACTGCTGCGCGACCTCGGTGCCGCCGTCGCCCCGTTCAACGCGTGGCTCATCGCGCAGGGACTGGAGACCCTGAGCCTGCGCGTCGAACGACACGTGGCCAACGCCAAGGCCGTCGCGCAGTGGTTGGAGGGGCGCGACGAGGTGGAGTCGGTGAACTACTCGTCGCTGCCGAGCAGCCCGTGGTACGAGTTGGGCCGCAAGTACGCCCCGCTGGGTACCGGGGGGGTGCTGTCCTTCGAGATCAAGGGTGGGGCTGAGGCAGGGCGCACCTTCGTCGAGGCCCTTGAGCTGCACAGCCATGTGGCCAACATCGGCGATGTCCGCAGCCTGGTCATCCACCCGGCCTCGACCACCCACTCGCAGCTCAACGAGGAGGAGCAGCGCGCCTCCGGGGTCACCCCGGGTCTGGTGCGCCTCGCGGTGGGCATCGAGAACATCAGCGACATCCTGGCCGACCTCGAGGCGGGGTTCCGGGCAGCCAAGGAGCAGTGACATCTGCTCTGACCCCAGCATGACGGAGCGGATCCGACCACGGGCCCCACTGCCCCGCGATCGGTGTGCGGACGATTTGTCCGATGCACTCGCGGGACGTGAGGCCCGTGGGCGTTCCTGGCCGGATGGGACATGCCCACGCGGCGCGATCGGCGTGAGATGGTGACCCGGCACGCACTAACGTGGGGGCACAGGCCGCACCGGGAGGAACCATGAGCGCAGTCGTCGTCGGGTACGTCGCCAGTCCCGAGGGGGATGCTGCCGTGCGGCAGGGCATCGTGGAGGCCAAGCTGCGCGGCTGCAAGGTCGTGGTGGTCTACTCCGATCACGGCGAGAAGCTCGACAGCGCGACGGCCCTGGAGCGCACCGAGCGCCTGGACCAGGTGCACGCCCAGTTGCACGCCGGCGACGTGGAGCACGACCTGCGCCACCTCGTTCGTGGCCGCGATCCGGTGCGCGATGTGCTCGATACCGCCGAGGAGTTGGGTGCTGAACTGATTGTGATCGGCATCCGCCGGCGCAGCCCGGTCGGCAAGTTGGTTCTGGGCTCGAACTCGCAGTCCATCCTGCTCGAAGCCTCCATCCCGGTACTGGCGGTCAAGGCCTGATCCGAGCCGCTGGACCCCTCAGCCGGGTTTGCCGACGCACCTGGCGGGAACATTGACACGGTGCGCGTCGTTGCACAGTGGTGGGACGCCCCCAGGCGGGCGCGTGACAGAATGACCCGAGTTCCCTGGCCCTGCGTTGTGGTGCCGGGCGTCGAAGTGAGAGGCATTTGCTGGTGAGTCCGAAGAAGTCCAACGCGGCCGTTTCCCTTGCGGAGGCGGTGGTCGACGTGACCGCTGCCCAGCCCGAGGGGGACTCGCCTGCGAAGCCGGCCCGCGTGCGCACCCGCGCGACATCGCGGCCGCTCGCCGCAGCGCCGCCCGCGCAAGCCACCGGGGACGAAGTCCACTCAGATGCCCCCGCGCCGGAGGCGGGCACCACGCCGCCGACGAGCAAGCGGGCGCCAGTGAAGAAGCCTGCCGTGAACAAGGCCGCCGCCAGCCCGACAGCCGCGAAACCTGCCGACGCGGCGGACGTGAAGAAGCCGCGGACCCGCAAGGCGCCGGCGAAGAAGGCCACTGCCGGCGCCGGGGTCGCGGTGGAGGTCGACCCGTCGGCCGACGTGGATGTCGACAAGCTCAGCCCCGAGGCTGCCAGCAGCGAACTGGCCGGCGCAGCCAAGCTCGAGTCCGAGCTCGAGGAGGAGCTGGCCAAGGACCTGAAGTCGGTCAAGGTCGAGGACAAGCCTGCCGCCGCGCCCGCTGCCGCGCCCACCGAGGCACCCGAGACCGAGGCGTTCGAGATCTCGGACGCCGACATCGAGGACGAGCCCCAGCAGCAGGTCACCGTTGCCGGAGCGACCGCGGACCCGGTCAAGGACTACCTCAAGCAGATCGGCAAGGTCGCACTGCTCAACGCCGAGCAGGAGGTGCAGCTGGCCAAGCGCATCGAGGCCGGCCTGTTCGCGGAGGAGAAGTTGAACTCCGGGATGGCCCTGGAGCCTCAGCTGCGCCGGGACCTCGAGTGGATCGCAGAGGATGGTCGGCGGGCGAAGAACCACCTGCTCGAGGCCAACCTGCGCCTCGTGGTCAGCCTGGCCAAGCGCTACACAGGCCGCGGCATGCTGTTCCTGGACCTGATCCAGGAGGGGAACCTGGGCCTGATCCGCGCGGTCGAGAAGTTCGACTACACCAAGGGCTACAAGTTCTCCACCTACGCCACGTGGTGGATCCGCCAGGCCATCACCCGCGCGATGGCCGACCAGGCGCGCACGATTCGAATCCCCGTGCACATGGTCGAGGTCATCAACAAGCTGGCCCGGGTGCAGCGCCAGATGCTCCAGGACCTGGGCCGCGAGCCCACCCCGGAGGAGCTGGCCAAGGAACTGGACATGACCCCCGAGAAGGTCGTCGAGGTCCAGAAGTACGGTCGCGAACCGATCAGCCTGCACACCCCGCTCGGCGAGGACGGCGACTCGGAGTTCGGCGACCTGATCGAGGACTCCGAGGCGATCGTGCCCTCAGATGCCGTGTCCTTCACCCTGCTGCAGGAGCAGCTCGATGGGGTGCTCGACACCCTCTCGGACCGGGAGGCGGGCGTGGTCAAGATGCGCTTCGGGCTCACCGACGGCCAGCCCAAGACCCTTGACGAGATCGGCAAGGTCTACGGGGTCACGCGTGAGCGGATCCGCCAGATCGAGTCCAAGACCATGTCGAAGCTGCGCCACCCGAGCCGTTCCCAGGTCCTGCGCGACTACCTGGACTGATCTGCCGATGACGCCTGTCGTCGGGGACTTGGGGGACCGGCGCACGCAGATCAACCACGATCCGCTGCCCGGTGGTCCTGTGTTCATCGATAGGCGCGCGGTGCGTGCGGTGATCCGCGACGGGCCGCGGCTGCTCATGGTGCACTCCCTCGTTGGCGGGGACAACAAGTTCCCTGGCGGGGAGTGGAAGCCGGCGAGGACCCGCTGGTTGCCCTCGTCCGAGAGGTTCGCGAGGAGTGCGGCCGGGCAGTGACCCAGGTGCAGTCACCGGTGCTGAACGTCATCGAGACCCGGAGAGCCCGGGAGCACGGTCAGGTCCTGCGCTCCCACTCCAGCTATCACCCGTGTTCCGTGGACGAGTCGGTCGGCGCGCTGCACCTGGACGACTACGAGCGCGAGCTCGGCTTCGTGCCGGTGTGGGTGGGCCTCGAGGAGGCGATCGCCGCGAATGAGTCGGTGCTGGCCGGTGGCGCGGCCCAGACGTGGGTGTTTCGCGAGACCCACGTGCTGCGTTGGCTACGCGACCAGCCCTGAGGCGCTCTCATGCGCTCTGCAGGGCATCAGCATCGATCGACAGGGTGCGCAGGAGCTCGGCCGGCGTCGTCTGCCCAGCGACTGCCGCGTCCACCCCCAGGCGCTGCATGGGCCGGAACCCTTCACCTGCCGCCGCCGAGGAGATCGCCTGCTCGCTCGCCCCAGCCATGAGCGCGGCCCGGACGGTACGCGTGATCGGCAGCATCTCGTAGAGCCCCAGCCGACCGGAGTAGCCAGTCATGCCGCAGGCCCGGCACCCGACCGCGGTCAGGCAGGCAGACGCCTCGGCCTCGCTCATGCCCAGTCGACGCCTGGTGTCGAGATCCACGTCGGCGCGGGTGACGCACTCCGGGCACGGCTTGCGCACCAGGCGCTGGGCCATCGTCAGGGTCAGCGAGGACGCCACCAGGTAGCTGGGCACGCCCATCTCGACCAGGCGGATCACCGCAGACGCCGAGTCGTTGGTGTGCAGCGTGGACAGCACGAGGTGCCCGGTGAGGGCCGCGCGTACCGCGAGCTCGGCGGTGATCTGGTCTCGGATCTCGCCGACCATGATCACGTCGGGGTCCTGACGCAGGGCCGAGCGCAGTCCGGCGGCGAAGGTCATCCCGGTCTTCTCCGAGACCTGGACCTGGGCCACACCCGGCAGCTCGATCTCGACAGGGTCCTCAAGGGTGATCAGGTTGCGCTCCTCGTCGACCATCTGCCGGATCGCCGAATAGAGCGTGGTGGACTTGCCCGACCCGGTCGGCCCGGTGATGAGCACCAGGCCCTGGGGTAGGTGCAGTGCGTTCTGCAGCAGCAACTCCTGGTCCAGTCCCATCCCGAGCGCAGTCAGGCTGGGCAGGAACGCCTGGTCGGACAGGACACGCACCACGATCTTCTCGCCGTGCAGGGTGGGCAGCGTGGACACACGCAGGTTGCGGTCGCGGCCCTCGAGGCGCAGGCGCGCGCGGCCGTCCTGGGGCACCCGGCGCTCGACGATGTCCAGCCCGGAGATGATCTTCGTACGCGCCACGATCGAGGCATGCCCACTGCGCGGCAACGACATCAACGGCCGCAGAGTGCCATCGATGCGGACCCGCACCCGAACGCCCGAGCGCATCGGCTCGATGTGCACGTCACTGGCACCGGCGCGCACAGCGGCGATCAGGATCTGCTGCACGGCGGCAACGGCACCCTCATCGTCGCCCGCCTCCAGGGAACCCTCCTCCTCCACGTCCAGCTCGTTGACGAACTTCGCCAGCGCTTCCTCGGCGACGGCCTGGTTCCACACCTCCGAGATCTTGGCGCGCAGCTGGCCCTCGGCCACGACCACGACCTCCAGCCGCAGGCTCCCGGCCCGCATCCTCAGGTCATCGAGGGCGACCACGTCCACCGGATCGGCCACCGCGACCCGAAGCACGCCATCGGCGACGCTCAGAGGCAGCACGACATGCGCCACCGCGATGCTGTGCGGAATCCGCCGGGCCACACCAGGGTCGAACACGTGCCGGTCGAGGTCGACCACCTGCAGGCCATGCATGTCGGCCAGCGCCGCAGCGATCGCTCCGTCGGTGACCAGGCCGGCGTCCACCAGGACCCGACCCAGGCGGCGGCGCACGGTGCGGCCGTCGCGCGCCTGTGCCTCAAGGGCGCCCTCGAGCTGCGCGGGGGTGATCACGCCCCAGCCGACCAACGTGTCGCCCAGCCTCCTACGGGTCATGGCGACCCCCTCTCGGGTGATTCGTCGGCAACTGATGACTCCCAGTTGAATCTGGGCGCCGCGTCGACAGCCCCACGTCCGCGGTGGCCACCGACGTAGCACCGACCAGCGCCCGCCAGCGCCCAACCGATCGGGTCCCTCCTCGCGGGCGTCCCCGGGACCCGGGTTCCTCCTCACCAGGGCCAGGCCCGCGACGCCGGTGAGGAGCAACCGCCACCCAGCCGGGGCCCCGCGCGGAGCATCGGGCGCGGCCCTCGGCGGGATACCGTGAGGCGCATGCGCTTCCTGCACGAGTTGCCGGCTCACGACCTGACCTACGACGACGCGTTCCTGGTCCCGACCCGGTCGGCGGTGGCGTCCCGGTTCGCCGTCGACCTGACCGCCCCGGACGGCTCCGGGGCCACCATCCCCTTGGTCGTGGCGAACATGACCGCTGTGGCCGGGCGCCGGATGGCCGAGACCGTCGCCCGGCGCGGCGGGCTGGTCATCATCCCCCAGGACATCCCCGTGGAGTTGGTGGCCGAGGTGATCGCGTGGGTCAAGGCCCGCCACCCGGTCTACGACACGCCCGTTCGCCTGAGCCCGGATGAGACGATCGGGGCGGCTCTGTCGCTGATCCACAAGCGCTCGCACGGCGCGGCGATCGTCGAGTCCGATGGCGTGCCGGTAGGCATCGTCACGGAGTCCGACTGCGTGGACACTGACCGGTTCTCCAGCGTTGCCGACGTGATGAGCGAGGAGGTCTTCACCCTGCCCGACGGGATCGAGCCGCGAGCCGCGTTCGAGGCGATGCATCGTGCCCGGCGCAAGGTCGCCCCGGTCGTTGCCGACGACGACATCATGGTCGGGGTCCTGACCTCCGCGGGCGCGCTTCGTTCCACGCTCTACGAGCCGGCGCTGGACAACCAGGGCAGGCTCCGGGTCGGAGCCGCCATCGGGGTCAACGGCGATGTGGCAGGCCGCGCCGAGGCGCTGCTGCGCGCGGGGGTCGACATCCTCGTGGTCGATACCGCGCACGGCCATCAGGCCAAGATGCTCGAGGCGCTGGCGGCGCTCGCCACGGTTCGACAGGTCGCCCCGCACGTGCCGGTGGCCGCAGGGAACGTCGTCACCGCGACCGGAACCCTGGACCTGATCGAGGCCGGTGCCGACATCGTCAAGGTGGGCGTGGGACCGGGCGCGATGTGCACCACCCGGATGCAGACCGGGGTCGGCCGCCCACAGCTGTCCGCAGTGCTCGACTGCGCTGCGGCCGCGCGCAAGGAGGGTCGCTGGATCTGGGCGGACGGGGGAGTGCGCCACCCGCGCGACGTGGCGCTCGCTCTGGCCGCCGGGGCGGGTGCGGTGATGATCGGATCGTGGTTCGCCGGCACCTACGAGTCGCCCGGCGACCTGCAGTTGGACCCGTCCGGGCGTGCGTACAAGGTCAGCTTCGGGATGGCCTCGGCCCGGGCCGTGCGCAGCCGCACGTCTGACGAGTCCGCGTTCGACCGCGCCCGAAAGGCGATGTTCGAGGAGGGGATCTCGCACTCCCGGATGTTCATCGACCCCACCCGGCCCGGCGTCGAGGACCTGCTCGACTCGATCACCTCCGGGGTCCGCTCGGCATGCACCTACGCTGGCGCGGCCACCATGGCCGCGTTCCATGAGCGCGCCCTGCTCGGTGTCCAGTCGGCGGCCGGCTATGCGGAGGGGCGCCCGGTGGACCGCTCGTGGTGATCCGGGCGAGTCCGGAGCACCAAGCGCGCAACCTTGCCGCAGTTCTGGACGCAACCACCACCGTGGAACGTCTCGTGAGTGAACCTTGCCGTCGACGTGGTCGGTGACGCGGTCCGCACCAGTGGGCCGAACGACCAGATCCACGGCAAGTTCGGTTCCCCACTGCCTGACGAAGGCGTTCTCGACCAGATCGGCGGCAAGGTTCTGCGGCATGACCGCGGTGGTGCTGGGTGGATCGACCGGACTTGTGGCAGCCTTGCCCCCATGCACCTGGTCGCAACCCGGCAGATCGCCGCGCCCGCCGAGCGGGTGTGGGCGCTGCTGACCGATCTGGAGGCCAGCCCGCGCGTGATGTCCGGCATCGACGCGGTGGAGATCATCTCCGGCCCACCGGACTTCGGCGTCGGCACGCGCTGGCGGGAGACCCGGACGATGCTCGGGCGCCAGGCCACCGAGGAGTTGGAGGTCACCGACGTGACCGTGGGCCGGGCCTACTCCGCCGTCACCGATGGCAATGGCACGCGCTACGAGGTGCAGTTCCTCATCGAGCCAGATGGGTCGGGCGCCTGCACCATCACGACAACCTTCGGCGCCACGCCGACGTCGCTGGTCAGCCGGGTGCTGTCCGCGACCCTCGGCCGCCTCTTCGTCGGTTCCAGCCGTGACGCACTGGAGCAGGATCTCGCCGACCTCGCCGCTGCGGCAGAGGATCACACGAGCTGAGATGAGCCTCCGGCTGGCTGTGCCCCAGAGCCTCCCGATCGCCGCGCACGTCGAGGCGATCACTGACGCCCTTGCCTCCCACCAGGTCGTGATCGTCGCCGGGGAGACGGGATCGGGCAAGACCACCCAACTGCCCAAGATCGCCCTGGCCGCCGGCCGTGGTCGTTCGGCGATGATCGGGCACACCCAGCCACGGCGGCTGGCTGCCCGCACGTTGGCTGCCCGGATCGCCCAGGAGTGCGACGTCGAACTCGGCGCCGAGGTCGGCTTCGCCGTGCGCTTCACCGATCGCACTGCCCGCAGCACGCGGGTCAAGGTGATGACCGATGGAATCCTGCTCGCCGAGCTCCAGCGAGACCGGGACCTGCGCCGCTACGACACACTGATCATCGACGAGGCCCACGAGCGCAGCCTGAACATCGACTTCCTGCTGGGCTACCTCAAACGGCTCCTGCCACGCCGGCCCGACCTGCGCGTGATAGTCACCAGCGCCACCATCGACGTCGAACGCTTCTCTGCGCACTTCAACGCTGCGCCGGTCATCGAGGTCAGCGGGCGCATGTACCCCGTCGAGATCCGCTACCGACCGGTCGAGGACGTGGCCAGCGACGACGTGGACGCGGTGTGCGACGCGGTCCTGGAGTGCCTCACTTTCGGGGACGGCGACGTTCTGGTCTTCCTGTCCGGGCAGCGCGAGATCCACGACGTGGCCGACGCGCTGCGTCCGCAGCTGGACGCAGTCACCACAGTGCTGCCCCTGTACGCCCGGCTCAGCACCGCCGAGCAGCACCGGGTGTTCGCTCCCGGTGGCGGCCGACGGGTGGTCCTGGCCACCAACGTCGCCGAGACCTCGATCACCGTGCCCGGGATCCGGTACGTGGTCGACCCCGGTACCGCACGGATCTCCCGGTACAGCAAGCGGCTGAAGGTGCAGCGGCTGCCGATCGAGGCGATCTCGCAGGCCTCGGCCAACCAACGCGCCGGCCGGTGTGGGCGAGTGCGCGACGGAATCGCCATTCGGCTGTACAGCGAGCAGGACTTCGACGCGCGTCCGCAGTTCACCGACCCGGAGATCCTGCGAACGAACCTGGCATCGGTCATCCTGCAGATGGCCGCACTCAAGCTGGGCGACATCGCCCGGTTCCCATTCCTGGACCCGCCGGACACCCGCCAGATCCGCGACGGGATCGCCCTGCTGGTCGAACTTGGCGCGCTGCATCCCGGCGACGGTCCGCCGCGGCTGACACCGTTGGGGCGTCGGTTGGCCCGCCTGCCACTGGACCCGAGGCTGGGCCGGATGGTGCTGGCCGCCGCGGATTCCGGCTGCGTGCGCGAGGTGGTCGTGATCGCAGCGGGTCTGACGATCCAGGACCCGCGCGAGCGCCCCGAGGCCGACCGCAGCAGAGCTGATTGCGCACATGCCCGGTTCACCGACAAGCGGTCGGACTTCGCCACGCTGCTCAACCTGTGGGACCACATCCGTGAACTGCGCCGTACCACCTCGGCCAATGGCCTGCGCCGGGCGTGCCGCGACCAGTACCTGAACTACCTGCGGATCCGTGAGTGGCAGGACCTCGTGGCCCAGATCCGTGATGTGCTCGGCGGGCTGGACATCTCCTGGAGCAGCGCACGCGACGACAGCGACGCCGTGCACCGGGCGCTGCTGACCGGCCTGCTGTCCCAGGTGGGCCTGTGGGACCCACTGCGTCGGGACTACCTCGGGGCGCGCGGGGCACGGTTCGTGATCTTCCCGGGGTCGGCACTGGCCCGGACCGCCCCGGAGTGGATCATGTCCGCCGAACTGGTCGAGACCTCACGACTGTTCGCTCGACGCAACGCGGTGGCGCGCCCGGACTGGATCGAGGCTGCCGCCGGGCACCTGGTGGCACGCAGCTACGCCGAGCCGCACTGGTCTGCGCGCCGCGGCGCCACCGTCGCCATGGAACGGGTCACCTTGTACGGGGTCCCGCTCGTGGTGGGTCGGGCCGTCGACTACGGGCGGATCGACCCGGCGCTGTCACGGGAGCTGTTCATCCGTGGCGCCCTCGTCGAGGGTCAGTGGCGCACCCGGCACCCGTTCTGGCACGCCAACCGAGCGGCCCTGACCGAGGCAGAGGATCTCGAGCAGCGCGCCCGTCGCCGAGGCCTGGTTCTCGACGACGAGGGCCTGTTCGCGTTCTACGACGCACGGATCCCGGCCGACGTCACCTCCGTGCGCCACTTCGACTCGTGGTGGAAGAAGAGATCCCGAGCCGATCCCGATCTGCTGAGGTTGACGGCCGACGACCTGCGACCCTTCGAGGAGGACGTGCCCGATGAGGGGGACTTCCCGCTGCGCTGGAGCGCGGGGCCGCACGTCGCGCTGAACCTCTCCTACGCATTCGAACCGGGCCAGTCCAGCGACGGGGTGACCGTCGACGTGCCCCTTGCGGTCCTGCCCGACCTGGACCCGGCGGAGGTGCCCGGGGCGGCTCCCGGGCACCGGGCCGAGTTGATCACTGCGCTGCTGCGCAGCCCGGCCAAGGAGATCCGTCGCCAACTCGGCCCGGCGCCGAACCTGGTCCCCGCGCTGCTGGAGGCACCGGAGCTGTCCGGCGCGCCGATCCTGCAGGCCGTGGCTGCGGCTGCCGCTCGGATCAGCGGTGTGCCCCTGTCCGCTGCGGACTGGGACCTGGGCCGGGTACCCTTGCACCTGCTGCCTCGCTACCGGGTCCTCGACGAGTCCGCGGTGGTGCTGGGGGAGGGCCGGGACCTCGCGGAACTCCAGCGCAGGCACGCTCCCGATCGGGCGCAGATGCTCGCCCGCGTGGCCGACGACCTGACCGTTACCGGTGCCCGCACCTGGCAGTTCGGCACCATCGCGCCCACCGTGCAACGGATCGTCTCGGGCGTCCCGGTCACCGGTCACCCGGCGCTTGCCGACCGTGGCACGACGGTGGACCTGCTGGTCATGGCCGATCCCGACCTCGCCATCCGCACGCACCGACGGGGCGTCCGACGGCTGATCATCCTGCGGATCCCGGACCCGGCCCCCCGGGGCCATGCCGGGTTGGACCTGACCAGTCGCCTGGTGCTCGGCCGATACCCGCATGGTGGGGCAACCACCTTGCTGGGCGACGTCGCCGACGCGTGCGTCGATGCGCTGCTCTGCGGACCGGAGATCCGCTCGCGCGACGACTTCGAGGCCGCGGCCGGGCGGATCACCCTGGAGCTGCACCGGCGCTACGCCGCGACCCTGACCCAGGTCGTCGCGGCGCTGGCCGACGCATGGGAGGCGGAACGAACCATCGACGCCCTGCATTCGCCGGTGGTGGCCGCCTCCGTGGCTGACATCCGCACCGAACTCGATCGGCTGGTCGGCCCGCAACCGATCAGCCGGTTCGGCGCCGACCAGCTGCCCGACTTCCGCCGCTACCTGCAAGCGCTGGCGTGGCGGGCCTCAAAGCTCGCTGACGACCCGTCCGGCGATGCCCGCAGAATGAGCGAGGTGCACCGCGCGGAGGACCTGCTTGCCAGCCGGGTGACGGAGTGGCCGGTCCGGGACCCGATGCTGGCCAACCCGACGGTGGCCATGGCGCGGAAGCTGGCAGACGAGTTGCGTGTGAGCCTGTTCGCCGCGCACATCCGCACCGCGCTGCCGGTCTCGACGCGCCGGATCGAGAAGTTCGTCGCCGGAACCGGAGGGTGACCGGCGGGGCCGACGCTCTCTGGGGTGGGTGCGGCTGGATCAGTCGCCGAATGCCGTGCGCATGAGCCGGCGCACCCCCACGCCCGCCTCAGTCTTGAAATCCGCCCGGGCCTGGCGCATGGCCGAGTGGTAGGCCGCTCGCGCTCCGGAAACCGCGGACGCATGCGCGGCCCGCTCAGGCGCGGTCGCCGAGACGAAATCCGCCCACGCCCTGCTGCGCTCGGCCACGGTGTTGGCCTGTTCGAGGTCGCCTGTCAGCACCGTGCGCTCGTCTGCGGTATCGGTCCGCAGCGTCTTGGTCGTGCTCCGCAGCGCCAGGGCGAGGGAGTCACGGCCCCCGATCGTCGCGTTGCGATAGACCTTCAGCGCCGCGGTCAACTCGGGTCGTCCGACCTTCACCAGGTAGGCAGCCAGGACCACCTCGAGCTCGGCGTCACGCAGAGTCCGTGCCACTTTGCGGTCCAGGGCGTACTGCGCCTCGATCGGGCCAGCAGCGCTGCGATAGGCCCGCGTGGCCTTCTTGCGCTGGGCCTTCGTCGTGGCGAGGTCCAGTGCTGCGGCGCGTGCCTTCCTCGGCTGCGAAAGTCCCTGCGTGCGCTGCACTCGGGCCGCGGACAGCGCCATGGCGTACTGCTCCCGAGCGGCCCTGACACCGACCACCAGGGTGCGGCGGGTCGGCTCGCTGGCTCGCAGAAGCGACGTGGCCTGGGGGTCGGTGCTGCGAGCAGCCTGGTCGGCGGCGACCGGTCCGGCGCCGACCCCGGCGGCCAGGATCAGGGCCAAGCCCCAGGTGGCGACCCTGCGGATAGCGCTCACGGGCCCTCCTGGTCGATCGTCACCGTCGGTGGTCAGGATAGACCCGCAGAGGCATCATCCCAAGCGAATCCGACGACGTGCGGCCACACGGGGGATTGGTCCGCGCGCGGCAGCTCAGAGGGCCAGGAGCAGCGCGAGCCAGGCCATGCAGATCAGCAGCGCTCCCCCTGAGGTGACCAGGCCCCACAATGACCCGATCCGGCCCACCTTGCGCGACATCCCGACCAGCAGCCCGATGACGCTGGAGATCACGCCGATCGGGGCCAGCACCCAGGCGACGATCCCGATCAGGGGCAGCAGCGACAGGAACAAGGAGACCGAGCCCAGGGTCGCGCCGATGACCGCAGGGTTGTTGGACTGGACGACCACCGACGGAGCAGCCGACGGTGGGACGAACGGCGGGATCTGGCTCCAGGTCGCGGTCTTGGGCGTCGGCCAGTGGGGCGGCGGCGCCGTGGCTGCTACAGCGCTGGGCGCCGAGCCCAGGATGAGGGTGTCGTGCTGGTCTGGTGGGGTGCGCGGGTCCACGGCCGACAGCCTACGCGAGGTCCTCACCTGGTCAGGGAGATGGCGGTCCCGGCCCACAGCGTGGCGGCCAGCAGCACCGAGGCCAACTCGATCAGGATCGAGAACCCCGTCGCCTTCATCGCCGTCCACGCCGAGGTGCGGGCAGCCGCCCAGTCCTGCAGCCGCAGGTGCTCAGCCAGGTACACGCCCCCGATGAAGCCCACCACCAACCCGACTACCTGGGCCAGCACGAAGCCGACGATCGCAGAGACCCCACCGACCACCAGTGACCTGCCCGGCACGCCGGCCGCCGTCATCGAACGGTGTGGCAGCAGGTACTTGAGCAACTGGCCGACCGCGATGACCGCGGCCATGACGCCGAACGCGACCCAGGCGGTGGTGCCCCCGGTGAACAGGGCCCAGATCAGCAGTGCTCCCAGCACCAGGAGGACGCCGGGCAGAATCGGCACGACGACGCCGATGGCGCCGACGAGGATGGCGATGGCCACCAGCGCATTCAGCAGCGCTGGGCTCATTGACCCCCACCCGTGGGAACCGGATGCACCGCGGATACGCGCTTGATCCGTGCCGAGGCCGCGTGGAGGCTGGCCTCGTGCGCGCGGAGGTGGTGACCGCAGAACAGCAGGTGCGCACCAGAGGACAGGGTCGCCTGCGCAACCGCCTGCGCCCCACACCGATCACACCGGTCAGCGGCGCTGAGTTCCACGTCCATCTCCAGCGTCCCCACCATGTCAGTCACCATCCTCTGCAGATCTGCACTGGACTCAAGTGTGTCATCCCGGGGCGACATCTGCCCACACGTTCGCCCGACGCGCAACGTGAATCCGGGCCGGACAGTTGCACCGGGGACCGCGCGAGTCGCTGTGCTGGGCTTGTCGGTGCGTCCCGCTACCCTTGGCCGGTGACTGCCGAACCCCTGGAACCGAGCAAGCGCAGGTCGCGCGCGCAACAGCCGACGTCCGGGTACTCCGCGAAGAACCTGTCCGTCCTCGAGGGTCTCGAGGCAGTCCGCAAGCGCCCGGGGATGTACATCGGATCCACCGACAGCCGTGGCCTGATCCACTGCCTCTGGGAGATCCTGGACAACGCAGTCGATGAGGCGCTGGGTGGCTGGTGCACGCGAATCGACCTGATCCTGCGCGCCGACGGCTCGATCGAGGTGCACGACGACGGCCGCGGCATCCCGGTCGACATCGAGCGGCGCACCCGCTTGACCGGTGTCGAGGTGGTCATGACCAAGCTGCACGCCGGCGGCAAGTTCGGCGGCGGGTCCTACACCGCCTCGGGCGGCCTGCACGGGGTCGGCGCCAGCGTGGTCAACGCGCTCAGCTCGCGGATGGACGTCGAGGTGGACCGTGACGCGAAGGTGCACCTGATCTCGTTCCGCCGGGGCGCGGCGGGTGTGTTCGAGGGCCAGGGCCCGGATGCGGCCTTCACGAAGAAGTCCGGCCTGCGCCAGGAGGGCCGCTGCCCACGGTCGAAGACCGGGACGCGGGTGCGGTTCTGGCCCGACCGGCAGATCTTCACCGCAGATGCCGCGATCGACCTCGACGCGGTGCACGCCCGCGCCCAGCAGACCACCTTCCTGGTCCCGGGCCTGACCATCGTGGTGCGCGACGAGCGCGATCCCCAGGCACCGGCGGAGCGCATGTTCGCGCACAGGGGCGGGATCGCGGAGTTCGCCGAGCACCTGGCCACCGGCGACGGGGTCACCGGGGTCCTGCGCCTGGCCGGGACCGGGAACTTCACCGAGACCGTGCCGGTCCTGGACTCCCGCGGTCACATGGTGCCCACCGAGGTGGAGCGCGAGCTGGTCGTCGACGTGGCCCTGCGCTGGAACAGCAACTACGACACCGAGGTCCGATCCTTCGTCAACATCGTGGCCACGCCCAAGGGCGGTACCCACGTGGCCGGGTTCGAACGTGCGCTGGTCAAGACGTTCAACGACCATCTCACCGCCACCAAGGTGCTCAAGCCCAGCGAGGGTGCGATCACCAAGGAGGACGCTCTGGAAGGGGCCACGGCGGTAGTCACCGTGCGGCTGGCTGAGCCGCAGTTCGAAGGCCAGACCAAGGAGGTCCTGGGCACGCCCGCGGCCTCGAAGATCGTGGCCGGCGTGGTCAGCCGCGAGTTGTCCACCTGGCTGGCCAACCCGCCACGGGGCGACAAGCTCGTCGTGCGGGCAGTCGCCGACAAGGTGGCGAATGCGATGCGGGCCCGCGTCGCTGCGCGGGCCCACCGCGACGTTCAGCGGCGCAAGAGCGCACTGGAATCGTCATCGATGCCAGCCAAGCTCGTGGACTGCCGCAGCGCCGATGTGGAGCGCACCGAGCTGTTCATCGTGGAGGGCAACTCCGCGCTGGGCACGGCGAAGCTCGCCCGGGACTCCGAGTTCCAGGCGCTGCTGCCGATCCGCGGCAAGATCCTCAACGTGCACAAGGCGTCCCTGGCCGACATGCTCAAGAACGCCGAGTGCGCCGCGATCATCCAGGTGCTCGGCGCCGGGTCCGGGCGCACCTTCGACCTCGACGCGCTGCGCTACAACAAGATCATCCTGATGGCCGACGCCGACGTCGACGGGGCGCACATCCGCTGCCTGCTGCTGACCCTCTTCCACCGCTACATGCCCGAGCTGCTTGCCCAGGGACGCGTCTACTCGGCGGTCCCACCGCTGCATCGCCTGGAGGTGCAGGCCTCCGGCGGGAAGAAGGCCGAGGTGCGCTACACGCACTCCGATGCCGAGCTGAGGGCGACATTCGACGAGCTCCGCCGCTCCGGACGCCGGTGGAAGGACCCCCAGCGCTACAAGGGCCTCGGCGAGATGGACTCCGGCCAGTTGCGGGAGACCACGATGGAGCCGGGTCGGCGGACGCTGCGCCGGGTGCGGGTGGAGGACGCGCACTCGGCTGCCTGTGTCTTCGACCTGCTGATGGGCTCGGAGGTGGCGCCCCGCAAGGAGTTCATCGTCGCTGGGTCGGCGGGTCTGGACCGCGAACGGATCGACGCCTGACCGACTGCCTCCCCCTCGGGTGGCACTGGTGGCGCCGTGGCGCCGCGGGTCGCCGCCGGGGGTCAGGCGTCCTGTGGGTCCAGCCGGCCGGTGTCCACGTCGTAGACCGCGCCGGCGACCACGAGGTCGCGCGGCAGTAGCGGGAAGCTGCGGATCCGGCGGATGTCACGGCGCAAGGCGGCCTGCTGGTCGACCACGGTCTCGAAGCCGATGCTGTACGTGTCCACCCCGTACTCGCTCTCGATCTGCTGGTGGATCTCGTCCTCGGCCTTCGACGCCATCGCGCACCGCGTGTGCGGCATCACGAGCACTCGATTCACGTCGAGCAGGTAGCAGGCCAGCACCAGCGTGCGCAGCACGTCGTCGGTAACCCGGGCTCCGGCATTGCGCAGGATCTTCACGTCGCCGGCAGCCATCCCCAGGATCGGCAGCGGGTTGATCCGCGAGTCCATGCACGTGATCACCGCAAGCCCCTTGGCGGCTCGCCCGGACAGGCCCAGGCCCTCGAACCCGATCGCGAACTGGGCGTTGGCATCCAGCACGTCGGCGAACGCCCCTGCTGGGAACGGCCGCGTGGTCGCGGGACCCTGATCAGTGGTCGTCATTGCTCACCTCCCGATGAATGGCCGGGGAAGATCCCCATGCCGGGGTCGATGATCGGCGCCGCGTTGTTGACCGCCAGCGCGGCCTCTCCGAATCCGACGGAGATCAGGGGCACCTTGCCCTCGTAGGTGACGATGTCCCCGGCCGCGAACACGTGCGGCACGTTGGTGCGCATCGCCGTGTCGACCACGATGTGCCGCTTGACGAGGTCCAGTCCCCAGGTGGCGATCGGGCCGATGTTCGCGATGAATCCGAGCGCAGCGACGACGGTCTGGGCCGGCAGTGCGGTCTGTTCGCCGGTGATCTTGTGCGTGACTCGGACCTCGGCGATACCGGACCCGTCCGGGGTGCCGCGGATAGCGCTTACCTCACTGCTCGTGAACAACCGAACACCCAGCCCCACGGCGTCCACCACCATCGAGCCGTGCGCGCGGAACTGCTCTCGCCGATGCACCAGACTCACGCTGCGGGCGATCGGAGCCAGCGAGTGGGCCCAGTCGAAGGCCGAGTCCCCACCGCCCACGATCACGATGTCCTTGCCGGCATGCTCGGCCAGGCGCGGTACGAAGTAGACCAGTCCGCGGCCTTCCCAGCCCTCATCTGCAGGCAGCGCCCGCGGGGTGAAGGATCCGATCCCGCCAGTGATGATCACGGCCTTGGCCACGACCACCGTGCCCGCGTCCGAGGTCACCGTCACAGGGCCCTCGCCAGGGGCCTCGAGGGTGGCCGCCTGCTCGCCGAGCACATAGGTCGGCGCGAACGGTGCCGCGGCGGCGACGAGGTTCTCCACGAGGACCCGGCCCTTGACGGTCGGGTAGCCGCCGACGTCGAAGATGTCCTTCTCCGGGTACATCGCCGTGATCTGACCACCGGCCTCCGGCAGGGCGTCCATCACGACCACCGACCAGCCCCGGAACCCCGCGTAGTAGGCCGCATACAAGCCCGCCGGACCAGCACCGACGATCAGGATGTCGCACACGTGAGTCGTCACTGCGGGCCTCCAGGCGGGGTCATCGGATCGGCACCCAACCTAGCCCAGCGACCCGGCCCGAGGCCGCACCGGCTCGGTGCCGGCGCCTCCGTCGAGCACTGGGCGAGGTCGGCGAACTCCCCTGCGTGGATCTCGATCGCGTTCGCGCACGGCACCGCGTGGAAGATGTCGTTGGCCTCGGCCTCAGCACGTGCGCGATCGAGGTCCACCCGGACGATCTCGCGGCCGACGTTGCTCATCACCATGGCGTAGGCCGCAGCAGAGCCCACGAAGCCACTGCCGATGATCCCGATCCTGCCGCGCTTGACGTCCGCGACACTCATGGATTCCCCCTGCTCGGAGTGTGGGCATACTGTCCCGTCCACGGGGCGCCGTCGTGAACCCGGGCGCGCGAGCTAGATTCGGTCGTGGATCCACCGGGAGGGCGCGCGGATGTCGAACTGGATGCGGGCAGCCGGACGTCGGCTGTCGGGCAGTGCCCTGGGCGATGCTTTCCTCGCGGCCTACCAGACCCGAATCACCGGGCTCGCTGCAGAGGCGTCGTTCTGGGCGATCTTCGCACTGCCGTGGTTGCTGGTGGGCCTGGTCGCCGGCTTGGCCCGGCTGCAGAGCGTCCTCGGTGTCGACGCGGTCGGCAAGTTTCGCGCTGAGGTCCTCGAGATCTCCGAACGCGTCCTCACGCCCGAGGCGATCGACGACCTGATCGTTCCGCTGCTGGACAGCGTCTTCGGCCGAGGTCAGACGACCTTGGGCGTTCTGGGCATCCTCGTGGCCATCTGGGCCGGCTCCCGGGTCATCGAGGCGCTGATCAACGCCATGACGATTGTCTACCGGCGCGAGGGCCTGCGCTCCTTCGTCGGCACGAAGATCCTGTCCCTGGGGGTGTACATCAGCGGTCTTGCCGTCCTGATCGTGGCCTTCCCTTTGATCCTGGCTGGTCCCACCTTCCTCGTCCGTGTGCTGCCCGGTGTCCAAGGCATGTTCACCTCCGTCCTGCTGGTGACCGCTCAGGTCGGCGTGCTGCTGGTGCTGCTGGTCTCGCTGTACCACTGGGCCGTCCCGCACCGCACCCGGTGGGCCGCGGACATCCCGGGGGCACTGATCGCGATCGTGCTCTGGGTCGGGTTCTCGTGGCTGCTGCGCTGGTACTTCCTGTGGATCTTCCGCGAGGGCTCGGTCTATGGCGCCATCGCGGCCCCGGTCGCGGTCATGTACTGGGTGTACGTCACGGTCCTGGCGCTCATGCTGGGCGCGGCGTTCAACGGGGCCCTGGCGATCCGGCATGGCTGGTTCGTGCATCCGGACACCCGTGCCGAGCTGGCCGTGGCCGACGGGGCCGACGGGGCTGATGATTCGGAGTCCAGCGAACCACAGGCCGACGCACCCACGAAGTAGGCACGGCACCCCTCATGGATGAGGCACCGGCTGATCGCGTGCCCACGCCCAGGACGAAGTCCTGCCAGGAGCGGCCGCGCTGCCGGCGCCGCCCGATCCGTATGCTCAAGCAGGGAAAGCTGCCCCCGGGCTACGCGGTCTCGCGTCGTCGGCTCGTACGCCCTCTGACTTCGCGCCGCGGATCTGCCGGCCTGCGGGAGGTGCATGTGAGAGTCTGGGGCCTCACGCACCCAGGAGGACTCCATGGCCAGGACCAGCACGGGTCCCAGTGACCAGGCACCGCAGCCGGACCCCGAGCAGATGGCCACCGACACCCTGATGACCTCGGTGTTCGCAGCCGTCTCTTTCGTGGTTGCGACCATCGTCCTCGCGACCCTGGGCGGTGGTGTCATGCAGCTTGGCTTCAGCCTCTTCGACTCCACCGGCGCCCGGATCGGCCTGGGCGTGGGTCTGGCGCTGGGCACCGGCCTGATCTACCTCGGTGTGCGCCGCTACGAGCCGCGGATCCGGGCCCGCAGCGCCAACCTCTACCGCGGGATCTGGATCGGCACCCTGATGGCACTGGCGATCATCGTGGTGATGGCCTACCTGCCGCAGGTGGCATTTCCGACGTACTGCCCGCCGGGCGGGACCTGCTGAGGCAAGACCGCCACAACGTGCGGGGTCAGCGCCAGCGGAGGTTCGCCACCAGCTTGCCGTCGATGGCGCCACGTGACAACCGGTCCAGGCCTGCGGGGATCTCCTCGAAGGCGATGACCTCGATGACCGGTGGGTGCAGGTGTCCCTCGACGATCAGGAGCATCAACCGCTGCAAGCCCCAGGCCAGCCAACGCCGGCCGTCGAGCCCCCCGTGGGTGTAGGAAGCGCCGAGCGCGACCTCGGAGACCGTCGGGGCCAGGCCGAAGGCCGGGATGGCGCCCAGATCCGGGCGGCCGCTGATGCTGACCAGGTGCCCGGCGTGGCGCAGCAGGGCCAGGCCCTCGGTGGCGGACTCCGGCGATACGGTGTCGATCAGCGCGTCGACACCGTCCGGGGCGATCGCGCGCACCTGGTCAGCGAAGTCCGGTGCCCGGTAGTCCAGGACCCACAGCGCTCCAAGGGCCCGCGCGGACTGCTCGTTCTCCGGTCGCGCGGTGGCGATCACCTTGGCGCCGAACAGCTTGGCCAGCTGCACCGCGAAGGAGCCCACGCCCCCGGACGCTCCGTGGATCAGCACGATCTGCCCGGAGATCGCGCGCAATCGGCGCTCGACGGCGTCCAGGGCGGTCAGCCCTGCGCTGGGCAGGCTCGCGGCAGCGATCGGGTCCAACTCCGGCGGGAGGACTGCAAGCGCCTCGGGCGCGACGGCCACGAACTGGGCGAAGCCCCCGGCCTCGCGCAGGTCCTGGTGGAAGACCACGCGGGTCCCCGGTTGCGGCAGCATCCACCCATGCCTGCGACGGGCCCCGGCCTCGGCATGCACCGCGACGACCCGGCCGGCCACATCCAGGCCCGGCACGAATGGATAGCTCCAGGCGGGATGTCCCTGCGCAGCTGTGCGCACGTCCACCGGGTTGAGCCCGACAGCTTCGACCTCTACCAGGACCTCCACCTCGCGGCGGTGCACCGCTGGGGACCGCCACGGGCTGGGCAGCTCGGCCATCCGCATCGACCCCGGTGGACCGGGACGATCGAGCAGCCACGCGCGCATGGGGTCCAGCATCCCATCCGCGCGACCCCTGATGTGTGGTTGCGCACCGAGCAGCGCCATGCGGATCAGGTCAGGAGCATGCCGATCCCGGCGAAGATCGCCACATAGACCATCATCGGGATCACGGTGATCCGAATCACAGCCCCCTCTCGACCGAGCAACCCGCCGACGGCGGCCACCGTCACCACATTCATCACGCAGACGACGTTGCCGGCGTTGGCACCACCGACCTGTTGGGCCAGGACGATGTCCTGGCTGACCCCCACGGACTGGGCGACAGACTGCTGCAGCTCGCCGAACATGAGGTGGCTGAACGTGGCACTGCCGGAGACGAACGAGCCGAGCGCACCGACCAGGGGAGCGGCCAGTGGCCAGTTCGCACCCACCCCGATGGCAGCGGCGCTGGCCAGTTCGAGGGGCATGGACTGCAGGCCGGTCGAGTTGACTCCCGAGTTCAGGAACACGCGCACGATCGGCACAGCCGCCATCAGGACCAGGCCCGAGCTCAGGACCGCTGCGCCCGTCACCCGACTGGCTGCGCGCAGCTTGTCCATCGGCAGGTGGTGCAGCCACACAGTGAACGCTGCCACGATCAGGAAGATGATCCCCGGTGAGTAGAGCGGCTCGAAGCCCACGCTGATCCCCGTGTCCAGGATGTCGGCCACCCCCAGGGTCCACCCGTTGAGTGTGTCCTTGATCTGCTCCACGATCCGGGTGATCAGCAGCAGCACTGTCAGAAGACCGTAGGGCGCCCAGACCCGCCAGGTCGACAGGTGCGCCTCCTCGGCCTCGGCCATGGTCGAGCTGACCATGGCCTCCAGCTCGTAGGGGTCGATGTAGCCATCGGTCACCGACCAGGGCGCCTTCGGCACCAGGAACCGCAGCCGGACTGCGATGTAGAGGATGACCATGCCGGTTGCGCCGCCGAGGATCCCACCGAACTCCACGCCGAGCGCCAAGGTCCAGAGGAAGGCCGGCACTGAGAACGACAGCGCGGCCAGGATCGTCAGGGGGATCATCTCCACGAAGGGCTTACGGCCCTTCTCGGCAGCGAACACATGCGTCAGGAACCACATCATCAGCAGGGGCAGCGAGAGGCCCGCGAGGATGTCGATCGCCGCCGCTGTCAGCGCCACATCGGTCATCGCCTGCGCGTCGGCCGGGTTGGACCAGTCCCGGCCGGTTCCCTGGGTCAGTCCGACGATGATCGGAGTGCCGACAGCGCCGAAGGTCACCGCCGAGACGTCGGCCATCAGGGCGAGGCTCACCGCCGCCATTGCCGGGAACCCCAGCGCCATCAACAGGGGAGCAGCCACGGTGGCCGGCGTCCCGAACCCGGCCGCGCCCTCGATGAAGCACACCAGGAGCCAGCCCACGAACAGCATCTGGATCCGGCTGTCCGGGGTGACCCGCAGGACGTCGAGGCGAATCAGGGCCAGTGCCCCGCTGGCACGCATCACGCCCAGGAAGGTCAGTGCTCCCAGCACGATCAGGACCACCGATGCCGCGATGATGACCCCTTCGATCACAGACGCCGAGATCTGCACCGCGGGGACCCCCCACGCGAGCATGGCCAGGGCGATGGTTATGACCAGTGCAAGGGGCATGGCTCGCGAGGCCGGCATGCGCAGGACGACCAGCAGGATGGCCACCGAGAGCACCGGCATCAGGGCCGCGATCCATTGGGCGACGGTCACTTCGGGCCCCTTTCGCCACGGTGGACCCCACGGTAGCGATGCGATCGGTGCGCCGCTGCATCAGGGATCCGCGGCAGCCAGAACCGGCCCGGAGGGGGCTTCACGACAGCATCCAGCGCTCGGCACAAAGGAATCCGGATGATAGTCCTCGGTTATGCATCAGCCCTGCAATTGCATCCTGTCGGCGTGTCTGCCACGGTATGCGGCGGGGCAGTTACCCACGGTGCGCTCGGGGGAGTGGCCGCGGGTTCGATGCGGGAGGGGCATCTGATGGTCATGACCTATGGGGTGGGGCGGCGGATGACAGCATCCGTGGCGTTCGCCGTGATTCTTGGCGCCGGCATTCCGGCCATGTCCAGCGCGGCGCCCACGCCGTTGGCGGACACGGATTCACGCCGCGGCTCGGGAGCGGTCAGCGCGATGGCGGTGATCCCCTGGTACCCGGCGCCGTCTCTGCTGAAGCTGCGCAAGGAGATCGACGCGCGTTGGCCGGGCCGCAGCCGGATCAGTGACGGGGTCGTCGGCGACCTTCGGCACAGCGGGACCCGCAACAGCCACAATCCTGTCGGTATGGCCACGGGGCCACTGGTCGGCACCCGTGGGGCGGTGCACGCCATCGACATCACCGCTTCGGGCATCAACGTGCAATCGGTGCTCGCCGCGGTCATCGGCGACTCCCGGGTCTGGTACGTGATCCACGGCGGGCGGATCTGGAGTCGCACCTATGGCTGGACTGCGCGCCGCCAGGCCGGCGACCCGCACACGAGCCACATCCACATCAACCTGCGCGAGGACACCCAGGCGGGCGCCAAGACTGCCGAGAACGACACACGCTCGTGGTTCGGGTCCGCCGCCACCAAGCCTGCGGTCTCCACGACGGTCGCAGGCATCCGGCTCGCGAGCGCCCAGGTGCGCACAGTGCAGAAGGCTCTGATCAAGAAGGGCTTCACGATCCCGGCAGGCGCAACCGGCATGTACGGCGCCCAGACCTCTGCGGCCATGGCTGCCTTCCAGCGCTCCCAGGGCTGGAGTGGGTCCCAGGCCGACGGGGCGATCGGCCCGGAGTCCCTGCGCCGACTCGGCGTGCGGCTCACCGCGGCCGACCAGCCCGCCACCGCCAAGGTGTCGACCGCCCAGCCCGCACCATCCAGCGCCTCAGCGGCCAACTGGAACAAGGGCGACGCCCAGCTGGTCTACAACCTCCAGAAGGCCCTGATCGCGCGCGGCTACTCGATCCCCGCGGGTCCGACTGGCTACTTCGGCAGCAGGACCAAGGCAGCGGTGAAGTCCTATCAGCGCTCGATCGGCCTCACCGGGTCGCAGGCCGATGGAATCCCCGGATCGTCGACGCTCAAGAAGTTGGGTGTGACCGGTAGCAGCGGGTCGTCCCCGAGCAGCGGCTCGGCAACGCCCAAGGCAACCAAGACCTCGACGAAATCGGCCACGACCACATCGGGGTCCTGGAACCCCAAGAAGGCCACCCTCGTCTACAACGTGCAGAAGGCCCTGATCACGCGCGGCTACTCGATCCCCGCCGGGCCGACCGGGTACTTCGGCCTGAAGACCAAGGCTGCGGTGAAGAAGTTCCAGAAGGCCCAGGGCTGGACCGGTTCGAGCGCGGACGGAGTCCCGGGCAAGGGCACGCTGCGCCTCCTCGGGCTCTGAGCCCGGGCAGGTCCCGGCACCGTCGGACGCTGCTGGACGGTGATAGCTCCGGAGGTGGCGCCTCGCACGGCCACGGACGCACCCCCGGGCGCAGAATGGCGGCATGCGCAACGTCATCATCATGGGTGCAGGCGGTCGGGACTTCCACGTGTTCGCCACCGTCTTCCGCAACGACCACGACGTCCGGGTGGTGGCTTTCACGGCCGCGCAGATCCCGGGCATCGACGACCGCACCTACCCGGCGTCGCTGGCCGGCCCCCAGTACCCCTCCGGCATCCCGATCGTGGCCGAGTCCGAGCTCGTCGGGCTGATCGTCGAGCAGCAGGTCGACGAGGTGGTCTTCGCCTACTCGGACGTGGCGCACGTCGACGTGATGCACCGTGCGTCGCTGGTGCTGGCTGCCGGGGCGGACTTCCGCCTGGCCGGTCCCGCGGCCACCATGCTGCGCAGCAGCCGTCCGGTGGTCGCGGTCGGGGCCGTGCGGACGGGTTGCGGCAAGAGCCAGACCACCCGGGCGATCGGTCGGATCCTGCTCGACGCCGGGCTGCGCGTCGCGCTCATCCGCCATCCGATGCCCTACGGGGACCTCGAGGCCATGCGTGTGCAGCGCTTCGCCTCGTTGGCCGACATCGATGCCAGTGACCCGACGGTCGAGGAGCGCGAGGAGTACGAGGCCCCTGTCGAGATGGGCATGGTCATGTACGCCGGGGTGGACTACGAGGCGATCCTGCGAGCCGCCGAGACCGAGGCTGACGTGATCGTGTGGGACGGGGGCAACAACGACTTCCCGTTCGTGCGCCCCGACCTGATGGTCACGGTCGTCGATCCACTGCGCCCCGGGCACGAGTCGGCCTACCACCCGGGGGAGACCACACTGCGGCTGGCCGACGTGGTCGTGGTCAACAAGGTGGACACCGCCGACCCCGCTGACATCGAACGGGTGGTCACCGCCATCGGACGACTCGCAGCCCGGGCTGTGGTGATCCGCGCCGAGTCCCCGGTCACCCTCGATGAGGGGCCATCGCTGGCCGGGCAACGGGTGCTGGTCATCGAGGACGGACCCACGTTGACACACGGCGGGATGCCCCTCGGCGCGGGAACCGTCGCGGCGCGCGCCGCCGGTGTGGCCGATATCGTGGACCCGCGGCCGTACGCGGTCGGCTCGATCGCAGCCACGTTCCGGACCTATCCCGACACCGGGCCGGTGCTTCCGGCGATGGGGTACGGGGACGCCCAACTGGCCGACCTCGAGGCGACGATCCGAGCCATGCCGGTCGACGCCGTTGTGTCGGGCACCCCGATGGACCTCGGGCGAATCATCACCGTCGACCAGCCGCTGCGCCGGGCCGCGTACGCGCTGCGAGAGGTCGGGTCCCCGACCCTGGCCGACGTGCTGGCGCCACACATCGAGGCATGGCGGCGTCGCGGCGACTGACCGACGCCCCCCGGCTGCCCCCGCCAGCCCCGATTGCGGGAAGGTGCACGCCCGGATCCGGCCGGGTTCGCACTAGGGTGCGGGCGTGGACTCGCAGCCGGGCACCCCTGATATCCGGTTCGGCCTCAAGGGTCGCGTCACACTGATCACCGGGGGAGCGCAGGGCATCGGTGCCGCGTGTGCGGCCCGGTTGGTTCGCGACGGAGCCGTGGTGGTCATCACTGACATCGATGACGAGCGTGGCGCGCTGACCGCCGCCGAGCTGGGTGCGCGGTACGTGCACTGCGACGTCGGGGACTCCGAGCAGGTGCGCACCACCGTGGCGGGCGTCATGGCGGAACTCGGCCGGATCGACATCCTGGTCAACAACGCGGGCATCTTCCGGGCCGGCGACATCCTCGAGGTCACCGAGGCCGACTTCGCCGAGGTGCTGCGGGTCAACCTCACCGGAGCCTTCCTGATGGCCCAGGCGGTGGCCCGGCACATGGTCGCCGCCGGCGCCGGGAGCATCGTGAACCTCAGTTCGGTGAACGGCACCCTGACGATCCCCAGCATCGCCAGCTACAACATCAGCAAGGGTGGCATCAACCAACTGACCCGGGTGTTCGCCCTCGCGCTGGCCGATCGTGGTGTGCGCGTCAACGCGGTCGCGCCGGGCACCATCGCCACCGAACTGGCTGCTGCCTCGGTGCTGGTCGACGAGGCAGCCCGTGGGCGCGTGCTCAGCCGCACGCCGATGAGGCGGTTCGGCGAACCCTCGGAGGTCGCCGACGTGGTGGCGTTCCTGGCCAGCGACGCCGCCAGCTACATCACCGGTGAGATCGTTGTCGTCGATGGGGGCCGGATGACGTTGAACTACACCGTCGAGCCCTGACGAGGTGACCGTTCCCGCTCTCGACCCACGCAGCCGGCGCGCACGCCTGGTCATCCCCGCCGTGCTCGCCATGCTGGCCATGACCGGGCCGTTCAGCATCGACACGCCCTTCCCCGCATTCCCGGAGATGTCAGCGGACCTCGGGGTGGGAACCACCCAGATGCAGCTGGTCGTCACCGCATACATGGGTGCGTTCGCCCTGATGAGCATCTTCCACGGGCCGTTGTCCGACGCGGTCGGACGCCGGCCGGTCATCGTGTGGTCGATCTCGGTCTACGTGCTGGCCTCCGTCGGGGCGGCGCTCGCACCGAGTCTTGCCGTACTCCTGGCCTTCCGGGTGCTCCAAGGGCTCAGCGCGGGTGGCGCGACGATCGTCAGCCGCACGATCATCCGCGACCTGTTCGAGGGGGAGCAGGCCCAGGTGCTCATGAGCCGGGTGGCGCTCATCTTCGCCCTGGGCCCGGCGATCGCCCCGATCATGGGCGGGCTGGTGCTGCAGCTGGGTCCGTGGCGGCTGGTGTTCGCCTTCATGGCGCTGTTCGGCATCCTGCTCATCACGGCCACTGTCCTGGTGCTGCCCGAGAGCCACCCGCCGCAGGATCGGGTGCCGCTGCGCCCGGGGGCTGTTCTGGCCAGCTTGGCCGCGGTGGCAGGTCGAGCCGATTTCCACCGCCTCGCATGGGCGGCGACCCTGGCGTTCGCGGCCCAGTTCCTCTACATCGGTGGATCGTCGATCTTCATGGTCGAACTGCTCGGCAAGGGCGAGCTCGACTTCTGGATGCTCTTCGTCCCGATGATCGTCGCGATGATGCTCGGCGCGTGGATCTCCGGGCGCTCCGCGGGACGAATCACCGGCCGCCGCCTGGTGAGCGCCGGCTACACCATCGCGGTCGCCGGTGGGATCGTGGGCCTGGTGCTGGCGGTCTCGTCACTCGGGGACCACCTGCCGTGGGCAGTGGTGGGGTTCACGCTGATCGCCCTGGGCAACGGGATGTCCTATCCCACCCTGCAACTCATGATCCTGGACCTGTTCCCCGAGGGGCGCGGTGCGGTGATGTCAGGGGCCACGTTCATCACACTCTCGTTCAACGCAGTCGTCGCTGTCGCTGTGACGCCAGTGGTGGGGGTGTCGATGCTCGGGTTCGCCGTGACCGCGATGCTGCTCGTCGTGCTCGGGCAGCTCTGCTGGAGCTGGCACTGCGCCGTGGAGGATCGCGACCGGGCGGTGGCCGCGCATCCCGAGGAGTTGGAGCCGACCGACCTGATGTGAGGGATGCGGGACGATAGGCTCCGCCGACATGCCGATCCTGCGTCCCTCGAGTCCTGTTCCCCTGCTCGGTAGCCCACCCGAGCTCGGATGGGACGACCATCGACCCTTCCTCGGGGCCCCGACCGCCTCGCCCGTGACCCGCTTGGTCCGGGCTCGCTCGGATGGCTCATTGGAGCCGGTCTCCCGGGGATCACTCGCGCAGGTGCCCCGCGTCTATGCCTTCGTGCACGGGTGGGCGCCCGGGTCACAAGCCGTTGCCGACCTGATCCGGGCGAGAACTGGCGCGCAGCCGCGGGCCTGGGACGACGGCATCGTCGACATGTACGGCGTCAGCTTCCAGGACTCCTTCATCCCGGTGCTCTCTGCCTATGCCGCCCGCGATCCCGAATCCGCAGTGCTGTGGTTCTCGTGGGTCGATGAGAGCGCAACAGAGGGTGAGGTGTTCGCCGGCAAGTACTCGTTGTCACACACGCAGATCAACGGGGCCCGGTTGGCCCATGCCCTGGTGAGCGCATGCACGGGTCCACCACGGCGCGTGCAGTTGATCGGGCACAGCCACGGAGGTGTCGTGGCAACCCACGCGGCGCTGGCCCTGCCCAGGCCCCCGGACCAATTGACCCTCCTGGACTGCCCAGAGGACTGGTTCAGCCGGGTGGGCGGGTCCGCCGGCCTGCTGGCCGAGGTGCTCCCGCGCCTCGAGCCGGGCCGAGGCCCTGGCCAGGTGCTTGTGGACTCCTACACCTCCATGTTCGGTCGGTCCTACCACCGCCACCCCGGTCTGTCTGATGTCGTCGATGTCCGGCTGATCGGGTCGTTGCTGCAGCGAGGCGAGCGTGATGCGGTGGGCAGGGCACACGAGTACGCCCTGGCCTGGTTCGGGCAGACGGCCCGATCTGCGGACCCGAAGTGTGGCGCCGGCTGGTCGGTGCTGGCAGCAGAATCGTCCTCAGGAGCCGGGACCGATGGCAGGCAGTACGATCCGGCGGATCTGGCCGCCGGGTACGTGGTGCACGGCAGCGGCTCCCCGGTTGCCACCTCCCGCAGGGCGGCGACGCCCAGATCCGCCCACCGAGTGGTCGCCGACCTGGGTGTCGGCACTCTGGAGCTGAGCACCGCACGTCCCGACGTGCTGATCAACGTGGCGCTGGCTGACGTCGACCTCGTGGAGTTCGACTACCGGATCAACGACGGGCAGCTTCGCACCCGGGTGGAGGGAGCCGTCAACCGGATCCCCGGCTTCTCCGGGCCAGGTGGAGAGCTCGAGGTGCCGGCGTGGGGACGGTACCTGCGCATCCCGGGAGGCCGGGACGCCACGGGGCCGGTCCGGCTCCACTTCCGTCTCCTTGAGCCGACACAAGCCAGCACAGCGACGATCAGTGGCATCCGGGCTGTTCGCACGGGGGTCCGCACACGCAACTACGACTCCTCCCACATGGCCGCGGCCATTGGCGCGGCAGGAGTGGTCACGGGCGCGGTGGGGACCTTGACCGTCCAGCGGCTGGCCCGCGGCCTTCTCCGACGCCTGCGGATGCGCTAGCACCGGGCCTGCGACGGCCTGAGCATGCGTCCAGGCGGGCTGGTGTGGCCGGTGCCGGACGCACAGCAGGCTGTGTGCTCGTCATGCCCCACGGTGGACCCCAGACATGCGAGAACCCCCACGTGGTGGGGGTTCTCGTTGGTGGGCGATACAGGAATCGAACCTGTGACCTCTTCCGTGTCAAGGAAGCGCGCTAGCCCCTGCGCCAATCGCCCAGTCGTGCCATGGATCTTGCGAGGTGGCGACGGGATTTGAACCCGTGTACACGGCTTTGCAGGCCGTTGCCTCGCCTCTCGGCCACGCCACCGCAGGCCTCGCTGGACCCCTTGCGAGCGGACGACGGGATTCGAACCCGCGACCCTCACCTTGGCAAGGTGATGCGCTACCAGCTGCGCTACGTCCGCAATGTCCCCGACTCGCGGGCACCCGCACACGATAGCCCATCGCCGGTACCCCCACCAAAGCTGCCCGGTCCGTGACGACGACTTCACACGCGGAGTTGCCTCCCAGGCCATCACAACCGTGACGTGCGTCGATGACCGGGCCATGGGGCAAGGGCTGTCCTAGGCTCCCGACATGCCGTGGTCTCCTGACGAGCCGATCGCGGTTCTCGGCGGCTGGACCGGCACGGACCTCCAGCAGGTCAGCACCGACCCGACGGTTCTCGACGGGTCGGGCCGCTGGGCGGTGGCCATCGACTTCGAGGGCGCTGCCACCCTCGCCAGGTTCGGCAGTTGGCAGCGCGGAGGACCCCCACTCGAAGCCTTCGGCGCATGGCGCGGCCCAGCGCCGAACCGCTGGGAGTCGTCGCTGGATGAGGCGGCCTACGTGGCCGCTGTGTCCGCGGTCCGCGAGCGCATCAGCCGCGGCGAGGTCTACCAGGCCAACATCTGCCGGGTGCTGCGGACCCCCATCGACGGCTGGGCGGACATCCTCGCCCTGCACGGGCGCTTGGTCGCAGGCAATCCGGCCCCCCACTCGGGTGTCCTGCGCCTGCCGGACCAGGGCGTCCACATCGCCTCGGCATCACCCGAGATCTACCTGCGGCGGACCGGTGACCGGGTCGAATCACGCCCGATCAAGGGCACCGGGGCCCGGGCCGAAGACCTACTGGCCAAGGACCGTGCCGAGAACATCATGATCGTTGACCTCGTGCGCAACGACCTCGGTCGGATCTGCCGGGCCGGCTCGGTCGGCGTTCCCGCGCTCCTCGACGTGGAGGAGCACCCCGGCCTGGTGCATCTGGTGTCCACGGTGACCGGTGACCTGCGGCCGGGGACGCCCTGGCCGCAGATCCTGTCGGCGACCTTCCCGCCGGGCTCGGTGACCGGGGCTCCGAAGCTGGCCGCTCTGGAGGTCATCTCGGCGCTCGAGAACGGCAGGCGCGGACCCTACTGTGGAGCGTTCGGCTGGGTCGACGCCGACCGCCGGACTGCCGAGCTGGCGGTGGCGATCCGGACCTTCTGGAGCGAGGAATCCCCCGCGGGCCGCGTCCTGGCGTTCGGCACCGGCGCGGGGATCACCTGGGACAGCGATCCCCGGGCAGAATGGCGTGAGACGGAGTTGAAGGCCGACCGCCTGCTCCGGGTGGCCGGCGAACTGGAGGTGTCGTGAGGTTCTGGGTCAACGGGGACCTCCTGCCCGCGGATCAGGCGTCGGTGGCTGTCCTGGATCACGGTTTCACGGTCGGCGACGGTGTCTTCGAGACGCTCAGGACCGCGAACGACCCGGACCGGGGCATCGTGCCGTTCGCCCTGGACCGGCACGTCCGGCGCCTGGCCCGCTCCGCGGCCGGGATGGGGATGCCGGTGCCCGACGCTGACGAGGTGCGTGCGGCGCTGGCCGCGGTCTGCCTCGCGAACCCGGAACTGACCGACGGGGGACGGCTGCGGGTCACCTACACCTCAGGCCCAGGCCCGCTCGGCTCCGAGCGCATCGAGGGCGCCGCCAGCCTGGTCGTGGCCTGCTCAGCCGCGCATCCATGGCCGGCCAGCACAGTACTGGCGCTCTGCCCGTGGCCTCGCAACGAGCGCAGCCCATTGCGGGGCCTGAAGAGCACGTCCTACGCGGAGAACGTCCTGGCCCTGGCCCACGCGCGATCCGTCGGCGCGGGCGAGGCCCTGCTGAGCAACCTGCGTGACGAAGTCTGCGAGGGCACCGGGTCCAACGTCTTCCTGGTCCGCGATGATGAACTCATCACACCGCCGCTGGACAGTGGCTGCCTGGCTGGGATCACCCGGGAGTTGGTCGTCCGATGGTGCCAGGATGCCGGGATCGACCTCGTCGAGTGTCCGGTGCCCAGCGCGGACCTCCTCAGTGCCCAGGAGATCTTCATCACGTCCTCGACCCGCGATGTGCATCCGGTTTCGGGCGTCCTTGATCAGACCGGCGCGGCGATCTGGCAGGCCGGTCCAGCCCCGCGCACCACCGAGGTTGCTGCCCTGTTCGCCCAGCGCAGCGCAGGCGAGTGGAATCCCTGATCGGGCGTTGACCAGCTGACGCCAGCGGATCAGACCTCGGTCAGGCCCCCACCCAGGATCAGATGGATGGTCCTGTCGATGTCCAGGCAGTCGCCCTCGTCACCGACCGCCACGATGTCGAACGTGCGGCGCATGAACTGCTCCAGGTGATCGCGATCGCACTCCAGGACTGCCTGTCCCGTGGGCGAGTTCAGCGCCAGCAGGATCAGCGGAGTGCTGCCGTGGTGCTCGGGCCAGATGACGATGTCACCCTCGCCGGACGGGCGCTGCATGCCCTCGAGGATCAGGTCGCGAGCGAACATCCACTCGATGTCAGCAGCACCGGTGCGGAACGTCGCCCGCACTGCGTACGGCTCGTCCGAGCGGTACTCCCACTCGCAGGGGACCTCGATGGTGCGGTCGGAGTCGATGACCATGCGCAGGGTCAGCTCGGCCGTAACTGCGGTCGGGATACTGCGGGACATCGTGTCCACCTCTCCGGGCTCAATCCAATGACATCACCTCCTTACCCACAACCCATGTCATCCACGCGCACTAGTCTGTGAGTCGTGCCACGTGAGGAGCCGGAGAACGCGGCGAAACCGACCAAGGTCGGCAAGACGGGCGCGCCCGAATCCATCGCGGGCCCCACGGGCCATGACGATGAGGGCCACGAGACCCGGCGGGAGCAGTTCCGGGACGCCTCGACCGAGGCACTGCGCAAAGTCACGGCCAAGGCCCCGCCCAGCGTCCAGGAAAGGATGCGCGCCTTCCGGGAGCGCATCCGGGCGCGCCGATCGCTGGACACCGCCTGGCGGATGATGGTCTTCGCTGTGGGCGTCACCCTGGTCGTCGCGGGAGTGATCATGTTCCTCATCCCCGGACCGGGGTGGGCAACCCTGATCCTCGGCCTGGTGGTCCTGGCCTCGGAGTTCACCTGGGCAAACCGGGTTCTGGACCCGGTGAAGGCTGCCGCACGCCGGGCCACCGACGCCGCGATGGACCCACGCCGGCGCCGGCGCAACATGATCCTGGCCGGGATCGCCGGGGTCCTGATCGGCATCGTGGTTGTCTGGTACCTGGTGCGGTACGGCGCCACGATCGGCCCGGTGATGACCCTTCTTCAGGAGATCATGGACTGGTTCCGCGGCCTCTTCTGACCACACCGCACCGGGTGCGATCGGCCCGGGGGCGCACGCGGCGTGCGGTTTGGTCGGCCCCGGGGGAGTTGCTAGAGTTCTTCCGTTCGGGCGATTAGCTCAGCGGTTAGAGCGCTCGCTTCACACGCGAGAGGTCACAGGTTCGATCCCCGTATCGCCCACCATCAGAACCCCCGGCCCGCCGGGGGTTCTTCCATGTTGGGGCCGCAGGGTGGTCTGTCCAGCCGGGCATCGCTGGAGGCCGCTCGGGAGCGCCGGCGAGGTCAGGCGTCGCCGCCGCGCAATCGCGACACCACACCCCGAGCAAGTTCCGCCTGGTCGAACGCACCGGAGCGCACCCGCTCGGCCAGCGTCCTGGTGATCTTGCGATCGACCAACTCAGGGTTGTGCCGCGCCATCAGGAACTCCATCCGGCCACGCCGCGTCGTGCTCACGTCCCGGATGACCCTCTCGGCCAGGGCTGCCCGGAGCACCGCGGCGACCACGCCCTCCAACGACTCGTAGACGCTCATGCCCTCAAGCGACAGGCCAGCGCTCTTGACCGAGTCGTGGATCGGGCTGCGCACCTGCGAGGGGTAGACGCAGCTGACCCCGACGAACGGGTGCAGCTCGAGGCGCAGCGCATCGGCGTAGCCCACCATGGCTCGCTTGCTGACCCCGTAGGCGGCAGCCAGGGGAAGCTGCATCACCGCCATCCGCGAGGCCACCATGACGACCCGTCCGTGGGAGGCCACCAACGCGTCGACGCACGCAGCAGTCACCCGCCACGTGCCCAGCAGGTTGACCTGCAGCTGGGCCATCACTGCGTCGGTGGGCGGGAACTCCGCCGGCGTCGGAGCGGAGATGCCGGCGTTGTTGATCAGGATGTCCAGCCCGCCGCCCAGCGCCTCGATCGCTGCAGGCACCGCCGCGGCGACGCCCTCGTCGCTGGCCAGGTCGCACGCGATCACCGGGATCACGTCATCGTCTCGGGGAGCCACGTCAAGGCCGACCACGCGGGCGCCGCGCCGGGTGAGCTCCGCGGCGAACGCCGCTCCGAAAGTCCCGGACGCGCCGGTGATCAGCACCCGCCTGCCCGTCGCGTCCACCTCGGGGTTGTCGAAGGGGTTGTCCAGCTCCACGTTGAGCAGGGGCAGCTTCACCGGCTCATCCCTTCGGCTCGCCGTGCATGTCCTTGAAAGCAGCCAGGGCCGGGGCCCACATGTGCATGACCGGGTCCACGTCCACCTGGATCACCGAGGGCAGGCCGGAGTCGACGCAGCGCTGGATCGCAGGCGCGAGGTCGGCCGCCGCATTCACGTGCTCACCATGGGCACCCATGGATCGGGCCAGGTCATCCCAGGCGATCGGGCCGAGGTCGGCGTTGATCGTCTCGTCGGCGTCCAACGACTTGCGCACCAGGGTCTTGACCGGGCGCAGGGCGAACTGCTGGTTCATCTTGACCATGCCCCACTGCTTGTCGTTGAACACGATGTAGATCACCGGCAGGTCATTGCGCACGGCGGTCTCCACCTCTTGGCTGTGGAAACCCATAGCGCCGTCGCCGATCAGGGCGCAGACCCGCCGACCGGGGAACGCAGCTGCCTGCCCGAGCGCCTGGCCGATGCCTGCCCCGAGCATGCCGAACTTGAATGTCGTGACGATCGGGTTCGGGGTCCTCACGACGTTGTAGAAGTGGCTCCAGACGGCGGTGTTGCCGCCGTCGAAGCACCAGAGGGTGTCCTCGGGAAGGACCTCCTGGGCGATCCGCGGAACGTCACGCGGGTGCACGCCGCGCTCCGCGTGGTAGACCCCCCGGGTGGATGCGGCCGCCAGGCTGGTCGGTACCCCGGCCCGGTCGCCGTAGTGGGCCCACCAGGCTGCGCTCTCCGCCCGGCCCTGCGTCCAGAAGTCGGGCTGTCGGCGCACGGCGGGCATCGTCTGCAGAACATCGAGCAGGTCCCGGAGGAAGACCTTGGCATCGGCCAGGACCGCCAGCTCGATCGGTCGGGTGGCACCGAGGGTCTCGTCGTCGATGTCCACCTGGATGGTCCTGAGCTGGCTCGGTGATCCCCAGTAGGGGCTCTTGCCCCACCAGTCGGTCTCTCCGATCCGCGAGCCGAGCACGAGCGCGACGTCGGCGCCGTTGCGGACCTGGGCCACCAGATCCAGCGCGGACATGGGCACGGCCAGCGGGTTGGTCTCCACGATCGACCCGCGGCCTCCCCACGAGTTCACCACCGGGGCGCCGAGGTGCTCGGCCACCGCGGTGAGCTCGGCACTCGCACCGGAGTGGATCACGCCCGTGCCGGCGTGGATCATCGGGCGGGCCGAGGCATGCAGCATCGCCGCGGCCCGGCGCACCAGCTCAGGATCGGGAGCCACTGGGGTCATCCGGCGGTAGGTGTGCGGCGCGCGGACCTCCGTCCCGGGGATCAGCGGCTTGGAGTTCATCAGGTTCTCGGGGATGTCCACGTGCACCACCCCGGGGCGACCACTCCAGGACTTGCGGAATGCCCGGCGCATCATCTCGCCGATCCGGTTGGCCGACGGCGCGGCCTGGCTGGACTTGCTCATCGCAGAGATGACGCCGACCTGGTCGAAGTACTGGTACGTTCCGCCGCGCTCCGGGTAGGAGATCCCGGTCCGGCGGGTCGAGGTGATGAGCAGGACCCGGTTTCCCTCGCCCTGTTCGACCGCAACCCCGGAGATCGCGTTGGCCACGCCCGGGCCGTTCGACGCCATCGCCACGCCGAGGCGCCCGGTGGCTCGCGCGTACGCGCCGGCCATGTGCAGGGCGGAGGCCTCATGCCTGGGTCCGATCAGCCGTATCCCGTTGGCCTTGAGCTGTGAGTAGAAGCCGAAGTAGGTGCCGTCGATGATGCCGAAGACGACCTCGACCCCTTCGGCCCGCAGCATCCTGGCCACCAGCTCGCCACCGGTCAGATGCGACATCGTGTCCTCCTCGGGCGCGCGCGCCATTCGGGTCAGGTCGAGCGGGAACGAGCGGTACCCGGCACCGCTGACTCAAGTTACCCCGGGGCGTATGACCGTGGCAGCGCGGCGCCTGTCGCGGTGATCGCCCGCCGGAGGGGTTGCCCACCCTGGCGGTGCCGCCGACCGCCGTCTGCAGTCGGGCCTGTCAGCCGTCCAGCGCCCGGCGCACGAAGCCGTCTGCCGCAGCCAGCCGGGTGCGCGCCTCGTCGGCGTCGACCTCGGCCAGGATCATCACGATCGCAGTCTTGGCCTGGCCGCCAGCCTCGTCGTAGGCCGCTGACGCGGCGGTGAGGTCGCAGCCGGTGGCCTCGGCGATCATGCGCTGGGCGCGGTCGACCAGCTTGGTGTTGCCCGGCACCATGTCGACCATGAGGTTGGCATAGACCTTGCCCACCTGCACCATGGCCGCTGTGGAGATCATGTTCAGCACGAGCTTCTGGCTGGTGCCGGCCTTGAGCCGACTGGACCCGGTGAGCACTTCCGGCCCCACCTCGGTCACGATCGTCACCCCCGCGATCTGGCCCATCGCAGAGCCCGGGTTGCACGTCAGCGCGATCGTCGCCGCGCCCACGGAGGCTGCGAATCCCAGGCCCCCGAGCACGTAGGGCGTGCGGCCCGAGGCTGCGATCCCGACGACCACGTCAGCGTCGGTCAGGTCGAGCGCGGCGAGGTCGGCACGGCCGCGCTCCGGATCATCCTCAACGCCCTCGATGGAAGTCGTGAGCGCCTGGTGACCGCCGGCCAGAACCCCCTGCACCGCCTCGGGCCCAGTGCCGAAGGTGGGTTGGCACTCGACTGCGTCGACGACCCCGATCCGTCCCGAGGTCCCCGCGCCCAGGTAGATCAGCCGGCCACCGGCGCGCAGTGCCGCGGCGGCCAGGTCCACCGCCTCCGCGACCTGCGGGATCGTAACCCGGACCGCAGCCGCCACGCTCGCGTCCTCGTCGTTCATCACCTCCAGGAACTCCACGACGGGCATGACGTCCAGGTCTGCGGTGCGGGGGTTGCGGGCCTCAGTGGACAGCCGTCCAAGGTTCTCCATGCCCGTGACGCTATCCCCTCGACCTGCCTGCCTGGCGATCCAGCGCCTCGATCGCCTCCGGATCGCCACGAACGAATGCGCGCACGTGCCGGGTCAGCGGGCCCTCGTCCAGCACCCGGGCAGTCGTCCGCAGGGCGCGCGTCATCGACGCCCGGACCGCGAACTGGTGCTCCTCGGCGACGACGGCCAGCAGGGCAGTGGCCCCGACCGGGATCTCATCTTCAAGCAGGCCGATCAGGCCATCCACCTCGCGACGGGCCAGGCGCCGGCCGACCAACCCTCCGATGACTGCCCCGGCCGCCCCGCCGATCAACGGCAGCGACACGAAGACACCCACCACGATCCCTACCGCAGCCCCCGTGCCGATTCCGTAGGCCAGTGTTCCGCCGGTGCCCTGCGCGAGGGTGGAGCGCCACGTGCCGCGGTGCAGGATCCCGGCACCCACCACCGACTCGGCCAGCGGGCCGGGGCTACCCAGGTCGCGCAGGTCCGCGACTGCATCGTCGGAGTCTGCGTGCAGGGCCAGGACCAGCACGTACTCGCGCTGGCCATCGGGATCGGGCATGGACACGGGCACCTCCGGAACTGTCAGCGGCTTGGGACCGCGGGGAGTGGATGCGCCGACGGTACCGCTGCGCAGGCCCGGTGCCGGCTCGCCAGTCCGGGGCTGGTCGCTTCACTCGGTAGGCTGGCCCCGCACGTCCGCACCACCGCATACGCACTGCCGCATCCGCACACGAGCCAACCCCAGCGCGGGCACCCGCCGCACTGGACAGCAGAGCCCGCACCCGCCAGGCGCCTGGCACCCAGTCCGGGTCGCACCGAGGAGAACCATGTCAGCGCAGGTCCGCGTCATCGTCGCAGGGGAGCAGCAGCTCCGCGATCTCGACGGAGCCACCACGTGGGCCGATGTGCTCGGCGCAGTCGTCCCGGGGTTGCGCGGCGTGGCAGTGGCACGTGTCGACGGCGAACTGGTCGACCTGGACCAGCCGGTCCGCGCGGGGGCAACCGTCGAGCCGGTCATGATCAGCGACCCGGACGGCTTGCGAGTGCTGCGCCACTCCACCGCCCACGTGCTCGCCCAGGCCGTCCAGGACGTCTTCCCGGACGCCAAGCTGGGCATCGGCCCGCCGATCGAGAACGGCTTCTACTACGACTTCGACATGCCCGAGCCGTTCACCCCCGAGGATCTGGCCCGCGTCGAGAAGCGGATGGTCGAGATCATCAAGGGCGGTGGTCAGAGGTTCGTCCGCCGGGTCGTGTCCGAGGACCGATGCCCGGGCCGAACTGGCCGACGAGCCCTACAAGTGCCGAACTGATCGACGACAAGTCCGGCGATGCCGACGTCATGGAGGTCGGCGGCGACGAGCTGACCATCTACGACAATCTCGATCCTCGCACTCGGGGAACCGTCTGGGGCGACCTGTGCCGCGGGCCGCACATCCCGACCACGCGGCTGATCATCCCACGCGTTCAAGCTGACCCGCAGCTCGGCGGCGTACTGGCGCGGCGACCAGGACAACGAGCAGCTGCAACGCGTGTACGGCACCGCGTGGCCGGATCAAGGACGGCCTGCGACGGCCACCTGACATTCCTCGAGGAAGCCGCCAAGCGCGACCACCGCAAGCTCGGGCCAGGAACTGGACCTGTTCAGCTTCCCCGACGAGATCGGCTCCGGGCTGCCGGTGTTCCACCCCAAGGGCGGCATCATCCGACGCGACCTGGAGGACTACTCACGCCGCAAGCACGAGGACGCCGGCTACGAGTTCGTCAACACCCCGCACATCACCAAGGCGCAGCTGTTCGAGACCTCCGGGCACCTCGAGTGGTACGCCGACGGCATGTACCCGCCGATGCACATCGACTCCGAGACCGATGCCGAGGGCAACATCCGCCGGGCCGGGGCGAACTACTACCTCAAGCCGATGAACTGCCCGTTCCACAACCTGATCTTCCGCTCCCGCGGGCGCTCGTACCGCGAACTGCCGTTGCGGATGTTCGAGTTCGGCTCGGTGTACCGCTACGAGAAGTCCGGCGTCGTGCACGGGCTGACCCGCGTGCGCGGCATGACCCAGGACGATGCGCACATCTACTGCACCCGCGACCAGATGCGCGACGAGCTGACCTCGCTGCTGCAGTTCGTCCTGGACCTGCTGGCCGACTACGGCCTCGACGACTTCTACCTGGAGCTGTCGACGAAGAACCCGGACAAGTTCGTCGGCGACGACGCACTGTGGGAGGAGGCCACCAGCACGCTGGCCGAGGTCGCCGCAGGCCTCCGGGCTGACCCTGGTGCCCGACCCGGGCGGCGCGGCGTTCTACGGCCCGAAGATCTCGGTGCAGACCCGCGACGCGATCGGTCGCACCTGGCAGATGTCGACCATCCAGCTGGACTTCAACCTGCCCGAGCGCTTCGAGCTGGAGTACCAGGCCGCCGACGGCACGCGGGCGCGCCCGGTGATGATCCATCGCGCACTGTTCGGCTCGGTCGAGCGGTTCATGGGTGTGCTCACCGAGCACTACGCCGGGGCCTTCCCGGCCTGGCTGGCGCCGGTGCAGGTGGTCGGTATCCCGATCACCGAGCGGCACGTGCGAGTACCTTGAACGACGTGGCCGCAGCAGCTGCGGGCCGCTGGCGTGCGCGTCGAGGTGGACTCCAGCGACGACCGGATGCAGAAGAAGATCCGCACCACACCAAGCAGAAGGTGCCGTTCATGCTGATCGCAGGCGACGACGACATGACCGCGGGTGCGGTCAGCTTCCGCTACCGGTCGGGCGAGCAGCGCAACGGTGTGCCGATCGAGGAGGCGGTGGCCGAGGTGGTCGCCGCCATCGCGGAGCACCGACAGGTCTGAGGGGGCAGCTGTGGGCGGCGAAGCGTGGGACCTGTTGTGGACACCGCACCGGATCGCCTACATCAAGGGCGAGAGCCGGCCGAAGGACACTGAGGCCGGGCCGCAGTGCCCGTTCTGCCGCACCGACGCATCCGAGGAGTCGCTGATCGTCGCGCGCGGGCAGGACACCTTCGTGGTGATGAACCTGTTCCCGTACAACCCGGGGCACGTGCTGATCTGCCCCTACCGGCATGTCGCGGACTACACCGACCTGACCCCGGGGGAGACCTCAGAGTTGGCGGACTTCCAGGCCCGGATGATGCGCACGATCCGCGCGGTGAGCAATCCCGCCGGCTTCAACATCGGCCTCAACCAGGGGCGGGCCGCTGGGGCAGGCATCTCCGGGCACCTGCACCAGCACATCGTGCCCCGCTGGCCCGGGGACTCGAACTTCATGACCACCGTCGGCGGCTCGCGGACCATGGTCATGCTGCTCGAGGAGTCCCGCGACCTGTTCGCCGCCGCGCTGGCCGACCTCGACTGACCCGCTCAATCACGCAGACGCTTCCCTTTCGCGAAGGTGCTTCCCGAATTCGGGAAGCACATCGTCAGAAGGGAAGCGTCTGCGTGCGTGTGGGCGAGTGGAGGACCTATGGCCCCGGGTTGAGCGGGGCGCGCGTGATGGGATGAGCCCATGCCGCAGTCGACCCGCGCCGTGATGGATGCCAACGAGGCGGTCGCCCGCGTGGCGCACCTGCTCAGCGAGGTCATCGCGATCTACCCGATCACCCCCGCCTCGCCGATGGGCGAGCACGCCGACGACTGGAGCGCGCGGCGGCGCGAGGAACCTGTGGGGCGCGATGCCCGAGGTGATCGAGCTGCAGAGCGAGGCCGGTGCGGCCGGCGCCCTGCACGGTGCGGTCACCCGCGGCGCGCTCGGCACGACCTTCACCGCCTCCCAGGGCCTGCTGCTGATGATCCCGAACATGTACAAGATCGCCGGTGAGCTGACCCCCACGGTCATCCATGTCGCCGCCCGCACCCTGGCCACGCACGCCCTGAGCATCTTCGGCGACCACTGCGACGTGATGGCCTGTCGGCAGACCGGATTCGCGATGCTGGCCGCCTCCAGCGTCCAGGAGGCCGCCGACTTCGCCGCTGTCGCGCACGCCGCGACGCTGGCAAGCCGGGTGCCGTTCCTGCACTTCTTCGACGGGTTCCGCACCAGCCACGAGCTGGACACGATCGACCTGATCGAGGAACAGCACGCTGCGCGACCTGATCGACCCTCGCGACCTGGCCACCCACCGGCTGCGCGGGCTGGACCCCGATCGCCCGGTGCTTCGTGGCACGGCGCAGAACCCGGACGTGTTCTTCCAGGCCCGTGAGGCCGCCAACCCGTTCCACGCGGCTGTGCCCGAGGTGGTGACCGCCACGTTCGACAGGGTCGCCGAAGCCACCGGCCGCCAGTACCACCTGGTCGACTACCATCGGGCACCCGCAGGCCGAGCGTGTCATGGTCCTGATGGGGTCGGGCGCAGGCGCTGCCGGTGAGGCCGTCGACGCTGATCGCGCGCGGCGAGCGGGTCGGGATGCTGGTGGTCCGCCTGTACCGGCCGTTCCCCATCGCCGAGCTGCTGGCCGCCCTGCCCAGCACGGTCCGCACCGTCGCGGTGGCTCGACCGGACGAAGGAGCCCGGCGCACCGTTCGAGCCGCTGCACCTCGACGTGCTCGCCGCCGTGGCACCGATCCGCGCGCAGCCAATCACTTCCCCGGCGGCCCGCCACGCGTGATCGGTGGGCGCTACGGACTGTCGAGCAAGGAGTTCACCCCCGCCATGGCGGCGGCCGTCTTCGACGAGGCCGCCGTACCCGCGCCGGTGCGACAGTTCGGTGGTCGGCATCGTCGACGATGTCACCGGCAACTCGCCTGGACGTGCGATCGGACTTCCCACCGGACACCGCGCGGGTACGGGCCGTGTTCTACGGTCTCGGCTCCGACGGCACCGTGGGCGCCAACAAGAACACTGCCAAGATCGTGGGCGGGGACACCGATCTCCAGGTGCAGGCCTACTTCGTCTACGACTCGAAGAAGTCGGGCTCGATCACGGTCAGCCACCTGCGCTTCGATGAGGACCCGATCGCCAGCACCTACCTGATCGACCGAGGCCACGTTCGTCGGCGTGCACCAGTGGAGCCTGCTCGAGCGCCACGACGTGCTGGGGGTGGCCGGGCACGGCGCGCGGGTGCTGATCAACTCCCCGCACCCGGCCGACGAGGTGTGGGACCGCGCTGCCCTGAGAGGTCCAGCAGCCAGGTGCTCGGCCAAGGAGCTGCGAGCTCTGCGTCGTCGATGCCGCAGCAGTGGCGCGAGCGGCCGGTCTCGGCGGTCGGATCAACACCGTGATGCAGACCTGCTTCTTCGCCATCTCCGGGGTGCTTCCCCTCGAGGAGGCGCTGCGCCGCCTCAAGGAAGCGATCGCGCAAGTCCTACGGGAAGCGCGGCTCGGTGGTTGTGGAGCGCAACGTGGCCGCGATCTCGGCACCACTCGACAACCTGGACCGAGTGCCGGATCCGGCGATGTCACCGCCGACCACCAGCTGCGCCCTCCGGTGCCCGCCGGCGCGCCGGAGTTCGTGCAGCGGGTGACCGCCCGGATGCTCGCCGGCGAGGGCGACCTGCTGCCGGTGAGCGCGCTGCCCGTCGACGGTGCCTTCCCGACCGGGACCGCCGCCTACGAGAAGCGCACGATCGCCACCGAGATCCCGATCTGGGAACCCGACCTGTGCATCGACTGCGGCAAGTGCGCGATCGTCTGCCCGCACGCCGCGATCCGGATGAAGGTCTACGATCCTGACGAGAACCCCGAGGCCGCCGACCGTGCCGGACCAAGGGCTTCCGCAACCGCGAACGTGCCCGGCCTGGCCGCTGACCATCCAGGTGGCGCCCGACGACTGCACCGGCTGCGGTGTCTGCGTCAACCAGCCTGCCCGGCCTTCGACAAGTGCGAGGTGCAGCGCAAGAGCATCAACATGCGCCCGATCGGCGAGCACCTCGAGGTCGAGCGCGAGCGGTTCGACACGTTCCTGACCCTGACCCCTGCCGACACCGCGGCCTTGGTCCCCGGACATCGGTGAAGACCTGCCAGTTGCGCCAGCCGCTGTTCGAGTTCTCCGGGGCCTGCGCCGGCTGCGGCGAGACGCCCTACCTGAAGCTGCTCACCCAGCTGTTCGGCGACCGGCTGCTGATCGCCAACGCCACCGGCTGCTCCATCGATCTACGGCGGCAACCTGCCGACCACGCCCTACACCGTCAACTCCGACGGGCGCGGTCCGGCGTGGTCGAACTCCCTGTTCGAGGACAACGCCGAGTTCGGCCTGGGCATGCGACTGGCCTACGAGCGCCAGCAGGCACACGCCCTGACACTCCTGGCCGAGCTCGAGCCAGCGCTCGGCCTGGATCTGGTCGGTCGCGGTGGCCGGCGGGTACACGGCCGCGTGATGACGTCGGGATCCGCGACCAGCGGGCCGCGGTTGACGAGCTCGTCGAGCGGTTGGGCGCGCTGGCCACCGACGACCCGCGCGCCGCGGCGCTGATGGACCTGTCCACCGCACTGGTGCGCCGTACGTTCTGGATCGTCGGCGGCGACGGCTGGGCCTACGACATCGGCTACGGCGGCCTGGACCACGTGCTGGCCTCGGGCCACGACGTGAACATCCTGGTGATGGACACCGAGGTGTACTCCAACACCGGCGGACAGGCCTCCAAGGCCACCCCACGAGGCGCGGTAGCGAAGTTCGCGGCCAGCGGCAAGGGCCTGCACAAGAAGGACCTCGGGCTGGAGGCGATGAGCCTACGGCGACGTGTACGTGGCCCAGATCGCGATGGGCGCCAGCGACGTGCAGACCGTGAAGGCGCTGGCTCGAGGCCGAGGCGCACCGCCGGACCCTCGCTGGTGATCGCGTACTCGACGTGCATCGCGCACGGCTTCGACATGGCCGACTCGATGAAGCAGCAGAAGCTCGCCGTGAAGTCCGGTCACTGGCCGCTCTACCGCTACCGGCCCAGCGAAGCCGCCGAGCGTCGCACCGTTCCACCTGGACTCGAAGCGCCGAGCCGACGCATCCCGTTCGCGGAGTTCGCACGCAAGGAGGCCCGGTTCTCGATGCTGTTCCGCACCGATCCGGAGCGGGCCAAGGAACTGCTGGCCAGTTCCGAGGCGGATATCGCCGAACGCTGGAAGTACTACGAGCAGCTGGCCGGGATCCAGCGCTCCGCACCGCAACGCGATCCCGGTGAGGTCGCCGACCGGCGACTCGAGGATGGGGAGGCAGACGAATGAGCGTGGACCTGACCAGTACCTACCTGGGGCTGCCGTTGCGCAACCCGATCGTGGCCTCGCCTGGGCCGGTCACCGGCGACCCTGACCAGTGGCGTCGCCTCGACGACGCCGGGGTGGGCGCGATCGTGCTGCCCAGCCTGTTCGAGGAGGAGATCGAGTACGAGTCGTGGTGGGTGGCGGACCTGCTCGACGAGGGTCGCAACATCGTCGCGGAGGCCACCGACTTCCTGCCGGAGTTCGAGGACTACTCGATCGGTCCGGACCGGTTCCTGGACCTGGTCACCCGGGCGAAGGCGACTGTGGGCGTGCCGGTGATCGCCAGCATCAACGGCAACTCGCCCGGGCGGCTGGGTGCGCTACGCCTCCCAGCTGGTCGACGCCGGGGCAGATGCCATCGAGCTGAACGTCTACGACGTGATCACCGACCCGAAGGTCGTCGGGGATCGAGGTCGAGCACCGGGTTGTCGACCTGGTCGCCGCGGTCCGCGCCGAGATCGCAGTGCCGGTGGCGGTCAAGATCGGGCCGTGGTTCAGCGCTCTGGCCAACATGGCCACGCGGCTGGCCGGGGCGGGTGCCGATGGCCTGGTGCTGTTCAACCGGCTCTACCAACCCGACATCGACCTGGATGGTCCCTCCGTGCGGCCCAAGCTCACCCTGAGCATGCCGGGCAACGTGCGCCAGTCGGTGGCCTGGATCGGGATCCTGTCCGGGCAGGTTCCACTGTCCCTGGCCGCCAGCGGGGGAGTTGACGCACCCGAAGACGTTGTCAAGCTCATCCTGGCGGGCGCGGACGCGACGATGACCACCGCGGCGCTGCTGCGCCACGGCGCCGGGCACGTCGAGCGCCTGGTCAACGGACTGGAGGGGTGGCTCACCGAGCGCGGCTACGAGTCGGTCGCCCAGGCCAAGGGGTCGGTCTCGTTGAGCAAGGCCGCCGAGCCGGAGGCCTACCAGCGCGCCAACTACTACCAGACGCTGCACTCGTGGGGCCCGGTGCACTGACCGGATGAGCAGGGGACTCGCTGCCGGCTGCGCCGCTGACCTCGCTTGCTGCCGCCCTGCACATACGTGGATCGCCGCGCCGAGCGAGTACGTCAGGGACGTGTGACGAGGGCGAACAGGCCCTCTTCCTCCTGGGCGTTGTGCAGGCGGAGGATGCCGTAGAGCCCGTACAGGCAGCGTCGAAGCTCGGCGATGTGATCGTCGCGGCTCACCTCGCCCTCGAGCATCCGGTGCAGTTGCGCTGCGTAGAGCTCGATCTCGGCATGGCTGCGGGACAGCGCCCCAAGGGGGTCATAGCCGCCCAGGGCCGAGGCCATCACCGGCAGCAGCTCATGCTCCTCAGCGCGTTCGTGGGGCAGTAGGACAGCGTCTATCTCGGCCATGAGCGCCTCGACCGGCGCCCGGACCTCAGCCACCCCGCCGGGCGCCTGCGGCCGAGCATCCAGGTCATCAGCCACCTCGCGGATCCGCTCGACCAGCGGCAGCACGGCCATGTGCTCGGCGGCCATCCGCGCGACCAACTCCGCGCTCGCGGGCGGCAGCGGCACGCTGGCTGCACGGTGCGGGATCCCGGCGCGAAGTGCCCACAGGATCGCCAGCACGTCGATACCCTCCTGCAGCAGCGCCCCCGCCGTCGCGGGTAGGTAGCCCAGGGCTGCCACGACCATCGCCGCCATGCTCAGGCCCATGCCCAGCCACGCGGACTGCCGGGCGATCGACATCGACCTCTGGGAGAGCAACAGCGCATCGGCCAGGGCATCGATGCGATCGACGGTGAGCACCACATCGGCCGCTTCGGACGACGCAGTTGCACCACGAGCGGCCAGTGCCACCCCAACATCGGCGGCTGCCAGGCCGGGGGCATCATTGATCCCGTCGCCGGCCATGATCGTCGGCCCTCGCTCGCGGGCGGCCCGCACGACGGCCACCTTGCCGGCCGGTGTTTGCTCAGCATGCACCTCGTCAACCCCGACCAGCCGACCGACCGACTCGGCGAGGTCATTGCGATCACCGGTCACGAGGATCACATGCTCGACGCCCACCGAGCGCAGCGTGCGCAGCATCCGAGGGGCATCGGGACGCAGCCGGTCGGTGAAGAGCAGACCTGCCACAGGTTGCCCGTCGACGGAGATGAACGCGGTCAGCGACCCATCGAGTTCGGCACGACGAAGGGCGCGTCGCGCCCAGTCGGGGACCTGCTCGCCCAGCACCCAACCGGCCCGTCCGACCCGGACCGTGCGCCCGTCCAACGTGGCCCGGATTCCCGCCCCGGGCGTCTCGTGACCATCGGTGGGCACCTGGAGCTCCAGCCCTCGGGCACGGGCATGGGCGACGACCGTTGTGGCCAGCACATGCGGGGACATCTGGTCGACGCTGGCGGCCAGCGCCAGCGCATCGTCGGCTGACCAGTCCGGCGCCGTGGTCACCGAGTCGAGGACGGGATGGCCCCCAGTCAACGTCCCGGTCTTGTCCAACAGGAGAACGCGCCCGGCCGCCAACTGCTCCAGGGCAGCCCCGCCCTTGACCACCACTCCGCGGCGCGCGCACTGCGAGATCCCGGACATCACCGCGATGGGCACTGCCAGGAGCAGCGGGCATGGCGTAGCCACGACCAGTACCGCCACAGCAGCGTCCGGGTCGCCGGCGCGCAGCCACGCCGCAGCCGCCACCAGCAGTGCCAGGGGGACGAACCAGACCGCCAACCGGTCGGCCAGCCGCACGAAGGGCGCGGCCCCGGCCCGGGCTTTCGCGACCAACCGGATGACCCCGGCATAGGTGCTGTCCATGGCAGCAGCGGTTGCCAGCATGTGCACCGGCGGACCGCTGTTGACAACGCCGCTGCGGACCCGATCACCCTCGGGCCGCTCGACGGGGCCCGCCTCACCGCTCAGCGCTGACTCGTCGAACGTACCGGCCCCGAGCAGCCGGCCGTCGGCCGGCACGATGTCGCCCGAGGCCAGGAGCAGTTCGTCACCGGCGCGAACCTGGTCGGCATCGATCACGCGCACCTGCCCGGCCTCGACACGGCGGGCGTGCGCGGGGGCTCGGTCGGCGAGCAGCCGCAACTCCCGGGTGGCCCGCGCCTGTGCGCGCTGCTCCAGCCAGGCACCGCTGGACAGCATCAGGGCGACCAGCGCGCCGGCCAGGTACTCGCCGACTGCCAGCGTGCCGAGCAGTGCCAGGGCGGCCAACACGTCCACGCCGCCGATCCGCTCGCGCAGCGCTCGGGCGATGTCGACCACCGCCACGGCCAGGCCCAGCAGCCCGCCCGCGGCCCACAGCCCGTCGCGCAGGTCGGGGAGATCAGCAGCCCCGGCGACAGCTCCAGCCAGGATGAGCACGAGGCAGACGAGCACCTGCACCGCCCCAGACGAGATACGCCCCATGGTGCGAGACTGTCACGCCGCTGCGGCGGGAAACGGGGTCGAAGGTCCCCGGAGTTGGGTCGACCGGCTGGCCGCTGCGTGGGCCTCAGCCAGACCGAGCCCAGCGCCCCGTGGGCGTCAGGCGTCCTCGTCAGGGGTGATGATCACGCCCTCGAAAGCTGTCTCGGGGATCGCAACCTGCTCCACAGGCGCCAGGAAGTACGGATCGGCCGGCGTGCCGCGGATCTTCGCCGAGTTGACCAGCACCACCGCGAGATAGGGCAGGACGATCCCGGCGGCGATTGCGATCCAGCGCCAGATGCCCGGCACGACGACGGCCACGACGATCGCCACCATCCGGGTGGCCATCAGGATCAGGTACTGGCGCTTCTCGGTGCACCAGCTCCTGCGACGCGTCCGGTTGCACCGATGTGATGCGATGGACCTCGGCATCCTTTGGCACGCGCCCAGCCTACGACCGGGACCCTGATACGGCATCCTGCACTGGATGCACCGCGCACGACGACAAGGAGACACCATGACCAACCGGACCTATCGCCTCACCGAGATCGTGGGCACCAGCCCGGAGGGCATCGACGCGGCGATCCGCAACGGGGTCGCCCGGGCCGGCCAGACCATCCGGCACATCGACTGGTTCGAGGTGGAGCAGATCCGTGGCTACGTCCGCGACGGCGAGGTGGACCACTTCCAGGTCTCGATGAAGGTTGGGTTTCGCCTCGAGGATGCCTGACCTGTCAGCGCTCCCGCCCGAGCCACGGGCGTGGACGAGCCCCGGGAGTGGACGGACCTCAGACGGCCTCGCTGGCCGTCGACAGGTGGAACCCGTCGATGGCCAGTGGGGCCACCCGGGTCCGGGTGTGCCAGTCGGCCCACTCCCGGGGCAGGCAGTCCACCGGGTCCCCGGCCGCGCTGATACGCGACAGCATTCCCAGCGGTGAGTCGTTGAACCGGAAGTTCCCGGCCGCGCCCACGATCTCGCCGTCGCGGACGGCGTAGACCCCGTCGCGGGTCAGCCCGGTGAGCAGCAGGCTCTGCGCGTCGACTTCCCGGATGTACCAGAGGCAGGTCACCAGAAGGCCGTCACCCATCCGTGCGGCCACCTCGGAGAGCGACCCGCCATGCCCGTCGACCCCGGCGAGCAGGTTGTCGACATACGGGGTCAGCGGCAGCCCGGACTGACCGGCGGTGTAGCGCGTGGTGAGCAGCGAGTTCAGGGTGCCGTGCCCGATCCAGTCCGTGGCCCCGACCGGCAGGCCGAGATCGAACGCACTGCTGATGGCCGACGACGAGGTGGTCTGCACGTGGTCGGCGCACTCCAGTCCCGAAGCCCCGGGATCCGAGCGCAACCAGAACGGCTGGTCGGCCAGCGCCCGCCCGACCAGCGTCTGCCCGTTCCCGGCGCTGAACGCGCTGCGTCCATCGATCGCGTCGCGGGCGCCCGCTGACCACAGGAGGTAGATGAGCAGGTCCGCGGCCGCCGACGGCGAGAGCAGGACCTGATGGCGGCCCGGCGCGAGGTCGACGTGCGTGGCCTGGGCGTCCAGCCCGGCGCGGACCTCGCCCTCGGCACTGGCCAGGTCGAGGTCGGTGAAGTGCCGACCGGCCCGGCCGGCCCAGGCCGACCGGGTCCGTCCGTGCGACTTCCCGCACAGCTCGAAGCGCGCGGCCGGCTGATCGTGGCGCAATCTCAGCCCACCGGAGGTGGCCAGGTAGGTGCTGGTCACCGTGTGCTCGGCATAGCCGAAGTGCTCGACGTCCCCAGCGGGGAGCACCTCGCCGAGCAGCGAGGTGACAGGCGTCAGGGCCTCGGGGGAGGTCAGGGCCGGATCGGCGTCCCAGTCCGGCGATGGGGCACCGGCCGGAACCTCGTCGACCGCCTCCTGATCGGCACCGGACCCCCGGGCCGCAGCCCGGGCTCGATCGACCAGCACCTGCAGATCGGCACGGCTGGTGACCTGCCCGGAGGCCGTTCCCGCACCCAGCCCGCCGTCGACCAACGGGTGCGCCACGACTGTGACGCTGCGCTGCTGGGACATCCCGTTGGTGGTCAGGGTCGAGTTCGCCCAGCGCACGTTGGCCACCCCGGTCTCGGCCACGAGGACCGCCCCGCGATCCGCGCCGAGCAGGTCGAGGCCGACCTCGGTGATCTCCTGGGGCCTCATGCGCCTGCCTCCTGCGTCGTGTTGAGCACCCGGACGCCCTCGAACACCGCCGCGGGGCAGCCATGGCTGACCGGCGCCACCTGCCCGGGCTGTGCCTTGCCGCAGTTCAGTGCCCCGCCGAGCAGGTACGTGCTCGGGCCACCCAACGCGCGCAACGAGCCCCAGAACCTCGGCGTGCTGGACTGGTAGGCCACATCGCGCGCCTGACCCACGATCTGGCCCGACCTGATCCGGAAGAACCGCTGCCCGGTGAACTGGAAGTTGTAGCGCTGCATGTCGATCGACCACGACTTGTCGCCCACGACGTACAGGCCGTGCTCCACACCAGCGATCAGGCCGGCCGTGTCCGGTCCATCGGCAGCTGGCTGCAGGCTCACGTTGGGCATCCGCTGGACCGGGACATGACCAGCCGAATCCGCGTAGGCGCACCCATTGGACCTGCCGAACCCATGCTCGGCGGCCATGCGACGATCCAACTGGTAGCCGACCAGCGTCCCGGCACGGACCAGGTCCCACGACTGCGCGGCCACGCCCTCGTCGTCGTAGCCAACCGTGGCCAACCCGTACGGCGCCGTCCGATCACCGGTCACGTTCATCAACCCGCGACCCGTAGGCCAGCGATCCGAGCTGGTCGAGGGTGGCGAAGCTGGTGCCGGCGTAGTTGGCCTCGTAGCCCAGGGCTCGATCGAGCTCGGTGGCGTGACCCACGCTCTCGTGGATCGTCAGCCACAGGTTGGTCGGGTCGAGCACCAGGTCATAGGAGCCCGGCTCCACCGACGGGGCGACGGCCTTCTCCGCCAGCCAGCCGGGCAGGGCCTCGATCTCGGCGTCCCAGTCCCACGTGCCATCGCCCACCAGGTACTCCCACCCCCGGGCCACTGGCGGGGCGCAGGTGGACATGTCGTCGAACCGGGTGCCGTCCACCCGCACGGCGGTCAGCCCACCGGCCACACGGGTGCGCTGCTGCAGTGTCTGGGTGCCGTGACTGTCGGCGTAGTGGGTGATGTCTCGCGCTGCTTCGAAGCTGGCATCCACATGGTGCACGTGCGCACTGGCCAGCAGATCCGCGCTGCGCGCCTCGAGCAGTGCCAGGACCTCGGCATCAGGCACCGCGAACGGATCGATCCCGACCGGGTTGGCCCACACCCGCCCGGCGTGCACGGGCTCGGCGGCCAGGGTCACCCGCTCCCGCGCGGTCGGGGCGGCGACCCTGGCCATCCGCACCGCGGTGCGCGCGGCCTGCGCGGCGGACTCCGCAGAGATCCGGTCGGTGCTCGCGAACCCCCACACCCCGTCGACCAGGACCCTCACCCCGATCCGGGTGTCACTGTCGGCGCGCACCCCCAGCGCCCGTCCGTCGCGGGCAGGTGCCGATCGGCTCCGGTTGCGGGTCACCCGCACGTCCACATGCTCGGCACCCTGCGCGGTCGCGGCGTCGATCGCTGCGGCGCTCACTGCCGCCAGGGGCAGCGCCAGGAAATCCTGCTCCAGCACAGCTCGCGCCGCGTCGCCCTCCAGTGCCCAAGACATGAACTTCACCCTAGGTGACTTGACGAATCCGGGCATGCAGTGCCCGCACGCGGTCCGAGACCATCGGCATCGCAGGAATGGATCTCAGCGTCACTGAACGTCTCCTCGACGAGTGGGCAGAACTCAACTCCGACCAGGGCTGAGCGGCGCTCGGGATCTGCTCTGGGGCATGGCGCGGGCGTTCGGGAGTGCGGCGATCTGCACCTTCGTGAGGATAGCTCGGTTCCACCGGCCGAGCCGCGGTTCGCCACCGGACCAGAACCAGCGGGGTGCGCGGTCGCCGAGCGCCGCTCGGGAGAACTACCCGTCCACTGTGCAGAGCGACCGGCAACGACCTGCTCTTCAGCGAACTGCGGGTGGCAGAGTTCGGCGCATGTCCCTGATCGAGGTGCGCGTGCTGCGTGGGCCGAATGCAGACCTGACCGCCCCGTCCGTGCGGGTCACGCTGGGTCCGCCGATCCCCGACGACCTGGACCCCCGGGAGGTGGCCGACCGGATCGCCCGCGCAGCGGACGCCTGGGTCGGCCCGGCGATCAGCCGGCCGGGGGCCGACGGCTCCGTCGTGGTGGTGTTCCCCTGGGCCCACGACGGCACGGGGGAGGCGCTCGGCGAGGCCCTCGCAGCAGTGGTCCACGGCGATCCGGCTGTACCCCTCGACAGGCGGATCGAGGCTGCCGCAGCCACGGTCCGCGCAACGGACCCCGGAGATCCACCATCCCTGATGGATCCGACGGTCCCGACGGTCGCGGTCACTGGCACCAACGGCAAGACCACCACCACCCGGCTGCTCGCCCGGATCGCGACCGATGCCGGCCTGACCCCGGGATGGAGCAGCACGGACGGCATCTACGTGGCCGGCGTGTGCATCGACCCCGGTGACTGGTCCGGACCGGGTGGCGCCCGGGCGGTGCTCACCGAGCCCGGCGTGTCGTTCGCGGTCCTGGAGACGGCCCGCGGTGGGCTGATGCTGCGCGGGATGGGTGTGACCGCGGTGGATGCCGCGGTGTTCACCAACATCAGCGCCGACCACCTCGGCCTGCAGGGCCTGGAGACGCTCGAGGACCTTGCCTGGGCCAAGTCAACCGTGGTGCGTGTGGTGCGCCCGGGGGGCTGGGCCGTGCTCAACGCCGAGGACTCCCTTGTGCGCCGCTATCACGATGCCGGACCGGGCCGCCCGTGGTTCTTCGCGGTGGACCCCATGGGCGAGGGCGCCCAGTTCGCCCGAGCGCTCGGTGCCCCGCTGAGCACGGTCCGCGACGGGCACATCATCATCGAGGGCTGGACCGAGCCGGTCGACCTCGGGCCCGTCCTGGACATACCGGTCACGATCGCCGGCCTGTCGGCGGAGAACCTGGCCAACGCCCTGGCCGCGGCGAGCGCCGCGCTGGCCGTGGGCCTCCCCATAGCCGCAGTTCGGGCCGGCCTGCGCGCCTTCACCCCGGACACCACCACCAGCCCCGGGCGGATGAACATCTGGTCGGTGCCGACCAGTGACGGCGGGTCCGCCACAGTCATCCTCGACTTCGCCCACAACGAGGCCGGCACAGCGGCACTGATGCGGGTGGGCACCGGGTTGCGCCGACCGGGTGCGGCGCTGCACGTCTCGATCGGCAACGCCGGGGATCGGACCGACCAGGGCATCTTCGAGGTCGGGTTGATCTCCGCGCACGCAGCAGACACGGTGTCGCTGGCTGCCAAGTCGCGCTACCTGCGCGGGCGCAGCCAGGCCGAGATCGACGACTTGCAGCGGGCCGGCGTGCGCGCAGGTGGACTGGACGTGGCCGAGGAGCTGTCCGACGAGGAGTCCGGCCTGGGGGCACTGCTGGCCCGGGCCCGTGACGAGGACGTGCTGGCGATGATGATCCACCAGGACCGCCAGGCATGCGTGGACCTCCTCGTGGCCGCCGGGGCGACTCCGGACGACCCCGACACGATCATCGCCAAGGCCCGAGCAGCCAGCAGTTGACGGCTGGTCACCAGCAGGCTGCCCCACTCCTGCGCAGCCGTCGCGCCATGCGTGATCCGTACCCGCAGGCGTGCCTAATCGTGCATGGCTGCGTGGCCCAGGGCCTCCAACTCCGCGTAGACCGGGTCAGTCTGGTCCGCGCAGATCGCCATGACGTCGCCGAGGGTGGCCTGCCCCATCGCCCAACGGACCGCCTCGATCTCATCAGGCATGGTGCGGACCTCCTTGGTCCGTGACCCACTGGCCATGGCGTCGCGCACCCCCTGCTCGACCAGCGCCGCTGCCTCCCCGACGGATCGCCCACGCAGGCGCGCATCCTCCTTGACCACGCACAGGTCGAAGTGCTCGGCTGCGGTCCGTCCCAGCTCCACCAGGTCCTCGTCCCGGCGGTCCCCGGCCGTCCCGATCACGCCGATCCGTCGACGCTTGTGCACCTCGGCGCTGGCGGCCTCCAAACCCTCGGCATAGGAGCCGATGAACTCGCCCAGCGCAGCCAGGCCCGCCGGGTTGTGCGCGTAGTCGACGAACACGTTCACGCCGTTGACGTCGATGTGGTTCAACCGGCCGGGAGCCAGGTGGTAGCTGGTGGAGAACGTCCGCAGGCCGGCCCGGATGTCGTGCAGGTGCGCCCCGGCGGAGAAGCACGCCCCGGCGGCCGCCATCGCGTTGGCCACGTTGAACCGCGCCCTGCCGCCGAACGTGGCCGGCAGCAGGTGGGTGAAGGCCACCTGCATCGCACGCTTGCCCTGGCGCAGCACGATCGACTCCCCGAGCTCACCGCGCTCCAGGACGACGGCGACCCCACCGTTTCGGCAGTGCCGGTCGATCATGACCCGAGCGGTGCTGCCCGGCTCGGACATCGAGAACCAGACGATCTCGCCGTGGCAGCGCCGGGCCATGCCGGTGACGTGCGCGTCATCGGCATTGAGCACAGCATGCCCACCCCGGGGGACCGCCTCGACCACGACGCTCTTGACGTCGGCCAGGTCATCGAGGGTGTTGATGCCGCGCAGGCCGAGGTGGTCCGCGGCCACGTTGAGCACGACTGCGACGTCATTGCGGTCATAGCCCAGGCCCTCGCGCAGGATCCCGCCGCGGGCAACCTCCAGCACCGCGAAGTCCACCCGCGGGTTCTGCAGCACCATCCGTGCGCTCTTCGGCCCGGAGGCATCGGAGCGGATGACCAGCCGTTCGTCGATCACGACCCCGTCGGTGGAGGTCATCCCCACCTTGCGGCCCATCCCCTTGAACACATGGCCGATCATCCGGGCGGTCGTCGTCTTGCCGTTGGTGCCGGTCACGGCCACGATCGGCACCCGGCTCGGCGACCCCGGCGGGAACAGCAGGTCGATCACCGGCTTGGCGATGTACTGCGGCTCGCCGATGGTCGGGTGCGTGTGCATCCGGAAGCCCGGGGCGGCGTTGACCTCGCAGATCGCCCCGCCGAGCTCGCGGACGGGCGCGGTGATGTCCGGGGCGATGAAGTCGATCCCGGCCACGTCCAGGCCGACCACCCGGGCGGCCTCCTCGGCGATCTCGATGTTGTCCGGGTGCGCGTCCATCGTGCGGTCGATGGAGATGCCACCGGTGGACATGTTGGCCGTGAGGGCCAGCTTCACGGTGACCCCGTCGTCGGGGATGTCGTGCATCGCGAGCCCCTGGCTGGCCACCAGGGCGATCGCCGTCTCGTCCACCTTGATCCGGGTCAGCACCTTCTCGTGCCCCACCCCACGGCGTGGGTCCGCGTTCGTGTCATCCACGAGCTGGTCGACGGTCCGTCTGCCGTCGCCGATCACCTGGGCCGGCACGCGCTCGGCCACGGCCGCAATCCGCCCACCCACCACCAGGAACCGGTAGTCGGTGCCGGTGACGAAGCTCTCCACCATCACGTAGCCGCCGCGTGACTGGGCCTTGGCCACGTCGTACCCGGCCTCGAGCTCCTCGTCGTTGGTGATGTTGAGCACGACACCTCGGCCGTGGTTGCCGTCCAGCGGCTTGATCACCACCGGGTACCCGATCCGACGGGCCACCTGCAGCGATCCGCGCAGGGTGCGCACCGAGTCGCTGGCCGGCACCGGTAGACCGGCAGCCGACAGCAGCTTGTTGGTCATGTCCTTGTCGCTGGCGATGTCCACTGCCAGCGCGGAGGTCGCCGAGGTCATGGTGGCCCGGATCCGCTGGGCGTGGCAGCCCTGGCCGAGCTGGACGAAGGAAGCCTCGTTCAAGCGCATCCACGGGATGTCGCGGGCGACGGCCTCGTCGACCAGGGCCTGGGTGGACGGGCCGAACGCGGTGCGCTCGGCGCGCACCAGGAACTCCTCGAACTGGGAGTCGAAGTCGAACTCCGGATCGCGGGCCACCAGGTCGTTGACCATCCGCACCGCCAGCCGCCCAGCGGCAAGGGCCACCGACTCGTCCTGGAACCCGTAGATGACGTGGTACTGCCCGGGCACCCCGGTGCTGCGGGTCTTGCCCCGGCGGGTGTCGTGGCCGACCTCGCTCTGCAGCTGCAGCGCGATGTGCTCAGCCACGTGCCCGACCCAGGTGCCCTCGCGAAGCCGCTCCGCGAACCCGCCGCGGCGGCCCCGGGAACAGGAATGCTCACCCACTCCGGGCAGCCACTGCAACAGCCCGTCGGTGAAGCCGCGCAGTGTGTCTGTGGGGTACTCCTCGAGTGAGCCGAGGTCCACGATCAGGTGCACCGCCGGCCCGTAGGACCACACGTTGGGTCCGCGGTAGACCCGAGTCTCGAGGATGGTCAGGTCCGGCGCTGCGGGACCGGTGGGCGCTGGGCGGTCGGTCACGGTGACTCCTTGTGCTCCTTGATGCGGCGCCGGCGGCGGGCATTGCGGGCCACGACGGCGTCGTCGGCGCCCTCGGAGGCCACCCGCCGGGAGATCCTGGCCAGGCTCTGGTCCTGTTCAGGTGGGTCGAAGGGGTCCACGACTGTGTGGTCACGGTAGGACACCAGGCTGCGCGAGGTGAGGTCGAACACCGCGCGATCCGGCAGGAAGTGGGTCAGTGCCCCGGACACCATCAGCGGGCTCGTACCCCGGGCTGTGGCCGCGTCGGTCAGGGCCGTGCGCATGTCGACCACGAAGATCGAGCCCTTGCCGACCACCTCGAGGAGGAGCTCGTCGGTGACGAGCATCGCGGTGTCCTCGTCCAGACCGATACCGAGCAGGTCCGGTGAGGAGGCCACCAGGTTGACCAGCCGGCCGTAGCGCTCCCGCTGGGAGAAGTGCTGGTCGACGATCACGCCGGGCAACAGGCCCAGGCCCTGCGCTGCGGCGACCATCCGGAACTTCGGCTGAGCACCGGGGGAGCCGTAGCCGACCATGTGCTCGCTGACCACCGAGGCCCCCGCCGAGGTCCCGCCCACGATCATGCCCCGGTCGTAGGCGTCGACGACGGCATCGCCGAACCGGGTGCCGCGGATCGCGGCGGCGAGCTTCATCTGGTTGCCCCCGGTGAAGAACACCCCGGTGGCCGCCTCGACGGCGTCGACATGCGCGACCTTGTCCGCCTCGCGCCGGTCGCTCGGGCGCGCGGAGGTCACCTCGGCCACGCCCAGCCGGGTGAACGTCCGCTCGTAGAGCTCAACGATCTCGGGGCCCAGGGCCGAGGCCGTTGCGCACACCACGATGCGCGCCTGTTCACCGCCCGCCTCTGCAACGAATCGGCGCAGGATCCGGGTGGCGCCCAGCTTGTCCTCGGCCCCCCCGATGGCCATCAGGCGGCGCTGCGGGACCTCCACGGGGCTGCTCACCTGTGGCAGGCTAGTCGGTGCGCGACCGGGATGCGGTCGTCGGATCGGGAGCGGATCATGGCGATCAGTGAGGTGGCGGTGCGACGGTTGGTGGTCGTGCGGCACGCGAAGTCCGCCTATCCGGTCGGGGTTCCCGATCACGAGCGGCCACTTGGCCCGCGCGGCCTTCGAGACGCCCCCCGGATGGGTCAGCGGATCCAGGAACTGGTCGGAGCCGTCGACGTCGCAGTGGTGAGTCCGGCTCGGCGGACCCAGCAGACCTGGCAGCTGCTCGGCGAGCAGCTGGAGCAGCCACCCGAGGTGCTGACCGACCCGCGGATCTACGAGGGCTGGGGAGAGCACCTGATCGACGTGGTGGGGGACCTGCCCGCCGACGCGCGGACCGTGCTGATCCTGGGCCACGAGCCCGGGGTGTCCGAACTGGTCCTGACCCTTGCCGAACGCACACCCAGTGAGCTGCGGACCCGGGTGGCCACCAAGTTCCCCACGTGCGCGTTCGCCGTCCTGCGATCGGACCGCCCGTGGTCGGCGGTGGGGGCCGAGTCGGCGTCCTTGGAGCTGTTCACGGCTCCGAAGGACTGATCGACCCCGCACGCCCGCTCATCGCGGTGGCGTCGGCCTCCTCGACCTCCGCCCGCGAGATCCCCATCAGGTACAGCACCGTGTCCAGGTAGGGGACATTGATCGCCGAGTCCGCTGCCGCCTGGACGACGGGCTTGGCATTGAACGCGATCCCGTGGCCCGCAGCGGAGAGCATGTCCAGGTCATTGGCGCCGTCGCCGATCGCGATGGTCGCACCGGGGTCGATGCCGAACTGCGTCGCGAACTCGCGCAGAGCGGCGGCCTTGGCCGCGCGGTCGATCACCGGCCCGTGCACCCGACCGGTCAGCTGCCCGTCGGCCACCTCCAGGCCGTTGGCGCGCACGGCATCGACGCCGAGCTCTTCGGCCAGTGGCCCGATCACCTCGTGGAACCCACCGCTGACCAGCGCGATCCGGAAGCCGAGTCGCTTGAGCGTGCGGCACAGGGTCCGGGCGCCGGGAGTGAGGCGGATCTCGGCCCGCGCACGAGCGATCACGTCCTCGGGCAATCCAGCCAGCGCCCGCACCCGGGCGTGCAACGAGGCCTCGAAGTCCAGCTCGCCGCGCATGGCTGCCTCAGTCACCTGCCGCACCTGCTCCTCGCGCCCGGCATAGCGCGCCAGCAGCTCGATCACCTCGTCCTGGATGAGGGTGGAGTCCACGTCCATCACGACCAGGTGGACCCCCCGTCGGTGCAGCCCGCGGGGCTGCACCGACACATCGACGTCGAGGTCGTGGCACCGCTCGACGAGGTCGCGGCGCAGGATGTCGGGGTCCGGGGCAAGCACTTCGAGGGCCAGCGCAGTCACCGGGTAGTCGGCCACCCGGTCGATGCGCACGATGTTGGCCCCGGCGTGGGCCATGGTCCCCGCCAGCGCGCTGACAGCTGCGCCGGTGACAGCGCTGCCGACCACGGTCACGGTGCAGTTGGCGATCGGTCCGGCGACATCGGCGGCATCCACCTGACGCACCGAGACGTCGAAGCCCGGGACTGCGGCACGCATGGCCGTGGCGAGTTCGTCGCCGGTGCTCGCCGGGGCGAGCACGACAGTCCCGAGGATCAGCTGGCCGGCCACGACCACCTGTTCGACGTCCAGGACCGTGGCCTGCGCCAGGGCACCGAACATGCGCGCGGTCACCCCCGGCTGGTCGACGCCGACGACGGTCGCATGGAAGGTGGTGGGGATCACCCGGGCCACGGTACCGGCGCGATGTTCGGGCCGACGCACGCTACCCGCGGGACGTTCAACCCCCCGAGGACCCCGCACAGCACATCGTCGACAGCACCGGCCACCTCCCGGATCCGGGCCGCACGAGCGCGTGCCTCAGCGGCGGTGACCGCGGCCCCGTCGTCGGCCAGGGCAAGGTCCAGGGCGTCGCGCAGGGCTGCGATCCGGGTCACCTGCGCGAGCGTCGGTGGATCCATTCCCTTGGGCAACCGGCCCAGCCCTGCCTGCCACTCCTGGGCGCAGCGGCCACGTGGGGGGCGGTCCAGGCCCAACTGCTCCAGGTCCTCGGCAGCCACGGTGACCACCTCGACGAGGGTTCGGGCGGCGGCGCGCGGGGTGAGCATCCCGGCCTGGATCACAGCCAGGGCGCTGTCGTCGGCCACGGACTCCCACGTCCAGCCCGCACGTTCGTGTCGCAGCAGGCCGACCATCCCATCTGCACCGCTGATCACGGTCGCGGGGGCCGGCGCACCGCTCCCCTTCGCGGGCCAGCCCAGCGTCCGCCCGGGCCTGGGGAGCAGCAGCCATGCCTCGGCCGCGGCCTCAGCGCGAAGGTGCGCCAGCAGGTCGGCCAGCCCGGCGGAGGGCGCCCCGTCAAGACGGACCACGGCCGGGCTGTCCGGGGCGAGGTCGGCCAGGACACAGAGCACGTCATCGGGTGCAGCCGTCCCACGCAGCCAGGCCCCGACCCACAGGGTCGCGGCCGTGATTCGGGGAGCATCCACGTGCAGGAGGGTAGGCCACCGGGCGTGGCGCGGCTCGTTGCTCCGGGCCGGACGAGACACGCGCAGGTCACAGACCGAGCAGCCCGGTCCGGTACCCCGGGTAGGGTTGCTCCGTGGTCGAGGTCCTGTCGTTTCGCGCGGCCACCGTGGTTCGCGGCGGTCGCCCCATCCTGGACTCGATCGACTGGAGGGTCGCCGACGACGAGCGGTGGGTCGTCCTTGGCCCGAACGGTGCGGGCAAGACGACGCTCCTGCAACTGGCGGGTGCGCTGATCCACCCGACCTCCGGGCAGGTCCAGGTGCTCGGCGACACGCTCGGCTCAGTGGACGTGTTCGACCTGCGCCCACGGATCGGGCTGGCCAGTGCCGCCCTGGCCGAGCGGATCCCCGGCGAGGAGATCGTGCGCGACGTTGTCGTCACCGCTGCATGGGCGGTGACAGGTCGGTGGAACGAGGCGTACGACCAGTCGGACACCACACGGGCCCAGGGCGTCCTGGAGCTGCTGGGCGCCGCCACTCTGGCCGACCGCACATTCGGCACGCTGTCCGAGGGCGAGCGCAAGCGGGTGCAGATCGCCCGGGCGCTGATGACCGATCCCGAACTGCTGCTGCTCGACGAGCCGGCGGCGGGCCTGGACCTCGGCGCCCGGGAGGACCTGGTCACCCGACTGGGGGGGATCGCCACCGACCGGTGGGCGCCGGTGCAGGTGCTGGTCACCCACCACGTCGAGGAGATCCCTGCCGGCTTCACGCATGCGCTGCTCCTGCGCGAGGGCCGAGTCGTGGCCGCCGGCCCGATCAATGACGTGCTGACCGGTCGCTCCCTGACGCAGACCTTCGGCACGCGGCTGCGCAGTGGCCGGGTCCGTGGTCGGTACTGGGCGCGCGCAGTACCCGCGGACACCGTGGCCCGGGGCCGACGCGGACGCGCGCAGGACATGCCGGTAGAAACGGCCGAACCGGGCGGGTCAGTCTAGACTCGCACCCGTGGAACCATGGCTGGTCTGGCTCATCATCGCAGTGGTCCTCGCCGGGGCCGAGGCCGCCTCGGCAGGCCTCCTGCTCATCATGTTCGCTGGCGGTGCAGCGGCTGCGGCCATTGCTGATTTCCTTGGGGCCAGCACCGTGGGCTCGGCGGCTGTGTTCGCGTTGGTGAGTGTGGCGTTGATCGCCTTCGCGCGCCCCGTGGCCAAGCGGCACATGTATCAGTCACCGCTGGAGCGTTCCGGCACCGCGGCCCTGATCGGTGGCCAGGCTGTCGTGCTCGAGGTCGTCGACGGGGCCAACGGCCGGATCAAGCTGGCCGGCGAGATCTGGTCAGCGCGCACCCTGGACGAGGACGCCCGGTTCGAGCCGGGCGAGAAGGTTTCCGTGTTCGAGATCGACGGGGCCACCGCGGTGGTCGGCTGACCCGGCGCTCGCTGGTCAGCTCGAGGCAAGGGAAGGAAATCGTGGAGAGTCTCATCATCGCTGGGGTACTGGTCCTGATCGCCGTGCTGATCGTCTTCAGCACCATCAAGATCATCCCGCAGGCGCAGGCCGGGATCATCGAACGGCTCGGGCGGTACAACCGCACCCTGGACCCTGGCCTGACCATCATCGTCCCCTTCATCGACCGGCTGCGGCCCCTGATCGACCTGCGCGAGCAGGTGGTCAGCTTCGCCCCGCAACCGGTCATCACCTCCGACAACCTCGTGGTCAGCATCGACTCGGTCATCTACTTCCAGGTCACCGACGCCAAGGCTGCCACCTACGAGATCCAGAGCTACCTGCAGGGCGTGGAGCAGTTGACCGTGACCACCCTGCGCAACGTGGTCGGCTCGCTGGATCTCGAGCAGACCCTGACCAGCCGCGACAACATCAACGCGCAACTGCGTGGCGTGCTGGACGAAGCGACCGGCAAATGGGGCATCCGGGTCAATCGGGTCGAGCTCAAGGCGATCGACCCGCCGGCCAGCGTGCAGCAGTCCATGGAGAAGCAGATGCGCGCCGACCGTGACAAGCGCGCGGCGATCCTCAACGCCGAGGGCTCCAAGCAGGCCGCGATCCTCGAAGCCGAGGGCTCCAAGACCGCAGCGATCCTCAAGGCCGAGGGCCAGGCCACCGCCCAGGTGCTGCGGGCCGAGGGCGAGGCGCAGGCGATCGCAAAGGTGTTCGACGCGATCAACAACGGCAACGCCACCGATCAGGTCATGGCCTACCAGTACCTGCAGTCCCTGCCGCTGCTTGCCCAGGGCACCGCCAACAAGGTGTTCGTGATCCCCGCGGAGGTCTCCAGCGCTCTGGGTGCGGTGACCCGGGCGTTCAATGCCCAGAGCGCGCCCGGCTCGACCAGTGCCGCATCAGGTTCGGGATCCACCGACCGGCCGACCGCCGATTCGGTGCGCGTGGACGTCCCGGACGTGTCCGGCGCAGACGTGACCGAGTCCGGCCTGTTCGATTCGGATGTCGTTGATGCCGAGGTCGTCGAGGAGGCCGGCGACGACTCGCCGCGGCCCGGCAGCGCCGGCACCGCCTGACCTCGTTGAGCCATGCGGAACGGATCACCGATTCCCTGGTGACTGAGCCGGTGCAGGTCACCGACCCCGAGGACCCTCGGGTACGTGACCTCGCCGGCCTCACCGATGTGGCGGCCCGTTCCGCCCGGGAGCCGGCCGAGGGACTGTACGTCGCCGAGGGCGCGAAGGTGATCCTCCGTGCGTTGGCCGCCGGGCATCAACCCCGGCTGGTCCTGTCCGAGCGCAAGTGGCTGCCAGAGCTGGCCGAGCCCCTCGCCGGCACCGGTGCCGAGATCCTGACGGCTGAGCCGGCCGTCCTTCGCGCGATCACCGGGTACCGGGTGCACCGCGGCGCACTGGCCTCCTTCGCCCGCCCGGTCCTGCCCAGTCCGGGGGACCTGCTGGCCCCCGCCGAGTTCGTGGCCGTGCTGGTCGACCTCGTGGACCACACGAACGTGGGCGCGATCTTCCGCACATCTGCCGCACTCGGCGTCGACGCGGTCCTGGTCAGCCCCGGCTGCGCGGACCCGCTGTACCGGCGCTCGGTCAAGGTGTCGATGGGTGCGGTCCTGGCCGTTCCGTGGACCCGATCAGGGCCCGACCCCCTGGCCGACCTCGCCGGGTTCACCACGGTCGTGCTTACCCCCGCTCCCGACGCCACCGCCCTGCGTGACCTGCCCGGGATCGACGGGCCACGCGCGGTCCTTCTGGGAACCGAGGGCGACGGGCTGCCGGCGCGATTGCTGGAGCGTGCCGATCTGCGGGTCCGAATCCCGATGTCCGCCGGGGTCGACAGCCTCAACGTGGCCGCGGCCAGCGCCATCGCCCTGCATGCCCTGGCTCCGCATCCGGTCGCCGCCACCTGGAGGTGAACAGGGCGTGGGGTACCCGGCAGCGCGCGCACGAGCCCCGCCGATGACCGCGGTCGCCTGGTTCCGACGCCCAGACCAGTGCCCGGTGGTCGACCCGCTCACCCTCGTGGCCCGGTGAAGCCCCGGTCCGGCACTGCACGGGCGTGAGCGGGGACACCACCGGCTGGACCCAGCGCAGCAGGCATCGGGCACCTTCCCCTGAGAGGATGCAGGATGTGCGCGCCCTCTACCTGACCTCAGTCGAAGCTGCCAGCGGAAAGTCCGTCGTCGCACTCGGGCTCATGGAGACCCTCACAAGGTCCGTGAGCAGGGTGGGATACTTCAGGCCGGTGATCCGGGCTGGCGAGGTCGACAAGCGGATCGAACTCTTCCGGCTGCGATACCGCCTGGACCAGTCCTACGACGAGTCCTTCGGGATCACCTCCGACGAGACCCGCGCCTTCGGCGGCAACCATGTCGACCCGGCGCTCGTCACCCGGATCATCGAACGCTTCCGCCGCCTGGCCAGCAGGTGCGACTACGTCCTGGTCGAGGGCACGGACCACCTCACGGCGTCCAAGGCCTTCGAATTCGCGCTCAACGCCGAGATCGCCTCGAACCTGGGTGCTGTGGCCCTCATCGTCCTCACCGCCCAGGACCACCCACCCGCACAGGTCAACGGTGCCCTGAACGCCGCCATCGACGGGATGGGGGAGCGGGGGGTCCCCACTGCGGGGGCATTCGTCAACAGGGTGACTCCCGACGACTGGACCGCGCTGGCAGCCGTCGCGAAGGGCTGCCCGGTACCGGTCTGGCTGCTGCCCGAACTGGGCTCGCTGACCCACCCCACGATTCGCGAGGTAGCAGAGGCCGTGGGGGCGATCCACGTCCTGGGTTCCGTTGAAGACCTCTCCCGACCTGTTCCGGACGTGAAGGTGGCCGCGATGAGCGTGCCGCGGCTGATGGACAACCTCACCGAGGGGGCCCTGCTGATCACCCCCGGCGATCGCTCCGACATCCTCATGGCCGCCTACTCCTCGCGGCAGTCCGACGCCGTCCCGGCGGTGGCCGGAGTCATCCTCACCGGGGGACTGGACCTGGATCCCGCTATCCTGCGCTTCGCCCAGGGGATCACCCAGGCTGCGTCGATGCCGGTCCTGACCACGCCGCTGGACACCTTCGACAGTGCCGTTGCGATCGCCAACCTGCGCCCGGAGATCGCCCCGGACGACATGCGCAAGATCGCCGACGCGCTGAGCCTCTTCGAGGATCACGTCAATGAGGCCGAGCTGGAGGCGGGGATCGAGGTCACCCGCTCCACCACGATGACTCCCATGATGTTCGAGCACCAGCTCGTGGAGCGGGCCCGCTCGGACCGCAAGCACATCGTGCTGCCCGAGGGCACCGACGATCGGATCCTGCAGGCGGCCGACCGGCTGATGCGCCGCAACGTCGTGGACCTCACGCTCCTGGGCCCCCCCGAGATCCTCACCGAACGAGCCCGGCAGCTGGGTCTGGACATCTCCGGGGCACGGATCATCGATCCCGAGACCGACCCCCTGCGGGCAGTGCTCGCCGCTGACCTCGTGGAGATCCGCAAGTCCAAGGGGCTGGCACTCGATGCTGCTCTGGACCAGGTCGCCGACGTCTCCTACTTCGGGACGATGATGGTGTGGAAGGGGCTGGCTGACGGAATGGTCTCCGGCGCCGCGCACACCACGGCACACACGATCCGCCCGGCCCTGCAGGTCATCAAGACCACCCCGGGTGTCTCCATCGTGTCCAGCGTGTTCTTCATGGCGCTGGAGGACCGGGTCCTCGTCTACGGCGATTGCGCGGTGAACCCCTCCCCGAACGCCACCCAGCTGGCAGACATCGCGATCTCGTCGGCGGAGACCGCTGCGGCCTTCGGGGTCGATCCGTTGGTGGCGATGCTCAGCTACTCCACCGGCGCCTCGGGCGCCGGCGAGGATGTGGAGAAGGTCCGCCAGGCCACCGCACTTGCCCGCGAGCGCCGCCCCGACCTGGCCGATCGAGGGCCCCATCCAGTACGACGCCGCTGTTGATGCGTCCGTGGCCAGGTCCAAGCTGCCGGGCTCCGAGGTCGCCGGGCGTGCCACCGTCTTCATCTTCCCGGACCTGAACACCGGCAACAACACCTACAAGGCGGTGCAGCGCTCAGCGGACGCCGTGGCGATCGGCCCCGTCCTGCAGGGCCTGCGCCTGCCGGTCAACGACCTGTCCCGCGGGGCCCTGGTCGAGGACATCATCAACACCGTCGTCATCACGGCCGTGCAGGCCCAGCAGGTCAGCGAGCTCAACCAGGACACGACCGTCGCCAAGGAAGGTGCCTGAACCATGCTCGTGCTCGTCGTCAACGCCGGATCATCGTCGCTGAAGTACCAACTGGTCGACACGGAGTCCGCACTGGTGTGGGCCACCGGGCTGATCGAGCGGATCGGCGACGCATCCTCCCCGATCACCCATCACTCCCGGATCCGCGGCGGCGCGGACTCGGAACTGGTCACGGCGCGCTCAGAGCGGGTCGTGAGCGATCATGCCCAGGCCTTCGCTGCGGTCAGCGCGCTGTTCGCCGAGACCGGAGCGGTCGACGAGGTCGGCGAGCTGATCGGGGTGGGCCACCGGGTGGTGCAGGGCGCGGACGTGTTCAGCGAGCCCACCGTCGTCACGCCCGAGGTGGTTGAGGTCATCCGCGAGCTGATCCCGTTGGCACCCCTGCACAACCCGGCCTGCGTGGCCGGCCTCGAGTCGGCGATGGCTGCCTTCCCCGACGTGCCGCACGTGGCGGTGTTCGACACCGCCTTCCACTCGACCATCCCGGCTGCGGCCTACACCTACGCGATCGATCAGGAGGTCGCCCGGGCCCATCGGATCCGCCGGTACGGCTTCCACGGCACCTCGCACAAGTACGTCACCGCGGCTGCGGCGATGATGCTGGGCAAGCCGGTGGAGGCCGTGGACCTCGTCACCCTGCACCTGGGCAACGGGGCCTCGGCGTGTGCCGTTCGTGGCGGGCGCAGCGTGGAGACCTCCATGGGCCTGACCCCGCTGGAGGGCCTGGTGATGGGCACCCGCTCCGGGGACATCGACCCGGCGCTGTTCTTCCACCTCATCACCACCGCCGGGATGAGTGCGGCCGAGGTCGACGACCTGCTCAACAAGCGCAGCGGCCTGCTCGGCCTGTGTGGCCAGAACGACCTGCGTGAGGTGCATCGGTTGGCCGCTGCCGGTGACGCGGACGCCGAGCTGGCACTGTCGGTCTACGTCCACCGGATCCGCAAGTACCTCGGGGCCTACCTGGCAGTCCTGGGCAGGGCCGACGCGATCGTGTTCACCGCGGGCGTGGGGGAGAACGACCCGGAGATCCGCCGTCGGGTGATCGCCGGTATGGAGATGATCGGCGTGGCAATCGACGCCGGCCGCAACGCAGACGTGCGCGGGAGCACGGTGCCCGTGGACCTGTCGTTCCCCGGTGCGCCGATCAAGGTGCTGGTCGTGCCGACCAACGAGGAGTTGGAGATCGCACGGCAGACCTCGCAGGCGATCCGCGGCTGACGAGCCCGAGCGGGCTGCCCGGGAGGCCCGATTTCCTGCGCGCGCATCGTCCCAGCACGACGCTGTGGCATGCATCACGCCACCTTCAGAGCTGCGACGTGATTGGGACAGAAGTGGGAGGCAGCGGACTTGTCCGCCCCAGGTTGTTGGTTCACTCTAGGCGCAGAGGAAAGGAGCCAGACCATGACTGCTCTCACCACCGACCTGCACGCCGGGACCGGTCTGCCCCCCACAGTCGACCTGCGCGTCACCGACTACACGCAGGCGCACGATCACCTCGTCGGGCTGCTCGACGATCGGCGCGGCTTGATCTCCTGGTGGATCGACCTCACCCGCCAGCTCGATGAACTGGCCGATGCGATCCGCACGACCGCCGGCAACCTACTGGACCCTGAGGGCTTCACCGAGCAGATCCGCGAGGATGCGCCGCACCTCATGGGCCGTTGGCTGCGCCTGAGCGCGGAACGTGACGAACTCGATCGGGCCGTGACCGAGGTCCGGATCCGGGCCGGCGCCAGTGCCGGGGACCCCTCGGCAGTCGACTCCATCATCTCTGCCGTGCGCGACGTGCTCAACCGGGCACGTCGCTACCAGGAGCGCACCACCGACGTTCTGCTCGATGCCTACGAGCGGGACCTCGGCGGCGAGTAACCTGCTCCGCACACCCGACGATCACCGGGCCGCCCCGCCGATCCCCCCATCGGGCCGGAGCGGCCCGGCTCATGTATGGGCGGCGCGGCTCTCAGGCCAGGCCGTGCTTGTCCAACTCGCGGTCGATCAGCCGGGCGAACGCGCGCTGGCCCGAGGCGCTGAGATGAACGCGGTCGGCGGCGAACCAATTGGGATGCCCAGCGCTGTATCCGTACCAGTCGACGATCCGGACCCGGGACGCCTTGTAGCGTCGGTCGCAGGCCCGCAAGGTCCGCAGGTTGGCCTTCTGCCAACTCCGCGGGACCCGGGGGGTCACCAGGAACACCCGCCGATTCTTGCCCGCTCGCCGCACGACCGCACGGCAGTCCGAGGCCCGGATGGTCCCGTTGGTGCCCAACTCGATGACCACGTTGCGGGGCAGTCTCGCGGCGTATCCCCGCACGATGCCCGGGGCCGTGCTGAACTGGCGGCCCACCTTGGCGTGCACCTGGAAGCCCTTGCGTCGCATCTGCGACGTGACGCTGACCATCAATGAATCACCCACCGCGAGCCGACCGCGCGGAGCCGCGGCCGCCGGCAGGCGGACCTGCAGCTGGGTCGAGCACAGTCCGCGCCACAGCCTGGGAGGTGACCTCAGTGCTGGTGGTGTGCAGCGGAGCCACAGGTCGCTGGCCGGCGGACGGCGGGGCAGCCAGTGCCCCGGGCCCCTGCACCGAGCTGGGCAGCGCAAGCGCCACCAGGGCGGCTGCCAGCAGGGCCCCGAACTCAGCACGTCGTCGCCCGATCACGCAGCGCAGTCTGCCAGCACCCGGGAGGTGATCCAAGCGGACCGTGCCTGCACCGGGAAACGGCGTTCCCGGGATCGCGGCGCTCACAGACTCGGGAGTAGGCTGCCCGCGACCTGAGGAGCACGTGTGTCGGCAGATGGTTTCGTCAAGCAGTTGCGCGACCCTGCCACCGCAGCCGTCGCGGGGATCGCCTTCTCGTTGATCCTGATCAGCGTGATCGTGCAGTTCCACGTGGCTGTGCCGAGCGGGCAGATGAGCGCTGACTGGTTGGAGGACAGGGCTCGTAGGAACGGCGTGCGCAGCGTCGTGCACCTCATCCCGTTCGCCGGCATCGCGTTCCTGTGGTTCATGGGGGTCATCCGAAACCGTCTCGGTGCGCAGGAGGACCGCCTGTTCGCCACGGTCCTGCTCGGCTCAGGACTGCTGTTCGTGGCCCTGCTGTTCATGTCCGGGGCCATGCTGGCCACGGCCCTGCAGATGTTCGACCGGGGGATCCCCGTGGGGGCCGATTCGCTGACGACGATGGTCCTTCTCACCAAGTTCGCGATGGGCATGTTCGGCACGCGGATGGCGGCGGTCTTCACGGCTGCGGTGTCCTCGATCGGCCTCCGGACCGGGATCATGCCCAAGTGGCTGGCGACTCTGGGCTACGTGGTCGCCCTGGTCCTGATGCTGACCCCACCCATCACTCGTTGGGGCCAACTCGTGTTCCCCAGCTGGGTGCTGCTGCTCAGCATTCACGTCCTCGTGGCGTCGCGACACCACACGCCCAAGGAGCAAACGGCCTCAGGCTGACGCCAGCGCCCCTGACATCCCGCCGTGAACCACTGGGGCACGCGAGGTCGGCTCGTCGAAACGAAGGTCCGCCGCGGGTGGGCAGTCCCACAGGGTTCGCGCCACGAGATCGCGGACATCGATCTCGGCGAGGTCGTCGTCGGCAAGGTGCGATCCGAGTCGGGCGTAGAGGTCTCCGAGCGACACACAGCTCAGCGCAGCAGTGACGGTACCTCGCGTCGGCTCGGGCAGCTGTGACCAGACTTCGTCGTGCATCTGGCGGATCGCGGCCGCATGCCCATCGGCCCTGATCAGGGCCGTGAGCCAGATGGTCCCGTGGGCTGAGGTCTGCAGGATCCTCGTACCCGGCAGGCAAATCAGCCGGGACAGGCCCTCGACGTCGATACCCCTCGAATCGACCTCGAGCACCATGTCCACCACGAGGTCATCCATGGTTGCGTCGTTCGCCTCCATCGAGTCCTCCCTCAACTGGTCGTACGCCGACCATGCTGCCCGCATGCGGTGCGTCATCGGCGCAGGCGCGCCGGAGCATCGGGAGCTGCTCAGGAGGGGCGGGCATCCGCAGCTGGGACACACCTGCGGGCGGCACGGGCCGCTGTTAGGGTCGCCAGCATGCGCAGGCTCGTCCCGGCAACCGGGGGAATGCTCACCGACGTCGATCTGGTGCAGGCCTACGACTGGCCCGCGGAACGCTGGGTGCGGGCCTGCTTCGCGCGCACCCTCGACGGGGCAATCACGGGTCCTGATGGTCTGTCGCGCTCGATCTCCTCGCCTGCTGACCGCAGGGTCATGGCGGCCATCCGTCGCCTCGCCGACGTGTACCTGGCCGGAGCCGGGACGGTGCGCGCGGAGGGATACACGGCGGTCCGCGCTGAACCGGACCGGGCTCGCGAACGGGTCGCCCAGGGCCTCGCGCCCTCGCCCACACTGGCCGTCGTGACCACCACCTGCGACTTCGACTGGGAGCACGTCGAGTTCATCAACTCCGAGACGCGCCCGATCATGCTCACGACGGCCTCCTCCGACGCGGCCGCCCGCAGCGCCGCCGAACGTTGGTGTGAGGTGGTCGTCGCCGGCGAGCAGCAGGTCGAACCCCGGCGGGCACTCGACGCCCTGGCCGAGCGGGGCCTGAACCGGGTCTCTTTCGAAGGTGGCGACCAGCTGCTGGCCGGGATGGTGCACGCTGATGCCCTCGACGAGATGGACCTGACGGTCGCGCCGGTGCTCACCGGCGCCCCGCATGGGCAACGGACCGGCGAAGCCGTTCTGAGCGGGATGCGCCTGCACCAGCTGCTCGAGGACGACGGGTACCTGTTCGCTCGCTACCTGCGGCGGCAATGACATGCTCGACCTGACCGAGCTGGCCCGGCTGGCCGGCGAGCACGCCAACGCGCTGGCGCATCCGATCGCCGCGGTCCGGATCGGAGCTGCCCGCCACGATCTGGACGCGGACCCCCTGGTGATGGGCGTGGTGAACCTCTCGCGGGACTCGACGTATCGCGAGTCCATCGCCGTGTCCGAGGAGTCCGCGGTCCGGCGTGCGCTGGTCATGCACGCCCAAGGTGCGGGGATCATCGACATCGGTGCGGAGTCCAGCACCCTGCGAGCGGCCCGGGTAGGGCAGGACGATCAGTCCGCTGCGATGGTGCCCGTGATCCGGAGGCTGGCCGAACACGGGGTGGCCACGTCGGTGGAGGCCTACGGACCCGCGGTCGTCGAAGCCTGCCTGCATGCTGGGGCAACGGTCGTGAACCTGACCGGCAGCGCCGATCTGGAGCGCATCTACGAACTGGCTGCCGGCCACGACGCAGCTGTGATCCTGTGCTTCGTCCCGGGGGCGAACGTGCGCGAGGTGGGCGACGTCCCCATGGGCCAGGACCCCATTCCGGTCCTGTTGGACTACTTCGCCACCCGGATCGATCAGGCCCGCGCCCATGGGGTCATCGAGGTGATGATCGACCCGGGGCTGGGGTTCTACTACGGCAACTTGACGGTGCCCGCGGTGCGGGTGCGCCATCAGGCCACAGTGCTGCTCAACTCGTTCCGGTTGCGCGAGCTCGGGGTGCCGATCTGCCAGGCGCTGCCGCATGCCTTCGACCTGTTCGAGGAGGAGTTCCGCACCGCCGAGGGCTTCTTCGCCGTGCTCGCGGCACTCGGCCGGGTCAATGTCTACCGGACGCACGAGGTGGCGCGGGTACGCGCCACATTGCACGCGATGCGAGCCCTGGGCTCCTGAGGTGAGCGGATCAACGGCGCCCGAGGACACGCCGGACTGGCTCGAGGACGCGCCCCTGTTCCAGGCGTGGCGACGCTTCGTCGACGCTGACATCGCTCCGTTCACGATCCCCGGGCACAAGCAGCGGGGGCACCGCCTGGATCCCGACCTCGGGCGCTTGCTGGCCGCCGACGTCCCGCTGTACGGCGGCCTGGACACGATGAAGCTCACCGGGGGAGTGCTGGCCGACGCCCAGGACCGGGCGGCCTCGCTGTGGGGTGCTCACCTGTGCCGGTTCAGCACCGGCGGCTCGACGCAGGTCAACCTCGCGATCGTGCTGGCGCTGGGCCAACCCGGTGACACTGTCCTCGTGGCCCGCAACGCCCACCGATCGGTGCTCTCCGGACTGGTCCTGGCGGGTCTGCGACCGGTCTGGCTGCCTGTGCGCATCCACCCCGACACCGGCGGCCCGTTGGGTCTCGACGTGGCCGACGTCGGCGACGCGCTGGCCACCCACCCGAACGCTGTGGCGCTGCTGTGCACCGAACCGAGCTACCAGGGCACCCTCTCGGACCTGCCCGTGCTGGTGGCGCTGGCGCACAGCCACGGAGTGCCGGTGGTCGTCGACCAGGCCTGGGGCGCCCACCTCGGGATGGCACCCGGCTACCCGCAGCATGCGCTGGCCATCGGCGCGGACGCCATGATCACCAGCGCACACAAGGCGCTGCCGGCGATCAGCGGGGGGTCGCTGCTGCTCGCCCGCACCGAGCGCCTCGATGGCGCCCGGATCGACCGCGCCTTCGAGGCCACCCACACCACGAGCCCGCCGGGTGCTGTCCTGGCCAGTATCGACGCGGCCCGGGCACTGCTGGCCAGCCCGATGGGCAGGGCTGCCCTCTCAGACGTGCGCGAGTTGGTGGCCGCGGCCCGCGGTCGGCTGCGTGCGGCCGGACTGGACGTGGCCGATCCGCTCGAGCACCCCGCGGGAAGGTTCGACCCAGCGAAGCTGGTGATCCGATTCGCCCGGGCAGGTCGTTCCGGGCTGGCGGCTGAGGATCACCTGCTTGCCACCGGCGTGCCCGTGGAGATGGCTGACCGCGACACCCTCGTGGCGCAGATGGGGCTGCTCGACGACGCGCACACCGTCGATCGGCTGGTTGGGGGCGTGCTCACCGCCCTCACTGGACCCGGCGGACCGCCGCGCGCCCCAGTGGCCGCGAGCCCGCCGCTGCCGCCGGTCGTCCTGCCCCCTCGCGAGGCCTCCTTCGCCGAGTACGAGACGGTCCCACGAGGTGTCAGCGTCGGGCGCGTGGCCGCGGAACTCGTGGCGCCCTACCCGCCGGGGGTTCCCCTGATCGTGCCCGGCGAACTGATCACCGACGAGACCCTGGCGGCACTGGACGCCGCACTGGCGGCGGGCAACAGGATCGCCTACGCCGCCGATCCCACGCTGTCCACCCTCCAAGTGATCGCGAGCAATTCGGCGGCCTGCTGACCGAGGGGTACCCGGGCGCCGCAAACCCGGCCACCGGGTACCACCGATCATTCACATGGCGAGTGTGTGCAGCGTCGCTGAAGTAGCGTTGGGCTGCACCGGAGACCCCGGCCACCCGATGAGCCCCGGAGACGACCCCGCATGCCGATGCTGCGCGCCACCTGGCAACTGAGCGCAGGCCTTGCCCTGGCTCTGTTCACCGGGTATCTGGTGCTGCGCCTGATCGGTGTGGCCGGGCGGCCACGGCTGGCGACCCTGCAGTCGTTCTTCATCCAGTTCGGGGTGGTCGTGGCGATCTTCGCGCTGTACCAGCGGACCTCACTGCACCGGTTGGACCTCACTGCTGGAGCCGAGCACCGGGCGCTGTGGCTGTGGGATGTCGAGCAGCGGCTGCGACTGGGCAGTGAGTTGGCCATCCAGCAGTGGGTGCTGCCGTTCCCGATGTTGGTGCGCGGGCTCAACGCGTACTACGCGGGCCTGCACCTGACGTCGATGACCGCGTTCCTGGTCTGGATGTGGTGGCGGCACCGTGCCTACTACGTGCTGGCCTGCGTCACCGTGGCCGGGACCACGCTCATCGGCGTCCTGCTGCACAACATCTCCGTGGCGCCTCCCCGCCTGCTCGGCGAGTTGGGGTTCGTCGACACGGGCCTGCTCTACGGCCAGTCGGTGTACGGGCCTGCAGGCACCGGGATCTCCAGCCAGCTTGCAGCGATGCCCTCGCTGCACGTCGCGTGGGCCGGCATCATCGCGGGCTTCGCCCTGCTCGTGAGCACCAGCCCCTGGCGATGGCTGCTGGTCGGCCACTTCGCCATGACGTGCTTCGTGGTCGTGGCCACGGCCAACCACTGGTGGCTCGACGGCGTGGCCGGGCTGATGGTCGCATGGGCGGTCTACGCGCTGGCCCGGTTGGTCCTGCCCAGGCCACACCCCGCTCCGGGCCATCGGGCTGGGGTCGACATCCACGCGCCGCAGGAGGTCGTAGCGCCCTGATGGCTCGGCGCCCGCAGGGCCTTCGTTCGCCTCGCGGGCTTTCTGGGCCTGCCGGCCCTGCCAAGAGGAGGGGGCTACGCCGATCCCATGTCGATGCCCGTGACGGGATCCCCTGCGTGCTCGTAGACGAGCCAGGTCGCCCCGTTCGGAAACCCCTGCGGCGGCTGCACCGGGCGGAAGGCCGCCGGCACGCCCGTGCCGTCGAGGAAGAGTCGCTTGCCCGACCCCAGCGTCAGCGGGTAGACGAAGAGATTGAGCCGGTCGACGAGGTGGGCTTCCAGCAACGACCGAGTCAACTGGCCGCTGCCGATCACGTGGATCTCAGCGAAGCGGTCCTTGAGACCCCGCACCTGCACGAACTCGGACAACGCCGTGGTGCCCGCCCACCCCGGTTCCGTCAATGTGCGGGACACGACGAACTTGGGCACAGCATTGAGCTTCGCGGCGATCGGGATGACATCCCCACGAGTCGGCCAGTAGCCCGCGAAGATGTCGTAGGTCTTGCGGCCCAGCAGCAGCGCGTCCATGGCGGCGATTCCAGCGCCGATCGCCGCACCCGAGTCCTCATCGGTGTACGCGCCCTGCCAACCGCCGAGCTCGAAGCCGCCCTCGCGATCCTCGTCGGGGCCGCCAGGCGCCTGGTAGACGCCGTCGAGGGTGAGGAACAGGTCGACGCAGATGATCCCCATGCGCGCTCCTTGGTTGTGCACGAATGCAGAAGGACCCCGATCCTCGCCGGGTTCGCGGGCGAGAAGGGGCCTTCTGTTGGTGTCCGAGGGGGGACTTGAACCCCCATGCCCGGTAAAGGGCACTAGCACCTCAAGCTAGCGCGTCTGCCTATTCCGCCACCCGGACGAGGTGTCCCCGTCGCGCTGTGAAGCGCTGCGAGGCCCGCACAGGATAGCAACCCGGCGCCGGTTCCGACCAATCGCTGAGGGGTGCTGCCGCTCCTGCGGACTCAGGCGAGCCAGCGATGCGCCCACTGCCCGACCTGATCCCAGGACGCATCATCGACGGCACCGGCAACGCCGATCACCCGACTTCGGGCCACGGGGCGAATCGGCAACGCTGATCGCCGGCTCCCACCGAGATCGACTCGCGGGTTGAACGCCGAACCTGCACTGTCGTCATCTCATGGGTCATGCCAGGAGGAGCACCACCGGCGTGTCGACCGGCACCCGCCGACCATCAGGGCAGTTGGCCGCCGAACGCCATCGCAAGGCGGATCAGCCGATCCTGACCGCCGGAGAACTCGGCGAGGACCGCCTCGGAGGTGGCCTCCTGGGGAGTCAGCCAGGCCAGGTCGATCGCCGACTGGCTCGGCTCGCAATCCCCGTCCACGGGCACCACGTAGGCCAGAGCAACCGCGTGCTGTCGGGGATCGTGGAACCCCGACACCGTTGGGTCCGGGAAGTACTCCACGACCGTGAACGGCGACAGCGACACAGGCAGCCGGGGGAGTGCCACCGGCCCGAGGTCCTTCTCCAGGTGGCGGATCAGCGCGTCGCGGATGCGTTCCCTGTAGAGCACACGGCCAGCGACCACCGCGCGCGACAGCGTCCCGTCCGGTCGCGCCCGCAGCAGCAGCCCGACCGCGGTGATCCGCCCGCCAGCGTCCACCCGCACCGGGACCGCCTCCACGTACAGGATCGGCAGGGTCTCGCGCGCCGCGGACAGGTCCTCGTCCGTCAGCCAGCGGGCTGCCGTCTCAAGCGTCTCGCTCATGGGGTGATTCTGCCCCGCCCGAGCCCCACCCGCGGGTCGGACCCGGCAGGATGGTTCCGTGACAGATCTCACGAGAGACCGCGCGCTCCAGGAAGCCGCTACTGCGGAACCGACGCCGGCCGGCGAGCCCACGCCAGCCACTGACCCCGCCCTCGCAGCACTACCGGCTGCCGAGGCTGACGCCGTGGAGCTGCTGCGCGGACTGATCCGCATCGACACCACGAATGCCGGCCCGAGCCCCGACACCGTCGGCGAGATCGAGGCCGCCGAGTACGCCGAGGCCGCCCTGCGGGAGGCCGGCTACGATCCGCAGCCATTCCACACCACGTCCGCGCGGCGCGCCGGACTCGTCGTCCGCATCCCGGGCACCGATCCGGACGCGGCCCGGCGTGCCCTGCTGCTGCACGGCCACCTCGACGTGGTCCCTGCCGCGGCCGAGGACTGGACCCACCCGCCGTTCGCCGCGGAGATCGCCACCGACCCCGCCTCCGGTCTGGACATGGTCTGGGGCCGCGGGGCGGTCGACATGAAGGACATGGTCGCGATGATCCTGGCGGTGGCCCGGCACTGGGGCCGCACCGGCACCCGACCCCGTCGCGACGTCGTCCTGCTGCTGCTGCCCGACGAGGAGGCTGGTGGCCTGCACGGCTCGCACTGGCTGGTCGAGCACCGCCCGGAGATGTTCAGCGGGGTCACAGAGGCTGTCGGCGAGGTCGGCGGGTTCTCGATGACCATCCGCGATGACCTGCGCCTGTACCTGGTGCAGACCGCGGAGAAGGGCATCGGCTGGCTGCGCCTGACGGCAGCCGGCCGCGCTGGCCATGGTTCGATGCTCAACGACGACAACGCGGTGACCAGCCTGTGCGCAGCGATGACCCGCCTGGGGGAGCACCAGTTCCCGGTACGGGTGACGCCGACGACGAGGGCGTTCGTCGCCGAGCTGTCGGACGCGTTGGGCATCGACCTGGACCCCTATGACTCCGACGGGCTGCGGCGCGTCCTGGGCCCGCTGGCCGGGATCGTCGGGGCCACGCTGAGCAACACGGTCAACCCGACCATGCTCGACGCCGGGGCCAAGGTGAACGTGATCCCCGGCCAGGCCGCCGGGCACGTGGACGCTCGCTTCCTGCCGGGACTCGAGGACGAGATGCTCACCACGATCGACGGGCTGCTCGGCGACCGGGTGACCCGGGAGTTCCTGGTCCGCGACATCGCCCTGGAGACCAGCTTCGACGGACCGTCGATCGACGCGATGGCCGCAGCCCTGCGGGCCGAGGATCCCGCCGCGCGCCCGGTGCCCTACACCTTGTCCGGGGGCACGGACGCCAAGGCGTTCTCCCTGCTGGGCATCCGTTGCTACGGGTTCGCGCCCCTGCGCCTGCCCCCGACGCTGGATTTCGGCGCACTGTTCCACGGCGTCGACGAGCGGGTGCCGATCGACGGGCTGCACTTCGGCGTGCGTGTGCTGGACCGCTTCCTGCGCGTCTGCTGAAGCCGGTCGCCCGCCCGCCGCGGCCGTCAACCACCTGCGTTGATCGCGTCACTCGTTGGTGTGTACGGAATCAAGCATCGGTTGGTCCATTCGGTACACACGGACACTTGGGTTGCAGGGCGCTCTTCGCCGCTGGCCACTGGCCGGCCTCAGATCCCCTCGGACACCTCGTCCAGGGCTGCCCGGATCTCCGCGGGCAGCACGAGCTCGTCGGAGCGCAGCGCCCCACGAAGCTGGGCCGCGGTCCGCGAACCGAGCAGCACCGATGCCACGCCTGCCCTGTCCCGCACCCAGGCCACGGCAACCTCCATCGGCGCCACACCCAACCCCTCGGCAGCGGTGCACACCGCGTCCACAATCCGCCGGTGCCCCATGTCGAGGTACTCGCGCACGAAGCCACCGAGGTGGGGGGACGCGCCCCGGGAGTCCGCCGGCGTGCCATGCCGGTACTTGCCGGTCAGCACGCCCCGCCCGATCGGCGACCAGGCCAGGATGCCTGCACCCACGGCGCTCGCCGCCGCCAGCGCATCCACCTCGGCGTCGCGGGCCAGCAACGAGTACTCCACCTCGTTGGCCACCAGCGCCAGCCCGTGCCGGTGCTCGGCCGTGGTCGCGGCCAGGGCCAACTGCCACGGCGCGAAGTTCGAGACCCCCACATACCGGGCCCGCCCGGACTCCTGTGCAGCGGCCAGTGCGGACAGGGTCTCCTCGATCGGGGTGACCGTGTCCCAGCCGTGCACGAGCCACAGGTCCACGTAGTCGGTGCCCAGCCGGGCCAGCGACCCGTCCAACGCCCGCAACAGGTGCCTGCGCGAGGTGTCGAATCGCCGGTCGGGGGTCCGCCGACCTCCGGCCTTGGTGGCGATCACGACCTCCTCGCGCACGCCCGCCTCGGAGACCAGCGTCCCGAGCAGCTCCTCGGCCGCGCCGGAGGCATACACGTCGGCGGTGTCGAACAGTGTGCCCCCGGCCTCCAGGAACAGCTCGAACTGATCGCGCGCCTCGTACTCGTCGGTGTCCCGGCCCCAGGTCATCGTGCCCAGACCGACGCGGCTCACGTTCAGCCCGCTGCGTCCCACTGCCCTGCTCTCCATGGCGCGTCACGCTATCGGCTGTGCGGGCCCCGGACCGACAGCGGCTAGGCTCGGCGCGGCGCCGGGTTCGGCGATCCGCCCGCGTGGCGGGAGCTTCGGTGCAGGAGGTGTTGGCGGTGCAGATGATCGCCGTGGTCCAGGACGTCGCCACCACCTCGGAGCCGGTCACCTGGTTCCAGGCCGTGATCCTTGGGATCCTGCAGGGGCTGACCGAGTTCCTGCCCATCTCCAGCAGCGCCCACCTGTTGATCTTCTCCCAGCTGTTCGGCTGGACCGACCCAGGGGCTGCGTTCACCGCTGTGACCCAGATCGGCACCGAGACCGCCGTGATCATCTACTTCGCCAAGGACATCTGGCGGATCGTCCGCGCCTGGCTGCGTCAGTTCACCCACCCGGAGACCCGCCACGACCAGGACGTGCGGATGGGCTGGCTGATCATCATCGGCACCCTGCCCATCGGGATCCTCGGCTTCGTGTTCTCCGACCAGATCGAGACCGTCGCGCGCAACCTGTACCTGGTCGCCTTCACGCTCATCACCTTCGGCATCCTGCTGGGTATCGCGGACCGGGTCGGTCGCCAGACCAAGGAGCTCAAGGACCTCTCGATTCCCGACGGCCTCATCTACGGCCTGTGCCAGGCAATGGCCCTGGTGCCGGGTGTCTCGCGCTCGGGGGCCAGCATCACCGGCGGCCTGTTCCTGGGCTACACCCGCGAGGCAGCGACCCGGTACGCATTCCTGCTGGCGATTCCCGCCGTGCTGGCCTCGGGTCTCTACCAGGCGCTCGACATCGGCAATGATCCAGCCGTCTCCTGGGGCCCGACGATCCTGGCCACCCTGATCGCGTTCGTGATCGGGTACGCGGTCATCGCCTGGCTGATCCGGTACGTGTCCACCAACTCGTACATGCCGTTCGTGATCTACCGGATCGGGCTCGGCACGCTGGTGCTGCTGCTGCTCGGCACCGGCGCGCTCACCAGCACCTGACGCGAGGGGTCATCAGCTGGTTCGCCGACCTGTGAAGAAGCCTCCGGTCGCCAGGCGCGTCGCGCTGGTTTCGCGCTGCGCGTGGTCGGATCGACCTGCGCCACGAGCCGCCCGTCAACGACAGTTTCGTGGACGGGTGCTGACACAGAGCGTGGCCGTGAACAGGTCCGACGAATGCTCGGAGACCAACAGGCGTGCTCCCCGATCGAGCAGCCGGCCGTTGCTCACAACCACTTGGAGCGCTTGAACGCGCGGAACATCGACACCACGATCCCGGCCATCAGGGCCAGCACTGCTGGGTAGCCGAACCGCCAGCCCAACTCGGGCATGTTCGTGAAGTTCATCCCATAGATGCCAGCGATCGCGGTCGGCACCGCCAGGAGTGCTGCGTAGGCGGCCATCTTGCGCATGTCGGTGTTCTGCTGCAGGGACTGTCTGGAGTTCGAGGCCTGCAGGATCGTCATGAGCAGGCTCTCGTAGGACTCGGCCGCATCGTTGGCGCGCAGCAGGTGGTCGCCCAGATCATGGAAGTAGGTACGCATGGCATCCGGGACGCCGGGCATGCGCGCATCGACCAGGCGCTGGGCATGCGGCACCATCGGGGAGATGGCCCGACGGAGCTCGAGGTTCTCGCGCTTGAGCAGGTAGATGGTCTCGGAGTCGTCGGTGACCCGTGGGGAGAACACGTGCTCCTCGATGACGTCGAGGTCCCTGCCGATCTCGTCTGCGGCCGCCAGATAGCCGTCGACGATCGCGTCCGTGATCGCGTGCAGCGCGGCCATCGGCCCATGGTCGAGGAACTCCTGACGCGCCACGGTGTCCAGGCGCACCTGCGCCAGTTGGCCGACCGGTCCCAGCCGCACCGTCAGCACGTAGGAATCACCCACGATGACCGCGATCTGCCCGGTCTCGATCGCCGAGGTCGGCTCGTCGTAGAGGACCACCTTGAACACGATCAAGGCCCGCCCGCGCGGGGAGATCTCGACCTTGGCGCGCTGCCGCGGATTCAGTGCATCATCGACCCACAGTGCCGAGATGTCGAACACCTCGGCCAGCGCGCTCAACTCCTGGCGGTCCGGCGTGGCCAGGGCAATCCACAGGAAGTCCGAGGGGTCGGCGCTGGCCCGGCCATACATCGCACGCACCAAGGAGACCGCATCCTCGGTCATCGTCCCTGCCGAGCGGACCAACCGGGAGTGCGCCTCATCCACCTCGACGCCATGGCAGTAGCGCCCCATTCCCACAATCACCGGGCAATGGTCGCACCGCGGGTCCGCACGTGTCCGGCTACCCTTCGTTCGATGGACCGGATGCCGCGATGACCACGGTGCTGCTGGTCCGTCACGGTCGCACCTCGGCCAACGCCACGGGTGTCCTGGCTGGCCGCACGGCGGGGGTGGCGCTGGACGCGCAGGGCCGTCGGGAGGCCCGCAGCTTGGGCACCCGGCTGCGTGAGATCCCGATCGCGGCCGTGGTGCACTCCCCACTCGAGCGGTGCGTGCAGACCACCGACGGGCTGCTGCGTGACCGCGCAGAGGTGTCCCGGCACGCCGACGACCGGCTCATCGAGTGTGACTACGGGCAGTGGACGGGCCGCGCACTCGCCGACTTGGCCACGGAGCCGCTGTGGCCGGTCATCCAGACCCAGCCCTCGTCGGTGACGTTCCCCGCGGGGGAGTCCCTGCCTGCGATGGCCGCGCGGGCGGTCGCGGCGGTGCGCGGCTGGGTGGGCGCCTACCCGGATGTCACCATCGCTGTGGTCTCGCACGGAGACGTGATCAAGGCGATCCTCTCCGACGCGCTGGGCCAGCCCTTCGACGAGTTCCAGCGGATCGTGGTCGGCCCGGGCTCGCTGAGCATCGTTGCGTACGGCGCCGACCGTCCGGTGGTGCTCCGGATGAATGACACCGGACGCGGGCTGCCCGCGTTCGGCACGATCCGGCCCACGGTCGGCGGCGGCACCGGCTGATGGGGCGACAGCGGCCGCCCACTGGACCGCTCGTCCGATCAGCCGCGTGACCGCTCGTCCGCCGCCAGTGCGCCAAGGGCGCGAGGCGCATCACCTCGCCGCCGGCAAGGGCCCGCCCACCGGATCGACGACGTGGCCGCACGACCCGTCTGCGGGCGTCTCGGCGGCCTCGTCACTCGACCTCGATCCAGTCCACCTCGCGGCTCCTCCTGCGTGCCAGCACCTCGTTGCCGGACCACTGGCTACCAGCGGTTCCACAGGACAGGCCCTAGGCTTGACGCCATGCCACGCCAGGTCCATCTCCACGATCCGGTGGAGAGGTTCGTCGTGGGCACTGTCGGGATGCCCGGCGAACGGACCTTCTTCGTGCAGGCGCGCTCGGGTGAGCGAGTCAGCACCGCCGCGCTGGAGAAGGAGCAGGTCGCCTTGCTCGCCGACCGCCTCGATGAGTTGGTCGCCGACGTCGCCGCCCGCTTCCAGTTCGACGTTCCGGAAGCCGGTCCCGCGGACACCGACCCGCTGGAGGTCCCCCTGGTCGAGGAGTTCCGGGTCGCGGCAATCGCGTTCGGCTGGGACCCCGCACACGACCAGATGCTCTTCGAGCTGCACGGCCCGAGCGGGGACGATGACATCGACCCGACCGAGATCGACGATGCCGACGAGGGCCCGCCGATCCTGCGGGTCCGCAGCACGTTGAACCAGGCCGTGGACTTCATCGTCCGGGCGCGCAAGGTCGTGGCCGCCGGGCGCCCGCCGTGTCCGTTCTGCCAGCAGCCGCTGGACCCGGCCGGGCACATCTGCCCGCGGGCCAACGGCTACCGGCGGTGAGGTTGCCCGAACTCGCAACTGCCGATCTGCACGTGCTCGGCAGGCTGGCTGACGCCTCCAATCTGGCGCTGCTGGCCGAGGTGCCCACCGAGGCCGGACCGATCCGCTGCATCTACAAGCCGGTCCGTGGTGAGCGCCCGCTGTGGGACTTCCCGGACACCGAGCTGGCTGCCCGGGAGGTGCTCTGTGCCGAGGTGGCCGGCGCGCTGGGCTGGGACCTGATCCCGGCGACGCACTGGCGCGAGGAGGGCCCCCTCGGCCCGGGGATGTGCCAGGAGTGGATCGAGGCGGTCGACGATCCACCGGTCGGGCTCTTCGACCTCGGCGATGTACCCCAGGGGTGGCGACAGATCGCTGAGGGGCGCTCGACCGGGGGCGGGATCGTGGTCCTGGCCCACGAGGACTCACCGTCGCTGCAGCGGCTGGCCGTGCTCGACGTCCTTGTCAACAACGCCGACCGCAAGGGCGGGCACCTGCTGCGGCGAACGGACGGCCGACTGGCCGGGATCGATCACGGGGTGAGCTTCCACGTGGAGAACAAGTTGCGCACGGTGCTCTGGGGATGGGCCGGCGAGCCACTGCCGGAGGCGTTGGCCGACGAACTCGACAACGGGGCGCAGGCATTCCACGACCTGGTCACGCTCTGGGGCGGCGCGGGCCCGGCAGGTGGCGGACACCTGTCCGGCGACGAGGTGACTGCGGGCCACCAACGCCTCGACCATCTCCTGCGGCACCGGACGTTCCCGATGCCCGGTGCGGTTTGGCCGGCGCTGCCCTGGCCGCCGATGTAGTCCGCAGGCGCGGTGCCTGGCCACGGCGGCAGCCCGCACGGCCGGCCCACCAGGGCCACCGTCGGAACCCGAACTCGATCCTCGTGGGCGACGTTCGCCCGGCGCTGTTGTGGAGCAAGCGGCCCGGGCGCGACGTCCACGAGGAGGGACTGCGTCGAATCAGCCGCCTGCGACCCGCGCCGTCGGCGTCGGGCTCCCATCGGGGGAGCAGTCAGTCGATGATGCGCCCGGTCCGGCCATCGACACGCACATCCGCCGCCGCGCGCGTGCCGTCCGCGGCGAAGTGAGCCGCCTCATGCACCTGCCACGCCCGCCAGTGATCAGCCATGCCGTCCCCATCACGAGTCAACCCGCGCTGCAGGCACAGGAGCGCCGGTGCCTGGACCCACACGACCAGGCTTGCCCACCGTCGCACGCGCGCCGACGCGCTCGCACAGCCCTCGAGGATCACCACGGGGGCGCTCGGAACGCTCACCCACTCCTCGAAACGACCCGCCACCCAGTCGTAGCGCGGATGCATGCCCGGCAAGCCGTCACTCCACCCCACGAGGAGCCATGCCTCGACCCGCGCTGCCAACGGGTCGCCCAACTGCTGGCTCCAGCCCTCGTAGAGATCGTCCATGTGCACGATTGGCGCTCGGGCGAGCGCGTCGGACATCGCCGCGGCCGTGGTCGTCTTGCCCGAGCCCGCTGGACCGTCGACGCAGACCAACCGCGTCGCACCGCAGCGGGGATCAGCGGATAGCACCCGCTCAGCGATCGACGGCACGCCCTCAGCAATGAGCACCTGCACATCATGGCGTCCCTGCCGCTGAGACGGGAGCGGTGTGCGTCCCCGCGGCGGTGATGCACAGGCGCTCTCACATCTCGCTCACGCCACCCCTGCGCCGGTCCGACCCCGCCGAGGCTTCGGCAGCGGGGTCCGGGCGGAGCGGAACGTCCGGCCTGCTGGCGCCTCCCCGCCCTGTCCACCCGCGGCACACATGGCTCCCGACCGACCGATGGACCACGGGCTGCCTAGGATCTGGTCATGATGGGCGAGGCGATCACGGTGATGGCGGGCCTGGTCCTGGCATACGCGCTCGTGGCCCATTGGTTGACAAAGGCCAACATCAGCGCCCCGATGCTCAGCCTGGTGGCGGGGGTTGCCGTGTTCTCCAGCACGGCACTGGACGTCGACACGGCGCTGGTGCACATCATCGCCGAATTGACCCTCGTGACGATCCTGTTCCACGACGCCTCCATGGTGAAGCTCACGCTGCTGCGGCACGACCCGGGGCTCTCTCTGCGACTCCTGCTGATCGGCTTCCCACTCGCCCTCGGAGCAACGTTCCTCACGGCACAAGCATTCTTCCCCGGCTTGGGCGTGGCCGGGGCGCTGCTGCTGGCCGCGGCGATCACGCCCACCGACGCCGGCCTCGGAGCACCCACCGTCCTCAACCCGGTGGTGCCCATGCGTGTCCGACGTGGGCTGAACGTGGAGAGTGGCCTCAACGACGGGCTGGCCACCCCCATCGTCCTGCTCGCGCTCTCCGCGCTGGTGGCCAGCGAGGGCGAAACCACGCCTGGAGTGCTTCAGGTCGGCCTGATCCCGGTGCTGCTGGCGCTGGCCATCGCGATCGTGGTGAGCCTGATCGCCGCGTGGTGCATGGACCGGTCCAGGGAGGGCCACCTGAGCGGGCGGCGCAGTCGCCAGATCGCCATGTTCGCCATCCCGTTGCTCCTGTTCGGGATCGCTGACCTGATCGGGGCCAATGCCTTCATCGCGGCCTTCGCCGGAGGCATCGTGTTCGGCGCTGCCAGCATCACGTTGGAGGCTGAGCATGAGACCTCGGACCTGCTCGAGGTGTCGGCTGACCTGCTCAGCTTCGTGGTCTGGTTCCTGGCAGGCGGGCTCCTGCTGATCGTGTTCGAGTCCGGATTCCGCTGGCAGTGGGCCGTGATGGCCGTGCTCGCGCTGACCGTCCTGCGCATGCTTCCAGTCGCCATCGCCCTGCTCGGGACCGGGCTGCGGGTGCCGACGCAGCTGTTCATCGGCTGGTTCGGACCACGGGGGTTGGCCACGATCGTGTTCGGCCTGCTCACGGTGGAGGAGCTCGGCTCCGACAACGGCCTGCTGATCGACATCTCCGGCGTCATCGGGCTGACGGTGGTGCTCAGCGTCTTCGCACACGGGATCAGTGCAGGACCTCTGGCACGGCGCTACGGGCGTTGGGCCGCACGCACTCGTCCGGAGGCGGAGGGCGCGGCGTCGGTCGAGCCGCGGCGCGCGCGCGGCACCGTCCATCACCAGAACCTGCAATAGGACCGAAGACCTCGCGCATCACCGGTTGCCGGGGCAGGATGAGGTGCATGGCCACACCCGCCGACCTCGCAGCCTTGTGGCGCAGTTCGCCCACGGTGGCGGTCCTCACCGGAGCCGGCATCTCCACGGACTCCGGGATCGCGGACTTCCGCGGGCCGAACGGACTGTGGACCCGCAATCCGGGCGCGCAGGCCATGTTCGACATCAGCACCTATCTGGCTGACCCCGAGGTGCGCCGCTCGGCCTGGGCCAACCGCCGAGCCAACACGACCTGGTCGGCCGAACCGAACCGTGGGCATCACGCCCTTGCCGAGCTCCAGCGGGCCGGGCGCCTGACCACCCTGATGACGCAGAACATCGACGGCCTGCACCAGCGATCAGGGGCCACCGAGGTACTTGAGCTGCACGGCACCATCTGGGAGGTCGTGTGCCTGTCGTGCGGCTCGCGCTGGCCGACCCCGGAGATCCTGGCCCGGACCGAGCTCGACCCGCCCTGCGAGCTGTGCGGCGGCATCCTCAAGACGGCGACCATCTCGTTCGGCCAGGCCCTGGACCGCACAGTCCTCGATGCCGCTTTCGATGCGGCCGCCGAGGCTGACCTCCTGGTGGCCATCGGAACCTCCCTGCAGGTCAATCCCGTGGCCGGCCTGGCCGGGATCGCTGACTGCCTGGCGATCGTCAACGCCGAGCCGACGCCCTTCGACGACGACGCACAGATCGTGGTGCGTACGCCGATCTCCGAAGTCCTCGACCAGGTCCACGACCTGCTGGCCGGCTGAGGACTCGGGAGCCGCCGACCCGCGACGGGCCCGCGTGCGGCAGGATCGCGGTATGCCCCTCCTGCACACTGCTCGCGGTGACTTCGACGCGATCATCGACGGTCCTCCTGATGGGCCGGTCGTGATCCTGCTGCATGGCTTCCCTGAGCTCAACATCTCGTGGCGCCACCAGATCCCCGCCCTGGTGAGCGCCGGTTACCGAGTGATCGCACCGAACCAGCGCGGGTACGCAGGTTCTGTGCGCGACGGTTCCTACGCAACGGGGGATCTGGCCGCCGACGTGGTCGCCATGCTCGATGCCACCGGGGCGCAGCAGGCTGTGGTCGTGGGGCACGACTGGGGTGGGGGAGTGGCCTGGACCGTTGCCCACCTGTTCCCCGAACGGGTCGCGGGACTGGTCGCCATGAACTGCCCACCACCGCGCGTGCTGATGGCCAACCTCACGCGCAGCCCGGGACAGATCCGCAAGTCCTGGTACATGTTCTTCTTCCAGCTGCCGTGGCTGCCCGAACGGTTCGTGGTCCGCACGATGCCCAAGACCCTCGTGGCGGGTTCGTTCAACCGCGCGGTATGGAACCGCGAGAACCTGACCCCCTACGCGGACGCGTTCGCCACCGAGGCCGACGCCCATGGGCCGGTCAACTGGTACCGGGGCGCATTGCTCTTCGGACTGCGCACCGCGCGGCAGCACCTGCGACCGATCACCGCACCGGTACTGGTGATCTGGGGCGTGCATGATCGGTTCCTCGGCGAGGAACTGGTCAGCCCCGAGTCGCTGCGCGGGTCGCTGGAGTTCCCCAACGAGGCCCATGTGGTGCGCATCGAGTCCGCTGGGCACTTCGTGCAGAACGAGGCGCCCGAGGAGGTCACGTCGGCACTACTCGACTGGCTCGGGGAGCACGCTCCCGCCTAGCCCTGCCTGCGCCGGGTCCCCGCCGATCCGCGATCAGCCGCGAGCGACTCCCGCCGTTCCCATCCCGGAGTGCACTTGCGGGCACCAGCGTTGTTGCGAATACTTTGCAGTTGTCGTGCGTTATTGACCCAGCACGCTAGGGACCAGCCCGACCCGGGCCTGAGGAGCGCATCCCATGCACATGCCCGACGGATTCGTATCCGCGCCGCTGTCCGCTGCTGTCGCAGTTGTTGCCGTCGGTGGGATCGCGATCGCCCTCAAGGGGGCATCGAAGGAGCTCGACGATCGCACGGCGCCGATGGCCGGCCTGGTCGCGGTGTTCGTGTTCGCCGCGCAGATGCTGAACTTCCCGGTCGCGGCGGGTACCAGCGGCCATCTGCTCGGGGGAGCGTTGGCAGCGATCCTCATCGGGCCGTACGCGGGGGTGCTGGCGGTGTCGATCGTCCTGATCGTCCAGGCGCTCTTCTTCGCTGACGGTGGCCTGACCGCGCTGGGCCTGAACATCATCAACATGGCCTTCGTGACCGTCCTGGTGGCCTGGCCGACGTTCCGCCTGCTCGCCCGGGTGCTGCCGCGGACCCGCCGCAGTTGGATGGCGGCGTCGTTCATCGCAGCATTCCTCTCCGTGCCGGCCTCCGCGGCTGCATTCACCCTCGAGTACGCGATCGGCGGAGCGGGGACCTACTCCGTGGGCACTGTGCTGGCCGCGATGCTCACCACTCATGTGCTGATCGGCATCGGGGAGGGCCTGATCACCGCCCTGACCGTCGGTGCAGTCCTCGCGGTGCGCCCCGACCTGGTCCGGGGGGTGCGTGACCTGCTGCCAAGACCGCAGTTGCGTGCCGCGGCACGGGTGGCCTGAGATGGCGACCGTGAGCCCCGGGCGCAGCACCTGGATCATCGTCGGTGCGGGACTCCTGATCAGCCTGTTCCTGGCCGGAGTCGTGAGCTTCTATGCCAGCAGCTCGCCGGACGGGTTGGAGAAGGTCGCCGGGGACATCGGCTTCATCGATGCGGCCAAGGACTCGCCAGTCGCCGGCTCGCCGCTGTCGGACTACGGGGTGGCCGGTGTGGCCGGCGAGCGGTTGAGCGTCGGGCTGGCTGGAGTACTGGGACTCATCGCCACCGGTGTACTGGCGTTCGGCCTGTTCGTGTGGCTGGGGCGGCGCAACAGCAGCGTGGACGCCGAGCAGCCCTCGGACACCGCCGCAGTATCGGGTGGCTGATGGCTACCGGCCACCGGCACGGTCACGACGTCGGCGAGGCGCTCTACGTCCACCGGCACACAGCCGTCCACCTGCTGCCGGCCGAGGTCAAGATCGCCGCTCTCGTGCTCTTCATGTTCGTGGTCGTGGCTACCCCCGCAGAGCAGTTCTGGGCATTCGGGGTCTACGCGGCGATCCTGCTCGGGATCGCAGCGGTCGCGCATCTGCACGCCCGCATCGTGGCCCCACGGATGCTCGTCGAGGTCCCGTTCGTGCTGTTCGCGGTACTGATGCCGTTCTTCGGCCCCGAGCCTGACGTCCAGGTGCTCGGGATCTCGCTGTCGGTCGCCGGCCTGTGGGCTGCCTGGGGGATCCTGGCCAAGGCAACGCTCGGCGTGCTCGCCGCGATCATCCTGGCCGCGACGACCCGATCCCGGGACATCGTCTCCGGCCTGGCGGCGCTGCGCCTGCCCCCGGTGATGGTGTCCATCACCATGTTCATGCTGCGCTACATGCACGTCGTCTCCGACGAGATGCACCGCATGGGGGTCGCTCGGGAGTCGCGCGGGTTCCAGGCCACCGGCCTGCGGTCCTGGCCCGTGCTCGGCCAGTCGGCCGGCGCCCTGTTCATCCGCTCCTACGAGCGCGGGGAGCGCGTGCACCTCGCGATGCTCAGCCGCGGCTACACCGGCACGATGCCGGCGCTCGATGCCCCGGTCACCAGTCGCCAGCAGTGGTTGCTCGGGCTGAGCCTGCCCGCGGTTGCCCTGATCGTCTGCCTGATCGCCTGGGGGACCCGATGACCCACAAGGACGCCATGTCGAACTCCATGTCGAACTCCTCGCCCGGTTCCATGCCCGCGGCTGTCCCCAGCTCCGTCCCGCAGCCGAGCCTCGCGGTCGCCGGGCTGGCCTACTCCTATCCAGACGGCCACCAGGCCCTGTTCGGGATCGACCTGCAGGTCGGCCCCGGCGAGCGGGTCGCCCTCCTCGGGCCCAACGGCGCCGGGAAGACCACTCTCGTCCTGCACCTCAACGGCATCATCAGTGGGGGAGTGGGCACCGTCTCGGTCGGCGGGCTCGACGTCGACCCCAACGACCGCGAGCGACTGCTGGAGATCCGCCGCCGCGTCGGGATCGTGTTCCAGGATCCCGACGACCAACTGTTCATGCCCAGCGTCGCCGAGGACGTGGCCTTCGGCCCGGCGAACCTCGGCCTACGCGGGGCGGAGCTCGACGCACGAGTTGCCGAGGCGCTGGCAGCCGTCGACATGACGGAGTTCGCCGATCGTCCACCGCACCACCTGTCCTTCGGACAGCGCCGGCGCGTCGCAGTGGCCACGGTCCTGGCGATGCGCCCGGAGATCCTCGTGCTCGACGAACCGTCCAGCAACCTGGACCCGGCCAGCCGACGCGAACTTGCCGACATCCTGCGCTCGCTGGAGGTGACGACCCTGATGGTCACCCATGACCTGCTCTACGCCCTGGAACTGTGCCCCCGGGCACTCGTGATGAGCCAGGGCCAGATCATCGCCGACGGCCCCACACGCGAGATCCTGGCCGACGACGCACTCATGCGCGCCAACCGGCTTGAGCTACCGTTCGGCGTCACGCTCGCAGTCTGATCGGCACGTCGCACGGATTCGGTGGGCCCGGCGTGGTACCTTGTAGGCACGCTGCAAAGCAGGGTTCGCCATGAGTGGGGACGTCCGCGGGTTAGTCCGTCGGGCGTCATCTGTTTAGGGGAGCAACGCCGCAGCCCAGGGATCGGCACATGCGTTGGCCCTGCACACATGAAATAGCAATCGCAAAGGATCAAGAAACATGGCACAAGGTACGGTCAAGTGGTTCAACGCCGAGAAGGGCTTCGGCTTCATCGCTCAGGACGGCGGCGGCCCGGACGTTTTCGTCCACTTCTCGGCCATCGCGGCTGACGGCTACCGTTCGCTCGATGAGAACCAGCGCGTCGAGTTCGACATCACGCAGGGCCAGAAGGGCCCGCAGGCGGAGAACGTGCGCGCCGTCTGACGCCGCACAGTCTTCAAGGAGGCCCTCACCGTTCGCGGTGGGGGCCTCCTTCTTCGTCCCGGCAGTTGGCCCCGACGAACCCGGGCTGCGGCCCGCTGCAGTGGGGCCGATCGTGCGCAAGGTCGTTCAGCTGTCCGACTCCGCCAGGATGTCGGCCGCATCGCTGTTGCCCTGATCGGCCAACCGACGCAGCTCATCGAGGTCACCCAACTCCCAGGCCAGCTGGACCAGCTCGTCCGCAGCCGTGGCGTTGCCCTGCTCGGTCAACCGCCGCAGCTCATCGAGGTCACCCACCTCGCCGGCCAGCTGGATCAGTTCATCGGCAGCGTCACGGTCGCCCCTGGCCGCCACCTCGCGCAGGCGGGCCAGATCGTGTTCGGTCATGGGCTCATGCTCCTCTGCCGTGGCCGCCCGTTCAAGGTGGGTCTGGCTGTCGCGGGGGCCGGGGTTCGGCGTGCATCGCCGCGAGGATCAGATCCGGTGGAGTCATGGGGACCAGATGAACCGGGTTGCGGCCCTGCTGGGCGGGCTGCAACTCATCGGAGGTCGCAACGCACTGCGCGCCATCGGATTCGCCCTCGGCCGGACAAGGGCCGATAGCGGGCTCGTGCCCCTGCCCACGACACCGACCCGGTCCCCGGCGCACTTCTGTCCGGTGTTGTCCAGGGCGGGACCGCTCGGTTCACCTTCACGAATGCGACCTTGGAACTGCGGTTCCCCGGCCCGGGTCGAGTCTCAGTCGGCTGGGACGCAGGGCTGGATGAACCGTCGTACGCCGTCCTGCCTGCCCACGTCGGTCCCGGGACGGAACCGCCACACATGCAGCGATCCGAGTCCGATTGGCTGGTCCGCGGACCAGGGGTGGTGGTGCGGGTGGGCGGGGACGGGGCCACGATCTGCCGTTGTCCGCCATCCACCTCGACATCGACCACATGCAGGACTTCCGTGAATTCACGTTCGGATCGGACTGGCCCGACATCGAGGCGCTCGTGGCCGACATGGCCCAGGACGAAGTGCGGACGGTGGTGATCGTCGACGCCGGGATCGCGTGGGCCGAGGTCTACCCGCAGTACCGCGACGGCCTGGCCGGGATGCCTTCTGCCGATCTGCCGACGGCGAGGTGCTCGAGGCAGTCGTGTAGCCCGGGCCCACGGTGTTCCCGGACTTCACCAGGCCTGATGCGCGCGAATGGTGGGGCGAGCAGTTGGCGTTCTACGTCGATCACGGGATCGCCGGCTACTGGCACGACATGAATGAGTCTGCCTGCTTCGCGGCCTATCGGGGACACGACGTTGCCGCTGGGCACCCGCCATGACCTCGACGGAGTCCCCGGCGATCACCGAGTTGCCCACAACATCTACGGCCTTCAGATGTGTCGGGCCTCGTACGAGGGCCTGCGCGCGTTGCAGCCCGAGCGGCGGCCGTTCCTGTTCTCACGTTCCGGCTGGGCCGGCATGCAGCGCTACGGCGGGAACTGGAGCGGGGACATCGAGGCCGACTGGTCGGCGCTGCTGGGCACGGTGCACCAGGTGTTCGCCTTTGGGGTGAGCGGGTTGGGTTCTACGGCTCGGACATCGGGGGCTTCACCGGGGACCCAACCCCGGAGCTGTTCACCCGCTGGTTCCAACTCGTGTCGTTCCTGCCGTTCTTCCGCACGCACTGCTCGTTCCGGCCCCCGCGGCGCGAGCCGTGGGAGTGGGGCGAGCCGTGGGAGTGGGGCGAGCCCGTGCTGGGTCAGCTGCGCCAGGCACTGGACCGGCGTTACCTGTTGTTGCCGTACTGGTACACGCTGGCGCTGTCAGCCGCCCGGGACGGGACTCCCTATGTGCGCCCGCTGGCATGGACCGACCCGGGCCTGCGTCATGTCGGTGACGAGTTCCTGCTCGGCGACAACCTACTGGTTGCTCCGGTTCTGACCCAGGGCGCCCGTACCCGGCGGGTCGTGCTGCCCCGGGGCGACTGGTTCCACGCCGAGACCGGCACGCCGCACGCCGGCACGGTGGACGTACCGGTCGAGCTCGGAGACACGCCGTGGTTCATTCGCGCTGGTGCGGTGATCCCGACGGAGGTGGCGGGCATCCTCGAGTTGCTGGTCGCACCACCGGTCGGCGCGGATCGCGCTCCTAGCGGGCGCCTGCTGACCGACGCCGGCGACGGCTGGGCCGAGCCGCACGAGGAGCGCTACGACGTGGCCATCGATGGCCGTGGAATCGTCGTGACCCGACGGATCGTTGCAGCGGGGGAGTCGCGCTACCCCGAGGTCCGCGTCCGCTCGGTCGACGGCCGCCCGACGCGACTCACGTGACCCACGACCGAGTGTGCAGGCGCCCGAGATGCGAGTAATCTGCCCAGCGGACCATGACGACCACACCTCGTGAACCCAGTGCCCCGACACCCGCCCCGCGGGCAGGCCGGTGGTTGGGACTCACCCTGCGAGGCCTGGGGATCCTGGCCGTTGCACTGACGGGGCTGCTGGCTGCGCTGGCCCTCACGCCCGCGGTATCGGTGACCGTGTTCGGGCAGCAGGTCGAGGTTGGTGCCGTCGCACCCGGCTCGCTGCAGGGCTGGTCCGGCCCCGGCCAGGCGGAACTGTTCGGTGCGGGATCTGTCGAGACGGTCCAGAGGTTCGAGGGCCCCATCCGGCCACGGATCGTGTGGCAGGAGTTCAACCGTGACGCGGCGGCCAGCGCCTTCCTGCAGCCCAGCGCTGCTGACGGGCGGCGTGTCATCAGCACCGACACCAGTGCGATCGGCGATGCGCTCGCCCGCGGTTGGATCGAGTTCTTCGTCCGCCTGGTCCTGGCGTCGGTCCTGTTCGCTGCCGTGGCCTACTTGGTCGTGATCGCGGCCGAGGGGATCGCGCGGGGCCCCCGCGCAACGCACCCACGCGCGCGGCACCGACTCTGGCCGCTGGCGGTCACGTGTGCGATCGCGCTCGCGCTGACGACGGCATCGGCAGCCCTGACGGTCTCCTCAGCCCGCGACCAACTCGCCGGGGTGTCCAGCCTGGCCGACCTCACCGGTTCGGCGCCGCTCGTTGCGGCCCCGAGCGCCGTCGGGCCGATGCGTGCCGACGTGGAGATCGCCGTGATCGGCGACTCGACGGCCGCCGGCGTCGGCAATGCCCCGATGCAGGATCCCGCCGATGCAGACATCGCCTGCCAGCGCTCACGGGACTCCTACGCCGAGGTCCTGCAGGCAGCGACGGGTCGCGCGGTTGAGAACCTCGCGTGCGCGTCGGCGACCATCTCCGATGGGCTGCTGACCGAGCAGAGCGGGCGTCGCCCAGTCACCCCGCCACCCCAGGTCGGGGTCCTCAAGACGCTCACGTCGCTTCGGACGGTGATCGTGAGCATCGGCGCGAACGACATCGGCTGGGCCGACTTCCTGAAGTACTGCTACGGCCTGCCACGCTGTGACGACCAGGTCAGCCAGAGCCTCGTCCGCAGCCGCCTGGACACGTTCGGCCTGCAATACGCACAGTTGCTCCAGCAGCTCAGCGACCTGCCCACCCGGCCCACGGTCATCGTCGCCGGCTACTACGACCCCTTCGGCGACGAGTTCGGCTGCGCCGCCCTGACGGACCCGCTCGCCCCGGTGCCGCCGTCACCCGGCTACGGGTTCGGCCCGGACCTCGGCCAGGACGATCCCGCCGCGAAGGCCGCCACGAAGATCGACCCGATGCGCTCCGTGCTCGCCCAGCTCAACCTCGTCCTCGCCCAGGGGGCAGACGCCTTCGGCTTCGCGCACGTGCAGCCGACCTTCCAGGGACACTCCCTGTGCAGCACCCAACCGTGGGTCCAGGGATTGTCCGATCCACATCCCTTCCACCCGAACGCAGCAGGGGAGTTGGCCATCGCTGCGACCGTACTGCCGAAGGTGGTCTCGGCCCTGCCCAGTTGAGGGGGCCTGCGGCTTCAGCCGAAGAGGACCGACGTGGGATCCTGGGAATGGGCCGCCCGGACGCCGACGACGCCAACGGTGACCACAGCGGCGATGACGGCAGCAACCACGACCGCTGGGTCCGATGTACCCATGGCGACCGCGACCAGCCCCCAGGCCAGCA
>CAWAEB010000011.1:0-68731 GCA_963781015.1 uncultured Actinomycetes bacterium | reverse complement strand
ACGGATTATGCCGACGTCGGCATAATCCGTTCCATCTGATCCAGCTATCCAACCGGAGCCTGGACAAGGTGCGCCGGTTCGTGCAGAACACCGTCCTGGGCCACCGTGGACACAAATGCGACCCGCTCTACCGGGCCCGCCGGCTACTGACCAAAGCGTGTGAAACCATCGACGCAGACGGCAAAACGAAGATGCAGGGCCTGCTGGCCGCCGGGGACCCCGACGGGCACGTGACCACTGCCTGGCAGGCCAAAGAAGCCATCCGCGCCAGCTACACCATGCCCGACGCGCACACCGCCGCGGCCTACCTCACCGCCCTGTCCGCGGACCTACGCGACCCCACCCGGCACCCCGAGACCCGCAAACTCGGACGCACCCTGAGCACCTGGCACCACGAAATCCTGGCCTGGCACACCACCCACGCCAGCAACGGCCCCACCGAAGGCCAGAACAACCTGATCAAAGCAACCAAAAGAGTCGGCTTCGGCTTCCGCTCCTTCCGCAACTACCGCATCCGCGTCCTCCTCGACGCCGGCCACCCCAACTGGGCCCTCCTCCCCACACTCACACCCCCCTGAAATCCGAAGGGCCACCAAGGGCCGGGCGGCCCGGGCCAACGGCCACCGAGTGTTCCTGTGCACGGGACGATCGACATCGCGCCGACCCGCTGAGAACGTGGATCCTTCCTCGGCTCGGAGGTCCCCCTCGCCGGGATCGGCATCGCGATGGGCAATGCGCGCCAGGCAGTTGAGGACGTCGCCGTCGAGGTGACTGGGACCGGCGAGGGGGTGGCATCGAGCGGCATTCGCACGGCATGGTCTGCCGTGAGCAGACCTCCGGCGTCGAAGCAGATGGGGCCATTGCGGCGCGACGACTACCAGGGTCGCCCGTCCCAGGCTCGGCTCAGATCTCGACCGGAGCTGGAACGGCGGCGCCCCGCACCCGGAACAGCACGGCCAGCAGCACTCCGACGATCGCCCATGCGGCGAGGACGGAGAGCGCTCCGGTGGCTCCGGCGCCGCCGAAGAACGCAACGCTGCGCACGGCGGTGTTCGCCGCCCCGATGGGCAGGTACTGCGCGTACTGCCCCCACGGGGTGGGCACCAGCTGCCAGGCGCTGGTGGCCCCGGAGAACGGGAAGCCCAGGAAGAAGATGACGGTCGCGCTGAGCACGACACCGACCCGGCCCAGAAGTGAGGTCAGCCCGGCGGTGCCCGCGGCGATCGCCGCGCAGGCCAGCGCCATCGTGGCCGCATTCGCGATCCAACTGCCGGTCAGGACACCCAGCACGCTCTGCAATGCCCACGCCGAGAACACGCCTGCAGTCCCCGCGTAGACCGCCAGGGCGACGAGTCTGCCTGCCCGGCTACGGGCAAGCAGGCCGATTGCTGCGCCGGCGGCGATGGAGGTGATCGCCAGCGGGATGAGCGCGATCGGGAATCCCTGCCCGTTCGGGTCATCGGGCGGGGAGGGGACCAGCGGCGTCACGACCACCTCGGCGGCCGGGTTGACCTGTGTCACAGCGGCGGGGATCGCCGTGGCCAATGCCTGGGCGACGGTACTGCTCGCTGCTGGTGCGGTGTACACGGTGACCCCGGACTGGATGAGGACCACCGCACCGTAGGACTGTCGTGAGGTGACCGCGTCCTGTGCGGCGGCGTCGTCGGCCACGACGGTGAAGTCGAAGGCTCCCGGCTGGTTGGCCTCGATGCCCGACGTGACCCCCGTCACCGCCTGCGGCGGGCCGGCGATGGCCATCGGCAGGTTGCTCGGGGCGGCACGTGACGCCGACCAGGCGAACACCAGCATCAGCGCCAGCTGGAGCAGCGCGACCATCACCACCACGACGATCAGGGCGGGTGCTGCCAGGCGTCGGGGAGCTGACAGAGCGGACATGGTGGACCTCTCGAGAGGAGAACGGGCGTTCGCAGCGCATTCTTCTCCGGAGGGCGGGCAGTGTCCCGTCATACTGGTCCGGCCCGAGCCACCGCCGCAGGCCCTTTGCCGGTCGACGATCACGTCGATCTGGGACCGGTCCCGAGTCCAGGAAGGGCCCCACCCTGGCAGGTGGGGCCCTTCGCGGAGCGCGTGATCAGGGTTCGATGGTGACCTTGATCGCGGTCAGGTCGGGTCAGTCCAGTCGCACGCTTTCGAGGACTGCGGTTACCTGTGCCTTCGTGGTGGCCGCGTCGAGGGCTGCGACCTTGTCCGCGTCGAGGAATACGTGGGCGATGGCGCCGAGCAGGGCGAGGTGGTCCTCACCTGCGCCGGCGATCCCGACCGCGAACCGGGCCAGTTCCCCGTCACCGTTCCAGTCGATGCCCTCGGGGTAGCGGATGAACGACAATCCGGTCCGGTTGATCGAGAGCTTCGCCTCGTTCGTGCCGTGTGGGATGGCCAGGCTGTTGCCGACGTAGGTCGACACTGACTTCTCCCGGTCGTGCATGGACTTCACGTAGTCCGCGGTGACTGCACCGGTGGCGACCAGCAGGGCGCCGGCCTCATCGATCGCCGCGTCGCGGGTACGTGCGGTCCCGGCCAGGACGATGGCCTCGTCGGGAAGCAACACCCCCATCTCCGGGGCTGCCGGTGCCGGGGCTGCCGGGGCGGGTGGGGCTGCCGGGGCAGGACCCGCCGGGACGGTGACAGCCTGGTTGGACGTCTGGACCATGGTCACGATGTCGTCGTAGCGGGGGCTGGCCATGAAGTTGTCCACTGAGACGTGGATCGCCGAGGGGGTGCGGGGCTTGGCCCGCTCGGTCAGGTCCTTGTGGGTCACGACCAGGTCGTAGGTGTCCTCGAGGTTGGCGATGGACTTGTTGATCACCGTCACCTCGGGGAACCCGGCGTCCTTGATCTTCTTGCGCAGCACGGAGGCGCCCATCGCGGAGGAACCCATCCCGGCGTCGCAGGCGAACACGATGCTGGTGATCGGACCGGTGTGGGTGTCCCCGGACCCGCTGACCATCGCCGAGGCCACCGAGCCCTTGCCCTGGGCCTTCATCCCGGCCACGCTCTCGGTGGCGACCTCAAGATCGCCGTCGTCCCAGTCGCCCTTGTCGGTCTTGAGCAGGAACCCGGCGACCGCGAAGCTCACGGCCATGCCACCGATCACCGACAACGTGATACCCAGATAGTCACCCGAGGGGGTCTGGGCCAGGATCGCGAAGATCGACCCCGGAGCTGCGGGCGCCCGCAGGCCGGTGCTGAACAGCACGTTGATGAAGATCTGGGTCATGCTGCCCAGGATCGTGGCCAGGATCAGCCGGGGACGCATCAGCACGTAGGGGAAGAACACCTCATGGATGCCACCGAAGAACACGATGATCGCCGCACCCGGGGCAGTCGCCCGAGCCACACCCTTGCCGAACACCATGTAGGCCAGCAGCATGCCGGTACCCGCGGCCGGGTTGGCCTCCAACAGGAACAGGATCGACTTACCCGTCTGCGCGGCCTCCTCAATACCCAACGGGGTCAACACCCCATGATTGATCGCGTTGTTGAGGAACAACACCTTCGCCGGCTCGATGAACACCGAGGTCAACGGCAGGATGTTGTTGTTGACCAGGAAGTCGACAGCCTCCCCCAACCGGTCGATCAACCACAACAACGGCGGAGCCAACAGGAACATCCCCAGCACGGCCATGATCGCGCCCCAGATACCCGCGGAGAAGTTGTCCACCAGCATCTCGAAACCAGGCTTGATCCGCCCCGCCCACAACCCGTCGATGTGCTTCATCACATACGCCGTCAACGGGCCCATGATCATCGCACCCAGGAACATCGGCACCGCGTTACCATCACCGATGAACAACGGATCGCTGGTGGCCATGATCACACCGATCACCGAGAACCCACCCACCACACCACCACGAACCCCGTACACCATCTTCCCGCCCGTGTAGGCGATCAAGATCGGCAACAAGTACAAGATCGACGGACCCACCGTCGTCGCGACCTTCGCGTTCGGGATCCACCCCACATCGATCACGAACGCCGTGATCAGCCCCCACGCAATAATCGCCGCAATATTCGGCATAATCATGTTCGACAAGAACGTGCCGAACTTCTGCACCCGAACCCTCAGCGACGTACCCGAAGGCTGCGAGTAGTCCATCGGTACTTGCGGATCACCCGTCAGTGTGGTCATTTCTGGTTCCTCTCCTATGAAGCGGTCTGTTGTGCGGGGAACTCCTGTGCCGCGACGTCTGGTCGCACTGTCCTCGGTTCGCTCGGAATGTGGTCCCGATCACCCCGATCCCATGAGCATAGGGGTATGCTGCACGTATGTCCAGAACAGATGTGCAGAATTTGTCGGAACCGCCGCCACTGCGGGCCGCCGCTAGGATCGGACGGGTGTCGCAGCCGATCTCCGAGGAGGACACCGAGCTGTTGATGACGGCTGCCGTCATGTACTACGAGCAGGCCGCCTCGCAGCAGGAGATCGCCGAGCGGCTGGGCATCAGCCGGCCCTCGGTGAGCCGCCTGCTGCAACGCGCCCGCGATGTGGGCATCGTCCGCATCGAGATCGTCCCCCCGGGAGTCGACGAGGTACTGGTCGAGCGGCTGCGCCTGCGGCTGGGCCTGCGTGCGATGCACGTGGCCCCGGGTCGGGCCAACCAGGCCGATCCCGGCCCGCTGCTGTCCGGACCGTTCGCGACGGCCCTCGACGACGCCAGGCTGGGCAGCGGCGACATCCTGGTGACGTCATGGGGGCGCGCGGTCTACAGCGTGAGCCGCAGCCTGCGCCGCAGGGTCCCTGGCGTGGTGGTGGTGCCTGCGATGGGTGGCAACGCCAGCGATCGGCCCTGGTTCCAGCCCAACGAGATCGTGCGCACCGCAGCGCGTGGCCTGGATGGTCAGGCCGTGTACCTCAACGCGCCGGCCTTCGTGTCCGCACGCCTGGCTGCCCCGCTGCGCGGCGAACCCGAGATCCATGAGGTCGTGAAACTGTGGGACGCCGCGAAGGCGGCGCTCGTCGGGGTGGGGGCCTGGCCCAAGCCCGACCCGAGCTACGCGGCTGCTGGCTTCCCCGTCGATGACCCTGCCGCGACCGGGGCCGTGGGGGATGTGGCCGGCTGGTCCTTCACCATCGACGGCAGGATCGTCGCGCACCCCGACGACCGGGTGCTGCTCGGCGTCACGCCCGACCAGTTCCGCGCGATCCCCCATTCCATCGGTCTGGCGGGCAGCGTGACCAAGGCCCGGGCGGCCGTCGGTGCGGTGCGGGCAGGGCTGATCAACGTCCTGGTCGCCGACGCTGCGACGGTCCGGGCGATGGACGCGTTCCTGGACTCCGAGCCGGGCAATGCCTGAGGCGCCGGGCCTCGGCGCCGACGACGCGGCGCGAGTGGTGGGGCTCGCCATGGACCTGGCTCGCGAAGGTCGCACTGACGAGCTCGTCGAGTTCCTCGAGCACGGCCTGCCCATCGACGTCGTCGACCATCAGGGCAACACGCTGCTGATGCTCGCGGCCTATCGGGGCCAGTTCGAAACGGTGACCGAACTCATCGCCCGCGGCGCGGACGTGGACCTGCGCAACAGTCGGGACCAATCGCCGGTCGCCGGCGCGCTGTTCAAGGGGGAGGACGCCATCGTGGCACTGTTGGTCTGCGCGGGTGCGGACCTCGACGCCGGGACCCCCAGCGCCCGGGCCACAGCAGCCATGCTCGGCCGGGAGCACGTGCTGGGTTGAGCAGTGCCCGCTGCGCCTGCCCAGCGCCCGCCCAGCGCCCGCAAGACGCACCAACGGCGAGGGCCGCCCCGGTCATCCCGGAGCGGCCCTCGCCGTGTGCTCGCTGCGTCTCAGAGCAGGCCGGCAGCCTTGCATGCCGTGCGCACGCCCTCGCCGTAGGCGGGGTCGGCCTGCGTGCAGTTGGCGATGTGGCGCTCGATGGTGGCTCCACCCGCGCGCCGGCGATCCCCCGGGCGGTGTTGTCGAACAGCCGCTGCTGCTGCTCGCCGGTGATCATCCGGAACAGATTGCCCGGCTGCTCGTAGTAGTTGTCGTCATCGGCGCGGAAGTCGAACCGGTCGGCCGTGTCGCCGACGGCCAGTGGCGGTTCGCGCGTAGTCCGGCTGCTCCTGCCAGCGGCCGTACGAGTTCGGCTCGATGCCCGGGACGCCGCCCTGGTTGCCGTCCACGCGCATCGCGCCGTCCCGGTGATAGGTGTTGACACCTTCGGCCGCCCCTGCGCGGGTAGTTCACCGGGATCTGGTAGTGGTTGACCCCGACCCGGTAGCGCTGCGGCGTCGCCGTAGGAGAACAGTCGGCCCTGGAGCATCTTGTCCGGGGAGAACGAGATGCCCGGCACCACATTGGGCGGGGCTGAACGCCGCCTGCTCGACGTCGGCGAAGTAGTTCTCCGGGTTGCGGTTGAGCTCGAACTCGCCGACCTCGATCAGCGGGTAGTCCTTCTTGGACCAGACCTTGGTCAGGTCGAAGGGGTGGAACTGGTAGTCTGGCGGCATCGGCCTCGGGCATGACCTGGACGAACATCGTCCACTTCGGGTTGTTGCCCGCCTCGATCGCGTCGTACAGGTCGCGCTGGGAGGACTCGCGGTCCCCGGCGACGATCGCTGCGGCCTGCTCGTCGGTCAGGTTCTTGATGCCCTGCTGGGTGCGGAAGTGGAACTTGACCCAGGACCGCTGCCCGTCGGCGTTGACGAACGAGTAGGTGTGCGACCCGAACCCGTGCATGTGCCGGTAGCCGTCGGGGATGCCGCGGTCGGACATCAGGATGGTGATCTGGTGCAGCGCCTCGGGCAGGTTGGTCCAGAAGTCCCAGTTGTTCTCCGGCGAGCGCATGTTGGTCCGCGGGTCGCGCTTGACGGCGTGGTTCAGGTCCGGGAACTTCAGCGGGTCGCGGAAGAAGAACACCGGGGTGTTGTTGCCGACGAGATCCCAGTTGCCCTCGTCGGTGTAGAACTTCAGCGCGAAGCCGCGGATGTCGCGCTCAGCGTCGGCGGCCCCACGCTCACCGGCGACCGTCGAGAAGCGGGCGAACATCTCGGTCTGCTTGCCGACCTCGGCGAAGATCGCGGCCGACGAGTACGCGGTGATGTCGTGCGTCACCGTGAACGTGCCGAACGCACCCGAGCCCTTGGCGTGCATGCGACGCTCGGGGATCACCTCGCGGTCGAAGTGCGCCAGCTTCTCCAGGAACCAGACGTCCTGCAGCAGCAGCGGCCCGCGCGAGCCCGCGGTGACACTGTTCTGGTTGTCGGGCACCGGGGCACCGGTCACGGTGGTCAATGGGCGGGTGTTCTCGGTCATGCGTCACTCCTCTGTGCGGTGGTGCGGGCTGGGTGGGGGATCTGGTGGCGGCCGTTGGAGCGACCCTCGGACTGTGCGCAGCTCGGGCAGATGCCCCAGAACGTGACCTCGGCCTCGTCGATCAGGTAGCCGTGGGTGTCCGATCCGGCCAGGCAGGGGGCGGCGCCGACTGCGCAGGGGACGTCGGCGATCGAACCGCAGGATCGACAGACGATGTGGTGGTGGTTGTCGCCGGTCTGCAACTCGTAGCGCGCCGGGGAACCGGCAGGCTCGATCCGGCGCACGAGTCCACGCTGGGTGAAGGCGGCCAGCGCGTCGTAGACCGCCTGCAGGGAGACGTCGCCGAGCTCGCGACGCACGACGCCGGCCAGGTGCTCGGTGTCGGTGTGCGGATGGTCATGGACGGCGGTGAGCACCGACCGCCGCTGCCGGGTGACCCGCAGGGACGCCTGCCGCAGTAGGTCATCACCACCGGTCCATCCCATGCTGCCACCCAACCGTCTCTTCTGGAATAAGTCAAGAAAGGGTTGAACGACCCGGCGGGGTCAGGACACCGGGGTCGAGGCGCGGGTCACAGCGAGCCGCCGTTCGTGACTGCCTCGGAGTAGCATTCCCAGCAGGACCCACCGATTCCCAGCAGGACGGACCGAGGAGTCAACATGGGATCGATCTACTCCGGCCGGGCCGCCCAGCCCACCAACTTCTCCGGCGCCGTGAAGGTGTTGTTCGGTCTCGCCGTGCTCGCCCTGCTCGTGTACATCATCGCCACGTACGGTGGCTCGGAACTCGGCGGTGTCGTCACCGACTGGTTCCGCCGGTTCTGATCCCGCGGCCGACTGACAGGGCTCAGACAGAGCGCACCACCCGCGCGGGATTGCCTACCGCCACCACCCCATCGGGCAGGTCCTTGACGACCACCGCACCGGACCCGACGACCACGTCGTCGCCGATCGTCAGGCCCGGGCCCACGATCACGCCACCTCCGAGCCAGACCCGCTTCCCGATGGTGATCGGGAAGCCGAGCTCACGGCCGGAGAGCCGCTCGGTCGGGTCCACGGGGTGCGTCGCTGTGAGCAGCTGCACGCCGGGGCCGAACATCGTCCCGGCGCCGATCCGGATCTCGGCGACATCGAGCAGCACGCAGTGCGCGTTGGCGTAGAAGCCGTCCCCGAGGTGGATGTTCACCCCGTAGTCCACGTGCAGGTTCGGCTCGATCTCGAACGTCGGCCCGGTCGAGCCGAGCAGCTCGCGCATGATGGCCTGGCGCACCTCGACCTGCGCCGGCGGGGTGTGGTTGTAGCGGAACTCCAGCGAGCGGGCACGTTCCCGGGCCGCGGTCAGCTCGGGATCGGCAGGCAGGTACAGCTCGCCGGCGATCATCTTCTGGTACTCGATGCCCGTGGGCAGGGGTGCACTCATGGGTTCAGTCCTATCATCCCTGCGGGGCTAGGGTCGCCGGATGCAGGTCCTCGGGTGGCTCAGGCCGGCACGTGGCGTGCCGGTCACCCGGTGGCGTGCCCCCGGCCGCTGGTCGGCCCCGCCGGGCAGCCTGCTGATCCTTCTGGCCGGGCTGTACGCGTTCGGCACCGGCGAGGCGCTGATCGTGCAGGGCGGCCTGGGCGTGAGTCCATGGACCGTCCTCGCGCAGGGTCTGTCGACGCGGCTGCCGTTGTCGATCGGGGCTGCGACCCTGCTGGTCAGCATCGCAGTCCTGCTGCTGTGGATCCCGCTGCGTGAACGGCCCGGACTGGGCACGATCGCCAACGCGGTGGTCATCGCCCTGGCCCTGCAGGTCGGTGTCTCGGTACTGCCGGCCGCCGAGGGGCTGCCGATGCAGCTGGCCTTCGTCCTGGTCGGGATCGCGATGGTCGGCATCGGCAGTGGCTTCTACCTGACCACCAACCTCGGCCCTGGCCCGCGCGACGGGATGATGACCGGGCTGCACCTGCGCACCGGCCTCCCGGTCGGGCGGGTCCGGACGGGTATCGAGCTGGTCGTGCTGGGCGCCGGCTGGTTGCTCGGGGGCACCGTCGGGTTGGGCACCGTGCTCTTCGCGCTGCTGATCGGCCCAGCGGTCGCGCAGGGTTTGGCAATCGCCGGGGTGCTCGGGGCGATCCCCGGGGTGCCGCCGACTGTCGTCAGCGACGCCGAGTTCCCTGAGCTCGACGCCTGACCCGGCACCGGGCACGCACGGCGACGACGTGCCGGCATACGCGCCGTCCGCGGCCCCGCGGAGCACCTCGATGTCGAGTTCGTGGTCCACCTCGGCGCGCGGAACGGCGTCGCCGCCAGCGGTGCGCGTAGCCTCACCGCCATGACCGACCGCACCGACCCGCCCCCGGACGCGGATACTCGAGCCCACGGCTTGCGCGCACGCACCCGGCGCGCGGTGGGGGCCACGGTCGGGCGGGTGGCCGAGACAGTGGGCGACGTTGCCATGGATGTGACGGGATCCACCGCCCATCAGGTGATTGAGGAACTCGAGCCCTACCTGGTCGAGGAGGCGATACCGCGCATCCTGACGGACCTGACCCCGGCCCTGGTCGAGGACCTCCTGCCTGCACTGCTCGAGGACCTGCGCCCCTACATCGAGGCCGATCTGGTGCCCAAGGTGGTGGACGCCCTCATGCCGCACCTGGGCCAGCAGGTGGCCCCGGAACTGCTCGAGGCGCTGATGCCCACGATCCGCGAGCAGATCGCGCCGGACCTGGTCGAGGCCCTGATGCCGATGATCGAGGCGGAGGTGGCCCCGCGGGTCCTCGATTCCCTGATGCCCAAGGTCCGCGACGAGATCGCCCCGGACCTGCTCGATGCGCTGATGCCCAAGGTCCGCGACGAGATCGCCCCGGACCTGGTCGATTCGCTGATGCCCAAGATCCGCACCGAGGTCGTGCCGGTCATCATGGACGACATCATCGATGACCCCCGGGTGCGCGACCTCATCCGCGAGCAGAGCCAGGGCCTGTTCCTGGACGCGCTGGAGTCCTTGCGCGAGAACATCGCAGATGTCGACGACGTGGTCGAGAAGGTGGGTCGTCGACTTGTCCGGCGTGCCCCGCGCCCGGAACCGGAATCCGGCCTGACCCTGGTGCTGACCGCGACTGGTGGGAGCGCGCGCCCAGGTACCCGGCACACGCTGGACAGCCTGGCCGAGCAGCGGCGCGTGTGGCGGGAGATGCCGATGCCGCCGGCGCCGCCAGGCCGGGAGTTCGCCCACGCCGGGGCCGTGACCCGGCTGCTGTCGTTCGCCATCGATGTCACCCTGGTGGGTTGGCTGGTCAGTCAGGGGCTCTCGGCCGTGGTGAGCCTCCTGGAATCAGTGTTCTCCCCTGTGCCGACGTGGCTGATGGTGGGCCTGGGGGCGGTGGCGGCCTCGGTCGTGCCGATCTACCTGGGCCTGGCCTGGTGGCTGACCGGTCGAAGCCTCGGCGACTGGCTGGTGGGCACCCGGGTGTGCACCCCGGACGGCCGCAGCCCGCACTTCTGGCGGGCGGTGGCTCGGGGCTGGCTGGGCTCAGTCGGCCTGATCGTCTGGGTGGTGACCGGGGTGATGAGCTTCTTCCAACCGAAGCGGAACATCCTGCTCGACGTACTGCTGCACACCGAGGTGCGCTACGTCGTGCCCGACGACCAGCAACGGCGCTACGTGCGCGAGGCCCTGCAGGCCGAGGATGCAGCCGGATCTTAGCGGCCACTTGGGTGCTGGCGGACGGGACGATCCCACGACCTCGGTAGCCTGCTTGCATCTGCCCGGTGCCTTCCTGGAGGTCTGATGTCGGTCCCTGTCGAGCCGCTGCCCGGGGGTGCGATCCTGCTGCACGTCGGGTTCCACAAGACCGGGACCACTGCGCTGCAGTCGGCCTTCGCGAGCACGCGCGCCCAGCTGCGCGAGGCGGGGGTGCTCTATCCGGGCAACCGGCGTTCCCACCACCGGGCGGCGATGGCGGTCACGGAGCGCACCTGGGGCTGGGGCACGAAGGGCGCCCACGCACCGAGGGCCGGGTACTGGGAGAGCGTGGTCACCGCCAGCCGGAAGCATGATGGACGCGTGATGGTGTCCAGCGAAGCCCTGTCACTGGCTGGGGATACCCATCTGGACCGGATCGTCGACGAGCTGGGCGCCGACCGCCTCCACGTCGTGACCACCCTTCGGCCCTTCACCCGCCTGCTGGTCTCCTCCTACCAGCAGTACCTGAAGTTCGGAGTGGCACTGACCTTCGCGCAGTGGCTGGAGGACGCCTTCGCCAATCCGCCGGCGTGCCGGGCGACGCCGAACTTCTGGCTGCGTAACGACCACGCCGGGGTCATGGAGCGCTGGGCGGAGCGCCTGGGCCGCGAGCGAGTGCGCCTCGTGGTGCTCGACGAGTCGGACCGCGACGGACTGTTCCGCACCTTCGAGGCCCTGCTGGGCCTGCCCGAGGGGCTGCTCGTGCCTGACCCGGGGATCGGCGCCAGCAACCGGTCGATGACTGCAGCCGAGGCTGAGATGCTGCGGCTGGTCAACGCCGGCGGCGGTGACGAGTGGGACTGGCCGGCCTACGAGGCCGGGGTGCGCCGAGGTGCGGCGCTGCGGATGGTGGAGTCGCGCCGGCCAGCCGGGGACGAAGCGTCGTTGGCCACACCCGAATGGGCTGTCCACGCGGGCCAGGCGTTCGGCCAGGAGACCGCCGACCGGGTGGCCGCTCTCGGGATCACCGTTCACGGTGAGCTCAGCCGCCTGGCAGACCCCATCCCGGCCGGGGATCCGCCCACAGATCTGCAGCTGCCCGTGGAGGCCGCCGCGGCGGCCGTCCTGGGCGGGGTCCTCGGGATGATGGCCGCGCGACCCAGCCCCGCTGATCTCGACGAGGCCGTCGAGCTGGCGACCGACCGGGCCAGCCGCCAGGCGATCGAGGGCCTGACCACCCGGGACACGGCCCAGCTGCTGCGCACCCGCCTGGGGCAGGCCCGGCGTCGGCGGATGGCCCGGGCGCGCGGGGGCGGTCGCCGATAGGTCCATGGCGCGCAACGCGACCCCTGCGGCGGCCATACTCGCGCACAGGTGTTCGGGCCAAGGAGGGAGATCTGCATGTCGGGCAAGTTCGAGCTCTACACCGACAACGCCGGCAAGTTCCGGTTCCGCCTCAAGGCGAGCAACGGACAGGTCATCGCGGCCAGCCAGGGCTATGTCTCACGCAAGTCCGCCCTGGACGGCATCGCGTCGGTGCGCAACAACGCCCCCGAGGCCCCCGTCGTCGAGGTCGAGGAGTAGTCGGTTCCTGAGCTCGGCTGTCCCCTTCGTCCGGGGATGGCATGCTTGTCCGATGCGTCTGACACATCCGACGGCTGCAGTGATCGTTGTCGCTGCGCTGGGGATGTCGGCGTGCTCCAGTACGCCGCCGACCGATCCCGCGCTGCCGTCGGCCAGTGCAGACCCGGCTGTCTCGTCCCCTGCCTCGGCCCCGAGCGAGTCCGCGGACCCGGTGCTGGCGTGCGTGGCGGAGCTCCCGCTGGATGTGCGGATCGGGCAGACCATGCTCGTGACCACCACCGATCTCCCCCGCGTCCAGCCGTGGCTCGATGACGGCCTGATCGCGGGCCTGCTGTCCAACGGTCGGCTGACGCGGTCGACCGCGGCAGCGCTCGAGGTGGCCACCACCGGCACCCAGTACGGCGCGCTGCTGGCCGCTGACGAGGAGGGTGGGCAGGTCTCGCGCTACGCCGACGTGATCGGTGCGATCCCCTCAGCTCAGCGTCAGGCCACGACGATGACGCCCGAGCAGGTCCGCGAGATGTACGCCGAGCACGGCCAGGCCCTGGCCGACTGGGGCGTGGACCTGGTGTTCGCCCCGGTGGTGGACGTCGGGCACGGTCCGGGCATCGGTTCGCGGGCCTACTCCGACGATCCGGACGTGGTCACCGAGTTCGGCACAGCTGCCGCGCAGGGCTACTCCGGGGGCGGCCTGCTGCCGGTGCTCAAGCATTTCCCCGGCCAGGGCAGCGCCACCGCGGACACCCACTACGAGCGCGCGGTCGGCCCGCCGATCGACCAGTTGCGCGAGGTCGACCTCGTGCCCTTCCGCGAGATCCCCAGCGTGGTCGACGTGGGTGTGATGGTCGGGCACACCACCATCCCCGGCTACTCCGACACGCCGGCCAGCCAGTCGGCCCGCGCGATCGAGGGCCTGCTGGTCGAGGAGCTGGGCTTCGATGGCCTGATCGTCAGCGACGCGCTGGGGATGGCGGCGTCGGGGGAGCCCACCCAGGGTGGTGCCCTGGTCGGGTTCATCGCCGCGGGCGGGGACCTCGGGATCGTTGGCCCCGGCGGCTCCCAGGAGGGTCGGCGCGCGATGCGAAAGGCCGTGAAGAACGGCACAGTGAGCGTTGATCGCCTCAATGACGCGGCCGCCACGGTGCTGGCGGTGAAGGGCGTCGACCCCTGCCAGGTCGGCGGCCAGCCCGCCCCCGAGGCGGTCGATGAGACCGGTGGGCCCAGCGATGGCCCGGTCATCAACCCGACGGAGGAACCGTGACGCGCGCCCGGCGTCTGCTGCTGGCCGGGCTGGTGGCCAGCACCCTGGCACTCGGCGCCTGCACCGGCTCGAGCGCGGGCGACGGCCCGAGTGTGGGGATCCCAGACGCACCGCCGGCCGCGAGTGCAGAGGCGCCCGTGAACTCGGTGGTCCTTGACGGACGCAGTGCCCAGAGGCTGTCCATCCAGGCCAGCGAAGCGGTCTGGAGGGCCAGCCCGGTGGCGGTGACCGCTGATCCGAGCGCCGTTGCCCTGGCCGTTCCGCACTCCATCAGCCTCAGCGTCCCACTCCTGGTGCTGCCCGAGTCAGTCAGCCCGGACGCCTCGGCCGGTACCGACGCATCGGCCGGCCCCGAGACCCCTGCCAGCCCCGAGGCATCTGCCAGCCCCGCTGTGGCGGATTCCCTGGCTCCGGTGGCCGCCGAACTCGCCCGCCTGGGCACCACGGTCGTGCTGCACGTCGGCCCCAACCCACCGGACCTGCCCGGCGTCACGGTCGTGACCTCCCCGGCACAGCTGCCCGAGTTCGAGGCGACCACCCCGCTCGCCGAGGTGGTCAGCCTCATCGAACCCGACTCCCCGGACCGGATCGACGCGGCCGCTGCGCTGGCGACCCTCCACGCCGCCGGGGTGACCCCGATCGAGGTCGGCAACTCCGACCCACGGGTCCGCCCGGCCGATGTGAAGGCCATCGCCGCCGATGCCCCGACGGTCGCGATCGGGGTGGGTCGCGAGTTCGGGTCCGACGACGTGTTCGGCCAACGGGTGGCCGTGGCCGCCACCGGCGTGCAGCTGCCCGGTGGTGGGCAGACGATCTTCGACGACAAGCGCTATGTGGCGCTCTACGGCCACCCGCGGACCGGGGCGATGGGCGTCCTCGGAGAGCAGGGACCCGAGGCCTCGGTGACCCGTGCCCGCACGCTCGCTGCGCAGTACGAGGACCTGACCGACGACACCATCGTGCCCGCGTTCGAGATAATCGCCACGGTGGCCGCCGGCTCGGCAGGCAAGGACGGCGACTACTCCCGGGAGTGGGACATCGACGTCCTGGCACCCCTCGTGGACGCCGCCACAGCCGCCGGCATCTACGTGGTCCTGGACCTGCAGTCGGGGAGGTCGGACTTCCTGCGCCAGGCCCGTGAGTACGAGCAGCTGCTGCTCGAACCGAACGTCGGCCTGGCCCTGGACCCGGAGTGGCGGCTCTACGGCAACCAGAAGCCGCTGGCCAAGGTCGGCAGCGTGAGCGCGGCGGAGATCAACGAGACGATGGCGTGGTTGGCCGAGCTGACCGCAGCCCACCACCTGCCGCAGAAGATGGTGCTGCTCCACCAGTTCCGCACCGACATGATCACCGACCGAGCCGCCCTCGACCTCGACCATGACGAGCTGGCCGTGATCGTCCAGATGGATGGCGACGGCACCCTGGGCCAGAAGCTCGACACGTGGGCAGCGCTGCGTGCCCGGGCGCCCAAGGCATTGCGGTTCGGCTGGAAGAACTTCTACGACGAGGACGAACCGATGCCCAGCCCGCAGACCACGTTCGGCGTCGATCCGCAGCCGTGGTGGGTGTCCTACCAGTAGCCGCGGGCGCCGACCAGCAGCACCTCGGGGTTTGCCGAGGCGCTGCACGGGCAGACTGGTGTCGTGTCCATGCCCTCCCGCCTGCGCGCCCTCCCGGAAGCGCTGACGCCCGATCCGGCCCGGCTGGCCGAACCGCGCTACCGGCGGACCTGGTGGTTCGGCACTCGAGCCCTGGTCGCCCTGGTGGCCCTGGGCATGATGTTCCACCACGACTGGAAGCATCTCTTCGACGACCTCAACGTCTACTCGGGGTGGGGTCAGTTGCTCGCACAGGGCCAGGTGCCCCTCGACGACCCGATGTGGCAGTACCCGCCGCTGGCGGCCTTCGTGTTCGGCGCCATCGGGTTGATCGGTGCCCAGCCCTGGCTGTTCGCGGTCCTGTTCGTGGCCATCGACGTCGCCATCAGCTGGCTGCTGGCCCGCGACGCGCGGTCCCGGGGCCGTTGGGACGGCTACGTCATCTGGTTGTTGGCGCCGCTGCTGGTCGGCCCGATCCTCTACGGACGCTACGACGTCATCCCCACGCTCGCGGCGATGGCCGGTCTGCTGGCGCTGGCGGTCCGGGTGGCTGCCGGAGCGATCCTGGCCGTCGGGGGAGCCCTGAAGGTGTGGCCGGCCGTGATGGCCCTGGCTCTGAGCCAGCGTGCCTGGCTGCGTGGCGCGGCCGGTGCGGCCCTGACCACCGCGGTGGTCCTGGTGACCGCTGCCTGGGCCTTCCCCGGCGTGGGCAGCAGCTTCCTGGGCAACGGGGAGGCGCGTGGGCTGCAGACCGAGTCCGTGGCGGCGCTGCCGTTCGTCTGGGCGCGGCTGTTCGTCGGCCATGACGTGCCCGAGGCCTTCCGGTACGGCTCCTCGGAGGTGGGCGTACCACTGGCCGATGCGATCGCGCCGTGGCTCGTCGTGCTGACCGCGATCGGCCTGCTGTCCCTGATCGCCGCCCGGGCGACGGGCCGGCTGGACCACGTTCCGGTGGCCGACATCGCGTTCGTGGCCATCCTCTGGTTGATGGTCACCTCCCGCGTGCTGTCGCCGCAGTACAACGTGTGGCTGGTCGGGATGCTGGCCCTGGTGTGGGCCGCCGGCTCGCCCGCGATGCGTCGGGCGATCGTCCCGGTGGCGATCACCGCCCTGGCCGCGCAGGCCCTCTACCCGTTCTCCTACATAGACATCATCGACGGCGGCCTCGTCGGAATCGTGATCCAGACCGTGCGGATCGTGGCCCTGGTCTGGGCGATGGTCCTGGCGGTGCGCGCCCTGCGCCCCGAACCCGCGATGGCGCCGGCAGGAATCGAATCAGGTGCCCTGCCCGCGGTGCCACCCGGGGCCGGCGCAGGCAGCGTCTGACCAAGCCCCCCGTGGCGATGCGGGGGCGTCGTCGCTCAGCGGGTATCTTCGGGTCCGCAGACCCCACTCCACGGAGGACCCATGACCCGCACGCGCATGCTCGCGGCCCTTGCCGCGGCCGGACTGGCCCTGACTGCCTGCTCGACCTCGCAGGAGGCCGCCGGTGACACCCCGGATGCCGCCTCACCGAGCGTCACCTGCGACAAGGCCAGCCTGCAGACCAAGACCCCGGGCACGCTCGTGGTGGCCACTGGCCAGCCGGCCTACGAGCCGTGGGCGGTCGACGACGCCCCGGAGTCCGGCGAGGGCTTCGAGCCCGCGGTGGCCTACGCGGCAGCGGCCAAGCTGGGCTACGACAAGGCGGACGTGAAGTGGGTGCGGACCACCTTCGATGGCGCGATCGCGCCGGGGGCCAAGGACTTCGACTGGAACCTGCAGCAGTTCTCGATCACGCCTGACCGGGAGAAGGCAGTGGACTTCTCCTCCTCCTACTATGACGTCAACCAGGCGATCGTCGCCGACAGCGAGTCCGCGATCGCCGATGCCACGTCGCTGGCCGACCTCGCCGATGCCCAGCTCGGCGCAGCGGTCGGGTCCACCTCGTTGGAGTCGGCCCAGGCGCTGAACACCGGCCAGGAGGTGCGTGTCTACAACGACAACGCCGCGGCTGTCAGTGCCCTGAAGAACAGCCAGATCGACGGCATCGTCGTGGACCTGCCCACTGCGTTCTACCTGGTTGCCGAGGAGATCGACGGCGGCGTGCTGGTCGGCCAGCTGCCCGGCGTCGAGGGCAGCCCCACCGACCAGTTCGGGATCCTGCTGGCCAACGACAGCGCGCTGACGGCGTGCACCACCCAGGCAGTGGACATGCTGCGCGCCGACGGGACGTTGGCCACGCTGCAGGAGACGTGGCTGGGCACCGACGCGGGCGCACCCACTCTCCAGTAGCCATTCGGTGAGCCAACCAGCGGGCGCGCGCACTCCCAGCGCCGAGGAGCTCCGCCGGCGCAGCGTGCGCCAGCGGCAGTCCCGTCGGCGCATCGGGATCGCGGGCGCCTCCACGGTGCTGGTGCTCGGCGCGCTGGTCGCCGTCGTCGTGCGCTCCCCGGGCTGGCCGGTCGTGCGCAGCACGTTCTTCGACCTGACCTATGCGGTCGAGGTGCTCCCCGCAGTGTTCGAGGGCCTGCTTCTGAACATCCGGTTGACCCTGATCGGCTCGGTGCTGATCGCCGTGCTGGGCCTGGCGCTGGCCCTGGCCCGCACCTCCAGTGCCCCGGCGCTGGCGCCGTTCCGCATCCTGGCCACTGTGTATGTCGACCTGTTCCGAGGCGTGCCGACCCTGCTGGTCCTCCTGCTCGTCGGGTTCGGTGTGCCTGCCCTGGGCCTGTCCGGGATGACCTCGTCGGTGATCGTGCTGGGCACGGCGGCCATCGTGCTGGTCTACTCGGCCTACGTCGCCGAGGTGCTGCGCAGCGGGATCATGTCGGTGCATCCCAGCCAGGTGGCCGCGGCTCGTTCCCTGGGGCTGACCTCGGGCCAGGCGCTTCGCTTCGTGGTCCTGCCGCAGGGCATCCGACGGGTCGTGCCACCGTTGCTCAACGACTTCGTGTCCCTGCTCAAGGACACAGGCCTGATCTCGGTGCTCGGCGTCATCGACGCGATCCGGGCCGCGCAGATCGAGTCGTCGCGGACCTTCAACTACACGCCCTACGTGGTGGCAGCCGTGCTGTTCCTGCTCCTCACCGTGCCGTTGACCCGGGTCACCGACCGATTCGTGCACCGCGCGATCACGCGGCAGAACGCCCAGGTGGGCGGATGACCGGCGCTGAGCCGGCCGGCCGCGCCATGCCGCGGCTCGCGGTGCAGGACGTGCACAAGTCCTTCGGCGCCGAGGACGTGCTGCGCGGCGTCTCCCTGGCGGTGCCCGAGCACACGGTCACGGTGCTGATCGGGGCCAGCGGCTCGGGAAAGTCCACGCTGCTGCGCTGCATCAACCTGCTCACCCCGGTCGACGACGGGGTGATCCACCTGGACGGCTGGGACATCACCGACCCGGCGGTCGACCCTGACGACGTGCGCCGCCAGATCGGGATGGTCTTCCAGTCGTTCAACCTGTTCCCGCACCTGAGCGTGCTGGACAACGTCACCCTTGCCCCACGCAAGGTCCACGGGGTGGGCAGGGCGCAGGCCGAGGAGCGCGGCCGGGCGCTGCTCGAGCGGTTCGGCCTGGCCGACAAGGCCGCGCAGTACCCCGACCGACTGTCCGGCGGCCAGCAGCAGCGGGTGGCGATCGTGCGCTCGATGGCGGTCGCCCCGCGACTCATGCTCATGGACGAGGTGACCTCCGCGCTGGATCCGGTGCTGGTCAACGAGGTGCTCACGACCGTGCGCGAGCTCAAGGGGGAGGGCATGACGATGGTCATCGCCACCCACGAGATGGGCTTCGCTGAGCAGGTCGCTGACGAGGTCTGCTTCCTGTCTGCGGGCACGATCGTGGAGCGTGGCACCCCGCAGGCGCTGCTGGGGGACCCGCAGGACCGACGCACCCAGGACTTCCTGCGCCGCGTGCACGAGGCCGGTCGGCTGTAGCGGCTGGGCTGCGTTCAACTCGGCACGAGCTGTGTGGCTTTGCGGGGCCAAGTGGCCACCGAACCCACCCAGATCAGGTGCGTACCCCGACCCCCTGGCGGCGACGGTGGGGGGTTTCGTTCGTCCGGCTCAGCCGGCTACCGGCGCGCGCCGATCAGGTCCTCGTCGGTTTCGCGGGCCTGCTCCGTCGCGGTCGGTCGGACCCGGTGATCCGCCGGACCGCGGCGTGCCGACGAGCGGGCCTGACGCCGTGCCCACTGGTCCAGCTCGGTCCACCCGGTGCGGTTGCGATGAGCGATCCAGTAGACCCGGGCGCGCAGGGCCACGACGATGCCGATCAGCAGGGTCAGCACCGTCAGCGCCGAGGGCAGCCCCGGAAGCTCGAAGCCCGCGCCCGTCGTCGCCGTGGGTGCGTCCGCGTCCGGGGCCTGCTCGGATGTCGACGCGCGGTTCACTGGGGCAGTGCCCACCTCGGGCAGCGGCAGGATCGTCCGGTCGAACACGGGCGTGGGCGCGTTCGGGGTGGGCAGGGTCCCGACGGGGGCCAGCGAGCCGAGGTTCGCGTACCCCCAGTCGAGCAACTGCTCGCCGGACCGGTAGGTGTTGCCGCCGATGTGGAACATCGTGACCAGCAGCCGCCGGCCATTGCGATCCGCAGCCGCCACCAGGGTCCGGCCGGCCTTGGTGGTGTAGCCGGACTTGCCGCCGATCGGCCCGATGAAGTTGTCGTGGGCCAGCATCTTGTTGTGGTTGTAGACCGGGTAGATGATTGGCTTGCCTGCCTCGTTCCTGCCCGGGAAGTCGACTGTGCGGAGTTTCAGGTACTCGGCGATCTCCGGGTTGGCGAACGCAGCCCGACCGATCAGCGCCATGTCCAGGGCTGTGGTCACCTGGCCGTCGTCGTCCAGACCGCTGGGATTCTTCGCCGTCGTCTTCGTGGCGCCGAGCCGGGCCGCCTCTGCGTTCATCTGCTCGACGGTCACGTCGAGCCCGCCGTTGGCGCGGGCCAACGCCTGCGCAGCGTCGTTGGCGCTGGGCAGCAGTGCGGCGTGCAGCAGGTCCGAGACCTTGTACTCCTGGCCCTTGTAGAGCACGACCCGGTTGCCCTCGGCCTCCTCGTCGGCCTTCACCGCACGGTACGGCTGCTCGGGAGCCAGCCGCGGGGCCACCGTCAGGGCGGTCAGCAGCTTGAACGTGGAGGCTGGGCGGACCGGAGCCTCCGCGTTGCGCGCAGCCAGGATCTCGCCGGTGTCCAGGTCGGCCAGGATCCAGCTCGCGGTGCCGAAGTCGGGGACCTCGATGCTGGTGTTGGCCACCGCGTCCCCGGTCGGGATCGGGACGTCGGCCGACGCCTGGGCAGAGCCGTCGGCTGGGGCCACCGGTGCGGAATCCTCGGCCGGCAGCGCCAGCGTTGCGGATGCGGGCAGGAGCAGCCCGACGGACAGTGTGAGCGCGGCGAGCGCGCGGGAAGAGGCACTCATAACGGGTCACAGGCTAGGCGGCCGGGGGGCCGGTTCCCGGCAGCGACGCGGCCCGGGAAGTTGGAGGATTCCACCGACCGGGCCGCGGATGTCGCGTGCGGGCGCTCGCGGGGTCAGCCGCGGAAGATCAGCGCGCGCTTGACCTCCTGGATCGCCTTGGTCACCTCGATGCCGCGCGGGCAGGCCTCGGTGCAGTTGAACGTGGTGCGGCAGCGCCACACGCCGTCCCTGCGTTGAGGATGTCGAGGCGCTCGGCGGCGCCCTCGTCGCGGCTGTCGAAGATGAACCGGTGCGCGTTGACGATCGCGGCCGGGCCGAAGTACTGCCCTCGCTCCAGAACACCGGGCACGTGGTGGTGCAGCACGCGCACAGGATGCACTTGGTGGTGTCGTCGTAGCGGGCGCGGTCGTCTGGCTCTGGATGCGCTCCCTGGTCGGCTGGTTGCCGGTGGTGATCAGGAACGGCTTGACCGCGCGGAAGGCGTCGAAGAACGGCTCCATGTCGACGACGAGGTCCTTCTCCACCGGCAGGCCGCGGATCGGCTCGACGGTGATCGGCTTGCTTGGCGTTCAGGTCCGCATCAGCACCTTGCAGGCCAGCCGGTTGACGCCGTTGATCCGCATGGCGTCCGAGCCGCAGACGCCGTGCGCGCAGGAGCGCCGGAACGTCAGCGTGCCGTCGAGGTACCACTTGACGTAGTGCAGCAGCGTCGAGCAGCCGGTCGGTGGGGAGCACGGCACCGGGAAGCTCTGCCAGCCGGCGGCGTCGGGGTCCTCGCGGGTTGAACCGCGCGATCTTCGAGCGTCACCGTGAACGGCGTCGGTCGGGGCCTGGCGCAGCGGGGGCCGGGCTGTCGCGGCTGGCTGTGCGGTAGTCGGTGGCCATCAGTACTTCCGCTCCATCGGCTCGTAGCGGGTCTGCACGACGGGCTTGTAGTCCAGCCGGATGTCGAGAGCGGTCCGTCGGCCACCTCGCTTGTAGGCCATGGTGTGGCGCATGTAGTTGGTGTCGTCGCGGTTCGGGTAGTCCTCGCGGGCGTGCCCGCCGCGGGACTCCTTGCGGTTCAGCGCACCGACGACGGTGACCTCGGCCAGCTCCAGCAGGAAGCCCAGCTCGATGGCCTCGAGCAGGTCGCTGTTGTAGCGCTTGCCCTTGTCGTGCACGGTAATTCGCGAGTACCGCTCCTTGAGCGCGTGGATGTCGGTCGAGCGCCTGCTTGAGGGTCTCCTCGGTGCGGAACACCGCGGCGTTGTTGTCCATCGACTGCTGCAGCGCGCCGCGGATGTCGGCGACGCGCTCGTTGCCGTGCTCGGAGAGCATGTCGCCGACCAGCCGGTCCACCATCTGCGCCGGGTTCTCGGGCAGGTCGACGAAGTCGGCGGTCGCCGCGTACTCGGCGGCGGCGATGCCGGCGCGGCGGCCGAACACGTTGATGTCCAGCAGCGAGTTGGTGCCCAGCCGGTTGGCGCCGTGCACCGACACGCAGGCGCACTCGCCGGCGGCGTACAGGCCGGGCACGACGGTGTTGTTGTCGCGCGAGCACCTGGCCGTTGACGTTGGTCGGGATGCCGCCCATCACGTAGTGGCGGTCGGGTACACCGGCACCAGTTCGGTGACCGGGTCCACGCCGAGGTAGGTGCGGGCGAACTCGGTGATGTCGGGCAGCTTGGCCTCGAGCTGCGTCGGCGCCGAGGTGGCGTACGTCGATGTAGACGTAGTCCTTGTTCGGTCCGGCGCCGCGGCCCTCGAGGACCTCGAGCACCATCGAGCGGGCGACGATGTCGCGCGGGGCGAGGTCCTCGATGGTCGGCGCGTAGCGCTCCATGAAGCGCTCGCCGTCGCCGTTGAGCAGGATGCCGCCCTCGCCGCGGACGGCCTCGGAGATCAGGATGCCCAGCCCGGCCAGGCCGGTCGGGTGGAACTGGTGGAACTCCATGTCCTCCAGCGGAAGTCCCTTGCGGAAGACGATGCCCAGGCCGTCGCCGGTCAGGGTGTGCGCGTTGGAGGTGGTCTTGTACATCCGGCCGGAGCCGCCGGTGGCGAACACGATGGCCTTGGCGTGGAAGACGTGGATGTCGCCGGTGGCCAGCTCGTAGGCGACGACGCCGGTGGTCCGGGCCTGGCCGGCGACCTCGGTCAGCAGCAGGTCGAGCACGTAGAACTCGTTGAAGAACTCGACGTCGTGCTTGACGCAGTTCTGGTACAGCGTCTGCAGGATCATGTGGCCGGTGCGGTCGGCGGCGTAGCAGGCGCGGCGCACCGGCGGCCTTGCCGTGGTCGCGGGTGTGCCCGCCGAACCGGCGCTGGTCGATGCGGCCCTCGGGGGTGCGGTTGAACGGCATCCCCATCTTCTCCAGGTCGAGCACCGCGTCGATGGCCTCCTTGGCCATGATCTCGACGGCGTCCTGGTCGGCCAGGTAGTCGCCGCCCTTGACGGTGTCGAAGGTGTGCCACTCCCAGTTGTCCTCCTCGACGTTGGCCAGCGCGGCGCACATGCCGCCCTGGGCCGCGCCGGTGTGGGAGCGGGTCGGGTAGAGCTTGGTCAGCACCGCGGTGCGGGCGCGCGGCCCGGCCTCGACGGCCGCGCGCATGCCGGCGCCGCCGGCGCCGACGATGACGACGTCGTAGCGGTGGTTCTGCATGGCTGGCGCCACTCTCCGATCAGGCGATGTTCGGGTCGAAGGTGAAGATCACCAGGGTGCCCAGCACGAGCGTGAACACCGAGGCCAGCGACCAGCAGCGGCGTTCAGCCAGAACCGGGTGCCGTCCGTGCGGCGTAGTCGTCGATGATCGTGCGCATGCCGTTGCCGCCGTGCAGCATGGCCAGCCACAGCATCAGCAGGTCCCAGATCTGCCAGAACGGGCTGGCCCAGCGCCGGCGACGAAGTTGAAGTCGATCCGGTGCACGCCGCCGTCGCAGGACGTCATGATGAACAGGTGGCCGAGCACCAGGAAGACCAGCACGACGCCGGAGAACCGCATGAACAGCCACGACGTACATCTCGAAGTTGCTCGCGCTCGGCCGGTGCTGCGCGCGATGCGCGGGTCGGCGATCGTCAAGGCTCATGAGGTGCTCCCGAACAGGGCTTCGGCGGTGTGCTTGAGCATGAAGTACGGCGCGCCGGGATCATGATCAGGACCCAGACGATCACGATGCCGCGGAACATGCCCTTCTGGTGGCGCGGGCCCTCGGCCCAGAAGTCGACCAGGATGACCCGCACGCCGTTGAGCGCGTGGTAGAGCACCGCCGCCGACCAGGCCGACCTCCATCAGGTTCGACGATCGGGGTCTTGTAGGTCTCGATGACCTCGTCGTAGGCCTCCGGGGAGACCCGCACGAGGGCGGTGTCGAGCACGTGGACGAACAGGAAGAAGAAGATCGCGACGCCGGTGATGCGATGGGCCACCCAGGACCACATCCCCTCACCGCCGCGATACAGCGTCCCCGCAGGCGCACTGGCCATCGGTGGAGCCTCCTTGGCAGCGTAATGGGCATCCATGGCGGGGCTTCCGCCATTTGCTGGGCAGTCTAGTCCCGGGGCCGCGCACCGCACTGGCGAGGATGCCCTCCGCGCCCCCCCGCCCCCAACAGAACCGGAACCTGTGCGGTTGACCGGCCTCTTGCGGGCACAACCGCTCAGGTTCCCATGGCGGGGCGGGGCGGAACTGCCGGGGCGGAGCTGGCGGGCGGGGGCGCGCGGCGGTCAGCGCCGCCCCAGAGCGCATCCCGGTCCACAGGGACGCGGGGTGCCGGTCCAGCCCCGCAGCTGCAGCAGGCTGCTGACCTGGCCAGCCACCTGGCAGGACTCCCCGATGACGCCCGGCCACCCGAAGCGCAATGTGGCCCTACCGGTCAGGGTCGCCGCGTTGTCGCGGAACTGGTCGCGCAGGACGCCAGACTCCCGTTCGTGCCCCAGCCGGCCGTCCAACTCGATGATCACGCCCTGCTCGGGATACTCGATGTCCCGGTACACCCGGCGGTAACCCATCGACAGTGCAGCCACCTGTCGCAGCTCGCCGGGCAGCTGGTGCGCGCGTGCGACACGGGTCCGGTACGCGGCCTCCAGCGGACTGGTCACGCCCTCGAGGACATCGGCGCACAGGGCGCGCAGCAGGGCTCGCCGACCCAGGCGAGCGCGTCCGGCCGCGGTCTCAAGGATGCGCTGGGGTGAGGTCAGCCGGAGCCGGGCGGCCCGCAGGACGACCTCCGCAGCCCTCGCGTCCGAGCTGCTGGCGGCCACGGCGTCACACACCGTGTCCTCGATGGTTGTGACCGGGGGCCGCCGGGCCGGGTGCGCCCGGGCTCCCGGGTCTGGGATCCTGCGGGTGCGCACATCGCGGGCGACGCGGGTGCACTCCTGCGCCACAAGCACCTCGATCGGGCCGTGATGCTCGGCCTCCATCAGGCCCCAATAGGCCGCGGCCGTGAGTCCGCCGATCACGCTGCTCGGGCCCAGCGCCAGGTGCTCGGCCCACATCCGGGCGTGCAGCGCAACCGGCCCGGTGTCGGTCCAGTAGACGCCCCGGTGCACGGCAGTCCAGGGTCCGCGGGTGAGGAGGCGCTCGATCGCATCGGCAGACAGGCCGGCGGTCCGCGCCTGGCGGCGGGTGCAGACGCCCGCCTGCTCGGCGGCGATCAGGCGGACGTTGGCCATGGCTCGGCCGAGCTCCGGGTTGCGCAGGGGCATGCGGTTCATCGTGCGGCCGGCGCCGAGGAGCATCCATCGTCTGTCCACAGCCCACGGTGCACGCGGGCACCCCACCGGGGCCGCCGACCGGGAACCTGTGCGCTTGACCGACCTCTAGCGCGGGCAACCGCACAAGTTCTTCGCGTAGGGGCCAGGATTGCCCCGCGCGCTGGCTCGGGGAGGGGTGCGGTGCTCAGGCAGCGGCCCGTTCCACAGGTCGCTCCCAGTAGCCGTCGACCTGGTGGAAGCCGACGCGTTCGTAGTACCCGCGCTCGCCGGGCACGTCGCGCAGGCGCAGCCGGTCGAAGCCCTTGTCCGCGAAGATCCCGGAGCTGCGGTAGACGAACTCGCCCGGGGTGAAGTCGCGGAACCGGTGTGTCACGTAGTCGAGTTCGACCTGTCCCACGCCGGACCCGGCATCTCGGACCACGACCATGCCGACCGTCTCGTCGCCGCGCAGGACCAGGAACGCGGATCGGTCCTGCTCGGTGCCACCGGCTTCCGGCCCTCCCATGGGCCCGCCCGCAGACCCGGCCACGGGGACCTCGAAGTCGGGGTAGACCGTCCGCACGTCCGCCGCGTTCACCCGCAGCAGGTGGGCCAGGTATGCGTCGTCGATGCCCACCTCGACCACCTGGTAGGCGGCCTCGTCATGGCGCTCTCTGAGCAGCCGGATCAGCCAGTAGATGTCGATCACGGTGATCGCGGCGTTCATCGCGGCGAAGGGCCAGATGCCCAACGCCGAGTTGTAGAGCGTCGCCATCGCCGCACCGACCAGGTTCATCACGCGGAACCGCAGGACGCGTGCCTGCATCAGGGAGAGGACGACCAGCCCTGAGCTCACCCATCCGAAGATCTCCAGCAGCACCATCGAACGCTCCTTCATCATGAGGCCGTCGGCGGCTGGCGGCGACTGCCCCGAACATAGCGAACCGGCCCTCCTGTCGCGCCTCCTCGACCGTGCGTTGCCAGACTGGGCCCCAACGTGAATGGAGTCCACATGGTGAGCACGGTGAACATCCCCGATCCCGACGACCTGGCTGTGGCAACGATGCGTACCTTGGCGATGGACGCGGTGCAGGCCGCCAACTCCGGGCATCCGGGCACGCCGATCGCGCTGGCACCCGTCGCCTACACGCTGTGGCAGGAGTTCCTGCGCTTTGACCCCGCCCAGCCGATCTGGGCGAATCGTGACCGCTTCGTGCTCTCCGCGGGGCACGCCTCGACGCTGCTCTACTCGCTGCTGCACCTGACCGGGGTGCGCTCGGTCAACCCCAAGTACGAGACCCTGGGCGAACCCTCCGTGAGCCTGGATGACCTGAAGTCGTTCCGACAGTTGGACTCCAAGTGCCCCGGCCATCCCGAGTACCGCTGGACTGCGGGGGTGGAGTGCACGACCGGTCCGCTGGGCACCGGTTACGCCACCAGCGTCGGCATGGCGATGGCCTCCAAGTGGAAGGCGGCCACCTTCAACCGGCCCGGGTTCGAGATGTTCGACTTCGATGTGTACGCCATCGGCGGCGACGGCTGCATGATGGAAGGAGTCGCGCAGGAGGCGGCCTCCCTGGCCGGTCATCTCGCGCTGGACAACCTGTGCTGGATCTATGACAACAACGGGATCACGATCGAGGGCAGCACGTCGCTGGCCTTCAGCGACGACATCGCCACGAAGTTCATCGGCCTGGGTTGGAACGTCACCCGGGTCGGCGACGCCAACGACCGGCGGATGCTCGCCCGCGCGTTCCGCACGTTCAAGTCCGAGCCCAACCGCCCGACGTTGATCATCGTCGACTCGCGGATCGGTTACGGCGCGCCCACGAAGGAGGGCACGCACGGCGCGCACGGCGAGCCTCTGGGCGCCGAGGAGATCCGCGGCGCCAAGCGTTTCTACGGCTGGCCGCAGGACGAGTCCTTCCTGGTCCCCGATGAGGTGTACGCGCACTTCGACGCGGGCGTCGGTGCGCGTGGCCGAGCCCTGCGCGAGGCCTGGGAGGACCTGCACGCGCGCTACGCGAAGCAGTTCCCGGAGCTGGTCGACCACCTGGACCGGATCCAGCGCCGCGAGCTGCCCGAGGGGTGGGACGCCGATATCCCGGAGTTCCCCGCCGACGCGAAGGGAGTGCCCGGCCGGGAGGCCAACGGGCAGGTGCTCAACGCCATCGCGCCGAACCTGCCCTGGCTCATCGGCGGGGCTGCGGACCTCGGTCCCTCGACCAAGACGCTGCTGACCTTCGAGGGAGCCGGGGACTTCTCCGCCGACGACCGGGCAGGCCGGAACCTGCACTTCGGCGTCCGCGAGCATGCCGCCGGCTGCATCGCCAACGGCCTCGCGCTGTGCAAGGTGCGGCCCTACCAGGCCGGGTTCCTGATCTTCTCGGACTTCCAGCGCGGTGCGATCCGGCTCTCGGCGCTGATGGAACTCCCGGTGATCCACGTGTTCACCCACGACTCCATCGGCGTCGGCGAGGACGGACCCACCCACCAGCCCGTCGAGCAGATCGTGTCACTGCGCGCGGTCCCCAGCCTGATCGACATCCGCCCGGCGGACGCCAACGAGGTCGCCGAGGCCTGGCGGGTGCTGCTGCCCATGCGCCATGACCCCGTCGCGCTGTTCCTGTCCCGGCAGGCACTTCCCACCCTCGACCGCACGCGATACGCCCCCGCGTCCGGGCTGGCGCGCGGTGCCTACGTGCTGGCCGACCCCCCGGACGGGCGCGCACCGGAGGTGATCCTGATCGGGTCGGGCTCCGAGGTCGCCCTGGTCGTCGGGGCCTACGAGTCGCTCACAGCTGAGGGGGTCGCCGCCCGCGTCGTGAGCATGCCGTCGTGGGCGCTGTTCGACCGGCAGGACCAGGCCTATCGGGAGTCAGTGCTGCCGCCCGCCGTCCGGGCCCGGCTGGCGGTGGAGCAGGGCTCCACGCTGGGCTGGGAGCGATACGTGCCCGACGGAGCCATCATCGGGATGTCCACGTTCGGCGCCTCCGCCCCACTGAAGGAGTTGATCGAACGGTTCGGCTTCACCCCTGACGCAGTGCTCTCGACCGCCCGGGAGCAGCTCACCCGGCACGCCGGCAGATCGTGATCGAATCGTGTCCGTCCGCGGTGTCCGCTGGCCGGGGCATCCCCTGAGCCACAGGTAGAGTGCCCAGTTGACGTGTTCTGGCGCGCCGGCGCCTCGTCGACGATGAAGTGGAGAACTGATGAAGACACGCTTGCTCGCGGTCTCCGCGATTGCAGTCCTCGCCCTCGCCGCGTGCGGCGAGGCACCTGAGGAGGGTGCGGCCCCCTCTGGTAGCGGCGGTGCTGCTGCAGCGGACTTCCTGGGGTGCATGGTCACCGACCAGGGTGGCATTGACGACCGCTCGTTCAACGCCTCGGCGTGGGCCGGCCTGCAGGCTGCAGCGGCCAGCCAGGGCATCGAGGTCAAGTACGTGACCAGCAAGTCCGAGTCGGACTACACCCCGAACGTCAACAGCCTCATCGCCGAGGACTGCGGCATCATCGTGACCGTCGGCTTCTCGCTGGGCGACGCGACACTGGCTGGCGCCAACGCCAATCCCGACGAGCGGTTCACGATCGTCGACGAGAACCCGACGAATGACGGTGCGCCGGTCGAGAACATCAAGCCGCTGCTGTTCAACACCGCGGAGGCCGCCTACCTGGCCGGCTACCTCTCCGCAGGGATGAGCGAGACCGGCACCGTGGGTACCTTCGGTGGCATCAAGCTGCCGACCGTCTCGGTGTTCATGGACGGTTTCGCTGACGGCGTCGACAAGTACAACGCGGACAAGGGCGCTGACGTCAAGCTGCTCGGCTGGGACAAGGAGAAGCAGGACGGCCTGTTCGCCGGCAAGTTCGACGACCAGACCGGCGGCAAGAACCTGGCCAACAACCTGATCCAGCAGGGTGCGGACATCATCATGCCGGTCGCCGGTGGCACTGGCCTCGGCGCTGCTGCCGCGGCCCAGGAGTCCGGCGGCAAGGTGTCCATCGTGTGGGTCGACACCGACGGCTACGAGTCCGCCTCGCAGTACAAGGATGTCTTCCTGACCACGGTGCTGAAGGGCATCTCGACCGCTGTGGAGACAGCCACCGCCGATACGGTGGCCGGCAACTTCAGCAACGAGCCGTTCATCGGAACCCTGGCCAACGACGGAGTGGGGCTGGCCCCCTACCACGACTTCGAGTCGAAGGTGCCGGCTGAGTTGACTGCTGAGGTCGATGCGCTCAAGGCCCAGATCATCGACGGCACGATCACGGTCGAGTCGAGCAACTCGCCGCAGGCTGGCTGACCGCCGACCCAGCTCCAACGCACAGCAGCCCCCCGAGCCATCGGCTCGGGGGGCTGCTGCATGAGGGTTCGCGCCGGGCAGCGACAACCGTGCCAGGAATGCGACGTGCTGGGCAGGAGTCCCGGTCGGGTGGGTCGCTATGGTGCGGGCAGGTCACCATCGGGGACGCGGAGGTAGGGCCATGCAACTGCAGTTGCGGGGAATCACCAAGCGGTTCGGGACATTCACGGCCAACGATGCCATCGACCTGCTGGTCGAGCCGGGCCAGATCCACTGCCTGCTCGGTGAGAACGGCGCCGGCAAGTCGACACTGATGAACAGCCTGTTCGGTCTGTACCGACCGGACGAGGGCCAGATCCTCATCGATGGCAAGGAGGTCGTCTTCGACGACCCCGGTGACGCGATGGACGCGGGTATCGGCATGGTGCACCAGCACTTCATGCTCGTCCCGGTGTTCACTGTCGCCGAGAACGTGATGCTCGGCCATGAGCTCACCAAGGGCGCGTTCCTGGACATCGAGGCGGCCCGCAACCAGGTGCTTGAGCTGTCCCGGAAGTACAACCTGGAGGTGGACCCCGACGCCCTGGTCGAGGATCTCCCGGTCGGCGTCCAGCAGCGGGTGGAGATCATCAAGGCCCTGGTCAAGGATGCCCAGGTGCTGATCCTCGATGAGCCCACCGCGGTGCTGACCCCGCAGGAGACCGACGAGCTGCTCGAGATCATCCGCCAGCTGAAGGCGGCCGGCCGATCGGTGGTGATGATCAGCCACAAGTTGCGTGAGATCAAGGCCGTCGCCGACGTCATCACGGTGATCCGGCGCGGCAAGGTGGTGGGCACCGCCCTGCCGACGGCCTCGGAGACCGAGTTGGCCGAAGCGATGGTCGGGCGTGCAGTGAGCCTCAAGGTGGACAAGGGCGCGGCGCAGCCCAAGGACGTCGTGCTGTCGCTGCGCGGAGTCACGGTCCGCTCCGACACCGGGCAGGCGATGGTCGACCAGGTGGACCTCGACGTGCGCGGCGGCGAGGTCGTGTGCGTGGCGGGCGTCCAGGGCAACGGCCAGACCGAGCTGACCCAGGCCATCATGGGCCTCGAGGAATTCGTCACCGGTTCCATCACGCTCAACGGCGAGGAGCTCGTGGGTCGCTCGACCCGCCAGATCCTGGACTCCGGGATCGGCTTCGTGCCCGAGGACCGCTCGCACGACGGGCTCGTGGGGGATTTCTCGATCGCCGAGAACATGATCCTCGACCAGTACAAGCAGCAGCCGTTCGCCAGCGGGGTGCGGATGAAGCCCTCGGTCATCGCGCGCAACGCCGAGGAGAAGGTTGCGGAGTTCGACGTGCGCACCACCGGCGTCCAGCTGCCGGGCGGGTCCCTGTCGGGCGGCAACCAGCAGAAGGTCGTGCTCGCCCGCGAGTTGTCCAAGCCGGTCGTCTCCCTGTTCCTGGCATCCCAGCCGACCCGCGGTGTCGACGTGGGCGCCATCGAGTTCATCCACAAGCGGGTGGTGGCAGAACGTGACTCCGGGGTGGCCGTGCTGCTCGTCTCCACCGAGCTCGACGAGGTGGCCGCCCTCGCCGACCGGGTGGTGGTCATGTACCGGGGAAGGATCGTGGGCATCGTGGCCCCGGACACGCCGCGTGGGGTCCTCGGGCTCATGATGGCCGGCGTCCCGCTGGAGGCAGCCCTGACCAGCGACGCTGCGCATGTGGGCGACGACCTGGCCGAGGAACCGATCGTCGTGCCCCCACGGGCGGCGCCGCCCGACCTGCAGCCCGCCACCGGTTCGGCCGAACCCGGGGAACACCTCGCCGATGAGGAGGGTTCGAAGTGAGCACCACCGAGCTGAGGACCGAGGTCACCGCGCCCGAGCCCGGGTCCGTGCCGACGCAGCGCCGGGGCTGGGTCGACATGGTGGTCATCTACCTCCTGTCGTTCCTGCTGGCGCTGGTGATCAGCGGGTTCCTGATCGCGTTCGCCGACCCGGACGTCCGTGAATCGCTCCAGTACTTCTTCGCACAGCCCATGGACACCGTCTCGGCGGCCTGGGACTCTGTGTGGTCGGCCTACAAGGCGCTGTTCTCCGGGTCGCTGATCAACTTCAGCGCCTACACCGTCGGCGACGCGATCACGCCCTTCACCGAGACCCTCTACACCTCGACGTCCTTGATCTTCGCCGGCCTTGCGGTGGCGCTTCCCTTCCGGGCGGGCCTGTTCAACATCGGTGCGCAGGGCCAGCTGATCATCGGCGCGATCGTCGCCGGCTACATCGGCTTCACCTTTGACATGCCGTTCCCGATCCACCTGATCGTGGCCATCCTCGGAGGCCTGATCGGCGGTGCCATCTGGGGCGGTATCGCTGGCCTGCTGAAGGCTCGCACCGGGGCGCATGAGGTGATCGTCACGATCATGCTCAACTGGGTGGCGATCTACCTGCTGCAGTACCTGCTGACCCTGGACGCATTCCAGCGGCCCGGCCGCGATGATCCGCTCAGCCCGGCCGTGGCGGAGTCGGCACGGCTGCCGAAGATCCTCGGCGACGACTACCGGCTCAACTTCGGGTTCATCCTCGCCCTGCTGGCTGCGTGGTTCATCTGGTGGCTGCTGGAGCGTTCGACCATTGGGTTCGAGTTCCGCGCCGTCGGTGCCAACCCGAACGCGGCGCGCACGGCAGGGATCAACGTCAGGCGTGCGCTCACTGGCGTCATGGTCGTCGCCGGTGGCCTGGCGGGCCTGGCCGGCATGAACCAGATCCTGGGTGGGGCCACCGAGTACGCCCTGGGCAACGGGATCGCCGGTGACATCGGGTTCGACGCCATCACGGTGGCCCTGCTGGGCAAGAGTCGACCGGGCGGCGTGGTCGCTGCGGGCATCCTGATGGGTGGCCTGCGCGCCGGCGGATCGACGATGCAGGCGGCCACCGGTACGCCGATCGACATCGTGCTGGTCGTCCAGTCGCTGATCGTGCTGTTCATCGCGGCACCTCCGTTGGTGCGCAAGATCTTCCGCCTCCGGGCCCAGACTCCGGCATAGAAGGAGACCATCGAGATGGCAATCGACACATCCGCCGCACCGGCCACCGCCGAACCGGAGGTCATGCGGCCCGTTTCCTACAAGTCGGCAATCGTGATGGGCCTGTTCGGCCTGTTCGCCCTGGTCGTGTTCGGGCTGATGGGCACTTCGGGGGAGAGCACGACCTTCGACCTGACCCTGGGCGGCGAGTTGTTCGCCGTTGCCGATCTCGTGGTCCCGTCCATGGCGTTCTCGCTGATCATGGCCGTGGTCTGCCTGGGGCTGACCGGGCTGGCCGTGGGCTGGGCCCGCAAGCGCAGGCCGGTCCCTGCATGGGCGCTGGCGGTGTACGGGATCGCCTTCGTGATGTCGTTCCTGTCGTGGGTGGCATCGGGCAAGTCGATCCCGCTGACGGGCCTCCTGCAGGGCACGATCCTGCTCAGCGTCCCGCTGATCTTCGGCGCCCTGTCCGGCGTCCTCTGCGAGCGGGCCGGCGTGGTGAACATCGCGATCGAGGGCCAGCTCCTCGCTGGCGCGTTCCTGTCCGCGGTGGTGGGATCGGTGACGAACAGCCTGCTGTTCGGCCTGCTCGCGGCCGTCTTCGCCGGCCTGCTGGTCGGTTGGATCCTGGCCGTCTTCTCGGTCACGTACTTCGTCGACCAGGTGATCGTCGGCGTGGTGATCAACACCCTGGTCCTGGGCCTGACGTCCTTCTTCTACTCGGCCGTGCTCTCCGAGAACGTCGAGGCCTACAACAGCCCGCCGGTGATGGGGCGGATCGCGATCCCGGTGCTGTCCGACATACCCGTCATCGGCCCCGTGCTTTTCAACCAGTCGCTGATCGTGTACCTGATGTATGTCGTCGCGGTCCTTGTGCACGTCGCGCTGTTCAAGACCAGTTGGGGCCTGCGGGTCCGGGCTGTGGGCGAGCACCCCAAGGCTGCGGACACAGTGGGCATCGACGTGAACAGGCTGCGGTTCCGCAACGTGCTGCTCGGCGGCATGGTCTCCGGACTCGGCGGGGCGTTCTTCACCCTCGGCTCGGTGGGTGCCTTCGGCAAGAACATGACCTCCGGCAAGGGCTTCATCGCACTGGCCGCCATGATCTTCGGCCGCTGGTCGCCGATAGGCGCGATCGGGGCGGCCCTGCTGTTCGGCTTCGCTGACCAGCTGCAACAGGTCCTGAGCATCATCGGCACGCCGATCCCGAGCCAGTTCATGCTCATGGCGCCGTACCTGGCCACCCTGTTCGCGGTTGCCGGCCTGGTCGGCAAGTCCCGCGCGCCGGCCGCTGACGGCGTCCCCTACATCAAGTCGTGATCGGGCAAGTCGTGATCGGGCAAGTCGTGATCGGGGCGTGGTGAGCGAGCAGGCGACGGTCGACTGGGTGGCCCTGCGCGCGGCGGCGGTCGCTGCGATGCAGCACGCCTACGCGCCCTACTCGGGATTCCCGGTAGGGGTCGCCGGGCTGGTCGACGACGGCCGGGTCGTTTCGGGCTGCAACGTGGAGAACGCCTCCTACGGCATCACGCTGTGTGCTGAGTGCGGCATGGTCTGCGCGTTGCATGCCTCCGGGGGTGGTCGGCTGGTCGCGGTGGTCTGCGTGGACCAGCACGGTGCCGACCTGATGCCGTGCGGGCGCTGCCGGCAACTGCTCTGGGAGCACGGCGGCCCCACCTGCCTGCTGCACACCGCTTCAGGGATCCGGGCGATGGCCGAGATCCTGCCCGATGCCTTCGACGTGGAGGACCTGCGCGCTCGTACCTGACTCCCGCCGGCGCCTGACCGTGACCAGGGCTGCACCGGTGGCGATAGCCTGTCGAGCATGACCCTTGACCTCGAGCTCTGCCGACGCGCCCCGAAGGTGCTCCTCCACGACCACCTCGACGGCGGCCTGCGTCCGGCGACCATCCTCGAACTGGCCGCTGAGACAGGGTACGACCGGCTGCCGAGCACTGATCCGCACGAGTTGGACCGCTGGTTCCACGAGTCCGCGGACTCCGGTTCGCTGGTCCGCTACCTGGAGACCTTCGCGCACACGGTCGCCGTGATGCAGACCGAGGACGCCATCCGGCGAGTGGCCCGGGAGTGCGCGCTGGACCTTGCCGCTGATGGCGTGGTCTACGCCGAGGTGCGCTACGCACCGGAGCTGCTCATCGAGGGCGGCTTGACCCTGCACGAGGTTGTCGAGGCGTCGCTGGCCGGCTTCGCCGAGGGCGAGGCAGAGGCCGCTGCGGCCGGCACCCCGATCGTCGTGCGCACGCTGCTCATCGCGATGCGCACTGCTGCGCGCAGCACTGAGATCGCCGAACTCGTCGTGCACTACCGCGACGCAGGCGTGGTGGGGTTCGACATCGCCGGCGCCGAGGAGGGCTTCCCGCCCACGCGGCACCTGGACGCCTTCGAGTACCTGCGCCGGGAGAACGCGCACTTCACCATCCACGCGGGAGAGGCCTTCGGCCTGCCCAGCATCTGGGAGGCGATCCAGTGGTGCGGGGCCGAGCGGCTGGGTCACGGGGTGCGGATCATGGACGACATCAGCCACGAGCCCGACGGGTCGGTGCACCTGGGCCGGCTGGCCTCCTACATCCGCGACCGGCGGGTACCCTTGGAGATGTGCCCGAGCTCGAACGTGCAGACCGGAGCGGCGGCGTCCATCTCGAGCCACCCGATCGGCCTCCTGCGCGAGCTGGGCTTCCGGGTGACGGTCAACACCGACAACCGGCTGATGTCCAACACCTCGATGAGCCGCGAGATGCACCTGCTCACCGAGGCCTTCGACTACGACCTCGCGGACCTGGCGTGGTTGACCATCAACGCGATGAAGTCATCGTTCCTGCACTTCGACGCCCGGCTGGCCCTGATCAACGACGTGATCAAGCCGGGCTACGCAGCCCTGGCCGTGGCGTCGGCCGGGGCCCACTGAGACGGCGTCCCGTGGCCAACCCCGACCCGGCCCGGGAACCGGAGCTGGACCCGCTGGGCTACCTCCTGCAGCAGTTGCCGGACGGGACGGTCCGCCAGCGCTCACCGTTGAGCGGGACGGTGGTCTGGACAGTCCCCGGCCGATCACACCGACCGCTCTCGGCCCCCGCACCCAGGCCGCTGCCGTTGCAGCCGGGCGACCAGGACCGGCGCTGCGCGTTCTGCGCGGGTCGGCAGCTGGAGACCCCGCCGGAGAAGGCCCGGCTCGTCCTCGACCCGGGAGCCGGGCCGCCGCAGCCGTGGCAGATCCTGCGCCACCGCCGTGTCGATCAGCTCGACGACACCGTCGCAGCAGTTCGCAGGATCCCGAACCTGTTCGAGATCCTGCCGTTCGAGTACTGGCACGCCAATCACGGGTATGAGATCCCGGCCCCGGTCCGGACCCGTGCGCAGGCCTACTGTGCGACCCCGGCGGGCCGCGAGCACGCGCTTGCGATCATGCGCACGCGGGCGCGGGCGGGCGGTGCCAGTGCCCAGCAGGCCGCCGCGCTGCCCGCCGATGCGCTCGTCGCGGACTCCGTGCGACTGTTCGCCAGCGCGCACGACGTGATCGTTGCCCGCCGGCACTTCGTCGACGGCGCCAGCTGCGACGACGAACTGGCCTCGGCCGGGGACCTCACGCCCGAGGAGCACCACGCCCTGATGGCCCTGACCATCGATGCGGCGCGCGACCTCGCGGGGGACATCCCGTTCGCCGCCTACGTCTCGATCTTCCAGAACTGGCTGCGGCCGGCCGGGGCCTCGTTCGAGCACCTGCACAAGCAACTCGTGGCCATCGACGAGTACGGCCCGCTGATGACCCGGATCCTGGGGATGCTGGACCACACCCCGGACCTGTTCAACGTGGCGGTCGTGGACCTGGCGGTCCACGACCGGCTGATCATCGCCGAGAACGAGCATGCGATTGCACTGGCCGGGGTGGGGCACAGGTATCCCACGATCGAGATCTACTCGACCGGCGCCGCCCAGCGACCCTGGGAGCATCCGGTCGAAGCCGTGCGCGGGATGTCGGACCTGCTGCACGCCTGTCACGCTGCCACTGGGCGTCTGGTCCCCACCAACGAGGAATGGCACTATCACCCGGTCGGCGTGGCGCGGGCCATGCCGTGGCGGGTCAACCTGAAATGGCGGATCTCCACCCTGGCCGGTTTCGAGGGTGGCACCAAGATCAATGTCAACACGATCTCGCCGACCCAGCTGCGCGAACGGATGATCAGTGCGCTGCTGGACCTGCGCGCGTCCGGGCGGATCGCGCCGCTTGTGATCGGCGACGAGTGTGAGCACCGCAGCGGGCGGCTGGGCTACCTGACGGGCTGACCGGAGCCTGCGTACCCGATCAGGGCCGCCCGGGTCTGGGCCGCGGACAGGGGTCGGCAGCCCGCGGCGATCGCACTGGCCACGATCTCGGTCTCACGGTGGTACAGCCACAGGCCGCGGCGCAGGATCGTCGCCGGGGGCTTGCGTCGCTCTGCGAGGTCCCGGGCCGCCCGGCGGACCAGGTTCTTCCAGGGGTCGCGGGCCACGACGATGGCGTCGAGCAGCAGCCCGCCCGAGCGGAGCGCGTCGGCCAGCTCAGGGGCGAAGATCCCCTCGGCCACGAAGGGGCTGCGACCGACCTCGACGATCCGGGTCCCGCGGGGGCCATCGGTGGCGAAGTCATACACGGGAACCGTGCAGGAGCCTGTGCGGCACAGCGTGCTCAGGGCACCGAGCGCGCCCCGGGCGTCCCAACTGCCCGGGGAGTCCCAGTCGACGGTCCCGAGCTCGTCCTGCCGAGGCAGGGTCGGGTCCGAGCCTGCCTTGTAGAAGTCGTCGAGGGAGACCATCGGAAGCCCGCTGGTCCGCACGATCGTGGACTTGCCCGAGCCGCTGGGGCCGGCCAGCAGGATGACTCGCTGGAGGTCCGCCGGAGCCGGGGCGTCGTTCTCAGTGTGAGGCTCAGTACCCATCGCCCGCCGGAGCCGGTGCATCGGCCTGTGCGGAGTCCAGGCCGTCGAGGACGGTGCGCGTTCCGGACAGCCCGAGTCTGGTGGCGCCAGCGGCAACCATCTCGAGGGCTGCCGCAGACGTGCGGATGGCGCCGCTGGCCTTGACCCCCAGCGAACCGCCCACGGTCTGCGCCATCAGAGAGATCGCATGTGTGCTCGCACCACCCGAGGGGTGGAACCCCGTCGACGTCTTGACGAACTGGGCCCCGGCCTCCTGGCAGAGGATGCAGGCACGGACGATCTCATCATCGGTGAGGGCTGCGGTCTCGAGGATCACCTTGAGCAGCACGCCCGCAGTTGCCTCTCGGACCGCGGTCACCTCCCGCTCGGTCACCCGCCACAGTCCCGCCTTGACCGCACCGATGTCGATGACCATGTCCACCTCGTCGGCGCCATCGGCGACGGCGCGCGCCGCCTCATCGGCCTTGATGCTGCTGTGGTGCTTCCCGCTCGGGAATCCGACCACCGTGCAGGTGGCGATGCCGGGCGCGAGCAGCCCTGCAGCCAGCGGCAGGAAGGACGGCGAGATGCAGACCGAGAACACTCCCAGCTCGTTGGCCTCAACGCACAGGGCCGCGACATCGTCCGGGGTCGCCTCCGGCTTGAGCAGGGTGTGGTCGACCATGCCGGCCAGCTCGGACCGTGAAGGAGTCATGGGACGCATTGTGGTCCCCCGATCGTGCTGGTGGCCTGCCGGGGAGGGTGGGACGGGTCGGTCCGCGGCTGCCGCATCGCTGCTCAGGGAGTAACGGGGTCCGGCCCGGCGCTACCGTGGCCAGCATGACCGAAGCCAGCATGACCGGGAGCAGTGCACCGACTCCCCAGGAAGACCCGACCGCCGCTGCAGCACTCGCGGCCGCACAGCTCGCCGAGCGCACCGGTGCCGAGCGCCACGACCTGGCGCTGGTGCTGGGGTCCGGCTGGCTCCCGGCAGTGGACCTGCTCGGCGAGACGCTGGCCGAGTTCCCGTCCACTGACCTGCACGGGTTCGCGCCACCGGCGGTCGCCGGGCACGCCGGGATGATCCGCAGCGTTGCCACCCCATCAGGCGGACGGGCTCTGGTCTTCCTCGGCCGGACGCACTTCTACGAGGATCGTGGGGTCGAGGCGGTCGTGCACGGGGTGCGCACCGCGGCCGCAGCGGGCGCCCGGACCATCGTTCTGACCAACGGTTGTGGAGGGCTGAACCCGCAGTGGACGCCAGGCACCCCGGTGCTGATCAGCGACCACATCAACATGACCGGCGCCTCACCACTGCGCGGAGCCACCTTCATCGACCTCACAGACCTGTACTCCACAAGGTTGCGCGAGCTCTGCCGTCGGATCGATCCGAGCCTGGCCGAGGGCGTCTACATACAGTTCCGAGGACCGCAGTACGAGACCCCGGCCGAGGTCCGCATGGCAGGCGTCCTCGGCGCGGACCTGGTGGGGATGTCCACAACCCTCGAAGCGATCGCAGCAAGGGAGGCGGGGATGGAGATCCTCGGGATGTCGTTGGTGACCAACCTGGCGGCTGGGATGACCGGGGAGCCACTGAACCACGAAGAGGTCCTGGAGGCCGGCAAGTTGGCGGCGCAGCGGATGGGCGGGTTGCTCGCGACCGTCGTGGGTGCGCTGTGAGCACGCTCGCCCCCGACCTGGTGGCGGCCGTCCGGGAGTGGATCGCCGAGGACCCGGATCCAGCGACTGGGGCAGAGCTGACCGCGGCGCTGGACGCGGCCGAAGCCGGCGACGCCGAGGCGGCGCTGGAGATCGCCGACGCCTTCGTCGGCACGCTGCAGTTCGGGACTGCCGGGCTGCGTGGGAAGCTCGGTGCCGGCCCGAACCGGATGAACCGCGTGGTGGTGTCCAGGGCGGCGGCGGGCCTGGCCCAGTACCTGCTCGACGCCGGTGCGGCGGGCACGCCCGTCGTGATCGGCTTCGATGCCCGCTACAACTCCGACATCTTCGCCCGGGACACCGCCGAGATCTTCGCGGGTGCCGGGTTCCAGGCGATGCTCTGTCCGCGTCCGCTACCCACGCCGGTGCTGGCCGGGGCGATCTTCACCTATGGCGCCTCAGCGGGAGTGGTGGTCACCGCCTCGCACAATCCGCCGCAGGACAACGGCTACAAGGTGTACCTCGGTGACGGCGCCCAGATCGTGCCTCCGGCCGACGCCGAGATTGCGGCGTGCATCGCGGCGGTGGGAGCGCTGGCCTCGATCCCGCGCAGTGATGACTACTCGACCCTCGACGAGCAGGTGGTGGACAGCTACCTGGCCAGGGTGTGCGGGCTGGCCCTACCGGGCGGGCCCCGGGAGGTCTCGGTTGCCTACACCGCCATGCACGGCGTCGGCAGCCCACTGATGCACGCGGCGCTGACCGGCGCCGGGTTCCCAGCCCCGCTGTCCGTGGTGGCCCAGGACGAGCCGGACCCCGACTTCCCGACGGTCTCCTTCCCCAACCCGGAGGAGCCCGGGGCGATGGACCTGGCGATGGACCTCGCAGGCGCGGCGGACGTCGATCTGGTGCTCGCCAACGATCCCGATGCCGACCGGTGTGCGGTGGGGATCCCCACCGTCGGGGGAGGTTTCCGGATGCTCACCGGTGACGAGGTGGGAGCGCTGCTCGGCTGGTGGATCCTTGAGCGGGGACGCCGCAGCGGTCGCCCGGTCAGTGGGACCTACGCCAACTCGATCGTCAGTTCGCAGTTGCTCGGCGCGATCGCGAGTGCGGGGGGCTTGGGCTTCCGCGAGACCCTTACCGGGTTCAAGTGGATCTCGCGGGCCGCACCGGACCTGGCTTTCGGCTACGAGGAGGCCCTGGGCTACTGCGTGGATCCGGCCGGGGTCCGCGACAAGGACGGCATCTCCGCGGGGCTGCTGGTCACCGAGTTGGCCGCTGCGCTCAAGGCCGAGGGTCGGGGCGTGCAGGACGTGCTCGACGACCTGGCCACCGAGTACGGCGTGCATGCCACGACCCAGGTCTCCCTGCGGTTCACCGACCTGGCCGAGATCCCGGCCCTGATGGCCGCGCTGCGCGCCGAGCCGCCCACGCAGTTCGGTGGGCTGGCGCTCGAGACGGCGATCGACCTTGAGGACGGCAGCGACGGCCTGCCGCCCACCGATGGGTTGAAGTACCTGCTCGGTGCCGCGCTCGGGGTTCTGGGGGCGCGGGTCATCGTCCGGCCCAGTGGGACCGAGCCCAAGATCAAGGCCTACCTCGAGGTCCGGGCACCGGTCGGAGATGCCGGAGTCGCGGCGGCACGGGCGCGGGCCGCGCAGGTGCTGGGCGCTGTCGCCGAGGACGTGCGGCACAGGCTGACCAATTGACTCCCGCACTCGTGCAGGCCACTACGTGCAGGGCCGCATCATGAGTCCGCTCACGTAGTCGTCAGGCGCTCCGGCGGTGCGCGCTGCCTCGGAGATGATGCCCAGGTAGCGCGCTGAGGGCAGGCCGCCCTCGTAGGCATCGACCACGTAGAGCCAGGCCATCTCGTCACCGCGGAGGGTCTGTACCCGCACGTGGACCTTGCGATGGATGTCCAGCTCCGAGCCCTCCCAGTTGTCCAGCAGGGACTCGTCCTCGGACGCGACGTCGTAGAGCATCACGTACACGCTGTGGCCGGGATCCTCCACGACGGTGGCCAGGGCGCCCTCCCAGCCCAGGTCCTCCCCCGCGAAGGTCAGCCGCCAGTCGGTCAGCCAGCCTGCGCCGAGCACCGGGGAACGTGGGGCTCGCTCGAGCATCTGCCGGGGGTCGAGGTTCGACCCGTACGCCGCGTACAGGACCACGTCGCACAGGGTAGTTGCTGGAGCCTCGCTGCGTGAAGGGTCGAGAACGTGCAACCCGCAACCCCTGCCCTGATGCGCGATGATCGCCCCATGACTTCGGTGGCGATCATCGGCGGTGGCCCCGGAGGGTACGAGGCGGCGCTGGTCGCCGCGCAGTTGGGCGCGCAGGTGACCCTCGTCGACTCCGACGGGGTCGGCGGGTCCGCGGTCCTCACCGACTGCGTGCCCAGCAAGGCGCTGTTGGCTGTGGCCGAGTCCGCGACCCAGGTCCGAGCCAGCGGCGTCCTGGGCATCACCGGTGCGGCGTCGGCGGTGGGGGTGGACCTCGGTGCGGTGAACGCCCGGATCAGGGGGCTTGCCAGCGCCCAGAGCCAGGACACCACCCGGCGCTGCCAGCAGGCCGGCGTGCGGGTGCTGGTCGGGCGGGGAAGGCTCGATGGACCCGGCGCCGTGCTGGCGGACCTGGCCGAGGGGGGGCAGGAGCGCATCCACGCGGACGCGATCCTGTTGGCCACCGGTGCCCGTCCACGGGTGCTCGACACAGCCGTCCCCGACGGGGAGCGGATCCTGTCCTGGGAGCAGGTGTACGGCCTGCCGGAGGTGCCCGAGCGGCTGGTCGTCGTCGGCTCCGGAGTCACCGGGGCCGAGTTCGCGTGTGCGTATCAGGCCCTGGGCTCGCAGGTGACCCTGGTGTCCAGCCGCGATCGGGTGCTGCCCGGGGAGGACCCGGATGCCGCGCAGGTGCTCGAGGATGTCTTCGAACGGCGGGGGATGACCGTGCTGCGCCGCTCGCGGGCACAGGCGGCGACGCGGACCGCTGATGGCGTCGAGGTGACCCTTGCCGATGGGCGCAGGCTTCAGGGATCGCACTGCCTGATGGCAGTCGGGTCCGTGCCCAACACCGAGGACCTGGGCCTGGCTGAGGCGGGCGTGCAGACCACCTCGTCCGGAGCCATCGAGGTCGACCGGGTGTCGCGGACCTCGGCGCGCGGGATCTATTCGGCCGGGGACTGCACCGGGGTGCTGCTGCTGGCATCGGTCGCGGCGATGCAGGGCCGGATCGCGATGTGGCATGCGCTCGGCGCCGCGGTCGCGCCCCTGAACCTGCGCACCGTCAGCTCGAACGTGTTCACCGATCCTGAGATCGCGACGGTCGGCTACACGCAGGCCGACGTTGACTCTGGACTGATCAACGCCGAGGTCGTGACCCTTCCGCTTGCAACCAACGCCCGGGCCAAGATGCAGGGGATGACCGACGGTTTCGTGAAGGTGATCTGCAGGCGTGGCACGCGGATCGTGATCGGTGGAGTGGTGGTGGCCCCGAAGGCCTCCGAGCTGGTGTTCGGCCTCACATTGGCCGTCGAGGCTCGGATGACCGTCGACGAGCTGGCGGCCACGTTCACGGTGTACCCATCGCTGACCGGTTCCATCGCCGAGGCGGCGCGCCGGCTGCGGGCGCCCGACTGACAGGATCAGGGGGTGAACGAGGACCGGATTGGTGAGGATCGGATTGGTGAGGATCGGATTGGTGAGGATCCGATGGGTACAGGCGCCGGGCTGGAGCTGGCGACCGTGGCGAACCTGCGCGACCTGGGCGGGTGGCGCGTGCCCGGCGGTGGCCGCGTCGCCCCCGGGCTGGTCTTCCGCTCGACTGACCTGAGCCGACTGGCCGAGCCGGACCTGTCGACGTTCGCCGGCCTCGGGATCCGGACCGTGTTCGACCTGCGGACCGCCTCCGAGCGGTTGGCTGCCCCCGACGTGCTGCCCCAGGGCGCCGGCTACCGCGCCCTGGACGTCCTGGCCGACTCCACGATGTCGATCCCGGCCAACCTGACGACCCTCCTGGCCGACCCACCCTCGGCCACCCGGACCCTGCGCGGGGGTGGGGTTGGGGCGCTGTTCGACGTCGCCTACCGCGAGATCGTCACGCTGCCCAGCGCGCGACGTGGCTACCGGGCCCTGTTCGGTGAACTGGGCACACCGCACGTGCGTCCCGCGCTGGTGCACTGCACGGCGGGCAAGGATCGCACCGGGTGGGCAGCGGCTGTCCTGCTCCTGCTGCTGGGTGTCAGGGATGAGGATGTCCTGGCCGACTATCTGCACACCAACGACCTGCTGCTCCCCGTGCTGCAGCCGATCCTGGACCAGTTCGAGGCAGCGGGCGGCGACCCCGCGGTGCTCAGGCCGGTGTTGGGCGTCTCGCCCACCTACCTGGAGGCAGCCTTCGATGAGGTGCGCCGCAACTACGGCTCGATCGAGGGCTATGTCGCCGAGGGCCTGCGCCTGAGCGACGAGATGGTCGACGGGCTGCGCCGAAACCTGGTCATCGACGCTGACCAGTGACGCGCTCACAGCCGCCATCGCGTGCGTGGGGTCCGGCTGATGATCCAGGGCGAGCCGTTGTTCCCGGGCCACGGCGTGCCCGGGGGCGCGTCCGGGGGCGCGTCCGGATCGGGGGTTGGCACCGGCCAGGTCGATGAGGTCGGCGCGATGGTCCACATGTGCAGGTCCACCTGGCGGTGATGAGCCCAGCACAGCAGTGCGAGATTGGCCAGATCGGTCGGCCCGTCGTCAGCCCACTCCTGCACGTGGTGGGTCTGGCACGCCTCGGCCGGGACCTGGCAGCCGGGGATGACGCAGCCGCCATCGCGGGTGGCCAGAACACGGCGTTGGGCCGAGGTTGCGGTCCGTTGCGTGCGACCCACAGCCAGTGGTTCCAGACAGGCGAACATGGTGGCCGCCAGGGCAGCCAGACGTGCCGCCGGTCCCGTTGTGGCTGCGGCTGCGGCTACGGGGCCGGGTGCCGGTGCACCGGCCGGATGTCCGACCGCCGCGTCCGCGGTGCCGATGGCGGAGTTCCCGTTGGCGGAGTTCCCGTGGACTGAGTTCGCACTGGCGGAGTTCATGCGGGCGGAGTTCACGTGCGCAGAGCTCACGGCATCGTCGTCTGCCTCAGCGCCCACCCTCGGCGAGACGAGCAACGGCGTGAGAGCCGGGTCGCAGGCAGCCCACCGCGCCTCGGCGTCAGTAAGCAGGTGACCTCGTGATGTCGTCCACTCCGGGTCGCCGAGATTCGTGTGCGCCAGAGTCACGGTGACGGCCACGGGGAGACCTCCGCGACTGGGCAGGCTTCCCGAGGTGTCTGCTGCATTGATCAGCTCCACCAGCGCATCGGCCCGACGCGCAGCAGCAGGCACATGATCCGCGGCTGACCTCAACCGCTCAGCGAACGCGTCGATGGCAGCGATCACCAGCTCTCCCTCGACTCTCGGGAGCTCGCCCGAGATGATGACCGAATCGCCAGTGACCGCGAATGACAGCGCACGGCAGGCATGGGCATCGGACTCGTCAGGCGTGGGATCCGGTGGCGGGTGCAGGATCCGCTCGGCGGCCCGGACGAACCGGGTGATCGCCGCCGGTGACCAGCGGCCCCAGTGCGGCTCGAGTGCGGAGATCACGGCCGCCAACTCGTGGCGAGCGAACCGGTCCGCCCGACGGGCAACCGCGTCCACGTGCTCCGCGGTGATCGTCCCCGCCCGCCATGGGGCTGCGACACGGGGGTGATCGGCGGCCAGTGCTCCGGCCCTGGCCAGTCGTCGAGCAACCTGCGCGGACCACCCTCGCGCCACCAGCACCGCCCCGGGCCCGACCATCGGGAGGCTTCCTGCCGACGCTGCGGCGTGCATCCGGGCTGCCAGCGTGTACTCGGTGGTCGCGAGCACCCCCGCGAGCACCTCCACATCGGCCAGTGGGCGATCCCCTGCGGCCAAGCCCATCAGCGGTGGATCGGTGGCCGCCAGCCGCGTCATCGTGCCCCACGCCTCGGCCACGTGCGGGTCCGCATCGTCCAGCGCGCCCAGTGTCCTGCTGTCGGTCGCTCCTCGCGTGCCCGAGTCGAGAGTCGTGCTCACGGTGGACCTCCCCGCATCTGTTCGAACTGGTGTTCGATTGCTTGTACGCTACAACAGGGCGCTGACATTGGCTCCCCCGCACGATTCATCTGTGGATGGAGCCCTTCACCCACCCCACCGCCGCGCGCCAGCCGCGCACCCGCTGCGCGCTGCTGCCACGCTTGCCCCCATGCCGACAGGAATCGGATCCGAACCAGCTCCGGCCCAGCCCCGATCTGTGGACTTCGCCGGCCACAGCTGGACGGTCAAGGCGTCAACAGGGGCAGTGGGGCCTGGCCCCAATGTGTTCTCCGACAGCGCGGCGAACGTTCGCACGGACCCCCAGGGACGCCTGCACCTGTCCATCGTGGCGAGGGCCGGGATGTGGACCTGTGCCGAGGTGATCAACCGCCGCAGCCTCGGCTACGGCACCTACCGGTGGACCATCGACGGCGATCTCACCACCCTGGACCCCGCGGCCGTGCTCGGGATGTTCACGTGGTCCGACGACCCGGCGCACGCCCACCGCGAGCTCGACGTCGAGTTCAGCCGCTGGGGGAACGCCGCAGCCCTGCGCACCGGTTGGCACACCATCCAGACCGGTCAGTCCCCCAGCCCGCTGTCGAACAACTTCCAGATGCGCTCTGCGAGCAGCAGCACGCACAGCATCGCCTGGTCAGCAGGAAGGGTCGGATTCCGATCCAGTGCCGGCGGGCGGACGCACCGTTGGACGCGCGCAGCAGGGAGGGTCCCGGTGCCCGGCGACGAGTCGGCACGTATCAACCTCTGGCTGTTCCAGGGCCGGGCACCCGAGGCAGCCAGCGTGGACGTGGTCGTGCGGGACTTCTCCTTCCAGGCTGGCGCAATGGCCGACGAGTCACGCGTGGCGCTCACCGCGCCAGCCGCCGGGGCGTCCCCCTAGCCTCAGGGCCCTAGCCTCAGGGCCCTAGCCTCAGGGCCCTAGCCTCAGGGCCCTAGCCTCAGGGCCCTAGCCTCAGGGCCCCGCGTCAGGACAAGGAGGTCGCCATGGCCGCCGCGATGGGCAATCGGGACAGCATCGACGCCTGGGAGCGCGAAGAGGGAGCCCCCGCCCCGGTGGGTGCCACCTGGGTTGCCAGCGAGCAGGCGTGGAACTTCTGCCTGTATTCGCGCTCGGCCACGTCGGTCACCCTGCTGCTCTACGCACCGGAGGACGTCACCACTGCGGTGCTGGAGCTCCCGCTGGACCCGCTGGTCAACAAGACCGGTCGGCTCTGGCATGCCCTGGTCAGCGGGGCCCGGGTGCCCACAGCGAAGTACTACGCCTACCGGGTGGACGGCCCGGACACCCCGGGCAGCCGCTTCCGCCCGGGGAAAGTCCTCACCGACCCCTTCGCCCAACGCCTGTACTTCCCCCCGACGTTCTCCCGGGAGGCGGCCCGCGGCACGCTGGCCAACGACGGACGTGCCGTGCTCGGGGTGCTGCCCACCCCCGTCTGGGCCGACGAGGCCACGCCGGGTCCGGGTCCCCGCCACACCCACGACATGGTCATCTACGAGCTGCACGTCAAGGGCTTCACGGCCCGGGCCAACAGCGGCGTCCCGGCGCAGCGGCGGGGCACCTATCGCGGCGTGATCGACAAGATCGGGCACCTCGTCGACCTCGGGGTGACGGTGGTCGAGCTGCTGCCGGTCCACCAGTTCGACCCGCAGGAGGGCAACTACTGGGGCTACATGACGATGAACTTCTTCGCCCCCCACCAGGGGTATGCCCAGGAGGACCCTGTCGCCGAGTTCCGCGAGATGGTCGACGCCCTGCACGCCGCCGGGATCGAGGTGTGGCTCGATGTCGTCTACAACCACACGGCCGAGGGTGACTGGAGCGGGCCGGCCTACAACCTGGCCGGCATCGACAACGACTCGTACTACATCGTGGGTCCGGAAGGCTCGTACCGCAACGACACCGGGTGCGGCAACACCACGGAGGCGGCGAACATCGCCACCCGTGCCCTGGTCCTGCGCAGCCTGGCGCACTGGGCCGACCACATGGGCGTGGATGGGTACCGTTTCGACCTGGCCTCGATCCTGACCCGGGACGCCGAGGGCGGGCTCGGCGCCGGAACCTCCCCGCTGGTCAACGAGATAGCCCTCGTGGCCGGTCCGCAGGAGCTGCGGGTCGTCGCAGAGGCCTGGGACCTCGGTGCCTACCAGCTCGGTCGGGCCTTCCCCGGGATCATGTGGCGGCAGTGGAACGGGCGCTACCGCGACGACATCCGGGGCTTCGTCAAGGGTGACGACGGGCTGGTGCCGGCCCTGATGTCGCGGGTCTATGGAAGTGCGGACCTCTTCCCCGACGGTCCACAGGACATGTACCGCCCCTACCAGAGCGTCAACTTCGTCACCGCCCACGACGGCTTCAGCCTCTATGACCTCGTTGCCTACAACGACCGGCACAACGAGGCCAACGGGCAAGGTGGCACGGATGGCTCTTCGGACAACCGCAGCTGGAACTGCGGGTGGGAGGGCGACGAGGGTGCCCCCGACGAGGTCCTGGCCCTGCGCCTTCGCCAGATGAAGAACATCGCCGCCCTGCTGATGTTGTCCAACGGTGTGCCGATGATCGTCGCCGGCGACGAGTTCGCAAACACCCAACGCGGCAACAACAACCCGTACAACCAGGACAACGAACTCACGTGGCTTGACTGGGACCGGCTCGAGTCACATCAGGAGCTGTTCGACTTCTTCAGGTCGATGATCGCCCTGCGCAGGTCCCGGCGCGCGATCGCCCGAAGCCGCTTCTGGCGTACGGACGTCCAGTGGTACGGCACCGACGGCCCGCCGGACACCTCGACCAGCTCACACAGCGTCGCCTGGCACCTGTCGGGCACCCACTACCGGGAGCCGGACCTCTACGTCCTGGTCAATGCCTACCACGAACCCCTGACGTTCCAGGTGCAGGCGCCCGGCGACTGGCGACGCATCGTGGACACGACCCTGCCCGCCCCGGAGCACGTCCGGCCGTGGGCCAGCGCTCCTGCGGTGGGCCCGGCCGTGACCGTGGCCGAGCGCAGCCTCGTGGTGCTGTCCACCTGAACGAACCCGAGTGCACCCGTCGAGGACGGCTGGAGGGCTGCCTGACGAGCAACTGCCCCGTCCGCGCTGATAGGCAGGAGGCCGACCGGCTGTCGGCGCCGGCATGGGAGGTGGAGGGCACATGTGTCGTTGGATGGCCTACAGCGGATCACCGGTCCCGTTGGGGGAGCTGCTGCTGACCCCGAAGCACTCCCTGATCTACCAGAGCCTGCACTCGAGCATGGGTGCCGAGACCACCAACGGCGACGGCTTCGGTCTCGGCTGGTATGGCGCGGCAGATACCCCCGGCACGTTCCACAGCACCGAGCCCGCCTGGAACGACCGCAACCTGGCCGATCTCGCCCGGCACCTGGTCTCCCCGCTGGCCTTCGCGCACGTGCGCGCCGCCACCGGGGGTCCCATCCAGGAGAGCAACTGCCATCCCTTCCGGCACGCCAACTGGCTGTGGATGCACAACGGGCTGATCCGGGAGTTCGCGACCGTGAAACGTGAGTTGGCGTTCGCCGTTGATCCCTCGCTCTACCACCTGATCGAGGGCTCCACGGACTCCGAGGTCTTCTTCTACCTGGCACTGACGATGGGCCTGGTCGATGACCCGGTCGATGCCGTGGAGAAGGCGGTCGGCTTCATCGAGGACACCGGCCGCCGGCACGGTGTCGAGCACCCGATCCAGATGACGGTGGCCACCACGGACGGCGAGCGGGTCTGGGCCTTCCGCTACTCCAGCGAGGGCGTGTCGCGCTCCCTGTTCCACAGCACCGACGTGGCCGTCCTGCGCCACAGGTACCCCGACAGCCCCGTCCTGCACGACCTCTCCGACGACAGCCGACTCATCGTCTCCGAGCCGTTGGGCGACCTGCCCGGCGCGTGGACCGAGGTCACCGAATCGTCCTGCGTGGTCGTGCACCCCGGGGGTGAGGACCTGCGCCCCTTCGCACCCCAGCACGGGTGAGGTGGCTCGGCGGGTTGCTCAGCCCGCAGTATCACCCGGCGGCCGACGGGTCCGGGTCACGTACCGGTGCGGTCCAATCCCGGGCTTGACCCATTCGGGGCCCACCACCGACCAGCCCGCGCCCGTGTAGAACTCCAGCGCCTCGAGGCGCGCCCCGGCCCACAACGAGCCGGCCCCCAGCCCGAAGGCCGTGGCCACGGCCAGGTCGAGCACGCGCAAGCCCACGCCCGACCCGCGCCGATCAGCCCGCACGGCCATGCTGCGCAACTGCCACGTCGGCCCCGGGAGTTCACCGGGACCCGGCCACCGCGCGGGGACGATCGTGGTCGCCCCGACCGCAGGACCGTCGTCGTCGAACGCGCCCACATGCACGGCCCCAGCCGGGAACGGGCGGTCTGCCGGCTGCGGGCCGTCGGGCCGCAGCACCGCCAGCTGCAATTCACGTATCTCGGCCTCGTCAGCCAGCCGGACGGTCAGCACGCGGCAGGTCCCGCCCGCAGGACCATCGCGGCGCCTACGCGTCCTTGATCTCGCAGAGCACCGTCCCGGTCGGCACGGTCGAGCCGATCTCGGCAGTCAACGCGCTGATCACCCCGGCCTTGTGCGCGTTCAGCGGCTGCTCCATCTTCATCGCCTCGAGGACCACGACCAGGTCGCCAGCGGCCACCGTCTGCCCCTCCTCGACGGCGATCTTGACGATCGTGCCCTGCATGGGTGCGGCCAACGAGTCACCGGTCGCGCCGCCGCCGGCCTTCTTGGTGCCGCCGCGCCTGGGCGCGCCCGCCTTCTTCGCCGAACCACCGCCGCCGCCACCGATCGAGATGCCCTCGGGCAGGCTGACCTCCACGCGCTTGCCGCCGACCTCCACGACCACGGTGGAACGGGCCTCGGGCTCGGCCACCTCGCCCGCTGCACCCTCGTAGGCCGGGATCTCGTTGACGAACTCCGTCTCGATCCAGCGCGTGTGCACGGTGAACGCGGCGTCGGGATCCGCGGGGGCGAACGCAGGATCGCAGACCACGGCGCGATGGAACGGGATCGCGGTGGCGATCCCCTCCACCTCGAACTCAGCCAGGGCGCGGCGTGAGCGCTCCAGCGCCTGCTGTCGGTCGTGACCGGTGACGATGAGCTTCGCCAGCAACGAGTCGAAGTTGCCGCCGATCACATCGCCCTGCTGGAAGCCACCGTCGACGCGGACGCCGGGCCCGGACGGCGGGTGCCACACGGTCAGCGCACCCGGGGCGGGCAGGAAGTTGCGGCCCGGGTCCTCACCGTTGATCCGGAACTCGATCGAGTGCCCACGCAGCGGCGGGTCGTCGTAGCCGAGCTCCTCACCGTCGGCGATCCGGAACTGCTCGCGGACCAGATCGATGCCCGAGACCTCCTCGGTGACCGGGTGCTCGACCTGCAGGCGGGTGTTCACCTCGAGGAACGAGATCGTGCCGTCCTTGCCCACCAGGAACTCGCAGGTGCCGGCGCCGTAGTAGCCGGCCTCCCGGATGATTGCCTTGCTGGAGTCGTAGAGGCGCAGCACCTGCTCCTCGCTCAGGAACGGTGCCGGCGCCTCCTCCACGAGCTTCTGGTGCCGGCGCTGCAGCGAGCAGTCGCGGGTGGACACCACCACGACGTTGCCGTGCTGGTCGGCCAGGACCTGGGTCTCGACGTGCCGCGGGCTGTCGAGGTACTGCTCGACGAAGCACTCGCCGCGACCGAACGCGGCGACCGCCTCGCGCACGGCGGAGTCGAACAACTCGGGGATCTCCTCCATGCTCCGGGCGACCTTCAGGCCTCGTCCACCGCCACCGAAGGCGGCCTTGATCGCGATCGGCAGCCCGACCTCCTCGGCGAAGGCCACCACCTCGTCCGCGCCGGCGACCGGATCGGCGGTCCCCCGGACCTGCGGAGCACCGGCGCGCGCTGCGATGTGCCGCGCGGAGACCTTGTCGCCCAGCCCGCGGATCGCGTCCGGTGGTGGACCGATCCAGGTCAGCCCGGCGTCGATGACGGCCTGGGCGAAGTCCGCGTTCTCCGAGAGGAACCCGTACCCCGGGTGCACCGCGTCGGCCCCGGCCCGGGCAGCGGCGTCGAGGATCTTGTCGAACACCAGGTAGGTCTCGGCCGCGGTGGTGCCGCCCAGGGCGTAGGCCTCGTCGGCTGCCTTGACGTGCAGCGCATCCCGGTCCGGGTCGGCGTACACCGCCACCGACGCGATGCCCGCGTCGTGGCAGGCGCGAGCCACCCGGATCGCGATCTCCCCGCGGTTGGCGATCAGGACCTTCTTCATGCGGCGCACCCCTCAGACAGTGCTCGGGGCCCGGAACCGGGCAGTGGGACGCCTGTCATCCTACGGAGGGCGCGGTTCCGTCTCGCGGGCACCCTCAGGCGCGGTCCCACAGGTCAGTCCAGCGCACCCCGAGCTCTGCGACCATGGTCCGCAGGGTGGGCAGCGCCAGGCCGATCACGTTGGTGTGGTCCCCGGAGATCCCGTCGATGAACGGCCCGCCCAGCCCGTCGATCGTGCACGATCCGGCCACCACCAGCGGTTCCCCGGATTCGATGTAGGCGGCCAGCTCGGTGGGGTCCGGTCGGCCGAAGTGGATGGTCGTGGCCACCGCCCGCTCGACCTGCGCGCCGTCGGACAGGTCGATGACCGTGTGCCCGGTGACCAGGACCCCGCTGCGCCCCGACATGGCTGTCCAGCGCGCGCGCACCTCGCCGGCGTCGCGGGCCTTGCCCAGCAGCTGGCCCTCGAAGGACAGCATCGAATCGGCGCCCACCACCAGCACCTGCCGGTCGGGATCCAGCCCGGGCAGGACACCCGAGCGCACCTGCTGCGCAACGTCGCGGGCCTTGGCCGTGGCAAGCAGCTGCGTCAGCGCCGCGTGGTCGTCGGCCAGGTCCCCGGTCGCGGCGATCAGGGCAGCCTCGTCCACGGTGCTCGGACAGATGATCGGGGTGATCCCCGCGTTGCGCAGCAGGACTGCCCGGGCGGGCGAGGCCGATCCCAGCACGAGGACCGGTGATCGCAGGCCGCGGGCGGGCTCAGCCACGGGCCAGCCCGCCGAGGGCTGAGCGCACCGATCCCGAGGCCCGGGCCCGGTAGCCCCGCCCCGGTGCGGCGATCACCCGGCCGCCGGGGGAGGGCAGCAGGGTCACCATCCCCCGGGGGCAGGTCAGCTGCAGTGGGGCGCGGCGACCGTGCGTCCAGAGACCGCCGATGGGCACCAGTAGCCCCCGGAAGCCCATGTGCAGCGCGAGCGCCTTGCCCGCAAGAGCGGTGGTGGCCACCAACGGATCGCTCTGCATCACCCCGGCCACCGGGGCGCTCCAGGTCAGCCCCTCGATCGTGGGCGCCGCGGTGTAGTGCAGCAGCCCGACGGACCGGGAGAACCCACCCGCGTCAGTCACGCAGATCGCTGGTGCCGAGTCATCGGCCGGAGCGATCCCGGTCGCGCGCAGCACCCCGGAGAACCGCGCCCCCTGCTCGGTGGCGACCAGGTCCGCCCAATCGATGTCGACGATCCAGTCCAGGGCATGCGTGATGTCGCTGGGGGACCCATCCGGGCCGGTCCGGACCAGCAGCCCGCCGTCGAGGTTCGTCGCGAACAGCAGCTCCTCACGGGGACTGACCCAGACCGACCCGTCGGGATGCCGCTCCAGGGTGGCGTTGCCCACGCGGGAGGCGATCACCCGAGGCTCGAAGGTGGTCATGCGCAGCGGGATCGTCTCGGTGCCGTCGGTGAAGTCCAGCCGGTACGCCCCCTGGGCGGAGGCGACGAACGCAAGGGCATTGGAGCGCAGCTCCACGATCACCTCACGGGTCGGGCCGGCGGCATGCTCGTGCACCGGCAGGTCCTCATCCTCTGGCTCCGGGGAGCCCGGTGGGATGGGCGGACGCGACAGCCACCCGGCTGGTTCGACCAGACCGGGCAGCTCGCAGGACCAGCCGGTCAGGGGCGTCTCGGAGTCCGCCAGCACGCCCGGTAGGCGCAGCACCCGGGTGGTGGTGGACACCGACTCGATCAGCAGGGACGGGTGGCGTCGGTCGCACGCCCGGTCCGCGAGGTCCCCGGCCAGCGCCAGCCACCGCGAACAGGCTGACTGCGGCGCCAGCGGGCCCAGGACGCGATCGGCGGCGACCCGGAACCGGCTCGGATCGGTCGGCGGCTGGGCAAGGACGCCGTTGATCGCCGCTGCCAGGTCCTCAGGAGTGCGACCACATACCAGCTCGCCCAGCTCGGGTGAGGTCAGCAAGCTGGCCGGCCCGTAGCGGACATCGCGGGCGACGACCGGGACCCCGGCGAGCAGTGACCGGGCGATCGCCAGTGGGTAGGCGTCGCGCCGACCGGCCCAGACGGTCAGCGCGGCCCCCGTGAAGTCCTCGATGGGGTCGGCCTTCGGCTCGACCAGTTCGACCTGGCCGGTCAGGCCCAGTTGCTCGACCAGGTCGAGCAACTGCTGGGCCTGCTCTCCCCGGCCGACGATCTGCAGGCGCAGATCGGGGTCGGCAAGCAGCGCACCCCGGCAGGCGTGCAGGACGTCGTCGTGGTGCGAGGCCGTCTCCAGTGGGCCGACCGACACGATCCGACGGCGCTGGTCGACAACCGCCTGCGGCCCGGGTTCGGGCTCGCCCAGCGGCAGCACCCCGGTCCCTGCCTCGGCCCCGGCGAGGGCCGGGGGGAGCACCGACACCGGCAGTGCGGACCCGAACCGGGCCCGCAGGTCCTCGGCCTGCGCCGTCGTCATCGTGACCAGCGCGTCGAAGGCTCGTTCGTGGCCGGCCAGCCGGTCGGCGAAGCGCTGCGACAGGGGTGCGGTCACCGGGTCCAGCGTCAGCGATCCGCCGGCCAGGTGCGGCAGCGCGATGTTGGCCACCCGCGCCACCGTCGGGTTGCTCATGGCTGACAGGTAGGGGTAGGCGGCCGGTGAGTCGGCGACCACCACCGCCCCGGGGATCTGGCCGGTCAACCAGTCCAACCAGTCGCCGACCCGGGGGTCGATCGGGGCCCCCGGCGGCAGCGTGGTCCACCAGGAGGGCCGGATCCGTCGGTCGCGCAGGGCGTAGTGGTGGACCACCGTGTCGGCGGGCATCCGGCCGGCCGACACCAGTTCGGCGACTGTGGCGTCGAGCGTGGCGTCCTTGTTGATCAGGGCAGCGTGCGTCGCCCAGCCCGCGTCGGCGAACGCCTGGAGCCGGGCCAGCCACATCTGGGTCAGCGCGCCGGCGTCGGGGCGCAATCGGTTGAAGACGAACACGGCGGAGTGCCGGCCATCGCTGAAGGGCCGTTGCGAGATCACCGGCGAAGCCTAACCAACCCGGCAACGGCGGTCCCGCGGCTCTCCGGCCCACACACGGCGCGGGTTCTTGCGTCTCACCGGGGTAGGGCTGACTCCCACCAACCCGAGGGGTGCACCTGGGCGCGCATCAGGCGTTCCGGTGGTGCCCATTGCGCCGTCGGCCGTGACTTCGGGGGCTCCTGCCCGCCGGACGCCGCGGCGAGCACGGTGACGACGGCGGCGATCTCCTCGGCGCTGGGCTGCCCATGCACGATGCGCAGGTGCGCCCGGGGCTCCTGGCCGCTCACAGCGGGATGTTCCCGTGCTTCTTGGGCGGCAGGGTCTCGCGCTTGTTGCGCAGCACCCGCAGCCCGCGTACGACCTGGGCCCGGGTCTCGTGCGGCAGGATCACCCGGTCGATGTAGCCGCGCTCGCCAGCCAGGTACGGGTTGGCCAGTTGCAGGTTGTACTCCGCCTCCAGCTCGGCCCGGGTCTCGGCCGGGTTCTCGGCCGCAGCCAGTTCCTTGCGGTACAGGATGCTCACCGCACCCTGGGCGCCCATCACCGCGATCTGGCCGGTCGGCCAGGCGATGTTGATGTCGCCACCGAGGTGCTTGGAGCCCATGACCACGTACGCGCCGCCGTAGGCCTTGCGGGTGATCACGGTGATCTTGGGCACGGTCGCCTCGACGTAGGCGTAGATCAGCTTCGCGCCGCGGCGGATGATGCCGTCCCACTCCTGGGAGGTTCCGGGCAGGAAGCCGGGCACGTCGACGAAGGTGATGACCGGGACGTTGAACGCGTCGCAGGTGCGCACGAACCGGGCCGCCTTCTCGGAGGCGTCGATGTCCAGCGTGCCGGCGAACTGCATGGGCTGGTTGGCCACGATCCCCACCGAGTGCCCCTCGACCCGGCCGAACCCGCAGACCATGTTGGGTGCGAAGAGCGGCTGGACCTCGAGGAACTCCTGGTCGTCGAGGACCGCCTGGATGGCGCGGTGCATGTCGTAGGGCTGGTTGGGGGAGTCCGGGATGAGTGTGTCCAGGGCGACATCTGTGTCGTTGACGGTCAGGTCGGCCTCCTCCTCGAACACCGGCGGACGCTCGAGGTTGTTGCTCGGCAGGTAGCTCAGCAGGGCGCGCACGTACTCCAGGGCGTCGTGCTCGTCGTGGCCCATGTAGTGCGCGACGCCGGACTTGGTGTTGTGCGTCAGGGCGCCGCCGAGCTCCTCGAAGGCGACATCCTCGCCGGTGACGGTCTTGATGACGTCCGGGCCGGTGATGAACATGTGCGAGGTCTTGTCGACCATCACGGTGAAGTCGGTGATGGCCGGGGAGTAGACCGCCCCACCGGCACACGGCCCCATGATCAGTGAGATCTGCGGGATCACACCCGAGGCGTGCACGTTGCGCCGGAAGATCTCGCCGTAGATGCCCAGCGAGACCACACCCTCCTGGATGCGTGCGCCGCCGGAGTCGTTGATCCCGATCATCGGCCAGCCGTTGCGCAGGGCCAGGTCCATGACCTTGATGATCTTCTCGCCGAACACCTCGCCCAATGAGCCACCGAACACGGTGAAGTCCTGGGCGAACACGCACACGGGACGACCGTCGATCGTGCCGTACCCGGTGACCACGCCGTCGCCGTAGGGCCGGTTGCGCTGGCCGCCGAAGTTGTACGAGCGGTGCTTGGCCAGCTCGTCCATCTCGACGAACGAGTCGGCGTCCAGGAAGTGCCGCAGCCGCTCCCGGGCGGTCATCTTGCCCTTGGCGTGCTGCTTGGAGATCCGAGCAGCCTTGCCGGCCAGGATCGCCTCGTGGCGTCGGTGCTCGAGGTCCGCGATCCGCCCCGATGTGGTGGTCAGGTCGATGGCTGGCGCCGGATTCTGGGGGGTCGCCTGCGGCTGCGGTGCGCTCTCGCTCATCTCATCCCTCTTCCAGAGTGCTGTTCGTGAAGTACCTTATCCCCGTGTCCGACGTCACTTCGGGGCCGGTGGCCCCCACACCCTCCCCGCTCGTCCCAGGCCCGGGCGGGCGGCAGCGCTCCGCCGGCGTTGCCTACGTCGATCAGTGGCCGGTCGACCTGGGCACTTCTGCGGTGATCAAGTCGATCCGCAAGGGTGGCGGCTCCTGGCGCAGCGTCACGGTCTTCTCCGAGATCGCCTCGACCAACACCGTCGGAGTGGCGCTGGCCGAGGCCGGCTGTCCCAGCGGCGTCGTGCTGGTCACCGACCTGCAGACCGCCGGCCGGGGCCGGCTGGATCGCGCCTGGGAAGCCCCGTCGGGGACGTCGGCGATGTTCTCCGTGGTGCTGCTCCCGGATGGTCCCGACCACGAGTTCGGCGTGCTGCCGCTACTCACCGGTGTGGCCATCTGCGAGGCGGTTGAGTTCGTCACCGGAATCCGTGCCTCGCTCAAGTGGCCCAACGACATCGTGATCCGCGATGAGGACGCGCCCAGCGGGCGCGGCGGCAAGGTGGGCGGGATCCTGGCCGAACGCGACGCCCGGACCGGTGCCATCGTGCTGGGCGTCGGGCTCAACGTCGACCTGGCCGAGGCAGACCTGCCCGTGCCAGGAGCGACCTCGCTGACATTGGCCGGCGTGCCCCGGCCCCGGCGGGCCAAGCTGATCGGCCGGGCGCTGTCGCGCATCGAGCACTGGGCCACGGCGTGGGATGCGGTCGGCAGCGACGCGCAGTCCCTGGACCAGTTGCTGGTCGCCTACCGGGAGCGGTGCATCTCCCTGGGCGAGCAGTTGAAGGTCTCACGTCCGGGTGCCCCGGACCTGGTCGGCACGGGTTCCGGGATCGGGCCCACCGGCGCACTCCTGGTCGACACCCACGGGGAGCAGGTCTCGGTGGTGGCGGGCGACGTGACGCACGCCGCCACGAGCTGACGTGACCGAGCCGGGAGCCCGCGACGGCTTGGACCGGATCGGCGAGATCGTCCTCGGTGGTCCGGTCCTGTTCACACGCGAGGAGGTCGCCGAGGCGGTCGGCATGCCCGTCGAGCGGATCCGCCCCTACTGGCGGGCCATGGGATTCGCTGATGTGGGGGAGTCACGGGCCTTCACCGAGCGGGACGTGGAGTCGCTGCGCCTGCTGCTGCGCTGGGTCGAGGAGGAGGTCCTCGACGAGGACACCACCATCGAGGTGGTCCGCAGCCTGGGCCAGACGGCATCCCGGCTCGCCGACTGGCAGGTCCACACGGTCTCCCGGCTGCTGGCCGAGGCCGAGCCCCCCATCGACCTCGACGAGGTGGTCGACGGCCTGTCGGACGTGCTGCCCGGCCTGGAGTCGTTGCTGGTCCACGCCTGGCGTCGGCACCTGGCCGCGGTGCTGGGCCGTGGACTGGCTGTGCTGGCTGAGGACCCGGAGTCCCCGAGCGAGCCGGCGACGGCCACCGTCGGCTTCGCCGACATCGCGGGGTTCACCCGGTTGGCCCGCGTCCTGGACGAGGACGACCTGGCCGCGATGGTCCAGGCCTTCGAGACCGGGGCGGCTGACATCGTGGCCACCCATCGCGGCAAGGTCGTGAAGACCCTGGGCGACGAGGTGATGTTCGTCGCCTCCTCGGCCGACGACGCGGTGGCCATCGCCGTTGCCATGCATGGCCTTGCCTCGCCGGGGGTCCAGGAGCTGAGCCTGCGGATCGGGCTGGCCTCCGGACGCCTGATCTCCCGGATGGGGGACTTCTACGGCGGGACGGTGAACCTGGCCAGTCGCCTCACGGCCATCTCCCGACCGGGCGGCACGCTGATCGATCCCGCCACGGAGGAGGCCATGGCCGACCGGGAGCCCTACGTGCTGCGCCACCTGCGGCCCCGGCCGCTGCGTGGACTGGGGCTCGTGCGCGCCACCAGTGTGGCCCCGCGGGTCCGCCCGATCCAGGGCGGGACCGGCTGACCGTTCAGCGGGATTCCTGTCCCGGAGCGGGAGCCGGCGCAGGCGCCGTCGCCTGGTCGTCGTTCTCGGGGAACACCCAGGTGCGGTACACCCAGAACCGGAACAGTGTGCCCAGGCCGACCGCGATCACGTTACCGCTGATGTTGTCGGCAAGCTGGCTGTCCAGTCCCATCAGGTAGTGCGTGGTGGCCAGGCACGCCCACGAGATCAGCAGTGCGGCGCCGTTGGTCGCGAAGAAGAGCACGGTCTCGCGGCCGTACCCGGTGCGGGCCCGGTCGCGGTAGGTCCAGTTCCGGTTGGCCAGGAACGCGAACGTGGTCGCCACCAGCACGCTGATGGTCTTGGCAGTCAGCGGGCTGTCGGCCAGCACGCCGGCGCGCAGCACGTTGAACAGGCCCACGTCGATCACGAAGGCGAACGCCCCCACGGTGCCGAACTTGGCCACCTCGGCGCCCAAGCGACGTGCGGCACCGGTCACCCGGCCCTGCCCGTGCCCATCCATGATCGGTTGCACCACCTGTGTCTGACCCATGTCAGTGCCACTACCCGATCGGGGTGGATCCCAATCCCGGGCTGCCAGTGAAGTGTCTCACCGCCATCCAATACCGTGGGCACACACCTGCCCGCCCGGCCCGCCGGCGGCCCGCCCCGAGGAGGCACCGATGGACCTGGCCCTGTCCGCCGAACACGAGGAACTGCGCGCGGTGGTTGCCCGCTTCGCCCGCGACGAGGTGGCCCCGGTCATCGGCGACTACTACCGGCGCGGGGAGTTCCCGCTTCCGCTCGTGGCCCGGATGGGTCAGATGGGCCTCTTCGGCCTGCCGATCCCCGAGGAGTACGGCGGGATGGGCGGGGACTACGTGGCCCTGTGCGTGGCGATCGAGGAGCTGGCCCGGGTCGACTCGTCGATCGCCATCACCCTCGAGGCCGGCGTCTCGCTGGGGGCGATGCCGATCCTGCGGTTCGGGAGCGATGAGCAGAAGGGGCAGTGGCTGCCCGCGATGGCGGCAGGCGAGATGCTCGGCGCTTTCGGTCTCACCGAGTCGGGCAGCGGGTCGGATGCGGGCAGCGTGCGCACGACCGCGGTGGTCGATGGGGACTCCTGGGTCATCAACGGGTCCAAGTCGTTCATCACCAACTCCGGGACGCAGATCACCGGACTGGTCACCGTGACCGCGCTGACCGGCACGCGCGAGGATGGTCGGCCGGAGATCTCAGCGATCATCGTGCCCGCGGGCACGCCGGGGTTCGAGGTGGCTCCGAAGTACGCGAAGGTCGGGTGGGATGCCTCGGACACCCACGAGCTGAGCTTCACCGACGTGCGGGTGCCGTTGGCCAACCTGGTCGGCCAGCGCGGCCGGGGCTATGCGCAGTTCCTGTCCATCCTGTCCGAGGGTCGGGTCGCGATCGCTGCACTGGCCACGGGCCTGGCGCAGGGCTGCGTCGACGAGTCGCTGGCCTACGCGGCCACCCGGGAGTCGTTCGGTGCCCCGATCGGCACCCGCCAGGCGATCCAGTTCATGGTCGCTGACATGGAGGTGCGCGCGCACCTGTCACGGTTGGCCTGGCGCCAGGCTGCTGGCCGGATGAGCGCGGGCCAGCCATTCGCGCGCGAGGCCAGCATCGCCAAGCTGTTCTCCTCGGAGGCCGCGATGGACAATGCCCGCGCGGCCACGCAGGTGCACGGCGGGTTCGGGTTCATGATCGACTCCGCGGTGGGCCGGTTCTACCGTGACGCGAAGATCCTGGAGATCGGCGAGGGCACCTCGGAGGTACAGCGGATGCTGATCGCCCGGGACCTGGGCATGGCGGTCGACTGATGCCCCGCCGCACGTGGGCACCTGGTGGCACGGGTTCCCCGGCCCACGGGCACTAGGCTCGCTACGTGTACGAGATCACGCGCGCCCCGCATGAGGAGTTCCCCGACCTCGAGGTCATCACCCTGGTCTCCCCAGCCAACGTCACGGCCTCGTTCGTGCCACAGGCCGGAATGGTGTGCAACTCGATGACCCATGACGGCGAGGAGATGCTCGGCCAGCGCTACGGCCTGGCCGGCTATCTGGATACCGGCCGCACATTCGGCGTGCCGATCCTCGCCCCCTGGGCCAACCGGTTGGGCAAGATGGTCTACGCCCTGGTCCACGAGGGCGGTGGTGTGCGCCGCATCGACGTGAACCCGAAGATCCCGCACCTGCGCCTGGACCCGTACGGCCAGCCCATCCACGGCCTGCTGCGGGGCAGTCCCGACTGGGTCGTGGACGCAGGTGGGGACCACTGCGCCGAGGCCGGGGTGACTGCCCACCTGGACTTCGACCAGAAGCGCAGCGACTTCCCGGCGTTCCCGTTCGAGCACCGGATCGACCTCAAGATGACACTGCGCGACACGTCGTTGACCTTCTCCACCGAGATCCACGCCACCGGTCAGGACGAGGTGCCGATCGCATTCGGCTGGCACCCCGACCCTGACCATCCCGGGGCTCCCGCGCGACGAGTGGGACGTCTACATCCCGTTCACCAGCCGCTGCCCGCTGGACAGCACCAAACTACCCATGGGCACCCGGGAAGCAGTCGACCCGATCGTCGGCACGCTCGGCGACCGGCCGCTGGACGACCTTTTCGCTGACGTCAGGAACGGCACGACCTCCTACATCCAGGGCAACGGCCGGCGCATGTCCATCCGGTTCGACCTCGGCTACGACTGGGCGATCCTGTACGGCCCGCCGCACCGGGGCCACATCTGCATCGAACCGATGACTGCGGCCAGCGACCCGTTCTCCGGCCAGGACCCGATGGAGGTCGTGCCGCGCGGGGGCACGTTCCGAGCGGCCTTCACGATCTCGGTGGATCGGACCAGCTGACCCCGACCGGCAGGCAGCAACCACCTGAGCTGTGCAGGTTGCTGGGCCACTTGGCCACGCGACCCGCACAGATCACCGGGTCAGGACGGCGCGATGCCGATCGGGGCGCCAAGCTCCTGCGCCCACGCATGGATCTGTGCCCGCAGCCGATCGGTGCGTTCCAGGGGGTGGGCGCCGGCCCCCGCGGACTTGCTGAGCTTGCTGCCGTGGGCGTCGGTGAGCAGGCGGTGGTGGCGCTGGTCGGCGGCTGCGAATCCGGGCGCTGGCAGCATCCCGGCCAGGTGCACCTGCAGCGCCGATGAGTCCAGCAGGTCCGTGCCGCGCACGATCGCGGTGACCCCGAGCGCCTCGTCGGCCAGCACCGAGCCGAGCTGGTAGGCCGGCAGGTCGTCGCGGCGCCACAGGACGTGGTCCCCGGCCGGCACCGGCACCGACTGGCTGCCCAGTGCCAGTACCGGGGCCGGATGGGGCACCGACAGGCGCAGCACCGACTCGCCGGGGCGCAGCGGCAGACCCACGCCTCTGCACCCGGCCCGGCATCGGCCGTCGGCGTCGAGTGCGCGCCGGGAGCACCGGCACACGAAGACGGCGCCCGGGTGCCGGGCCAGCAGCGCATCCCGGGCCGCTCGGAACTCGGGCACCCGCGCCTGCATCGACCACGACTCGTGGAACTCGGCGGGACCGGAGGGGCCCTCGTCGATGCCGATGCCGAGCCAGTGGATCGTGGCGAAGATGTCGGCCAGGTACTCCGCTCGGGCGCGGCCCGTGTCGAAGTCGTCGATGCGCAGCAGCAGGCGGCCCCCGCTGGCCCGGGCGAGCCAGGCCGTGAGCAGCATGTTGACCGCGTTGCCGACGTGCAGGTAGCCGCTGGGGGTGGGCGCGATCCGGGTGACGAGCACCTCAGGTGGCTCCCGGGGCTCCGGCCTCGTGCTGCGCGCCAGCGCTCGCGGGCGAATCCGCGGGCTCCTGCGCGGGGCTGGCTGCGGGCTCCTGCGCCGGACCGTCTGTGGGGTCGTCTGCCGCGCCGCGCGCCACCCGCGCTGCCTCGGCCACCCGCTGGGCTGCCTCGGCCGCCTCGCGGCGCTCCCGGCGACGCTTGGCCCGGCGCCGCTTGCGCTCGAGGGCCTCGAGCTCGGGGTCGTAGAGGGCCTCGTAGGCGTCGACCACCTCGTTGGCCTCCCCGTCCATGACGATCTGGCCCTTCTCCAGCCAGATCGCCCGGTTGCACGTCATCCGGACGACCCCCAGGGAGTGCGAGACCAGGAAGACGGTGCCGGCGTCCTCGCGCAGCTCCATGATCCGCCGCTCGCTGCGGCGGCGGAACTCGGCGTCGCCGGTGGCCAGGGCCTCGTCGATCATCAGGATGTCGTGACCGGTCGAGGCCGCGATCGCGAACCGGAGCCGGGCCGCCATGCCTGATGAGTAGGCGGTCATCGGCAGCGTGATGAAGTCCCCGAGATCGGCGAACTCGGTGATCCAGTCGCGGCGGGCCAGGGCCTGCTCGCGGGTCATCCCCATCGCCATGCAGCCCAGCAGGACGTTGTCCTCCCCGGGCAGGTCGCGCATCAGCGCCGCGTTCACGCCCAGCAGGCTGGGACGACCCGAGGTGTACACCGAGCCGGACTCCGCGGGCAGCAGCCCCGCGATGGCGCGCAGCAGCGTGGACTTGCCCGACCCGTTGCGCCCGATCAGCGCGATCGCATCGCCCTCGCGGGCCACGAACGAGACCCCGCGCACGGCGTGCACCTTGCGGAAGACGGTCCCACCGGCCTGCCGCTTGAGCATGCGGCGCACTGCCAGCGCCGGAGACCCGCTGGCCGAGCGCCCGACGACCCGGTAGACGACGTGCAGGTCGTCGCAGATCACGGTCGGGTGGCCCGGGGTGGCAGGGGTGGCCAGGATGTCGTCGGAGGGCGCCTCCGCGTCGGCCAGTCTGTCCTCGGCCAGGTCCTCGGCCACGTCCTGGGCGAGTTCGTCGGCGGCCACGTTGTCCTCGGCCCGGTCCTGCTCAGCCACGGGAGTAGCTCTCCTCACCGCGCCAGAAGATGACGAACCCGACCACCAGGAACAGCACCGCCCACCCGGTGGCCAGCGCCCAGAGCCAGGCCGGCGCGGAGTAGCCACTGAGCAGGCAGGCACGCATGAGCTCGAGGTAGTCGGTCATCGGGTTCAGGTAGAGCACCTTCTCCACCCACGGGGCCAGGTCCGCGGTGAACACCGGGATGCTGAACATCACCCCGGACAGGTAGCGCCAGGTGTGCATCACGAACGGCACGAGCTGGGCGACGTCCCGGCTGGCCGCGGTCCACCGGGCGACCATGAAGCCCAGCCCGATGTTGAACATGGTCTGCAGCACCAGGATCGGAAGCACGCCGAGCCATGTCCAGGACAGGGGTTCGCCGGTGAGCAGCACGATGATGCCCAGCACCCCCAAGGAGACGATCTGCTGCTGGAACTCCTGCACGATCACCGACAGCGGCATCACTGCGCGCGGGAAGTGGATGGCGCGGATCATCGCCCGGTTGTTGGCGATCGACTTGGTCGCCCCGGTGACCACCCGTTGGGTGTAGGTGAACGTGAAGACACCGACGATCAGGAACGCCGGGAAGTTGTCGACGCCCTTGCTGGTCTGCAGCAGGACCCCGAAGATGAAGTAGTAGACGATCGCATTGAGGATCGGGCCGATCACCTGCCAGAGCCGGCCCAGCGAGGTGTCGCGGTACTGCGCGCTCTTGCGGCCGGTGCCCATCGCGACGATGAAGTCCCGCCGAGCCGACAGCTCGGCCAGGTAGCTTCCGATCGGCTGGCGCTTGGCGGTGGAGGTCAGGCCGAACTCCGCGGCCAGGGCGCGCAGATCCTGGTCGTCGGGCGCCGGGGCAGGGTCCGGTGCGACTGCGGACATCGGTGCTCCTCCCTTGCCCTGGCCGGCGACGCGCCCACGATAGTGCCCGAACGCAGGCGTTAGTCTTCCGTGCGTGGCGGACAGCGGCGACCTGGCGACCGGGCGGGGACCTGCCCACGGCTTCCCGGTGGTCGGCATGATCGGCGGCGGGCAGTTGGCCCGGATGACCCAGCAGGCCGCCCTGGCCCTGGGGTGGGCCTGCGCGTGCTCGCAGCGGCGCCGACCGTGTCCGCGGCGCGTGGTGGCGGTCACCGCGCTCGGTGACTCACACGACCCGGCGGCGGTCGCCGCGTTCGCCCCCGGTTGCGATGTCGTCACCTTCGACCACGAGCACGTGCCCCAGGAGATCCTGCCCGACCTCGTGGCGGACGGCATCCCGGTCCGACCGGGGCCCGAGGCCCTCGTGCACGCCCAGGACAAGGTGGACATGCGGGCCGCGAGCAGCTCCGCGGGGTGCCGTGCCCTGCGTGGGGGGTCGTCGACGACGCCGACGAAGTGGCCGCGTTCGCCGGGGAGCACGGCTGGCCGGTGGTGCTCAAGATCTCGCGCGGCGGCTACGACGGTCGAGGCGTGTGGATGCTGGACGCGCCGGCGGAGGCGGCAGAGGTGCTCGCGCGGCATCCGCTGGCACCCGGGGTGAGTGGCTGGTCGAGCAGTTCGTCGCCTTCACCCGGGAACTGGCCGCCCTGGTCGCCCGCTCCCCGTGCGGGCAGGTGGCGGTCTACCCGGTGGTCCGGACCGTGCAGACCGACGGGATCTGCACCGACGTGGTGGCGCCCTGCCCCGGGCTGTCCGACGATCGCGATCCTGGCCGCCCAGGAGCTGGCGCTGCGGATCGCCGAGGAGCTGGACGTGGTCGGCATGCTGGCCGTCGAACTGTTCGACACCCCCGGGGGCGGTGGTGGTCAACGAGCTGGCGATGCGTCCGCACAACACCGGTCACTGGACGATCGACGGGGCGGTCACCTGCCAATTCGAGAACCACCTGCGCGCGGTGCTGGACCTGCCGCTGGGTACCCGACGCGCGCGCCCCGTGCACGGTGATGGTCAACGTGCTCGGCGGCTAGCATCCCGACATGTCTGGGCCTGCATCCACGTGCTGGCGGCGACCCGAGCCTGCGGGTCCAGCTGTACGGCAAGGAGGTGCGGCCCGGGCGCAAGATCGGGCACGTCACCGTGTACGGCGACGACCTGGACACCTGTGGCCAGGGCGCACCCTGCCGCCGACTACCTGACGGGAGTCATCGATGAGTGAGACGCAGTCGGGTCCCCGGCGCTGGTCGGTGTGGTCATGGGCTCCGACTCCGACTGGCCGGTGATGGCCGAGGCGGCGCAGGCGCTGCGCGAGTTCGGGATCCCGTTCGAGGTCGATGTGGTCTCCGCGCACCGGATGCCCGACGAGATGCTCGACTACGGCCGCAGCGCGGTCGAGCGCGGCCTGAAGGTGATCATCGCCGGCGCCGGCGGGGCGGCCCACCTGCCGGGCATGCTCGCCTCGGTGACCCCGCTGCCCGTCATCGGGGTGCCGGTGCCGCTGCGCACGCTGGACGGGATGGACTCGCTGCTGTCGATCGTGCAGATGCCCGCCGGGGTGCCGGTGGCCAGCGTGGCGATCGGCAGGCCCGCAACGCCGGGCTGCTCGCCGTTCGGATCCTGGGGTTGGCCGATGCGCGGCTGTGGCCGGACATGGACGCCTATCGGGCCGGCCTGCGGGTGGCAGCCCAGGCCAAGGGCCAGCGGCTGCGCGAGGGACTCGGCGGCTGATCCGGCTGTCCCGCGGGTGGCGTGCCCGGGCCTCTCGCCTCGGCGGGATGCCCGGGGCAACAGGCCGGCACTGAAACCCGTACCCGTGGCTGCCCGCCCACCTGCGTCGGGGAGTGGGGCGCGCTCAGCCCTCCTTGACCACGGCGTACCAGACCCGCTCGGCGACCAGGGCCAGCCGCTCACCGGCTTCCAGGGTCCGCCGGTAGATCTCGCGCAGGGCGATGGTGCGCCGCAGGTCGTCCTCGGCAAGCAGCGAGCGCATCGCGGCGCGGTAGGCCTTCTCCATGCGGCGCTGGGCGGCAAGCGCGGCGTCGGCCTCCCGGGTCGCAGTGTCCCCGTCGCCGGTCAGGTGGGCCAGCGCGATCCGCAGGTGGCCCAGGCCCACGGCGAGCTCGTCGGCCATCCCGGCTGCGGCAGCGTCCGGACTCAGGCCGAGGCTGTCGGTCTCCCGCACGATGTTCTTCGCCGCGTTGAGCACCGCGTCGAGCAGCTCGGACAGGCTGTAGAGGTCCTCCTGGTCCAGGGGCGTGCTGAACGCCTGGCGCAGCTGGACCTGCAGCTCCCGGCGCAGGGTGTCGGCCCGGTGCTCGGCGGCGCGCACAGCGGTCTCCTGCGTGGCATCTCCGTGCGCCCAAGCTGCGAATGCCGTGATCCCATCCACCGTGACATCGGCCTGCGCGGCCAACGTGCCCAGGACATCGGGGGTCTCGGGCAGGAACCAGTGCGACCTCATGTCAGTACCCCTTCCACAAGTGCAGCCGCGGCGGCGATCGCCGCACAGCCGGGCATGGTGACCACCCACGCCAACAGGATCTCGCGGACGACCCGCCAGCGGACATGCCTCCGGCGTCTGGCCCCGCCGACGCCCACCACCGAGGACGCCACCACATGGGTCGTGCTCACCGGGGCCCCCAGCACGGCGGCGGTGCCGATCACCAGGGTGCTGGATCCTTGGCTGGCCAGGCCGTCCAGTGGGCGGATCCGGTAGATCCCCCGGCCGAGGGTCCGCACGATCCGCCAGCCGCCCAGCGCCGTGCCCAGGGTCATCGCTGCGGCGCAGGCAACCTTCACCCACAGCGGCACCACGAAACTGGACAGCGACCCTGCCGCCACGAGGGCCAGGGTGATCAGGCCCATCGTCTTCTGGGCATCGTTGGTGCCGTGCGCGAAGGCCAGGGCAGCACAGGTGGCCCACTGTCCCCGCTTGAGTGGCCCGGTGACGCGGGGACAGTGGGCCACCTTGTGCTGCCCTGGCCTTCGCGCACGGCACCAACGATGCCCAGAAGACAATAGGCCTGATCGCCCCTGGCCCTCGTGGCGGCAGGGTCGCTGTCCAGTTTCGTGGTGCCGCTGTGGTGAAGGTTGCCTGCGCCGCAGCGATGACCCTGGGCACGGCGCTGGGCGGCTGGCGGATCGTGCGGACCCTCGGCCGGACTCCGGATCGGCCCACTGGACGGCCTGGCCAGCCAAGGATCCAGCACCCTGGTGATCGGCACCGCCGCCGTGCTCGGGGCCCCGGTGAGCACGACCCATGTGGTGGCGTCCTCGGTGGCCCATCGGCGGGGCCAGACGCCGGAGGCATGTCCGCTGGCGGGTCGTCCGCCGAGGATCCTGTTGGCGTGGGTGGTCACCATGCCCAGCTGTGCGGCGATCCGCCGCCGCGGCTGCACTTGTGGAAGGGGTACTGACATGAGGTCGCACTGGTTCCTGCCCGAGACCCCCCGATGTCCTGGGCACGTTGGCCGCGCAGGCGATGTCACGGTGGATGGGATCACGGCATTCGCAGCTTGGGCGCGGAGATGCCACGCAGAGACCGCTGTGCGCGCCGCCGAGCACCGGGCCGACACCCTGCGCCGGGAGCTGCAGGCTGGCTCCGCCAGGCGTTCGGCGCGCCGGACCAGGAGGACCTCTACAGCCTGTCCGAGCTGCTGGACGCAGGGCCCACGCGGCGAAGAACATCGTGCGGGAGACCGACGTCGGCGATGAGTCCGGAGCACTGCCGCGGCGCGGGGATGCCGACCGGCCCTGGCGCTGGGCCACCTGCGGTCGGCAGCACCCTGACCCGCTACCCGCTACGACCTTGCGACCCGGGAGGCCGACGCCGCGCTTGCCGCCCAGCGCCGCATGGAGAAGGCCTACCGCGCGATGCGCTGGCTGCCTGCCGAGGACGACCTGCGGCGCACCATCGCCCTGCGCGAGATCTACCGGCGGACCCTGGAAGCCGGTGAGCGGCTGGCCCTGGTCGCCGAGCGGGTCTGGTACGCCGTGGTCAAGGAGGGTACAGCGCGCCCCACTCCCCGACGCAGGTGGGCGGGCAGCCACGGGTACGGGTTTCAGGTGCCGGCCTGTTGCCCCGGGCATCCCGCCGAGGCGCAGCCGGCACCCGCGGGACAGCCGGATCAGCCGGCCGAGTCCCTCGCGCCACTGGCCCTTGGCTGGGCTGCCACCCGCAGGCCGGCCCGATAGGCGTCCATGTCCGGCCACAGCCGCGCATCCGGCCGACCCCATCCGAGCGGCGAGCAGCCCGGCGTTGCAGGCGATCCCCACGCAGGCCACTGGCACCCCGCCGGGCATCTGCCGCATCGACAGCACG
>CAWAEB010000010.1:0-170859 GCA_963781015.1 uncultured Actinomycetes bacterium | reverse complement strand
ACGGATTATGCCGACGTCGGCATAATCCGTTCCATCTGATCCAGCTATCCAACCGGAGCCTGGACAAGGTGCGCCGGTTCGTGCAGAACACCGTCCTGGGCCACCGTGGACACAAATGCGACCCGCTCTACCGGGCCCGCCGGCTACTGACCAAAGCGTGTGAAACCATCGACGCAGACGGCAAAACGAAGATGCAGGGCCTGCTGGCCGCCGGGGACCCCGACGGGCACGTGACCACTGCCTGGCAGGCCAAAGAAGCCATCCGCGCCAGCTACACCATGCCCGACGCGCACACCGCCGCGGCCTACCTCACCGCCCTGTCCGCGGACCTACGCGACCCCACCCGGCACCCCGAGACCCGCAAACTCGGACGCACCCTGAGCACCTGGCACCACGAAATCCTGGCCTGGCACACCACCCACGCCAGCAACGGCCCCACCGAAGGCCAGAACAACCTGATCAAAGCAACCAAAAGAGTCGGCTTCGGCTTCCGCTCCTTCCGCAACTACCGCATCCGCGTCCTCCTCGACGCCGGCCACCCCCAACTGGGCCCTCCTCCCCACACTCACACCCCCCTGAAATCCGAAGGGCCGACAATGGCAGGATGCCGCAGCCTGCCGACATGAGGGTCCGTGCGGCATGACCGCGGGTTCGCCGGCTCGGAGCCTCCCGTTCGACCTGCGCCCGCACCAACGCGCCAGCGTGGCTGCCCATGTCCGGGCGGGGACTGGTCGTAGCCACCTCGTGCTGCCGCCTGGGGCGGGCAAGTCGGCGGTGGGGGTGGCCATTGCCCTGCACGAGGGCCGGCGGGTCCTGGTCCTGGTGCCCAACACCGCGATCCAGCAGCAATGGATGGATCTGTGGCGGCCTGTTCATCCGGTGGGGATGATCGTGTCCGACGACCGTGCCCTGCTCGCCGATGTGACAGTCCTGACCTATCAGGCGGTAGCCACGTTCGATCCCGACGCCGAGGACGATGCGCCCCTGGTGGAGCAGCTGCACCCGAACGCGGCTGCGTTGCTGGGGCGGCTCCATGACGGTGATCCGTTCACGTTGATCCTCGACGAGGCTCACCACCTGCTGCATACCTGGGGCAGGCTGCTCGACGAGCTTCTCGCGCTCGCGCTCGGCGGTTCTGCCGGGGACCCGGTGATCGTGGCGCTGACCGCGACGCCCCAGACCCGGCTCAACGCAGCACAGGCGGCGTTGGCGGAGCGGATCTTCGGCCCGGTGCTCTACGAGGTGTCGACCCCGGCACTGGTCAGGTCGGGGGTTCTGGCACCGTTTCGGGAGCTGGCGTGGTTCGTGGAACCGACTCAGGCTGAGATGGCCCACTTGTCGCAGAGCGCCCAGCAGTGGGACGAACTCGTCGTCGATCTGCTGGACCCGGCTCTGGCCAGCGTCGGGTTTCTTGAGCACCTCACCCGTACTTGGGTGCACCGGGAGCCTCCGGTGCCGTGGCATCGGGTGGTCAGGGACGAGCCGGAGCTCGCCGTTGCGCTGCTGCGGTTGCACCACCGTGGCCTGATCGACCTACCCGACGGGGTGCTCGCGGGTGCCCACACCCGCGAGGCGATCACGGTGGCGGACTGGGTGGTCCTGATCCAGGAGTACGCGCTGCGGGTGCTGCGTCGATCGGGGGCCCCACCGGGCGATGAGGAGGCTTTCCAAGCGATCCGTCGCGCGCTTCCGGCCGTCGGTTGGACCTTGACCCGGCGCGGTGCCCGGCCCGGTCGATCGCCGGCCGACCGCGTACTCGCGCACAGCTCCGCCAAGGCCGCGGGCGTCGTCGAGGTGCTGGCAGGGGAGGCGGCGCACCGTGGCTCGGACCTGCGGGCCGCCGTGATCACCGACTTCGAACAGGTTGGCGCCACTGGTTCAGCAAGGCTGGTCAACCCCGGCAACACAACTCCGGGCTCAGCATGGGAATTGCTGAATGCGATCGCCGCCGATCCACGGCTGGGCGACCTCGAGCCGCTGTTGGTGACCGGGCGGTCGTGCGCCGGCACGAGTGCTGCTCTGGACGCCCTGGATCGACCGGACCTGGTCCGTGAGCCGGTGCCCGGCTCACCCGGAATCCACATGCTCGTCGGCCCGGGGTGGAACGCCCGACGATGGGTGACCGCTGCGACCGTCGCGCTGCAGACCGGGCGGTGTCGCACCCTGATCGGCACCCGAGGCCTGCTCGGCGAGGGGTGGGATGCGACCGCGGTCAACGTGCTCATCGATGTCACCTCGGCCACCACCCCGACCGCGGTCGTCCAGGTCCGCGGCCGCGCCCTGCGCCGCGACCCTGCGCGGCCCGGCAAGGTCGCCCACATCTACAGCCTGGTCACGGTCGCTGACCAGCATCCCCTCGGGGATGCTGACTACCGGCGGTTTGTGGCCAAGCACGACGGCTTCCTCGCCCCGGACGCCTCGGCCGGATCACGGCCGGCGTCAGTCACGTGTCCGCAGAGCTGGACCCTGACACGACCCCGGCACCCGATGTTCGGGGGCGCATCAACGCCGCGACGCAGGTGCTCGTGGGGCGCTCCCGTGAGGTGCCGGAGCTGTGGGGCGTGGGTGAGCCGTACGACGACGTCTTGATCCGGGTCGCCCAGGTCAGCGCCCAACGAACCAGTCGGGTGGACTTCGACGTGCCAGCGGTGGACGAGCGGCGCCCGCCCGCGGGGCTGCTGGGCGCAGTGGTCATGACCGCAGGAGCAGTCGGTGGCGCCCTCGGGACCGCATCCGGCGTCGGCGCAGCGCCGGGTGTTCTCGCGGCAGCAGGACTGACCGGGCTGGCCGGCGGCGCCTGGGCCTGGATCCGCTGGCAGCGGTCAATGCAGTCGGCGCCCGACGACGTCCTGGCCGCCATCGGCACGGCCGTGGCCGAGGCCCTCGGCCAGCGCTCACAAGTCGTGGTTGCCCCTGACGGTGACGGGATCTGGCGGGTGGAGCTGGACTCGGATCAGTCCGCCGAGTCCGAGCAGTTCGCCGCCGCCATGGCCCAGGTCCTGGCCCCCGTGGACAACCCGAGGTACGTCATCTCACGGAGGCTGCCACGGCATCGTGCCGAACAATGGCACGCAGTGCCTGAGTCCCTCGGCAGGAACAAGGCCCTCGCCACCACATTCGCCCAGGCGTGGTCCAAGCACGTCTCCCCGAGTCGGCTACTGCTGACCCGGTCCCCCGAGGGCGCTGGAGTGCTTGCGGCGGTGCAGGGACTCCGCCCACTCGATGCCGCCTGCGCCCTGCGCTCAGAATGGCGCTGACCCCACGCCCGCACGGCCTTCTTGGCGTCAGTCCTCATGGAGGGCTGTCACCCAGTACCGGCGGATCATGATCGACGTGATGGCCGGATGCGGGTCGTTGAGGTCTCCGGCGAACGGTGGACGCCGTCGCGGCGGCGATCGCGACCTCGGGAGAAGCCTTCCCGCGTTGGATCCGAACAGCAGGGTCGTCAGGGCGACCGAGCTCAGGGGGAATGTTCATCTCGGACGAGGCGGAGGCCACCATGCCAGGTGGTGCATCGTGGGTTGTCGGGGTGAGGCGCATCGGCAGATTTCGGGGGGAGATCCGGGCGGGGATCTCGGTCAATGAGCCAGTAGGCCACCCGTGCCTCAGCCCGTGAGGGGCCGAAATCTCTAGGCGATGGGGCCGACCGGCAGGGCGACTCCGGCGGCTTGGGTTGTGTCGGTGTCGTCCAGACCGGGGACGGCCAGTTCCGGTGATCGGAACCAGTTGAGGAAGCCGAGTATCGCGGCGCCGATCACGGCGTAGGCCAGGAGGACGGCCAGTGGTTGGGCGATGCCGTTGCCGTCGAAGTAGAGCGTGTTGCGCAGCAGGAGGAAGGCGTTGCGGGGTGGCAGGAATGCGCCGATGTCGTCCCAGAACGCGGTCAGGTAGGTGGCGCCGTTGGATCCGCCGGATGACGGGTTGCCGAACTGGAGGATGACGATCAGGGTGACGACGATGCCTGCTGGTCCCAGTGCGCGGCGCATGACGGCCGCGAAGAGGGCCACCGCGAGGATGATCAGGGACATGATCGGCCAGGCCACCCAGAACGAGTCCGTCGGGATTCCCTGGAGCCAGTAGGTGGTCACGATGTCGAGGACCAGGCCGGTGCCCACGGCGAACCCGGCCAGCCACAGGGCGTGATAGTGCCCCGACGCCGAGCCGCGGGCTGTGGCCAGAAGGGCTGCGGCCATGTAGCCACCGACCAGCAGGGCCACGAGCAGGGTGGCCACCACGAGGGCGAATGGGTCCTTGGGCGCCAAGGGTGTCGGTGCGTAGGCCTTGACACTGATGGTCTGCTCGGCGGCCTGGGCTGCCTTCTCGAAGTTGGCGGCGATGTCCAGCGGTGAGACGTCGCTGATCGTGGAGACCACGGTCAGCTCAGTGGACTTGTCGCTGGTGACCAGGGCGCCGTAGACCTCGCCGCGGTCCATGGCCTGGGTCGCGGCCGCCTGGTCGTCGTACTTGATGATGTCCAGGGAGAACAGGTCGCCCTGAGCCGCTTCGGCCAGCGATGTGGATCCCACCACGGCGAAGGGCATGTCCCTGGCCACCGGCTCATGCCCGGAGCTCATGTAGGTGACCGCGAACAGGGTGGTGAGGATCAGGGCGAACCCGACCGGGGCCAGCAGGTCCTTGGGTACCAGTCGCCGGCGGTCGTGTGTGGTGGGATCGCCGCTGAATGAGGCGCTGACCAGTGGTGGTGCCTCTCGGCGGGTCATCAAGATGATGATCGCCAGGCTGACCAGCCCATAGGCCAGGAGCACTGCGATCGGGGTGGTGATGTTGTGGCCGCCGAAGTACCGAACGTTGCGGTACAGGTCGATGGCGTGCTGGGGCGGCAGCAGTGCGCCGATGGTTTGCCAGTAGTTCGGCAGCAGCGCGACACCGGCGCCACCGGCGCCAGCCCCGCCGATGATGATGAACAGCAGGGCGACCACCAGCGACCCGAGTTTCCCGACCAGGGCCTGAATGGCGACCGCCGAGAGCCCCACGACAGCGGTGACCAGGAAGAAGCTGAGGATGAGTGGCAGCAGGTGACTGTCGGGAATCGCCCCGAGGATCGGTCCGGCGGCCAGGCCGGTGATGACCGCAACCGCAGCGGCGAAGGCCAGCACGATCGTGATCCGTCCCGGCGCTGCTGCCTTCTGGCTGGCCGAGTACAGCAGCGAGGCGATCATGTAACCGCCGACCAGGGTCGGGAGCAGCAACAACCCCACCACCGCGCCTGTGCGGTCTTCAGTGGGAAGCGGGGCGACGACCTTGGTCGTGATCTTCTGGCCCGCCTGCTTGGCCGCGCTCGCGAACCCGGACCGGACGTACACCTCACCGAAGAAGCTCTTCGCAGGGACCGTCACCAACGTGTCCTGCGAAGAGCCCACAACATAGCCGCCATAGATGTCGCCGTTCTTGGCGGCGGTCATCAGGTCGGCCTCACTGTCGTATGTCGTCAGATCGAGGCTGTACTCCTGCTGCACAGCCTCCACGACTGGCGACGGCCCGGTCACCCCGAACGCCATGTTCCGCGGCGAAAGCAGCTGCGCCGCACTGATCAGACACACCGCGAACGCCACCGCCAGAACCCCCACAGTGATCAGGGCAACAAAGGATTTCTTAGCCATTGAGCGCTCCTCCAACTCCGCCGCCCAGGCACCCCGCCTAGCACGTTCCACGCCGGAGCCTAGTCAAGTTCGCCGGCACACACGGCCAGGCTGGCCAGCTGTGGCTCTGTGTACTCGACCCCGATGGCCATGACGGCACATGCCCCGCCCTCAGCCACACGCACCCGTATCGCGACCGGATGACGACCGGTGCCGAATTCGCCGCAGAGTGTGGCCGTCCGGCCTTAGGGCCTGCCAGTAAATAACACGCTGCTATGGCGTTTGGGTGGGTTTGAGGGTGTAGTTCCATTCGCCGTGGAAGTTGTGGCGGGTGATGGGTAGGTCGGCCATCTGTTCGTCGGTGATCTTGATGCCGGTGGGGTAGGTGTTGGTGTCCAGGTCCGCGTGGACTGCTAGACCTGTTTTGGTGGTGGTCGCGGCGATGAGGTCGACGATGACTTGATGGCTGGTCAGCGGTCGGCCGCGCCAGTTCATCGAGATGTGGCTGAACAGTCGGTGCTCGATCTTGTTCCATTTGGAGGTGCCCGGTGGCAGGTGGCAGACCGTGATGGACAGCCCCGTCTCGGCCGAGAGAGCGGCGAGTTCGGTCTTCCAAGCACGCAGCCGGTAGCCGTTGGAGCCGCCGCCGTCGGCGCTGATGAGCAGTCCTCGGGCCTGCGGGTAGGTGGTTCTGCCGGTGTGGTGGTACCAGCGGCGGATCGTCTCCACGGCGAACGCGGCGGTGTCGTGGTCGTCACCCACGGACACCCAGCCGGTGTTCGCGGCGATGTCGTAGACGCCGTACGGGTTGGCCTTGCCCAAGTCGGGGTCCTTGAAGTCGTGCACATTGACCAACGTGGGTTCCCCCACCGGTCGCCAGGCCTGGCCGGCGTTCTTGAATTGCCCGACCAGCTCCTTCTTCTTGGTGTCCACGCTGATCACCGGGCACCCGGCCGCCAGGTGATCAGCGGCCTGGGCATTCAGGTAGGCGAACTGGGCGTCCCGGTCGACATGACGGGCGCCCTCGACCTGCTTGGAGTTGGCCTGCAAACTGAACCCCGCCTCGTGCAGCAGGTTGGACACCGTCCACGCCGACACCGAGTGTCCAGCCCGGGTCAACTCCGCGGCCAACGTCCGGGTGGACTTCGTCGTCCACCGCAACGGCGACTCCGGATCGCCCCGCTCCTGCGGCTCAACCAACCCCAACAACGCGTCCAACAGGCCCGGATCAACCACGGTCAGGGCCTTCCGCCCACCCCCGCGCCGGCGGGTCCGCCCCAACGGCGCTTCGCCGGACTCCAGTTCGGCCACACCCTTGGACACAGTGACCGAGCTCACCCCCGCAGCCTCTGCCACAGCCTTGATCCCGCCGTGACCGAGCAACCGGGCCTCCGCGCCCATCAACAACCGGCGCTGCCGCTCATCCAAATGCGGCAGAACCGAGGCGAACAGGCCCGCGAGATCCCCCGCAACCTCCGCACCCACGGCCATAGCACAACAGTAGTGCCGGAAACGAGAATCGCAAGGTTATTTACTGGCGAGCCCTTAGTCACGTTGTGTGGGTTGAGACCGGTGAACGACCGCCCCGCTCAGACAGGTTGGAAGCCGCGCTGGTTCCCGCAAAGGCGGCACTTGACGCAAGACGTTCGCGGCCTGTCGGTGTAGCTCTCGCGGTCTGCTCCAAACGGCACTTGATTGAACGTACGTAATGGCGTACGGTTCCAGTGGAGGTGGTGGTGATGACCGCAGTAACCGCAACGGCGGCACGAGCAAACCTGTATCGGCTGATCGACCAGGTCAATGAGGAGTCCGCCCCAGTGACCATCACCGGGCAGCGCGGAAGCGCTGTGCTGATCGGCGAAGCTGATTGGCGGGACATCCAGGAGACCCTGTTCCTGGCCTCGGTGCCAGGTCTGAGCGAGTCGATCCGTCAAGCGCGCAGCGAAGGTATCGAGGCCGGCTCGACCGAGCTCGACTGGTGAGCGCCTGGACCCTGATCTACTCGCGCCAAGCGCAGAAGGACGCAAGGAAGCTGGCTTCGTCGGGCTTGAAGCCCAAAGCAACTCGACTGCTCGAGTTGATCTCTGGGGACCCCTTCGCCACCCCGCCTCGTTACGAGAAATTGGTCGGGGACCTCGCAGGCTGTTACTCCCGGCGCATCAATATCCAGCACCGACTTGTCTATGAGGTGCTCCCCGACGGAGGCGTTGTCCACATCCTGCGCATGTGGACCCACTACGAGTAGACGACCCAGGTCTGGGTGCTCACGACTCTCGTCGCACGGCGAGGCGGCCGCCTCTGGGGCCCCTCTACGCGGCAGAAAGCGGCGCCGCTGACCGGGACACCTACGCGGCCAGAAGGGGCTACGACCCCGGTGTGTTGAGGTATGTCCAGAAGGGAACGGGATGGGACAGAGCGAAGCCATGGCCGGTGCGGAAGGCCAAAGCCGAACCTCCTCAGACCCGCGCGGCGACGCGCCGGATGGGTCCTACCAGGTCCGCCCCATCGGGTGGATCGAATCCCCACTCGTCGACACTGCCGAGGCACCCAAGCAAGGCGAGTTGGGCGCTCCGAATGCCTGGCTGGTGCTCAATCCCACGGTCCGCGAAGGGGCCCGTGACCTCGCGGTCGGCTCAGACATCACCGTCCTGACCTGGCTGCACCAGGCACGCCGCGACGTGTTGGTGACCCACCCCGGCGGCGTTCCGACCCGGCCCGAGCGCGGCGTGTTCAGCACCAGATCACCTGCCCGCCCAAACCCTGTGGGCATCCATCGAGTATCTGTCCTGGCCATCGAGGGCGACCGGCTGCGGGTCGGTCCCATCGAGGCGATCGATGGCACGCCAGTCATCGACATCAAGTCAGTCCTGCCCTCCGACTGCCCCTGAACGACACCGGACCAACGACCGCCCCGTTGCGCCCGACTCGCGGCGCTATGACGCGCCCGGTGTTCCGGTCGGGGATCGGTGGCCGGACAGCCATCCAGTCGCGCAGCGCATCCTCACCCTGAACCGCTGCGCCGATCTCACGACGCGCTTGACGCGACGAACCGTTTGATCCCTGAACCTCCCACCCGACGCGTCCCTGCATCGGGTGGAGCACCTTCCCGTCGTGTCGACGCACGATCCGATCTGGTGGGCCTTCACCATTCGTCAGGGCCCGATGTGCATCGACGACCGGCCCCCGTCAGAATGTCGCCTGGTCGAGCAGCCCCGGTCGGGCATGATGCCAGGGCCGAGCGGAGAAGAGGCGCTCCAATGTCAGGATCCGGTCGGGATTCGGTGTCGGATCTCCCCGACGATGCTGAGCCGTCGATCACGGTGTTCATCGTCGATGACCACAGCGTGGTCCGTACGGGCCTCAAGTCCTACTTGAGCACGGAGCCGGGCATGGAGGTTGTCGGCGAGGCCGCGGATGGTCGGGAGGCGCTCGCTCGGCTCGCCGTGCTCGCGGCGGGGGCTGGCGTCCCGGACGTCATTCTCATGGACATGCAGATGCCGCATCTCGATGGTGTCGAGACGACCGTGCGGGTCAAGGCGGCCTGGCCTGAGATCGACGTCATCGCCGTGACCTCTTTCATCGAAGAGGCGCGCATCCGAGCGGCACTCGAGGCCGGGGCCACGGGCTACCTACTCAAGGACGCTGATGCCGAGGACGTCGCCGATGGCATTCGCGCCGCGGTCGCCGGCGAGGTCCGGCTCGACCCAGTGGCGGCCGCCGCCCTTGCCTCGGGACTGCGCGCCCCTAAGTCAGTCGTGGCGGAGCTCACCCCACGCGAGCGGGAAGTCATCGTCCTGGTCGCCGAGGGGCGTACCAACCGCGAGATCGGGCGTCGACTCGGCGTCGCCGAGCGGACCGCCCGCACCCACGTGTCCAACATCCTCACCAAGCTCGGGCTGGCCAGCCGCACGCAAGCGGCCATGTGGGCGGTGCGCGAGGGGCTCGTCGACGCCTCGGATGTCACGCCGTGAGCGAGGGCGCGGGACGAGATTCTCGATCCTCACCCCTGCGCAGCACATCGATGCCCACGGAACCCGAGGTGGAGGATCTGGCTCCGGCCCTCGGCACAATCGACGAACAGATCGTCGCGCTGGCCATGGACCGCGTGCCCTTCGGCCTGGCGATCTTCGACCTCGACGGCCGGCTGACGCGATGCAACCGCACCTGGGCCAGCTTCTTCGAGTCCTACTTCGGCGTCAAGCCCGGTTATGCCACCCCCGGCCGCCACATCACGGACCTGGTTCCCGAGAACGCCGACGCGATCGAGGAGCTCTTCGCCGCGGTCAGCGCAGGCAAAGTGGTCCGCCAGGCCGCACACCGCCTGGCCCTGCCCGGCATGGCCACGTACTGGGACGTGCTGTTCGCCCCGCTCTACCAGGACGGGCGGATCGTCGGTGCTCTCGACCTCGTCACCGACGCCACCGACCGCGTCCGGAACTCCGAGCAGCTGGAGCGACGGATATCGGCGTTCACCGCGATCGCTGATGCGATCACGCTCGAGCACCCGCTGGAACAGACGTTGCACCACGTCGCCCGGAGCGTCCGGTCGGCGACGGGCGCTGAGGCGGCGGCACTTGTCGTATGGGAGGACGAGGACCTGCGGAACCTGTCCGCGTACGGCGACGACGGTCTGCCCGACGGCTATCGCGAGGCCGTCGAGGCGGCGTACGCCCTCGGCGTGGACTCGCCGATCCGCAACGTCACCACCGCCAGCGACGTGACCGTGATCCGAGGCTTCCGCACGAGGGCAGAGCAGGATCCCGGGTACGCGCCGCTTCACCCGATGTGGTTGGCGATGGAGTTCGAGGACACGGTCGTGGTGCCCCTCGGTGCCCGCGGCCGCTGCGTCGGGTGCCTGCTCCTCTACGTCAGCGCCAACCGCGAGGTGGACGCGGCCGAGCGGGCCTTCCTGCACGCGATCGCTGACCAGTCCGCCGTCGCGGTGGAGAACTCTCGGCTCTACGGCCACGCCGAGTCGCACGCCACCCTCGTGGAGCGACAACGGCTCGCCCGCGAGCTGCACGACTCAGTCAGCCAGGCCCTGTTCTCCATGACGATGCACGTGCGCACCGCGGAGCGACGCCTCGAGCCGCTCGGCGTGGAGGCTGATTTGGCGCGGGCCGAGGTAGCTCGACTCCACGGACTGGTCAAGGGCGCGCTAGCGGAGATGCGGGCGCTGATCTTCGAGCTGCGCCCCGGGGCACTTGCGGAAGAGGGACTCGGCGCCGCGCTGACGAAGCAGGCCGCGGCGATCGCCGCCCGCGAGCAGGTGACGATCGAGGTCGTCGCCCCGACGCGCAGGCTTCCGCTGTCCACGGACGCCGAGGAGCACCTCTACCGGATCGCTCTCGAGGCCATGCACAACGCAGTCAAGCACGCGCGACCGCGACGAATCGACGTCATGATCTCGATCGACGACGCCGCGCGGCAGGTCGCGCTGGTGGTGACCGACGACGGGATCGGCTTCGACACGTCGGTCGAGCACCTCGGGCACCTCGGACTGGGCACGATGCGCGAACGTGCGACGGGACTCGGCGGAACGGTGACGCTCGCGTCGTCGGTGGGGACCGGAACACAGGTCACCGTCGTCGTCCCTGTCGACGCTGGGCCACCCCGGGGCTGAACTCATCCGACGACGACCGTCGCGGCGCCTACGTCATCCAGCCGAGACCGGAGCCGGCCGTTGTTCCCCTGCCGGACTGTCCCGCCGGCCGATGCCGGCACCCCACTCTGGGCGGCACCCTCGAGGTACCAACCAGAAGGGAGCTCCCGATGAGCACCACCCAGTGGATCCTGTCAATCGCCCTCCTCGCGTGGGCACTCGTGCGCAACCTCGGCACCCGCGAGGTCACTCGCGGCACGTTCGTCCTACCGCTCATCATCGTCATCGCAGCTGCGTCGTACTTCCTGTTCCCGCTGCCGACCGCGGGCAACGACCTCGACCTCGTCGTGGAGTTCGGGATCATCGGCGTGCTCTTCGGACTCGCCGCCAGCGCCGTCACGCGCCTGCACAAGCGGGACGGACAGGTCGTCGCCACCGCGGGCGCCGGCTTCGCGACTCTCTGGCTGGTCATGATCGGTGGACGCATCGCCTTCGCCGAATGGGCGACCGGCACGGGCGCGCGCACCGTCGGGATGTTCTCCCGCGACCACGGCATCACCGGTGCCGACGCCTGGACCGCAGCCTTCGTCGTGATGGCGCTCGGCATGGTGCTCGCCCGCACTGTCGCGCTGGCCATCCGAACCCGCCGAACCGGCGCGGGTCTCGCGCCAGCGGCCGCCTGACCCCCGTCCACAACGAACAACAGGAGAACACAGTGAGCCTCAACCTCGGCGCCCCCGCCGGACCCGTCGACCAAGACACCACACGCGCCCGACCGATCCGGGACGTCCTCGCCCTGGTCGGCCTCACCCTCGGCGTCACCGCCATCGGGTCCCTCCTGGTCGAACGGGTGGCACCTGAGTCCGACCAGCTGCTCCGCCGCCTACCCGTGGTGCTGGCCCTGCTCGTGATGAGCCTCGTCGTCGCACGTCGAATCGGCTGGTCAGCCATCGCAGCCGGGAGCTCGACCACGTGGCGCCAGCCCGGCTGGCTCACGGCACCCGTCCTCGTCGCACTGGTGCCGCTCGCGTGGGGCTGGTCCCCGGACCCCTCGACCCTGGTCGCACTCACCCTCGGTTACACCGCCACCGGTGTCTACGAGGAGCTGTGGTTCCGCGGCGTCGTGCTGCGCGCCGCGCTCCCGCTCGGCCCCGGGCGCGCCGCCGCGCTGACCGCCGTGGTCTTCGGCGCCGCGCACCTGGCCAACATCTTCTTCGGCCAGAACGTTGCCGTGAGCGCCGCGCAGGCGGTCGGTGCCGCTGCCTTCGGGTTCGGCTACGCCGTACTGCGGCTACGCACCAACGCCCTCTGGGTGCTGGCCGGCACCCACGCTGTGGGGGACCTGCTCCTGCACACCACCGGTCTGCACGGCGGCGCCCTGTGGGGCGTCATGATCGGGCAGGACCTCGTACTCTTCGTCGTCGGACTCGTCGCGCTGCGCGGCCTGCGCCGCCCCACATGATCACCGCCACGGCGGCGACCGGGTCTGGTGCACTCGGACAGGCACTCGACGACCAGGAACGCTGGACTAAGGATGGCTCACGTGGCACTTGCGCACCACCGTCGAGATGGGCAGCCCGTCAGGGTGCGCCTGGCGGCAGCGTCCGTTGTGGATGAGGCCCGCCTGGCGCCGACCTTCACAAGCAACCTGGACTACTTCCGGTCCGCCGGGGAGGTGGCGCACGACGCCCGATCGGTCCCGGACTCCCTGGTCCGTGGCTACCTCGACGAGGAGCTCCTGCGGCCCGACGGACGATGCCTGATCGTAGTTGACCGGGCCGGGGCGGTCGTCGGCACCGTCAGCCTGCTCGTGCCCCATCCGCACGAGCCGTATCCGTGGATCGGGCTGCTCCTGATCGATGGTTCCCGCCACGGCGAGGGCCTCGGGTCTGCCGCGGCCCAAGCTGTCGAAGAACTGCTCGCCGACGAGGGCTGGACCGAGGCGCGCCTCGGAGTGCTCGACACGAACCCGTTAGCACTGGTGTTCTGGACCCGACGCGGCTACGGCGCCTACGACCACCGGCCCGACGGCGAAGGACGCCCCTGCACGCTGCTGGCCAAGAAGCTCCCGCACGGCGCCCAGTCCGCAGTGATGATCCGCTGATGGAACCGATGGGAGGCCCGATGCACGACCACGCTTCGACACCCGGGGGACACCAGTTCCCCGACCTTGCTGGACGGGTTGTCCTTGTGACTGGTGGCACGTCCGGGATTGGGAAGGCGAGTGCGGCCGCCTTCCTGCGTTCTGGTGCGGCCGTGGCCATCACCGGTCGTAGCCCGGACAGGGGCTCGGCAGCCCTCGACGAGCTCGCGCCGATGGGGCGGAGTCGCGAGGCCGTGATGTTCGTCCCGGCTGACGTCACTCGTGAGGCGGACGTGGCATCCCTGGTCGGATCGGTGGTGGATCGCTTCGGCGGCCTGCACATCGCCGTGAACTGCGCGGCGAACACCGAGGTGGCCCAGGGCATCGGATCGAGCTTCACCGACATGAGCCTGGAGGTCTTCGACGGTGTCGTGCGTACGTGCCTGACCAGCGTGTGGCTGTGCATGAAGTACGAGCTCACGGCCATCCTCGGCAGTGGAGGAGGGTCGATCATCAACATCTCCTCGGTCGATGCCCTGCTCGCGGCACCGGGAACCGGGTCCTACGCGGCGGCCAAGGCCGGGGTCAACGCCCTGAGCCGGGCGGCGGCGGCGGAGTACGCGTCGCAAGGGGTCCGGGTCAACGTGATAAGCCCGGGCGCGATCGAGACCCCGATGCTCGCCGCGAATCTTGCGGCTGGTTCGGCCGAGGAGCGCGATGCCATCATGGAGCGATACCTATCGATGATCGACTCTCGGCGTCTCGGGAGGTCCGAGGAACTGGCCGCCGCCGTAGTCTGGCTGGCTGGCTGGCTGGCATCGGATCACGCGTCCTACGTGGTCGGCCACAACCTCGTCGTCGATGGCGGAATCCGCGGCGACTAGTTGTGATGTCCAGCCAGGTTGTCCAGTCTGGTGATGGGTGCGGCCTTGCCGATTGCTGAGTGGGGCCGGTGGTGGTTGTACTGGTGGATCCATGCTGGCAGAGCGGCGAGTCGGGCGGTCTCGGAGTTGTAGAACTTCTTGAACGCCCAGCCCTCGGCCAGGGTGCGGTGGAAGCGTTCGATCTTGCCGTTGGTCTGTGGTCGGTAGGGCCGGGTCCGTCTTCGGGGTGATGCCCAGCTCGGTGCAGGTGTCGCGCCAGAGGTGGCTGCGGTAGCAGCTGCCGTTGTCGGACAGGACCCGCTGCACGGTGACGCCGCGTTCGGCGAACCAGGCGACCGCGTTGCGCAGGACCGCGGCGGCGGTCTCCTTGGTCTCGTCGTCGTGGGCCTCGACGTAGGCGACGCGGGAGTGGTCGTCGATCACGGTGTGCAGGTAGCAGGTCCCGATCAGCGGTTGCCGGTACTTGCTCTTGGCCCCGGTCCGTGCCGAGGTTGCGGCCCGGTTCTTCTCGCCCTGCTGGCGCCCGACGTAGCGCCAGCCGCCGCCGTCGGGGACGTTGCCGAGCTTCTTGACGTCGACGTGGATCAGGTCCCCGGGGTGTGTCGTGCTCGTAGCGGCGGATCGGTTCCCCGGTGGCCCGGTCGAGGTGGGTCAGCCGGTTGATCCGGCATCGGACCAGGACCGCGTGCACGGTCGAGGCCGGCATCCCGAGCCGGTCGCGCGATCTGCGACCGGGTCCCAGTCGCTGCTTCCAGCGCAGGTGCACGATCTTGCGGACCACCGGGGCCGGGGTCCGGTGCGGTTGGTGGTGCGGGTCGCGAGGAGCGGTCGACCATGCCGCCCGGGCCCTCCGCGCGGTACCGGTCGGCCCACTTCTTCGCCGTCTTCCAGGACACGTCGTACCGCTCGGCGGCACGAGCGATCGGCCAGTCGCTGATCGACGATCAGCCGCGCCAGCCGGAGTCGGGCGCGAGGGGTCAGGGCGGCGTTGGAGTGGGTAGCGTGGGACACGAAGGCCTCCTTGGTGTGAAGCGGCTTCTCGACAGCTCCACTCCACACCGGGAGGTCTTCACCCATCAACGACCTCAGATCGTGTCGTCACACGATCTCGACCAACGTGCCTGGACATCACAACTAGTCGCGCACGATCTTCGGTCGACTCCGCACCCCGGGCTTCACCGAACGCCGATCAGGTCGACCAGGCAGGGGCATGGAGTCAGGGGGCGTCGTGCGGGTCTCGGTGGCTGCCCGGCGGATAGCCGAGCGCGGCGAGGGTGGTGAGCAGCAGCAGCTCGGTCGCCACCAGGGCCAGCCCGGCCGACCTGTGTCCGGCCGCCGCCAGGCCGATCCCAGCGGCAAGGAACAGCGCGAGCTCGATGACCACACGGGCGGCGAGCGGGAGGTCGATCCTCCGCCGCGGTGCCAGCAGCGCCCCCCAGAGCATCGCTACGGTGCTCACCACGGCGACGACCGCGAGGAGTTGCACAAGAAACCGGTCGGAGAAGGCCGCGCCGATGACTGCCGCAGACCCCAGCAAGCACAGCTCAAGGATGAACCTGAGCGCCAACAGGACCCCAACCATCCGACAAGCCTGCCAGTGCCCCCGGGGCCGGCGTCGAGCACATCGCAGCCGCCCCCGGCTGGTGTGCCTCGCCCCACGGGTGCCACTCTTGCCCGCGCGGCCAGTGTCGCCCCGTCACGTCGGAGGAGCCATGCAGATCACCTACACCGACCGGGTCCCCACCCTGCTGGAGCATCGCGCGCTGGCTGAACGGGTGGGGTGGACCGACGCATTCCGATGGGAGGCCATGCCGGCATCCCTGGCCGGGTCACGCGCCGGCACCGTCGCCACCACCCCTGACGGCACCGTGGTGGGCATGGGACGCGTCGTCGGGGATGGTGCGTTCTTCTTCTACCTGCAGGACATCGCGGTCGACCCCCAGCACGGAGGCCATGGGATCGGACGCGAAATCACCGAGCGGCTGCTGGCCCAGGTGCGCGCCATTGCCGGGGGCGATGCATTCGTCGGGCTGTTCGCCACCGAGGCCGCGGCAACCCTGTACCGTCGCGCCGGCTTCGACGACAAGTCGCAGATGCGCGGAATGTGGCAGATCGTGCGCACCCCCTACCCATCGGCTAGGACGACGGATGGGCCAGACCCGCCTAGCACACGTGGGTGACGGCCCGTCCCCGGTCGAGGGCTCCGGAGCTTGCAAAGCCGTTCGAAATGCGTCCTGACGCCTGCCCCGGGGCGTGACGGTGCGGCAGGCGGTGCGGCAAGCTCGGGTGCTGGGGTCAGGACGGCGCTGAACAGGTGCCCGCGCGCCCCGGGGCTGGGGACAGCCATGACTCGACTGCCGCACACAGTCGCTCAGTGACTCCGATGGGCAATGGAAGCTGCTCGCCTCCTGAGTCGCCGCTGGGCGCCCACACCCCAGTCCGACGCTTTGCGGGTCCGAGTCGCCTCAGGCGTCGGTCGCTCGCACCTTCGTCACACTGGGTGTGGGTGGAACAGGTGACGGCTGAGCGCGGCGACGTGCAGCAGCGCCACGTCGTATAGCCCCATGGCGGCGGAATGCAGCGCCGCTGACCGGGACGGTACGCGGCGGATAGACGCATCCTTCGTCAGTTCGCGTGGCCACTGAAACTGTGTTGCGGACCCGCTGGTGGTCGGCCTGACGACGAACCAGTACATGAAGAACGCGATGCCGGTCAAGGTCAATACGACCGTTCGAGTGGTGCGTGAGTCGAGACGGTTCACCCGGTAGTCCTGGCGGCCAAGTGCGCTAGCGATGCACACACGATCCAACGCGTTGTCGACCTACGAGACGTCCCTCCCGCCGACCAGGCCCAGCACCACCATGAGCTCAGGAACCTTGCGCCGGCGTCGGCCAATCCCCGACCATCTTGGACTTGGCGAGATCAACCCCCGGAGCACGATCGGGCGTCGGCCGCACGGGCCGCCGGGGCCCTCGACCGGCGCTTGGGGCACTCCACCTCGACCGTGTTTCCCCAACACGGCAGGCAAGCGGCCAGTCCCGGCCTCAGGAGTAGATCTCGCCGCTCAGGTACTTCATGCCGGTGTCGGCAGCTACCGTCACGACCCGATGGCCGGGGCCGAGTTCGACGGCGAGTTCGATCGCAGCGCACACGTTCAGTCCCGTCGACCCGCCGGCGAAGATGCCCTCGGTGCGCGCAAGCCGGCGACACATGTCGAACGCCCGCTCCTGGGCGACGGCACGTATCTCCCGCAGCACCGAGCGATCCAGGAACGGGGGGTCGGTGAACACAGCCACCCCCTCCACCCGGTGCGAGCCTGGGACTCCGGTACCGAGCAGCTGAGCCTCGGCGGGCTCAACCGCAACCACACCCGGATGGATCCCGGCTTCCTGCAGCCCGTCGAGGGTGCCCATGAGGGCACCGCCAGTGCCGACCCCCACGCAGAGGACATCCAGATCGCCGTCCAGGGCCACCGCAATCTCCTGGCCCATCGAGGCGTAACCGCGGCGCACGTCAGGTGACCCGAACTGGTCGGCGTAGTAGTGCCCGGGCCGGTCGGCCAGCGCATGGGCCCGGTCCCGCATCCGCCCAGCGAGCTCCGAGGTGATACCGCCCCCATGGCTCGGCTCGATCAGCACCGTCGCACCGAAGGCCTCCATGGCCTGCTTCTTACTCAACGAGAAGGCATCGGAGAACACTGCCGTGAACTCCAAACCAAGGACCGCCGAGACGAAGGCCATCGCCGTGCCCGTACTACCGCCGGTGTACTCCACGACGGTATCGCCGGGCGCGACATCCCCTCGGGCAAGGGCACTGGTGATCACGGATACTGCCATCCGGTCCTTGTACGACCCGGTCGGGTTGCCGCCCTCAAGCTTCACCCACACCTCCCCAGCACCCTCGGGCACCAACGGCCCGAGCCGCACCAAGGGCGTGCCCCCGATCGCCGACAACCCACCACCGACACCGTTGGCCATGACGAACCTCCGTGGGCAGGCTATTCCATCCTCGCGTGCAGACCCCGCCTCTCCGGGGTCCCCCTCCGCGAGACGAAGTCCTCCGCTGCCCACCAATCGAGGTCCCTGGCTGGGCACGTTGCCTCAATCAGGACCACTGATCTTGGACCCCGGAACCCTGCCCCGGCCACGTCCGCACGCGGCCGGAATGGGGCACCGCTGGGGCATGGTTTCCGGTCGCCAACCCGTAGTGGTCTCCCGCTGCCGTATGAATTCATCGAACCGGGGGGCTCCGAGTAGGGGTCAACGCGCGCCGGCGGGATCCAGTTCGACGCTGGCGGGCTGTGCCGCGCGCCGACTGCGGATCCGGTGGCCGAGCGTGACTAGCCCCAACCCCATCGCGTAGATGACGAGGTTGACGATCCCGTAGCCCCACACGTCCTCGTTGGAGAACTCCGGGTACGGGCCGAAGGCGTGGGTCGATCCGTTGATCCATTCGATGAGGAGGTTCGCGGTCTGGAACGTGAACACGAACGAGTGGATCGCGATGTACGCGACGAAGGCGGCCATGCGGCTGCGGACGAGCAGGCCGAGCGGGAGCGGGAGCGGGATCAGGATCATCAGTATGAGTTCCATGCCTTCGAACCTAGGCAGAAGCGGGGCGCGGATCATCGGGGCCACCGCCAGAGTTGGGTCGGTGAGGGCACGTACGTACTGGCACGGATCGACTGGGCATGCCGTGGCGGCCATGATGTCGTCGTGGCTCCCCGGCGATGGCGATGGACCCTGGTGAGCGCGCTGCTGCTTTACGCAGCGGGCGTCGCCGCAATGGCCGCGATCGCCCTGCACCCCGCCAGCGATGCGGTCGACTTCTCTGTCGCCCTAGCTTCGACCTTCGCCGTGGGACTCGGACTGCTGGTGGCGTTGCGTCGGCCGGAGAGCCCGATGTCGGGAGCCCTCGTCCTCCTAGTTGCGGCGCCGACACTCGTGGCGGCCCTCGAGGCGTGGGGCGCCACGGACGGCACACCGGGCCAGATGCCCGCCGCCTCAGTGGTCGCAGCGTTTGCTCCCGGAGTCTGGGTGTTCAACCTCGTCGGATTCGTCGTCCTCTGTGCGACTGTCCCCAACGGTCCCGCGGACGGGCGGGGCTGGCGCGTTCTGCCCTGGCTATACCTGGCCGCAGCGCTCTTCGCCATGGTGGTCGTGTCACTCCAGCCCGACACCTCCACCGGGGCTGACCCCGCGATCCCCGCTGCCGCCCCTATGGACCTGCCGGCCGCCCTCAACACCGCGCTGATCGTCGCTGCCGCCCTCGTCCTGTTCGCGAGCCTGGCAGCCGCCGCGCTGTCGGTCGTGGTCCGGTATCGCGCGGGCGACGAGCTGACTCGTGTGCAGTTGAGGTGGTTCACGCTCGGCTGCGTCCTGGTGCCCGTACTCCTCGTAGCGGGATGGATCGCCGAGGCCCTGGGCGCGACGCTGGTGGTTGCCTACACCCCGTTCATGTTCGCCATCCTCGTCGGGCTGCCGGTCACCGTGGCGGTCGCGATCTTCCGATACGACCTCCTCGACATCGACCGCGTGCTCAGCGACACCCTCGCGTGGCTGCTCACCACGGTCGTCGCGGCAGGCCTGTTCGCCCTGGTGGTGGTCGCCATCTCCCAGTCTGGGATCTCCCGCGATCTCGTCGGAGAGGGGGGCGGGCTGGTCGTCGCCGCCTTCGTGACCGCTCTGGTCCTGACTCCGCTGCATCGATGGTTCGCGCACATCATGGGAAGCATCGTGGATCGCGATCGCGTAGTCGTGCTCGCGGCAGTCCGCATGTTCATCGATCGGGTGCGGGCCGGGGAGGCGGAGCCCGAGGAGGTCCAAACGACGCTTCGGGAATGCCTGGATGACCCCGACCTCCGGGTCCTTCTCCGTGAACCAGGGCACGAGGGCCTGACGGGTCTCGACGGCACCCCACAGACACTCGATCCCGACGCCACCACCATCGAGTTGGAGTCACGAGGAGCGACGGTCGGTGTCCTCCTGCTGGGCCGTACTTCCGCCGGGCGGGTGCGTCAGGCCCGTGAGGCTGTGGCCGAGGCTCGTCTCGCGATCGAGGTCAGCCGATTGCGCATGGAACTGCGTCACTCGCTGGAGGATGCCCAGATGAGTCGACTGCGCCTGGTGGAGGCGGCCACGACCGAGCGTCGCCGCCTCGAACGGGACCTCCACGACGGGGCCCAGCAACAGATCGTCGCCGTCGGCATGCGGCTGCGCTCAGTCCAGCACCGGTGCCCACCCGGTGACCCGATCAACGAGGAACTGGACCTCGCGGTGAACTCGCTGGAGGCAATCGTGTCGGAGCTGCGCCGCCTGGCCCATGGGATGCGCCCGAGCATGCTGGACGACGGGCTCGGACCAGCGTTGGAGCTGATGGCGGCTGACAGCCCGATTCCCGTGCATCTGGACGTCGCAGAGGTCAGCGCATCGGAGACAGTGGTGACGACCGCGTACTTCGTCGTCGCCGAGGCTCTGGCCAACGCGTTCAAGCACTCCGGAGCCACGAATGTGGACGTCCGCGTCAGCGCGGTGCACGATCGGCTGGGTGTCGCGGTCTGCGACGACGGCACCGGTGGCGCTCGACCGGGCTTCGGCCTGACCGCGATCCGCGACAGGGTTGCCGCTCTCGGCGGCACCTTCACCATCGAGAGCACCCCCCCGGACGGCACCCGGATCGAGGTGCTGCTCTGATGCTGCGCATCGTGATCGCGGAGGACTCAGTACTGTTCCGGGAGGGGCTGGCGAGGCTTCTCACGGAGTCCGGCCACGAGGTCATCGATGCGGTCGGCGATGCACCGTCACTGCTGGCGACTGTCGAAGATCAGACGCCGGACCTCGCGATCGTCGACGTCCGTATGCCACCGACCATGACCGACGACGGGGCGCAGGCCGCCCACGCCCTGCGCGCGCAGCACCCCGAACTGGCGATCCTCCTGCTCTCCCAGCACGTCGAGACGCGCCACGCCCTTGACATGGTCGGCACGGGCGGATTCGGCTACCTGCTCAAGGACCGCGTGCTGCGCGTGAACGACTTCCTGGACGCAGTGGAACGCGTAGCAGGCGGTGGCTCCGCGCTTGACCCCTCCGTCGTGGCAGCCCTGGTCGCCCCACGACATCTCGACGATCGACTGGCGAGCCTGTCCAGGCGCGAGCTCGAGGTGCTCGAACTCGTGGCTGAGGGCCGCACCAACGGGGCCATCGCCGACCGCATCTTCGTCACGGAGCGAACGGTGGAGGCACACATGCGCTCGATCCTGCAGAAACTGCAGATCGATGACTCCGGCGACAGCCACAGAAGGGTGCTCGCAGTGGTCGCCTACCTCGGCCGGTGACATGGCCCAGGCGCCGAAATAGCAGCGAGGCTAGATCCGACCCACCCGGCATAGCCGCGGCCACAACCGGCGAAAGGGGGCACCGGACGACGATCTCCGAACGGGAACCCGAACGGACGAGGCCGCCCATCCTTTGGCGGACCCTGATGGGGGCGCCTCCGGTGCTAGGAGGCGTCCCCATCGGGGTCACGGTCGAGGATCACGGGTGCCGGAACCCGATCCAATCCCGTTCACGCGCCGGCGACGAAGCTGGCGATGTACAGGACCGGGGTGGCCACGACCAGGACTGCGGCGACGACCAGCCCTACGATGCCGAAGCCACGGGCGGCCCCGGTCTGCGGCTCCGTGTCCTTGGTGAGGCCGGCCATCCAGGCTGCTGCCGCGCCGAAGACCGCTGGTGCACCACTCCAGAAGAACGGCAGGGTGAGCAGCGCGAGGGAGCCCAGGACCATGGCACCGATCCGGGCCTTGGCCGCGTCTCGGCGCAGCGGCAGCGCAATGGCCAGGGCAACGACCAGCGCGATCCCGCCGAAAAGGGCGATGCCCTTGATGCTGTCGACCGGGCCCTGCGCCCGGTACGGGTCGTCGCCGGTCTGGTTGAGAACGAAGTCGGCCGTATGGAACGCGAGGCCTGCCATGGTGGTGAGCAGGAAGACGATTGCCACCAGCATGTGACCGGAGATGCCCCGGCGTTGGGTCACGGCCGTGGATGTGTTGGATGCGGTCGATGCGGTCATGAGTGGTGCCTTCCACTTCCGGCCCCAGCGGATCCGGGGTGTGTCGTCAGGCTGGCACCGGCGATGTCCCGGGGGCTAGACCCGGCTGTCCCGCTACATCCCGCCGCATCCCGGGTTTGTCCCAAGCCTTGGCCAAGGCATATCGGCGTGCCGTGCCCATGGTCCATCATGGGGCGATGACCGCCCTTGCCCCTGAGCGCTCGGGGGTGCCGCGCGAGGTCGGAGCGGCCGCAGCGGCGACCACGATCGCGATGTTGCCTGTCTTCGCGGGGTTCGGCCAGGACCTGCCCACGGGGGCCCTGTTCTGCGCGGGCTGGCCCGCACTGGGGCTGGCCGCCGCAGTCCTGCTAGACCGAGAGCCCGGAAGTCGGATCGGTCGCACGATGGTGCTCCTCGCCATGGTCCCCGCAGCTCTGGTGCTGGCGGCGTTCCTGCTGGCCGATGGCCAGTGGGCGTGGGATCCGCTGGCACGCGTGGGCGAGCGCAGCGCCGTCATGCTGGTCCTGGTGACGCTCGTCGCGCTCGGGTGGGCAATAGGCATTCCCGCTGATCGGATGTCCCGACGGCGATTGACCTGGTTCCTGCTGTGGTCATGCGTCCTGATGGCCGCCGTCACTGCTGTGTCTCTGCTGGCTTCGCCGCAGACCTTGGCATTGGTGACGACCCTCGCGATCTGGGCCCTCGCCGCATTGGTGCTCCGACTGGCCACCACGAGCGAGTTCCGGCCTGTCGATGAACCGTTGGTGGATGCCGCCGTACCCCTCGCCGCACTCCTGGTCGGCGCCGTCGTGGCCTTCGTCGCAGGAACGGTTGGGCTGCAGGCCAACATCCCCTTCCCCGAGATGTCGGCAGCCTTCGCAGCGGTGATCGCCGCAGCCCTCGCCTGGCCGGCGGCCCTCTGGCTGCGGCGCACCTTCCTGGAGCGCAGGTACGGCAGTGGCGCCCTCACACCCGCAGACATGGCGACTCTGACTGCGGATCTGAGCCCCCATGCAGACCCCCGGGAGCTGCTGGGCAAGGCAGCGGCCATGATTAAGCCTCGATCCACCGATGGGCGTGGTGGTGATCGCGTGATTCGGCTCGCCGGGGGGTGAGCGGGTCGAGGGCGTGGCGGTTCGGCCGGACCTCGCTGTCCGGGGGTTCCACTGGGTTCCTTGGGTCGCGCAGCGGGGGCTGCTGGGTGGTCAGGTCGCGCGGACGGGCGGCGGGTCGCTGACCCGGTCGAACAGGGCGGTCCAGGCGGTCTCCCAGGGCCAGGCCTGGGGTAGGTGCAGGGTGATCCGGCGGGCTGAGGTCGCGACCCGTGCGGGGACGGTGATCAGCTTGCGGCGGATCGTCGCGGTGGTCGCCCGGGCCAGGTCTGGTGCCGCGGCGGTGCCGGCGGCGCGGGTGAGGTTGAACGCGATGACCGCCAGCACCAGCCAGGCGGCGTTGGCGGTGAACACCCCGGAGGGCAGGTGCGCCAGCGCGGAGTTCTTCAGGTCGGCGTGGACCTGTTCGATGATCGCGTGACCGCGGTGGGTCTTGTCCGCGGCGACGGTGTCCAGGATCGCGGGGTCGGTGGTGGTGAAGAACGCGTGGAACCGCCAGACGTCGAACAGGGTGTCCTGACCGGCGGCCCGGTGCTTCTCGGCGTTGAAGTCGGGGATCCGGCGCACCACCAGCCGCCCGGGCACCTGGTCGGCCTTCTTCTGCGCAGCGAACGCGGTGAACCCGATCTCGGCGACCTCGGCCCGGGAGATCCAGCGGCCGGTGGTCTCGTCGAAGACGGCGTCGGTGTACTCGATCGTGGTCCACGCGTCCTCGGCGATCGTGGCGATCGCCTTCTTGACCGCCTTGTCCATCCGGACGGTGACCGACACCGCCGCGCCACCGGCCAGGGCGGCGTGGACCGGGCCGCGGCCGTAGAACGCCGAGTCCATCCGCACCAGCACCGGCTGCGCTGGCCCCGAGCAGCCGGCGGGTGGTCTTCACCGCGTCGGCGACCAGTCGTTTCGCGCCGCGTGGCGACCCGGCCGAGCCCTTGCGGAGCCGTTGCGCCACGATCACCGGCGCCGCTCGTCGCGGTCGCCAGCGTGGCCAGCAGCGCGTTCAGGCCCCGGACCCCGGAGTAGCCGAACCCGGCGCCCTGCTTGGCGTGGCCGTGGACCTCGATGATCGTGTCGTCGACATCGAGCAACGCGTACCCGGCTTCATCGGAGGTGGCTGCGGCAGGACCGGTCCCGGCGCCCAGCAGATCGGTGAGCCCGGCCAGCGCGATCAGGAACCGGGACGCGATCGCGTCGAGCTGCCGGACGTGGCCGAAGGTGAACGCCCGCAGGAACGACCCCAACGTCGAGGGCGCGTAGATCCGGGCGAAGACCCGACCCATCCCGCCGTGCCGCAGCAGCGCCATGTCATCGATCGAGTCCGCACCGGCGACCATCCCGCCGACCAGCGAGGCGACCTTCAACCCCGCGTTCGCGCCCTTGTCCGTCGGCACCGCTCAGGTGCTCGATCAGCCAGGTCCCGCAGCCCGCGGACTCGGCCAACGCGATCACCGGGACCAGCCCGCCGACCGACACAAGATTCGGGATCGTCGAACGCCACCGAGGTCCGACCTGGGGTGTGAGAGAGTCGCATCTCGAGATGCCCTTCTGAAGTGAGTGGTTTGGAACCGTCGCAAGTCCCAATCTCCCAGCCCGTAAGGGCATCCTCGCGTTACGGCACGCTCACCCCAGCCATCTCATCGGTGGATCGAGGCTAAGGCCGCCACCGGCCACGCAGGCGTGCAGTTGGTGATCGGTGCCGAGCCCTTCGACCCCCCTGACGGCTGGATCGCTCACCCGCTCGATGTCGGTCTGGACCGGGTGGGCGTTCTGTTGATCCAGCCCAGCAACTCGGAAGGGCCCGAACCCCACCAGGACCGGGTCCTGCGCCGGATGCTGCCGACCGTCGCCTTGATGACCCGTGCGGTCGACCTGGCGGTCAGGGCCGAGCTCGCGCGTCGCGACGTCGCGCGCCAAGGGGAGCAGGAAAGGTCACGCATCCTCGGAGACCTGCACGACGGCGTCGGCCCCCAAGCTGGCGGGGTTGAGCATGGCGGTGCAGGCCGAGTTGCGAAGGAGCCCAACGCCGTTGCTGCAGTCCCTGGCCTCAGGCCTGGCCAGTGCGCGCGGGGACCTGCGCCGCATCGTCTCCGGATTGACCCCCTCTGCACTGCAGGACACCGACCTGCAAGTGGCGCTCGCCGAGCTCGTGAGGTCCTTCGACGCCGCGGACTGCCAGGTGGTGCTCGAAACCAACCTGAGTCCGGGGCTCGCCCCAGACGTGGCAGTCGCGGTCTACCGGTCGGTCGCGGAGGGCGTCGCCAACGCGCTGCGTCACGGCCGCGCCGAGCACGTCATCGTCCGGGCCATCGCGTCAGAGAATGGCACCATCCACGTCGACGTCCACGACGACGGTGCTGGTGGCCCGATCGTGCCAGGGGTGGGCCTGACCTCCCTGCAGCGGCGTGCCGAGAACCTCGGCGGCCGGTTGTCGATCCGATCGCAGCAGCCCAAGGGCGTGCATCTGCATCTTGAGCTGCCGACGGCGGCAGTCACATGATCAGGGTGCTGCTCGTCGACGACCACCCCATCGTCCTGTCAGGCCTGTCCGCCCTGGTCCAGTCCGATGACGGGCTGGCGCTGATCGCAACAGCGGGCACCGTGGAACAGGCCCTGGCCGTGACACCACAGCCAGACGTTGCCGTGGTCGACCTCGAACTCCCCGACGGGGACGGCATCCACCTCGGCGCCGCCCTCAAGGAGCGGTGGCCTGAACTGCGCGTGATCGTCCTGACCATGCACGCCGACGACCAGGCCGTCATGCGTAGCCTGGGATCCGGCCTGGACGGCTACCTGCTGAAGGACTCCGATCCCGATGACGTGCTGCACGCCATCCACTCCGCCGCCCACGGAACGTTGGTGCTGGGCAAGGGCGCTGCCGGCGCCGTCGTGGCAGCCGCGGCCACAGCACCCCGGACCGACGCGCTCGGCGCCCTCGACGCCCGTGAGCTGGAGATCCTGGATCTGCTGGCCCAAGGCATGTCCACGGGACAGATCGCTGCACGGCTCTACCTCGCTCCCAAGACCATCCGGAATCGCGTGTCCGAGATCGTGGGGAAGCTCGGGACAGCCAACCCCGACCAGGCAATCGCCCTCGGACGTGCCGCCGGCCTCGGTCGAGGCGCCCAGCCGGGCACTACGCACGGCCTACAGCAGGGCGGGCGATGATCCTCCGCCCTGCCGTATGGGGATCCGCGTGCGGGACGGAGTGGACCAGAGCGTCGAGCGCAGGGCGGCCCGCGCTTGACAGTCACTCGCGGCGGTTAGACGCAGCCGCTGACCGGGACGGTACGCGGCGGTTAGACGCAGCCGCTGACCGGGACGGTACGCGGCGGTTAGACGCAGCCGCTGACCGGGACGGTACGCGGCGGTTAGACGCAGCCGCTGACCGGGACGGTACGCGGCGGTTAGACGCAGCCGCTGACCGGGACGGTACGCGGCGGTTAGACGCAGCCGCTGACCGGGACGGTACGCGGCGGTTAGACGCAGCCGCTGACCGGGACGGTACGCGGCGGTTAGACGCAGCCGCTGACCGGGACGGTACGCGGCGGTTAGACGCAGCCGCTGACCGGGACGGTACGCGGCGGTTAGACGCAGCCGCTGACCGGGACGGTACGCGGCGGTTAGACGCAGCCGCTGACCGGGACGGTACGCGGCGGTTAGACGCAGCCGCTGACCGGGACGGTACGCGGCGGTTAGACGCAGCCGCTGACCGGGACGGTACGCGGCGGTTAGACGCAGCCGCTGACCGGGACGGTACGCGGCGGTTAGACGCAGCCGCTGACCGGGACGGTACGCGGCGGAATGCAGCGCCGCTGACCGATCGTGATTGCCCGTCCATCGGCTCGTGGAACTGGATGATCCCGAAGCCCTCGCCATGTCGTTCTTCGACATGTATCGTGTTCCTGTCGCATCGAAAATCGATAGGGGATGGCGAATGGCTGGCACCGTTCAGAGGGAGCGCACGGCAGCGTTGGCGCTGGCGGAGGCCAGCCTGTGGCTGGTCCTGGTCGGAGGCTTCCTCGGGGTCCTGGCGTTGCTGCGTGAGTTGGCTGCCACGGCCTCGAACTGGAACCCCCTGAGCTGGGCCAACCCCGTGGTGGACCACCTGCCGCGGTGGCTTCCCCCCATCTTCGATCCGTCGCTACCTGCGACGCTGGACGCCAACAGCCCTGAGGTCAAGCTGCCGTTCCTGGAATGGGTCCAAACGTCCAACGGAACAGTGGATGCCGCGACCGGGCTGCCGCCGGTGTCGATCTCCCCACCCATCCGCGCGACCGTGAACTTCCCCGCACTGTCAGATGGGCAGAACCTGGTCCGCCTGGCCCCCGCCCTGCTCCTCGCGCTGGGCCTGATCGCCGGCTCATGGCTGCTCCTGCGGATCGTGCGCTCAGCCCGAGCCGGTGAGGTCTTCACCATGGCCAACGCGGTCCGGCTGCGCTGGTTAGCTGTCGTGATCGGAGTAGGCGGCCTGCTGCACAACGCCATCGCCGCCCTCGGACCGAACTGGATTCTGTCCCAGTCCGCGGCCGCGGCCTACCTCGACACCTCCGCCGTCACCATCAGCTTCGCCCCGGTCTCCCTCGCCCTGATCATCGCTGCCCTGGCCGTCATCTGGGAGCACGGAGTCCGCCTCGCCCAGGACGCCGACGGACTGGTCTGATGAACGACGAACCACAGGAACTGCACCAAGTCACCATTCACCTGGACCGCGTCCTGGCAGACGCCGACATGAGCCTGGCCGAACTGTCGCGGCGCACCGGCATCACCGTGGTCAACCTCTCGATCCTGAAGAACAACCGAGCCAAAGCCGTGCGCTTCTCCACCCTCACCGTGATCTGCCACGCCCTGCACTGCCAACCCGGCGACCTACTCGAAGTCACCGATCCCCACCACCAACCCTGACACCCCCCAATCGAGCACGACCTGGTCGCAAGCCCCCTCGCCCAGTAGTCACTGACCCATAATCCGACGCTGGGCCACCCCGCCCCTCAGGCGCCCAACTCGCGGCTACAGTGGCGCATCGGGCGCCGCGACACCGGGACGGTACGCGGCACAATGAATGCAGCGCCGCTGACCGGGACGGTACGCGGCAGAATGCAGCGCCGCTGACCGGGACGGTACGCGGCAGAATGCAGCGCCGCTGACCGGGACGGTACGCGGCAGAATGCAGCGCCGCTGACCGGGACGGTACGCGGCAGAATGCAGCGCCGCTGACCGGGACGGTACGCGGCAGAATGCAGCGCCGCTGACCGGGACGGTACGCGGCAGAATGCAGCGCCGCTGACCGGGACGGTACGCGGCAGAATGCAGCGCCGCTGACCGGGACGGTACGCGGCAGAATGCAGCGCCGCTGACCGGGACGGTACGCGGCAGAATGCAGCGCCGCTGACCGGGACGGTACGCGGCAGAATGCAGCGCCGCTGACCGGGACGGTACGCGGCAGAATGCAGCGCCGCTGACCGGGACGGTACGCGGCAGAATGCAGCGCCGCTGACCGGGACGGTACGCGGCAGAATGCAGCGCCGCTGACCGGGACGGTACGCGGCAGAATGCAGCGCCGCTGACCGGGACGGTACGCGGCAGAATGCAGCGCCGCTGACCGGGACGGTACGCGGCAGAATGCAGCGCCGCTGACCGGGACGGTACGCGGCAGAATGCAGCGCCGCTGACCGGGACGGTACGCGGCAGAATGCAGCGCCGCTGACCGGGACGGTACGCGGCAGAATGCAGCGCCGCTGACCGGGACGGTACGCGGCAGAATGCAGCGCCGCTGACCGGGACGGTACGCGGCAGAATGCAGCGCCGCTGACCGGGACGGTACGCGGCAGAATGCAGCGCCGCTGACCGGGACGGTACGCGGCAGAATGCAGCGCCGCTGACCGGGACGGTACGCGGCAGAATGCAGCGCCGCTGACCGGGACGGTACGCGGCAGAATGCAGCGCCGCTGACCGGGACGGTACGCGGCAGAATGCAGCGCCGCTGACCGGGACGGTACGCGGCAGAATGCAGCGCCGCTGACCGGGACGGTACGCGGCAGAATGCAGCGCCGCTGACCGGGACGGTACGCGGCAGAATGCAGCGCCGCTGACCGGGACGGTACGCGGCAGAATGCAGCGCCGCTGACCGGGACGGTACGCGGCAGAATGCAGCGCCGCTGACCGGGACGGTACGCGGCAGAATGCAGCGCCGCTGACCGGGACGGTACGCGGCAGAATGCAGCGCCGCTGACCGGGACGGTACGCGGCAGAATGCAGCGCCGCTGACCGGGACGGTACGCGGCAGAATGCAGCGCCGCTGACCGGGACGGTACGCGGCAGAATGCAGCGCCGCTGACCGGGACGGTACGCGGCAGAATGCAGCGCCGCTGACCGGGACGGTACGCGGCAGAATGCAGCGCCGCTGACCGGGACGGTACGCGGCAGAATGCAGCGCCGCTGACCGGGACGGTACGCGGCAGAATGCAGCGCCGCTGACCGGGACGGTACGCGGCAGAATGCAGCGCCGCTGACCGGGACGGTACGCGGAAGGTGGCACCTTCCAGCTCGAGTCGCTTGTTCGCCCCCGGTGCGCCCTTCCGACGTCCAGGACTACGAGGTTGTCCGGGCCCGGAAGGTACCCCAGGCTGAAGTGGGGGCGAAACCTCACGAAGTCACGCGTTGGGGCTCGCCTGGGCGCGGGCAGACCTCCCTGGTCGCCCTTGCATCCTCACGGTGTCATGCGAATGCGGACCGTGCCCTCGCCCTCATACACGACTGCCACGGTCGTGGTGTCGTCGGATGCTGCGCGGACGGTCAGGCCCTCGCCGTGAAGGCGCACCCCGATCGAGAATGACCCGTCGGCGCCGAGTGGTTGCTCGTCGGGTATAGCCGAGGCCCGGGCTGCTCGGGCTACGGCGGCCCGCATGTCGTCCTTCGTGCCATCAGAGCCGGCGATCCGTTCGAGCACCTTCCCCACGAGCAGATCCTGTGCCGCCTCCGCGAGGTTCCGGCCACGCCTTGAATTCCGCGTCTCCACCATGCACCGCCCCGATCGGGATTCCCGGCTCTTCACAATCCAGGGTGTAGTCACTGTCGGCGCGTCGGGGGCGGGGTAGGGGTCGAGGTCTTCCGATGATGGGAGTTCTCACGCTGCCCATCAGGAAGACCTCGACGTGTCTGACGCTACCTTCGCGTGCCCGGATCTGACCACCTTCTGCCGTCTGGACGAGCTGGGTCTGGAGGTGACCGGGCAACGTCTGGAGCCCGACCGTGCGGTGCTGGCGCTGCCGGGTCGTGGAGCCGCGATGAGTGGTGCCATCGGTGCGGCTGCCTGGGCGAACCCCGCGACACGGTGGTGCGCCGGTTGGCCCACGAGCCGTTCGGGTGGCGGCCCACGATCCTGCTGGTCACCGTCCGGCGCTACCGCTGCTCAGAATGCGATCACGTGTGGCGTCAGGACACTGGCCAAGGCCGCCGCCCGACGGTCGAAGCTATCCCGGCGCGGCGCTGGCGCTGGGCGCTGGAAGGCGCTCGTGGTCGCGCACCTGACCGTGGCCCGGGTCGCTGAGGGGCTGGGGGTGGCGTGGGGCACCGCGAACGACGCGGTCCTCGACCGAAGGCCGGCGGGTCCTGATCGACGACCCGCACCGCTTCGACGGCGTGACGGCGATCGGGGTCGACGAGCACGTGTGGCGCCACACCCGCCGCGGGGACAAGTACGTCACGGTGATCATCGACCTGACCCGGCATCCGTGACGGCACCGGCCCCGCCACGGCTGCTGGACATGGTCGAGGGCCGCTCCAAGAAGGCGTTCAAAGACGTGGCTGGCCGAGCGCCCGCAGGCCTGGCGCGACAAGGTGGAAGTGGTGGCGATGGACGGGTTCACCGGGTTCAAGACCGCCGACGACCGAGGAACTGCCCGACGCCGTGGCGGTGATGGACCCGTTCCACGTAGTCCGTCTCGGCGGTGAGGCGTTGGACGAGTGCCGCCGACGGGTCCAGCAAGACACCTGCGGGCACCGTGGCCGTAAGGACGACCCGCTCTACCGGGCGAGGCGGACCCTGCACACCGGCGCCGACCTGCTCACCGACACCCAGACCGAGCGGTTGGAGACCCTGTTCGCGGTCGACGCCCACGTCCAGGTCGAGGCGACCTGGGGCGTCTACCAGCAGATGATCGGCGCCTACCGCGACCCCGACCGTGCCCGCGGGCGGGAGACGATGCGCCGACTGATCGAGTCCCTGGCCCGAGCAGTGCCTACCGCGCTGACGGAGGTCCGAGACCTCGGACGGACCTGAACCGGCGCGCCACCGACGTCCTGGCCTACTTCGACCGCCCCGGCACCAGCAACGGACCCACCGAAGCCATCAACGGCCGCCTCGAACACCTCCGCGGCTCAGCCCTCGGCTTCCGAAACCTCACCCACTACATCGCCCGATCGCTACTCGAGACCGGCGGATTCCGACCCCGACTACACCCCCAATTGTGAAGAGCCGGATTCCCAGCGTCGGATCGCTACCGGGACCCCCTGCGGGTCGTCGTCGTCAGACCATGAGTCTTCAACGAGGGTCAGCGGCGCCCCATCGAACTCCACTCCGCCAACCTGTCGAAACCGCGCCTCGCGCGGATCGAAGTCCACCCAGAGCCCCCTTCCGCTTCTCCCCTGTGCCAGTACACGGCACAGCGCATCGGATCGCAGCGCCGCTGTTGACACGCTGACCGGGACGGTACGCGGCAGTGTGGGTCACAGTCCCTGCGCGAGCTGGCTGGCTTTGCACCTGCCCCTTCGGCGGTTGGGCCTGTGCCAGCATGAGGCGCATGGCGGCCTGGAACCAGCTCCTACGCGCCCTTGCGGAGGGACGCCACAGGCGGTCAGCAGTCCAGGTCGCTCCGCGTCGGGGGTACGCCGGCTGCCGGAGGATGCGTGAGTCGGCGTCTGCACGTCCGGAACAGCATCAGGCCAACGCATCGGAACCGAACGGACGACGGCGATGTTGTACCGGGGCCATTGGACGCCTCCTGGTCCTCCTCTCGGTTCTGCTTGTGGGGCTGCTGTCCATCCCGGTGACCGCATTGGCGTCGTGTGTAGGGCCGGAGTTGTCCTACGGCGGTGGTCAGGTGCGTCCCGGCGACCCTGTGCACGTGGTTGGGCAGCACTGGGGAGACGACTGCTTTGACACCGGACGCCCACCCGCTGGGCAAGGGGCCTTGGGTCTCCCGCGTACGGGGATCGTGGTGGTGTTCCAGCAGGGCGGCACGCAGACAGTCGTGGCTCGTGGCGACGCCGACGCCGAGTACCGGTTCCAGGTCGACATCGTGATCCCAGAGACAGCGGCTCTGGGAGCGGCACGGCTGATGGCGCGCGCGGGTGACGAGGTGGCCTTCGCGGCAGCGGGGAATCCGCTGGTGGTCGCTTCTGCCGGACAAGGGTCGCCGGCGACGGTCACGTCGTTTGGACCCACCGAAACCGAAGCCCCGTTGGCGCGCCCTGCACGGACGGCCCCCTGGTGGCCGGTCTACATCGCGGTGTCCCTCATCATCGTCGGCGCCGGCCTCGGTTGGCGTTGGCGCCGCGGCGCTCGGTCCAACTGAGACCGCCTACCACTCCTCAGCCGATCGCCCCGAATGCCAGCTACGCCGGCTACGCCGAGCTGGCCGTGACTGCGCACAACGAGCGGCGGATGGACGCGGATTCTGGAGTATCGCCCGGCAATGAGAACGGCGCCCGCAGGGGTTAGGTACTCCTCGGACTTGCGGAGACTGACGGTCGTCGCGGGCCGGGCGGCCGCCCGGGGCTGGTGGCGCATCGGGCTGGACGTGGTGTGGGTGTAACGATCAGGGCTGCGCGGACATGTGTGGGGTGACTGGTCAGGGCGGGAGGTGTGTGGTGGCTGAACAGCCGGTGGCGTCGTCGCCCGCGGACAGGTTGGCCGTGGCCTGGGCCCGGCACTCAGGGGCTGTGCTCGCGTACGCGTCACGGCGTACCACCTCCCCAGAGGATGCCGCCGACGTGCTTGCCGAGACGTTCCTGATCGCGTGGCGGCGCATCGAGGCACTGCCTGCCGAGCCGGACTCCCGGCCGTGGCTCTTCACGGTTGCCCGCAACGTGCTGGCCAACCAGCAGCGCGCCACCCGCCGGCGGGCGGCCGCGACCGAGTCGCTTGTGGCCGAGGCTGCGCGCATTGTGGCAGCCCACCATCGGGCGCCGGACGACGAACCCGGAAGCGCCGCCCTGGGCCGGGCGCTGGCCCGGCTCACGGCGCGGGACCTGGAGGTGCTGCGGCTGGCCGGCTGGGAGGGCCTGACCCCCGCGGAGATCGCCGTCGTGGTGGCCTGTTCGCCGGCCGCGGCCCGCGTGCGGCTGCATCGCGCCCGCCGACGGCTTCGCGTCCTGCTCGCGATCGAGGACCGCGCAGCCGGCCCCCACCCCAGCGCTGACCCTGCACCTGCACCCATGTCCACCACGTTCTTGGAGGTGCCCCGATGAACCGACCCAGCGACGAGCTGAGCGCCCTGACCGCACTGGACCCGATCGACGGCGAGGGTCTGGCCGCCGACTGGGCCCGTCACCCAGCCTCAGGGGCACTGCTCACCGCGCTGCTCCGCGACGCCGACGTGCCGGCCGCCGTCGCACCCGTGCAGCCGCCGAGGAGCAGCCCGTCGAGCACCACCCGCTGGGTGCGTCGTAGCGGAGCCGTCGCCGCCGCGCTCGCGCTGCTGGCCGTCGGGCGGATCGCCCTGGACACCCAGCAGCCCGCACTGGCCCGGGTTGCCGTGGCCAGCGACGGCTCGGTGCGCTGCTCCGGGTCCGGCTACGCAGCACCGATCGCACCGCGTGACGCCGACCTGCGGCTGCTGCCCGAAGCGCTGCCTGCGGGATGGCAACTTGGGCAGGTCGCCGCACGGTGGACCACCTTGGACGATCCCGCCAGCTGCTCGGTGCCCGCCCTCGGCCTGCACCGTGTCGACCAGGACCGTCGCATCACCGCCACCGTCGACGTGCTCGGCCCGTTCAGCGCGGTCGACCTCGACGGATTCCTCGGCGAGCGGACCGCCGTGGGCGTGGATGGGCAGGACGCCATCCGGTTCGACTTCGACGGGTTCCGCCGCTGGATCTGGACCACGGGAGATCGCTCCTGGGTGATGGAGGCCTCCGGGTTGACCGCAAGCGATGCCGCCCTGCTCCAGGACACGGTCAGCACCACCAACTGGACAGTGAACGCCGACCCCGCCGCGGCCGAACGGCTCGACCTCGTCGTTGACACCCGCCGGGATGGGGCACCCCCAGGTCGGACGCCTGCCCACCTGGACTGGCACGCCGAGCTGATCGGACCCGACGGCCAAGCGGCGACCTACTTCGTGCGGTACTCACCCGACCAGGCCGACCACGCGATTGCCGCGGCGCCAGTGGGCTCCGTACTCGCCGCCGACGGACGCAGCGCCACCTCCCAGGACCAGACCGAGGCAGGTGACCGAGTCGTCGTGCGCCGAGGCGACATGGAGATCCAGATCGGGGCAGGACCGCTGTTCCCCAACGACGACGACCCGACACCCGAACCGGTGCCCACCTCGACGCTGCACGCACTCATCGACTCACTGGCCGACGCTCCCCAAACCGACCCCCGGCTCGTCGAGCACGCCTACCCCGAAGACACCGTCCCCCATCCCTGAAACGCCCTCAGCGAAGCCAAGCAGCGCCGGCGAAAGCGCCGGCGGAACGGTCCGGGCGGTCAACGCTCCACTCGCCGAGCCAGCCTGCCCGACCGGCAAGAGGCCCCTGATCGAACTCGCCATGACCGCCGAGGCATCCACCATGCTCCGCGCGTCGTCCATTCGCGGTCAGAGCCGACAATCAACCCGTGAGCGGCTCGGCGCGGACGGGGCGCCCTCGATCATGGCTCCCGGTGTTGAGACGACAGCATGATGACATCGGGCCCTGTCGCGGGCTGTCAGCCCATCACCAGCCGGGCGCGGACGGGGTGCTGTAGCGCGCTGGGTGTAACGAACGGGGGGTCTGCGGCCATGGAAGGGTGGAAGCATCAGGCGGCGGGAGGGGCGGTGATGGGGAACCTTCAAGGGTCCGACGGGGCCGAGCGGGAACTCACGGCCCTGTTCGAGGCGTATCACCGGCAGGTAGTGGCGTATGCGGTGCGCCGGACCCGTCCCGCTGGCGACCTCGCCCTGGCCCAGGACGTGGCCGCGGACGTGTTCACGATCGCTTGGCAGCACCTCTGCGCACCGCGGCAGTCAGGCGACGTCGGTCCAGCGATCGGGCTGCCTTGGCTGCTGGTCACGGCGGGCCACGTGCTCAGTCAGCACGTCCGCGACGACACGCGCCGAGTGGCGCGGGAGGAGCGCGCGATGAGTGACCGGGCGATGGCCCCGCACACGATCGGTCCGGCCGATGTCCAGGCCCTGAGCGGGCAGGTCGCCAAGGCGTTGGATCGGATGTCACCGGGTGACCGGGAGCTGCTGCTTCTGCGGGTGTGGGATGAGTTGTCCTTCGCCCAAGCCGGCGAGGTCCTCGGATGCTCGCCGGGGGCTGCGCGGGTGCGCTGGTTGCGTGCACGGCGCCGGTTCGCCGCAGCCCTGACCCGTGAAAGCGACCTCGACCCACTCGACCCCGCGGCATTACTGCCCGGCTCAGTCCCGATCCCGGAAGGAGACCGGCGATGACCTCCACACGAAGCGCCATGGCCCAGCTGAGGGCCGCGAACCCGGTCATCACCGCCCGCGGCCCGGCCGCAACGCGCTCACCAGCACCGCGTCGCCGCAGCCGGGGCGGCCTGCTGGTGGCTGCCACCGCCGGGGCCATCGCCGTTGCCCTGGTGGTGGTGGCTGTCGGGCTGCCCCAGGGCGCGGCGACGCCAGCGGCGGCCGCGGCGCTGGACCGGGCCGCCACCGCCGCTGACATCACCGCCCTGGACCAGCAGGCCAGGCCTGAGCAGTCTTGGAGGATCACGACCGCAGGCATCCAACTGGCCCTCGGGCCCGGTAATGCCGCGCCAGCGGACGGGGAGTCCAACAGTGCGTGGCTGACCCGCGGCACCAGAGTCGCCTACGTCGCGGTCGACGGGTCACGGCCCAGCTGGTACGTCGACTCGCCCACCGAGGTCGCCGAGGTGCTGTTCGGTGAGCCTCCCGCTGCCGCCACAGGCGGACCTGGTCAGACCTGGACCACCAACCTGGTCCCGAACGACACCGCTGGATCGTGGCAGGAACCCACTCAGGCGTGGCTGTCCGGGCTGCCGCGCGACCCCGACCAGCTGCGCGACCGGCTCTACAAGGACACCAGCGGACGAGGCCGGTCCCACGACGGCGAGGTCCTGGTCAACATCGCCGATGCGCTGCGCTCCGGCGTGGTGCCAGCGGACCTGCGAGCCGCCCTGTTCCGGGTGCTCGAGACCGTGCCGGGCGTCGACATCGTCCAACGCCACGCCGACGGCCAGATCTCGATCGGCCGGCTCGAGACCCACGACGGGCAACGGGAGGAGATCATCATCGACCCGGCCACCGGCAGCTACGTCGGCGAGCGCACCATCCAGATCCAGGAACTCGGGTCGATCCCGGCCGGAACCGTCATCGAGGACGTCGACGTCACCACGACCCTCGTCGACCAGATCCCGCAGCAGGTCCGCGACCACGCCGAACACTGGACCTGCGCTCCCGACGGGATGTGCGGCCAGTAACCGAAGCGTTCTCAGGCCCAAGCTGCAAAGAAGCTGGGCGCGCGTCCCCACAAATGAAGACGTCGCGAACGTCTGACGCACCCACCCAGCATCGACCGCACAAGGTGCCCGCGTCCACAGGCGGCGGAAAGGGGCAGGGTCACGGGGCGAGGAGCCCGAGGGGTACCACGCCGATACCGTCGGGTCGCCGGTAGGCCTGCGGGCCGGTGTTGATGATGAGGGCGTCGAGGAGGTCTGCGCCCATCTGACGGGCCAGCCAGTGCAGGTGTCGGGTGTCCCGTTCGTCGACGGTGGCCGCGAGCTTGACCTCGACGGCCACGACCTTGCCGTCGTCGCGGATCAGGACCAGGTCGACCTCGTGGTCGCCGTTGCGGGTGCGCAGATGCCCGACTCGGGCTTCAGCGGCCTGGGCCGGGACTCGAAGGCACAGGGTGGCCAAGGACTCGAAGAGGTGGCCCAGCAGGCTGCCGGATTGAGGTCCGATGGCCGCTCCTGCTCCAGCCAATAGGGCATCGACGTCCAGGCCGAGCAGTCGGGTGGCCAGCGCGGGATCGGCCAGGTGGTGCTTGGGCGCCTGCCCCAGCCGAGTCAGGGCGCTACCGGTCGGCCACCAGGCGGGCACGGGGTCGAGCAGCCACAGCTGGGTCAGCACATCGCGGTAGGCGATGCTGGTGGATCGGGCTGGTTTGTCACTCTGGCCCGGGGTAGCCGCATCGAGGATCTGCGAGTAGCTGGCAGTCGTGGCCGTTGCGGCAGCGTAGGCGCGCAGCCACGCGAGCATCGCTTCGGGTCGGCGCACGGCCAGACCTTGCTCGTGGACATCGCGGTCGACGGCATTGCGCAGGTACGAGTCCAGTTGGAAGCGGCGCGCCCTTGGCGAGAGGTCACGAAGGGCGGGGAAGCCGGAAGCGACGATTTGCTCGACGTAGTCCGCCAGACGCAGGCTGCACTGGCCAGCCAGTGCTGGTCGGCGCCCCGTCAACAGGGCGCCCAGGCTGACTGTGGGCTCGCCGATGCTGCGTTCGGACAGTGTCATCGGTCGCATCCGCAGGCGCCCGATCCTGCCCGCCCCGGAATGCGCCGTGGCACCCGCAGCAGGTGATGCGCTGCCGGTCAACAGGAACTGGCCTCCGGCCGGATCCTCATCCACCGCCCTCCGCACGACGTCCCAGACAGCGGGGACCTTCTGCCACTCGTCTATCAGCAGGGGGCGGGCCAACCGAAGTAGTGACTGGGGATCGGCCTGAACGGCCTCGCGTCTGGCCTTGGAGTCGAGCTTGAGTAGCCCAAGCACATGCTGCTCGCCCGTGGTCGTCTTGCCCACAGCCTTCGGACCATCGATCGCGATCGCCGGCACTTGTCCGAACAGGTCGTCCAACTCTTGGTCGAGGATCCGCCGCACGTAGTCCACCACTGAACCCTACAGTCCGCAGCAAGGGAATCAGTCAATTCGCAGGCATGTGATCGGGCGATCAGCAGGCGAGTCGCGGATGACATCGGTCGCCGGGATGCTGCCTACTTGGCGGATTCCACATCCCACGGGGCAGCCCCCGGCGGATCGTGGTTGCCGGATAGCAGGGGGTCAGATACCGCATCAACGTGGTCAGTGATGCCTGCCACCGTGCGCGATAGGCGGCAGAAAGCAGCGCCGCTGACCGGGACGGTACGCGGCAGAATGCAGCGCCGCTGACCGGGACGGTACGCGGCAGAATGCAGCGCCGCTGACCGGGACGGTACGCGGCAGAATGCAGCGCCGCTGACCGGGACGGTACGCGGCGATAGGGGGCAAGCCCGGGTCCCCCTCCCGCCGCGCATTCTCGCCTCGCCCACGGGCGCACCCACCGGGTCCCGGGATCGGTGAATGCCCGCGACACCACCCAACCGACCCGAGGCATGTCCCTGACCTTGATCCGGCGATGAGACCACCGTCGGATCGTTCAAGAACGTGGTGATCCGCCGCCAAGGACCCTGGCGCGACGTTCATCACGTCGAGTTGGGCACAGCCGAATGGGTCGTCTGCTTCAACGCCGAGCGACCCCACGACGAACTCCACGACTTCACTCCGAAGCCATCGAGAAGCTCCAATACGATCACAGACACGGACACGCGGTGCAAGACGCAGGGTGATCTATGGAGTCGGGTCTCCGGACTCGGCGGGGCGCTTCATCCACCCTCGAGAGCCGCGAATTCGATGCTGATGGGTGTGCACACCGGTGTGGACGCAAGGGACCGAAAGTCCCAGTCGGGGGGACGTCTGTCCAGTGCCACAGGCCCACCTCCGTCCATAGAGTGGCTGTGAGGTCAGTGGAGCGGCTTGAGTCGCGGGCGCCCGGTCGCCGCAGCGACAGGAATCGGGGTCGTGCAGCAGATGAGCGATGCAAAGGAAGCCTCAGAAGCGACTGTGCCGCACGGCATCTCTGTACACGGCTGCCACCACATCAAGACCAGTGGGCGTCGACAATTCTGGCGGTGTTTTCGGAAATCCTGCTAGGCGATAGGAGTTCGCCGTGTTCGAGATGCAATTAGTTCAGGAACTCTCCGCACAGTCCCTGGCGGAGACTCGTAGCCCGGCAGCCTGCTAAGCAAATGAACATGAGGATGGTGCGTGTCTCAGAATCTCCTTGGAAGGAGGACGACGAGCAAGACGAAGCCGATCGTCGTACGCGCGGCCTCGATCCCATTCCGCCGTTGGACGGACCCGAAGCAGACGCCGCCTTGCAGCACCTCAAGTTGAATCTGAACGACAAACTACTACCAATGTCGCCCAGCGACGAGCAAGCCGAGAGCATTCCTGAGTCTCCGGACTTCGATTACACGGGTTTCAAAGTCCCCACCGAGTTGGACGCCCCCCCCCGATTGCATCATTCGTCGACTGCGCCTCGAAATCGGCCTCCTGAGCAGGAGTAAACCCGACCCCGTCATCATGTGGATGCAGCCCAAATCCGAAGTTGACGTGGAGCGCCGCGAGTTCGCCCAGCTTGGCCTAGATCTTGGAAAGGCACTTGCTGACTTCGCTCAAGTCCCCGCATTCTTGGTTGCTCGTGTCGACTTCAAATTCTACAAGGAGATAGTCCATACCAGAATAGAGGCTCGAGGGCTACACTCGAACGAGTGTAGTTGGAGAGTCTCAGACGCAGCTAGAGCTTTTGGGTTCATGCCCGAAGTTGTGGTTCAAATGAATGCGAGTGAAGGCTTCGACGTCACGGTCAGCCTGCACGCCGAAGTGCACAAGCAAGTCCTCGGCCTATTCCGCAAGACCTATGCGAAGTCGGCAGTTCCGCTTACATATGAGTACAGGCCTGGCAATGTCTGGATGCCTGTCTTCGGATTCGACGATGAGTTGGCCAAGATCTACCACGAGGACTCCGACGAGGGCTCTATTCGAAAGGGCCTCTTCGATCTCTTGGGGCTGGGAGAAGGTCTCAGCGACAAGGAAATGCGGGAAGCAGTCAGCCGAGGTGGACCCTACTCGCTCTACATAGCGGGCCTGCAGGCCGGCTCCGATGCGGAGGCGGAGCGCTTGCTCACCCAGGCCGCCACCCTTGGTGAGCCTATGGCATTGGTTGCTCTCGGCGACCGGCTGCTGAGCGCACAGCCTGACGAAGCCCTCCAGTGGTACGAGCAAGCGTTCGAGCTCGGCGAGCCTACCGGTGCGATCAAACTCGGTGACCTGCTGCTGAGCTGAGCGCACAGCCTGACGAAGCCCTCCAGTGGTACGAGCAAGCGTTCGAGCTCGGCGAGCCTACCGGTGCGATCAAACTCGGTGACCTGCTGCTGAGCGCACAGCCTGACGAAGCCCTCCAGTGGTACGAGCAAGCGTTCGAGCTCGGCGAGCCTACCGGTGCGATCAAACTCGGTGACCTGCTGCTGAGCGCACAGCCTGACGAAGCCCTCCAGTGGTACAAGCAAGCGATGGAGCTCGGATCCGGTCCGGCCCGGGCGAAGTTCACCCGTACCGCTGTCAACCTCGGGGACTCGTTGCTCGACCGACAGCCCGAGAGAGCTGTCAATTGCTTCCGCGAGGCATTCAAGGCCGGCGATGTCGAAATCGCGCTGAAGCTCGGCGATCTCCTGAGCGAACGAAGTCACGCCGGGGCCGAGGAGTGCTACCGAAGAGCAGCGGATGAGGCTGGGAACCCGGTGGCCATGAACAGACTTGGTGAGATGCTCGAATCGGCAGGAGACCGTCGCGAGGCGGAACTGTGGTACGAACGTGCAGCTCGCCAGGGGGACTCTGAAGCGAGGCGAAAACTCGCGAAGCTTCATCCTTGGAAAGCTCACCTACACTGACGACGGACGTGAAATTCTGCCCGCAGGTGGCCATTTGAGTGCCCGCTGGCGGCCGTAGGTTCTGCCCGTTGGTGGCCACGAGATCTGCCCGACACGTTCCCTTTCGTTCCCCGCCTGCGTGGTTGGGGGTCCCTCCCGGGGTCGGCTTGGTGTTCCTGACGCACCGCTGAGCCCTGGGAGGGACGCACGTGAAGATAGCTGAGGAGATCATGAACATTCTTGAGGCCTATGACCTGACCCGGTCGTTGCGGGATGCCGCGGAGTTGGCGGGTTGTTCCCATCACACGGTGGCCCGCTATGTGCGGGCTCGGGATGCTGGTTGCTTGTCGGCCACCGGCGTGCCCCGACCGCAGTTGATTGATGACTTCCTGCCCAAAGTCGAGGAGTGGATGGAGTCCTCGAAGGGCAAGATCCGTGCTGATGTAGCTCATGACAAGTTGCTGGTGATGGGGTTCACGGGTTCGTCGCGCACGACGCGGCGGGCAGTGGCCCGGGTCCGGCGGCACTGGAAAGCGGGACGGTTGCGGGTGTTCCGCCCGTGGGTGACTGAGCCGGGGATGTGGATGCAGTACGACTTCGGGGACGGTCCGACGATCGGTGGGGTGCGCACGACCTTGTTCTGCGCGTGGTTGGCGTGGTCACGTTTCCGGGTCGTGATCGCGTTGCGGGACAAGACTGCCCCGAGTGTGTTCGCCGCTCTTGATGCGTCGTTCCGGGCGTTCGGTGGGGTGCCGACGTACGCGTTGACCGACAACGAGAAGACCGTCACGGTGGAGCATGTCGCCGGGATCGCGGTGCGTAACCCGGGCGTTGTGGTGTGGTCGCGGCACTACGGGGTGACGGTGGCCACGTGTGAGCCGGCGGACCCGGCCTCGAAGGGTGGGTCGGAATCGACGGTGAAGCTGGCCAAGGCTGACCTGGTCCCCACCGACACCAACCTGTTGCCCGCCTATGAGTCGTTCGTGGAGCTGGAGGCCGCGTGTGAGGCGTTCTGCGAGCAGGTGAACACCCGGGTGCACCGGGTCACCCGGCGGGCCCCGGCCGACATGCTGGCCGAGGAGGTGGTGCGCCTGCACCGGGTGCCCGACAGCCCGGCGACCGCGTCGTTCGGGGTGACCAGGACGGTGCCGGTTAACACCCCGATGGTGTCCTTCGACGCCGGTGCGTACTCGGTTCCCCACCAGTTGGTCGGGCAGACCGTGTGGGTGCGGGTCCGTGGCCTGGGCCAGGGCGGTGAGCAGATCGTGATCGTGCACGTCGGTGCTGACGGGCGACCGGTCGAGGTCGCCCGCCATGACCGGGCAACCCCAGGCTCCCCGCGTATCGATGACGCGCATTTCCCACCCCAACCCGCGGGTGCGCTGAACCGGACCCCGCGGCCGCGGACGGCCCAAGAGGTCGAGTTCTGTGCGATCGGGGACGGGGCCCGGCTCTGGCTGGTCGAGGCCGGCGCCGCGGGGGCGACCCGGGTCCGGCGCAAGATGGCCCAAGCGGTGGCCCTTTCCAAGCTTCATACCCTCGAGCAGGTCGACTGGGCGCTGGGCCACGCCGCGATGCATGGCCGGTTCGCCGAAGCGGATCTGGCCTCGATCCTGGAACACAACACCACGGCCACCCACGGGCCCAGGCTGACCGCCGACGAGACCGGTTCGCTGGCTCAGGGCACCACCAAGTGGGCAGCCCTCGGGCAGGGCACGCCGTGACCGCCGCGGCCCGTACCAGCCCACCGCCGCTCGGGGTGCCCACCGCACCACCGCTACCCGCGGATCTGGAGGCACTGGCCCGCCGGCTGCGCCTGCCGCACCTGCGCCGGTGCGCCCCGGAGATCATCGCCACCGCGAAGGCGCAGCGCTGGGATCCCGTCGAGGTCCTCAAAGCCGTCCTCGTCGAGGAAGCCGCCGGGCGGGAACGTTCCGCGTTGGCCACCCGGCGGGCCGCCGCCGGGTTCCCCACCGGCAAAACGTTCCACGCCTGGAACGAGACCGCGTCCTCCATCCCGGCACCGACCCAAGCCGCGCTGCGGACCCTGGAATGGGTCGGTCGCCGCGAGAACTTGGTCGTCTGCGGCCCGTCGGGGACCGGCAAGACGTTCTTCCTCGAAGCCCTGGGCTCCGAATGCGTGACCCGGGGGCTGAAGGTCGCCTGGTTCACCCTGGAAGACCTGGGCAACCTGATCCGCCGCCACCGCGCCGACGACACCATGAGCAAGGCCATCACCCGAATCCTGCGCTCGGACCTCGTGGTTGTCGATGACATCGGGCTTCTGCCCGTCGCACCCGACGCCGCCGAAGGCCTCTACCGCCTGGTAGACGCCGCATACGAGAAGCGCTCCATCGGGATCTCCTCCAACTTGCACCCAGGATCCTTCGACGAGCTGATGCCCAAGACTCTGGCAACCGCCACCGTCGACCGGCTGCTGCACCACGCCCACGTCTGCCAGACCAGCGGAGACAGCGTCCGACTCACCCAGGCACTCGCCGGGAAAGGAGTGACCCCACTGACCTGAACCCACTCCCACCGATGGCCACCCCCTGGGCAGTTCTCGTGGCCATCACCGGGCAGAACCCACGACCGTCAACGGGCAGGTTCCACGACCGCCCCCGGGCATTTCCCACTGGCCCTTGACACTACACCTCCGTCTATGGTAGGCGCAACAAGGCGGCTGTGAAGTGGGTGTTCACGCCGCGTTCTTGCCTGTCGCGGTGAGCAGGATACGGGCGCGGTAGTCTCGGCAACTCACGTTGACTGCGTCACAGTGGGCGTTCTCTAGAGTTGGCGGGGCTTGTCTACGACGTCGCCTGACTGCGTCCTGAGCCCCGTCGTGGACACATTCCCGCGGCGCCGGGTCGGGGATCGTCGCCGTCACCCGATCTGGATCGGTGCCCGGTGAGGGGTCCATTTGGACCGGGCCGCACATGACCCGGGCTGGTTGGTAGTTGCGGGGCCGGTTGTCTGGTGAGGACTGAGCGCCACATCCGCGGGTCGAGGGAGCTTGTGGCACGACCACCGTCGTCGGTGCCGGGTACTGTGCGCGGCAAGGCGGTCCTCAGCAACTTGGAAGGGCAGTCAAATGGTGGTTGCGATGTTTCTGGGCTTCATCGTGGTCGGTGTGGCCGCGGTCGCTGTCCTTCGATGGGGGCGGAGGACCGGTGCACTCACCCTGGTGGCGCTCGGCGTCGGAGGTGCGCTGCTCTCTGAGGTGCTGGCTGGTCGCGATGGTCTCAGCGACTTCGTGGTGAGCGCCCTCATCGGCCTTCCGGTGCTGGTTGCATCCATGATTCGCCGGGATCGTGCCGGGGTGGGTGTCGGGCACGACAGATGCTCCTTCATGGTGTCGTGCCACGCGGGCGCTAAGTCCCACTTCGCGAGCCGGAATTGAAGATGCCGAACACCTACCGACGTTTCAAGGGCTCGCTATTGATCTCCTTTGCGTTCGTCGGGCTCTCGGCGATCTTGGCGGCGCAGACCGCCGCAGACTGGAAATCTCACGATCTTGGCTATGCAACTGGTCCGGCCGTCCTGGCACTGGTGGGCCTTTGGATTGCCGTGTGGCAGTGGCGGGTTCGGATCGTGACGACCTCAGTGGGGGTGACCCTGTTCAACTGGTTCACGACAAGACGGCTGGAGTGGACCGCGATCGAGAGCATCGACCCGCCCGCCGGGTACGGGCGGATCATCAACGGGATCCTGTTCACCACCTGTGATGGGAACGTGCATGTTGCGACCGCGTTCAGCCCGGGGCCGCTGGATCGGGAGGCGGTCACGGCGGGGGTGGTGGCAGAGTTGCGGGACTTGCATGCACGCTACGGGGCCGCGGCCGGCGGTTGGCAGTGATGTGGGTCCTGACCATCGTGGGGGCCATGCCGTACGCCGACCAAGATCGGGGGAATGACTCGTGCTGAATGATGACGGGCGAGAGCTGCTCCACCGGGATCCGGAGGGCTTCCCTCGAGTGGGTGGACGCGCGGTGGGGGGATCTTGAGCACGCGAGTGTTCGAGGACCGCCTCCTGTCGGACTGGTTCTTATCGGACGGGAATCGTGGGGACCCTCGGCGCGACCCGGACTACTCAGCGAAGAGGGTGCTGGGTCGGGGGGCGTTCGAGACGCAGGATCCCGATAGCCCCGCCCGGTGGCGGCTCCCGAGACTGGGACCAACACGTGTGCGTCTAGCTGGGCGACAAGGACGCGGATCTCTCCGCTGGCGTTGAGTAGCCCGACAGGCGGCAGTATGCAGCAGGGCCTCACCACTGGATACTCCTGCGCATCTGCCACGGGCAGGTACCCTCACCGCGTGAGGCGCATGGTGGTCGACGGGGAACAGTTCAGTGTCAGCGAGCGCGGCGGACAGCCCGGCGTCTACGACTTCGAGTGGGTTTCAGGTCCGAATGAGGGGTACGGCTTCTCCAGCGCCGGGTACGGCGGTGGCAGCCTGACGGACGCTGAGCTGGAGGACAAGCAGCGCCGCTGACCGGGACACCTACGCGGCTAAATAGACGCGCGTGCATCAATGGCGGCCGACCAACGAGCCGAGGCCAGTGTCTTCAGTTGGCCACTCCTGGTATCAGCTACTGCTGGAGCCCGCTTGGGCGCCTGTCCGGCGATCAAGTGCGACGGCTGAGTGGTGCTCGGGCCTGTCCTCGTCTTCGGGCTGGGCAGATCCGGGGTCGGCTGAGCGTCGGTGCCTCCCGTCCAGGGGCCTGCAGGAGTGCCCGCTGCGGGGGCTTGTGGCTGCGGTCCTCAGGTACCGAATGCGTTGGGACCGAACCCGGCCCCATGAGACGAGCAAGCAGTAGAGCCAACGGCAGCACGTTCGGGATCGTCTGGCGCATTTCGTGCCATCAGCATGCACGGGCTCATACGCGCGTAAGGATGACCAGCTGCTGGGTCGCGCGGGTCATCGCGACGTAGCGGTCGACGGCTCCCTCGATGCCGTCGCCGAACGCGTCCGGGTCGACGAGCACGACCAGGTCGAACTCGAGACCCTTGGCCAGCTCCGGGGTCAGCGACCGGACGCGAGGCGGTGCGCGCGGAATGTCGGGTCGCCGATGACGCAGGCGATCCCGTCGGCGTGCGTCGGCGAGCCAGGTGTCGAGGATCGCGCTCCAGGTCGGACGACGCTGCCGTGCACGACCGGGACGCCGCTGCTGCGGATCGAGGTCGGCACGTTGGCGTCCGGGAGCGCGGCCCGGATGACCGGCTCGGCCTCGGCCATGACCTCTTCGCGGCGTGCGGTAGTTGATGCTCAGCGAGGCCAGCGTCGATCGCGGTCGAGCCCGACCCGCTCGAGCCGCTCCTGCCACGACTCGGTGAACCCGTGCCGGGCCTGGGCGCGGTCGCCGACGATGGTGAAGCTGCGCGACGGGCAGCGGCGCAGCAGCATCTGCCACTCGCGCGTCGGTCAGCTCCTGGGCCTCGTCGACGACGATGTGCGCGAACGGGCCGGCGAGCAGGTCCGGGTCGGCGCCCGGCAGGCGGCACTCGTCGACCAGCGGCGTCGCGGCAGGTCCTCGCCGCGCAGCATCGACATCACGCGCATCTCGGCGTCGTCGGCCTGCGATCAGGTCGTCGACGACCCGGTCCATCTGCTCGCGCTCGGCGGCGACGGCGGCCTCGCGCCGGCGCCTGCGCCGGGACGCCTCCGGGTCGCCGAGCCGCTGCCGGGCGGCGTCCAGCAGCGGCAGGTCGGACGACGGTCCAGGCGCTGCGGGTCCTCGCGCTGCAGCAGCCGGCACCTCGTCGGCGCTCGAGCCACGGGGCGCACATCCGCAGGTAGGCGGGCACCGACCACAGGTCGCCGACGAGGTCGGCCGCCTCGAGCAGCGGCCACGCCCGGTTGAAGCGCCGTCGCGCAGCTCCGTCGTTCGCGCAGCCAGCGCCTAGCCGTCGAGCGTGCGTCGCGCCGGCGATCGTCGCTCGTCGTCGTGCTTGTCCACGAGGATCGCGAGCAGCTCCTCCCAGACCTGGTCGCGGGCCTCGTTGTGCGGCGTCCCGGGCTCCGGCGCGTCGAACGCCTCGGCCCAGTCGGTCGGCGCTCGAGCCAGATGTCGGCCCAGTGGGTCTCGACCGTCATGCCCGTGGTCGGGCGGCTCCTCGTAGAGCCGCACGGCCGCCTCGATCGCCGCCACCATGTGCGCGCGACGGACTTCAGCCGGGCCACGTCGGGGTCGGCCTCGATCGGCCGCGGCGGCGCCCTCGGCGACGAGGTCGCGCAGCGTGCAGGTCTGCACGCCCTCCTCGCCGAGGCTGGGCAGCACGTCGGCGACGTAGGCCAGGTAGGGCTGGTGCGGGCCGACGAACAGCACGCCGCCGCGGCGGTGGCCGAGCCGCGGGTCGGAGTAGAGCAGGTAGGCGGTGCGGTGCAGCGCGACGACGGTCTTGCCCGTGCCCGGGCCGCCGTCGACGACGAGCGCGCCGCGCGACCCGCGCGGATGATGGCGTCCTGGTCGGCCTGGATGGTGCCGAGCACGTCGCGCATCCGGGCGCGACCGGTTGCTGCCCAGGCTGGCGATGAAGGCGGACTGGTCGTCGAGGCGCGGCGTTGCCCGTCGAGCCCGTCGGGGGTGAACACCTCGTCCCAGTAGTCGCTGATCCGGCCCGCGGGTCCAGCGGTACCGGCGGCGGCTGGCCAGGCCCATCGGGTTGGCGTGGGTCGCGCCGAAGAACGGCTCGGCCGCGGGCGAGCGCCAGTCGACCAGCAGCCGGCGACCCGTCGCTGTCGGTGAGGCCGAGCCGTCCGACGTAGACGGGCTCGGCGTCGTCCGCGTGGACCATGCGCCCGAGGCACAGGTCCAGGCCGAAGCGGCGCAGTGATGCGCAGCCGGGCGGTCAGCCGGTGGACCTCCAGGTCACGGTCCAGCGCCTCCTGGCCGATGCCGCCGGGTGCCCTGCGTGCGGCGTCGAGGCGGTCGGACAGGTCGGCGATCGACTGCGCGAGGCTGTCGGCGATGGCCGCGAAGTGCGCCTCGTCCCCGCCGATCAACGCCGGGTCGGCCTTGGCCGCGCATGTGTCGGCCAGGGAGAAGGCGCTGGGTGTGGGAATAGTCAAGTCGGGTGCTCCGATACCGAGGAGGGGCGCGGGTAGGGCGGCTGATTCTCCGCCCCCACGGGGGCCTTGCCGCAAGCCCCCCGGTCCGCTATACGTTGGCAGTGGAGGCGGCGCCCACTCGGCCCGATCACCCGGACCGGTCCACCGTTCCGGTCCGGCCCGCGACTTCGCGCCGGTCGGTCGCTCACCGAGGCCCGCCGACGCGTCAAGTCCGCTCTGGTCAGGTCCATGCCGATTCGGGTCCGCCCTTCTCAGGTTTCCCGCCGTTCAGATTGGTGTCACACACGTTGGTGTCACGCAGGTTTGTGTCACCAAGGTTCGCGCCGGTCAGGTCCGCGGGACTCAGCTGACTTCACCCGCTTGTCTCCGGACGTGGAACTCTGCCGATAGGTGGTCTGCACTGCACACCCCCAGCCCGTGCCGCTGCTGGTCGGCCGGCAGGCCCAGTCCAGGAATCGCCTCCCACGAGGCGACCGCGACCACGCCCCGACCGCCAACCGCAGCCAGTTGCCCTCGGGCACATGGACCAGGACCGGAACACCCTGCACGATGACGACACTGGTCACGCTGAAGGTCGCAAACACCCGCGTCCTTGTGGGCGCTGCGAGGCCTGTCGGAACGCGCCCAGATGCGGCAGAATGCAGCGCCGCTGACCGGGACGGTACGCGGCAGAATGCAGCGCCGCTGACCGGGGACGGTACGCGGCAGAATGCAGCGCCGCTGACCGGGACGGTACGCGGCGCTATGGGGCACGTTCCGATCCAGCCCGGCGGTCGGTACCCTCGAGGCCATCGATCGTGGGCTGACTTCGCCGGAAGCGCAAGGTCGTCGCCGCGGGATTGGATGTTGGCCGTGGCGTTGACCGCCCGGCGGCCGATCACGATTCGGAGTTGAGTGCCCATGCGACGGGCTGGGTCGGCATCGTGGCGGTTCGCCGAGGGGATCGAACAGATGCCGGTGGCGGCCCTGTTCGTCCGCGATGCTGTCGGTCTTGGCGTGCCACCCGGAGCGGGGCTTCCTCCCCGGTTGGACGGGGAGGTGCCGGACCGATCCGGCTTGGTCAGTGCCGGACAGCGCCGGCCGGCCGGCGCCGAGTGGGTGGGCTGGTGGCAGGCGGTGGTGGCTCACCATGTTGGCATCCAGCAGGGACCCCCTGAGGGCGCGGATGAACGGGCCTGGCTGCAGCGGCAAGCGGTGCGGGCGGGCGCACTCTTCGATCTACCTGACTTCGCGTCGCTGGCCGGTCAGCCTGCCCTCCGCGACGTGCTGCGGACCACGTTCGCTGACGCATTGCGATGGGCCGATGGCCAGCGCCGCACCTTGCTGATGCCGCCCCACGGGCACCCCGGGCAGTTCGACTACGAGACCGTCCGATCGGTCGCTGAACAGGTCGCACAACGACACCGAGTGAGCCCGGACGTTGTGCGCGGCTGCGCCATTGTGCTGCCCGTCGAGGGCAACTGGTGGCGACGGTGCAGCGCCGGAGCCATCCTGTGCTCCGCCCACGCAACCCGAGACCCCAGCTTGGCACGGGCCGCACTCACTGACGCCTTCGAGTCGGGACTCGAGACCTGAACACGACGACGGTCAGGTCGCCACGTCGCCGCAGGGTGCTTCCAGGGCGCGAGGCGTCCGAGCGCTCCCGCGACCGCCCACTGCCTCCCTACGCCCTCCCCGACCGAAGCGACTCATGTGGGGACCGCTTTGCCCGCCTCGAAGGCGCCCAGCTCGCGGCAGAAGCCAGCGCCGCTGACCGGGACGGTACGCGGCAAGGTGCCAGTCGGCGCTGTGTGGGGTTCCCAACCGCGAGCATCAGTCCGATGGCCGACCGGTGTGAGCTCGTGGGGTGGAGTCGCGGGGGTAGTCTCGACTGGTGCTGATCAGGGCGTTCCAGTCCGGGGATACCGAGGCGGTGGTGGAGCTCTGGCGCCGGTGTGGGTTGACCCGACCGTGGAACGATGCGCACCGCGACATCGAACGGAAGCTGGCGGACTCCCCGTGGGGGTTGATCATCGGCGAGGTCGACGGACGTGTGTCGGCGACGGTGATGGTGGGCTACGACGGGCATCGAGGCTCGGTCAACTACCTCGCGGTCGACCCAGCGGAGCAGGGCCGCGGGTTTGGTGGGCAGCTCCTGGATCACGCTGAACTTCTGCTGCTCCAGCGTGACTGTCCCAAGGTGCACGTGATGGTCCGCAGCGAGAACGCCCAAGTCGCCAGGTTCTATGAAACGCGCGGCTATGCGTTGATGCCACAGCAGGACATCCTGACTCTCGGGCGCCGCATGATTCAGGACCAGCCGGGATAGGTCCCGGGCCAGGCAAGAAACCGCCGCCAGCTGGGCGGTCGACATCGTGGCCGGCTGGAACGGCAGCAGAGTGGAAGCAGACATGAGGTCACCTCACGCGGCGACCTCGCACCAGGCCCAGACCCCGCCCGCCGCCAACATGGCCAGGCACCCGAACGAACCACACCGACGCTAGACCGATTCCGCCGGCAGCGACCGCGTCCGCAGGCCGGAAAGCAGCGCCGCTGACCGGGACGAGACGCGACAGAAAGCAGCGCCGCTGACCGGGACGGTACGCGGCGCAGTGCAGCACCGCTTGTGTCATGTGAACGCGTCTCTGTCGGCCCGCTGGGCACTCGTTGTGACGCGGACGGTCGCGGTGCAGGGGGGCCACTGACGTCGGGACGACCGACCAATGGCGGAAAGGGGAACTGCAAGGCCACTACAAGACAGCGCCAATGAACCCCTGAGCCACTTGCGCTGCGAGATCGCCTAATCGATTGAAGCTCGGGCCTCGGACCTCGAGCGAGTCGCATCCTGCTTGGAGGCCTCGCTCATCGAGCCGAAAGGGCCATGGTCAAGAGGCGCGTCGAGGTGTCCGATATGGTGTGTACGTCATCCAACTATGAACTGAGGGGGAGTCCAGATCGTGGATCTGTTGAAGAAGTTCGCAGTCGTCCTTGTGGCCGTAGTGGCGGTCGGCGGGTCAATCGCTTCGGGTAGCAGTTCGACCGAAGCAGGCACCAGCGGTGATTCGGCGGCCTCAACCGACAATGCCGACGAGGGCTCTGGAACTACGGAGCAAAAGGATGCCGGAGCTGCCGACGAGGTCGACGACGTGACGTTGAGCAAGTGCTCCATCGATCCGGACTTGGATTGGCCTGAGGCTACCTTGAAGGTAGTCAACAACTCCGACAAGCCTTCTGACTACATGATCGAAGTCACGTTCGAATCAAAGGACGGAAGCACTTCGTTTGGCACAGGCAACGCCTTCATTCAAAACCTCAAGCCCGGCCAGTCGAAGACAGAGAAGGTCACGGGGTTCGAGGATGCAGAGGGCAAGATCAAGTGCTCCGTGTCGTCCGTGGACCGTATGGAATCGACCTAGTCGCGCATCCGGTTCCCGACCCAAACAGCGACCAGGATCGCTGGGAGGGCTAAGAGATCCGTGGGATCCTGAGTGAAGATCGTGGGACCTCGGGAGCCAAGGACTGGACCAAGGACCACGTCGTTCGCCTTCTCGGCGATCGCCGCCAATGCGGGAATCGACTTGATCAGTGTGAACGCCACGGCTGTGCCGCCTGCCAGGAACCACATCCAGTGACAAGGCAGGAGTACGGAATTCCGGTGCCCCAGCGACAACGTGATTTCGGCCAGTGCGAAGAGGAGCACCGGAAAGGCGGCCAACCCGGCGAAGTCCGAGAGCTTCCAGGCGATCTGCCCGGGGTATTCCGACTTGAGGTACAAGTCGTTGAGCAGGAGAAGGCCCAGAGCTGTGAGTGCCGCTGGATGAAGCAGAACGTCACCGGGGATGGGCATTCGCTCGCTCCTGCCCTCTGGCGACATGGGCCGAGACTAGACGGTCTCCGACTGCGTCCAGGCGGGCGTTGTCCATGGACTGGTCAACCCTACGGTGCGGGGTGGACCCTCTCCTCCGTCAGTTGCGAGCCTGGCTGTAGCCAAGACCCTCACCTCGCAGTGCGGTCGACAGGCGGCGGAAAGAAGCGCCGCTGACCGGGACACCTACGCGGCTGCAATGTCGCAGGGCCGTTACCGGGACACCTACGCGGCCAGTTAGACGCAGCCGCTGACCGGGGCGGTACGCGGCATGCAGCACCCGCAAGGCTGGGCGGGGGAGCGGTCGACGGCGCGCACCCACGCACGAACTGGACTTGCTGGTCCGGCGCTTCAGCGCATGATTTTCGTCGGGCGATCATGCTGCCGGGCTCCGCCCCTTGGGCTGGACCTGCGACCAGGATCACGACATCGCTGACCCCTCCAAGCGGGCTGTGTCGGAACGCCTCGGTGGGGCCGGCTTTGTAGCCGGGGTTTTGGCCCGAAGCGGGTCGGTTCAGATTGGGTTGACCCGGTCAACGGCCCACCGTATGCTCGTTGGCTTTGCTCATCCGTTGGCGAGAGGACACATCATGGCAAGGAACACCAGTCGAGGCAGCAGCCGAGGCTCCAACCGGAGCTCGTCGTCAGGTGGCGTCAGCCAGGCTCGTCTCACCCAGAAGTCCGGCGCGGGCAACTCCTTCGGCGGATACACGAAGGTCAACAAGGGCGGCGGCACCTTCACCATGAAGAAGAGCAAGTGATGGACTGGACTCAGGCGCTTGAGTTCCGCGTGGAGAAGATGGTCGCGGACTACACCGGGCCCGAGACGGAACGGAGCGCCATCCTCCGCGACCTCCAGCGCCGGCAGCGGGCGGACCTCCTGGCCAAGGTGGAGAAGAGTGAGCAGAAATGGCAGGAGAAGCAGACAGAACTCACGGAGCACGGAGTCAAGCCCGGTGACCAGGAGTGGGTCCGTGCCGAGGAGTCCATGGACAGCACGATCCGGGCGTGGAACAACCTCCTCGAGAGCATCCCCGCCCCGCCGACCCTGGAGACGCTGACCGACGCTGAACTGCGTGCCGAGATCAAATCCGCGTACGACCGGTTCTCCTACTCGTTACACGGCTGGCAGATCGGGTTCACATCTCTGGAGAGCACCCGCGAGAGCTTCGAGCGGCTGCAGGCGGCCATGAACCAAGGCCTCAGCCGGTAGCGCGATACCTGCCGAACGAGATGTTGACGAGGGGACAGAACACCGATTGAAGCGGCTCAGGCTTGATCCTGCGCCGGTATCGGCTGTGACGCCTGCCCCAATGTGCGATTCCCTGCGGAATGCCGCCATCCGCAGCGCGGCCGAACGGCACACCCGCATCGGGGCGAAGATCGACCGTGTTGACGGTAGGGCTGTTCTTGCGCCAGGAGTCGCCTCGGCGGTGGTGGTCCGCTTGGTACGCTGCGTCGGTGAGTGAGGGGGAGCGGGCTCAAGTCGGACAAGCGTTGGACACGATCCGTGCCGCGTTGTCGGCTCACGTGGACGAGGCCATGGTGCGTGCCTATGGCGATCAGTGGGATGACGTGGTCGCCGAGGAGGACGCCAGACGGCACAAGAACGGTCGGAAATGGCCCGTGTCAAAGAAGGACCTTGCCGTCATGCTCAAGGTGTTGATTCATCGGCGCATCGAACCGTGGTCCAACCTGCGTGAGTATCAGCGGATGCGGGCGTTCGCCAGTGAGATCCTCACGCTCCGCAACCTTCATGCACACGGAGATGAATGTGACGGCGAGCACGGCCGGCTCATCGACACCGGGGGCAGGATGCTCACGCTGCTAGACATTCCCGTTCCCGAGGCCCTACGGCCGCTGAGCATTGAACTGGCGAAGTCCGCGGGGGGCGACGGTGCAGTGCAACTCGCTTCGCAAGAAGCGCTCGCCCCCATCAGTCGTTGGGACGCACAACTCGCGCATCTGGGTGAGGTCGGCGAGCAAGTCAAAACGGTCTTCGTGAGGGCTTGGGAGCTGGATGGGGCTGTCTGTAGCGCTGCGAAGGACGCGTTGGCGGCGGCGCATCCGGATGCCCCCAACGGCGACACCCCCCCTCCCAGAGGTTCAAAGCCACAATTTTGCCTATTGGCGCCGAGGCGATTGAACTGCTCGCCGAACTTGAAGGCCTGGAACTCGCCGGGACAGAACCCAAAGACCCGGTGCTGGCACTGATGTTCCTCATGACCAGGCGGCAACTCACGACGGGATCTGTTGAGGCCGCCACGTCTGTGTACGCGGCTGATCTCCTCGGCCAGGTGGCTGATGATGATCTAGTTGGTCATCCCGACATCCGCGACCTCCGGAAACGCTTCGTGGAAGTCAACCGACTCCTGAGTGCCATGGGAAGTATCGACCTTTCCCAGGAAATCCAGCAGGTCGCATCACAACTCGGAGAAGAGAGCCTGCTCGCGAATTCCATGCTTGCATGGGAGAGCGTAGATGCAGCCATGTCTTCACGCGATGAAGCCGGCCATTGGACCCGCGAAGCCCTGCCGCACCTGCGGGAGGCGATCTCACGGCTGCGATTCGAAGCGGGCATGGAGCCCGGGACAGGTACGGAGTCCACGCTGGTAAGGGCCCTCCGGCTCGAGGGCGAGGCCTTCAACGACGTCGGGCAGCCTGAAGACGCTCTCAAGTCCTTTGCCCGGGCTGCGGAAATCGTCGACCGGTACCCGTCCGCAGACCCCAACCTTCACGCCTGAAGCCATCTCGGCGGCCACTTCACCCCGTGATGCATGCGGAACGACCTGTTTGAGGGCTTTCCACTTCCGTGAAGCCGCAGAGAGCTGGGGACTGCCCGTCGGCCCGTTGGCCTGCACCGCAGTATGGTCCGCAATCAAGCTGGCCACTGCCAGGTCGTCAGGTCGCCAAGTTGGGCTGGCTGCCGTGAGTGCCTCTCGAGGGTCGGTTGTCTGCTTTCGTGCGGACCGTGCATTCTCATGCCTAGGGCGACTGGGTGGGTCCACCGCCCGCCACAACCAGGACGTCCAGCAACACGCCGCCCGCGCAGCGGCCCGATCCGGGATGCGTCTTAGTGGGCGCTATGGGCGCACTCCGAGCCCGGTGTTCCACTCAACGATCCCCATTCGCACATCCCAGCTGTCTGCCCGGGGCGAGCAACCTCGACGGTCAGGTCAGGGTCGGAGAGGGCCACCGCGGTCACGCGTGCCACCGGGTCTACTGGCACCAGCCAGCGGAGTGCGCCGTTCGCGTCATCGCGAAGTGCTGCCAGCAGCGAGCAACGAAGTTGGCTCACAAGATGGTGCAGACGGTCGTGGTTGGCTCAAGAGCCCGACTCGCCCACGCTGGACCCCTCCAGCGGGTCACGCGGCTGGCTCAAGATGGTGTCAGAAGCGCTTCGTTCAATTTCTGGCACACGAGTCGATACAGGTTCAATCCCGGGCAGAAATCGGACCGGCTTGGCTTGAGTGTCGGGTTTGGCTCAAGTAGACCGTATCTCGACAGCAGCGGACCGCGGCCGTCGAGAGGCTCAAGTCCCCGCACCGGACCAACCCGTCCTACGGTGGAAACCGTGACCATCCACTCCGAGCATCCGTTCCTCCCGCCACCCGAGCAGCGCGACACGGTGCGCCAACTGCGCGCCCGGCTGCCCGCGCCGGTGACCATCGTGGCGACCGGTTCTGGATCGGAGCGGGTCGGGCTCACGGTCTCCTCGATCTTGATCGGCCTGGGCGAGCCCGCGCAGGCCATCCTGTTGATCGACCCTGACAGCGACCTGGGGTCCCGCATGGACGTCGGGGTCCGCCTCGCCGTCTCCGTGCTCAGCACGCAGGACAACCTGCTTGCCGACACGTTCGCCGGCCTCGCCCCCGCACCCGGCGGACTGTTCCAGACCGGCCGGTGGACCGACTCCGGGTTCGGGCCCGTGCAGGAGGGCGCGAGCTGGCTGGGCGCGGTGGTCGTGGAGATCACATCGCTGGGCTGGTCCCTGCACGTCACCGCCCGGATCGACCACACGGTACTCAGCGAAGCACCCGCCCTGATCCATCAGCGGGGGAGGTATCGGAGTTAGCCCTCGATGACGTCGAGCCACTGTTCCCGGAGCTGCGCGATGTTGTCCAGCATTGCCTGCAGTAGCTCGGAAGCGCGGCCCTCCCATTGGAGCACCTCCGCGACCGCGCGCAACGGCTGGCGGGTGCGGTAGGACTGGGTGACGTTGCCCGGGAATCCCTTGTTTGTGACCTTCGGATCGTCCTCGAATGGCCCGGCGGGCTCGACGACGCAGATGTGCCCGCATTGTCCAATACCCGCCAGCGCAGTGGCGAGTTCCGCTCCCCAGGCGGCCGTGTCCATCACCGCCGTGAAGTAGATGTTGTTGGACACGCGCCCCTCATGGAGGCTCCGCAACTTGTCCGCGGGCCGGTGCCTCGTCCGGGTTGAACCCCCAGCCGGCCGTGCCGCTCCTGTGTCTGGTGTACCCGTCAGCTCACGTTTCGACGATGACCGTGACGGGGCCATCGTTGACCAGTTCCAGTCGCATCATCGCGCCGAACTGGCCCTCCGCGACGGTGGCGCCCCGGTCACGGAGTCGCTGTGCGAACGCCGCGACGATCGGCTCTGCCAGAGCTCCGGGGGCCGCGGCCTCCCAGGTGGGCCGCCGGCCCTTGCGGGTCTGGGCGTAGAGCGTGAACTGGCTCACAACCAGCACCGGCAGCCCCGCATCACTGGCCGACACCTCGCGTGTGCGCTGGCCCGGGGGCAGGCAGGTACCGGCCGCCCGCTCCCCCAACGACGCGACGTCGAACAGGCGCATGTCATAGACCTTGTCGGCCAGCTTCGCGGCGTCGGCTTCGGTGTCGGTGTGCGTCGCCCCGACCAGCACGCACAGGCCAGGACCGTCGATCCGGCCGACCTCGGCGCCCTCGACCAGCACCCGAGCACCGTCAACGCGCTGCACCACAACCCTCATCGTCCGGGCCTCGGCAGCAGAACGCCCACGCACCACTCGCGGTACCGCAGGATCCTCACGGCGCGACCACGACCTCCTGCGCAGCGACCACGTCCCCGTCGGCCGCCCGGATCAGCAGATCTGCGGCGGGGTCTGCGGAACGCTTGATCACCACGGTGGCGATCGGGCCCAGCTCGTAGTGCTGGGCGGTGGTGCCCACCCAGCCGACCACCCGCTCACCGAGGCGCACCTCGTCGCCGTGGCTGGGCAGGACCCCGGCCGATCCGTCGAGGTGGGCCAGCGCCAACCGGCGCGGTGGGCGGCCGAGGTTGTGCACACGTGCGACCGCCTCCTGCCCGCGGTAGCAGCCCTTGGCCAGATGCACGCCCGGTCCGATCCAGCCCACCTCGTGCGGCAGCGTCCGGTGGTCAGTCTCCAGGCCGATGCGCGGCACCGCAGCGGCCGCGCGCAGCGCCTCCAGGGCCCATGTGCCCGCCAACCGATCGGCCTGCGCCAGCCGCTCGGCTGCGTCATCACGTGCCACCATCACCTCGCGTCCGACGAAGTCCGCGGGCCGGTTGGGCACATATCGGGTGGCATCCCCGCCACGGTCACTGCCCGAGGGGGTGGGCTCGCCGCCGGTCCAGTAGTCACCGGGCACCAACCAGGTCGGCAGGCCAGCAGGGTCCGCGTCCGCGACCGGCTCCCACACCACAGCCAGATCCGGTCGGGCGTCGACCTGCACGCGCATCATGAACCGCATGCTGTCCAGGTGAGCCGCCAGCGCCTCTCCGCGACCCGGGTCGACGGAGATGAGCACCTCCTGCCCCGTCTCGACCAGGTGCAGTTCATGCTCGACGTGTCCGTGCGGGCTCAGGATGAGCACCAATCGGGAGGCACCGGCCGGCAGGTCGATCAGGTGCGCGGTGGTCAGGCTGTGCAGCCAGCTCAGCCGGTCGGTTCCGCTGACGCTGATGACCTCCCGGTGCCCGAGGTCGACGGCACCGATTCCCGCGGCCAGGGCCCGTTGCTCGGCGAAGGGGTCGCCGTAGTGCCAGGGCACACCGGCGTCGATCGAGTCGGGTGGAGCCGGAATCGCGGTGTCTGGCGTCATGTCTGGGACAACACATCGGGGGGCGCAGGGCTTCCGGACCGGTCGGCGCACCCGGCACACAGCCCGTGCACGGCCAGGTGCGCCACCTCCACGACGAACCCGGTTGCCGCACGCAGCGCGGCGGCCATGGGCTCGGCGACCGCGGCAGGCTGCTGGTCGACTCCGCCGCACCGGGTGCAGACCAGATGCACGTGAGGAGCCTCGCCGACCGAGTGGTAGGTCGGCGAGCCGTGGTGCAGGTGCGCGTGCGTGACCAGTCCGGCCTCGTCGAGGGCCTCGACCGTCCGGTAGATCGTCGACAGGCTCACGTCCGGGTGGTGGCGCTGCACGTGCGCGGCCAGGTCGTCGACGGTCGCATGCCCCACCTCGTGCAGGGCGGACAGCACAGCTCGGCGCTGGACGGTGCTGCGCAGACCCACCGCGCGCAGCCGGGCGTCGAAGTCCTCGCCGGGCGCGGTCATGCCAGCGAGTCTGGTCCAGGGCTGATCGGCTCGAGGGCAATCGCAAGGTGGTTGCCCAGGGGGTGCCCGACGGCCGCCATGTCGTAGGTGCTCAGCAACCGCCCGTCGACCAGGCCGTAGAGCCGGTGGCCGGCGGTGACCTCCTTGGCCGACTCGGTGCGCGCCACCGCGTCGGTGGTCAGCTCGATCCGGGCGCCTGTGACCCGGGCGTCGTGGATCGCGGTCACCTCGACGCGCCCGATCCACACCTCGGCGAAGCCGGTCGGGTGGGCCAGCAGGAGCTCCACACCGTTGTCCGGCCGCGGGCGCCAGTAGCCCGACTCGGTGGCACTGCGCCGGATCCGGTTGTTCTCCTCGTCGACCAGCCAGGACACCGAGCGGTACTCCAGGAACGGCCGGCCGTCGGTGCCGAACTCCACGACCTGCTCGTACCGGAAGGGCGAGATGCTGGGGTAGCCGCCCTCGCCGATGCCGCCCCAGCGACCGATCAACCAGGAAAGGTGCGCCAACTCAGCGGGCAGCTCGGGCGCGTGGGACTCGCTGGTCGGATGCTCCACGCTCAGGCCTGGCCCTTGTAGAGCTTGTACACCACGTAGCCAGCGAACCACACGATCAGGATGCTGACCAGCACAAGAAGTGAGGTGAAGAAGATCTCGAGGGCGTCCACGCGCGCCAGTCTAGACCGGACCGGTGCGCTGGCTGTGGGCTGGCTCGATGGCGTTGGGGGTGCCAGTCTGGGGCCGTGACCCGCAGCCTCGTCGTGAAGTGCACCACCGCGGACCCGGAGCCCTGCTCGCAGGCCTTCACGGTCGCGGCCACCGCCCTGGCGTCGGGCGCCGCCGTGTCGGTCTGGCTCACCGGCGACGCCACCTGGCTGGCAACCCCCGGGCGCGCTGAGACGTTCGACCTGGCCGGGGCGATGCCGTTGGCCGAACTGCGCGACGTGATCCTGGCCGAGGGCATCCTGACGGTCTGCACCCAGTGTGCGGCCCGGCGCGGGTTGATCGCTGCCGACCTGCTGCCCGGGGCCCGGCTGGCCGGGGCCGCCTCGTTCGTCGACGCGATCCTGGCCGAGGGTGCACAGGCGCTGGTCTACGGCGCCGGTTCGGTCGGCTGAGGGCACGCGTCGACCGCGGCTGGCGGCCGGCGGTGCCGGGCAACCCCGCGTGTTCCGCCAGTACGCTGACGAACGAATCCGGGTCGCAGCGGGCCTCCCGGTTGCTGTCGACGAGAGGACCATCCATGTCGGACCCGTGGCTGACCAGCCTGATCACCCCGACCGCCCAGGACGGCTGGAACCTGGCGGTCAAGCTGTCCCGGATGGGGGTCAAGGTGACCCAGCCCAACGACGACGTGCGCGCCCGGCTGCGCGATGTCTATGCCAACGACGCCGACAGCCTCACCGAGGCGTCGAAGGTGATTGCCCTGAACTTCCAGACGGTCGCCGCCGCGAACGGGTACTGGCGCGAGGCCTGAGTCGCACGGTTCAGGCGCGGCGCAGGCGCTGGACGCGCAGGTAGATCTCGCAGCCGATGCAGAAGTCGAAGGCTGCGTTGAGGAACGCCGCGCCCAGCGCGAGGCCGATCGCGCCGAGGGCCAGCCACTGCCAGCCCACGGCGAACCCGAGCAGCCCGACGATGCTGAACGCCAGCCCGCAGGCCTGGGCGAACCGTGGGGCGCCCGGATGCTCGATGTACGCCGGGGCTGCGAGCCGGGGCCGCACGAACCGCGTGTACAAGACGCCGTAGGGCTGGCGGCTCGGACCAGCCAGCGCGCCGAGCGCGAACACGACGGACTGCGCGGCGAGCAGCACCGGCGAGGCCAGTACCAGGGCCAGCGCCAGGACGACCGTGGTGATCGCCGCGCCGAAGCGTGGTCCGCGCGGGTCGAGGCCACCGGCGTGGGCAGCGGGCGTGGGCCCGGTGGGCCTGGGTGCGGACGTGGCCGCTCCGGGCGTGGACGAAGCAGTGGGCAGTGCGGGCATGGCGAGCTCCAGTGGTCTGTGGGTGCGCGAACGGGGCGGGCTGGGGCCGTGCTCAGCGCATTCGACACAGACAGGTGCCCATGCGGCCGTGGTCGATGACCCGCCGCCTGGTCAGAAGCACCCGATGCATGTGGTGAGCATAACCTCACCCGGTCACTTCATGGACGCACTGTCCGCATCGTGGGATCCCGCTGCCGGCGCCGACTGTGTCGGGCTGGCCGGAGGTGAGAGGCTGAGCCCATGGCCAGTACCCCGCGACGCAGCCCGGACCCTGACATCGAGGGCAGCCACCTGCGCCTGGCCGTTCTGATCGACGCCGACAACGCGCAGGCGACTGTCATCGAGGCGCTGCTGGCGGAGGTGGCCCGGTTCGGCGATGCGATCGTGAGGCGCATCTACGGCGACTTCACAGCCCCCACGAGTGCGGCGTGGAAGAAGGTGCTGCAGCGCAACGCGATCAAGCCGGTGCAGCAGTTCGCCTACTCCACGGGCAAGAACGCCACCGACAGCACCCTGATCATCGATGCGATGGACCTGCTCTACAGCGGCAACTTCGACGGGTTCTGCCTGGTCACCTCCGACAGCGACTTCACCGGCCTGGCGATGCGGCTGCGCGAGGAGGGCCTGATGGTCCTCGGCTTCGGCCAGCGCAAGACCCCGGAGGCGTTCCGCAACGCCTGCCACCGGTTCGTGTTCGTCGAGGTGCTGCGCGACGGGGGACCGACGGTCGAGCCCGAACCCCCGGAGAAGACCTCGAGCGAATCCAGCGCAGCCACCGCTGCGGATTCGGCCGAGCCGGAGCGGCCCACCCGGCAGAAGCTACCGAAGAAGTTCGTCCTCAAGGCGCTGGAGGAGTCCGTGGACGATCAGGGCTGGGCGCACCTGGGCACGTTCGGAAACTACCTGAACAAGTTGCAGCCGGACTTCGACCCCCGGCTCTACGGCTACCGCAAGCTCTCGGACCTAGTCAGGGGGCGCAATGATCTCTTCGTTATCGAGGAGCGTGGAACCACAGGGAACCAGAAGGTCCTCTACCTGCGCGCCCGCTGACCCGCACGTGGGCGCACTTCGGTGCTAGTTATGGGCCATGACGTCCCCGGGTGCACGTGCGCAGGTCGACCTCCAGGCTCTGGACCTCGACACCCTGCCTGTGGTGGCGCGCGCCGGGGCTGAACTGACGCTGAGCGAGGTCACCCTCGACCGGGTCGCTGCTGGCCGAGCGCACATCGAGGCGCTGGCCGGGCAGGCGGAACCGGTCTACGGCGTCTCGACCGGGTTCGGCGCGCTGGCCACAGTCGCGATCCCGCCCGACCGGCGCGCTGCCCTGCAGGTCAGCCTCACGCGATCGCACGCCGCCGGAGCCGGCGCCCTGGTCGAGCCGGCCACCGTCCGGGCGATGACAGCGCTGCGCCTGCACACGCTGGGTACCGGGCGGACCGGGGTGCGCCCCGAACTCGTGCGGGCGCTGGCCGGTCTGCTCAACGCCGGCATCGTGCCTGCAGTGCATGAGTTCGGCTCGTTGGGTTGCAGCGGCGACCTCGCCCCGCTGGCACATGTGGCGCTCGTGCTGCAGGGCGAGGGCTGGGTGCTCGCACCCGACGGAACAACCAGACCAGCAGCCGATGCCCTGGCCGAGGCCGGCCTGGCCCCGGTGACGCTGGTCGAGAAGGAGGGCCTGGCGCTGATCAACGGCACCGACGGCATGCTCGGAATGCTTGTTCTGGCCCTGGCCGACCTCCAGATGCTCGCCCAGGTGGCCGACATCACCGCAGCGATGAGCGTCGAAGCCCTGCTGGGCACCGATCGGGCGTTCGCGGCCGACCTGATCGCAATGCGCCCGCACGCCGGCCAGGCCGCGTCGGCGGCCAACCTGCGTAGGCTGCTGGCCGGCTCGCCGATCGTGGCCAGCCATCGCCACGACCGCACGCACATCGTCCAGGACGCCTATTCACTGCGCTGCGCCCCGCAGGTAGCGGGGTCGCTTCGCGACACGATGACGCATGCGCGGGCGATCGCTCAACGCGAACTCGCGTCGATCATCGACAACCCCGTCATCACGCCCGACGGCCGGGTGGAGTCCAACGGGAACTTCCACGGCGCCCCGGTCGCCCACGTGCTGGACTTCCTGGCCATCCCGGTGGCCGACGTGGCCTCGATCAGCGAACGACGCACCGACCGGCTGCTCGACCCCTCGCGCAACCAGGGGCTACCTGCGTTCCTGGCCCATGAGGTCGGTGTCGACTCCGGCTACATGATCGCCCAGTACACCGCGGCCGGGATCGTCTCCGAGCTCAAGCGACTGGCGGTTCCGTCCAGCGTCGACTCGATCCCCAGCTCGGCGATGCAGGAGGACCACGTCTCGATGGGCTGGGCAGCGGGGCGGTCCCTGACAGCTGCGGTGGCGGGCCTACGCCAGGTGCTGGCCATCGAGCTGATCACCGCCGCCCGGGCCCTGGACCTTCGGGCACCGCTGCCCCCGTCCGCGGGCACCGCAGCGGCCCTGGCTGCCGTGCGCACGGTCGTCGCCGGGCCCGGGCCGGATCGGATGGTGTCCGACGAGATCCGGGCCGCCGACGCCCTGGTGGCCGACGGCACCCTGCTCGACGCGGTGACCACCGCGGTCGGGCCACTGGACTGACCCTCGGCACGTTCTGCGTTGTCGATTCGGGCAGTTCAGTTGCCCGAATCGACTACGCAGGGCCGTCGTGATGGCATGGCCCTGGACAGGAGGCTTGGCGATGGCACACGAACTCGGCACCCCGGTACCGGTCCGCGCAGCACGGGGCACCACCCGCACGGCGCTGGGCTGGCCGCAGGAAGCAGCGCTGCGGATGCTGGCGAACAACCTCGACCCCGAGGTTGCTGAGCATCCCGACGCCCTGGTGGTCTACGGCGGCACCGGCCGGGCGGCGCGCGACTGGCCCAGCTTCCACGCACTGGTCCGCACCCTGACCACCCTGCGCGACGACGAGACGATGCTCGTGCAATCGGGCCGACCGGTGGGCGTCCTGCGTACCCACGAGTGGGCCCCGCGCGTACTGATCGCCAACTCGAATCTCGTCGGCGACTGGGCCACGTGGCCCGAGTTCCGCCGCCTGGAAGCCCTCGGGCTGACCATGTACGGCCAGATGACCGCCGGATCGTGGATCTACATCGGGACTCAGGGCATCGTGCAGGGCACATATGAGACGTTCGCGGCAGTGGCCGCCAAGCGGTTCGACGGCGACCTGGCCGGCACGCTGACCCTGACCGCCGGATGCGGCGGCATGGGTGGCGCGCAGCCGCTGGCGGTCACGATGAACGGCGGTGTCTGCCTGATCGTGGACGTGGACGCCACCCGGTTGGCGCGCCGTGTGGAGCACCGCTACCTCGACGAGTGGACCGACGACCTGGACGAGGCGATCAGGCGAGCCCTGGCGGCCAGGTCCGAGCGGCGCGCGCACAGCGTCGGCGTGGTCGGCAACGCCGCGGAGGTCCTGCCCGAGCTCCTGCGCCGAGGAGTGGCCGTGGACATCGTCACCGACCAGACCTCTGCGCACGATCCGCTTGCGTACTGCCCGATCGGAGTGTCGGTGCAGCAGTGGCACGACCTCGCCGAAGCGGCCCCGGCGGCGTTCACCGAACGCGCCCGGGAGTCGATGGCCCGGCACGTGGAGGCGATGGTCGGGTTCCTCGACGCCGGTGCCGAGGTGTTCGACTACGGCAACTCGATCCGCGGCGAAGCGCAGCTGGCCGGTTACACCCGGGCTTTCGACTTCCCCGGCTTCGTGCCGGCCTACATCCGGCCGCTGTTCTGCCAGGGCCGCGGTCCCTTCCGATGGGTGGCGCTGTCCGGAGACCCGCGCGATATCGCCACCACGGATGCCGCCGTACTGCGACTGTTCCCCGACAACGAACCGCTGGCACGCTGGATCCGGGCCGCGGGCGAGCGGATCGCCCCGCAGGGCCTGCCCGCACGGATCTGCTGGCTCGGGCAGGGGGAGCGTGACCGGGCCGGCCTGGAGTTCAACGCGCTGGTGGCCTCCGGGGCGATCCGCGCGCCGATCGTGATCGGCCGCGACCACCTGGACACCGGCTCCGTCGCCTCGCCCTACCGGGAGACCGAGGCGATGGCCGACGGGTCGGACGCGATCGCCGATTGGCCGCTGCTCAACGCCCTGGTCAACACCGCCTCGGGCGCGTCCTGGGTGTCGATCCACCACGGAGGTGGGGTCGGCATCGGCCGCTCGATCCATGCCGGCCAGGTCTCGGTCGCCGACGGCAGCTACCTGGCCGCCCAGAAACTGGAGCGGGTGCTGACCAACGACCCTGCCACCGGGGTGATCCGGCACGTCGATGCCGGCTATGAGTCGGCGACGGACGTGGCGCGCGCGCACAGGCTGAGGATCCCGATGCGCGAGGGCGGGTTGTCGGATCGCGGCCCGAACCGGGGCGGGCAGGCGTGACGGCACTACTGATCTCGGGCATCGGCCAGCTGGTCACCAACACCCCGCAGGACCCGGCGCCGGTCGACGGCAGCGCACGCGACGTGTGGGCGCTGGGGATCCGGACGGAGGCCGCGCTCGTGATCGAGGGGGGCCGGGTCGCCTGGATCGGCCCCACGGCACAGGCCCCGGCCGCAGACGCACGGCACGACTGCGCGGGCGGGACCGTGCTCCCGGGCTTCGTGGACTCGCACGCGCACCTGGTGTTCGCCGGGGACCGCACCGAGGAGTTCGCGGCCCGGATGGCCGGTCGGGCCTACTCAGCGGGCGGCATCCGATCCACGGTCGCCTCCACCCGCGCCGCCAGCGACGACACCCTGCGAGAGGGCATCGCGCGCCTGGTCGCGGAGCTCGTGACCAGCGGGACCACCACGTTCGAGATCAAGTCCGGCTACGGGCTGACGGTCGCTGACGAGGCGCGCGCCACCCGGATCGCCGGGGAGTTCACCGAGGAGGTCACGTTCCTCGGCGCCCATGTGGTCCCGGCCGAGTACGCGCACGATCGCGCCGGCTACCTGGACCTCGTGACCGGGCAGATGCTGGCCGCCTGCGCCCCGCACGCGCGCTGGGCCGACGTGTTCGTCGAGCGTGGCGCGTTCGACGCCGTCGAGGCGCACGTCGTGCTCGCGGCGGCCGCGGCCGTGGGACTGGGCCTGCGCGTGCACGCGAATCAGCTGAGACACGGTGCAGGCGTCGGGCTGGCCGTCGCTCACGGGGCGGCGTCCGCCGATCACTGCACCCACCTCACTGACGCCGACATCGCCGCGCTGGCCGACTCCGGCACGGTTGCCACGCTGCTGCCCGGTGCCGAGCTGGGCACGCGCTCGCCCTTCCCGGACGCCCGGCGCCTGCTGGCCGCGGGGGCCACCGTCGCCCTGGCCACCGACTGCAACCCGGGCACGTCGTACACGACGTCGATCCCGCTGTGCCTCGCGCTGGCCGTCAGCCAGATGCGGATGACCCCGGCCGAAGCCCTGGGCGCCGCCACCGTGGGCGGGGCTGCGGCACTGCGTCGCACCGATGTGGGCCGGGTCGCGGTGGGTGGCCCCGCCGACCTCGTCGCGCTGAGCGCCCCCAGCTACGTGCACCTGGCGTACCGTCCGGGCGTGGACCTGATCGAGCAGGTGTGGCGCGCCGGGCAGCCCATGCGCCTGCAGCCCATACCGGCACCCAACGACCCGGCACCCAAGCACGCGGCACCCAAGCACGCGGCACCCGAGCACCCGGCACCCAGCGGGGCCCGCCATGGCTGACGATCCGCACTGGCCACGGGCGTCGACGTGGATCGGGGCCTGCACAGCCGAGCACGCCTGGCCGCTGGAACGAGACCCCCGGAGGCCGCAGCTGACCCTGCTCGGCGTGCCCGCGCACGCCACGTCACTGTCACCCACCCGGGCAGATCGCACCCCGGCGGCTGTCCGGGAGGCATTGGCGAGGTTCTCCACCTATGTGGTCAGCGAGCAGCTCGACCTGCGCGACCTGATGCTCGTCGACCTCGGGGACGTGGCCGAACCGGACACCACCGCGGGCGAGCGCGAGACCGTCGAGGCCATCCGGCTGTTCCCGCAGGCATTGGCCCTGGCCCTCGGCGGGGACAACTCGATCACGGCGGCCGTCGCGCACGGCGCCTGCGCCGACGGCCTGATCACCCTCGATGCCCACCACGACCTGCGCGACGGACGGTCCAACGGATCGCCGGTGCGGCGCCTGCTCGAGCTGGGGATGGATGGTCGACGCATCGTGCAGGTCGGGATCGCGGACTTCGCCAACTCAGCCCGCTACGCCGCCCGCGCCCGCGAGCACGGCATCACTGTGATCAGCCGCGACGAGCTGGCCCGCCGCGGGATCGCTGATGCCATGGCCGAGGCCCTGGAGATCGCCGGACGAGGGCAGACCGGGCGGGTGCATGTCGACCTCGACGTGGACGTCTGCGACCGGGCAGTGGCGCCGGCCTGCCCGGCCTCCCTGCCCGGCGGGATCAGCGCAGCCGAGCTGCGGACGGCGGCCCGGCTCGCCGCCCGCGACCCCCGAGTGGTCAGCATGGACCTCACCGAGGTGGACGCCACTGCCGACGCGCCCGACGGCCGCACCGTGCGCCTGATGGCGCTCTGCGTCCTGGAGATCGCCACTGGAGTCCTCCTGCGCGCGAGCCCTGGCTGAGCAGATCGCCCGCCGACGCAGGCGCCACGCAGCCGGGCCAGCGGCATCCCGCTGCACGCGTGACCACCGGTCGCGCTGTCGGCTGCGTCGACCGGACCAACGGTCGGGCAACGGATAGCGGACGACGTGCGCCAGATCCGGACACGCCCGTGCCTCCTGGGCCACACTCTCCCCATGAGTCCCCCCGGCAGCGCGGTCAAGCAGCGGCGGAGGCTGCTCGGCGAGGGGCTGGTCCCCTACCAGCGTCGGTGGCTCGCAGCGGATCTGGTGGCCGGCGCGACCCTGGCCGCGGTGGCCATCCCCGAGGGTCTGGGGTACGCGAAGATCGCGGGAATGCCGCCTGAGACGGGTCTCTACACCTGCCTGCTGCCGGTCATCGTCTTCGCGCTGTTCGCATCCACCAGGCGTCTGGTGATCGGAGCCGACTCGGCGACGGCAGCGATCAGCGCCAGCGCGGTCGGCCTGCTGGCGGTTGGTGACCCCGCCCAGTTCTTCGCCCTGAGTTGCGCACTGGCGATCATGAGCGGCGTCCTGCTGCTGTTCGCCGGGTGGTTGCGCCTGGGCTTCCTCTCGGACTTCATGTCGCGTTCGGTGCTGGCCGGATTCCTCACCGGGGTCGGGATCCAGATCGCCATCGGCCAGCTCGACGGGATGCTCGGGGTCCATGCAACCGGGGACACCACCTGGCAGAAGTTCGTCAGCACCCTGAGCCTCCTGCCCGAGGCCAACATCTGGGATGCCGTGCTGTCCGTGGCCGTCGTCGCGACGATCCTTGGCCTGGCCAAGTCCGCCCCGCGCATCCCCGGACCACTTATCGCAGTCGTCGGCAGCATCCTGCTGGCCGCTGGCCTGGACTGGGAGCAGAGGCGCGGAATCGTGATGGTGGGGGCCCTGCCCCCGGGCCTGCCGCAGCTCGGCGTGCCCGGCGTGAGCCTGGCCCAGATCCTGGCCCTATCACCGACGGCCCTGGTCATCCTGCTCGTCTGCGTCGCGCAGAGCGTCTCGACGGCCAGTGCCTTCGCCATCCAGCACGACGACCGGCACGACCCGAATCGCGACCTGACCGCGCTCGGGGCAGCCAACATCATCAACGGCCTCGGCTCCTCCTTCGTGGTGAACAGCTCGCCGACCAAGACGGCCATCTCCGATCGGTCCGGGACCCAGTCGCAGATGTCGATGCTCGTCCTCGCGGCGATCACCGTTCCGGTCCTCCTGGTCCTGACCGGCATCTTCGACAACCTTCCCGAGGCGACGTTGGCGGCTGTGGTCTTCGTCATCGCGACCCACCTGATGAAGTTCTCGACGTTCCGCATGCTGTGGCGCCTGCCGGAGCGCGGGGAGTTCTGGGTCGCCGCCTCCACGGCGGCTTTCGTGGCTCTCGTGGGCGTCGGTGGCGGGATCCTCTATGCGATCCTGGCCTCGATCGTGCTGCACCTCAAGCACACGTCGAAGCCGCAGAGCGTGGTGCTGACTCTCAACGACTCCGGCGGCGTGGTCGAGCGCCTCGTGGGGCCGGGCGTGCAGAGTACGCCGGGTCTGGTCGTCTATCGGTTCGGGGCGAGCATCTTCTACGCCAACTCCGCGACCCTCGTCGAGGACGTACGCACCGTGACGCAGACGGCCGACGAACCGCCCCGCCTGTTCGTGTTCGACGCCTCAGCGATCAACGAGGTGGATTGGACGTCGGCGGAGGCGATCCGGCGCGCCATCCAGTACGTGCAGGACGCGGGAGGCGAGTTCGTCTTCGCCCGTACCAACGACATGGGACGCCGCTACCTGAACTACTTCGGGATCACGGACCTGGTGGGCGGCGATCGCGGCTACTACCCGACCGGGCTGATGGCACTGTCCGACCGTGGCTTCGCAGACGTGACCGAGCGAGTGAATCTCGGGTTCCGGGACGATCTGCAGGATCCGATGTCAGGCCCGACGCCGCAGTGATCCCGAGGCTGTCGGCACCGCCCCAGACGCTGGCCATGCTCGCCTGACACGCGAGGGCTACCAGACAGTGACTCAGGTCTGGACCACGGGGCCGAGTGCGGCGATCACGTCGGCCCTGCGCGGGGCCCCCGTCGCCCGGGAGCGGATCCGGCCGGTGCGGTCCAGGACCAGCACGGTCGGCGTCCGCGTGATGTCCAGATCCCGAACCAGCTCCAGGTGCGACTCGGCATCGACCTCGATGTGCACCACGCCATCGACCATCCCGGCAACATCGGCCAGCACCACACGGGTGGCTCGGCACGGGCTGCAGAATGCGGAGGAGAACTGCAGCAGGGTGGCCTGCTCCCCCAGGGGTGCGCCGAGTTGTGCGGATCCGAGCACGTCTGGCGCGGGCCCGGCCCCGGGGTCGGCGACCTCGACCGGCTGGCCGTCGACGAGCAGCGGCTCGGAGTCGTCCGGGAGTCCACCCACGACCTTCATGGACGTCACTGTCGGCACCGATGGCCCCTGATCCGACGGCACCGCCCCCGCAGCGTCGACAGCACGCATCCGGCCATCGGTGCGCTGGCGCCACAGCCCGAATGCCGTCGCAGCGCCGAGCACGATCAACAACAGGTAGACCCCGGTCATGGCCTGTGCAACGCGCAGTCCGCGGTTGCGATTCCCGCACTGGCGTATCCTGTGTGCACACCGCCCCCGATCAAGTGCGAGGTGACCGGCATGAGCAGGCTCCTGCTGATGACCGCCTCACTCGGCCCCTCGGGCGAGGTTCTTCCCGCGCTCGGCCTGTTGGCGCACCACGTCCGGGTCCTGCCCGCCGAGGCCAGCGCCCTGCTCAATGCCCCGCCTGCCGACGCGCTGCTCCTCGACGGACGCCGCGACCTGGCCCACATCCGCGCGCTGAGCCGACTGATCCGCCAGACCGGCGTCGAGTGCCCGGTGCTGCTGATCACCACCGAGGGAGGGCTGGCTGCCGTCAACACCGAGTGGGGCATCGACGACGTGCTGCTCGACGGGGCCGGGCCTGCCGAGGTCGAGGCCCGCCTGCGCCTGGCGATCGGCCGGGTGGCAGTGGCCGACGAGGTGGACGCCGACGGTGAGCTGCGCCTGGGTGAGCTGGTCATCGACGAGAGCGCCTACAGCGCCCGAATCCGCGGCCGCAGCCTGGACCTCACGTTCAAGGAGTTCGAGCTGTTGCGCTTCCTGGCCTCGCACGCCGGCCGGGTGTTCACCCGCGCGCAGTTGCTCCAGGAGGTCTGGGGCTACGACTACTTCGGCGGCACCCGCACCGTGGACGTGCATGTGCGCCGGCTCCGCGCGAAGCTCGGCGCCGAGCACGAGGGCCTGATCGGCACCGTGCGCAACGTCGGGTACCGGTTCGTCCCACCCCGCCAGGACGACACCGCCCTGGACGTCAGTACCGCCGCGACCCTGCGCGACCCGGCCACGAGGTGAGCGACGACGTCGCCCGCCTGCGCACGACGTCCCACCTGACCGGGCCAGAGGTCCGCGCCGTGCTGGACCTGGCCGAGGCGGCCGCCCGGGCCGACGGGGCGCACCCGCTGGGCGAGCACGTGGTGCTCCACCTGCGCCATGGCGCTGCTTCAGAGATGCACGTCCTGGCTGAGGACCCGGGCACCGGGGCGCTGCTGGGCTACGCCCACCTCGACCTGTCCGACCAGGCCGAGGGCCCGGCCGCGGAGGTGGCCGTGAGCCCCGCCGCCCGGCACCGAGGAGTCGGCGGGATGCTGATCGCCGAGGTGGTGGAGCTCGCCGACCAGCAGCCGGGCCGATTGCGGCTGTGGGCGCATGGCACCTCCGCGGCCACTGGAGCGCTGGCCGCCGCGCACGGCCTGCACCAGGTCCGCCGGCTGCTGCAGCTGCGTCGCTCCCTGTACGCACCCATCGAAACGCTCCACCTCCCCCGGGGGATCACCCTGCGCACGTTCGACGCGGAGCACGACATCCCCGACTGGCTGGCCCTCAATGCGGCAGCGTTCACCGAACTGCCCGACCAGGGCGGGTGGACCGCCGAGGACCTCACCCGCCGGATGGCCGAGCCCTGGTTCGACCAGACCGGCTTCCTGCTGGCGCAGGAGTCCGGGCGACTGGTCGGCTTCCACTGGACGAAGGCGCACTCCCACGAGCACGGGCTCGGTGCCGACCACTCCCACTCGCACAGCCACCCCGACGACGCCGGGCACCGGCACGTCCACGACCCGCTGGGCGAGGTGTACGTGGTGGGGGTGGACCCGGAGCACCGCGGCCGGGGCCTCGGCCGCGCGCTGACGGTCGCCGGGTTGTGGCACCTGCGCGAGCGCGGCCTGCCCACTGCGATGCTCTACGTGGACGCCGACAACGCGGGCGCCATCGCGCTCTACCGATCGCTGGGCTTTGCCGCCTGGGACAGCGATACGCTCTTCCGTCGCTAGACTCGTGGGACGCTGCGCGGGGAGCAGCTGGCCGGTTCTCCGCAGCAGGGTTCCCCAGCAGTCCGCCAGCAGGTCCGCCAGCAGGTCCGCCAGGAGGTTGACGTGTCCGACACCGTGACAGCGGCCCTGATCGGGGCGGGGGATGCCCAGCCCGAGGTCCCGTCGGCCACCCCACCGCTGCCCGCCGACCGGTTCGCCGACCGAGAGTTGTCCTGGCTGGCCTTCAACGAGCGCGTCCTGGAACTGGCCGAGGACGAGGGGCTGCCGCTGCTGGAGCGGGCCAAGTTCCTGGCCATCTTCGCCTCGAACCTCGACGAGTTCTACATGGTCCGGGTGGCCGGGCTCAAGCGACGCGTCGACGCCGGGCTCGCCGTGCGCGCCGCAAGCGGCCTGATGCCACGCGACCTGCTCGAGATCGCTGCTGGCCCGCACCCGCGCGCTGCTCGATCGCCATGCGGCCTGCTTCGGCGACTCGGTGCTGCCCGCCCTGCGCTGCCGAGGGCATCCAGTTGCTGCGCTGACCACCAGGCCAACGACGACGAGCGCGCTGCCCTGCGCCAGATGTTCCTCGACAAGGTCTTCCCGGTCCTGACCCCGCTGGCCGTGGACCCGGCGCACCCGTTCCCCTACATCTCGGGCTTGAGCCTCAACCTGGCGGTGATCGTGCGCAACCCGGGTACCGGCACGGAGCACTTCGCCCGGGTCAAGGTGCCCGCCGAGCCTGCCGCGGTTCGTCGAGGTGGGCGCCGGCGCGCTTCGTCCCGCTCGAGGACCTCATCGCCGCGAACCTGTCCGATGCTCTTCCCCGGCATGGAGATCGTCGAGCAGCACTCGTTCCGGGTGACCCGCAACGCCGACATCGAGGTCGAGGAGGACGACGCCGAGGACCTGCTCAAGGCCCTCGAACGTGAACTGGTGCGCCGCCGGTTCGGCCCACCGGTGCGCCTGGAGGTCGAGCGACGCCATGACCGAGTACGTGCTCGAGCTGCTGGTGCGTGAGCTCGGAATCCCCGCTGAAGACGTGTTCGCGGTGCCCGGCCTGCTAGACCTGACGGGGCTGTGGACCATCTACGGGCTGGACCGCGCCGGACCTCAAGGACGGCCCCGTTCCTGCCCAGACCAGCCCGCGCTCGCCGAGCGTGGAGACCGCCGCGCCACCGGACGTGCTCGACGCCTGCGCGACGGCGACGTGCTCGTGCACCACCCCTACGACTCGTTCTCCACCAGCGTCCAGCGCTTCATCGAACAGGCCGCCGCCGACCCGAAGGTGCTGGCGATCAAGCAGACGCTGTACCGCACCTCGGGCGACTCCCCGATCGTCGACGCCCTGATCGACGCCGCCGCAGGCCGGCAAGCAGGTGCGTCGCGCTGGTGGAGATCAAGGCCCGCTTCGACGAGCAGGCCAACATCTCGTGGGCGCGCAAGCTGGAGCAGGCCGGGCGTGCACGTCGTCTACGGCCTGGTCGGGCCTGAAGACCCACTGCAAGACTGCCTGGTGGTGCGCCACGAGGGCGACGAGCTCGCCGCTACTGCCACATCGGCACCGGCAACTACAACCCCAAGACCGCCCGCCTCTACGAGGACGTGGGCCTGCTCACCGCCGACCCGGCCGTCGGCGAGGACCTGATCGCACCTGTTCAACGTGCTGACCGGGCTACTCGCCGAACACCCGCTACCGCAACCTGCTGGTCGCGCCGCACTCGATCCGCGATCGGCCTCGTCGAACGGATCGAGCGCGAGGTGGCCAACCAGCCAGGCCGGCCTGCCGGCGCGCGTCCGGTTCAAGTGCAACTCGATCGTCGACGAAGCCGATCATCGACGCCCTGTACCGGGCCAGCCAGGCCGGCGTGCCGGTCGACGTCGTGGTGCGCGGCATCTGCGCGGTGCGCCCCGGGGTGCCCGGCCTGAGCGAGAACATCCGGGTGCGCTCGATCCTGGGCCGGTTCCTCGAGCACTGCCGCGCCTACGAGTTCGCCAACGGTGGGCAGACCGAGACCTGGATCGGCTCGGCGGACCTGATGCACCGCAACCTCGACCGACGGGTCGAGGTCCTGGTCAGCCTGAGTGCCGAGCATGCCGAGTACGTCTCGGACCTCTTCGAGCGCGGCTTCGACGACACCACCAAGGCCTGGATCAGCCAGCCCGACGGAAGCTGGACGCCACATACCCACGATGCCACCGGCGCGCCGTGCATCGACCTGCAGGAGTACATGATCGACTCCCGGGCGAGCCGCTCACGCCGAACGACTGGGTGAGCGGATGTTCACCTTCGGGTGCGATGCTGCACCCCTGCCCAATGCTGAGAGCGAGAGGCCCGCGGAGTGACCGAGTCGACGACCCCCGTGGCACACATCCTGCGTGTCCATGCCCTGTTCCGGATGCCCGAGCTGGTGGGCACCGTCCCCGGCCTGGCGGGATCGACCCTGGCCACCGGGATCGCCCGGGTCGAGCAGCAGTCCACCGAGACCATCGCGCTGGAGCACCACGACACCGCGGACCTGCGCCTGATCCGGTGGGGAGCGATGCTCACCCGACGTGCCGGCGGCCAGGACGAGGGCTGGCACCTGCGCCTGCCCTCCGTCGGCGATGCCGGTGCAGCCGACGAGGTGCACCTGCCACTGACGGCAGGTCGCCCGGGCCGGCTGCCCCCTGAGTTGGCCGACGCGGTGAGTGCGCTGGCTCGCAGTGAGCCGGTGGTCCGCGTGGCGCAGCTGAGCATCGAGCTCTGCGCGCACGTGCTCTTCGACGACTCCGACGAGCCGGTGGCTGAGCTGGTCGACGAGGTCGTGTCGATCATGGACGGCAAGATCGTGGCCGGCCGGTTCCGCGAGCTCACCCTGCGCCCCCTGGGCGACCACGGCGACGATGTCCTGGTATCCGTGCTCGACCTGCTCGCGGCGCACGGTGCCGTGCCCGGTGGGGTGTCGCGCACCCGCAGCGTCCTGGGGCCCGCGGCCGAGGGTGCCCCCGAGGTCCCCGAGCCCGCCACCGTGAACCCCGAGGACCCCGCGGGCGAGGCAGTGCACGCCCACCTGGTCACCCACGTCCGCCGGTTCCTGCTCCAGGACGCCCGAGTCCGTCAGGACCTGCCCGACTCGGTGCACCAGATGCGGGTGGCCGCGCGCCGGCTGCGCAGCGGGCTGCGGGTGTTCGCCCCGCTCGTGGAGACCGACTGGTCGCGGCACCTGCGCGACGAGCTGGGCTGGGCGGCCTCCGAACTGGGCCTGAGCCGGGACTCCGAAGTCCTGCTCGCCCGCCTGGACGCGCACGCTGACGAGCTCGGCGCGGCCGATGCAGCCCTGATCCACGAGCACGTCGACCCGATGATGGCGGCCAAGGTCGGGGCCGGACGCGACGAGGCCCTCGAGGCGCTGCGCTCGGCGCGGCACCTGGCCCTGCTCGACGCCTTGGTCGACGCAGCCAACCACCCGCAGTTGACTGCCGCGGCGGACGCCCCCTGCCGCGAGGCGCTGCCCCCGCTGTTCGACAAGGCCTGGCGCAAGCTGGCCAAGGAGGTCAAGGCCCTGACCCTGCACGGCCCGGCCGACGAGTGGCACGAGACCCGGATCACGGCCAAGCGGGCGCGCTACGCTGCCGAGGCACTGGCACCGGTGTTCGGTGCGTCGGCCAAGGGCCTGGCCAGTGCGCTGGGCGACGTCACCGAGCAGCTCGGCGAGCACCAGGACGCCTACATCGCACAGGAGGCCTGCCGCGAGCTGGCAGAGCACTTCGACGGCCCCACCGGGTTCGCCCTGGGCCTGCTGAGCGCCTACCAGGTGGAATGCGAGCTGATCGCGCGGGTGAAGATGACCGAGAAGTGGCCGGGCGTGCGTCGCCAGCACGCGCGAACCTCCCTGAGCTGATGGCCAGTTCCGCACGCCCCGAGATCCGTGCTGCCGGCGTGGTGCTGACCCGCGGCGTCGGCAAGGACCTGGAGGTGGCGGTCATCCACCGGCGCCGGCGCCGGGACTGGTCGTTGCCCAAGGGCAAGTTGGAGCCCGGCGAGGGCAGTATCGAGGCTGCGGTGCGCGAGTGCGTCGAGGAGACTGGCTTCCAGCCCGTGCTCGATGTCCCACTGCCGACCCAGAACTACCTGGTGGACGCAACACCGAAGAAGGTCGAGTACTGGCGGGCCACGGTGGTCGGCGGCGAGTTCGCCGAGAACAAGGAGGTCGACCGGCTGCGCTGGCTGTCCCCCAGGGCGGCCATCGACGCCATGACCTACCCGCGCGACGGCCAGCTGATCCGGCTGGCCGCACGCACCCCACCGACAATCCCGTTCGCGCTGATGCGCCACACCACCGCGGAGAAGCGGGCCGACTGGGCTCAACGGACCGGCCGGGACCGCTCGGACCCGGAACGCGGGCTGCTCGAGCACGGCGTCTGGGAGGCGCATCGGCTGATCCCGATCCTGCAGGCGTTCGGCATCCGGCACCTGCACTCCTCGGACGCCGAGCGCTGCCTGGCCACCCTGCGCCCGCTGGCTGCCGACCTCGGTTCAGGGATCCGGATGGAACCAACCATCAGCGAGGACGCGTTCGCCATGGATGCTGAGCCCGGCCTGGCGCGCACCGTGGAGGTGTTCAACCAGCCGTGGCCCACCGTGCTGTGCTCGCACCGCCCAGTGATCCCCCAGCAGTTGGAGCGCCTGCGTACGGCCGGCGGTGGCCCGCGCCTGGTCCACAAGGTCGCACCAGGCAGCTTCTTCGTGTTCCACCGCACGTGGGCCAATCGCCCGGTCGACCTGACCGTGCGGACCGTGGCCACCGAACTGCACGACCTGCCACCCGCGCACAGCTGAGCGGCGGCACCGGGCCGGCGGGCCGCGGGCCTGATCAGCCGAAGCGGCCGGAGATGTAATCCTCCGTGCGGTTGTCCGTGGGATTGGTGAAGATCGTGTTGGTGTCGTCCAACTCGACAAGGGTTCCGTAGCGGGTCCCATCCTCCTCGACCTCGGCGGTGAAGAACGCGGTGCGTTGCGAGACACGGCCGGCCTGCTGCATGTTGTGCGTCACGATGACGACCGTGTAATCGGTGACCAACTCGGCCATCAGGTCCTCGATAAGGGCCGTCGCGATCGGGTCCAATGACGCGCACGGCTCATCCATCAGCAGGATCTCGGGCTTGTTGGCGATCGCTCGGGCGATGCACAGCCGCTGCTGCTGCCCACCGGAGAGCGCGAAGCCGGACTGGTCGAGCTTGTGCTTGACCTCACCCCAGAGGCCGGCCCGGGTGAGGGCCTCCTCCACCATGTCCTGCTCCTCGGCCTTCTTGAGCTTCCAGCCATTGACCTTCGGCCCGTAGGCGATGTTGTCGTAGATCGACTTGGGGAACGGGTTGGGCTTCTGGAAGACCATCCCCACCCGGCGGCGGACCTCGATCGGGTCGACATCAGGGCCGTAGAGGTCCTGGCCGTGGTAGAGGATCGTGCCCTCGACCCGCGCGCTGGGCACGAGGTCGTTGGTCCGGTTGATGCAGCGCAGGGCTGTCGACTTGCCGCAGCCCGAGGGGCCGATGAAGGCGGTGATCTCATTGGCTCGGATCTTCATGTCCACACCGCGTACGGCCCAGAAGTCACCGTAGTAGACGTCGAGCTTCTCGATGTCCAGGATCGGTGGGTGTTCACCGGCGGCAGCCTGGGCAGCGCTCTGGAAGTGGGTCTCGGGGCTCATGTCCTCACCAACGCTTCGCGTACTTGTTGCGGATGTAGATGGCGATGCCGTTCATCGCCAACAGGATCACCAGGAGCAGGATGCTCGTCGCCGCAGCCAGGGTCTTGAACTCCTCCTGGGGCGCGCTGGTCCAGTTGAAGATCTGGATCGGCATCGTCGTGAAGCCGCTCAGCAGACCGTTGGGCAGATAGTTGATGTAGACGGCCACGCCGAGCAGGAGTAGGGGAGCGGCCTCACCGATGGCCCGCGACAGGGCAAGGATCGTCCCGGTCCCGATGCCCGGGAGGGCGGCCGGCAGCGTCTGCTTCCACGCCGTCTGCCATTCGGTTGCGCCCAGCGCCAGGGACCCATCGCGGATCTCCTGGGGGACTGAGCGCAGGGCCTCACGCGTGGTGATGATGATCACGGGCAGGATGAGCAGGGCGAGTGCCAGCGCGCCCCCGAGGACGATGTTGGTGTTGGTGAAGCCGAGCGTGCCCATGAGCGCGAGGGCGAGCAGGCCGTACAGGATGGCCGGCACGGCGGACAGGTTCTGGATGTTCAGCTCGAAGATCCGGTTGTACCAGCGCTCCCGGTCGGAGAACTCCTCGAGGTAGAGCGCGGCCCCGATCCCCACCGGGATCGCCATCACAGCGGTGACTGTGATGACCAGGACCGAGCCCCAGAGGCCGGCTGCAGCGCCCGCGTCGGCAGGCGTCGTGTTGTTGAACTGGGTGAAAAGTCGCGAGTCGTAGCGCCCGATGCCGTTCAGGAAGGTCGTCACCAGCAGCGTCACGAGGAAGCCGAAGGCGACCAGGAGGCTCAACCAGAGGACCCCGAGGAAGACCAGGGACCTGGTGTTCTTGTCGCTGTTGCTCGCCCGTCGACCCGCCAGGGTGACCTCAGGGCTGTACTTCTGAGTGGGCGCGGGCATCAGTAGGCCTCCCGGAACCTGCGAACCATCCGGATGCTGATCACGTTGATGATCAGGGTGAACACGAACAGGAGCAGGCCCACGGCGAAGAGCGTGTTGTACTCCAGGGACCCGACCCGCGAGTCACCCAGCGCAGCCTGGGCGATGAAGCCGGTCATCGTCTGACCGCCCTCGAACGGGCTGCTCACCATGGTGGGACGCTGTCCGGCTGCGGTGGCCACAATCATGGTCTCGCCGAGCCCACGCGAGATGCCCAGCACCACGGCCGCGGCGATCCCCGAGATGGCCGCGGGGAACACGACGCGCACCGTCGTCTGCATGCGATTGGCTCCCAGAGCCAGGGATCCCTGACGGATGGCCAGCGGGACGGCGCTCAAGGCATCCTCGGACAGGGACGCCACGGTGGGGATGATCATCACGCCGAGCACGACGCCGGCTGAGAGCACGTTGAAGGTGCCGACCGGCAGGTCCAACCACTCCTGGAACACCACTTTGGTGATGAACTCCAGGGCGAAGAAGCCGTACACGACCGAGGGAATGCCGGCCAGCAGCTCCAACAGTGGCTTGAGGGTCTTGCGTGACCTGTCACTGGCGTACTCCGCCAGGTAGACCGCGGCTCCCAGCCCCAGCGGCACGGCCACCAGCAGGGCGATGGCGGTGGTCCACAGCGTGCCCATCACCAGCGGCAGGACGCCATAGGCCGGCGGCTTGAACCGGGGCGCCCACTTGGTCCCGGTCAGGAACTCCTGGATCGACACCTGCTGGAAGAACTGGATCGCGGGGACGAGCAGCGCCAGGACGATGCCGATCGTGACCACCACGGAGACAGCGCCGCAGGCGAACAGGCTGGCGATGATGAACTTCTCGCCGGTCCGCCTGCGGGTGCTGCGCAGCGAGAAGCCCGCCGGGACCCCGGAGGGGGCCGGGAGGCCCGCGCTGGGCGGGCCTCCCGCCTGATCTGTGCTCACAGTCCCTCTTCCTGTCCCTCGGCCCGCTGGGCCATGGGAAACCTAGCCCTGAAGCGCAGCAAGTGCCTCCTGCGCTGTGGCCTGCTGATCGCTGTTCAGGGGGACGAACAGGGCCTTCTCCGTGATCGCAGCGTCGTTGTTGACGTAGAAGTCGACGAAGGAGGCAACCTGGGACTTGGCCATCGAGGCCTTGGCGACGTAGATGAACAACGGGCGCGAGAGCGGCGTGTAGCTGCCGTCCTGGGCGGACTCCAGGCTCGGGGCGACGCAGCCGTTGCCGCCATCGATCTCCACAGCCCTGATGGCATCGGCGTTCTCCTCGTAGTAGGAGAAGCCGAAGTACCCCAGGCCGCCCTTGGTCCCCTCGACGCCGGTCACGGTGATGTTGTCGTCCTCTGTCGGGCTGTAGTCGGTGCGCGAGGCGCCCTCCTCGCCGTTGATCACGTCGGTGAAGTAGTCGAATGTCCCCGAGTCGGTGCCGGCACCGAAGAGCTCGAGTGCAACGTCCGGGAAGCCATCGCGAACCTGGTTCCAGTTGGTGACCGTCCCCTCGGCCTCGGGGGCCCAGATCTTGTTCAGCTCCTCGACGGTCAGGCAGGTGGCCCAGTCGTTCTCGTTGTTCACCACGACTGTCAGGGCGTCATTCGCCACGACGATCTCCTGGTACTCGATGCCAGCGTCGGCACAGGCAGTGGCCTCCTCGTCCTTGATCGGCCGGGATGCATCGGAGATATCGGTCTCGCCGGCGCAGAACTTCTTGAAGCCTCCACCCGTGCCGGACTGGCCGACCGTCACGTTCACGCCAGCGCCCTCAGGGGTCGCATTGAAGAGCTCACCAGCAGCCGCCGAAAGGGGGCCGACCGTCGAGGAGCCGTCAACCTGGACCTCGCCTGAGGCGGAACCGCCGGAAGCATTGCCTGTGGTATCACTCTGACCGCCGCAGGCGGTCAGCAGCAGGGCGGGGACGGTCAGCGCGGCTGCCATCCGAATTCGGGTGTTGCCCATGGGGGTCCTCTTCGTCGTTGTGGGGGAAGGTGCGAGGCGTGTTCTCACGGGTCGTACCGTAGGCAGCCTGTTCGACGCACAGGGGGGACGTACGTGAACCGGCGGTGAACTCAACCTGACGAATCCGCGCCAACCCCCCGCGTTCCGCACCCGACAACGGACGAATGTGACAGGCCTCACAGGCGTCAGCGGGTCGGGAAGACCCCGGCCCGCGGAAGGTATGCCGGCAGGGGACGGTCCAGCTGCCCGGCCAGCCAGTCGCTGGCCACGATCGCCGCGTCGAGATCCACCCCCGTCTGGAAGCCGCTGCGGTGCAGTGCGAACACCAGGTCCTCGGTGGCGATGTTGCCGGTGGCCCGGGGCGCGAACGGGCAGCCGCCGATTCCGCCGAGGCTGGCGTCGAGCACGTCCACCCCGGCGTCTGCGGCAGCCAGCGCATTGGCGTAGCCGGTGTTGCGGGTGTTGTGGAAGTGCGCGCGCAGCGGTAGGTCACCGATCAGGGCGCGGGTTGCCGCGATCCGTTCTTCGACGTGGTGGGGCACCGCGACGCCGATCGTGTCGGCGATGGCAACCTCGGTGACGCCGGTGCCGGCCACCGCCTCGACCACCCGCCGCAGGGAGTCGAGGGGCACCTCACCAGCGAACGGGCAGCCGAACGCCACGGAGAGGGTGACCGTGGGCCGGATGCCCGCAGCGAGCGCCAGCGGCACCACCTCGGCGACCACGGCGACGGCGTCCGCGCTGGACATGCCCTGGTTGGCCCGGGAGAACTCGTCGGAGACCGCCACGACGCAGTTGATCTCATCGACGCCGGTGGCAGCCGCCCGGTGGAAGCCGCGGGTGTTCGAGCACCAGCCCGATCCACGACGCCGGCCCCGGCACGGACGCCCGGACTCCCGCCACCACGTCCTCGGCATCGGCCATCTGCGGCACCAGCCTCGGGTTGACGAACGAGGCGATCTCCGCGCGCCGCAGGCCGGCGGCCGCGCAGCGCGCGATCAACTCGACCTTCTGCGCGGTGCTCAGCCGGGCGGGATCGTTCTGCAACCCGTCGCGGGCACTGACCTCGACGATCTCGATGGCGCTCACGTTCAGGCCAGTTCGTAGCCGGCTTCGTCCACCGCGGCCGCGACCACCTCGCGCGTTGGGTCGGTGGGGGCAGTGATCGTGACGTGGCCGGTGGCGAGGTCCACGACCACGGACGCAACCCCCTCGATCGCGCTGACTTCGTCAGTCACAGCCTTCACGCAGTGCTCGCAGGTCATTCCGGTGACGGTCCAGGTGCTGGTCGACATGGGTCAAGCGTAGTCAATGTTGGAGCCAACTTCCTGGGCGCGTATCGTGCCCTCGATCGAGGAGGCCACCAGTGGGCAAGAAGGACGACAAGGTCGACGTGACCGCTCATCACGACAGTCCCCTGCACCTGGTCGACAAGAAGAACTTCACCCAGGCCCGCTGTGACTGCGGCTGGACCGGTCCGGGACGACGCTCGCGCAAGAAGGCACGCGAGGACGCCGCGGTGCACCTCGAGGAGAAGTGCGTGGCCTTCAAGAAGAAGTGAGCCCCGCGCAGATGTCATCGATCCGACACCCCATCTGCCAGATCGATGACATGGTCTGACCGTCGGCCTGACTGCGGCCGCGGATCAGATCGTGACGCCCTTGCCGACCGCGACGATGCCGCCGTCCGAGACAGTGAACCGCTCGCGGTCATTGTCCAGATGCACGCCCACCTGGGCGCCGTCGGGCACCACCACGTTCTTGTCCAGGATGGTGTTGCGCACCACCGCACCACGGCCGATCCGGACCCCGGGCAACAGCACCGCACCTTCGAGGTAGGCACCTTGGGCGACCCGTACGTCCTGGGAGAGCACCGAGGAGCGGACGTGCCCTCCGGCGATCACCGACCCGGCCCCGATGATGGACTCGTGTGCGTTGCCGCCCTCGACGAACTTCGCTGGCGGCGGTGAGCCCAGCGACGCGTTGATGATCGGCCACTGCCTGTTGTAGAGGTTGAAGACGGGGTGCACGCTGACCAGATCCATGTGCGCCTCGTGGTAGGCGTCGATCGAACCGACGTCCATCCAGTAGCCCTTGTCCCGCTCGGTCTCACCGGGAATGGTGTTGTGCCCGAAGTCGTAGACATGCGCCAGGCCCTGCGAGGTCAGGGCCGGGATGATGTTGCCGCCCATGTCGTGCACGGAGTTGTCGTCGGCGGCATCCGCACGCAACGTGTCGACCAGCCAGTCACGGGTGAACAAGTAGTTGCCCATCGAGATGAACGACTCGTCCGGCGATCCCGGGATGCCGGGCGGGTCGGGCACCTTCTCGTGGAAGGCCATGATCTTCGTGGAGTTCTCGTCCTGCTCGATCACCCCGAACTCGGTGGCCTCGGCGCGCGGCTTGCGAATGCCGGCGACCGTCACGGCAGCGCCGGTGTCGATGTGCTGGTCGAGCATCTGGCGCGGGTCCATCCGGTAGATGTTGTCCGCGCCGAAGACCATGAGGTAGTCGGGGTCCTCGTCCTCGATGAGGTTCAGGCTCTGGTAGATCGCATCCGCCGAACCCGTGTACCAGCGCGGACCGAGACGCTGCTGGGCAGGCACCGCCGTGACGTAGTCACCCTGGATGCTCGACATCCGCCAGGTCTGGGTGATGTGCCGATCCAAGGAGTGCGACTTGTACTGGGTCAGCACCGCGATCCGGCAGTACCCGGCGTTCACCAGGTTGCTCAGCACGAAGTCGATGAGCCGGTAGTTGCCACCGAAGGGGACGGCAGGCTTGGCGCGATCGGCGGTCAGGGGCATCAGTCGCTTGCCCGCTCCCCCTGCGAGGACGATTCCGAGAACCTTGGGATTCGGCATGGCTCCACGTTAGCCATCGGCAGTCGCTCAAGGCGCGCCGAGACGCCCGGACGGGCCGAGACTCGCGGATGGGCCGAGACGCGCGGACGGACGAGAGCCATCGGGCGCGCAACCCGGCGCCGCCCGGCCTAGGCTTCCCGGCATGCGTATCGGATTGCTGACAAGGGAATGGCCCCCCGAGGCCTACGGCGGCGCAGGCGTCCATGTGGAGTACCTCGCTCGCGAGCTGCGCAAGCTCATCGATGTCGACGTGCAGTGCTGGGGGGCACCGCGCGATGACGCCAACGCCCACCAGGTGCCAGAGACCCTGACCGGGGCGAACGCCTCGCTGCAGACCATGGGGATCTCGCTGGCGATGGTCGCGGCCAGTGAGGGCGTGGAACTGCTGCACTCGCACACCTGGTACGCGAACTTCGCTGGGCACGCCGGCGGGATCTATCTGGACGTGCCGCACGTCATCTCGGCGCATTCGCTGGAACCCAAGCGCCCGTGGAAGGCCGAGCAGCTCGGCGGCGGATACCGGCTGTCGTCATGGATCGAGAAGACCGCCTACGAGGGTGCCGATCGGATCATCGCAGTCAGCCACGGGATGCGCGCCGACGTACTCGAGTCCTACCCGAACGTGGACCCGGCCAAGGTCGAGGTCGTGCACAACGGCATCGACACCGAGCTCTACCAGCCCGATGCCAACACCGACCTGATCGAGTCGGTCGGGATCGACCCGAGCCGCCCCTACGTGCTGTTCGTCGGGCGGATCACGCGGCAGAAGGGCATCGCACACCTGCTGAAGGCTGCGGCCCAGATGGACCCCGACATCCCGCTGGTGTTCATCGCCTCCTCCCCTGACACCCCGGAGCTCGGTGCCGAGGTCGAGGCCGGGGTCGCGGCGCTGCGCGAGTCCAAGGGAGCGGACAACATGGTCTGGGTCAACGAGCACCTCAGCCGCGCACACCTGGTCCAGGCGCTCACCCACGCAGGCGTGTTCGCCTGCCCGTCGGTGTACGAGCCGCTGGGCATCGTCAACCTGGAGGCAATGGCCTGCCGGACAGCGGTCGTCGCAAGCGACGTCGGCGGCATCCCCGAGGTGGTCGTCGAGGGCGAGACGGGCCATCTGGTCCACTACGACGAGGCTGACCCGACCGGCTTCGAGTCGGGGCTGGCGCAGTCGCTGGCCTCTGTGATGTCCGATCCCACGCGTGCGGCGGGGATGGGGTCGGCCGGGCGCGACCGGGCGGTCGACCAGTTCGGCTGGGACAAGATCGCCAGGATCACGGTGGATCTCTACCAACGCACCATCGACGAACGGAGCTGAGGCGGCGCACATGCCCGAGGTCAACCCGCAACGTGGGATCGACTTCCCAACTGAGCGCGGCCAGAAGTCGTCGATGGCGACGGGGAAAGCGATCTTCGCCGACGCGGCACGGGCAACCGATCCGGCCCTGGCCGACCGGATCGAGGCCATCTCGAACTGGCGCAAGGGCTACCTGCCCCCGGCCAGGGACCTGGTGGAGTCCGGCATGGTCGCCCCGAGCGGCTCGGTGATGATGAGCCGCGACGGCCTGGCCAGCCTCTACGACCGGTTCACCTTCACGCGGGACGGGCGGACCACGGACGTGGCCGAGGCCATGGCCAGCTACACCGAACCTGCCTTCGCCACTGCCGAGGTCGTCGGGACCGGGCGTGCAGTCACCGAGTTGGTCATCCCCTACCACGGTCGTCAGCTGTCCGGCGCGGACCTGCACCACCAGCTCGACGTGTGGGTGGCATCCGGCACCGTTGAGCCGAGCTTCGCCCACGCCCTGGAGGCAGTGATCGCCCACCCGGAGTGGCTGGATCTCACGGGTGTGGACTTTGCCGTGCTCGGTGCTGGTGCCGAGATGGGCCCTGCGGCCTGCCTGCTGGACTGGGAGGCCACCGTCTGGGCGATCGACCTGCCCCGACCGGACCTGTGGCGGCGGGTCATCGCCGACGCCGAGGGCCGTGCGGGCCGGCTGCGCGTGCCAGTGGCATCCGGGACGCCCGATCGAAGCACGCTGGCCGGCGAAGCCCTGGCGGCTGTCGCCGGTGCGGACCTGCTGAACCAGGCACCCGAGGTGCGCACCTGGTTGGCCGGGATCGGCGATGCGTTCACGCTGGGCAACTACGTGTACGCCGACGGCCCGCTGCACGTGCGCGCCTCCTTGGCCATCGATGCGATCAGCATGGACCTGGTCGCCAGCGGACACGACGTGATGTTGGCCTGGCTGGCCACGCCGACCGACGTGTTCGCTGCCCCGATCGAGGCCGTCGAGGAGTCACGTCGTCGCTGGCGCGCAGCGGGAATGTGGCGCTATGCCCGTTCTCCTCTTCGGCTGATCGGGCAGTTCGAGCGGAACTACCCGGAGACGGTGTTCACCACCGATGGGGTCGAGTACGGGATCTGCGACTGCCTGGTCAGCCAGCAGGGCCCGAACTACCTGCTGGCCAAGCGGTTGCAGCGCTGGCGGGCGATGGCCGCCCGCGAGGACGGCGTGCGAGTGTCGCTGAATGTGGCGCCGAGCACCCGGACCCGTTCGGTGGTCAAGAACAAGGGCCTGGCGGCGGCCTACGCGGGTGCCGATCGGTTCGGCCTGGAGATCTTCGAGCCCGACACCTCGAACGCGATCATGGCCGCGCTGCTGGTCCACGACCTGCGCAACCCGCAATCCACCGCCAACCCCGACGTGCCGATCGACCACCCGATGCAGCTCTTCGTCGACGGGGCGTGCCACGGCGGGATGTGGCGCTCGGAGTACGCGGCGCGCTCGGTGCTCGGGCTGGCTGCTGTCGCCGGGATGTTCGAGCGCAACGCCTGATCCGGCTGCCCCGGCCAACGATCCGGTTCCGGGCTGAGGTTCTTCGCAAAGTTCGAGACCCGATCGGGACTGCCGCTCGGACAGCGACGGGCGTGAGCCACGATGGGGCAATGAGCGAGCCCACCACCGCACCCAGCACCCCCACGATCGACGCGACCCATCTGCGCGCCGAGGTGATCTCGCTGGCCCAGGCACTGATGCGCATCGACTCGACGAACGGCAACGAGACCGAGGTCGCCCGGGCGCTGGCGGCCTATCTGGCTGGGTCGGGCGTCGAATGCGAGCTGGCCGGTCCGGATCCGGCGCGGCTGAACCTGATCGCATGGCTGCGCGCGTCCGGACCGAGTGCCACGTCGGACGGCGTGCCTGGCGGCGATTCGGCCGCCGCCCCGAGCCTGGCGTTCGTGGGCCACAGCGACGTGGTCCCCGCCGGGACCGTTGGCTGGACGCACCCACCGTTCGCCGGGATCGTCGATGCCGAGGGCTACCTGTGGGGGCGCGGTGCGCTGGACATGAAGGGCGAGGTGGCCGCACGGGCTGTGGCCTTCGCCTCGCTGGCCCGCGAGGGATTCCGCCCACGCGGCGACCTGCTCCTCCTGATCGCCGCGGACGAGGAGGACGGCTCGGCCATGGTCGGCATGAACTGGCTGACCTCCAACCGGCCCGACCTGGCCGTCGACTACGCACTCAACGAGGGCGGTGGCCTGCCCTATCGGCTGGCCGACGGCCGGCTGATGGCTGCCATCGGAGTGGGCGAGAAGGGCACCTGCCCGGTTCGGGTCGATGTGCTCGGCGAGGCAGGCCACGCCTCCATGCCGGGGGTCGGTGACAACCCGGTCCCCAGGCTCGGCACGGTGCTCAGTGCGATCGGGCTGGGCCTGCCCGAGCCCAGCGAGCACCGCTCGATCCATGCCACCCTCGATGCGCTGCTCGGCGTCGGCGTGACCGAGCAGGTGGGCGTCGTCGCGGCACTTGCGGGGGCGACCGCGCTGCATCCGACCTTCCCGTTCGTGCTGCCGGCACTCAGCGGCACGACGATGACCCCCACGCTGCTACACGGCGCACCGGCGTCGAACGTCATCCCCGCCCGCGCCGGCGTCGGCCTCGACTGCCGGGTCCTGCCGGGCAGCACCGACGACGAGGTCCTGGCCGCGGTTCGTGCGCGCCTCGGCGACGCCGGTGCGGACTGCATGCTGAGCTTCCCCGTGGAGTCCGTCGCGGGCAACGAGTCACCCCCGGCCGGCCCGCTGTGGGATGCCTGCCAGGCGTTCCTGGTCGACGTGGTCGGAGCTGAGCCGCTGCCCATGCTCAGCACGGGCTTCACCGACTCGGTCTACCTGCGCCGCGACTTCGGCACCGTCGCCTACGGGTTCAGCCCGATCGCCACGACTCCCGCGGACGTGGTTGAGGCCGGCTATCACAACTCCGACGAACGCATCCACGTCGACGACCTGCTCCTGTCGGTGGCCTTTCATCGCCAGGTCGCCCAATCGATCCTGGGCTGACCGGCTCGCCGGACCCGCGCCACCCGAACGACACCTAGAATCAACCCCTCAAGCCGAGGGCGTGGAGGTGCCATGACGACCGCGACTGCCCTGACGGATGCGCGATCGGATCCGCCGAGCCCCTGGGGTGGCTCCGACGAGGTGCGGCGCAGCCGCCTGCGGCGCATGAAGTTCGTGGCCACCGGCCTGTTCGGCCTCGCCGCACTGGTCTTCGCCCTCACGCTGGCCACCTCCGGAGCAGGCCCCGAGGGCTGGGTGGGCTACGTACAGGCCGGTTCGGAGGCGGCCATGGTCGGCGCACTGGCCGACTGGTTCGCGGTCACCGCCCTGTTCCGTCGCCCGATGGGGCTGCCCATCCCGCACACGGCGATCATCCCGACCCGCAAGGACCAGATGGGTGCCACCCTCGGCGAGTTCGTGGGCACCCACTTCCTCACCGACGACGTGGTGCGCGAGAAGGTCAACGGCGCCGAGGTGACCCGCCGGGCCGGGGACTGGTTGGCCGAGCCCGAGCACGCCGCCCGGGTCGCCGGCGAGCTGGGTCGCGCAGTGCGCGGCCTGGTAGCCGTGCTCGACGACGAGCAGATGCGCACGATGATCGAACGCGTGCTGGCCGACCGGGTCGCCCGCACCGAGGTCTCCCCAGCCCTGGGCCACCTGCTCGGGCAGGTGGTCACCGACGGGGCCCACACCGGCATCGTCGACGTGCTGGCCGAGCGGCTGCACGCCTGGGTCGTGGCCAACCGGCACTCGGTCATCGAGCTTGTCACCAAGCAGGCCCCTGGCTGGTCGCCTCGGTTCGTCGACGACCTCGTCGGCGACCGGCTCCACCTGCAGCTCGTGCGCTTCCTGGCCGCGGTGCGCGACGAGCCGGATCACGACGTGCGCCAGGCCGTCGACCGGCTGCTGACGCAGTTCGCCGAGGACCTGCGCACCGACGAGGCAACCCGGCTGCGGGTCGAGCAGGCCAAGATCGAGATGTACGACCACCCCGATGTCCAGCGGTCGGTCAGCCGGATCTGGGAGACCGCCCAGCGGGTGCTCCTGGAGGCCGCCGACGATCCCGACAGCGAGCTGCGCACGCGGGCCACCGGCGCGCTGGTGCAGCTGGGCCAGACGCTGGCCACCGACCCGACGGTCCAGGCGCGCGTCGACGCCTGGATCACCGACACCGTGGTGCATCTGGTCGCGGACTACCGGGTCGAGCTGACCAGTGTGATCACCGACACGGTCGCCCGCTGGGACGGACCGCAGACGGCGACCCGCATCGAGCTCGCGGTGGGCCGGGACCTGCAGTTCATCCGGATCAACGGCACCATCGTGGGTGCGCTGGCAGGCTTGGGGATCCACGCCCTGACCACCCTGGTGTGATGTCCCACGGTGGACACCGAGATGAACACGAGGTGAACTCTCGCATTTCATCCCGTTCGGGGGGTATCCCCGTGGTGAACAGCGGAGGGCTCTGGGCTTACCTTGAGCGCCATGGACATGGTCCTCATCGCTGTCGTCGGCGTCGTCCTGCTGGCGCTCCTGTTCGATTTCACCAATGGCTTCCATGACGCGGCCAACTCCACTTCGACGGTGGTGGCCACGCGGGCCATGAAGCCCCGGCACGCGGTGTACATGGCTGCGTTCTTCAACTTCGCTGCGCTGTTCGTCGTAGGTACGGCCGTGGCCGACACAGTGGCCAAGACCGTGGACGTCGGAGCACTGGGCTATCAGTCCGGTGGGGTCCCCGTAGGCCTCGGTGTGGCGTTCGGCGCCCTGCTGGGCGCCATCTTCTGGAACTACCTGACCTGGGCGATCGGCATGCCGTCGTCGTCCAGCCACGCACTGATCGGCGGGCTGCTGGGCGCCGGGCTGTCCGCTGGCGGCGCGGACGCCATCAAGTGGAGCAGCATCGAGAAGGCTGCCCTGGCGATCATCATCTCGCCGCTCGTGGCCTTCACCGTGGCGTTCCTGGCGATGTTCCTCGTGGCCCTGCTGCAACGGGTGACCCACTGGGCCGATGACGCCAAGCAGTTCAAGTGGCTGCAGATCGTCTCCGCCGCGGCGGTGTCCTTCGGGCACGGCGCCAACGACGCGCAGAAGACCATGGGCCTTATCGCGTTCGCCCTGGTCTCCGGGCAGTACATCACGGTGGATGCCGGGATCCCCTTCTGGGTCGAGATCGCTGCATACTCGATGATCGCCTTCGGCACCATGTGGGGTGGCTGGAAGATCATCGAGACGATGGGCCTGCGGATCACCAAGCTGAACGCCAACTCCGGCGTGGCGGCCAACATCGGTGCGGTCACCTCCATCTTCGGCGCGACGAATCTGGGTGTGCCGATCTCCACCACTCAGGCCGCGGCAGCGTCGGTGATGGGCGGCGGGGCCGCCTCCGGCAGCGGGCTGAACGGCCGCAAGATCGGCGAGATGGTCGTCGCCTGGGCCTTCACGATGCCGGCCGCAGCCATCGTCGGCTTCGTGTGCTTCAAGTTGACGACGTTCCCCGACCCGTGGGGCTGGATGGCCAGCATCGCCGCCATCGCGGCGCTGCTCGGCTGGGCCTGGCGGCTCATGCTGCACGCCACTGATGCCGACGACGTCGAGGCGATGCTTCCCCCGAGGCCGAGCTGCACCAGTTCCACACCGCGCCGCACCCGGACCTGCACCCGTACGAGGGTCCGCCGCACGTCAACCACCACGATCCCGAGGCGCACAAGGACGGGCCAAAGACCCCAGAAGCCCCCTAAGCTGGCCGGATGCGCAGCGACCTGTTTGCAAACACCGAGGCGACCACCGACCCGGGCACGTTCACCAAGCAGAACAACCGCATGCTCAAAGTGCGCCTTGCTGGCACCGGCGGGTACTTCTACGCCCTGCAGGGCTCGATGGTCGCCTACCAGGGCGATGTCGACTTCGCGTTCGAGGGCAGTGGTGGCGCGACCAAGTTCCTGAAGAAGGCGTTCACAGGCGAGGGCATGTCGCTGATGAAGGTCAGTGGCAGCGGCGACGTCTTCCTGGCCAGGGACGCCGACGAGATCTTCACGCTCTTCCTCGAGGGTGAGTCCGTGACCGTCAACGGTCGCAACGTCCTGGCCTTCGAGAGCTCGCTGACCTGGGACATCACCCGGGTCGAGGGTGCCTCGATCGCCAGCGGTGGGCTGTTCAACACCACCTTCACCGGCACCGGGGTCCTGGCGATCACCGTGCACGGCACGCCGGTGGTGCTCAATGTGGATGTGCCCACGTTCGTGGACATGCAGAGCGCCGTGGCCTGGTCGACCACGCTGAAGTCGGGGATGCGCAAGACGATGAAGGCCGGCGCGCTGATCGGTCGCGGGTCCGGTGAGGCCTACCAGCTCGCGCTGACCGGCCAGGGCTTCGTCGTGGTCCAGGCCTCCGAGGGCCATCGGATCCCGTCGGCCTGACCCGCGGAGCTGACTGACCAACCCGCTCCACCGGCTACTTGGCGATCGTGAACACCGAGCTGTAGACGCCGAACGTCGAGCGGATCGCGGAGTCCGAGCTCAGCGTGCAGGTCCGGGCGGTACCGACGAGCTCGACCCGGGCGATCCGGCCACCCCAGCGACCCGCGCCCTCTCGATCGAGCACCCGTACCGCAGACAGTGCCCCCATGCCCGAGCAGCGGGCGGCGAGTGCCCGCGCAGTGACCGTGTCGGTCCAGGACAGGCGCGGGTTCGGGCTCGCCGCAGCGTCCCAGGAGTCGGACGCCACCCGCATGTAGGGCAGCGGCGAGGCAGCCGTCACGCCTCCGTTGGAGGCGCCGAACTGGGTCAGGGCCGGGACACCGGCAACGGTGACGTGAACGCCTGCCGTGTCGCGGATGGCGGCATCTGTGGCCGGGTGCTCCCGACTGGCCACCACCCGCCAGCGCGAGTCGTAGGCCACAGCCGCCCGGTAGGCCTGGGATCGCACCGAGTCATAGACATCGAAGGAGGACTTGCTGCGGCCAAGCGCCTCATGGGCCGAGTAGCTCCGCGCAGCGATCGCCTGGGCACGAAGGGACTCGACCGGCCACGACGGCGACACCTCAGCAGCCACGACCGTGCGCAGGTACTGCTCCATGGGCACCTTGTTGATGACCTGAACCGAGCGCGACCCGGTCCGGCGGGCGGTCACGATGCCGCGGTATCCGCGTCTGGCGGAGCCGTTCTGGGTGCCGACCAGCGCCCCGGGCACCTCGAAGCTGATGGTGCCACTGCGCACCTTCGAGCCGGGCACGACGGTGACCCAGCGCTTGCAGTAGGCGCTGAGTCGGACCCCCGTGCCCACGGCACGGGCCCGCCAGCGCGTTGCCGAGGACTTGCAGCTCTTCGGCCTCTTGGGAAGCAGGACGCGCTGCGCGCCGGCACTGGTGGTGTAGGTGGCAGTCAGCATCGGGGCTGCGCGAATGATCAGGTCGCGGCCAGTGTCGCTGGTCAGCAGCACACGCACGGTGGCGTCCGGCACAGTGGCCAGTGTGGTCCCCGGGTAGTAGAAGGCGAGGATCTGCTTGGCGGTGCTCCCCTTGACCGCAGCCTGGTAGGCACCCCACTGGCTCATGCCCCGCCCGTGACCCCAGCCGGAGCCCTGCAACCGGAAGACCCCATCAGCGGGCACCGGGTACGACTCGACGGCAGCCGCAGGCGCAGGAGCGGTAGCGAGCACGAGGACACTGGTGACCGACCCGGCAATGCAGACGGCCAACGACTTCAGGGCGGGGACACGCATGGTGGCATCATCGGCCACTGCGCAGCCCAACCCAAGCCGAGACGTCGATCTGCGTAGTCGATTCGGCCCGAGGAGAAGGGTGAATGACCTACCCAGACTCGCCGGATCGTCAGTGTGCGGCTGCAGCCGACCGCTGGATCGGGTCGCCACCATCGGTGAGCTGCCCGTCGGTGATCTCGAAGACCCGGTCGGTGTACTCCACCATCCGCAGGTCGTGGGTGACCATGATCCCGGTCTTGCCGCGGTCCTTGATCTCGCGGGCCATCAGCTGCACCACCTGGCGGCCCATCGTGGTGTCCAGCGATGCGGTGGGCTCATCGACGAGCACGAGGTCCGGGTCGTTCATCAGGGCCCGGCCGATCGCCACCCGCTGACGCTCGCCACCGGACAGCTTCTCGGGCACGTTGCCGGCCCGCTCGGTGAGTCCGAGCTCATCGAGGAGCTGGTCGGCGCGCTCAGCAGCGGCCCGCTTCCCGGCGCGACCACCACGGTCCTTGCGCAGGCCGGCCACCCAGAGCAGGTTCTCGCGCGCAGTGAGGAACGGCACCAGGTTCGAGGCCTGGAACACGAACCCGACCCGCTCGGCACGCAGGGTGGTCAGCTCCTTGGCCGACAGGTCGCTGACCGTGACGTCACCGACCCGGATGCTGCCCGAGGTGGGCGTCAGCAGTCCGCCGATCATCGAGATCAGCGTGGTCTTGCCCGAGCCCGACGGCCCCAGCAGGGAGACGAACTCCCCCTGGTCGACGCTCAGGGAGGCCTCGTGCACGGCGGTGACGGCGGTGTGGCCCTCGCCGTACGTCTTGGTGACCGAGTCCACGGTGAGGATGGTCGTCACAGGGTGCCTCCTAGGGCAGTCGCCGGATCGATCCGGCTGATTCGGCGAAGTGACAGCAGGGCGCCGACGATGCCGGCGGTCACGGTCAGGATGGCCGAGACGGCCAGGGTCTGCGGACGGAACAGGAACGGGATGTCGTTGGGCAGCAGCTGGCCGACGACCCAGGCTGCGGTCGCACCCACGATGACCGCGGTGATGGTGGCGCCCAGGGCCTGGAGCACGACGCCCGAGCCCAGGCGGGCCGTGGAGGCCCCGAGCGCCTTCAGCGCGGCGAACAGCTCACGCTTCTCCAGCACGACCAGCGCGAAGAACAACGCGACGACCAGGCCCGCCACGGCGAGGCTGGCGTACACGATGGCGTTCAGGCTGGAGCGCTGCTCACGGATGCCCGGGATCGACAGGTAGGTCTCCTCGGAGCTCACGATCGACATCCCCGGCGGTGCCCGGACCTCGTCGGGGCTGACCCCATCGGCCAGGCGCAGGCCGAACACCGAGGCTGCGGGTGCCTGGCCGGCGAGCTCGGGCCGCACAGCAGCACGCATCCGCTCGTAGGACTCCAACCCGAGCCACGCCGTGGGCAGGCCCTGGTAGCCGGCATCGTCGACGATCCCGACGACCGGGACAGTAACGCCACCCACGGTCAATGAGGCACCCATGCCCAGGCCCTGATCGGCCAGCGAGCTGTCCACGGCGACGCCATCCGGGCGCTCCGGCGTGGGCAGTTGGCCTTCGAGCACGGTCCCCGGCACGCCGGCGGGATCGGCCTCGACGAGGAATCCCATGACGACCACGTCCGCACCCTCGGGAACGCTGGAGGTGGTGGTTATCAGTGCGCCGATGGCCGTGGCCTGCTCGACGCCCTTCTCGGCCTCGAGCTCGGACTCGGCCGACAGCGGCAGCGTGGAGCGGACCAGGGATCCCTGGGCATCAGCGGAGAACGCGTAGGCCTGGGCTGTGCTGGAGCGGATCGCGCCTGTGCCCCCGTAGAACAGCCCGTCGCCCAGGGCTCCGAGCACGAGCACGAGGAAGACGATCAGCGAGAGCGCCCCGGTGATGGACACGAACCGGCCCTTGGCACGCCGGAACTCGGCGACGGCGAGATTCATCGGGCACCTGCCGCACTGGCCGGATCGATACCCGCGATCCGGCGCACGGACAGCAGCCCGGCGGCCAGCGAGGCGAGCAGCACCGCTGCGACCACCGAGCCGATGGTGACCGGGTCGATCGAGACCGGCAGCCCAGTGGCCAGGCCCTGCAGCGCGAACCATGCCAGCAGCACCGCCAGCGCGGAGGCCAGCAGCACCACCGCGGCGATCTGGCCGGTCACGGTACGTCCCAGCGATCCGATGGAGGCACCATTGGCGCGCAGCAGGGTGAACGTCCGCAGCTTCTGGACAGTCAGGATGAGGAAGAAGAACCCCACGACAACCACTCCGATCACGAAGGTGATGCCCACGAGCAGGCCGAACGTCTGGCTGACGGACTCGACGCCGGGGATGGCCGCGATCGCGGCGTCACGGTCCAGCGCCTGGGTGCCGGCCACCGCCTGCTGGACCTGGGCGGCGACCGCAACCGGATCAGCGCCCGATTCGACGCTGAAGGCCACGGCGTTGACCGGCACGAACGGCAGGCCCGGGTTGAGCTCGGTGAGCAGGTCGGCGTAGCCCTGGTCGGTCAACCACGCGGTGTCGGTGCCGAACTGGGTGCCGACGAACCGCCCGGTGACCACCAGATCGGTCTGGGAGCCGTTGACCCGGATCACGTCGCCCAGGCCCGCGGTGGCCTGCGATGCGTCGAGGGCGACCTCGGTGGGCGAGGTCGGGAACCGGCCCTCGCGCACTCCGTCGACCGGCTGGCTCGGGCTGCCCGGGGTAACCCCGATCAGCTGGAGTTGGTCGGGCTGGCCGGCGACGGTGGCATTGGCCGACAGCACGGCAAGGGACCCAGCACCAGCCACGCCGTTGACCGCGGCCACCTCATCGGTGACGCCGGGCTCAAGCCGGCTGGCCTGCACGTTGGCCCGCGAGGTGTCGGAGTAGACCAGGCCGTCGGCCGGCATGGACTCGATGGCACCGGTGAATGCGCGCAGCAGGGCACCGGAGAGGCTGGACAGGAAGACGATCAGGAACACCAGGAGGGCGACAGCAGCGGTCAGGAGGCCGAAGCGCAGCTTCGCGCGCCGCATCTCGGTCAGGGCCAGGTTCACCCAGACAGTGTGCGGGACGCGGTACCGCGATGTCAAAACTTGTCCACAACTTGTGCATCACCCGTCCACGAGTACCTGGACCTGGTCACGTTGAGTTGACCGTCGCTCTCGTTGGGTGGGTTGATCCCCGCGGGGAATCGTCCCTGGACTAGATTTCGTCCCGTGGCAGCCGAATGGATCGACGGTCTGACGTGGTGGCACGTCTACCCCCTGGGATTCTCCGGCGCCGAGGCGAACTCGCACCAGGTGCACGGTGTCGTCCACCGGCTGCGCCACCTGTCGAACTGGCTGGACTACGCCCGCGACCTGGGCTGCCGCGGCCTGCAGCTCGGCCCGGTCTTCGTCTCGCAGACCCACGGCTACGACGCCACCGATCACCTACACATCGACCACCGCCTCGGTGACGAGCAGGACTTCGACGACCTGGTCCGGGGCTGCCACGACCGTGGGATGCGGGTGCTCCTCGACGGGGTGTTCAACCACGTGGGCTACGAGCATCCGATGTTCCAGGTGGCCCGTGCCGCCGGCCCGCACCCCCAGGGCGCCGCTGCCGAGGCAGCCCACTGGTTCCAGCTGCGCTGGCCGCACCCGGACGGCGAGCCCGAGTACGACGTGTTCGAGGGCCATGGCGGGCTGATCACGCTGAACCACGCCGAACCTGCGGTGGTCGACTACGTCGTGGAGGTCATGGACCACTGGCTGCGCCGCGGCGCGGACGGCTGGCGCCTGGACGCCGCGTACGCCGTGGCCCCGGAGTTCTGGCGTGAGGTCCTGGCCAGGGTGCGCGCGCTGCACCCGGACGCCTGGTTCGTCGGGGAGTACCTGCACGGTGAGCCCGTCGAGATCCTGGCGGAGACCACCCTCGATGCCGTGACCGCCTACGGCCTGTGGGCCCCGCTGTGGCGCTCCCTGAACGAGGCCAACTACTTCGACCTGAGCTGGCAGGTCGAACGGTTGGCGGAGTACGCCAGCGAGCACCCGCCCCTGACCTTCGTGGGCAACCACGACGTGACCCGGATCGCGAGCAACCTCACCGACCCGCGCCACCTGGGCCATGCCCTGGCCGCGCTGTTCCTACTGCCGGGCACGCCGTCGATCTACTACGGCGACGAGCAGGCCTTCCGGGGAATCAAGGAGGACCGGCCCGGCGGGGACGAGGCGGTCCGGCCGATGTTCCCGGACCGGCCCGAGGGCCTGGCGCCGTGGGGGTGGCCGATCCACGCCCTGCACCGCGAGCTGATCGCGATGCGCTCGGTGCATACGTGGTTGACCCGGTCCCGCCCCACGATCACGCACCTGACCAACACGGCCATGGCCCTGCAGGCCAGCCCAGCCGAGGGGACGGGGAATCGGCTGACCGCGCTGCTCAATGTCGCAGACGAGCCGGTCACATTCCCGGTCCACCTGACGGGGGCCCGCGTCGAGGTGCAGTCCGAGTCGGCGGCCGGCGAACCGGACCTGCACGTGGTGCCGGCGCACTCCTGGCGGATCCTGGTCCACGAGCAGCCGGACTGACCACGTTCGTCCGTGGGCCAGCCGGGCCAGCAGTCGGGCGAGCAGTCGGCCGCGCCGCGGGGTCAGGACTGATCCACGACCATGGCGCCACCACCGCGCCGACCGTCGGCCACCGCATGCACGCGGCCGTCCGGCTGGCGCTGCACGGCGTTGACGCCTCCGAAGAACAGGTTGTGTGCCGCCCAGACGTTCAGCGGACCCATCGGGGGATCGACCAGGCCTGCGATCACGTCCGCGCCCAGGTGCGGCTCCACCTGCAGCCCGCTGCCATCGGGATGCACACGCGCTGCTGACACCGCCTCGGCCAGGGACTGCCCGCCGTCCACCAGGCGCATGACCACCTCGACCATCGACGACCGGATCCGCTCCGATCCACCTGTGCCCAGGCCCACCACGCCGCCGCGGGGCCCGGTCAGGATCGAGGGGCTCATCATCGACCCCATCCGCTGACCCGGCGGGACGGCGTGAAAACCGTCGGGGTTCAGGTCCGCCTCGCCGAGCATGTTGTTCAGCTGGATCCCCGTGCCCGGGATCACGAACCCGGCCGTGACCCCGTTCGAGGTGGTCATCGTGGCGACCATGCCGTCTGCGTCGACCGCACTGGCGTGGGTGGTGCCGGTGGCCGTGCGCAGGGCCCCACCAGAACGGTGGTGCGCGGTGGCCTCCAGCAGGGTCGAGACCAGGGCCAGCCAGGTACCCGCGTCGCCCGGGTCGAATGCCGGTGCTGAGGCCAGGGTGTCGGCGATGATCGATCCGCCGTAGGACGGAGGTGGGTTGGTGAAGAACTCGTGGCCAGCGCGAGTGACCATCACCGGGGTGCGTTCGAGTACCTGGTAGGCCTCCAGGTCCGCACCCGTGACCAGCCCACGCTGACCCATCCCGGCCAGCAGCGGCATGGCGAACGGGTCGCTGCGGATCGAGGAGACCGAGCCGTCGGCCACGAGGTCCAGGAAGGCGGCCAGGTCCGGGTTGAGGATCACGTCCCCGGTGTCCAGCCAGCGGCCATCGCGATGCATCAACCGGCGGCTCTCCGGACTGATCCCGACGAGTTCGCGGACCAGGCCGGTCAGGATCCCCTGCGCCGGCTCGATCACCACGCCCTGGGCTGCGTACCGCCGGGCCGGGGCGACGATCGTGGCCAGCGGCAGCCGGGCGAACTCGTCGTGCGCGGACAGGATCCCCGCAAGCAGGCCCGGGACCGCCACCGAGCCCATCCCGACGTGGAAGGTCTGGACGGTGTTGGGGTACCGCACGTCCATCGGCAGGAAGTGCAGGTCGAGCTCCTGGACCGGCAGCCCACGCCCTGGGGTGTCCACGAAGCAGTCGCGGATCACCACCTCGCCGTCGGGGCGGCGCACCATCAGGAAGCCACCACCACCCAACGAGGACACGGCCTGCTCGGCCACGGTCGCGGCGAAGGTGGCCGCGAGGACCGCGTCCACGGCATTGCCCCCAGCGGCCAGCACCTCGGCGCCGGCGCGGGCCGTGGCCACGCTGCCCGCAGCGACCGCGGCACTGCCGGGGCCACCGTGCGCAACTGCGCTGCCGACGGGATCATGAACCACAGGCAGCAGGGTAGTGGGCCTAGCCTGTGGGGCATTCACGCGTCACCGGGAGGGTAGATGGACATCGAGTTCCACGGGTCGGGGGCACACACCCTCGGCGTCGAACTGGAAATGGGCATCGTCGACGATGTCACCGACGAGTTGGAGTGTGCCGCACCCGAGGTGCTGGCAGAGGTGGGCGCGCGGTACCCGGGTGGTGCGCACCCGCGGATCCATCAGGAGCTGTTCCAGTCGACCCTCGAACTGGTCACCGGGGTCTGCCAGACCCCGGCTGACGCGCACGCCGACCTCGCGGCCACCGTCGCCGTGCTCGACCCGATCCTGCGTCGCCGGCACCTGGCCCTCATCGGCACCGGGGTGCACCCGTTCTCCAACTGGAACGACCTGCGCCTGACCGACGACGAGCGCTACGCCCGGCTGGTCGAGCGGATCGCCTGGCCAGCACGGCGGATGATGATCCATGGGGTGCACTTCCACGTCGGGGTGCCCTCGGGGGATCACGCGGTCGCGGTCACCAACGCGCTCACCGGGCTGCTGCCGCACTTCGTGGCGCTGTCCGCGTCGAGCCCGTACTGGTTCGGCGACGACACCGGCCTGGCCTCGATGCGCACGAAGGTCTTCGAGTCGATGCCTTCGGCGAGCCTGCCGCCGGCGCTGGCCGACTGGGCCGACTTCGAGTCGCTGGCTGACGTGCTGGTCCGGGCTGGGACCATCGAGACGGTCAAGGAGCTCTGGTGGGACATCCGCCCCAGCCCGGGCTGGGGCACCGTCGAGCTGCGAATGTGCGACGGGATGGCCACCCTGACCGAGCTGTGTGCCCTGGCCGCACTGGCCCAGGCTGCTGTTGCCCACCTGTGCCGGGCCTTCGACGCCGGGCAGATCCCCACCCGGGAACCGGACTGGGTGCTGCAGGAGAACAAGTGGCGGGCGGCTCGCTACGGCATCCAGGCGCAGTTGGTCCATGGCGACGGACGGGTCACCGCGCTGGCCGACGAGGTCCGTGAGTGGGTCGACCGGGTGCGGCCGGAGGCGGTGGCCCTGGGTGCCGCCGGCGACCTGGATCGGGTGCTGGGTATCCTCGAGCAGGGGCCGAGCTACGCCCGGCAGCGGGCGGTCATCGCCGCGGGCGGAACCCTGCGCGACGTGGTCGAGCTGCTGCGCCGCGAGTTCGCCAACGATCGGGTCGGAGGCTGAGCAGATGAACGTCGATGTGGACCGGTCCCCGGTCGAGGCGCTCGGGAACCTGCCCGACATGCGGATCGACCCCGCCCTAATGCACGAGGCACGGACCATGGTCAAGGACCGCACCGGGGAGCTGATCTACACGCGCCGCTGGCTGCACTCCCGGCCCGAGGTGAGCCGCGGCGAGCACGAGACGACCGCTGCCCTGCGCGAGCGGCTGATGGTGGAGGGCCTCCAGCCGCGGGTGCTCTCGGTCGGCACCGGCCTGATCTGCGACATCGGCGACGAGGGCCCGATGGTGGCCCTGCGCGCCGATATCGACGCCCTGGCGATGGACGACGCAACGGACGTTCCGTACGCCTCGATCCATCCGGGCGCCTGTCACGCCTGTGGCCATGACGTGCACATGGCCGTCGTGCTCGGCGCCGGACTGGTGCTGAACCAGTTGATCAGCTCGGGGCGAGTGCGTGGGCGGGTGCGGCTGATCTTCGAGCCGTCCGAGGAGAACCTGCCCGGCGGTGCCCTGGATGTCATCAACGACGGTGGGCTCGACGGCGTGGACGTCATCTTCGGGGTGCACTGCGACCCGAAGATCGACGCCGGGAAGCTCGGGTTCCGGATCGGCGCACTGACCTCGGCCTCGCACCACATGGGCATCTCGATGTTCGGCCCCGGCGGGCACACCGCCCGCCCGGCCCTGACTGTCAACCTCGCCGACGAGGTCGCCCGGGTGGTCCGCGAGCTGCCCGGCGCCGTACAGGCCGAGGCTGACGCGTTGTCGGCTGGTGACGCAGAGCGCGGCGAGGTGCGCGTCGTGTTCGGCACGATCCACACCGGGTCGGCATCCAACGTGATCCCAGCCGAGGCCGAGCTGACCGGCTCGGTGCGCACCCCGGACGCCGGCGTGTCCGCTGCACTGCTCACGATCCTGCCCCGGGTCCTGGCCCGACTGCTGGGCACCGACCTGCGGCACGAGGCCGACGGGTACCAGGGTTCCCGGCCCGACGGGCTGACCTGGGCCCTGGATCACCAACCGGGCGTGACCCCGGTGCGCAACGACGCGCAGGCCACCCGAACGTTCGCCGGCGCCGCGCTGCTGGCCGGCGGGCCGGACGCTGCCTGCGACACTCCGCACTCGTGGGGCGGGGACACGTTCGGCTGGTACCAGGACCACGTTCCCGGCTGCTACGCCCGGCTGGGCACGCACTGGCCGGGGCGCCGGGACCACCTGGACCTCCACCGACCCACGTTCGACGTCGACGAGGCCGCGGTCCCGTTCGGCACCACGGCGCTGGTGCTCGCGGCGATCGGCTGGCTGGCGCGCACGCCCTGAGCGCGGCTCGGCCGAACCCTCCCCGCAAACGCTTCCCTTCTGACGATGCTCTTCCCGAATTCGGGAAGCGCCTTCGCAAAAGGGAAGCGTTTGCTGGTGGGGGCCGTCGGGGTCCATCCCGACGTCGTCAGGTCGTCGTGTCACGACGTGGCACAATTCCGCCCGTGGCTGATCTCATCGTGTACGGCGCCGACTGGTGCCCGGACTGCCGTCGCTCCAAGCGCCTGCTGGACCGGCTCGAGGTGCCCTACACGTACCTCGATGTCGACGCTGACGCCGACGCGATGGCAGCGATGAAGGCCCGCAACGATGGCCGGCAGTCGATCCCCGTGGTCGTGTTCCCGGACGGCCACCACCTGACCGAGCCCTCTGATCCGCGGCTGCGGGCCGACCTCGAGACCGCCGGGCTGCTGCCCGGCTAGGCCTCGGGGACGATGACGCGATCCGCCTGCACAATTCAGTGCGGGCGGTATTCTCCTCCTCGGACACTTCCTCGTTCAGTTCATTCGGCTGTTCACGGTGGCAGGACCACCAGGATTCCAGCCCGGTAACAACCCATCCCCTTGAAAGGCTCCTGTCATGTCTCGCAAGCTCGGTGCCGAGTTCGTCGGCACCTTCCTGCTCGTATTCCTTGCCGTGGGTGCCGCAGTGTTCGGCATCGCCGCCGGCGTCGGTGTTGACGGCGCCGGCTCATCCTCAGGCACGGTCGGCGTGGCCCTGGCCTTCGGCCTGACCGTCCTGATGCTCGCCTACGCCTTCGGTCCGATCTCGGGCACGCACGTCAACCCGGCCGTCACCCTGGGTGTCTTCCTGGCCAAGCGGATGGAGGCCAAGGAGGCCGGGCTCTACGTCGCAGCCCAGTTCGCGGGCGCGATCGTCGGTGGCGCGATGCTCAAGTTGTTCGTCTCCTCCTTCGGCGTCACCGACTACACCGGCGCCCTGGGCACGAACAGCTACGACAACGGCGCCATCAACATGGGCGGCGCCTTCGTGCTCGAGGCGCTGCTGACCGCCGCGTTCGTGCTGGTCATCCTGCTGGTCACCGAGCGGGTCGCGGCCCCAGGGTTCGCAGGCCTGGCGATCGGGCTGGCCCTGACCACCGTGCACCTGGTGGGCATCCCGCTGACCGGCACGTCGGTCAACCCGGCCCGTTCGTTCGGCCCGGCCCTGTTCGCCGGCGGCGATGCGCTGAGCCAGGTGTGGCTGTTCATCCTCGCCCCGCTGGTCGGCTCGGTGCTGGCCTGGGCCGCGTGGAAGTTCCTGAGCGTGGACTCGCTGACGGACCAGAACGCCAACGAGGCTGCCGAGTCGGTCACGGCCATCAAGGACGCCGTGGGCTGACGCCGCTGCCGCACGAACCTGTGGCCCTGGCCCCGGACGACACCCCGTCTGGAGCCAGGGCCACAATCACGTCCATGGTGCATACCCGTCCCGGCTGGGACGACTACTTCCTCGGGATCGCCGCTGCGGTCGCCGCCCGTGCCGACTGCCGCCGCCGACAGGTGGGCGCGGTGCTGGTGACGAACAAACGGATCGTGGCCACCGGCTACAACGGCGCCCCGTCCGGCGGGCCGTCCTGCTTGGCCGGTGAATGCCCGCGCGGGCTGCTGGACACCCAGACGGTGGCGCCTGGCAGCTCGTACGACACCGGGGTGGGGGCGTGCGTGGCGCTGCACGCCGAGCAGAACTGCCTGCTCTACGCCGACCGCAGCCGGGCCGAGTCGGCCACGATCTACGTGACCCACGAGCCCTGCGAGGGGTGCCGGCGGATGATCGCCGGCTCCGGGGTCACGCGGGCGGTCTGGCCCGAGGGCCAATGGCTGGTCCGCGAGCCCTGACCCCTGCCGTCCGCACGTGCTGCGGCGAGGGCGATCAGGTCAGCGACAGGTGCTGGCTGGCCACCCACGTACCGCCGGGTCCGAGTGCGACCGGCTCGACGGTGGCCGGCTCGATGCACACGAAATGGGCCTCGTCACCTGCAACGACGTCGGGCAGGCCATGCCCGGGGCCCGGGTTCCAGACGACCCTGTTGTCGAATCCCTGCCCGGTCACCCGAACGGTGCCCAGCACGGCGTCGCGCAGGACCACCGGGGCGAACTGGCCCGCGCCGGCCACCACCCGGTCCTGGCAGTCGAGCGCGCGGAACGGGCCACTGACCGGCTCGGCGAAGTGCGGGGAGCTCGTCGAGGCCCCGTCCCAGCACCGGTACCCGTCCAGGCCGTCGATGGTCGCGGCGCTGTCGGCCACGGTCAGGTACGTGTGCAGGCCACCTGTGAAGTGGGCCGTGTCCGCGCCACGGTTGGTGATCGTGAGGGTCATCGTCAGGACCTCGGCGGATGCGGCGATGTCCAGCCTGGCATGGAATCGGTGTGGCCAGATCGCCAGGGTGGCCTCGGAGTCGGTGAGTTCGAAGGACAGCGCGGGGCCGGATGACGCACCGACGGTCGGAACCTGACGCCACTGCGCCGTGCGGGCGAATCCGTGCTTGGGCAGGTCACCGAACGTCCCGAACTGGGGGAACAGCACCGGTACCCCGCCGCGGATCGCGTCCGGGCGGTCGCATCCGGACAGCGGCGACATCCACAGCCGCTCGATGCCATTGGTGGTCCAGGTCATCAGGTGCGCGCCCCGGGTGCAGGCGGTGATCCGCACGCCCGGCGCTTCGGCGGTGACGAGTTCTGCGTGGCTCACGGCCCCGACAGTAGCTGGGGACTCGGGGGCGATGCGTCCCTGTGTACGGAATCGACTATCGGATGATCGATTCCATACACAGGGATACGAAGTGGCGGGGTCAGTGACCGGTGAACCGGGCGTCGCGGCGCTCGATGAACGAGAGCACGCCCTCGGCGGCGTCCTGGCTGGCCAGAATGCTGGGCAACAGCTCGCGCAGGTGCGTCACCGCGGCGGCAGGTCCCTGGTCGCGCGCCACCCGTGCGTTTGCCAGCGTGCCCGCGACGGCCATCGGGGCCTGCGCGGCGATCAGCTCGGCGATCTCGATGGCCCGATCCAGTTGCGCACCCGGCTCGACGACCTCCTGGACCAGGCCGATCCGCAGTGCCTCGGCCGCGCCGAACTCCTGGCCCGTGAGCAGGAAGCGCATCGCGTTGCCCCAGCCGAGACTGGCCTGCGCACGGAAGGTGGCCCCACCGAAGGGCATGATCCCGCGGCCCACCTCGAGCTGGCGGAACCGCACGTCCGAGGCTGCCACGACGATGTCGGCGGCCAGGGCCAACTCGATGCTCAGCGTGTAGGCGATGCCCTGCGCGGCCAGCACCACAGGCTTGTCGACGGGCGGCCCCCACACCCCGAACGGGTCGACGCCATGGTCCCCGGACAGGGCGCCGGGGCCCTGGGCGGCCACCGCGGGCCCGACCTCGGCCAGGTCCAGCCCGGCGGAGAAGTGCTCCCCGAACGCGTGCACCACCCCGACTCGCAGGTCCGGGTCGGTGGCCAGCTGAGCGTAGGCAGCGGCGACGGCGTCGATCGTGGCCAGGTTCCACGCGTTGCGCTTCTCTGGCCGGTTGATCCCGATCAGCAGCAGGTGGCCACGGCGCTCCACAACCACAGGATCGGTTGGCAGGTGGACGGGATGGGCGGTGGGCTGGGCGGTGCTGGGATCGGTCATCCCCCGATGATGCCAGCCCGGCCCACGAGCGCGGCTACGCACACCAGCCCGGTCGCCACTGCGATCGCGACGGTGTCCAGCCATCGCCAGCGCACCGGGCGCGCAACGGTGCGGGGGCCAGCCCCCAGGCCGCGAGCGTCCAGGGCCACCGCCAGCCGGCCGCCCCGGCGCAGCGCAGCCACCAGGAGTCGGAACGTCATCGAGGCGAACTGGCGCGTGCGGGCCCGCACCCCGCGGCCGGCCAGTCCCCGGGCCCGGCTGGCCCGGCCAAGCACCGCCCACTCCTGGCCGAGCAGGGGTAGCAGCCGGAGCCCGGCCAGCACCGAGTAGGCGCCGCGCGCCGGCACCCGCAACCGGACGACCAGCGCATCAGCCAGGCCGGTCGGGTCGACCGCGACCGCGGCCACCAGCCCGGGCAGCGCCACCGCAAGCACGCGGCTGGCCGGCAGGGCGGCAGCCGACCAGGCCGCGGCCGAGATGATCCCGGCCTGGCTGAGCAGGGCGTTGGACAGCGCCACACTGGCGGTGGCCAGCAGGACCGGGCCGGCCAGGAGGGCGACCCGACGTCTGGGCAGCCCGCCGAGCACCGCGACGAGTAGGGCGGACGCGGCGAGCGCGAGGTTCAGCGCCACGGACCCGGAGATGAGCCCGGCGACGCTGAGCAGCATCGCGCCGCCGACCAGCGCGAGCGGGTCCAGCCGACTGAGACCAGCTTCGGTTCGGGGCCCGGCTGGTGGAGCCTGGGGTGGCGCTGGTGAGGCTGGGGGGGTGCCCCGCAGGGCACTCGGGACCGATGTGGGCGAGGCCGAAGTGGGCGAGGCCGAAGTGGGCGAGGCCGAAGTGGGCGAGGCCGATGTGGGCAAGGGCCGAAGTGTGGGCGAGGCCGAAGTGGGCGAGGGTGCCTGCGTGCTCGGCGCCGGTCCGGGCGAAGGCGTTCCGGGCGATGCCGGTCGGGGCCGGGCCGCTGCGGGCGAGACCGACGTGGACGAACCGGATTCGGCCGGCGCCTGCACGGGCCGGGTCGGTGCATTGCTCGCGGGGGCCGGGCGCGGCGCGTGCGGCGCCGAAGCCCCAAGCCGGACCTCGCGGGCGCCGAGCGCGCGGACCAGGGCGGGATCGTGGGTCGCCAGGACCGCCGTCCCGCCGGCATCCCGATGGTCAGCGATGATGCCGACGACCTGCGCCCAGGTGGTCGGGTCCTGGCCGAACGTCGGCTCATCGAGCAGCAGGATCCCCGGGTCCAGCGCCAGGGCGGTGCCCACGCTCAGGCGGCGCTGCTCACCGCCGGACAACGTGAACGGGTTGCGAAGGGCCAACTCGGTCAGGTGCAGGCGTGCGAGCATGTCATGCGCTCGGGTGGTCGCGGTCGGCTCGCAGATGCCCGCACCCGCCAGCCCGTGGTGCACCTCGTCGATGACCCGACCGGTCACGAACTGGTGCTCCGGGTTCTGGAAGACCACCCCGAACGTGGCCGCGACCTCAGCGGCCGGCCACCGCCATGGATCGCACCGGCTGGGCCCGGAGTCGGCCGGCAGGCACACCGACCCGGCGCTGGGCTCGAGCAGCCCGGCCAGGACCGCCAGCAGCGTGGACTTCCCACTGCCCGGGGGGCCGGTCAGCGCCACCACCTCGCCGGCATGCGCAACCACGCTCGTCGCCGCCAACCGGCCCGCGAGAACCACGTCCGCGGCGACCAGGACCTCGCGGCCGGAGGGCCGAACAGGACGCCGGGCAAGAACGTCCTCGTGGCCGAGCCAGACCCGGGCTGCGGACTCGGGGCACGCGGTCAGGTACGCCCGCAAGCCGTCCGGGGTGAGGTCTCGGACGGCACCGTCCTCGACCAGCAGCACCCGATCGGCCTGGGCCAGCCAGGGCTCAACCCGGTGCTCGACGACCAGCACCGTGGCGCCAGCATCCGCGCGCACCGCAGCAACCGCTGCCAGCACCGCCGCTGCGGCGCTCGGGTCGAGGTTGGCGGTCGGCTCGTCGAGGAGCAGCAGGGCCGGATCGGCCGCGGCCGCACCGGCAACGGCCGGCGAGCTGCTGCTGGCCCCCGCTGAGCTGCGCGGTGGATCGGTCCCAGCCGACGTCGAGCCCGACCTCGGCCAGCGCCGCACCGACCCGAGCCCAGATCCGGTCCGCCGGCACCGCGGCGTTCTCCAACGGGAACGCCACGTCGTCGCCGACGCGCTGCATCACGATGTTGGCCTCGGGTTCCTGCTGGACCAGCCCGAGCCGCGCGACACCAGCGCCCGCGACACCAGCGCCCGCCTCGCCAGCACCCACACGCCCGAGCCCAGCGCCCGCAGCCGCGGCTCCTGCCACCTCGAGCCGGCCGACACCGCCGCCTTCGGGCAGCGTCCCGGACAGGGCTGCGAGCAGGGTGGACTTCCCTGAGCCGGAGGCACCCATCAGGATCACCAGCTCCCCCGGGTCGATGCGCACCGACACATCGGCCACGACGGGATCAGCACTGCCCGGGTAGGCGTACGCCCACCCGGCGGCGACGATCCGGGCGCCAGCCATCGCGCCGGCTACACCGAGACCCGCTCCTGGCCCAGCGGGAACGCGTCAAGCACCCCGGTCCGCGCCAGGCGACCGGCCAGCACCCACGACCCCAGCCCGGCGATCGCCGCTGAGGACACCACGGCCGCGGCCAGGTACGACAGCTTCCAGGCCGCCGTCCACTCCGGGTACCAGAAGACAGGGTCGAGCAGGCCGGGCACGACGCCGGCGGCTGCACCGGCCAGCGCGGCGGTGACCGGCCCGAACCGGCGGTAGCGCCCGGTGGCGAAAACGGCTTCGGGAGCCAGCCCCTGCAGGACCCCGTACCAGAGGACCGAGAGCCCCCACCAGCCGCCGAGCAGCCACGACACCGTCGCCGCCAGGAACGCGGTGGCCAGCGCGGCACCGGGCCGGCGCACCACCAGCATGCCCAGGACACCGGGCACGAGCCACACCCCGTACAGCAGCGCCTGGGCCGGGGGGAACGCCGCGAAGGCCGGACCGATCGTGTTCCACAGCAGGTTCCAGGCCCAGAACACCACCCCAGACACAACGGCCAGCACGCCCACGGTCACGATGTCGATGGTGCGCCAGGCACTGGCACGGGCGTGGGGGCCGGGCACGGACACGGACGGGGCCATGGGAACCTCCTGGTGCGGTGCCACGCCCAGGGGGCGACGACTTCCTTCGCCGGCATGATCCGGATCAGGTTCGAGGGTCTGCGGTCTGGGCCGCACTCTCAGCGCTCGCGCGCTCCCCTGTCGTGGTTGGCGCCACGCTATCATCGGCGCGTCGCATTGGCTCCGCTGCGCGGCGTAGTGGACGAATGGACCCCCGAGGGTCCATCGTGGATGCGACGAAGGGGGTCGACATGGGCAGGTCCACATGGTTCCGGGGGGTCGGTCTGGCGACCGGCATGCTGCTGCTCGCCGGGTGCGGGTCCTCGTCCGGCGACGGGCCTGCGGCCAGTGCGGCGGCAACGACCAGCGCCCCGGACGGCAATGGCACGATGTACGTCTCCAACTGGGACACCGGGGCCGGTACGCTGACGATCCAGGCCCATCCGGTCCAGTCCGACGGCTCCCTCGGCGAAGCCAGCACGCTGCTCAGTGAACCCGCCGAGGACACCGACTTCCCCGGGATCATCGACGGCGTGGGACCGACGGTGGTGACCGGCACATTCGCCGACTACTGGACGACCGCCCTGCAGGTGTACGAGTCTGGGTCGGTCCGCAACGAACTCTCGGCGAACGACTGGTGCGGCGGAGAGGGCCTCACGTACAGCGCGTGCTCCGTGCTCGACGAACAGCGCTTGGCACGCACCACCGAGCTGGGCCGGGACCCGATCAGCGGACAGGGACCCGCCGAGGGCTCAGTGCTGGTCTCGTCACTGGGAGACGGCTCGACCGCGGCGGAGTTCGGGCCCTTCCCCGACCTGAACATGATGCTCGGAACCGGCTCGGCCGACGAGGTGCTGCTGGTGACCCGACCCCTGGACACCGAGTCCGAGCAGGGCCAGCCAGCCGACGTGCTGCGCCTTGACGTCAGCGACGGGTCGACCACGCCGGTGGGCACGTCACCGGCCGACTGGGCTCCACTGTGCCCCATCGGGGCGGACTCGGTGCTGGGTTTCAGCACGCAGGACACGCAGACCGCGATCGTCGTGGGACCGTCGACTGTGGCCGACATCAGTTGGTCGTCCGAGGAGTCCGTGGTCGGCTGCTCGGCCGACGGCCGCTTCCTCTACCTGCAGCAGAATCCGCAGCCGCCCACTGAGGAGTACGACGACACCGAGCCGGCCAACCCGCCGACCGCCGTTGATCGGATCACGTTGGCCGACGGCAGCCGCACCGAGGTGCTCACACCTGCCCCCCGGGCAGTACGCCGGACCGATCACCCGGTGAACCGTGAGCCGGCCGCGATCCCGAGGGTGACGGCGGCCAGGGCCAGACCGATGGTCAGTGCCGCATAGACCAGCGCATGCCGGCGGCGACCCTCGCGAAGCAGCACGAACGACTCGAACGAGAACGTGCTGTAGGTGGTCAGGCCGCCCGCGAACCCGGTGCCGACGATCAGTTCGATCGTGACCGCGGACTCGGTGCCCGCAACTGCGGACCAGCCCAGGACGACGCCCAGCAGCAGCGAGCCGATCACGTTGACCGCAAGGGTCGCCCACGGCAGCCGGGTGAGCCCTACCCGCGACACGACTCCCCGGTCGACCGCGGATCTGCAGATCGCACCGATCCCGGCCCCTGCGGCGACGCCGAACAGGTGCAGGGAGTTCAGCTCGGCCAGCACTGGGCTCACTGGTCGTCACCCACTCCCGATGGGACGACGCGCTGCGCGGTCCACCAGCCTGCGGCTGCTGCAGCGATCCCGAGGGCTGTGGCGCTGAGGACGTAGGTGGCGCCGAACAGCGCCCCCCGGGTCACGATCAGCCCGTGTGTGTCGGCCATGACCGTCGACCAGGTCGTGAACGCCCCGAGAACCCCGGTGGCCAGGAAGGGTCGCCAGGGATGGGCCACATGCCCCCGGCGGATCCAGCCGGTGAGCAACAGGCCCATGAGGAACGCGCCTGTCAGGTTGACCGTGAAGATCCCCCACGGCCACTGGCCCGGCTGCGCGGGGGATGCCAGGCTGACCAGGTACCGCGTGCTACCGCCGATCATCCCGCCGACGAACACCGCCAGGTAGATGGCCCAGGCCGGCGGGGTCGTGCCCGGGAACGGGCGCGGTGTCGTTCTGGCGAACCGGGGCACGGGGACCATCTTGGCCCACAGGTCGGTCAGCCTGCGTCCAGCACCCGGCCGACCAGTTCGGCCGCGTCCTCGTGGCCGAGCAGCGCGAGGTGATCGGCACCCTCGATGACCAGCCGATGCCCGACCAGTTCGTCGTCAACGGCGAAGGCACTGCCGAGGGTCACCAGGCCATCGCCGAACAGGCCCCGCGCAGCCGAGCGGGTCCGGGCCAGGGCTCCCTTCGGGTTCGGCTCGCGCAAGGTGGCGGCCACCAGGTGCCACGTCGGGCCCGGGCCTGCGGCGGGCACTTCGGCGCGGGCCAGGTCCTTGATCCCCGCGCTGCGCTCGTCACCGAGTGCGGCGATCGGGGCAGCAACCGGGAAGGTCGAGACCAGCGCCAACGAACGGGCCGCCACGCGCTCCAGCGGGGCACCGGCGTGCGGGGTTCCCAAGGTGACCACGTCGCTGACCAGCGCACGCCAGGCGGGCTCCGCCCGGTCGGGGGCGTCGGGGGCGGTCAGGTCCGGGTCGGTTCCCAGCGCCGCACGGATCACCAGCCCGCCCATCGAGTGACCGACCAGGACCAGGCGCGTGACTTCGACCGGCCAGGTGGCCACCAGGTCCGCGAGCAGCGCCGCCAGCTCAGCGCCGGAGTCCGCGATGGGCTGTCCGGTCGTGTAGCGAACCGTCAGCGCTGTGGCATTGCGCTGACGGACCGCGGCCAGGTGCGCCTGGCCCCACATCGACTCGTGGTTGCCCAGGCCGTGCACGAGCACCACGACCGTAGGATGCACATCGAGTCGCACGTCGTCCCGGCCGGGGACCTCGACCAGGGCGCCCTGCTCGCGCACCGACATCGGCACGGTCAGCGCGCGCACGCGATGGTTCGCGACCAACTTGTCGCCGAAGGCACCCCCGAGGGCCGCCAGCCAGGCAACTGCCGGCGGCCGGGAGGAGGCCGGCACGGCGTCCGGTGCAGCTGTCGCTCCCGCAACCGGAGCAGCCAGTGCGGCCACGCCCAGCGCTGCGAACTCCACGGTGGCGAACTGCGCGGCGGCCATCTGGGCGGCCATCCGCACCGGGAGCTGGCCCGCCGGACCGAGCGGGGCCATCGCGGCGTGGGTCGCGTCGGCGAGCACCGCGTGCGTTCCGGCCACCGCACGAGTCACCCGGGCTATCGCGGCGCCTGCGGCGTGCGCGGTCGCTGAACGCTCCGGACCGTCCATCAGGGCCGCGTCCCGGGGAGGGCGCCGACCGGAACGATGAACAGCGCACCGACCCTGGGGCGCCCGGGCCGGACCAGGCGGGGCCGGACCAGGCGGGGATGTGCCCGGCGGGGCGGGGCGCTACGGAGCGGGTCCTGGCACATCATGGGCCCAAGTGTCGCACTGCATCCCAGCGGCGCTGCCTACACTGGCGCGCATGCCGGCCCCCACCCACGATCACGATCGGATCCCCGGCTGATGCCTGCGGCCCCGCGGGTGGACGTGGCTGGTGGCGGGATTACCTTCGAGGTGGCTGCCGCGGGCCTGGACCCGGGCTGGATCCCGGCGCGAGTGTGGTTCCACCTGCGCGACTTCGGTGCCGACCCGAGGTTCCAGCTGATCGGCGACGTGTGGGTCGCGCACATCCCACGCCCGCCCGTGGCCCGCCTCGAGTACCTGTTCGTCCTCGCCGGTCCCGGCGGGGCCGAGGCGATGGCCACCGATCCGGGCAACCCGCTGCGCGTGCGCACCGTGTTCGGCGAGCACAGTGTGCTGGAACTGCCCGGCTACACCCCGCCCTGGTGGTTGGATGACGCCGCCGAGCACGGATACGTCGCTGCCCCGGTCCCGGGCACCGGCGTCACGGCTGGTCCGCGTGCCGACGACCGGATCCGACGGCTCCCCGGCGCGCTGGTCACGCCGGCGCATTCCCCGGAGCCGGTCGTCGACACGTCCGCGCAGGTGGCGGTGACCGGCGCGCTGCGGGTTCCGGCCGACTCCGTACCGAGCGAACCGCTGCCCCTGGTCCTGGTGCACGACGGGCCCGAGTACGCCGAGCTCGGCGGGCTGCTGGGCTACCTGGCTACGATCGCGCGCCTGGACCCGGCGCTACGCGCCCGGGTCCTGCTGCTGGATCCGGTCGACCGGGACCGCAGCTACTCCGCGTCGCCGGCCTACGCCCGCGCCCTGGTCGGCGGGATGCTGCCCCAGGTCACCACGGCCATGCGCACGATCGGTCGGCCGGTCGGCGTCGGGGCGAGCTTGGGCGGCCTGGCCATGGTGCATGCCGCGACCCTGCACCCCGGAGCGTTCGCCGGGGTCCTCAGCCAGTCCGGATCGTTCTTCACCCCCGAGCTCGACGCTCAGGAGAGCGGCTACCGGCACTACCCGCGGATCGTGCGGTTCGTGGCCGGGATCGATGCCGAACCGGAGCGGCTGGCCGACCTGGCGCTGGCGCTGACCTGCGGAACCGGGGAGGACAACCTCGACAACAACCGTGACCTGGTACGTCGACTGGCTCGGGTCGGCGTGATCACCAAGCTGGTCGAGAACCCCGACGGCCACACCTACACCGGTTGGCGCGACAGCCTCGATCCCAGCCTGCGGACGCTGCTGGCCAGGGCCTGGTCGGCCCCGGCGTAGGCAGGGCCGCGCGCCCCCGTCACGAGGATGGGCAACGCCCGTCACAAGGCAGCAGACTGGGGCACCATGCGGCGCGATGAGTGGCAGATCTGGTCACCAGCCTTCGGGTCATCCGGGACGGTCATGGCCTACGGGCACTGGGGCACCCCAGTCCTGTTCTTCCCGTGCGAGGGCGGTCGGGCCACCGACGTGGAGGACAACGGGATCATCCACGTCCTCTCCCCGGCGATCGAGGCCGGCCGGATCAAGGTCTACGCAGTCACCGCCAACGACCCCTGGTCGTGGTCCAACCGGGAGATCTCCACCGAGGACCGGGCCCGACGCCATGAGGCCTACCACGACTGGATCGCCGAGCAGGTGATCCCCTCGATCCACGGGGACTGTGGTGGACCGGTGCCGATCGTGGCGACCGGCACGAGCATGGGCGCGTTCCACGCGGTCAACCTCGCGCTGCGCCGTGCTGACCTCGTACCGCACGCGATCGGGCTGTCGGGCAACTATGACCCCAGCAGTTGGCATCCGTGGGGTGAGACGGGCCAGGCCCTGTACTTCAACAATCCGATGGCCAACGTGCCCAACCTGCACGGCGACCACCTGGCGTGGCTGCGCAGCCGACTGCACGTGCAGCTCGTGGTGGGCTCGGGGGCCTTCGAGGTGCACCCGACCCAGGCCCTGCCCTCGTCGCACGCACTGGCCGCCGCGCTGTGGGACAAGGGCATCTGGTGCGACCTGGACGTGTGGGGCACCGACACCCCGCACGACTGGCCGTCCTGGCAGCGGATGGCGCTGAAGCACCTGGCGACCCTGTAGCGAGCCCCGCCCACCCCACCGACCCGAGGAGACGACCGATGGACAACGAGACGCGCACCCACCTCGTCGGGCTGCTGCTGGGCACCGAGAACGACTGGCCGGTGGCCTTCGAGTCGCTGGTGCGAGCCCTGGGCCCGATCCCGGACGCGCACGGCGGCCAGCACCGGATCGCCACTGAGCGCACGACCATCGAGCCGTTCAACCTGCGCGACAAGCCGCGCCAGGAGCTGGTCATCGACCGGCTTGCCTACTGGTACTACGTGCCCCGTGAGTGGCTGAAGAAGGTCTCACTCATGGATGACGTGTACCTGCTCAACAGCCCGTTCACGTTCCAGTCGATGGAGAAGCACTCGGCCTACTGCGCGATGATCCGCCTGGGCCTGAAGATCCCCGAGACCGTGCTCGTGCCCTACAAGAACCCACTGGACAACGCGAAGTACGCCTACACCGCCGCGGCCTACAACCAGCCGTTCGACCTCGCCCAGATCGCAGAGCCGGTCGGTTACCCGATGTACATGAAGCCCTTCGACGGCGGCGGCTGGCGTGGGGTGTCGCGCATCGACGACCGCGCCGACCTGTTGCGCGCCTACGACGACTCCGGCGAGATGCTCATGCACCTGCAGGCGGCCCGCGAGCACGACGTGTTCGCCCGATCCCTGTCGATCGGCCCCGAGACGATGGTGATGCACTTCCAGCCCGATCGGCCGATGCACGACCGGTACGCCGTGGACCACGACTTCCTGTCCGCTCAGGCCGGCGCAGGAGTGCATCACGATCAATCGGACCGTCAACGCCTTCTTCAAGTGGGAGTTCAACTCCTGCGAGATGCTGGTCAAGCGCGGTGTGGACGGGGCGCCGGACGAGGTCTACCCGATCGACTACGCCAACGCGTGCCCGGATGTGGCGGTCACCTCGCTGCACTACTACTTCCCGTGGGCGATGAAGGCCCTGGTGAAGTGGAGTGCGTACTGCCTGGTGACCGGTCGGCCGAACTCCGTGGACATGGAGACCTCGCGCTACTTCGCGATCGGCGACCGGACGGACCTGACCTACGAGGAGAAGCTGGTCGAGTACCGGCGGTTGGCCGACGAGCACTTCGACACCGCGCGCTACTACGACTGGTGCGACTCCCGGCTGCGCAACTTCGACGAGATCGCCCTCGAGTGGTTCAGCGGACCGGGGATGGACGCGGTGATCGTGGACACGGTCCGCTCGATGTTCCCCGCGCACGAGCACGACCAGTACATCGAGCACTTCCGCGGGCTGGTGGGCCTGTGGTGCCGCGACGAGGCTGCCCGGTTGAGCGCAGGCCAGTTCGTGCACCCCTGAACTGACCGGACAGGGCCGGACCGGGGCGGACTGACCGGATCGGGCCGGACAGGGCCGGACCGGGGCGGACCAATCGGGTGGACCAACCGGCCGGACTGGACCGGGGCGGACTGACCGGATCGGGCCGGACCGGCGTCCGTCCCTCGTGGCGCGGCTGCGTTGTGAGCCCCGCGCTTCCCTTCTGCTGATCTGCTTCCCGAATTCGGGAAGCAGATCGATGAATGGGAAGCGGATGCGGCGACGACGGCGGGGCGTCAGCCGGTGACGACCATGGTCACGGCGACGAACTGGACCAGGTACGCCGCGATCGTGAACGCGTGGAACAGCTCGTGGAAGCCGAACCACTCGGGGTACGGGTTCGGGCTCTTGCGGGCGTAGATGATCCCGCCGGCCGTGTAGAGCAGCCCACCGATCGCCAGCAGCGAGACCGTGACGGGCCCGTAGGCCTGGTAGAGGGCCGGCAGGAAGAACACGGCCACCCAACCCAGCGCGATGTAGGACCCAGCGGTGATCCAGCGTGGGGCGTGCATCCACGCGATCGGCAGGAGCAGGCCGACCAGCGCGATCGTCCAGACGAGGATCAGGATCGTCCAGCGCAACTTGGCATCGTCCAGCGCTGCAGCGAACGGCGTGTAGGACCCGGCGATGAACAGGTAGATGTTGGCGTGGTCGAGCTTGCGCAGGAAGGCGTTGACCGAGGGTCCGCCGGCGCCGAGGTGATAGGCCGCACTGACGCCGAAGAGCAGCACCGTTGTCAGCACGTACACCGCGACCGCAGCGCGCAACCCCTCGGTGGGCGTGACCACCATCAGGGCGAGGCCCAGAAGCAGGGCCAGCGGGCCGGCACCGAAGTGAAGCCACCCACGCAGCTTGGGCTTGAACCCGGCCACCCCATGCCCAGATGCAGCGGCCGCCCCGTGCTCGGGTGCCGCGGTCGTGGGAGTCAGCGCCGCCCCTGCGGGGGACGGCGTGGGTGACCCGGAGTCGGCGGGCGCGGGAGGTTCGGCCAACCTGTCGTGCTGCGCACCCTCGGTCACGTCGACTCCCAACTCCTGGATCACGCGGCAACAGCGCTCGTTCCGCGCTGTGGCCCCGCCGAGGTTACGGCACCGTAGGTTGCTGGCGAAATCCTCGCCGTCCTTGTGGTCGGAAACTCAGGGGGCGGCCGTGCCCTGAGCCATCCTCGCCGCCATGATGGTCGTTTCGGAGCGCTGCGCAGGGCCTGGGAACGACCACATCAGCGGCAAGGTTGGCGGATCCGGGATCGACACCGTCGCGCAACGACCACATCGGGTGCGACGTTGCACACCGGCAGGGTACGGGACCCCGGTTGCGGGCAGGATTCTGGGAGGGACACCCCGGTAGCCCCACCGCGACAATCCAGGGGACTCCAATCCGCACGCCCCTGGGCCGGCGCCCCGGACACCCATCGCGGTGGGCAATGCACGTGCTCGGTTGCACGGCACTTGCCCGCCGGCCGATCATCGGGGTGATGTCGACCACCGACCACCAGCCACGAGCGGCCGATGTGGACAAGCCCGTCGCGGCACCGTCCCACGAGTCCACGGCCGAATCGACGACACCCAACCCGACGACCAGCGAGTCGACCAGGCCTCCGGTGCCCGCGGCCTGCGCGCGCTGCGGGCATGACGCCGACTTCGAGATCGCAGACCTGTGGCTGTGCGTCGACTGCTACCACGTGGCTGGTTCGACGTGCGCGGGGGTCGGGACCCTCGAGCGCCCTACCGACCCCGTCTGCTGACCCCACCGGATGGGGTGTGCCGGCGATGCTGGCCACCGGCTGCGGCGCCCCGGGAATACCGCTATCGGGCATGCCCGGCAACCGAGGGCTCCGGTGGCCGAAGGGGTCTGGGGCGTACGAGGGCAGTTCCGCCCGACCCCGGAGGTTCTGGGCACGCGAGCCCCGCCGGCGTCGGGGACTCGGGGTGGTCGTGACGGTGGCCGCGACGGGCCACGCAGACTGGCCAGGCGGACTGGCCACCGCGCCGGACCGTACCCTTCGGCCCATGCCTGCGAGCACCGCGCTGCTGACCGACCACTATGAGTTCACGATGCTCGATGCCGCCCTGCAGACGGGCACGGCGCACCGCCAGTGCGTCTTCGAGGTCTTCGGCCGTCGGCTGCCCGCCGACCGTGGCTACTTCGTCAACGCGGGGACCGCCCGACTGCTCGACCTGATCGCGGACTTCACCTTCGGCCCCGCCGAGCTCGAGCACCTGAGCCGCACGCAGGTGGTGAGCCCTGCAACGCTGGCGTGGCTCGCCGACTACCGGTTCACCGGCGACATCGAGGGGTACCCGGAGGGTGAGCTGTTCTTCCCCGGCTCGCCGCTGATGACCCTACGCACGGACTTCGCCACCGGCGTGATCCTCGAGACGCTGGTCCTCAGCGTCCTGAACCACGATGTCGCGGTGGCCTCGGCGGCCAGCCGGATGTGGGTGCAGGCCCGGGGCCGCACGCTGATCGAGATGGGCTCACGGCGCACCCACGAGCAGGCCGCCGTGGCTGCCGCCCGCGCAGCGTGGATCGCTGGGTTCGACACCACCAGCAATGTGGAAGCCGGGCGCACCCACGGGATCCCGACCGCAGGTACTGCGGCGCACTCGTTCACACTGCTGCACGACGACGAGCGTGCGGCCTTCGCCGCGCAGGTGGCCGCCCTCGGGGTCGGCACGACCCTGCTCGTGGACACCTTCGACCCGATGACCGGCATCGCCAACGCGCTGGCGGTGGCTGGTCCACGCCTCGGCGCGATCCGGCTGGACTCCGGGGACCTCACCGCTCTCGCCGGGCGGGCGCGGCAGGCGCTGGACGAGGCGGGCGCCACGGGCACCCGGATCCTGACCAGCTCCGACCTCGACGAGTACTCGATCGCCGAGCTGGCCCAGGCACCGGTTGACGCCTACGGGGTTGGCACGTCGGTCGTGACCGGGTCCGGATCACCCGCAGCGGGGCTGGTGTTCAAGGTCGTCGAGGTCGATGGCCGACCGGTGGCCAAGACCGCGGTCGTCGACAAGTCGAGCGTGGGCGGGCGGAAGCTGGCAGCCCGCCGGATCGGCGCCCATGGGGTGGCCACCGCCGAACTGGTCTGGACCGTCAGCTCCGGTCTCCATCCGCCCGACACGCTCACGGACACGGACCGCAGACTGGTCGCCCCGCTCATGAGCGCAGGCGAGCGGGTCGACACCAGCACGCTGGCCGATGCCCGCGCCCGGCATGCCGCGGCTGTGGCCGAGCTGCCCGAGCTCGGCCGTGCGCTGAGGGCCCCGGGCGCGGCCATCCCGACCCTGCGGGTGTGAGCCCGACTGGTGCCGCACGGCCCCGCAGCGATGTCCGGCGAAACAGAGCCGCACTGGGACGCAGGCGACCTGCCGAGGTGCCAGCGGCCACCACACCCTCAGCGCCGGCACACGCGCCTCAGCCGGATGCGGCCCGGCACCGGGCACATAGCCCGAAGAGCTCCAACTGGTGGCTCACCGCGCTGAACCCGTGCTCGGCGGCGACAGCGCCGGCCCAGCGCTCCACATCGGGGCCGACGATCTCGACGGTGTGCCCGCACTCGCGGCACACCAGGTGGTGGTGGTGCACGTCGCTGCATCGGCGGTAGAGCGTCTCGCCGTCATCGCGGACCAGCGTGTCGAGTTCCCCGAGCTCGGCCATGTGGCCGAGGTTCCGGTACACGGTGGCCAGCCCGACCGAGGCGCCCTTCGCTCGCAGCGCCGCGTGGATCTCCTGGGCGCTGCGGAACTCCCCGGCATCGGCGAGCAGCTCGGCCACCGCGACCCGCTGGCGAGTCGTCCGCTGGCGGGGGCGCGCGGCCGACTCAGTCATGGCCCAAGGGTAGCTGTCGAAGGAGTTGGCACCTGGAGCCAGGCTAATCTAGACTGATTCTCATTACCCTACCGAGGACGAGGAAGCCATGTTCACCAGCAGTACCCCAGGTGTGCCCATGCGGTGGAGCCGCGCCGTCGCGTTCGTCGGCGTGGGTGCGCTGGCACTGGGGGGCTGCTCCTCCCCGGCGGACCCCGCCGCAGACGACGCGAACGGCATCTCTGTCCTGGCCACCACGACCATCTGGGGCGACATCGCCGGTCAGGTCGTGAAGTGCGCCGGCACCGGCGAGGTGACCACCTTGATGCCGGTGGGCGCTGACCCGCACGACTTCTCGCCGTCGGCGCAGGACGTCGCCGGGATGGTAGGCGCGGACCTCGTGATCGCCAACGGCCTGGGCCTGGAGGGCGGCTTGACCAAGAGCCTCGCCTCGGCGGCCGAGGACGGTGCGACGGTGTTCGAGGTGGCCCCGCTGCTGGACCCGATCCCGTTCGGCGTGCACGCCGAAGCGGCGCACGCCGATGAGACCCCGGCTGCCGACGGCGGGCACGACCATGAGGGCGACGATCCGCACGTCTTCCACGATGTCGCCCGGGTCGCCACCGGTGCGCAGCTCATCGGCGCGAAGCTGACTGAGCTGACCGGCGAGCCAGAGTTCACCGCATGCGGCGCCAGCCTGCACGACGAGCTGGAGGAGCTCGACGCCGAGGTGGCCGCAACCCTTGCCGAGGTTCCGGCGGACCGACGGATCCTGGTCACCGACCATGACGCCCTGGGCTACCTGGCCGACGCATACGGGTACACCGTGGCCGGCACCGTGATCCCCGGCGGCTCGACGATGGCCGAGCCGAGCTCGGCGGAGCTGGCTGCGCTGGCCGGCACCATCCGCAGCACCGGGGTGCCGGCGATCTTCGCCAACACGGCCAACTCCCAGGCGCTGGTCGACGCCCTGGCCGCGGAGGTCGGCGACGTGGAGGTGGTCCCGCTGTTCGTCGGCAGCCTCGGCGGCCCCGGGTCGGGCGCCGAGGACTACCAGGGGATGGTCACCACGAACGCCCAGCGGATCTCCACATCCCTGCAGGGCCAGGGTGGACCGGGATGATTCGACTGCCACGCTTCGCGGCCGCCCTCGGGCGGTCGCGGCGTCCTCGTCGCTGAGGGCCTAGGCTGCGCGCGTGGCATGGATGGCGTGGTTCACCGACCCGTTCGCGCTCGGTTTCCAGCAGCGCGCGCTGGTCGGAGGGATCCTCGCAGGGCTGATGTGTTCGGTGGTCGGTACCTGGCTGGTGTTGCGCGGGATGGCATTCTTCGGTGATGCCTTCACCCACGGTGTCGTGCCGGGCATCGCGGCCGCGGTGGTCTTCGACTTCAGCCCACTGCTGGGAGCCGCCCTCGCGGCTGCGGTGATGCTGGCGCTGATCGAGACGGTCCGGCGCAACACCGCGCTGACCGAGGACACCGCGATCGGCCTGCTGTTCGTGGGCATGCTCGGACTCGGCGTGGTGATCATCTCGAAGGTGGACAGCTACACGGGCAGCCTGACCTCGATCCTGTTCGGCGACGCGCTGGGCGTGACCCGCACCGACCTGCTCTGGCAGGTCGGGTTGGCGGTCGTGGTGATCGCCGCCTCGCTGGCGCTCTACCGGCCGCTGCTGGCCCTGTCGTTCAACGAGCAGAAGGCCTTCCTCCTGGGGATGCGACCCAAGCTGGCCCACGCCGCCCTGCTCGTGCTGATCGCCACCGCGGTCATCGGCAGCTTCCAGGCGGTCGGCACGCTGCTGGTGTTCGGACTGCTCGTCGGCCCACCGGCCACGGCGTCGTTGGTCGCCCGCACGGTGCCCCGGATGATGCTCGGAGCCGCGGGGCTGTCGGTGCTCTCGGTATGGGCTGGGCTGGTGCTGAGCTACCACCTGGGCACGGCCGCATCAGCCACGATGGCGATCATCCCCGTGGCCCTGTTCTTCCTCGTGCTGCCGATCTCCAAGCGCGTGCGCCTGCGTCGGCAGGCCCGAGACGCCGGGGGTGCTCCGGTCGATGGCCAAACCACAGCAGGAGCCGTCGCGTGAGTTCCAAGGTCCCGGCCCCCGAGCTGATCGTGGTCGCCCGCGACCTCGAGCTGCGCTACGGAAGCCACGTGGCGCTGGCCCGCTCCACATTCGAGATCCCGAAGGTGGGCGTGGTGTCGGTGATCGGCCCGAACGGGTCGGGCAAGTCGACGCTGCTCTGCAGCCCTGGCCGGGCTGGTCCCGATCGCAGCCGGGAGCCTGCGGGTGCTGGGAATGGCACCCGCTGAGGCCCGGGCGCGCATGAGCTTCGTCATGCAGGCCACGCCGGTGCCCCGGGCCACACCGATCACCGTACGCGAGGTGGTGGGCCTGGGGCGGCTTCCCCAGCGGGGCATGTTCGGCCGCTTCCGGGCCAGCGACCGACAGGCCGTCGCAGGAGCCATCGACCGGATGGCGATCACGCACCTGGCCGGTCGGCACATGCATGAGCTGTCCGGCGGGCAGCGCCAGCGGGTCCTAATCGCCCAGGGGATCGCCCAGGACCACGACCTGCTCGTCCTCGACGAGCCGCTCACCGGGCTGGACATCACGTCCGCGGCGACCATCGACTCGCTGATCCACGAGGAGCGCGCCGACGGCTGCACGGTCATCCTGACCACCCACGACCTCGACGAGGCGCGGGCCGCTGACTGGGTGATCCTGGTCAGCGGGCGCGTGGTCGCCGCCGGGCCCCCAACCATCGTCTGCACCCGGCACAACCTCGAGGTGGCCTACGGCCTGGGCGGGATCCACGACTGGGAGGGGTTCCTCGACGACCCCGCCCACGACTCGCACCACCACTGAGCCAGCCCGCCACCATCACTTCGTCGGTCGACGCATCTCACCCGAGACCGGGACGCCCGATCAACGCAGCGGCAGGTCCACCAGGACCATGTTGTGGTCCGAGGCGCGGAACCGGTTGTCGAAGCTGCCGTCCGGCGCGAACTGCAGCACGACCTCATGGCGCAGCGGTCGCACGCTGGCGAACACGTAGTCGATGCGAGTGGTGTTCTTCTTGTAGAAGTACGGCCGCGGTGGGAAGCCCTTGTACTTGCGCGTCTTGGGCGTGTAGTTGACCGTGCCGTAGTTGCCGTTGACCAGCAGCGGCGCCGTGGCCCCGTCGACCAGGCCGGCCCGGGTCAGCACCGCCTGGGCGCCGTTCGGCTGGCGCTTTGCGTAGGAGTTCAAGTCGCCGCCGACGACGAGGTCCACCCGGCCGAGCCCGCTGGCCGCGATCAGCGAGTTGGCCCATGGGCGCAGCTTGGCCGCCACCGCCACCCGCAGCCGCTCACCCGCAGCATTCTTGTCCGTGGGCAGATGCACCGAGACGTAGAGCGTTGTGCGGGTGCTGCCCACCGGGCGCAGGAACGCCCACGAGGCGGCCCGGTCCTGGATGCGCCCGAATCCGATCCCCGCGATCGTCGACAGCCCGGCCATCCCCGCTGAGGGCAGTAGGCCGCTGGGCGGGGTCACCGGGGCGATCCGGGCGGGGTTGTAGAACACGTGCGCCCCCCGGGTGCACCACGAGGTGCAGCTGTTGTAGTTCATCGAGGCGATCTGGTAGGTGAGGCCGGCCAGAACGATCCGAACGTCCTCCACGTGCGTGCGCCCGCCCCACTTCTGGGTGTTCGCCTCCTGGATGAGCAGCACGTCCGGACGCGCCGCTATCGCGGTGTTGGCCAGTGCAACTCGACGCGAACCCCACGGCCAGCGCGACTTCAACCGCGTGGACTTCATCACGTTGTAGGTGGCAACCCGGACCGCATTGGCCGCCGGTGCGGGCCGGGCCGAGGTCGACAGCGCGCTGTGCGGCACCGGGGGGGCCTTCGCGGCCAGCGGCGCGGAAACGCCGCCGGCCATCGATGCCGAACCTGCCAGCAAGCTTGCAGCGGTCAACCCCACGACACCGATCCCCCGCAGCGAACGCAACATTCCGATCCCCTCCCTCGGCAGCCATCGACGTGCACGCCTGGGGCGCGGGCCACCGGGGAGTATGTCGGAGATCGGGACCGGTGTCTTGAGTTGCGGGTAGGGGCTGCCGCTCGAATGCGCGGTCCAGGGGGGTCAGCTCGCGGCGCGGAAGGTCACCTGGGTCGCGCCCTGGGCATCGCGCAGGGTCAGCGTGTCGCCCTCGAGCCGGTAGGTGGTGGTCGCTTCCAGCGCGGCGAAGAACTGTGCCTCGGTCGTCGACACCGGCTCCGGGCAGGCCTTCCTGGTCGAAGCGATCGGGCCGATCACGATGCCGTCGGACCCGTCGAGCGTGTACGGGGCGGTGAAGGTGTTGCACCCGCCTGTGCCGGTCACTGTGCCGTCCTCGCCGAACTCCGCGGTGGCGGCCGAGGTCTGGTCGCTGGACACGACCGCCTCCTTGCCGTTGTTGATGCCGCTGGCCACCCATGAGCTGCCGATCACGGTGGTCGTCCCCGGGGTGTAGACCATCAGGAGCGCGCCCTCGGCGTCAGCCAGCTGTAGGTTCGACCCCGCTGGGGTCGCTGCGGCCACCTTCGGCAGGGCGTCGAGGACTGCCTTCTCCTGGTCGCCCACCGGGCCGATGCACGCCATCAGGGTGACGGGGCCCAGCGCGATGCTGACTGCCGAGCCATCCTGGGTGTAGGTGCCTACGAACCGATTGCAGCCCGTCGATCCGGCGACGGTGCCGTCCTCGGCGAACGTCAGCGGCGCGACAGCGTCGGCCACCGCGGGAGTCTGCTCGCCAGCGGTGTCGGCGTACGCCGTGAGGTTCCAGGTCGAGCCGGCCAGGTCGGGCGTCGACGCGCTCGGATCGGCGGCGGTCGAGTTCCCGCTGCAGGCGGCGAGCATGCCGGTGACAGTGACGGCAGCGAGCAGACCGAGGGTGGTTCGAACCGGACGGTGCGTTCGGGGGAGGGCCATGGCACCACACTAGCTCCGGCAAATCCCCCATACCGATACGACCGTTCCGACTGTGGCGCTCAATCCGTGAGCATCCCGGCGAGCCGGCGCGCCGCAACCTGCACCGGGTCCCACAGCGGGGACACGGGCGGGGCGTAGGCCAGGTCCATGCTGGTGATGTCCTCGACGGTGAGCTCGCTCCACAGCGCGGCGGCGGCCACGTCGATGCGCTTGCCCGCACCCGCTCCACCCACGATCTGGCAGCCGAGGAGCCGGCCGGTGCCGGCCTCGGCGAGCATCTTGACCGTGACCTGCTCGGCGCTCGGGAAGTACTCGGCGCGGGTCGTTGCGGTGATCGTCACCCTGCGCACGTCCAGGCCGAGTTCGTGGGCCTGCGCCTCAAGCAGGCCGGTCCGGCCAACCTCAAGGTCACAGAGCTTCGAGATGGCCGTACCCACGATCCCGGGGAAGACCAGGTCCCCGCCGCTGATGTTCGCGCCGATCACGCGGCCGTGCTTGTTGGCATGCGTGCCCAGGGCGACGGCCACACTCTGCCCGGACACCCGGTCGAGGACCTCCACGCAGTCGCCGCCGGCCCAAATCCGCTCATGGCCGATCACGCGTTGGTGGTCGTCGGTCAGGATCCCCCCGCGGTGCCCCACCGGCAGGCCAGCGGCCTGCGCGAGTGCACAGTTGGGGCGCACGCCGAGCCCCAGCACGACGATGTCGACCTCGTGGACAGCATCGGCGGTCACCACCCGGGCGACGCGACCGTTGGGCCCAGCCTCGAAGCGCTGCACCTGCTGCCCGCCGAGGAACGCGATGTCGTGCCTGGCCATCGTGGTGGCGATGTGCTGGCCCATGTCCGGGTCCAGGGTGCTCATCGGGGCCGGGGCCCGGTCGATGACCGTGGTGCGCAGCCCTCGGGCGCACATGGCCTCAGCCAGCTCGATGCCGATGTAGCCGGCGCCCACCACGACTGCCCTGGGTCGGCCGGCGACACCGCCCTCCGGCGCGTCCGGGCCACTGACTCCTGCCGCGTCCACACCGGCATCGCCCAACGAGTCGAGGACCGCCAGGCCGTCCTCGAGGGTGTGCACACCATGCACACCGGGCAGGTCGATCCCGGGGATCGGCGGGCGGGTGGGAGTGGCGCCGGTGCCGATCACGAGGTCGTCGTAGCGGAAGGTGCGCTCGACGCCGGTGGCACACTCAACCGCGGTGACGGCGCTCTGCGCGGGGTCGATCGTGGTGACCTCCCAGCCGGTGCGCAGGTCCAGGCCGTTGGCCCGGTGCTGCTCGGGGCTTCGGGCCACCAGGCCCTCGGGCCCGTGGACCTCGCCGGACAACCAATAGGGGATCCCGCAGGCGGAGTACGACGTCCACCGCTGGCGCTCGAGCACGAGCACGTGCACGTCCTCGCCCAGGGCTCGCTTGACGGCCGACGCCGCGGTGGCACCACACGCATCGGCCCCGACGACCACCACTTCACGGCACCGACGGCTGGGCATCCTCGACTCGCCCTCAGTGCTCGTGCGGGTCGTTCTCAGCGTCCTCGTGCGTGACGTGCACGGTCCCGGGCTCATGATCGGGCGGACCGTACAGTGCGTAGACCTTGAGGTCGGTCTGGCCCACGTTGGTCACGTTGTGCCACGTGCCGGCGGGCACGAGGATCGCCCACCCGTCGCCCACCTGCTCGTCGAAGGGCAGGTCGTGCTCGGTCGGGCCCATCTGGCAGCGTCCGGTGCCGCCCTCCACCCGTAGGAACTGGTCGTTCTCCGCGTGCACCTCCAAGCCGATGTCATCGCCGGGACGGATCGCCATCACGGTCAGCTGCAGGTGAGCACCGGTCCATAGGGTGGTGCGGAATGTATCGTTGTCGACCGTCGTGGCCTCGATGTCGAGCACGTACGGACCGCCGCCGTGGTCGGTCATGTGGCTGCTCCCTTCGTTGAACGGACGACGCCACGGGGGTGTGGCATGTCCGCCGGTCCGTCCACCTTGGCACAGCCTCACCACATCGGGGTGACTGGCCTACTTCTTGAGGGTGGCCGATGCCGACGTGGTGCCCCGGTAGCCGTACTTGCCGAACACCACCACCCGGTAGGTGCCCTTCTTCAAGTTGATCGTCCGGGTCTCCGAACGGCCCTTCGTCCTGTAGGTCTTCAGGGCCTTCCAGGAGCCGCTGCTCCGCTTGGACTGCACCTGGAACTTCCAGTAGCCCGATCCCTTGTTCGGGTTCACGTCCACGAACAGCTTCGACCGACCGCTGGTCGACTTGACCTTCACGCTGGCTGCCGGCGGAGTCGGCTTGGCGGGCGGCTTCGGTGTGGCGGTGGGCTTCGGCACGGGCGTCGGGATCGGCGTGGGCGCTCGCAGGCCGCCTGGGGCCAACGCCGCGCGCTGCACCGCCCGATCGGCCTGGACCAAGCCGTAGCCGAACCAGTCGTCGCGCCCATCGCCGGAGGAGTCATCCAGAGCGGTACCCACCAGGGCGCCGTCGACCGCGGTCCCGGTCAGCGTCGGGTTGGCCGCTCGGACCAGCGCCGCCGCGGCCGTGACGAACGGCGCGGCCATCGAGGTCCCGTCGCCAGCGGCCCAGCCCCCGCCGGAGACCGTGGACATGATCTGCTCTCCCGGAGCGGTGAGGTCGATGTACGTTCCGGTGTTGGCGAAGTACGAGCAGGCCCCGTCGGCATCGATGCTGGATACCGCCAGCACCCCGGGCAGCGCCGCGGGGTACTCGATCGGGTTGCCCTCCTGGTAGCTGTTGCCGCCAGCGGCCACCACGGTGACGCCCCTGCCCACCGCGAACTTCACCGCACTCTCCAGGGCGGTGCTGCGTGACTGGCCGCCCAGGGAGAGGTTGATGACACGAGCACCGGCGTTGACCGCCTCGGTGATCCCCCGGGCGACTGTGGCGTCGTCACCGGACCCCGAGGCGTCCAGGACCCGCACCGACAGGACGCTGACCTTGTGCGCGAGGCCCACCACACCGGCGCCGTCCAGTGCCGCGGCGATGATGCCCGCGACGTGCGTGCCGTGCCCATCGGGGTCGCCGGTCCGGCCGTCATGGACCATGTCGATCTGGCGCAGCACGCGCCCGGACAGGTCCGGGTGGGCGGCATCGATGCCCGAGTCGATGACGGCGACGGTCACGCCCCGCCCCTGGGTGATCGCCCACGCAGCCTCGGCGTTGACCGCCCGCAGCCCCCACAGCTGAGCTCCGAGCGGCTCTGTGGCCAGCGTCGGCAGTGCTGCGGCGCGCATCGATGCCTGGCTGGGCAGCTCGATCCGGCTCGCTCGTCGTTCGTTGCGCGACGACGGTCTGGCGGGCGGTGCGGGCGCGGCCAGGACGAAGTTGAGCTCGGCGCTGAGCCCTGGCCGCGCATCCAGGTCGGCGGCCAACGTCCGGGCATCCCGGGTACTGCGCGTTCGGAGCTTGGTGATCTGCGGCCCGTCGGTGCCCTCGGACACCACGACCACCTCTCGAGCTGCGGAGCCAAGGTCGGAATCCGTGGTGGTCACGTCCGTGGCGGGCACGACCAGGGTGGCGCCGGGCAGCGGGCTGTCCTCGGCAGAGGCGGGGCTGGGCACTTGGGTCGCGGCGAGGCTGGCCAGCAGCAGGGCCGCAACTCCGGCCGCGAGCGGTCGGCGTCCCCCGTGGATTGTCGTCATGGTGTTCTCTCACTCGGTGGTGGGACCAGTATCAGCCCTCGCGGGCGCGCCACCGCGCCGGCTCACCCGTGCGGCGCAATCCCGCGTTGGCTGCGCCCCTGCGATCGGGTTGAGACGGCTGGGCCTCGCGAGCGGTGACTGCTCAGAGGATGGACCAGACCCCTGACATCGGCCGGATTCAGCCCTGCGAAGCGAATGGCGCCTGCCGGCTGTAGAGCCCCTGCTCGACGACATCGACCAGGAAGGCCGCGAGGTCGGCCCGCTGGATCTTGCTGGAGCGCCCCGGGGTGTGGGCGTCGTGGGCGACCTTCCCGGTGGCCGGTCCCTCCTGCAGCCGCGGTGGCCGCACGAGCGTCCAGTCCAGGTCGCTGGCCGCGTACGCGCGGTACTCCGCGGGCTTGTCGGCCACGAACGCCCCGCCGAGCTTCTGGATCAGGAACGAGATCACCTTGTCCCGCCCACCTTGCGGTCGCCGGGCACGTCGACCCCAGCGCCGCTGATGCCCACGAAACGCGTCACTGCGTGCCGCGGCATCGCTTCGATGAGAGCGTTGGCCGTCCGCGTGTGCAGTTCGGGCTCCTTCTGCGTCGGGCCCAGCGCGGAGACGACGGCATCGGCCCCGGGGAGTAGTGCGTCGAGGGCGGCGGGGTCCGTGCTGCTTCCGGTGACGACGAAGACGCGATCGGCTCGTTCCCCCAGCTTCGCGGGGGTGCGCACGAGGACCGAGACCTCATGCCCGCGGCGGAGCAGCTCGTCGACGAGGGGGGTTCCGGTCCGGCCGGCGGCTCCGAGGACTGCGATCTTCATGGGTGTGCCTCTCAGGTGGTTGGGCTCGAGATTGGGGAATCGGCCAGGGTCAGGCGGGATCGATGTCGCCCACCGAGGCGGCGAACCGGCTGAGCAGGTCGGCGAACGTGGCCCGCTCGCTCTCGGTCCATCCGGCTGTGGCACGGAGCAGGTGCGCGGCGCGGAAGGCCCGTGCGGTTCGGGCCAGTTCCCGGCCGGGACCGGTCACCTGCACCGAGACTGTCCGGGCGTCAGTGGACGAGCGCCCACGGACGACCGCCCCGCTGGCCTGCGCCCGGTCGACCAACCTGCTGGCGGTCGAGTGCGCCACATCCAGGGCCTGGGCGAGGGCGCCGATCGTCAGCTGGGGCTGACCGCCGGTGCCGGGCTCAGCCCGATCCCCTCGGTTCGCGTCGTCTCGGTTCGCGTCGCCCCCCACCCACTCGCCCGATCCCTCGGCGTGGATCAGGGCATCGACGATCCAGATGGTGGACATGTCGATCGACCCCAGGGCAGGGTCCTCGATCCGCGGCGGGGTGCTCCACAGGTGCCGCAGTCCGACCAGCGCGCGGTCGATCCGGGCCAGGTCGCTGGGCTGGGCGTCGATGCCCAGCGGCCGGGGCGGCACGGCGGTCTCAGCGGACCCAGACATCGCGGTGCCCCTGGGCCCAGTCCGCGAACGCCATCGGTTCGTGGCCGGTGACGGTGCGCACATCGTCAGTCAACCCGCCCGCCTTGCCCAGCCGCGAGACGGTGTAGATGGCGGTCGTGACGCCGACCATGGCCCACGGCATGCCCAGGACCTGCCTGGCATGCACGGCGTAGCGCAGGACGCCCGGGCGCCGATAGCGGATCGGCCGGCCGAGGACGCGCGAGAGCTCGGTGGCGACCTGGTCGTAGGTCAGGGCCTCGGGGCCGGTCGGGGTCCAGGCGCGCAAGGCGTGCTCGGCAGGGTCCACCAGCGCCACGACCGCCACATCGGCGATGTCCGAGGCCGCGACGAACGCGGTCGCACCCTTGCCCGCCGGGACCACGATCTCGTCACGATCTCGGATGTCGGTGACATGCGTGCCGCTCAGGTTCTCCATGAAGAACGAGGGCCGCACGAACGTCCAGGCCAGGCCGCTGTCGCGCAGCCACGCCTCGATCTTTGCGTGCGGGACGACCTTGTTGCCCTCCGCACCCTGCAGCGAGAGCAGCACGATGTGCTTGATCCCCGCTGCCTTCGCGGCCTCGAGCGAAGGCGCCATGTCGCGGGCGATGTTGCTCAGCTGCGGCGGGCGCATGAGGAACATCACCTCGATGCCGGCGAAGGTCGCCGACCAGGTGGTCGGGTCTGTGAAGTCGAACCGAACCGCTTCCACGCGGTCGCCGAACACCCCTTGGACCCCCGCGGGGTCCCTGTCCGCGGCACGGACCGCACGGCCCGCGTCGAGCAGGCCGGTGACCACCTGGCGGCCGATGTTGCCGACGGCCCCGGTCACGAGGATGGGTAGCTGGGAAGGGTCTCCTGGGGCTCCGTCATAATATGTATGGTACATCTAGTTTGGCGTGCCGAGAGTCGATGCGTAGCCGGTGGCCGCCTCCATGTCATCGATCCAGCAGTCAAAGTGCCCGATCGATGACATGGCGCAGGCGAGATGGCGGGGGCGGTCAGTCGACGAGCGGTATCGCCGGATTCGCCCGGAGCGTGACCTTGACCGCACCGGCGCCCGGCCCGGCCGAGGCCGTTCCCAGACCCTGCGCCCAGTCGTCGAGGTCGAACGTGTGGGTCACCACCTCATCCACCCGATAGCCCGGGTCACCGAGCCACTCGACCACCTGCGCCATGGTCGTGCGACCACCCAGCGCCGGCTCGGGCCCGGAGTTGATGGTGCCGAGGATGGTCAGCTCGCGGTTCCAGGCCAGCGACCAGTCGACCGGCTGCTTGCCGGCACCCCCGACCAGCACCAGCGTGCCGGCGGGCCGCAGGAGGTGCATCGCCAGGTCGATCGTGTCCGCGTGGCCCACGCAGTCGAACACAGCATCCACGCCCTGTTCCAGGATGGGCAGCCTCGTCATTCGCGGGCGCAGGAGCCGGCCCCCATCTCTGGCGGCCAACGATTCGACCGCCGCGGCGCCGGTCGGCAGCGTCCGGGTCGCACCGGCGGAACTGGCCCGGGCAGCACCGAACTCCCCGGGGCTGACCACGGCGACGTCGAGGTCGGGGTGCAGGTGGCGAAGCGCGGCGGTGACCAGCAGGCCGATCGTCCGGGCCGATCACCACGGCCCGGTCGCCCGTGCGCGTCCAGCGCAGGGCGGCGTGCAGGGCGATGGACGCGGGCTCGGCCAGGACAGCCCGCCTCGACGGGATCCGACCAACGGGCAGGCACTGGGACTCGTGGGCGAGCACGACCTCGCCCCAGCCGCCGCCGACCGCTGCGTCGAAGCCGATCGAAGGGGCCGCACAGCCGGACACCCCGGGCTCGTCGAAACGTTCGCAGACATGTGGCCGCCCCGAGGCACAGGTGCCGCACACCGGGTCGAAGCCGCGGTGCACGCAGGACAGGATCGGGTCGATCACGACCCGGTCACCCGCTGCGACCCGACTCGTCCCGGGCCCGACCGACTCCACGATCCCGACGACCTCGTGGCCGGGGATCTGCACCGACGCGCGGTAGAAGGCGGAGAGCACGAACGACGACTTCGCGTGCGCGACGCCGACGTCGCTGCCGCACACTCCTGCCAGCTCCGGGCGGATGCGCACCCAGCCGGGCGCTCCGGGCAGCACCGGCTCCGGCTGATCAGTGACCAGCCGCAGGACTCCCCCGGGTCCCCAGCCGGCGTTGCGGCCCAGCCCGCGCGGGACCTTCTGCGCAGCAGCCGTGTAGAGGTAGCGCCGGGTCGACAGGTCGGCAAGGATCGCACGCATCGGGGCTCCGCTGGTGTCGGGTGTCGCTGGGGGTTGGGCAGGATGGGATCGTCGATGTGGGCCTACGATGCCAGTCCGACGGCGGCAACGCCGTGGCAGCGGTGGCAACCAGAGGAGCGGCGCGATCCATGGCCACGCAGACCCCCCGCACATCGGAGCACCGCAGGGATGACGGCTTCGACGCGCAGGCGTGCGTCATCGGTGCCGGGCCCTCGGGCCTGGCAGCCGGGAAGGCGCTGGTCGATCGAGGGATCAGCTTCGACTGGTTCGAGAAGGGCTCGATGGTCGGCGGCCTGTGGCGGATCGACAACGACAACGGCGGCGCACCGGCCTACCGGACACTGCACCTGAACAGCTCCCGGCCGTTGACCCAGTACCCCTCCGACCCGATGCCCGAGTACTGGCCGGACTACCCGTCCCACGAGCTGATGGCCCGCTACTTCCAGGCTTCGCCGACGGACTGCGGCCTGACGGACCGGATCACCTTCCAACCTCGGTGACCTCGGTGGCACCGCTGCCGGGTGCGGGCCGGCCCGGCGAGCACGGCTGGTCGGTGACCACCAGCGGTGAGCGCACCCGGACCTATCAGCACGTGCTGATCGCCAACGGCCATCACAGCGAGCCCACGATCCCCGACGTTCCCGGGCGAGTTCACCGGCGCAGACGCTGCCACGCCCACGACTACATGGAACCCGAGGTGTTCGACGGCCGGGACGTGCTGGTCCTGGGGTGGGCAACTCCGGCATGGACATCGCCTGCGACGCCGCGAAGCTGGCCCGACGGGTCCGGTGGTCACCCGGCACGGGGTGCACGTGCTGCCGAAGTACGCCTTCGGCCGGCCGATCGACCAGTTCGGCAACCCGGCAATGGCCTACCTGCCGTTCCCTGTTGAGCGGACGCTCTACCAGGTACTGCTGCGGCTGAGCACCGGCCGGCCGCAGGACCGCGGGCTGCCCACCCCGGACCACCGACTGCTGCACGCGCACCCCACGGTGTCCGCCGAGCTCTGCGACCGGGTCGGCCACGGTGACATCACCATGAAGCCCGGCATCGCGAGCCTCGAGGGAGAGTCCGTCCGGTTCACCGACGGCAGCGCCGAGCACGTCGACATCCTGGTCTACGCGACCGGCTACCGGGTGACGCTGCCGTTCCTGGACCCCGAGTATCTACGACCCGGCCGGCAACGCGATGCCGCTGTACCAGCGGGTGCTGACCCCCGACCTGCCCGGACTGTTCTTCATCGGGTTCATCCAGACGGTCGGGTCCAACATCCCGCTGGTCGAGCACCAGTCCCAGTGGGTCGGCGACCTGATCACCGGCACGGTCCGGCTCCCCGACGAGACCGCGATGCTCACCTGGATCGAGGCCGACCAGCAGGCGCTGGCCACGCGGTACGTGCGCTCCGAGCGGCACACGATGCAGGTCGACTTCTGGCGCTACGTCCGCGCGATCCGCCACGAGCGGGCGCGCAAGGCGCATCCCGGGATCGTCGACCGGATCGCGGGTCCGATCCGCACCCGCATCTGAGGCTGCCGCCCAGCGCCGGGCCAGCGCACGGGCCATGCTCGAGTGGGCCGGGTGCGTGCCCCGGGATCCGCCCACACGCACCGCGGTCCGCGCCGGTGTCCCTATGAGCCGAGCAGGGCCGCGGTCCCGGTGAGCAGGTCGTCGCACTCCACTACCTCGCCGGCCGCATCGCTCACGGCCAGCCGTGCGGTGCAGGTGGCCAGATCGGCGCCCAGCTTCACCGAGGCATCCCCATCGCGCCACTCCAACTCGATCGCCGAGCCCTCCCCACGCACCTCGAAGGTGCCCGCGAACGCGGGATGGCGGTTGCGCAGCCGGATCAGGTCCAGCAGTGCTGCGACCACGGGGCGCTGCAGGTCCGCGGCGATCTCCTCGCGCGAGTAGTGATGGCGGTTGATGTCGCGACCCATCCCGGAGCGGGCCAGCAGGTCCATGTCGTTGGTGCCGGCCAGCAGCCCGACGTAGTAGACCTGCGCGATGCCGGGGGTGAGCAGCTGGATGGCACGGGCCAGCAGGTAGGCGCGGTCGTCCCGGCCCAGGGCGTCGTAGTAGGTGCAGTTGACCTGGTAGACATCCACGTTGGAGGCTGCCCACCCGCTGGCCTGGCGCGACTGGTCACCCGAGTGCGTGTGGATGCCCTCCACCAGGGCGTCGACCTGCTCCGGGGTGAGCAGGCCCGGGGCCCGATTGCCGGACGCGTCGGGGATCTGGTCGGCGCCGACGTCGACCACCCCGATCCCGTCATGGGTGTCCAGCACCGTCACCGCGTTGGCGGGACGGACCTCAAGCCACCGGCGCAGCGCCTCACCGGACCCCGAGTACAGCGCGTGCAGCAGCAGCGGGGGCAGCGCGAAGTCGTAGACCCGATCCACCTTCGCTGCGATGGCCACCTGCCGCTCGTAGTGCGAGTGGATCTCGACGAGCACGGTCACGCCCAGGGCGCGTGCCTGCGCCGTGAGCCCATCGATGAACGCGAACGTGTGCGGGGTCATGAACGACGACGTCCCGGCGCGCTTGACCGCGTAGCCGGCGGCGTCCAATCGGATCATCGTCACCCCGGCACCAGCCAACGTGGTCAGCACCCGGTCGAGGTACGCCCGGCCGGCAGGATCATCGACGTTGATGTCGATCTGCTGGGGGGTGAACGTGGTCCAGACCAGCCGCTTGTCCGCACCGAGGCTCATCGGGGTGAACGGCAGGCCGGGGCGCGGGCGGTAGATACCCACGAGCTCGGCCTCGTCCGCCCCGGCCGGGTAGACATCGGACATGGTCAGGAAGAGCCCGCTGTGCGGGGAGTCGGCGCCGCGGGCGACCACGTCGCGGAACTCCGGGGAGTCGGCGGAGACGTGGTTGACGATCATGTCGACCATCAGCGTGCAGTCGGCACCGAGCGTGCGGACGTCGTCCCAGGTACCCAGGCGGGGGTCGACCTCGGTGTGGTCCACCGGGTCGAAGCCTGCGTCGGCCCCGTCGAACGGGGTGAAGAACGGCAGGATGTGCACGCCAGCGAACACCCCGTTCAGGGGGCCGTCGAGGATCTCGCGCAACCCGGGGATCGAGCCGCCGAACCGGTCGGCGTAGGCGATCAACTGGACGCCGTCGCGCGGGGCCGAGCCGTTCGCCGCTGCAGTGGGATCGGTCGAGGGCTGGGTTACGGACATCCGGGCCTCCGTTGCGCCGAACTGCCGGCCGCTCGGTTCGGCGACCGGTTCGGCTGTCAGCCTAAGGAGGTGCGCAGGCGGGCGTCCATGGAAGTCCCCGCTTCGACCCCGGCAGCCATCAGCCATCAGCGTCCCGGATGCCCGGCAACGCCTGCGAATCCGTCGTTCTCACCGGTGTCAGGGCGCAGCGGCGCTCGCGAAGCTCTCGTTTCCGTCGTTCTCAGCCCATATCCCGGGGGCAGAACGACGGGAACGGGAGCACTCACCCGGTTTCCCCGAACGGCCCGCTCAGAACGACGGGAACGGGAGCGGGGCGGTGGTCGGGCTCAGAACGAGACAGCCGGCGGGGCGTCGTGGCCAGCGGGGGCCTCGTAGAAATCGCGCTTGTGCACCCCGGCCATCCCGGTGAACCACAGCCACGGCAGCGTGACGACCGTCGAGTTCAACTGGCTGACCGCGTCGTTGTAGTACTGGCGAGCGAAGGCGAGCTGGTCCTCGGTCTCGCCGAGCTGGCGCTGCAGGTCACCGAAGTTCGACGACGCCTTGAGATCCGGGTAGGCCTCGGCGACCGCGAGCACATTCACCAGGGCACGGTCCAAAGCGCCCTCCGCGGCGACCCGGTCGGCGACCGAGTCGCCGCGTGCGGCGGCACTGACCGCAGCCCTGGCTCGCGTCACCTCGTCGAGCACCGAGCGCTCGTGGCCGGCGTAGCCCTTGACGGTCTCGACCAGGTTGGGGATCAGGTCCGCCCGGCGGGTCAGCTGCACGTCGATGCCGCCGAGCGCTTCCTCGGCGCGCACGTCGAGGCGGCGCAACCGGTTGAAGCCGATCACCACCACCCCGATGAGGGCCCCGACGATGACCAGTGCGATCACGAGCTCCACGTGCGTTCCACCTTCCGAGTGCCGATCATCATTGACTGATCACCATGACCCACCGCCGCCCCCACCACCGCCACCGCCCCCACCGCCACCACCGCCGGACGACGACGACTTGGAGGCGCTGTAGGCCGAGATCGATGACGACAGCGCCGAGGAGAACGTGTCGAAATCCCCACCGGAGTAGAACCCGGCGGCGGTTGCACCGTAGTGGTAGGGGTACCAAGCCGGTACCGGCGGATCAGTTCCCACCGCCGCCCGGTACTTCGCCGCCCACCGATCGGCAACCCCGAACGCGACCGCAAACGGGACGTAGGCGATGAACAGGTCAGTCCGCGCGGCGAAGTCGAACCGGTCCTCAGCCGACGGGGTGCTCAACAGGCGCTCGAATCCACCCGCCCGCGACCAGACCATCCGCCCGGTCGTCGTGCGCCGTCGGCCCACCCCGGTCGCCAGCAGCCCGGCACCGCCGATCACGAACGCGGCGAACGGCAGGCCCCACATCGTGGGGGCGAGCAGTCCGGTGAACCCGAGGATGGCCAGCAGGCCGCACAGCCCCCAGACCACCCGGCCCCAGATCTCCCGGGCCTCGGTGTGCACCAACCCGGACCGCGTGGCCCAGTCCCGCACAGCCGGGCCGATGGCGTCGCCAGCGCTGTCGAGCGTCTTGCCTGCGGAGACCGAACCCTTCTGGACCGAGAACGTGGATCCGTACTGAAGCCCGAGCCGCTCGGCGACCGCCTGGGTCACCGGGTCCTGGCCCTGCCAGGCATCCGGCGGGGCAACCCCGGTGATGGTCCACGAGTCGGCGCTGACGCTGTCGAGGCGCACCAGCCCACGCTCGGCCATGTGCAGCAGGGTGGCGACCAACGGCTTGGGCCCGGTGCCCTCGGTATGCATGTAGACCACCTCGACGGGGCCCAGGCCGTCGGGCGGGGCGTACTGCACCGGGAAGCCCGGCGGGTCCTCCCGTGAGAGCCGCGCCCACCGGATGCCCGCGCCGAGCCCAGCGCCGGTCAGCACCATCACGACCACGACGATCGGGACTGACCGCCCGAGGATCGGGTCCCAGGCCACCGACCACGGCAGCGTCGCGCGGACCGGGGCGGCCATGGCCATCGATGCCCGCAGCGACATCCCGCTGCGCGGCGCCAGGTTCTCGGCAGCGACGGTCACGCTCGCCGTTCCGGCTCCCTCGATCGCGCAGGGCATCGGGTTGGCTGCGCCGCCCGCGGCGCACTGCACCTGGCCCGACGGCTCAGGGAGGTTGACCGTGATGCTCGCCTTCTCGATGGGCATCTCCCAGCCCTGGGCGACCACTGCCCACAGGAACGTCGAGTTGACCGGGCCGGCCGTCTCGCCGTCGGACGAGGCGAACGTCGCGTCGGCCCCGGCGGATGCCGGTGAGATCGCGCCCGGGATCGTGTAGCTGATCCGGTAGCGGTGCTCCCCTGGGCTCAGGTACAGGTCCGGGTCACCGATCTTGGCAACCACGAATCGCTTCCCCGACTCCCAGAACGTGTCGTAGGGCACGGGCTGGCCGTCCAGGCTGATGGCTGTGATGTCCGGCTGGTAGCGCACGCCCGGATCGGCGGGGTCGGCCACGTCCCAGTACCGGAAGATCCCGTGCCGACCTGTCGGGAACGCCACGGCGATGTCCTCGACCGCACGCAACTCACCGTCGGCGGCCACATCGAAGGTAGCGCGGTAGTCGGTGATGACCGCCGGGTCGTCAGCCGCCGAGCCGGAGCCGGTGTCCAACCCTGCGAGCAGCGGCCACAGCAGGCCCGCGGCCGCCAGGACGAGCAGCAGCACTCGACCGAGGAATACGTGGACGCCGTTGACCATCGGTCCACCGTAGTCCCGGTCGGCGCACGCCGGGCGCACTGCGTCATCCACGCACCATCGCGCCCTGGCGCCCGGGCAACAGGCGGGTAGTGGCACCGGGGCGTCGCCGACTCTGAGACGCTGTCTTCCTACACCCGCCCGCCGGCCGGACGGACGGCGCGCATCCAGGAGGTCGCAACCATGAGGACACGGATCACCGAGCTGCTCGGCATCGAGCACCCGATCATCCAGGGCGGCATGCACTACGTCGGATTCGCAGAGCTGGCTGCAGCGGTGTCCAACGCTGGTGGCCTGGGCATCATCACCGGCCTGACCCAGAAGACCCCCGACGACCTCGCCGCTGAGATCGCGAAGTGCCGCGAGCTGACCGACAAGCCGTTCGGTGTGAACCTGACCTTCCTGCCGGCGCTTGCCTCCCCGGACTACCCGGGCTACCTGCGCGCCATCGTCGAGGGGGGCGTGCGGATCGTGGAGACGGCCGGGCGCAACCCGGAGCCGTTCATGCCTGCGCTCAAGGGGGCTGGCATCACGGTGATCCACAAGTGCACCTCCGTGCGCCACTCGCTCAAGGCTGAGGCGATCGGCTGCGACGCGGTGTCGGTGGACGGCTTCGAGTGCGGCGGGCACCCGGGCGAGGACGACGTGCCGAACATGATCCTGCTGCCGCGCGCGGCCGAGGAGCTGAAGATCCCGTTCGTGGCCTCCGGGGGGATGGCCGACGGCCGCTCGCTGGTGGCCGCCCTGGCCCTGGGCGCCGACGGGATGAACATGGGCACGCGGTTCATCGCGACCGTCGAGGCCCCGGTGCACGAGCGAGTGAAGCAGGCGATCGTGGCGGCCTCCGAGCTCGACACCCGACTGGTGATGCGCCCCCTGCGAAACACCGAACGGGTGCTGGCCAACGAGGCCGTGGAGAAGCTTCTCGAGAAGGAGCGAACCCTCGGTGCAGACCTTCGCTTCGAGGACATCATCGAACAGGTGGCCGGGGTATACCCGCGGATCATGCTCGACGGTGACATGGACGCAGGCGCGTGGTCCTGCGGCATGGTTGCCGGGCTCATCCACGACGTCCCGACCTGCGCGGAGCTGGTACGGCGGATCATGGCCGAGGCCGAGGCGATCATCACCGAGCGGCTGGCCGGGATCGTCGCCGCGACCCCGGCCTGAAGCCGGCCCACCACGTCACCCATGCACGGTTGCTCCACGCCTGCGACGTTCGGACGACGTCCACGAAGGAGCAACGCGCCACTGCGCGACGCTCCCGTGGAGGGACGCTGCTCCGACCTGGATCGCCGGCCTGGCCGTGGCGGGCAGCGTCGAGTTGGCCACCGAGGTCCCGGGCTCCCCGTGAACCGCCCATCGTGCCGGTACTGCGGTTGGATCGGGGCATGACCAAACGACTCCTTGATGCCACCGCTCGCGAACTCGCCGGATACACCAGGGCACAGAAGCTGGCTGCGATCCGCGGGTCGGAGGGGCGCACGATCGCCTCGGAGATGATCGCCCCGGCGATGCCGCTGGTCTTCGACGTGAGCAATCCCGAGCTCGCCGCGAGCCAGGGCGCAGACCTGCTGATCCTCAACGTGTTCGACGTCCTCGCTCCGGCCGTGCAGGCGATCCCCGCCGAGTCACCCGACGACGTGGTGCGGACCATCAAGCGGCTCACCGGACGATTGGTGGCGGTGAACCTCGAGCCAGTGGACCCCGAGGCCGACCTCGTGACCGCCGATTCCACCTTCACCCACACCAGCCCGGCCGGCCGGTTGGCCACGCCCGAGAACGCCCGACGTGCCGTCGAGTTGGGGGTCGACGCGATCGTCCTCACCGGCAACCCGGGCATGGGGGTGATGAACGCCGCCCTGGTGCGCGCCGTCGCGGCTACCCGTGCGGCGGTGGGCGACCAGGTCATCATCGTCGCTGGCAAGATGCACGCCGCCGGCAGCGCGTCGGAGGCGGGCTCGGCGATCATCGACGAGGAGACCATCGTGGCCTTCGTCGCAGCCGGAGCCGACGTGGTGCTGCTCCCCGCGCCGGGTACCGTCCCGGGCTGCCACGAGGCCCAGGTCCGTGGCTGGGTCGAAGTTGCCCATCGGGCAGGTGCTCTGACGATGACTGCGATCGGCACGTCACAGGAGGGTGCGGACACCGACACGATCCGCGCCCTGGCCCTGATGGCGAAGATGACCGGCACCGACATCCACCACCTCGGCGACTGCGGCTACTACGGGATCACGCTGCCGGAGAACCTGATCACGTACAGCATGACGATTCGCGGTCGACGGCACACCTACCGGCGGATGGCCATGTCCCTGCTTCGCTGACCGGCCGCCCAGCACCTGCCAGCGGACAGCGCTGCCAGCGCCAAGCGCTCAGCGGTAGAAGGTGAAGATCGGTTCACCGGGGCGCAACGGTTCCGGTGCACCGACGAGCCTGTTCACGCCGACCCGCATGCCCGTGCCCTCTATCCACTCCTCGCAGGCCAGCTCCTCGAATCCGGCCTCACCGAACCAGATGCGGATCGCCGGACCGAGGTCGGGGTCCTGGGCGCCGCGGGTCCAGATGACCGTCGCGCCCGGAGCGCAGAGCTGACGCGACACCGCCACGAGCCGCTCGATATCAGCTGCCGAGATGTTGCCCATGATCCCGCTGAGCAGGACCAGATCGGCTGGCACCAGACCGGAGTAGGCGTCGGTGATCCCCGCGTCGGCCTCGACGACGGTCAGGGCGAGACCCAGGTCCGCGATGCGACTCCTGGCGATGTTGGCGTTCGTCGGGTCGATCTCCACAAGTGCACCAGTGACGCGGGCCCGATCCGCGAGGCCTCGCCGCTCGAGCGCTCCCAGGATGTCGTGGCCCTGCCCGGCACACGAGCTGAGCACACGAACCGGGCCGGGCGTGCGATCCAGCCAGTCGAGGATGGCGCGCTGCACGTGGCGCAGCCGCACGGACAGGCTCGACTCCGGATCGTCGTACTCGGCGTGCCAATCCACGTAGTCGCGCAGGTCCGGGTGCTCGGGATTCGCGTCCGGGTGGTGACCGGTCATGCTCGCCATTGTCCTCACCAACGGTGGCGAAACGGTGCCGGCCTTCGCGTGAATCGACCGAGATGGCCTACCTCACCACCCGGCGCCCTACTGCTGGGCGCCAGGGTGGAACTTCGCCGGCCTTGTGGTCGCAACGCACCTGGTGGCCAAGCCCGGGACCCGACCGCGCACCCGATGTGGTCGTTCCACAGTGACTGGAGGACGGACCGACCGACCAAGAACCCGGCAAGGTTCGCCGACCAGGGTTCTTTCAGGCGCCCTTGCGACCACAACGGGTGCAAGGTTTCCAGTGACACGTCGCTGAGGACGCCGGGCCCCGCACGGGTCAGCCGGCCGCCCCCCAGACAGGTGCCGGGTGGGCAGTCAGTCGACGTCCCGTTCGTCCTCGGAGTCCGCTGGCCTGACCAGCAGCACCGGGCAGGGTGCCAGCCGAGCGATCGCGCTGGCCGTGAAGCCCAACTGCAGCCGCTTGAGCGGCCCCAGGCCTGTCGCCACTGCCACCCTGGGGTCCGGCGGCCCGCATGCGTGAGGGTCGCCCTGGCGGCTCGACGGCTCGATGGAACCCGGCTGCAGCAGCATCCATCGGTGACGCCCGGACTGTCCACCGGGTCTGGCCGCCGCTCGTCGAATAACCTACAATCAAACCGTGGAAAATAGTTCCGCTGCTCCGACTCACACACCCGGGTACGGCCCGAACCACTCCAATCCGACGGCGACTCAACTCGCACGGCTCACTGCCGCACAGGCCTCGGTGCTGCGTGCTCTGGCTCAGCAGGGGGAGCCGCGCACCTTGGCTGCCCTGAGCACCGCGACCTCGCTGCATCCCAACACCGTTCGGGACCATCTCGGCGCGCTGCGGGCCCGGGGCCTGGTCGCACGGTCCCGGTCGGTCCCCACCGGCCGGGGACGTCCCGCATGGCAGTACCGCATAGTCCCGGACGTCACTGAGCCGTTGGTGCCCGAATACGCGGGCCTGGCTGCGACTCTGGCCGCCAGCCTGCGCCAGCACTCCTCGGACCCCGTTCGGGACGCAGTCACGGCCGGACGGACCTGGGGGGCCGAGCTTGCCGGGCGGAGCAAACCTTCGATCCGGGGAGCCTCCTTGCCCGTGCGCCATGCCGCTGTGGAGTTGCTGGACAGGTTGCGGTTCGCACCGCAGACGGGGCCAGAAGCCACCTTGGTCCGGCTGACCAGATGCCCGCTGCTGTCCGTCGCCGAGCGGTATCCCGACATCGTGTGCAGCATCCATCATGGTCTCGTCGAGGGCGCGCTGGAGCAGTGGGGCGACAGCGGGACCCGCGTCGAGCTGACCCCGTTCGCAGAGCCCGGCGCCTGCGTGCTGGCCCTGACGCCCGACGGATCGACCCCGCGGAGGTGAGCACCACGTCCGGCGCAACCCCCGGTCCAGCTTCTGGCCCCGCCCAGCGCCAAGCCCAGGATCCGGCGCCGGAACCGAACTCACGGACTGACCCTGGGCCGATGCCTGTGGCCGTTGCAGAGCCGGGCTCGACTTCAGGCCCGACCAGTTCGACAGACGAACCCCACGACCGGGTCCCCGTCGACCCAGCGCCCACCAAACCCGGACGGGCCGGCCCAGCCCAAGTCCGCTTCCCCTGGCATCGGGTTCCGTTCCTGGCCCTGGCGCTCCTGGCCCTGCTGGCCGGGCTCGACGCCGCAGCCCTCCTGCTCGACCTCCCGGCCCCGGTGACCGCCGCACGACTGCCGGAGGTCCACGGACCCCTGCTGGTCCTGGGCTTCGTCGGGACCCTGGTCGCCCTGGAGCGCGCTGTCGCCCTGCGCCGCCGCTGGGGGTTCGCCGCCCCCGTCCTGCTCGGGGTAGGTGGACTGGTCCTGATGACCCAGATCCCACTGCGGATCGGGCAGCTGCTGCTGGTCGCGGGCACCATCGGGCTGGTCGCGATCTACGTCCCGCTGTGGCGGCGCCGCCCTGACGACTCCGTGCTGGTCCAGGCGATGGGCGCCGGTCTCGCGGTGGGCGCGACGGTGCTCTGGCTCGGCGGTAGCGGGGTGCCTGCACTGCTGCCCTGGTTGGTCGGTTTCGTGGTGCTCACGATCGGCGGCGAGCGCCTCGAGCTCGCGCGCATCCACATCGGTGCCGACCAGGGCGCCCGGCTCGTCCTGCTTGCCGGCGTGCTGGTGGCTGCCGTGACCGGCACCGCGCTCTGGCCGGCGGCCTACCCGTTGCTCGGACTGGCCCTGCTGGCCATCGCCGGGTGGTTGGCCGTCCACGACGTCGCCCGCCGGACCATCCACTCGACGGGTCTGCCCCGGTTCACCGCCGCCTGCCTACTGGCCGGCTACGCCTGGTTGCTCGTGGCCGGCGCGACGTGGGCCGTCCAGGGCGAGGTCCGCTCCGGGCCGGGGTACGACGTCGTGGTCCACGCGGTGTTCCTTGGCTTCACCGTGTCGATGATCCTGGCGCACGCGCCGATCATCCTGCCCGCGATCCTGCGCCGACCGCTGCCCTACCACCCGGCGATGTTCGGACCGGTTGCGTTGCTGCAGGCGAGTCTCATCGTGCGTCTGTGGCTCGGCGACAGCCTGGGTTGGCCCCTTGCCTGGCAGCTCGGCGGGCTGCTCAACATCGTCGCGGTGCTCGGTTTCGTGGCTGTCGCAGCGTGGTCAGCCGGGCGAGGGGGTCGGACATGACCGGTCCGCAGCGCACGTCCGGATCCCGGGGCCGGGGCTTCTCCCCCCTGCGTGACCTGCCGGCGATCGGCTGGTTGCTTGCAGCGGGCGTCGCCGCCGTGCTGCACGCCGACCTGCCCGCACCCCGCTGGCTGGTCATCCACCTGGTCGTCCTCGGGGCGGCGAGCCATTCGATCCTGGTGTGGAGCCAGTACTTCGCCGACACCCTGCTGCACACGCCGCCCGCCCCTGGGGCCGCCCGGCGCCAGACCATCCGGCTGGCCCTGCTCAACACGGGCGCTCTCCTGGTGGTGATCGGTGTCCTTGCTGCCCGAACGCCCCTGGTGGTCGTCGGGGCGACCGGGGTCGCCGCGGCGGCCGCGTGGCACGCCGGCTCGTTGTATCGGCAGCTGCACCGGGCGCTGACCGCACGGTTCGCCATGGTCGTGCGCTACTACGTCACGGCCGCCGCGCTGCTGCCGATCGGGGCCCTGCTGGGCACCTTGATGATCACCGGAAACGGTTCCGAGAACTCGGGCCGGCTCCTGGTGGCTCACGTGATCACCAACGTGCTGGGCTGGCTGGGCATCACCGTGGCCGGCACTGTCGTCACGCTCTGGCCGACGATGCTGCGCACCCGGCTGGTCGAGGGCGCCGAGCGTGCGGCGACGCGGGCCCTGCCCCTGCTGGGCGGTGGGGTGCTGCTCAGCGTCGTGATGGTCCTGGCTGGTCTGCGGTTCGGCGCGGTCGCCGGCCTGGTCATCTACCTGGCGGGGATCTGGTTGCTGGCTGGGCCGTTCGTCCGTACCCTGCGCGCCAAGCCAGCGTCGGACGTGGCCACCTGGTCGCTGCTGGCCGGGGTGTCGTGGTTCGTGCTGGTGGTCGCGTTCCTGGCCGTCGACCTGGCTGTCGCAGGCAGTTGGGGCCAGGCCCACGACCGGCTCGCCTGGGTGACCCCGGCCGTGGCAGCCGGGTTCGCCGCGCAGATGCTCGTCGGCGCGCTGTCCTACCTGCTGCCCGTGGCCCTCGGGGGTGGGCCGAGCGTGGCCCGCCAGACGAACGCCTCGATGCGTCGCGCCGGACCGCTGCGGATCGTCCTGGTCAATGGCGGCCTCATCCTGGCGCTGCTGCCCACCCCTGACCTGGTCACCCAGCTGGGCTGGGCCCTGGTCGTCGCCGGTTTGGCAGGCTTCGTGATCCTCGTGCTCGACACCAGCCGGATCGCCCGCAAGGCCAGGGCCGCCCTCGCCGAGTCGCGCGGCAACGGCTCGGTCCGCCCCGTCCGCGCGCCCGGAGCGGGAGACTCGGACACGTTCTCCGGTGAGCGGATCCGGGCCTCGGCGCTGGTCGGCGTGGCCGTGGTCGCCCTGGCGGTGGCGGTCGGTGTCGCCGTGGGTCCCGGCACCGCGCCGAGCGCCGGCAACTCCGCGGACATGGTGGCGGTCACGCCCACCGGGCAGACGACGGAGGTGACGGTGGTGGCCGAGGGGATGCGCTTCAGCCCATCGCGCATCGAGGTACCCGCAGGCAACCGCCTGGTCATCACTGTCCACAATGCCGATCCCACCACCAGTCACGACCTGGTCCTCGAGTCCGGCGCACACACCGGCCTGCTGGCCCCCGGAACCAGTGAACGCCTCGATGCTGGCGTGCTGGGCCATGACGTGGCGGGGTGGTGCTCGGTGCCCGGTCATCGACAGATGGGCATGGTCCTGCAGATCGTCGGCACCGGCGACGCCCAGGACGCCGGCCCGAGTCCGAGTCCGGTGCGGCCGGCTCCGCAGACTCCGGTTCGCCACATGCGGGCATGGACCTGGGCGCCGGCTCCTCCACCGCACTGATCGACCACGGACGGGCGCCCAACGCTGACTTCAGCGCGCACCCGCGCCGAACTGGCCGCGGTGCCCGAGAGCACAGTCCACCGGCTGACCCTGACTGCCCAGGAGCATCGTGCGCGAGGTCGCGCCGGGGGTCACCCAGCCGATGTGGACCTACAACGGCACCGTGCCCGGCCCGATCCTGCACGGCCGGGTCGGCGACACGTTCGAGATCACCCTGCGTCAACGACGGCACGATGGGCCACTCGATCGACTTCCACGCCGGCGCGCTGGCCCCCGACGAGGTCGATGCGCACCATCCCGCCCGGGGAGACGCTGACCTACACGTTCACCGCGACCCGCGCGGGCATCTGGATGTACCACTGCTCGACGATGCCGATGTCGGTGCACATCGCCAACGGCATGTTCGGCGCGGTCGATCATCGACCCGCCCGACCTGGCGCGCGGTCGACCGCGAGTACGTGCTGGTGCAGTCCGAGCTCTACCTCGGCGAGCAGGGCGGCGCCGTCGACGCCGACAAGGTGGCGGCCGAGCGCCCCGACCTCGTCGTCTTCAACGGCTACGCCAACCAGTACGACCACCGACCGCTGACCGCCCGGGTCGGGCGAGCGGGTGCGGATCTGGGTGCTGGACGTCGGGCCGAACCGGGCGACGTCGTTCCACGTCGTCGGCGGCCAGTTCGACACCGTCTACTCCGAGGGCGACTACCTGCTGCGCCCGGGGCCGGGCGCCAGCCAGGCGCTCGGGCTTCAGGTCGCCCAGGGCGGCTTCGTCGAGCTGACCTTCACCGAGGCCGGGCACTACCCGTTCGTCTCGCACGTCATGGTCGACGCCGAACGAGGGGCGCACGGTGTCATCGCAGTCACTCCCTGAGACGCGACCTGATCAGTCGGGGCCGGTCCGGCCAGCTGCCCCGCAGCCCCCGGCCGACCGCGTGGTGCGGCGCAGCAGGCACCCGTCAGCGCTCGGGCGAGTAGGTTGGCCGAGACTCAGAGGAGGCCTGCGGGCCCGGTAGGGAGGTTGCGCTGTGTGCGACTACTGCGGATGCCGATCCTTCACGGTGATCGCGCGGTTCACCGCCGAGCACGAGGACATCGTCAACGCGGCCGGTGAGTTGCGGGAGGCGATCGAGTCCGGGGCTCAGGAGCAGGCTGCCGCTGCGGCCCTCGCCCTCGCGAACCTGTTGGGACCGCACACCCGCGACGAGGAGCGGACCCTGTTCGCCGAGATGGCCCAGGACGCCGAGTTCAGCGACCACGTCGACCAGCTGTGCACCGAGCATCGCGACCTCGACGACCAACTGGCTCGACTCGGCACTGGCGATGTCGAGGCACTGCACCGCTTCTACGACCTGCTGCGCGAGCACATCAACAAGGAGGAGAACGGGCTGTTCCCCGCAGCCGCGATCGCCCTGGACGACGACGCCTGGGACCGGGCGCAAGCACTGCTGGACACGCCCTGATCACGCCCGCCGAGCCAGCCCACCCGCGGGAGGAGCCCCTGCAGGTCCTGCGCCGTTGGGAGGACTCCGGGGCGGTGTGGCGGGTCACGTCGAGAACGGCGTCCGGCGTGGAGATCGACCTGCTGACGTGTGCCGCGGATGAGGTGATGGGCCGGTTGCACACCTCGGACCCGGCCGTGCTGGCCTACGTCGAGGGCCGCGATCGCAGCGACTGACCGATTCTCAGTCGACCTTGGCCACAGTGAGCAGGACGGCGGAATCCTCGAGGGCCTCCACTGCGTGCCGTGCAGCCGGGATCACGATCAGGTCACCCGTGCGGCCATCCCACGCCACGTCACCGGTGGACACCCGGACCCGGCCAGACAGGACGAGCAGCGTGGCCTCCCCCGGGTTCTCGTGCTCGGCCAAAATGGTGGCGCTGGTCAGCGCGATCAGCGTCTGACGCAGGACCCGCTCGTGGCCGCCGTAGACGGTCTCCGCGCTGCGGCCGCTGGAGCCCGACGAGGCCTTCTCGAGGTGCTCCCTCGCGACCGCGTCCAGGGAGAGCTTGTTCATCTGGGTCTCCTTCCGCAGGCCTTCGGAACCGTGAGAGCACGGGAGGTCAGGCCTGCTCCTGCTCCTGCTCCTGCTCCTGCTCCTGCTCCTGCTCCTGCTCCTGCTCCTGGGACCCTACCCGGGACGGCCGCCAGCGGGGTAGGGGTTGACAGCCCCCGGATCCTCAGCCAGCGTCAGGCCAAGCGCTCTGGACAGGGTGCCGGAAGGACCAGCCGATGTCCGAACGCACCGTGCGGGTGGGCCGGGTCCATGCCGCACGGGCCCCCGAGGACGGCACCCGAGTCCTGGTCGACCGGCTGTGGCCACGCGGGCTGTCCAAGGCTGCTGCTGACCTCGACGAGTGGCCCAAGGAGATCGCGCCCTCAGCAGCCCTGCGCACCTGGTTCGGCCACGACCCGGAGAAGTTCGCTGAGTTCACCCGGCGCTATCAGCACGAGCTTGAGGCCCCCGCAGCCAGTGCGGTGCTCGAGCACCTGCGCAGCCTGGCCAAGCGGGGCAACCTCACCCTGCTCACCGCCAGCAGGGAGGTCGACCTCAGCGACGCGGTGGTGCTGGCCGACCTCCTGAACGGGTGAGCAGCGCATGGTGAACTGGACGCGCGCCTGCCGCCTCGCGGACCTCGAGCCCGACACGCCACACGGGCTCGTCGTCGAAGGAACCGCCGTCTGCCTGGTCCGCACCTGTGGGGATGTGTTCGCCGTCCGGGACCAGTGCACGCACGCCGACGTGCCACTCTCCGAGGGCGAGGTCGAAGGCTGCGCCGTCGAGTGCTGGCTGCACGGGTCGCGATTCGACCTGCGCACCGGCGCCGTGCTGAACCCACCCGCCAGTGTCGCCGTCGCGACCTACGCCGTGCGCATCGAGGCCGACTGGGTGCTGCTCGCACTGCCCTGATGCACGGGCTTCGACAACAGCTGACCAACCGGTGAGCGGCATCGAACCCGATGGCGCGCTGCCCGCCGCGCTGGGAAGCGCCCACTCGCCGGGGCCACTAGCGCTCACGCCCCGGGGCCGCCAGCGGTCCGGGTTCAGTGCACCCTCGCTCCCCTGGCCGCGCAGGTATCCTTTCAGGTCTGACCGGCGTGCTCGTGTCACCTGCGTGCACGTCCGGCTCGCCCCGTCGATCCGGCTAGGACACCGCATGCACTCAACTCCATCACCCTCGTCCGGCACCGACCAGCCGCAGCTGCGACCCGACTGCACCGACGAACTGACGGCTGCTCTGCGCCAGCGGATCATGGTGATCGACGGCGCGATGGGCACGGCGATCCAGCGGGACCGGCCGGACGAGGCCGGCTACCGCGGCGAGCGGTTCACCGAGTGGCCGACCGCCCTGCAGGGCAACAACGACCTGCTCACCCTGACGCAGCCGCAGATCATCGAGGGCGATCCACCGCGAGTACCTCGAGGCGGGCGCCGACATCCTGGAGACCAACACGTTCAACGCGAACGCGGTCTCGCTGTCCGACTACGACATGGAGGAGCTGGCCTACGAGCTGAACTACGCCGGCGCCGCCCTGGCCCGCGAGGCCGCGACGAGTTCAGCACCCCGGACAAGCCCCGCTACGTCGCCGGCGCGCTCGGGCCGACGACGCGGACCGCGTCGATCTCGCCGGACGTCAACGACCCCGGAGCCCGCAACGTCTCCTACGACCAGCTGGTCGCCGCCTACCTCGAAGCCGCCAACGGCCTGGTCGACGGTGGTGCCGACCTGCTCATCATCGAGACGATCTTCGACTCGCTGAACGCCAAGGCGGCGGTGTTCGCCGTCGAGACGCTGTTCGAGGAGCGCGGACGCCGCTGGCCGGTGATCATCTCGGGCACCATCACCGATGCCTCCGGGCGGACGTTGTCCGGTCAGGTCACCGAGGCGTTCTGGAACGCGATCCGGCACGCGAAGCCGCTCGCGGTCGGCCTCAACTGCGCGCTGGGCGCGCCGGAGATGAGGCCCTACATCGCCGAGATGGCGCGGATCGCCGACACCTTCGTCTCCTGCTACCCGAACGCCGGCCTGCCCAACGCCTTCGGCGAGTACGACGAGTCCCCGGAGGCGCAGGCCGGCTACATCGCCGAGTTCGCCGAGGCCGGCCTGGTCAACCTGGTCGGTGGCTGCTGCGGCACGACGCCGCGCGCACATCGCCGAGATCGCCAAGGTCGTCGAGGGCAAGCCGCCGCGCGAGCTGCCGGAGATCCCGGTGGCCACCCGGCTCTCGGGCCTGGAGCCGCTCAACATCACCGACGACTCGCTGTTCGTCAACATCGGTGAGCGCACCAACATCACCGGCTCGGCCCGGTTCCGCAACCTGATCAAGGCCGAGGACTACGACACCGCCCTGTCGGTCGCCCTGCAGCAGGTCGAGGTCGGTGCGCAGGTCATCGACATCAACATGGACGAGGGCATGATCGACGGCGTCGCCGCGATGGACCGGTTCACCAAGCTGATCGCGGCCGAGCCGGACATCAGCCGCGTCCCGGTGATGATCGACTCCTCCAAGTGGGAGGTCATCGAGGCGGGCCTGAAGAACGTGCAGGGCAAGCCGATCGTCAACTCGATCTCCATGAAGGAGGGCGAGGAGAAGTTCGTCCGCGAGGCACGGCTGTGCCGCAAGTACGGCGCCGCCGTCGTCGTGATGGCCTTCGACGAGCAGGGCCAGGCCGACAACCTGGAGCGCCGCAAGGAGATCTGCGGGCGCGCCTACCGGATCCTGACCGAAGAGGTCGGCTTCCCGGCCGAGGACATCATCTTCGACCCGAACTGCTTCGCGCTGGCGACCGGTATCGAGGAGCACGCGACCTACGGGATCGACTTCATCGAGGCCTGCGCCTGGATCAAGGAGAACCTGCCCGGGGTGCACATCTCCGGCGGCATCTCGAACGTGTCGTTCTCGTTCCGGGGCAACAACCCGGTCCGCGAGGCGATCCACGCGGTGTTCCTGTTCCACGCCATCAAGGCCGGCCTGGACATGGGCATCGTCAACGCCGGTGCGCTGGTGCCCTACGACTCGATCGACCCCGAGCTGCGGGACCGCATCGAGGACGTCGTCCTGAACCGTCGCGAGGACGCGGCCGAGCGGCTGCTGGAGATCGCCGAGCGGTTCAACAGCGACGGACGAAGGCCGAGGATCCGGTGGCGGCCGAGTGGCGCAGCCTGCCCGGTCCGCGAGCGGATCACCCACGCCCTGGTCAAGGGCATCGACGCCAACGTCGAGGCCGACACCGAGGAACTGCGGGCCGAGATCGCGCGCCGCGGGTGGTCGCCCGATCGAGGTGATCGAGGGCCCGCTGATGGACGGCATGAACGTCGTCGGTGACCTCTTCGGCGCGGGCAAGATGTTCCTGCCCCAGGTCGTGAAGTCGGCCCGGGTGATGAAGAAGGCCGTGGCCTACCTGCTGCCGTTCATCGAGGCGGAGAAGGCAGAGCCCGGCGACAGCTGCGAGCAAGGACACCAACGGCACGATCATCATGGCGACGGTCAAGGGCGACGTCCACGACATCGGCAAGAACATCGTCGGGGTCGTCCTGCAGTGCAACAACTACGAGGTGATCGACCTCGGTGTGATGGTGCCCGCCCAGAAGATCCTGGACGCGGCCAAGGAGCACGACGCCGACATCATCGGGCTGTCCGGCCTGATCACCCCGTCGCTGGACGAGATGGTCAACTTCGCCGTCGAGATGGAGCGTCAGGGGCTGGAGATCCCGCTGCTGATCGGTGGCGCGACCACCTCGCGCGCCCACACGGCGGTGAAGGTGTCGCCGCGTCGCAGCGGTCCGGTGGTCTGGGTCAAGGACGCGTCCCGCTCGGTGCCGGTCGCCGCGGCGCTGCTCGACGACAAGCAGCGTCCGGCCCTGCTGGAGGCCACCGAGACGGACTACGCAGTCGCTGCGCGAACGGCACGCCCAGAAGAGCGAGCGGCCGATGCTGACGCTGGAGAAGGCCCGCGCGAACCGGACGCCGATCGAGTGGGACGGCTACACGCCGCCGGTGCCCGCCCAGGGCCTCGGCGTGCGGGAGTTCCTCGACTACGACCTCGCCGAGCTGCGCGAGTACATCGACTGGCAGCCGTTCTTCAACGCCTGGGAGATGAAGGGCCGCTTCCCCGACATCCTCAACAACCCGGTCTCGGGCGAGACCGCCCGCAAGCTGTACGACGACGCCCAGGAGATGCTCGACACCCTGATCAAGGAGAAGTGGCTGACGCGCCAACGGGGTGATCGGGTTCTTCCCGGCGAACGCGGTCGGCGACGACATCGAGGTCTACACCGACGAGACCCGTACCGAGGTGCTGACCACGTTGCACAACCTGCGCCAGCAGGGCGAGCACCGCGACGGCATCCCGAACCGGAGTCTCTGGCCGACTTCGTCGCGCCCAAGGACACCGGTCTGCGCGACTACGTCGGCGCCTTCGCCGTCACCACGGGGCTCGGCAGCGACGAGCAAGATCGCCGAGTTCAAGGCGGCCAACGACGACTACAACGCGATCCTGCTGGAGTCGCTCGCCGACCGGCTGGCCGAGGCGTTCGCCGAACGGATGCACCAGCGGGTCCGCAAGGAGTTCTGGGGATTCCAGCCCGACGAGCAGCTGGACAACGAGGCGCTCATCGGGGAGAAGTACGTGGGAATCCGCCCGGCGCCCGGCTACCCGGCCTGCCCGGAGCACACCGAGAAGGCGACGCTCTGGGAGTTGATGGACGTCGAGGAGCGGACCGGCATCGAGCTGACCGAGTCGATGGCGATGTGGCCCGGTGCCGCCGTCAGCGGCTGGTACTTCTCGCACCCGCAGTCGCAGTACTTCGTGGTCGGCCGGATGGCCCAGGACCAGGTCGCCGACTACGCGAAGCGCAAGGGCTGGACCCTCGACGGAGGCCGAGCGCTGGCTCGGCCCCCAACCTCGGCTACCGGACCGAGGACGAATGATCGGCGCGCGGACTCTTCCTGGGTGGGGCAGCACCATGGCGGTCTGGCTTTCGGGACAGCGTCATCGTAATGTCGGGTCGTATGGCAGCGATGGCGCGATACGGAACCTGGACCTCTGAAGTCACCCCCGACCTGGTGGTGGGCGCGGCCATCACGCCCAGTTCAGTGTGGGCCGAGAACGGGGCCACGTGGTGGAGTGAGTCCCGACCAGCTGAGGGTGGTCGGGAGCAGATCGTGCGGCTGGCCGCGAGCGGCGAGCCGCACGACGTCCTACCCGAGGGGTTCAACGCGCGCACCCGTGTGCACGAGTACGGCGGAGGTGCGTGGTGGGTCCATGAGGGCACCGTGTTCTGCGCGAACTTCACGGACCAGCGGCTGTATCGGATCGACCCCGATGACCCGACGCCCACACAGATCACCCCCGATCCACCGACCCCCGGCGCGTGGCGGTACGCCGACGGCCGGGTCACGCCCGATGGTCGGTGGATCGTGTGCGTGCGGGAGCGCCACGAGGGTCCGGACCCGGCCACCGACGTGTTCAACGAACTGGTCGCCCTGCCGACCGACGGCAGCGCAGCCCCGCACGTGGTGTTCTCCGGACGTGACTTCGTGGCCGCGCCGCGGATCAGCCGGGACGGTCGGCAGCTGGCATGGATCGCCTGGGACCACCCGAACATGCCCTGGGACGATTCCGACCTCATGATCGGCACTCTGGAGGAGTCCGAATCGGGCCTGCAGGTCGTGGCGCTCCAGAGGGAGGCGGGCGCCCCGCAGGAGTCGTTGATGGCGCCCCTGTGGGGGCGGCGCAGCGCCCTGCACGTGATCTCGGACCGGACCGGCTGGTGGAACGTGCACCGGGTCGAGGGCCGTGACCGCCTGACCAACCTGGCCCCCATCGACCGGGAGGTCGGGGGCCCGGCCTGGATCTTCGGCCAGGAGAGCATCGCCACCACCCGGGACGGCACCGTGTGGGCCGCGACCTCCGAGCAGGGTCACGCGGTGCTGGTGCAGATCCCCGAGGAGGAGGCGGTGCTCGAGCACGGGCTAGCCTGCATGTCGCTGCGCTGCCTGGTGGCCGACGGCGAGCGGCTCGTGGCCATCGCCACGTACGCCGACCGAGCCGCTGAAGTTGTCGAGATCCACGCGGCGAACCCCACGGAGCTGCACGTCCTGCGCCCGGCTCCGGATCCCGGCTTGAGTCCCGACCAGCTGAGCAGGCCCCAGCGGGTGTCCTTCCCCTCGGGGGACCGCACCGCGTTCGCCTGGTACTACCCGCCCACCAACCCGGACGTGACCGCGCCCGCCGACGAGCAGCCGCCGTTGATCGTCACCCTGCACGGCGGGCCGACCAGCGCGGCGGATCCCTCCTTCAACCTGGAGGTCCAGTTCTGGACCAGCCGCGGGTTCGCGCTGATCTCGGTGGACTACGCCGGCAGCACCGGACTCGGGCGCGCCTACCGCGACTCCCTGCGAGGCAACTGGGGCGAACTCGACGTCGCCGACGCCTGCGCGGCGGCCGAGCACCTGGTCGCCTCGGGCCAGGCCGACCCTGAGCGGCTGGTGATCCGTGGTGGCAGCGCTGGCGGTTTCACCGTGCTGGCCACGCTGGCCCGCCGGGACACGTTCAGCGCGGGGATCAACTACTTCGGCGTCTCGGACCTCGCGGCACTGGCCCGCGACACGCACAAGTTCGAGAGCCGCTACCTCGATCGCATGGTCGGGCCGCTGCCTGAGGCGTCCGACGTGTACGCCGCTCGGTCGCCCCTGTCGCACCTGGATGGCTTCACGAGGCCGTTGCTCACCCTGCAGGGCCTCGATGACCGGGTGGTGCCCCCGGCGCAGTCCGAGCAGATCGTCGCCGCGCTGGCCTCTCGTGGGGTGCCACACGCCTACGTGACGTTCGCTGGTGAGGGGCATGGCTTCCGGCGGGCGGAGAACCGGATCGCCTGCCTGAACGCGGAGCTCTCCTTCCTGGGCCAGGTCTTCGGCTTCACGCCCGCCGGCGACGTGCCGCTGCTGGAGCTGGTCGGCGGCTGAAACCCCGCCCTGCGTAGTCGATCTGGCCGACTTCTTGGGCCGAATCGACTACGCAGAACGTCGGGACCCCGAGCGGGCCGCACCCATCCCGGCGGTGACCACCAGCGCGATACCGATCACCTGGAGCACCGACAGCCCTTGGGAGAGCAGTACCGCACCAACCACGGTGCCGATCGCCGGCTCCAGGCTCATCAGGACCCCGAAGGCGCTGGTGGTGAGCCGGCGCAGGGCGGAGAGCTCAAGCACGTAGGGCACCAGCGGGAGCAGGATGGCCAGGCCCAGGCCCTGCACGACGATCGGCCAGGTGAGGTTCGGCACGGCCTGGGCGATCCCCCACGGGGTCGCAACGAGGGCAGCGGCGGGCAATGAGATGGCCAGCCCCGTGAGGCCCGGTAGCGCATCTCCGACGTGCTGGGTCAACACGATGTACCCGGCCCAGCTTGCGGCCGCGGCCAGGGCGAAGCCGAGGCCGACCAGGTCGATGTCCCCGGACCACGGGCGGGTCAGGGCCAGCACGCCCAGGGCGGCGATGAGCGGCCAGATCAGGGCGCTACGGCGCCGGGACTGAGCCGTGGCCACACCCAGCGGACCGAGGAACTCCACAGCGACGGCCGTCCCGAGCGGCAGCCGATCGATCGCTGCCAGGAAGGACAGCGTCAGCACGGCGGACACGGCCCCCAGCAGGAGGGCCGCCCGCCACTGGTTCCCGTTCAGGGCACGCACCCGCGGGCGCACCACGGCCAGCAGGATCAGCCCGGCCCAGGTGAGCCGCAGCCAGGCGGTGCCGCCCGGACCGATGTCGTCGAACAGGGTGATCGAGCCGGCCGCCCCCAGTTGCACGCTGGTCATCGAGACGATCACCAGTGCCGAGCCGACCGCCGTCGGGCTGGTCGGGCCACGACCCCTCGGGGGCATGGCAACGGCACTTTCGGGGGCACTCACGGCCCCACCTTCCACCCCGCCTGGGGTCAGGAGGAAATGGCCGACTCCTGTGTCGTCGATCTGGCAGTGTGAGTGCCGGATCGATGACACAGCGATGCGCTGGATACCACCCCCCGCCCCCCGCCCGGGTGACCTTCGGCCCTGAACCGCCCATGGGATGCAGGGTTGGATGGACAGAGGTCCGCCCCGCGAAGGAGGCGTCCGATGGGCCACCTGCTCGCCAACCCCGATCTCGCCTACCAGCGCCTGCAGCAGCGCCTGGATCGAATGCCCACGGGGGCGCCCGACTCAGCGGTGTTCCAGCAGATCCTGCGCCTGCTGTTCTCCACGGAGGAGGCCGAGATCGCCGCCTGCATGCCGACGATCTGCTCGATTTCCCTGCTGGCCCGGCGGACCGGCCGGACCGTCGAGGAGCTCGACCCGATCATCGACTCGATGGCCGCCAAGGGGCTAGTGCTCGACCTCGAGCACGGCGGGCAACGACAGGTGGCCCTGGCCCCGGTGGTCATCGGGTTCTTCGAGTTCACGTTCATGCGCGTGCGCGAGGACGCACCGATGGAACAACTGGCCGAGCTGTTCCACGAGTACATGTACGCCGACGGCTCGTTCGCGAACGCCGTCTTCTCCGGCAGCACGCAGATCGGGCGCTCGCTGGTTCGCGAGGAGTCGCTTCCCGAGGACCCCCAGGTGGAGGTGCTCGACTGGGAGCTGGCCACGCACATCGTGGCCGAGGCGGACAGCATCGCCGTCTCGCAGTGCCCGTGCCGCACGCACGCGAACCTGATCGGCGAGGGCTGCGGGAAGCCCACCCGGACCTGCATGACCTTCGGTGGGGCGGCCCGGGCGCTTGTCCGCTCCGGGATCGCCGAGGAGATCAGCAACGCCGAGGGCCTGGAGATCCTGACCATGGCCAAGGCAGCCGGCCTGGCCCAGACCGCGGACAACGTCAAGCACGGCATCAGCTACATGTGCAACTGCTGCGGTTGCTGCTGCGGGATGATGCAGTCCATCCGCAGGCACGGCATCACCGGCGCGATCGTGTCCTCCAACTGGGTCGCCGAGATCGACCTGGACAAGTGCCGGGGCTGCAAGAAGTGCTACCGGCGCTGCCCAGCCGACGCGATCTCGATAATCGACAACGAGGGCAAGGGCCTGCGACCGTACTGGGCCATCGTGGACCCGGAGAAGTGCCTGGGGTGCGGAGTCTGCTACGAGGTGTGCCGCTGGGGCGCGCATTCGATGGCACCGCGCGAGGCCCGGGTGTTCACCCCGGAGAACACGTTCGACCGGATGGTCACCATGGCCATCGAACGGGGCAAGCTCGGGGAGCTGCTCGTCGACACCCTCGACGGCGCGGGTCCGCACGCGCTGTCCCGGGCGCTTGCCCTCCTGGCCACCAGCGGCGCGCCGGCCGCCGAGCGGGCGGTGGGCCCGCTGCACTCGGTCTTCCTGCGCGGGATGCTCACGGCCGTGCATGCAGCCAGCCGTGCCAGCGCTCCCGCGCTGCCGATCTGAACGGATACCGCCTGATGGAGATGTTCCTGGACTGCCTGCCCTGCATGGCGCGCCAGGCCCTCGAGGCGGCCCGGATGGCCAGTCCGGACGACGAGGTCCAGGCGGCGATCATGGACGATGCGCTGCAGACCCTCACACAGCACCGGACCTACGGCTGCGCGCCTGAGCTGGCCGCCGCCATCCACGGCATCGTCAAGGAGCGGACCGGGCTGACCGATCCCTACGAGCAGGTCAAGTCCCGTGACGTGGCAGCAGCGCTGCGGCTGGAGCCGATGCTCCGGGAGTTCGCCTTCAACCGCTCCGACGTCCTGCTGGGGGCGCTCAAGGTATCGGCCACCGGCAATGTGATGGACTCCGCGATCTTCGCCGACCTGGACATCGAGGCCTGCGTGAACGCGGAGCTCGAAGCGCCGTTCGCGGTATGCGACCTGGCTCCCCTCGTGGCCGACCTGGCGCAGGCCCGCACTGTCCTGATCATCGGCGACAACGCGGGTGAGGCGGTGTTCGACAAGGTGCTGGCAGAAGCGCTGTCCCTGCGCCACGAGGTCCTGTTCGCCGTCCGCGACCGGCCGATCATCAATGACGTGACGGCCAAGGAGGCGCAGGCCGTGGGGATCGCCGCACATGCAATGGTCGTGTCGACGGGCTGTGCCGCGCCGGGCGCGATCCTGGCCGAGTGCAGCCAGGAGTTCCTGGTGCTGTTCGAGCAAGCCGATGTCGTGATCAGCAAGGGGCAGGGCAACTTCGAGGCCCTGTCCGGCGCCGAACGCAGGATCTACTTCCTGCTCAAGGCCAAGTGCCCGCGGCTGGCCGGCGCCCTCGGTGTCGAGGTGGGTGAGTACGTTCTCCGGTTGAACACGCCCCAGGTGTGAGCCCGCCGCGCTGTGTCATCGATCTGGCACATGGGTTGCCGGATCGATGACATGGGGACGTCGATCGGGCCGCGCCGTCAAGCGGACGAGGATTCTGCGCCCGCTTGACGTGGGCACCTCCCCCGGCGTAGGACTGAAGTGAGACAGCGAAGGGCCTCCGGGCCGCCGGGTCCGGTGGTTGGCCAGCAACAGGAGGATGTGACGCCGTGAACAGCGAGCAGTTCCAGAAGATGAAGAGCGGCAAGGGATTCATCGCCGCACTGGATCAGAGCGGCGGCAGCACCCCGAAGGCTTTGCGGCTCTACGGGATCGATGAGTCCGGCTACTCCGACGAGGCCGAGATGTTCGACCTGATCCACCAGATGCGCACGCGGATCATGACCAGCCCGGTCTTCACCGGGGAGCGGATCATCGGCGCGATCCTGTTCGAGATGACCATGGAGCGCGAGATCAAGGGCACGGGCGCGGCGGAGTACCTGTGGCAGGAGAAGAACATCGTGCCGATCCTCAAGGTGGACAAGGGCCTGGCTGCCGAGGTCGACGGCGCCCAGGTGATGAAGCCCATGCCCGGCTTGGACGAGGTCCTGGCCCGCGCGCTCGGCCACGGGGTGTTCGCCACGAAGATGCGGTCTGTGATCAAGCTGGGCAACGAGGCCGGGGTGAACGCAGTGGTCGCCCAGCAGTTCGAGGTGGGCAGGCAGATCATCGCAGGCGGGCTGGTGCCGATCATCGAGCCCGAGATCGACATCCACTCCCCGGAGAAGGCCGAGGCCGAAGGGCTGCTCAAGAGGGCGATGCTGGCCGAGGCCGACACGCTCGGCGCGGAGCAGTTCATCATGCTCAAGCTGACGCCGCCGGAGACCGACGACTTCTACCGCGAGTTGGTGGAGCACCCGAACATCCTTCGGGTGGTGGCGCTGTCCGGCGGGTACTCGCGAGAGGAGGCCAACGCCCGACTGGCCCGCCAGCACGGCGTGGTCGCGAGCTTCTCCCGGGCGCTGACCGCAGGGCTGTCGGTGGCGCAGAGCGACGCGGAGTTCGATGCCATGCTCGATGAGTCGATCGAGAGCATCTACCAGGCGTCGATCACCTGAGTTCGGTCGCGCGTCTGCCGTGCAGGTGAGCGAGCCCGCGCCGCAGACCACTGACCGGACCGGCAGGATGCGTCAATGAACGACATGCAACTGACGACTGGCGAACTACGGATCCGGTCGCTCACCGACGACGACACCGAGGCGATCCACCGCGTCCTGGCGCTGGCGTTCGGCGACCAGGAACTACTCGGCGACACCGACGCGATTGCCGACCGACGTTCCTGGGTCACGTGGCAGGAGCTCAACGCGCGCTGGTTCCCTCGCGCTCTCCAGCCTCCATACGGAGACCGGGCGATCACACTGGCCGCGTCAGGCGAGGTGATCGGGGCGGTCGGCTTCGTGCCGCTGATCGGCCCCTTCGACCAGATTCCCGAACTGCGCCGCGAGCCGGCGGGGGACGGCTGGATCCCGGAGTTCGGGTTGTTCTGGGCCATCGATCCCGCCCACCAGGGCCAGGGCCACGCGACGCGCGCCGCCCGCGCGATGATCGGCTACGGGCTGCGCCAGCTCAACCTCAGCCGGATCCTGGCCTGCACGGAGCACGCGAACCTCGCTTCCCAGGCTGTCATGGGCAAGGCCGGGATGACCCTGCTGACCAACCCTGCTCCCGCGCCGGAGTGGCTGCAGGTGGTCGGCGTGGCCCGCCGACGGTCCTGGACCTGACCCGGTCAGCACATCCGGCCGGTCTCGTGGGCCCAGCCCGCGATCTCGACACGGTTGCGCACGCCGAGCGTGGTCATGAGGGTGGCGATGTGCGCCTTGCTCAGCGAGATGTGCAGCTACTCGGCGATCTCCGCGTTGGTCGGCCCGCTGGCTGCCGGCTGGCGCCCTGTACCGCAGGGTCAGGCCCTGCCCACGCGGCGAACGAGGGAGTGGCCGATCTCGGCGCCGAGGTAGCCGCGGATCCCCGCCCATCGACCCAGCTCGGCGTCGGGCTGCTTCCCGTCGGCGATCCGGGCGATCTGAGCGCCGTACCAGCCGGTCTCGTTCATCCCGTCCAGCGGCCGGAACCCGATGCGCACGTCATGGGAGGCCGGCGCGCCGGTGGCCCCGGCCAGGATCCGGCGGGGCAGGTCGGGATCGGTGCACAGCGGCCGCGCCACCCCGACCATGTCCAACGTCCCCCCGGCGACCAGGCCGCGCATCACGCCGGGCGTCCGCAGCCCGCCGGTGAGCAGGAGCGGCGTGCTGACCTCGTGCCTGATCCGCGCAGCAGCGTCGAGGAAGTACGCCTCTGAGTCCCCGGCCGGGTCCTGACCCTCGGCCATGCCGAGCAGCGCCATGGACTCGTACGTTCCGCCGCTGACCTCGAGGAGGTCGATGCCCTCCGCCTCGAGCCAGCATGCCACCTGGACCGCTTCCTCGGGCAGGAAGCCGCCGCGCTGGAAGTCCGAGCTGTTGAGCTTGACCGAGAGCACGGCCCGCGGCCCGATCGCAGCGCGGGTCCGGCGGACGACCTCGAGCAGGAACCGGGCCCGGTTCGCCAGCGGTCCGCCCCAACGATCGGTGCGGCGGTTGGCCAGCGGCGACAGGAATTGGCTGGGGAGGTAGCCGTGCGCCGAGTGCACCTGGACGCCGGCGAATCCCGCGGCCACCGCCTGCCCTGCGACCTGGGCGTACCGGCTTGCCAGCTCGTCCACCTCGTGGTCTGCCAGCGCCCGCGGGGTGGCGAAGGCGGAGACGACGCGCAGCCGGACCGCGGAGGGCGCGACGGGCCTGTGGTTCACCAGCACACTGCACTGTCGGCCGGGGTGGTTGATCTGGACGATCGTCGGCACACCCGACTCCTGCGCCGCGTCCGCCCACCGTCGCACGGCCGTCGGGTCGGTGCGATCGTCGAGCACCACGTTGGTGGTGCGCTCGAGGTGGCGGCGGTCGACCATCACGTTGCCCGTGACGAGCAGCCCGGCGCCGCCCGCGCCCCAGGTGCGGTAGAGCTGTTCGTGTCGGGCGTTGGGATCGTTGGTGCGCGGATCGGCCAGGCACTCGGTCATCGCCGGCTTCGCGATCCGGTTGGGCAGGATCACCCCGCACGGCAGCGGCAGTGGTTCGAACAGGGGATCGGAGAGTGGCTCGGAGCCGGGTTCAGCCATGGTCACAACCCCATCATGCGCTCCTGACGGACGTGCGCTCGAGGGGTCGCTGTGGCCGGGGTTGGATCGGCCGGAGTAGCAGCCGCCGGGGTTCGCAGGCACCGGGGGTTCGCAGGCGCCCGGGACCAGGTACGCGTGCAGGCGATCGCGATGGTTGCGTCGATGTGGCGGCCCCCAGCCCCGGACTTCCGGCAGGTTGGGAGATGCGGACGGCGACGGATCCCCCACAGGACGGGCAATCGACGCATCCACGTCCAACGGCGTCCCTCGGCCGACACACCCAGCACGTCGAGCAGGACTGTGCAGCCGTCGGTGCGTCCAGCCGCCCCTGGATGCCGGTCGCGAAACCATCCACAGTGATGCCGTTCGTGCTTGTGCGGTCCGCCAGAAGTGATAGAATTCGAACACACGTTCGACAGATGGGGGAGGTCATGGACAACGATCACGACCTCTTGACCGGGGCTGAACGCGGCTCCCTGGTCATTGACCTGCTCGAGCGTCCCGGCGCATCCCATGTCGCTGGGGAGGGCGGGGCCGGTGTTCCAGGACCGGACGACCCATTCCGAGACATCTCGACGGGCGTGGCCGGTGTGCTGGGGGCGGTGCGGGCGTTGGTCACCGAAGGGGTCCTGCCCGTCGGCCTGGATGCCGGGGACCGGCCGGCCGCGGACGTCTGTGCCCTGTTGGGGGTGTTGGCCCAGGTCGAGGCGGTGCTGGGCATGCGGATGGCCGCTGCGGAAGCCGGGGGATCGTTGCCGTTGCTGTCCGCCGGTGGGATGGCCAGTCAGGTCTACTGGTCACGGGGCCGGGCCAGGTCACTGTCCCGAGCCGGGCACCTGGCTCGCGACCGAACCGACCTGGCCGACAGTTGGCTGGCCGGGGCGATCACCGCCGAGCACGTCGATGCGGCCGCGAAGGGCGTGGCTGGCCTGCCCGTCGAGAAGGCTCAGGCCGTCCTGGACGGGCTGAGCCCGTTGTGGGGTCAGGTCACCCCGGCGACGGTGGCCTCGTACTGCGCGCGGGCCCGGGCGATCGTCGATCCGCCGCCTGAGGACCCGGACCTGGCGGCGCAGAAGGCTCACGAGGCCCGGTTCCTGTCGTTGAGCGTGCTCGATGACACGGTGCACATCACCGGCTCGCTGGCCCGCCTGGATGGCGAGCTTCTGAACACGATCCACACCACCGCGGCTCGGATGCGCGTCGCCGGTGACGGCCTCACCTCGTCCCAACGCCGCGCTGATGCCCTGATCGAACTGGCCGCCACCGCAGCCGTACCGAACAACGGGCCCAGCTCAGCCACCCCATTTGGGGCAGGGCCAGTGGCAGGGGCAGTGGCCGGTGCGCCGATCTCGATCACTCTCACCACCGACCTCGACGCTGTCACCGGGAGCGGGTTGCACCTGGGTGCAGCCGACACCAGGTTCGTACTCTGCGACCCGAGCCTGACCCCGGTGGTGACTGAACCCTGCCAGACCGGGGCGATGGCTACCGACGACCCGCCGGACAACCTCCCACCGCCCGGCGGAGCCCCGTCCGGGACGTTCGGCACACCGGACAGGGCCGACACACGGGGCACACCCGATACACGGGGCACTGCCGATACATCGGACACGGCCGACACACGGGGCACACCCGATACACGGGGCACTGCCGATACATCGGACACGGCCGACACACGGGCCATGCCCGGTGGACGTGCACCGGGGATCGACCAACACCGTCTGGCGCAACTCACCACACAGGCGCTGACTGCACCGCAGCCATTGGCCGTCGGCCGCACGCAACGGGTCGCGACCACCGCCCAACGCCGAGCACTGGCCGTCCGCGACGGCGGGTGCATCCTGCCCGGCTGCGACGTACCCGCCGCGCACTGCCAGATCCACCACCTGAAGCCCTGGACCGAGGGCGGGCCGACCGACCTACCGAACCTGGTCACCCTCTGCTGGGCCCACCACCGCCAAGTCGACCTCGGCAGATGGGACATCCACCCCCACGACACCGGACACCCCGGGACCCCTGCCAACAACGGTGCACCCTTCACCATCACCCTCCGATCCCGCCGCCACTGGGGGCGACCCCGCGCACGGACCTGACCCTGATGACCACCTCAGCAGCCCACGTCCTGATACATGGCAGGGCGGGCGGCGCCGGCTCGGCCGCCTTGGGTGTCATAGGGATCAACCGGCACCCCAAGAACGCCGTCTGCAGGTTCTCGTCGACGTTAGCGATTCAAACCGGCAGCCGGCCTCCAGCAGGGGCGGCGGGCGGGCTATCAGGGTCGAGGGGTCAGCAGCAGACGGGACGACAGCTCCACCATCTGGTCGAGGGCATCGACCAGCGACCGCTCGATGAAGGTCCCCCGGACTGCCCACTGTGCCTGCGCGGTCGACCATGCGAACTCTCGCGCTCTTTCGATCCCCCACATCCCCACTCGGTCGTCCTCGTCGCCGAGGTCGTGGTCCAGGGCAGCGAAGGCACCGGTGAGCAGTTCCTGCTTCACCATCGGCTGGGTACGAGCCAGAACCTTGTTGATCGCCAAGTAGTCCGAGCGCCATGGGCTGTCGCGGTCCAGCCGCCCACCGAACTCGGCCGCCGTCAGCACCAGAGCGCGGGAGAGGTCGTGGTTGATGTGGGCGTTCATCCCGCCGATCGCGAACTGCACCTGCCCGATCCGCGGCCTGTTGCGCACATCGAACAGGGCTCGCCAGCATCGCGGCACCTGCTCCGGTGCAGTCGCGTACCGGTCGAGGGCGTCCAGGTAGAGGCCGGCGAAGACCACATCGAGACGGGAGATGAAGGCCGGGTCGGAGAAGCGCGTGCCGACAATCGCCTGCTCGACCTGTTGGGTGGTCACCAGGTACATCTGGTTGAAGGCACGAACGCCGTCGCCGGCGGGCAGCTCTTCCGACAGTTCCTCCATGGCGCTGATGACATCGGCGACCGAGGCGATCGAGGCATGCGCGGGGTCGCCAGGGGTTCTCATGGGCGCCGCGACGTGGTTGGGTGGGCCATGCGCGGCAGCATATGCGCGACGAGCGGCGAGGTGAAGGGCTCGGGCAAGCAGCCTGACCCCCTGCCTGCGATGATCGCGTGCTTGAGGGCGCGTGGCAGCTCCACACGAGATCGAGATCCCCTCAGACCTTCCCCTTGGCCGTTGGCCGGGCCTACCATGCGCAACATCGGTCGGAAAGGAGGCCGGGGATGGCTGAGTTGTCGATCCAGGACCGGGCGGTGGAGGTGCTCGCCCGGCAGGCGGTCGCTGACGTGTCACCCGCCGAGTTGCCGCTGTTCAAGCCCACGGCTGCGCGCTACCACGCCGATCCGTCGGCCACGATGGCCGCGCGGCGCACCGGGGGCGACGCCCTCGGGTTCGGAGTCGAGACCGCAGTGGTGCTTGTCACCCCGTTCGCGCTGGACCTGGTCAAGCGCCTGTTCACACGCCTTTCCGAGAAGCTCGGCGACACCGCAGCTGACTCCCTGGCCGGTCGGATCACCGCACTGTTCGCCCACAAGCCCGCTACTTCGGCACCCGACGAATCGGAACCCCAACCCCTGACTAGCCAGCAATTGGCGTTGGTCTCGGAGATCACCCGGGCCGAGGCAGCGTCGCTCGCCCTGGCACCCGCGGAATCCGAGCGCCTGGCGGACGCAGTGGTGGCTGCGCTGGCCACGAGGTCCTGAGGGCACGCAGATGCGCGCGCTGCGGCCGGGATCCCTGCCCAGCGACACCGCGATCCGGTTCCTGCTGTTGTTGGCCGCCGTCACCTCAGCGAGCCTGTACCTGTTCCAGTCCCTGTGGTTCACAGCACGCGGCGAGTTGTTCGCGGCGGCCCTGCGCACGTGCATCGACCGAGGCGCCAACGTGTCCGGCACCGCGGTGGGTATCAGCACCGCCCAGCTGCAGGCCGAGGCGATGTGCCGTTCAGGTGTATCCCGGGAGCAGGCGGGCTTCGCCGTTGCGGGCAGCGCGCTTGTCCTGCTGGCGGGCTGGGTCGGGTACCGACTCCTGCCAGGCTTGCGGGCACGCCGGCGCCACCTCGCCCCGCCGGACGTTGAGGACGGTGCCGCTCTGGTGTCAGCGGTGCAGGCACTGTCCGACGCGGCCGGGGTTCGTCCCACACCAGGTCTCCAGCTTGAGGCGACCAACCCCGCCGTTTCGGGGTATGCCTTCGGCGCAGGCCGGGACATCCGGCTTGGTGTCACTGGCGGCCTGGTCGTCGCCCAGGCGGTGGACCCGGTCGGCTTCGATGCGGTCGTGCGCCACGAGCTTGGCCACGTCGCGAACCGGGATGTGCCCTGGACCTACTACGCACTGGCCGTGTGGTGGGCCTTCCTCGGCCTGGCCGTGGTGCCCGTCGTGGCGAGTTTCGCGGTTCGTGACCTGGGCTACCTGCTGAGGCTCGGATGGCGCACGGCAGCCCTCGCGGGTCTGGTCGGGCTCACGATGGCTGCCCTGTTGCGAACGCGCGAGCTGTACGCCGACGATCGTGCGGCCGAATGGGGCTCGACCGCGGCCCTGGACCGGCTTCTGGGGTCCCAGCCGGAGCCCCGACGGCGCCTGCCCCATGCCCTGAACACCCATCCGCCCACGCAGGTGCGGCGCGCCCTGTTGGCCGACCCGGACGGCATGTTCAGCGCATCAGGCTGGGCTGGGTTCGCCGCCGGCATCGCGGCGGGGTCTGCCATGGCCAGCTTCTCCGACCTTCTGTACCTGGTTGCCCCGGCATCGGCGACGCCTCTGGCAGCGCTCATCGTGGCGCCACTCCTCGCTGCGGTGGCGTGCACCGGGGCCTGGCGGGTGGCCCTGCGCGAGGTCGCACGCGGCACACGCCAGCCTGTGGTGCTCAGGGTCGGGGTTGGCCTGGGCACGGGCCTGGCCATCGCACCGTTGCTGACGATCAATTCCGCGGTCGGCAGCGTCGCGCAGGGGCTCTCCGGGTGGGCCGGCTTCGGGGTCTGGGCATTCGGGACCGTCGTCATGGGATGCCTGGTCGCGCGCTGGGTCGTCGACACCGCCCGGTTGAGGGTGGCGACCGCGTTGGCCGAGCCGCGTCCTCCCAGGCGGGTTCTGCTGGCGCACGTCGCCGTCGTCACAGTGGCGATAACACTGTGGCTGGCGTGGTCGGCGCAGGCCCGCCTGATCCTCACCATGCTCGGCCCCGGCGCGTTGGGCCAGCTCCCGGTCTGGCAGTACCTGCCTTCGACTGTCCTTGGGCCCCGGACGTTCCTGGCGCCACTGCTCGTGGCAGTGCTCCTGATGGCCCTTCCGGCACAGGCGCTCATCCAGTCGAGGGCGTTGTCGGCTCAGGGGCCGACCGGATCCGGTGGGGCATGGATCTGGCGGGACCAGCAGCCAACCGGCCCCGGGGACCTGGCGATTGCCGAGTCCGTGGGCAACGCGCCCAGGTGGTGGCTGCCGGTCACGATCGGGGCCGCGGCCGGGACCGCCGCCGGACTCGCCCCGATCGGGGTCCTCCTCCTCGGCACGCTCCAGGACTCGGCCGTGCGCCAGTCCGACGACTTCTCCGTGCTCATCGGCCGGTCGGTGACCGCCGCCCACCTCGCAGCCGCATGCTGCGCGGCGGCGGCCGCGGCGTTGGCCCTCCCCAGGGGGTGGTGGCCGCTGGCGATGGTCTCCGCGCTCACGGCCTGCGTGACGGTTGCCGCGATCGCCTGGTGGACCCTGACGATCTACCGGTACGGGTTCCTGGCTTCCGGAGCGATGCCCCGGCGCCCACCTGGCATGGAGCTGACCTACTTCATCAGCGCGCAGTCAGCCGCCCAGGCGGTCATGCCGGCTGCCCTGATTGCGGCGACCGTGGGCTCCGTGCGTTCCAATCCCCCGCGCCGGGCCCCAGACCCGCGCGGCGCACCCGATTCCAGCGCAGCGCGCGACCACTCGATCCTGCGGGCCGGGCTCGGCGTTCTGGGTGCAGCCCTCGCCGCGGGGGCGCTGGTCCTCCCCGTGGTCGCCAGCACCGCTGCGCTCAGGCTGCCCGTCCTCGCGACAGCGACCTTCGAGGTCGCCCTGCCACCAGAATGGCAGGCAGCCGCGGGTCCTGCCGCGGGAGGCGCCCAGTTCGCCGACGTTGCCCAGGACCTGGCGGTGACGATCCTCCCCACCTCGTCAACCGCCCCAGGGGATGGAACCAACCAGATCATGGTGGGTGGGTTCGCGATGGATCTGGTGTTCAGCGAGGTCAACGGTCCGATCCGAATCCTCGGATACGAGGCAACGACCCCTTCTGGCGCGCACCGAGTCGTGGTGGTCGGGACCACTGAGAGCATCGCGACCAGACAGGACGAACTGCTCCGGCTGTTCGCCGCGGTGCGCTGGCGGACAGGGCCCGGGCAGGGATGACCTGAGGTGTGTGACGACCTGAGGTGTGTGATGACCTGATGTGTGTTCGGCCCTTCGGTGCTTCGTGCCGGACGCCCTCCATCGGCGCCACCCTCACCCCCGGGAGAACTCGAAGCGGGTGGAGTCGGACTCAGCCAGCAGGATCAGTCGCGGCTTGGCCGCCCAGTCCTCGGGCATGAGGAAGTACGTGCCCGCCACGTGATCGAGCAGCCGCAACCCGCTGTAACGCCACTTGTAGGCCCCGTCCGGATCCTCCAGGCGGGTCTGCGGCACACCCTCCAGGGCAAGCGACTCGGCTGAGTAGACGACCACAGCTGGCCGGTCCCGGTATGTCGAGGCGACACGGACCGCGAGGTCCAGGCCCCTCCAGGTGGCGTAGTTCCCGACCGCCCAGAAGACGCTGAGCGCAGCGATCAGCAGCAGGAGCCCTGCGGCCACCGGCCCTGACCAGGACGCCGAGGCGGACGACACATCGGACGCCTGCCCCCACGCCCCCACCCGTCGCATGCCGCGAGCCCGGGCGCGCAACCAACCACCATAGGCACCGATCAGGACCCCGGCTCCGAGGGCCAGCGGGCCGAGTAGGTCCACCGCGCGACCGCGTCCCAGCAGGCCGCCCGCGTAGAGCAGCCCGAACAGGACCATCGCCGCACCGCCGATCATCATCGCGGTCCCGCCGCGAACCAACGGGAGCACCGGTCGGCCCGGCGCCGCGGACGCGAGCCGGCCACGGATCCACTGGTGGCCGACAAGCGCGACAAGGCCCAACGCGGTGAACACGATCAGGGGGAAGTACAGACTGTCCACACTTCGCAGCAGGTAGTCGCGGGTCGAGTAGCCGAACAGGCTCGCGTCAGCACCCAGGGCCCGTGCCTGGGCGTAGGTGCGGGCCCACCCGAAGTAGAAGAGCAACGCGGTGATGAGGGTGACCGGGGGCAGGAAGGCCAGGAACGCCTTCGCCGCGGCCATTCCGCCCGGCGCGGCCACCTGTTCGACGGGCTGGCCCACTGCTGCGTCCGGGGTCGTCACCGCAGCTGCCGGCGCGGCCCGCTCGTCCGGCACCTCAACCCGCCGGGGAGGCGGAGGGCGTCGCCGCCGACTCGTCGGCAGGCGGTGCGACCTCAGGGCTGATGGCCGCATCGCAGTCGCCCAACGACACTGCGGGTGTGAACTGGTGCGTGACCTCATAGCCGGCGCCCGAGACGGCGAGGGTGGCCGCCGCCCCCTGCGGCAGGCACATCGACCCTGAGGCGGTCAAGGTCACCAGGGGTGGATCGGCCGAGAGATCCTCCTGCGCCTCGAACGACAGCGCCGCCCCGTCGACTGTCACGTCCTGGACCTGGAACAGGTAGGGGCCCTCGATGCGCAGGGCGAACTCCGCGTCCGAATCACCGACGCCCGCGCTTACCTCGGTGATCTCCACAGGGCAGGCTGTGCCGGGCGCGGCGGGACCCCTCGCGAGGACCGCCGTCGGGTCTGCCTCGTGCGCCGCGACAGCGGCCACGAGCATCTCGCGCACGGCCACCACCAGGCAGTCGGCCTCACCCCGCGTTGCAGCGACGGCCCGCGCGGCAGACCCCCAATCCATGGCTGTGCCCTCGCCCGTCAGGGTCAGGCACAGTTGGGCCAGTGAGGCGAACATCGCCTGCTGCGCCTCAGAGATGCCCAGCCGGCCCTCGGCCGTGTCCGAGATGAGGCTGCAGTCGAGTCGCTGCATCGCCTCGTACCAGCGGAACGGGGCTGGCGCGTCCGGGGAGGCGGGCCCGATCGGCGGCAGGGCCACCTCGAGCGGTGCCACGTCAGCGGGACCCCGCGTGTCACCGTCGGGCGTCTCCGTGTCACCGTCGTCGACCGCTGAAGATGACGAGTCCGAGGGCGCTGTCTCGCTCAATGCCGAGGCCAGGGTTGATTGGGCGTCGAGCTCCGGCTGTGGACCGCATCCGGCCAGCAGCACAGCGACGCCCGCCAAGATCAGCGGCGCCATCCCCCATCGGCGCACAGCATCTATGACCATGACCCGTCCCCTCCGGGGAGGTTCTGACCGCGACGTCCCAACTCAAGACCGCACACCTCACGCCAACACGACGCAGATCCACGACAAAGCTGAGGCTAACCTAACTCTTGTTCCAGCGGAAGAGCCCGACGAGACTCACGAAAACTGCCCGCGAAACGGTGTCCGTGCCTCACGTAGGAATGCCCGCGTAACGGTGACGCTGAGGGCATGAGGAGTGAGTTGTCGATGGCGTCTCGGGCTGAGGTCACCAGCAGGTACGCGAAGTCCTATGTGAAGGCGGGCAAGGCGGACAAGGGCCGGGTCCTGGATGAGGTGGTGTCGGTGACGGGGTGGTCGCGGGACAACGCCCGGCGCCGGTTGGTGGCTGCCTCGAAGCGGTCACCGGGCTCGGGTCGAGCGGTGGCCAGGCGGCCGCGGAAGCCGCGGTCGGCGATGTACTCCTACGACGCGCGCAAGGTGCTGCAACGGGTGTGGGCGGCCTCGGGTGGGCAGTGCGGGAAGTACCTTGTGGTCAGCATGCGGCTCCAACTCGACGGGTTGGAACGGCACGGCGAGTTGGTGTTTGGGATCAACCGGTATAGCCCGACGGTGCGTGCTGAGTTGCTGGCGCATGAGCGCGGCGTCGATCGACCGCTACCTGGCCCCGGCCAAGGCCACCGACGGGCTGCGCGGGGTCTCGACGACCAAGGCCTCTCCGCTGCTGCGTACCTCGATCACGATCCGCAAGGCTGGCGACGAGGTCGAGGCCGAGCCGGGGTTCTTCGAGGGTCGACACCGTCGCCCACTGCGGCCCCAGCGCTGAAGGGTGAGTTCGCCCGCACGCGTGACATCTGACCGACGTGCGTCACCGGCTGGATCGTTCACCCGCTCGATCCGCAACAACGCCCAGACCCACGTGTTGGGGGCGCTGCAGGCCGCCGACCAGCAGATCCCCTTCGAGGTCAGCGGGCTCGACTTCGACAACGGCAGCGAGTTCATCAACCACGACGTCATCGAGTGGGCTGGGGACCGCGACATCTACTTCACCCGATCACGGCCCTACAAGAAGAACGACCAAGCCACCGTGGAGTCCAAGAACAACCACCTCGTGCGCAAGTACGCGTTCTACTACCGCTACGACACCCCCGAGGAGTTGCGGGTCCTCAACCAGCTCTGGCCCCTGGTCAACGACCGGCTGAACTACTTGACTCCGACCAAGAAGCCGATCAGCTGGGGTCAGGACCGCAACGGCCGCCGCAAGCGGATCTACGACGACCCCGCCACACCCCTGGACCGGCTACTCGCCGCGAAGGTCCTCTCACCCGCCCAAGAGACCGAGTTGCTCGCCTACCGCGACAGCCTGAACCCCGCCGCCCTCGGCCGGCGGATCGCCGACCTACAAAGCCGACTGCTCGTCCTGGCCAAAGAGAAGACCGAACAGCTCTACCTCGCCAACTTCCCCAGCGCCCTACCCGACGTCCGCAAAGGCATCCGCGTCAAAGCCAGCTGACCCTCACACGCGGGCATTCCTAGCTGAGGCACCGAACAACTTTCGCGGGCATATTGACTTGAGGCACTACGGAGCCCCGGGTTCCCGGCTTGCCGGGAGTCGCGCGATGAATCGCGTGGGTCACGCCGACTCGTCACGCCGAGGGTCACGCCGAGGGTCACGCCGGCAAGCGTTGAGCGCACCGCATCCGCGTTGCCGCACGTCTTCCTCGTGCGCGAGGGCGGTCAGGCGTCGTTCAGTCCCCGGCTGCGGCGAAGTGCGTAGCGAGTTCGTTGAGCACGCTGTCCCAGGCCGCGTCGAAGTAGTCGAAGGCCTCGTCCCACTGGCCGCCCTGTCCCCACCCGAGATGCGTCAGGTCCACGCGCGTGCCCCGGCCGTCGCCAATCGGGCGCAGCCGGAGCAGGACCACCGTGCGCTGCTTGCGCACCTGATCCAGGTGGGGCGGGGCGTTCCACGTGAAGGTGAGCATCGCCGGCGCCTGGAAGGCAAGGATCACGCAGCCCTCCGAGCCCCTCGACCCCTCGGGCGCGTCGTCGCTGAAGAACCACTCGTAGGGTCCGCCGACGCGCAGCTCGATCCGCGAGTCGCCCAGGAGCCAGGTCCGGATTCCCGCATCGGTCGTCCACGCCCACCAGATGACCTGCACCGTGGCGTTGACCGTGACGGACTTGCGCAGGGCGCGTTCGCTGTCGGGCGGGTCGGTCATCGGTCCTCCGATGTCAGGGGAGGCACCGAGTCTGCCACTGGCCAGCCGGCTCCGCCACGATCCGCCGTGCGTGCAGGACCGGGGCCCGGGCTGTTCGCGGGCGGCAGGCATATCCTGCTCGGCCTGGTGCAGACGCTACGAGCGCCCATCGTCGGGGTCGGCGCTCGACCGGCGTGTGTCCAAGTCGTCCGCTGCACATCTGGGAGACCGACGAATTGCACTTGACGCCCGACGAAGACGACCCGAGCAGCTGGCTGCCGAGCCCCGTATGAGGACCCCGCCCGCTGCACCCTGAGGCGATGAAGCCCGGTCACCTTCCACCGCGGCCCTGACTGCGCCTTCGTCGAGCAGGAAGCCCTGGGTATTGGCGGTGGGGGGATCGCCAGGAAGCCGGGGAGGCAGCAGGCCACGTCATGGAACTCGACGCCATGTTCACGAGAGCCGGAAGCCACTTCGCCATCGACAGGGCCTTCGGTGAACCCATCGAACGCGATGGCGTCACCCTGATTCCCGTCGCCGTCATCATGGGCGGCGGCGGTGGCGGCTCGGACGGTCGAGGCAGTGGGGGCGGTTTCGGCGGCGTCGTGCGCGGCATCGGCGCCTACACCATCAAGGACGGAAAGGTCCGCTACAAGCCCCCCGTCAACGCGTTCGTCGTCGGTCTCGCAGCCTTCGTCACCGCTCAGGCCACGGCCTGTGCCGTCAACCACCGGAGCAGGAATATGGGGCTCTCCTGACTGATCCGTGGGTCATTTCC